>NZ_JANADK010000001.1:1237857-2475714 GCF_024199795.1 Bradyrhizobium sp. CCGB01
GGTCGACTTCGCATGTCGGATGCAGCTCCAGCCGGCCATTGCTGAGATATTCGATCGTGTTGATCGTGCCGGGACCGCCGAACGTGCTCGGCGGCACCACCTCGAAATATCCGGTCTCGGAGAGGATGGCTGTGATCGTCTGCTTCTTGCGCGGAAACCCGGCCCAGGCCGCAATCATCACCAGGCCTATCGCGACAAATACGCCGCTACCAAGCCAGAACCATTTGCGGCTTCCTACTTTCGCGGACAGCACAACTGGTTTCGCTCGCCGCATGGCACGTAGCCTTTCGGACAGTCGGCCGCGGCAATCGTGGGCAGGACAACAAGGGCGATCGCGGCGACGAACAGTGCAATGAACTGCTTCATATGCTCGATCCCAAGCAAACCATCGGTTTGAAGGTAGCAGGTCGATAGATTATCGAATCAAGGTTGAGCGGACAAGTGAACGAGTTCACACCGCTGGGTTCCCGTTCGATAAAAGGCCGGCGAGACGAGCAACGACCCGTGCGCTCCACGCATGCGTGCTGCGAACGGAGCAACTCGCGCTTCGCTGCGTTCAAGGCGATCGTGCAGCCGCTGGCTCTGCCGAAGGGATGAGGCCTCTTACTAACCCTGAAGGGCATGTGACTTCATGGCGGGAGCCTGAGCGAGCGCCTCGTCCTTCGAGACGACCGCTTTGCGGTCTCCTCAGGATGAGGCTAGGCGGGATCTTTGCGTGTGGAAATTGCTGCCGCGCACTCCGTCCTCATCCTGAGGGCCCGCCAAAGGCGGGCGTCTCGAAGGATGGCCACAGAAACAGGCTGCAAATGCGATTGCTCACCCTGGAGAGTCCTCCAGGGAGGATGGGGACCGTGCGGCACCGCATCCGCCGGAGCGAAACTGGCGCGGTGGGCGATGATGGAATGTTACAGGTGTTTTGCCCGACGGAGCAAGTCGCTTCGGGAAGTCAGAAATTCCTCAAGCCTTTCAACCCCATCGCTACTGTGCATGGGGTTGTTTTTCAGCTTTTTGTTTTTGGAGCGAAGGCGGACCTATCCCGCCCCCGCGCGCTTCTTCTGCCAGACGAGATGCACGGCGCAGGTGCAGCCCGGCGGATGCGAGGCGAGATCCTTTGACGTCTCGTCATTCGCGGGCGTTGCCGCAAAGGCCTTGTCGGTACCGTCGCGCGACGGGATGTAGTTCAGGATCGGCGCGAGCCAGCGCTCGGCTTCCGCCACCGTCATGCCCTTGCGCGCGGCATAGTCCTCGACCTGGTCGCGCTCGATCTTGCCGACGCCGAAATAATAGCTCTCGGGGTTCGCGAAATAGAGCCCGGACACCGACGAGCCCGGCCACATCGCAAAGCTCTCGGTCAGCTTCACGCCGGCGGTCGCCTCGGCATCGAGCAGCTCGAACAGCGTCGCCTTCTCGGTGTGATCGGGCTGCGCGGGATAGCCGGGCGCCGGGCGGATGCCCTGGTACTTTTCGAGGATCATCTCCTCGTTGGACAGCGCCTCGTCCGGCGCGTAGGCCCAGAACTCGCGGCGCACGCGGGCATGCATGCGTTCGGCGAAGGCTTCGGCGAGGCGGTCGGCCAGCGCCTTGCACAGGATCGAGGAGTAGTCGTCATTGGCCATCTTGAAGCGGTCGGCGACCACATCCTCGCCGATCCCGGCCGTGACGACGAAGCCGCCGACATAATCGGGCACGCCGGCACCGACAGGCGCGACGAAGTCGGATAGCGCAGCGTTGAAACGGCCCTCGCGCTTCTCGAGTTGCTGGCGCAGCGTGTGCAACGTCGCAATCTGCTTCGTGCGGCTCTCGTCGGCATAGAGCACGACGTCGTCGCCTTGCGCGTTCGCCGGCCAGAAGCCGACCGTCGCGCGCGCCCGGAACCATTTTTCCTTCACGATGGTGTCGAGCATCTTGCGCGCATCGTCGTAGAGCGAGCGCGCGACCTCGCCGACCTTGGCGTCGTCGAGGATGGCGGGGAAGCGCCCGGCGAGCTCCCAGGTCTGGAAGAACGGCGTCCAGTCGATGTAGGGCACGAGCTCAGCCAGGTCGTAGTCGTCGAAGCTGCGGGTGCCGAGGAAGGTCGGCTTCACCGGCCTGTTTGCGGCGAAGTCGACCGGTACGCGGTTGGCGCGGGCGTCCGACAGCTTCAGGCGCTTCTTGTCCGCTTGGGCGCGCAGATGCGCGTCCGAGATCTTGGCGTATTCGGCGCGCACTTCGGCGGCATAGGCTTCGCGCTTCTCGGGCGACAGCAGCGAGGAGGCAACGCCGACGGCGCGGCTGGCGTCGTTGACGTGGACCACGGGACCGGCGCGATAGCTGGGGTCGATCTTGACCGCCGTATGCACGCGGCTCGTGGTGGCGCCGCCGATCAGCAGCGGCAGCTTCAAGCCTTCGCGTTGCAATTCGCCGGCGAAGAACGCCATTTCGTCGAGCGAGGGCGTGATCAGGCCTGACAGCCCGACGATGTCGGCCTTCTCCGCCTTCACCGTCTCGACGATTTTTGCGGCCGGCACCATCACGCCGAGATCGATGACCTCGAAATTGTTGCACTGGAGCACGATGCCGACGATGTTCTTGCCGATGTCGTGGACGTCGCCCTTCACGGTCGCGAGCACGATCTTGCCGGCGGACGAGGAGCCTTCGGTGCCGATGCCGTTGGCGAGGTTGCGCGCCTTTTCCTCTTCCATGAACGGCATCAGCCACGCGACCGCCTGCTTCATCACGCGGGCGGACTTCACCACCTGCGGCAGGAACATCTTGCCGTCGCCGAAGAGGTCGCCGACCACGTTCATGCCGGCCATCAGCGGTCCCTCGATCACGTCGAGCGGGCGCGACGAGGCCTTGCGGGCTTCCTCGGTGTCCTGCTCGATGAATTCGGTGATGCCGTGGACCAGCGAGTGCGACAGCCGCTTCGCCACCGGCCATTCGCGCCAGGCGAGGTCGGCTTCCTTGGTCTGGGTCTTGTTGCCGCGGAATTTTTCCGCGAGTGCCAGCAAGCGCTCGGACGCGCCGGGATCGCGATTGAGGACGACGTCCTCGCACACCTGGCGCAGCTCGGCATCGATGTCATCATAGACGATCATCTGCCCGGCATTGACGATGCCCATGTCCATGCCGGCCTTGATGGCGTGATACAGGAACACCGAGTGCATGGCCTCGCGCACCGGCTCGTTGCCGCGGAACGAGAACGACAGATTGGAGACGCCGCCCGAGATGTGCGCGCCGGGCAGGTTCTGGCGGATCCAGCGCGTCGCCTCGATGAAGTCGACGCCGTAATTGTTGTGCTCCTCGATGCCGGTCGCGATCGCGAAGATGTTCGGATCGAAGATGATGTCTTCCGGCGGGAAGCCGACGCGGTTCACGAGGATGTCGTAGGCGCGCTTGCAGATCTCGGTCTTGCGCGCGAACGTATCGGCCTGGCCGACCTCGTCGAACGCCATCACCACCACGGCCGCGCCATGGCGCCGGGCGATCTTCGCCTCGTGGATGAACTTGTCCTCGCCTTCCTTCATCGAGATCGAGTTGACGACGGGCTTGCCCTGCACGCATTTCAGGCCGGCCTCGATCACCGAGAATTTCGAGGAATCGACCATGACAGGCACGCGGGCGATGTCGGGCTCGGCGGCGACGAGGTTGAGGAAGGTCACCATCGCCGCTTCGGAATCGAGCAGGCCCTCGTCCATGTTGACGTCGATGATCTGCGCACCGTTCTCGACCTGGTCGCGCGCGACCTGCAGCGCGGCGGTGTAGTCGCCGGCGGTGATCAGCTTGCGGAAGCGGGCAGAGCCTGTGACGTTGGTGCGCTCGCCGACATTGACGAACGGGATCGCGTCGGTGAGCACGAACGGCTCGAGGCCGGAGAGGCGTAAGCGTGGTGCGATCTCGGGCACGATGCGCGGCTTGTGCGGGGCGACGGCGGCGGCGATCGCCGCGATGTGGTCCGGCGTGGTGCCGCAGCAGCCGCCGACGATGTTGACCAAGCCATCGCGCGCGAACTCGCCGACGAGACGCGCCATGTATTCCGGCGTCTCGTCGTACTGGCCGAATTCGTTGGGCAGGCCGGCGTTCGGATAGGCGCAGACCAGCGTATCGGCGACGCGGCCGATGTCGGCGATATGGGCGCGCAGATCTTCGGCGCCGAGCGCGCAGTTGAATCCGATGGTGACGGGCTTTGCGTGCCGCACCGAATTCCAGAACGCTTCCGGCATCTGGCCGGAGAGCAGGCGGCCGGATTTGTCGGTGATGGTGCCCGAGACCATCACGGGCACGTCGATGCCGCGCTCTTCCGTGATCTCCGCGATCGCATAGAGCGCCGCCTTGGCGTTCAGCGTATCAAAGATGGTCTCGACCAGCAGCAGGTCGACGCCGCCGTCGAGCATGCCGTTGATCTGCTCGCCATAGGATTTGCGCAAATCGTCGAACGTGACGGCGCGGTAGCCGGGATTGGACACGTCGGGCGAGATCGAGGCGGTGCGGTTGGTAGGTCCAATGGCACCCGCAACGAAGCGCGGCTTGCCGTCCTCGGCTTCGACGCGCCGCGCGGCGTTGCCGGCAAGGCGCGCGCCTTCGCGCGCCATCTCGTAGACGATGTCGGTGAGGTCGTAATCGGCCTGCGCGATCGACGTCGTGGAGAAGGTGTTGGTGGCGACGATGTCGGCGCCGGCGCGCAGGTAGGCGGCGTGGATGTCCTCGATCGCCTGCGGCTGGGTCAGGATCAAGAGATCGTTGTTGCCGCGCAGGTCGCGATGGAAGTCCTTGAAGCGCTCGCCGCGGAAGGCGGCCTCGTCGAACTGGAGGTTCTGGATCATCGTGCCCATGGCGCCGTCGAGCACGAGAATGCGCTCACGCGCGGCGTTGAGCAGGGCAGTTCGCTTGGGAGAGGTGGATACGGTCATCGTCTTCTTACGCCGCCTTCTGCGCGCTCTTGGCGCGAATGCCGAGCAAATGGCTGATCGCGAACACGAGATCGGCGCGGTTCATGGTGTAGAAATGGAAGGTGTCGACGCCGTGCTTGGCCAGCTTCTGCACCTGGCCGGCCGCAACGGTCGCGGCCACCAGCTTGCGGGTCTCGGCATCTTCATCGAGGCCGTCGAACTTCGCGGCGAACCAGTCCGGCACGGTGGTGCCGGCGCGGGTGACGAAATTGCGGGCCTGCTTGAAATTGTGCATCGGCATGATGCCCGGCACGATCGGGATGTCGATGCCGCGCGCGCGGACGCGGTCGAGGTAGCGGAAATAGAGGTCGTTATCGAAGAATACCTGGGTGATCGCGCGCGTCGCGCCGGCGTCGACCTTGGCCTTCAGCGTGTCGATGTCGTCGTCGAAGTCGCGGGCCTCGGGGTGCTTCTCGGGATAGGCGGACACCGACACTTCGATATCGGCGTGCCGCTTCTTGATGCCCGCGACGAGGTCGGCGGAGCTCTGGTAGCCGTCGGGATGGCTGGAGTAGGGCGTGCCGATGCCGCCGGCCGGGTCGCCGCGCAGGCCGACGATGTGGCGGACGCCGACCTCGTGATAGCGGTCGACGATCTCGTCGATCTCGCCGCGCGAGGCGCCGACGCAGGTCAGGTGCGCGGCCGGCAGCAGCGCGGTTTCCTTGAGGATGCGGGCGATGGTCGAATGGGTGCGTTCACGGGTCGAGCCGCCGGCGCCATAGGTCACGGACACGAATTTCGGGTCGAGCGGGGCGAGCCGGTTGATGGTCTCCCAGAGATTGCGCTCCATATCTTCGGTCTTGGGCGGAAAGAACTCGAAGGAGATCGCAGGCCGCTTCGAGGAGAGGTGCCCGTTTTGCCCCGCGGCTTGGGCAGGCGTCGTCAGATCGGTCATGGCACCACTCACTCCAGGGGCTCGACAGGTTTTTGGCGGCCGGCGGTCAGGTCTCGATTGGATGTGGCTATGATAAGCCAAAGCGATTGCACTCGACAGCCCATCGGGTATGGGAAGTGGCCCACTTTTGCCGGTAGATGGCGAGTTTTTACACAAATCAGGAAGTGAGTGGGAAGTGCGTCGCCTTAGTAATAATTCATATAAATCAGTAAATTAAGATGATAAGGCGGCGGTATGAAGTCGATTTAGTTGAGTGGGCAGTATGAATATGGTGTTGCCGATGGTGTCATCGTCCCACCGTCCAAAGTGGCTTGCTGCGCGGCCTCGCGGCCCGCACGCCAGACCTGCGCAGTCTGCCCATTGCCGCGGCGCCGCCCGCAACTAATTTAGCGCGCCATGATCCCGCTCTCAGTCCTCGACCTCTCCGTCGTCACCACAGGCACGAAACCCGCCGCGGCGCTGCGCAACAGCATCGAGCTGGCGCGCCATGTCGACGGACTTGGCTATGTCCGCTACTGGCTCGCCGAGCATCACAACCTCGCCTCGGTGGCGAGCCCCGCACCCGACGTGATGATCGGGCAGATCGCGGCGGTGACGAAGCACATCCGCGTCGGCTCCGGCGGGGTGATGCTGCCCAATCACGCGCCGCTGGTCGTCGCCGAGCGCTTCAAGATGCTGGAGGCGCTGTTTCCCGGCCGCATCGATCTCGGGCTCGGCCGCGCTCCCGGCACCGACGGCGCCACAGCCTATGCGCTGCGCAGCCGGCTCGATCGCCGCGAGGGCGACGACTTCCTGGAGCGGTTGCACGAACTGATCCTGTGGGAGACCCGCGAATTCCCCGCGGGCCACCCCTACCACAACGTCGTCGCGATGCCTGACGACACAAAACTGCCGCCGATCTGGCTGCTCGGCTCGAGCGACTATTCCTCGGAGCTGGCAGCCCAAGTCGGCATGGGTTTCGCCTTCGCGCATCATTTCGCGTCTCACGATGCGATCGACGCGATGGTGCATTACCGCAACCGTTTCCAGCCCTCGGCCTGGAGCGCCAGCCCGCACGCGATCCTTGCCGTTGCCGTCATTACCGCCGACACCGATGAAGAGGCTGAAAGGCTCGCGACGTCGTTCGACCTCAACCGCCTGCGCCGCGACCGCGGCCAATATCTGCCGCTGCCGAGCGTCGAGGAGGCGCTGGCCCACCCCTATACGGACTCCGAACGCACCTCGATCCTGCGCAACCGCTCGCGCCTGTTCGTCGGCAGCCCGGCGACCGTGCAGAAGAAGCTTCAGCCGCTGATTGATGCGAGCAAGCCGGACGAGTTGATGGTGATCACGGCCGTGTACGATCACGAGGCGCGGAAGAGGTCGTATTCGCTGCTGGCGGATGCGTTCGGGCTCACGAAGAGCGCGGCCGCGTAGCTTAGCCCTCCCCTGGAGGGGGAGGGTCGATCGCGCGCAGCGCGAGCGGGGTGAGGTGATCTCTCCACACGGGCACCGTTTCGGTGGAGAGACTGTCACCCCACCCCGTCTCACATTTTCGCTGCGCTCAATGTGAGCCGACCACGCGCGAGCTACGCTCGTCGCGGACCCCTCCAGGGGAGGGTGAAGGATCAATCCTGCTGCGTCTCGCTGAACGTCGCGCGGAACGGGTGGCCCGGATAGACGCCGACGATGCGGAATTCGCGCGAGAAGAATTTCAGCTCCTCGATGGCAAACGCCAGGCCCCTGTCATCGGGATGGCCGTCGACGTCGGCATAAAACTGCGTGGCGAAGAAATTGCCGTCGACCATGTAGCTCTCGAGCTTGGTCATGTTGACGCCGTTGGTGGCAAAGCCGCCCAGCGCCTTGTAGAGCGCGGCGGGCAGGTTGCGCACCCGGAACACAAAAGTCGTGACCAGGGGGCCCGAGCCCTGCGCGGCCCATTTCGGCTCGCGCGCCAGCACCACGAAGCGGGTGGTGTTGTGGGCCTCGTCCTCGATGTCCTCGGCGAGGATGTCGAGGCCGTAGATCTTTGCGGCGAGGCGCGAGGCGATCGCGGCGACCGATTTGTCGTTGCGCTCGGAAATATCGCGGGCGCTGCCGGCGGTATCGGCGTGCACGATCGGCTTGATGCCGAGCTTGCGGATGATGCGGCGGCACTGGCCGAGCGCGTGCACGTGACTCTCGACGCTCTTGATGTCTTCGAGCTTGGTCCCCTTCACCGCCATCAGCTGATGCCGGACCGGCAAAAACCATTCGCCGATGATGAACAGGCCGGAGGCCGGCAGCAGGTGATGGATGTCGGCGACGCGGCCCGCGACCGAATTCTCGATCGGGATCATGCCGAGATCGGCCTCGCCCGACGAGATCGCCGACAGCGCGTCCTCGAAGGTCGCGCAGGGCATCGGCTCGGCGTCGGGATAGGCCTCGACGATGGCGATGTGGGAATTGGCCCCAGGCTCGCCCTGGAATGCGATTTTCATCTTGCTCATGATCGGCCTTGTAGCAGCGGCTCAGGATTTGGAAAGGATGCTGCGCGCGGTCTCGAGATCCGCCGGCGTGTCGACCCCGCGGGGCACGGTATCGACGATGGTGAAGTCGATCCGCATCCCGGCCTCCAGCGCCCGGAGCTGCTCGAGCTTCTCCTGCAGCTCCAGCGGCGAGGGCGGCAGTGAGACGTAACGCTCCAGCGCGGCGCGGCGATAGGCGTAGAGGCCGATATGGTGGTAGCGCGGTCCGTCGCCGGTCGGCGCGGTCGCGCGGGTGAAATAAAGGGCGCGCATCCGCCTGCCGCCGAGCGAGGTTCCGATCGCCTTCACGACGCTCGGCGCGAGATCCTCCTCCTCGGTATGGATCTGCGAGGCCAGCGTGGCGATGTCCACGGCCGGGTCTTGCAGCGGCGGCAGCACCTCGCGGATGTTGTCGATCGTGATGGTCGGGAAATCGCCCTGGAGGTTGACCACGATTTCGGCCTTGCCGGCGGGATCGAGCTTCTGCATCGCCTCGTGGATGCGGTCGGAGCCCGAGGGGTGCTCGGGGCGGGTCATCACGGCCTCGCCGCCATGGGCGGTCACGACCGAGGCGATCTCGGAAGTGTCGGTGGCCACCGCGACCCGGCCGATGCCGGCGGCCTCGGCGCGGCGCATCACATGCACGATCATCGGCAGGCCCGCGATGTCGGCGAGCGGCTTGCCGGGCAGGCGGGTGGCGGCCATGCGGGCCGGGATCAGCACCAGGATGCGGGGATCGATCATCGGGTCAAGGGCCTGGAAAGGGTACGTTTTCCGCGTCGAGAAATGGGGTGGGGACGGGCTGAAAGCCGGGTCGCTTATACGGGTTGCCAGACCCCGGGCAAACCGATATCTCAATGGCAAAACTCGGGGAAACAATAAGGAACGTTTTGATTCTCCCGAGGCTCGTCCTGGCGGCCGCCCGGCCGCTATTTCCTTACTGCGGTGTGGGGCCTGGCCGGAAATGGACTCTTTCGAACTCAATAAGATTCTCGGGGCCGTGCTCGGCACCTGTCTCATCCTGCTGGTGACGAGCTTCGCCGCCCAGGCGCTGTTCTCGCCGAAGATGCCGGAAAAGCCGGGCTTCGAGATCGCCGTGAAGGAAGACGCCGGACACGGCAAGGAAGGCGGCGCTGCCGCTGCTGCCGCCGAGCCGATCGAAAAGCTGCTCCAGACTGCTTCCGTCGAAAAGGGCGCTGCCGCCGCCAAGAAGTGCGGCGCCTGCCACACCTTCGAGAAGGGCGGCCCGAATCGCGTCGGTCCGAACCTCTATGGCGTCGTCGGCGAGGCCAGGGGCGAGGGCCGTGGCGGCTTCAACTTCTCGGCCGCGATGAAGGCCAAGGGCGGCACCTGGACGTTCGACGATCTCAACAAGTTCATCGCCAACCCGAAGGGCTTCATCCCGGGCACCGCGATGGGCTTCGCCGGCATTCCGAAGGATTCCGAGCGCGCCGACGTCATTGCCTATCTGAATTCGCTGTCGGAGCATCCGCAACCGCTGCCGACGGCGTCGAAATAAGCGCCTCGAAAAGCCATCTTGGAATATGCGGCCAGGCTGAAAAGCCTGGCCGTTTCCTTATCCGGGCCTCGCGATGAGTTTATCGGGGCGTTTGGCCGCATCGGAGGGGGCGGCCGGGCTTCCAACATGAGGAAAAAGCAACATATTCCGTCGAAACCTCGCCTATATTGGGAACTTAAAGGAGTAGCCTCCTTCAAGACAGGACTATTGATTTGGCCATTACCCGACGCGATCTCCTGCTCACCGGCACTGCCGCCGCAGCGCTCACCGCCCTCGGTTCGCTGGGCAGCGTTTCCGTCATCGGCGCGGCACACGCGCAATCTGCCAGTGAGGCGCCTTCAGGTGCGCTTCCCTGGCGCCATGCACTGTCGCTGTTCGGGCAGGTCAAGTATCCGGCCGACTTCAAGCGCTTCGATTACGTCAATCCGGAAGCCCCCAAGGGCGGCGTCGCGCGCCAGATCGCCGTTGGCACGTTCGACAATTTCAACATCGTCGTCTCCGGTGTGAAGGGGCAGGTCGCCGGTGCCGTCGCATTCATCTACGAGTCGCTCCTGACGCCCGCGCTCGACGAGGTCTCGACCGAATACGGCTCGCTGGCCGAGGCCGTGAGCCACCCGGACGATTTCTCCTTCGTCACCTATCGCTTGCGGCCGCAGGCCAAATGGCATGACGGCAAGCCGGTCACCGCAGATGACGTGATCTTCTCGCTGGATTCCTTCAAGAAGCACCACCCGATGTACTCCGCCTATTACAGCCATGTGGTGAAGGCGGAGAAGGTCGGCGAGCGCGAGGTGAAGTTCGTGTTCGACGCGCCGGGCAACCGCGAACTGCCGCAAATCGTCGGGCAGCTCACGGTCTTGCCGAAGCACTGGTGGGAGGGGACGGACGCGCAGGGCCGCAAGCGCGATGTCTCCGCCACCACGCTCGAAATACCGCTCGGTTCCGGTCCCTACAAGGTCAAGGAATTCGTTGCGGGACGGTCGATCGCGTTGGAGCGCGTCAAGGATTATTGGGGGCGCGATTTCGCCGTCAATGTGGGCCGCAACAATTTCGACGAGATGCGCTACGAATATTTCCGCGATGCCACCGTGGCGATCGAGGCCTTCAAGGCCGATCAGGTCGACTGGCGCACCGAGAACAGCGCGAAGAACTGGGCGACCGCCTACGACTTCCCGGCCGTGACTGAAAAGCGGGTGATCCTCGAGGAGTTCGCCAATCGCAGTTCGGGCGTCATGCAGGCGTTCGTGCCGAACCTGCGCCGCGCCAAGTTCAGTGATCCCCGCGTGCGTCGTGCGCTCAACTACGCGTTCGACTTCGAGGAGATGAACAAGCAGATCTTCTACGGTCAGTACAAGCGCGTCAGCAGCTATTTCGATGGCATCGACGAGCTCATGGCGACCGGGTTGCCGCAGGGCAAGGAGCTCGAGATCCTCGAGACCGTCCGCGCCGAAGTCCCGCCCGAAGTCTTCACGACGGCCTACACCAATCCGGTCGGCGGCAGTCCGGAAGCGGTGCGCGACAATCTGCGCGAAGCGTTGCGCCTGTTCAAGGAGGCCGGCTACGAGGTGCGCGACCGCAAGCTGGTCGACGTCAAGACCGGCACTCAGTTCTCCCTGGAATTGCTGAACTCGGATCCGAGCTTCGAACGGGTCACGCTGTTCTACAAGCCGTCGCTGGAACGGCTCGGCATCGCGGTCAGCGTGCGCACGGTCGATCCGACGCAATACGAGAACAGGACGCGCGAGTGGGATTTCGACGTCGTCACCAACTCCTGGGGCGAATCGCAGTCGCCGGGCAATGAGCAGCGCGAGTTCTGGTCGTCCAAGTCGGCCGACATCCCCGGATCGCGCAACATTACCGGCATCAAGAATCCGGCGATCGACAAGCTGATCGAGCGGGTGATCTACGCCACGGGGCGCGACGATCTCGTCGCGGCGACCAAGGCGCTCGATCGCGTGCTGCTGTGGAATCACTATGTCGTGCCGCAATGGACCTATTCGAAGGTCCGCACCGCGCGCTGGGATCGCTTCGGCCGGCCGGCGGAATTGCCCAAATACGGCCAGTCCGGTTTCCCGTTCATCTGGTGGTACGACGCGGACAAGGCGGCGCGGATCGCAAAGAAGTCGTGAAGGACATCCCTCGCATGACGCAGATGTCACGCCGCCATGTGTTGGCCTTGGCTATCGGCGGCGCCTTCGGCGTGTCCCTCGGCGCGCCATCGTTGCGCGGTGCGCGTGCTTCGGAAGCGGAGACCGAGGCGCACGGCATCTCGGCGTTCGGCGATCTCAAATATCCCGCCGATTTCCGCCAGTTCGACTACGTCGATGTCGATGCACCGAAGGGCGGCACGTTCTCGCTGATCCCGTCGACGAAATCCTACAACCAGTCCTACCAGACCTTCAACTCGCTCAACGCCTTCATCCTGAAGGGCGACGGCGCGCAGGGCATGGACATGACGTTTGTGCCGCTGATGGTGCGCGCAAACGATGAGCCGGATGCGATGTACGGGCTTGCCGCCAGATCCGTGCGGATATCGCCGGACAAGCTGGTCTATCGCTTCACGATGCGGCCCGAGGCGAAGTTCCACGATGGTACCAGGCTCACCGCACACGATGCGGCGTTCTCGCTGACTTCGCTGAAGACCAAGGGCCATCCGCTGATCATCGTGCAGATGCGCGACATGGTCAGTGCGGAGGCGATCGACGATGCGACGCTCGTCGTCACCTTCGCCAAGGGCCGCGCCCGCGACGTGCCGCTCTATGTCGCGAGCCTGCCGATCTTCTCCAAAGCCTACTACGCCTCCCGCCCGTTCGATGAATCGTCTCTGGACATTCCACTTGGATCGGGTCCGTACAAGGTCGGCAAGTTCGAGGTCAACCGCTACATCGAATACGAGCGGGTGAAAGACTGGTGGGCCGCCGACCTGCCGCCTTGCCGCGGCAGCTACAATTTCGATGTCGTGCGCTATGAATTCTATCGCGATCGCGATGTCGCCTTCGAGGGTTTTACCGGCAAGAACTATCTCTATCGCGAGGAATTCACCTCGCGCATCTGGGCGACGCGCTACGACTTCGCGGCGGTGAAGGACAATCGCGTCAAGCTCGAAATCGTGCCCGACGACACGCCGTCCGGCGCGCAGGGCTGGTTCATCAACACGCGGCGCGACAAGTTCAAGGACCCGCGCGTGCGCGAGGCCTTGATCAATGCCTTCGACTTCGAGTGGACCAACAAGACCATTATGTACGGCGCTTATGCCCGTACGGTGTCGCCGTTCCAGAACTCCGATCTCATGGCGGGCAACGGGTCTCCTCCGCCGGAAGAGCTGAAGCTGCTGGAGCCGTTTCGCGGTCAGGTCCCCGACGAGGTGTTCGCCGCGCCCTTCACGCCTCCGGTAACGGACGGCTCGGGGCAGGACCGCAGCTTGTTGCGCAAGGCGCAGCAATTGCTGAGCGAGGCCGGCATGCCGATCAAGGACGGCAAGCGGATGCTGCCGAACGGCGAAATCTTCAGAATCGAGTTCCTGCTGGACGAACCTTCGTTTCAGCCGCACCATGCCCCTTACATCAAGAATCTCGGGACGCTCGGCATCGAAGCGAGCGTGCGCCTTGTCGATGCCGTTCAACACAAGGTGCGCCAGGAAGATTTCGACTTCGACATGACGATCCAGCGTTTCAGCATGTCGGCAACGCCGGGCGACGCCATGCGCGCATTCTTCTCCTCGCAGGTCGCGGCAACCAAGGGCTCGTACAATCTGGCGGGCGTCGCCAGCCCGGCGATCGACGCCATGATCGAGAAGATCATGGCGGCCGACAACCGCGAGGACTTGACCGTCGCCTGCCGTGCCTTCGACCGTCTGTTCCGCGCCGGCCGGTACTGGGTGCCGCAGTGGTATAACAAGACGCACCGGCTCGCTTACTGGGATCAGTACGGCCATCCGCAGAAGCTGCCGCGCTATGCCAACGGCGTCGGCGCTCCCGATATCTGGTGGTCCGACCGCGCCAAGGCGACCAAGCTCGAGCAGGCGAAATAGCCATGAGCGCCTATATCGCCCGCCGCATTCTCCTGATGATCCCGACCCTGCTCGGGATCCTCTTCGTCTCCTTCGTCGTCGTGCAGTTCGCGCCGGGCGGTCCGGTCGAGCGCGTGATCGCGCAGCTCTCGGGCGCCGACACCGGCGGCACATCGCGCATCTCGGGGGGCAACGATTTCGCGCAGCGCGCGCCAGGGCAGGTCGGTGCCGGCGGAGATGCCATCAACTCGAAATATCGCGGCGCGCAGGGGCTCGATCCTGATTTCATCAAGAAGCTGGAGGTGCAGTTCGGCTTCGACAAGCCGGCACCGGAGCGCTTCGCGCTGATGGTGTGGAATTTCGCCCGCTTCGATTTCGGCAAGAGCTATTTCCGCGACGTCAGCGTGATCCAGCTGATCAAGGAGAAGCTGCCGGTCTCGATCTCGCTCGGCATCTGGCTGACGCTGATCACCTATCTGATCTCGATCCCGCTCGGCATCCGCAAG
The DNA here is from genome assembly GCF_024199795.1 of Bradyrhizobium sp. CCGB01. Taxonomy (NCBI): domain Bacteria; kingdom Pseudomonadati; phylum Pseudomonadota; class Alphaproteobacteria; order Hyphomicrobiales; family Nitrobacteraceae; genus Bradyrhizobium; species Bradyrhizobium sp. CCGB01. The sequence continues at coordinate 1,252,201 of NZ_JANADK010000001.1, forward strand.
GCCGTGAAGGACGGCACGCGCTTCGACACCTGGACCTCGGCGGTGATCATCATCGGCTTTGCGATCCCCGGCTTCCTGTTCGCGATCCTGCTGATCATCCTGTTCGCGGGCGGTTCGTTCTTCAACCTGTTCCCGCTGCGCGGCCTGACCTCGGACGGCTGGTCGCAGTTCCCCTGGTACTGGAAGATCATCGACTATTTCTGGCATCTGACCTTGCCGCTGCTCTCGATGGGCTTGAGCGCGTTTGCAACCATGACCTTGCTGACCAAGAACTCGTTCCTGGACGAGATCCGCAAGCAATATGTCATGACCGCGCGCGCCAAGGGCTGTAGCGAGGGCCAGGTGCTCTACGGCCACATTTTCCGCAACGCGATGCTGATCGTGATCGCGGGCTTCCCGGGCGCCTTCATCCACGCCTTCTTCTCGGGTTCTCTCTTGATCGAGACCATCTTCTCGCTGGACGGGCTCGGGCTGCTCAGTTTCGAGAGCGTGCTCAACCGCGACTACCCCGTGGTGTTCGGCACGCTCTACATCTTTTCGCTCGTCGGCCTCGTGGTCAACCTGATCTCCGATCTGACCTATATGTGGATCGACCCGCGGATCGATTTCGAGGCGAGGGAGGTCTGATGACGCTGACCGCTCCGACCCCGATCGAGACCACGACGACGTCGCCGCTCGGCGAAGCCGTGCCGGCCACGCGCAAGCCGTTCGCGCCGTCGCCGCTCAACAGGCGGCGCTGGGAGAATTTCAAGGCGAACCGGCGCGGTTACTGGTCGTTCTGGATCTTCATGCTCCTGTTCGTGGTGTCGCTGTTCGCCGAGCTGATCGCCAACGACCGGCCGTTCCTGATCAAATATGACGGCCATCTCTACTGGCCGGCCTTCGTCACCTATTCGGAGACGACCTTCGGTGGGGACTTCGAGACCGCGGCCGACTACCGCGACCCCTATCTGCAGAAGCTGATCAAGGACAAGGGCGGCAGCATCGTCTGGCCGCTGATCCGCTACTCCTACGACACCCACAATCTCGATCTGCCGACACCGGCGCCGTCGCCGCCGACCTGGATGCTGACGGAGGCTCAGTGCAAGCCGGTGGTTGAGAAGAAAGGGCTGAAGAGCTGCCGCGACCTCGAATACAACTGGCTCGGCACTGACGATCAGGGCCGCGACGTGGTGGCGCGGCTGATCTACGGCTTCCGTATCTCGGTCTTGTTCGGCCTCTGCCTCACCATCGTCTCTTCGGTCGTCGGCGTCGCCGCCGGCGGCATCCAGGGTTACTTCGGCGGCTGGATCGACCTCACCTTCCAGCGCTTCATCGAGATCTGGACGGCGATCCCGTCGCTCTATTTGCTGCTGATCCTGTCATCCGTGCTGGTACCCGGTTTCTTCGTGCTGCTCGGCATCCTGCTGCTGTTCTCATGGGTGTCGCTGGTGGGCCTCGTGCGCGCCGAATTCCTGCGCGGCCGCAATTTCGAATACATCCAGGCAGCGCGCGCGCTCGGCGTGTCGAACGCGGTGATCATGTTCCGGCATCTGCTGCCGAACGCGATGGTCGCGACCATGACCTTCCTTCCGTTCATCGTGTCGTCCTCGGTGATGACGCTGACCGCGCTGGACTTCCTCGGCTTCGGCCTGCCGCCTGGCTCGCCCTCGCTCGGCGAGCTGCTGTCGCAGGGCAAGTCGAACGTGCAGGCGCCATGGCTCGGTTTCACCGGCTTCTTCTCCGTCGCGATCATGCTGTCGCTGCTGATCTTCATCGGCGAAGCCGTGCGCGACGCCTTCGATCCGCGCAAGACGTTCAAGTGAGGGCGTGATGGACGCGATCAACCAGCCCCTGCTTGCCGTTCGCGACCTCTCGGTGGCTTTCCACCAGGGCGGCGTCACTACACTTGCGGTCGACAAGGTCTCGTTCCAGATCAAGCGCGGCGAATGCGTGGCGCTGGTCGGCGAATCCGGCTCCGGCAAGTCGGTCAGCGCGCTCTCGATCCTGAAGCTCTTGCCCTATCCGAACGCCACGCACCCCTCGGGCAGCATCCGCTTCAAGGGGCAGGAACTGATCGACCAGTCCGAGCTGCAGATGCGGGAGATTCGCGGCAGCGACATCTCCATCATCTTCCAGGAGCCGATGACCTCGCTCAATCCGCTGCACACGATCGAGGCGCAGATCGGCGAGATTATCCAGCTGCACAATCCGACCAGCAATGCCGAGGCGCGCAAGCGGACGCTGGAGTTGCTGACACAGGTCGGCATTCCCGAGCCCGAAACGCGGCTGAAGAGCTATCCGCACCAGCTCTCGGGCGGCCAGCGCCAGCGCGTGATGATCGCGATGGCGCTCGCCAACGAGCCGGATCTGTTGATCGCGGACGAGCCGACGACGGCGCTCGACGTCACCGTGCAGGCGCAGATCCTGGCGCTGCTCGCCGAGATCCGCTCGCGGCTCGGCATGAGCCTGCTCTTCATCACCCACGATCTTGGCATCGTGCGCCGCATCGCCGACACCGTTTGCGTCATGAAAGGCGGCGTGATCGTCGAGCAGGGGCCGGTGGAGCAGGTCTTCAAGAGCCCGAAACACCCCTATACGCGCGATCTGCTCGCCGCGGAGCCGAAGCCCGATCCGGCGCCGCCGCAGCCGGATGCGCCGGTGGTGATGTCGGCCGACGATCTGAAAGTGTGGTTTCCGATCAGGCGTGGTCTGATGCGCAAGACGGTCGGCCACATCAAGGCGGTCGACGGCGTCAGCATCGCCGTACGCAAGGGCGAGACGCTCGGCGTCGTCGGCGAATCCGGCTCGGGCAAGACCACGCTCGGGCTCGCGCTGCTGCGGCTTATCTCCTCGAACGGCCGCATCGTGTTCTTGGGGAAAGATATCCAGGGCCTGCGCTTCAAGGAGATGAGGCCCTACCGGCGCGACATGCAGATCGTGTTCCAGGATCCGTTCGGCTCGCTCAGTCCGCGCATGTCGGTCGCCGACATCATCGCCGAAGGCCTCTCGGTGCATCAGCCAAACCTTTCGCGCGAGGAGCGCGAGGCGCGCGTCGTCAAAGCGCTGGAGGACGTCGGGCTGAAGCCGGACACCCGCTACCGCTACCCGCATGAATTCTCCGGCGGCCAGCGCCAGCGCATCAGCATCGCGCGCGCGGTGGTGCTGGAGCCGGATTTCGTCGTGCTGGACGAGCCGACCAGCGCGCTCGACATGCTGATCCAGGCGCAGATGGTGGACCTGTTGCGCGAGCTCCAGCGCAGGCGCGAGCTCACCTACATGTTCATCTCGCACGACTTGCGCGTCGTCGCCTCGCTCGCCAGCCATCTCATCGTGATGCGCGGCGGCAAGGTGGTCGAGGAGGGGCAGGCCGCGGAGCTGTTCAAGAACCCGAAGACGGATTATACGCGCGCGCTGTTCGCAGCGGCGTTCCGGCTGGAGACCGCGGGGAACGGGCCGGCGGCGACGTAGCCGTCATTCAGGGGCGCGACAGCGCGACCCCCGGGGACGCCTCCACCTGTCGCCGAAGCTGGCTGCGCTCGACCCGTCGCGTTGATTTACGCGGCGCGTTCCTTGTCCGACGGGTCCTCGGCCGCGGTCGCAGTTTCTTCCAGCCGCTTTTCGTAATTGCCCGCGAGCCTCTCGATGCTATCGGCCCACATCCTCAGCATCGAGATCTGAAAGTGCATCATCGGTTTCAAGGCATTCATGCCGATTGCCGTCGCTGCGGCGATACGCCGTTCCGGGTCGCGCGCGAAACGGTCTGCATTGGTCTTGTCTGCCATGCTGTTCGCTCCCTTCGCTCTGGTGTTGCGGCCTGAAAGCTACCTGTCGTGTTGTGAGCTGCGTGCTTCCAGGCACTTGGCCAAAACCTGGTCTGCCGCGAGTCGCGCGCATTGGTCGTCCTGCAATTCATCCAGCTTTTTCAAGTAGGCGACTGCGGCTATTTGCAGGAGATCGAAATCATCCTCGCCGGTGTCGCGAAGATTGGCGATGTAGCGGTCGAGGGCGGAGCGCCTGTCATCATTCTCGCTGATGCCGCTGTGGAGCAGCAAGTAGTTCCGCCAAGCGAACGCACACGCGCCTTCTCTGGCCTGAGAACTCATGGGCACCTCCCAAAGCCAGAGAAAGACTGGCGCCGCGTTTCGTTCCGCAAATCTCTCGGATGTAACGTTGTTCCGTAGTTGCGCTGCAAGGTGCTTATCAAGTCGTGACGGATTGCCGAATGATCGTGCTGTTCCCGGAACGCATGAGATTCCGCTTCAGGCCGACGTCATCGCGATTGCGGGCTCCCGCTTGGGAACTCGCACCTCGTCGATCGCGTGCAGATATCTGCGCTGGAGTGTCGCAGTCGGCTCTCAAAAAGTATGTTGGCTTTTGCAGTAGTATTGCCGCCCGCAAGCTTATGATGGAGCCGGTGATGGCTTCAAAGCTGTTTTCGGGCACTGTCGCTTTGCTGCTGGTTGTTGCGACTGTGCTTTTGATCGCAATTCAGCCACCTGCGTGGATCGTGCTGCTGCTCGGTTCCTTCGCGCTGGCGGTGCTGTATATCGTCGTGAGAACAAGGTCGCGCTACGATCCGCTCGATCCACGCTTCGGCAGCTGCATCCCGCCGATCTCCAAGCCGAGAGCCAGCGCCGGCGATGGGTCCAACCCACCATAACGACGTCTGACATCCATGGGATGCGGATCCGCCTCTACAGCCGCTTGATCGCGACGACCTCGCTGCCGGCCTGCCTGATCCGTGCAATCGCCGGCTCGGTCGGCTCGATCACGGTGGCCATGTGATGCGCGTTGGCGTGAACCATGGTGCTGCCGTCACGGACGATGGCGACATGGCCCTTCCAGAAGATCAGATCGCCGCGTTGCAGCCTGCTGCGCTCATGCGGCTCCAGTGCGCGGCCGAGGCCCGCCTGCTGCATATCGCTGTCGCGCAGGCAGCCGGTGCCCGCTGATGTCAGCGAGACCTGGACGAGGCCCGAGCAATCGATGCCAAAACTGCTCTTGCCGCCCCAGAGATAGGGCGTGCCGACGAAGCGCTCGGCGACCCCCACGAAATCCGCCTCGCGATGATCGAGCGGGGCGAGATGCGTCTTCGGCACGAACGTTCCCTCGCGCGTCACGGCGAAGCTGCCGTCCTCGCGCGCGATCGCGAGCTGCGATCCCATCACGAGCGTGTCGGTCGGCGGCAGCTTGATCGAGGGACCGGGGAAGGCGAACGTCCGGAGCGCGCAGATCACGTGGGTCGGGGCGGCCGACGGCTTCATGAGCGCTGCATCAGGCAGCCAGCCGACGTAACCATCGCCGGCAAGCTGGCCCCAGGCCCAGCCTTCGCCATTGCGATCGTAGACCGTGACGCGTTCGCCGCGCAGCGCTTGTGTCATCAGCATCGCGTTCGACGACGGCTGCTCGCGCACCGGCGCGACCGCGTCGAATACCTCGAATTCCTCGCCCGTGACGAAGCGATCCGCTTGCACCTTGCCTTCGAGATATTTCGCGGCGAGGTCGCCGCGTGCCGGTGTCAATCGCGGATCATGCATAGCGCTCGCTCAGCAATGCGTAGATGGCGCGCGCGGCCTGGCATTCGCCGCCTTCGGGCCGCGCCGGCTTCGCCGACGGGGTCCAGCCATAGATGTCGACATGCAGCCAGCTCTTCGCCTGCTCGACGAAGCGTTGCAGGAACAGCGCGCAGGTAATCGAGCCGGCAAAGCCGCCGGACGGTGCGTTGGTGATGGTGGCGGTCTTGGAGTCCAGCCACGCATCGTAGGCCGGCCACAACGGCATGCGCCACAATGGATCGTTCTCCTTCAGCGCGCACCGCGCGACGTCGGCGGCAAGCGTCTCATCATTGGTGTAAAAGGGCGGTAAATCCGGCCCCAGTGCGACGCGCGCCGCGCCGGTCAGCGTGCCCAAATCGATCAGCAGGTCCGGCTTCTCCTCGTCGGCCAGCGCCAGCGCGTCGGCGAGCACGAGGCGGCCTTCCGCATCGGTGTTGCCGATCTCGACCGTGATGCCCTTGCGCGAGGTGAAGATGTCGAGCGGGCGGAAGGCATTGCTGGAGACGGCATTTTCCACCGCGGGAATCAGCACGCGCAGGCGGACCTTGAGCTTCGCATCCATCACCATGCGCGCGAGCGCCAGCACGTTGGCGGCGCCGCCCATGTCCTTCTTCATGATCAGCATGCCGCTCGACGGCTTGAGGTCGAGCCCGCCGGTGTCGAAGCAGACGCCCTTGCCGACCAGCGTCACCTTGGGGTGGCCGGGATCGCCCCAGTTGAGGTCGATCAGCCGCGGCGCGCGGTCGGAGGCCATGCCGACGGCGTGGATCAGCGGGAAATTCTGTTTCAGGTCATCGCCGATGGTGCAGGCGAAGCTTGCGCCGAACTCGGCGGCGAGGTCTTGCGCGGCTGCGGCCAGCTCCTCCGGCCCCATGTCGTTGGACGGCGTGTTGATGAGGTCGCGCGCCAGCATCGCCGCATCCGCCATGCGGCTGATCTCGGCCGTATCGACGCCATCAGGCGGCACCAGCCGGACATCGGGACGGTCGGCCTTGCGGTAGCGGGCGAAGCGGTAGCACCCCAGCGCGAATGCGAGCGCCGCCAGCCGCGCATCGTGCGGTGCATTGGCAAAACGATAGGTGCCCGGCGGCAGCAGGCCGGGCAGGGCGCCCGGCCGGAACAGGTCGCGCGATCTCGCGCCATTGTCCTCTAATCCGAACAGCACTTGCGCGATGGCGCCATCAGGCGCAGGCAGCGCGAGATAGCCGCCCGGCTTGGCGGTAAAGGCGCTCGCGGCGGCGAATTGGCGCTGCGCCGGCGGCAACGTCTCGGCGACCTGATCCCAGCTCGACTTGGTGACGAAGGTGATCGGGATGGCGGTGGACGATGTCTCGAAGACAGAAGGCATTGGCGGGTCCGGATCGTCGGATCAAACGGGTCATACGAACGGACGAGACTTCGCAGAGTTTGGCCGCGGCTGCAATCGGCTTTGCCGTCGCCGTTCGGCCCCGCTACTCCCGACAAGGGGGCCATGCTAGGTTCCGGCAACGGCCGCCGGATCTACCGGGAAAACTGTGCAGCAGATTATCGGCGGCCGAAGACGAAGCCTGCCGGGAGGAGACTGCAATGGAATTCGTGTGGAGCGTGGTCACATTCATCGGCCAGGCCGTCGAGGCGATTTTTGGTTATGTCGAGCATCATCATTGGATATTCGCATTCCTTGCCGGCGGTTACGTCTTCTATCTCCACGACCGCTCCGTCCACGCGCGGTTCGATGCGCTCGACAAGCGCATCGACGAAATCCGCAAGCGGCTTGCCATCCAATATTGATCGGGCGAGCGAAACCATCGCCGGGCAGATCTCGTATCCATGCTGAGAACTGCCGTTCACAAGAGCGCGGCTGCGGGCCTTTACTAGCGCGGCGGTTGTGCCATTATTCACGAATATTTTAAATTGTGCCGTGCTGTTCTGTAGGCATCGCGCGCAAGAACTCGGCGGCCCGGCCAGATACCGGCCTGACCTATTCGTCGAAGGCATTCTTCTCATCGTTTGGGCGGCGCAGCATTCGCAAATGAGCGGCGCAAAATGGATAGATCGTTCGTCATTGCGCAGATTTCCGACCTGCATCTGGACGGCTCAGGCCGGCTGCTGGCGACGACCGAGGCGCTCGCTGCCGCAATTCGCGAGAGGATGGCGGACTTCGCAGACGTTCCCGATCGCATTCTGCTGATCACGGGTGATCTCGTGGACGATCCCACGCCGCGCGCGCTCGACGAAGCGCTCGCCGTCATCGCATCCTTCCGGCAGACCGGGCTATTTACCGACATCCAGGCGGTCGCGGGCAATCACGACGTCAAGCGCCCGAGCCAGCGTGCAGGCCGTCACGACGTCTATGATTACCTGCATCTGCCGCGGACCTCGAAGAGCGTCTATTACCGCCAGGCTGGCCTCGATCTGGTGCTGCTGGATTCCAACCGCGCGAGTCTGACGACGCTCGCGAGCGGCAATATCGACGAGAACGCCTACAACGCGCTTGTCGCTGATTCCGCCCGGCTGAGCGTCGAGCTCGCGGGCAGCATGGGATCCGCGGGGCGCGCAGACTATTCGGAGCCGGCGGAAAACCTGGTGCGCGTGCTGGCGCTGCATCATCATCTGCTGCCGCAGGCGACCGGCGAAGGAAAGCGGTTTCTCGGCGTGCCCGACGAACCGCTGATGTATCTTGCGGCGCCTGCCACGTTCCTCGAAGCGGCGACGTCCCTCAACGTCAATCTGGTTCTGCACGGACACCGGCATGTCGAGGGACTCACCCGCTATTCGATCCCGGATCCGCGTGCCACGCGTAGCGCGAGTGGCGAAGCCTTCTGGCGCACGATCTATGTGCTCTCCTGTCCGTCCTCGACCGGGCAGGGCGGTGACGACGCCGGCTTCAACATCGTTCATTTCGGACCGTCGTCCCAGTCCGGCCGCGCGGAGTACCGGTTCGCGATCGCGCGCTATTCGCGGCCGCGCAACGACGGCGCTTTCAGGCTGCTCGACTCGAACCTGGCGGACGGCGTCATCAGGTTGCCGGCAGGACGGGATTTTTCCCGCGATCCCGCCGTCCAGTCGGTGATCGAGATCGCTTCGTGTGCAGCGCTGAAGCGTGATCAAGTCACGGCACAGGCCCGCCGGCTTCTGATGCGCCGCGCGTTCCATGCCGACGGCGAGGTCGACTGGTCGAGCGTGCTCCACGCCTATCTCGTCACCTCACATGCCTGGGCCGATATCGAGGGCAAGTTCGCGAGGTCGGGGCGCAGGCAAGACGTCGAGGCGATGGCCGCGGTGAGGTTGCTGCTGCGCCGATTGATCGAGCACTGTGCCGACGTGCTTGGCATCGACGATGTTCAGCTCGACGAGCTCCGTGCGAGGCGTCTCGTCAACCGCGACGACCTCCGGCGCGAATTGCCGCGAGGACCGCGTGCTGACGTCGATGTCGAGGCGCAGGTGCAGCAAAGACTGCAATTGCTGCACGACCTGAACGAGCAGGTGAAGGTGCTCGGCGTCGATCTGGGTCTCGCCGGGAAGGCGTCCTCGCCGCCGCCGTGAACGGCAGGCAGGCTGACGTTAACCGCGCGTTAGGGTTAACAGTCTATTGCTGGCGCGTTCGGCTCGATCAATCGGCTCGAGAGTCAAGGCGTCATGCGTCAACGGTTCAGTCTTGCCCGGCTTCTCGCGTCCACCTCGCTGGTCGCGGTGGTGGCCATGGGCCTCGGCGGCTGCACCGCCATGTCGAAACTCTCCGATGTCACCGGCTCGATCGGGCCGCGGGCGGAAACCGCCCCCACAGATCCCGCACGCGCCGTGGAAGTCTATGGCGAGCGCTACCGTGCCAATCCCAAGGATGCCGATGCGGCGCTCGGCTACGGCCAGGCCCTGCGTGCCAACGGCCAGCGGGCCCAGGCCGCCGCCGTGCTCGAGCAGGCGACCATCGCCAATCCCGGCAACAAAGCGCTGCTCGCGCAATATGGCCGCGCGCTCGCCGACAACGGCAATTTCCAGCAGGCCTACGACGTGCTGTCGAAGGCGCACTCGCCCGACAATCCGGACTGGCGCCTGCTCTCGGTGCAAGGCACCGCGCTCGATCAGATGGGCCGTCACGACGAGGCGCGTTCCTATTATGCGAGCGCGCTGAGGATCGCGCCGGGTGATCCCGGCGTGCTCTCCAATCTCGGCCTGTCCTACATGTTGTCGAAGGACCTGCCGAAGGCCGAAGAGGCGTTGCGGCAGGCCTACGCCTCGCCGCGTGCCAGCACCCGGGTGCGGCAGAATCTTGGTCTCGTCGTCGGCCTCCAGGGCCGCTTCGCCGAAGCCGAGACGATCGTGAAGGCCGACCTGCCACCGGACCAGGCCGCGGCCAATGTGGCCTATCTGAAGGAAATGCTGAGCCGCAGCGACGCTCCGCGCGGCGCATCGAAGCGGACGCCGGTCGCCTCGCTCAGCCAGTCCGACTGATCAGAACCTGATCCTGCAATCCTGAAGCTGCCGGCGGACCGCGCGCGGTCCGCGCGTTGTCGGTGCAGCGTCTTGCGTCAGTGCAGCTCGGTGATCTTGATGCCGGTCGGTCCGAGAATGACGACGAACAGCACCGGCAGGAAGAACAGGATCATCGGCACCGTCAGCTTCGGCGGCAGCGCGGCGGCCTTCTTCTCGGCTTCGTTCATGCGCATGTCGCGGTTTTCCTGCGCCATGACGCGCAAGGAATGCCCGAGCGGGGTGCCGTAGCGCTCCGCCTGCTGAAGCGCGAGACACACCGATTTGACGCCTTCGAGCCCGGTGCGCCGCGCCAGGTTCTCATAGGCGACCTTGCGATCCTGCAAATAGGACAGCTCGGCCGTGGTCAGGGTGAACTCTTCAGACAGGGCGATCGACTGGCCCACGATTTCGGTGGCGACTTTCCTGAACGCCATTTCGACCGACATACCGGCCTCGATGCAGATCAGGAGCAGGTCGAGTCCATCCGGGAAGGCGCGCTTGATCGAGAGCTGGCGCTTGGAAATTGCATTCTTGAGGAACAGCATCGGCGCCTGAAGGCCGAGATAGGCCGCGCCGATGCAGATGCCGATCTTGATCGGCATCGCCTGCTGCATATGCGCGATCAGGAACACGTAGATGATCGAGCCGACGAACAGCACGAGCGGAGCCACCATGCGGGCGAAGAGGAAGGTGATGTAGGGTGCCTGGCCGCGATAGCCCGCCATGATGAGCTTGTCGCGCGCGGCTTCCTGCGCGAGCCATTTGGTGAGGTTGAAGTCCTCGACGACCCGGGAGACGACCTGCTTCGGCGTTTGCCGCAGCGAGACCTTCTCGCTCTTGTTGAGGCGGTCGCGCTCGCGCTGGCGGATACGCTCGCGCTCGCTCGCCACCGCCTTCATGCGCTTGGAGAGGCCTTCGCCGGCGAACAGCGGCATCACCAGCGTATAGACGGTGGCGCTGGCGGCGATGGCCGCCAGCAGCATGGTCATGAAGCGGACGTCATGCAGTTTCGAGACGAGGAATTCGACCATACGGCACCGTCAGAAATCGAAATTGATCATCTTCTTCATCACCATGATGCCGATCGACATCCAGACGATGCAGCCGACCAGCATGAGCTGGCCGGTGGGATGGGTCCACAGAATCGAGATGTAGTGCGGCGTCGTGAGGTAGACGAGGAACATCACGATCGGCGGCAGCGAGCCGATGATGCCGGCCGAGGCCTTGGCTTCCATCGACATCGCCTGGATCTTTTCCTTCATCTTCTTGCGGTCGCGCAGCACCTTGGAGAGGTTGCCGAGCGCTTCGGAGAGGTTGCCGCCGGATTTCTGCTGGATCGAGATGACGATGCCGAAGAAGTTGGCTTCCGGCAGCGGCATGCGCTCGTAGAGACGCGAGCAGGCCTCGCCGAGCGGCATGCCGATCGCCTGCGTCTCGATGATGGCCAGGAACTCGCTGCGCAGCGGCTCGGGCGCGTCGGCGGCGACGACCTTGATCGATTCGAACAGCGGCAGGCCGGCCTTGATGCCGCGAACGATCACGTCGACCGCATCGGGCAGCGCCGCCAGGAATTTGCTTTCGCGTCGCTTCTTCAGGAAGCCCAGCGTCCAGCGTGGCAGGCCGAAGCCGCCGGCAAAGGCGAGGCCGGCGGCGCCAAGCATGCCGCCGCCGACGAACAGAGCGATCCCGAACAGCGCTCCCGCCACTACGGCGGACACGATCCAGAATTTCTGCGTCGTCCAGTTGAGCCCTGCCTGCGACAGGCGAACATTGAGCGGAACGCTCTTCTCCTGCTGGCGCCGCGCCTCGAGATCCTTGAGCGAAGTCTCGACCTGCTCGCGGCGCGACCGTTGGGTCTTCTCGGTCTGCTTGGCGGCGGGCGCATCCGCGCGCGCGATCGAGGCGCGGCGGCCTTCCGCCTTCCGTTCTCCGGACAGGAGCGGATAAAGGAACACCCAGGCGATGCCGCCGACGGCGGCAGTGGCGAGGAAGGCGAGGGCGAGGACCTGCATGTTCATGGCTGCGCCGATCTGATCATGTCTTCGGCGCGACTTCCGCCGCATCGAGCGCGGCGGCAAGGCGCTTCTCGTCGCCGTAATAGCGCGCACGCTCCCAGAATTTCGGCCGGCCGATGCCGGTCGAGCGGTGCCGGCCGATGATCTTGCCGTTGGCGTCCTCGCCGACCATGTCGTAGAGGAAGATGTCCTGGGTGATGATGGTGTCGCCCTCCATGCCCATCACCTCGGTGATGTGCGTGATGCGGCGCGAGCCGTCGCGCAGGCGCGCGGCCTGGACGATGACGTCGATCGAGGCGCAGATCATCTCGCGAATTGTTCGCGAGGGAAGGGAAAAGCCGCCCATCGTGATCATGGATTCGCAGCGCGAGAGCGCTTCGCGCGGATTGTTGGCGTGCAGCGTGCCCATCGAGCCGTCGTGACCGGTGTTCATGGCCTGGAGCAGGTCGAACGCCTCGGGTCCGCGGACCTCGCCGACGATGATGCGTTCGGGGCGCATACGCAGGCAGTTGCGCACCAGTTCGCGCATGGTGACCTGGCCCTCGCCCTCGATGTTCGGCGGGCGGGTTTCGAGTCGCACCACGTGCGGCTGCTGGAGCTGGAGCTCGGCCGCGTCCTCGCAGGTGATGACGCGCTCGTCGTGCTCGATGTAGTTGGTCAGGCAGTTGAGCAGCGTGGTCTTGCCCGAGCCGGTGCCGCCGGAGATCAGCACGTTGCAACGGACGCGACCGATGATCTGGAGGATTTCCGCACCCTCCGGCGAAATCGCCCCGAACTTGACGAGCTGATCCAGCGTCAGCTTGTCCTTCTTGAATTTGCGGATGGTGAGTGTGGGGCCATCGATCGACAGCGGCGGCACGATGGCATTGACGCGGGAGCCGTCGGCGAGGCGCGCGTCGCAGATCGGCGAGGATTCGTCGACGCGCCGGCCGACCTGGCTGACGATGCGCTGGCAGATGTTGAGGAGCTGCTGGTTGTCGCGGAAGCGGATGCCGGTGCGCTGGATCTTGCCGGCGACTTCGATGTAGACGGTGTTGGCGCCGTTGACCATGATGTCGGCGATGTCGTCGCGCGACAACAGAGGCTCCAGCGGGCCGTAGCCGAGAACGTCGTTGCAGATGTCGTCGAGCAGCTCTTCCTGCTCGGCGATCGACATCACGATGTTCTTGATCGCGATGATCTCGTTGACGATGTCGCGGATTTCCTCGCGCGCGGACTCGGAGTCGAGCTTTGCGAGCTGGGCGAGGTCGATGGCCTCGATCAGGGCGCCGAAGATCATCGCCTTGACCTCGTAGTAATTGTCCGAGCGGCGGGAGTCCATGGCCGGCGCCGGCCGGGCGGGGGCAAGCGGCGGCGAGGCGACGGCCGGCGGGGGCGGCGCGCGCGACACCGCGGGCGCCGAAGCCTGGACAGGCTCGGGCGACACGGCGCCGGGCTTGGGAGCCCGAATATCGGTGTCTGTTCCGCTACGCTTACCGAACACTTAACGACTCCATGCGGCGGCTTATTTTCCGCGCAACTTCTCAATCAGGGGTGAAAGCAGAGAAGACTTTTGCTTCTTCGTCTCGCTGCGGCCGGTCAGGCGCTGGGCGATCTGAAGGAACATCTCGATCGACTTGTGGTTGGCGGAGATCTCCGCGATCATCTGACCGTTGTTGGCTGCCGAGCCGAAGATCTGCGGCTCGAACGGGATCGAGACGACCGGCTGGCTCTCGATCGCCTTGGCGAACTCGGCGGCGGCGATTTCGGGCCGTTTCGGGACGCCGACCTGGTTCAGGCAGTAGAGCGGAGGCCGGTCGTTGGGCCGCGAAGCCTTCAGCAGATCGAACAGGTTCTTGGTGTTGCGCAAATTGGCGAGATCGGGCGCTGCGACGATCAGGATGTCGTCCGCCCCGATCAGGGCGCGCTTGGTCCAGCCCGACCATTGGTGCGGGATGTCGAGCACGATGCAGGGCATGGTGGAGCGCAGCGTGTCGAACACGGCATCGAAGGCGTCGGTGCCGAAATCATAGACCCGGTCCAGCGTCGCCGGCGCCGCCAGCAGGCTGAGATGGTCGGTGCATTTCGACAGCAGGCGGTCGATGAAGGCGGTGTCGACGCGATCCGGCGAGAACACGGCATCCGCGATACCCTGCGGCGGGTCCTGGTTGTAATCGAGCCCGGCGGTGCCGAAGGCGAGGTCGAGATCGGCGACGACCGCGTCCATCGCGAGGTCGCGCGCGATCGCCCAGGCGACGTTGTGGGAGATGGTGGACGCGCCGACGCCGCCCTTGGCGCCAACCACGGCGATGATGCGGCCGACCGCCTTGGCTTCCGGTGCCGAGAACAGGTTGCAGATCGAGCGCACGACGTCGATCGCGCCGACCGGCGCGAGCACGTAGTCGCTGACGCCGCGGCGCACCAGCTCGCGGTAGAGCATGACGTCGTTGATGCGGCCGATCACCACCACGCGGGTGCCGGCGTCGCAGACCGTGGCGAGATGGTCGAGCCCGGTCAACAGATCGTTGCGGCCGTCGCTCTCGAGCACGATCACGTTCGGCGTCGGCGCCGAGCGGTAGGCTTCGATCGCAGCCGCCATGCCGCCCATCTGGATCTTCAGATGGGCTTTGCCGAGACGACGGTCTTCGCCGGCCGACTGCACCGCGGCAGCGGTCTCGACGGTCTCGCAGAAAGCCTGGACCGACACGCGGGGCGCGGGGGCAATATGCTCCTCGACCGCCGTCGGTGCCTCTGGCTGCTCTTCTTGAGTCTGGCGAGCGTAGCTGATCATTTGCCGGTGTCGCTGAGTTTGGCCTTGTCGGCTTCAGGATAGGTGGTCGCCGTCGTCATTCCCTTGCGATACTTCTCGAAGGCCGTGGTGCGGCGCGCCGTGTAGGACGGCGTTTCGGTTCGCGGCTGCTCGAGGTCCGACGGATTGGCGATCATCGCCGCCATGTTGCGCTGATAGGCGCAGCCGTAATTGTAATAGTCCTTGTTCTCGAACCAGCTCCGGTTCTTGATCGAAGGGCCGATGTCGTCAGGCCACAGGCCGCAGGGACCCGCGATCGCGGCGATCCTGGAATAGGTGAGCCGGATCGGCGGCAGGAAGCGCCTGTCTTCAGGCTGGTAGGGACGAACGTTGATGCCGCGCGGTGGGACGCCGGCCCCCGCCAGCATCGCCTGGATTTCCCGCATGGTGTCCGCGACCGGCCGCGCGTTGGGCGTGCCGGACGGCACGTCGATACGGATCGCACCGGTGCCCTCATGCAGCCAGGCCGAAGCAACACCCATCACGTCGGCGCGCTGGGCGGCAGTCAGTCCACCACGGGCATGGCCGACGAAGACGACGATCGAGCGGTTCTGCTCCTCGATCGCGATCGGGTGACGCTGCTTGTAGTCGTCCGGAATGGAGGCCGTGACCTCCTGGTCGTGCTGGCAGCCGCCGAGGGCGAGCGCCATGCCGACGAGCGCGCCGCCAAGGCGGACGGCGCGTTTGCGAAGCTGGGGTGGTTTTGTGATCATCGAGAAGTCCCCGTTCCGCCTCAATCGGTAATGAAGCCGTAGGTGCCGCGGTAGTTCTTGGCCGGTTCGGTCCGGCCGGGCACGCCGTAGATGCGGTTGATGTTGCCGAGCAGCTCGGCCTGCGGATCCGCAGGCGCTGCGAAGCCGTCATCCGGCCGCGACAAGTCCTTTGGCGCCGCTGCGCGAACGACATAAGGCGTCACGATCACGACCAGCTCGGTCGCGTTGTTGACGAAGTCGCGGCTGCGGAACAGCGTGCCGAGCACCGGGAGCTGCATCAGCCCGGGCAGTCCGCTGACTGCCTGCTTGGTCTGCTGCTGGATCAGGCCGGCCATCGCCATCGCGCCGCCGGAGGGAATTTCCAGCGAGGTTTCGGCACGGCGGGTCTTGATCGAGGGCACCGTCAGCGAGTTCACCGACGTCGAGGTCACGGCCTGCGACAGCGTGATCGCATTCTCGTTCGACAGCTCCGAGACCTCGGTCATCACGCGCAGGCTGATCTTGCCCTCGCTCAGCACCACCGGGGTGAAGTTGAGGGAGATGCCGAACTTCTTGAAGCTGATCTGGGTGGTACAGACATGCGTGGTGGGATCGCACGCGTAGCCTGCCGGCACCGGGAATTCGCCGCCGGCGACGAAGGTTGCGGATTCGCCGGAGATCGCGGTCAGGTTCGGTTCGGCCAGCGTCCGGATCACGCCCGCGGTCTCCATCGCGCGCAGGGTGGCCTGCACCGACGGCGTCGAGCCGAACTTCGTGGTCAGATTGTTGCCGTCCACGAGATTGCGGCCAAGGGCCGTGAACGGGTTGGAGTTGGTGAAGCTCACCACCGACGTGCCGTAGTTCAGGTTCGCGGTGAGGTCGATGCCGAGCTGCTTGACGATGGTGCGCGCGACTTCGGCGACGGTCACCTTGAGCATGACCTGGTCGCGGCCGCGGACCAGGATCGAGTTCACAACCTTGTCGGCGCCGCCCGCAAGGCGCGCCGCGAGATCATTGGCCTGCTGCGCTTCCAGCGGATTTGCCGCCGTGCCGGTCAGGACGACGCCGTCGCCCAGCCCGTCGATCTGGATGTCGGAATTGGGCAGGATCTGCTTCAGCGCGGCCCGCACGCCGTTGAGGTCGCGCTTGACCGCGATGTCATAGGCCGCGATCTGCTGACCGGCGGAATCGAAGAACACGATGTTGGTCTGTCCGATCGCGGCGCCGATGATGTAGGCGCGCTGAGCCGAGCGAACGACCGCGTTCGCGATCTTGGGATCGGCGACCAGCACATCCTTGATGTCGCGCGGCAGGTCGATCACGATCGACTTGCCGATGCCGAGCGAGAGGAAGCGCGCGTTCATCTGACCGTCAGCCGCGACCTGCGCCCCCGGGCGGTAGTCGGCCGCGACCACGGGCGTGAGCACCGGGTTGAGCGCCAGCGCGAAGGCGGCCGAAAACGACAGGGCGCGGACCGTGGAGGTTCGCATCGTCGTCAAATCTGCCCTGCATTTCATATCGACAGTCCTCATCGTGCCTTCGCCGTCGCGCTTGGGATGCCGTAGCGAATGATCGAAACGCCGTCGCGCTTCTGCGCGGAGTCATCGAGCGTGATCTCGCTCATCTTGACGTCGACGATGCTGCGCAGCGCCAGCGACAGCGTGCCGCTCTGGCGGGCCGCGGAGAGCGTCGCCGTCTGCGTGGGATTGAGCTCGAGGGTGACGGTCTTGCCGACCACCGCGTTCTGGCCGTCCTTCTCCCTCGGTGCCTGGTCGATCGCCAGCACGCGGATATTGGCCAGGATGATCTCGGACGTGACGATGTCCTGGGCGCCGGCGCTCTGGTCGGGATTCTTGAGCCGGCGCGTCAGGAGCACGTCGACGCGGTCGTTGGGCAGGATGAAGCCGCCGGCGCCGGTCTCCGGCGAGATTTCGGTCGAGATCGCACGCATGCCGGTCGGCAGGATCGCGGCCATGAAGCCGGACCCCTCGGCCTTGACCAGCTTCTGGTCGCGGATCGGTTCACCCTGGATGAAGGGCGCGCGCGCGATCGAGCCGGTGACCTGGGTTGCGCCCTCGGGGCGCTCGTTGCGGCGAATGAAGGTGCTGCTGGCGGTCGCAGACGGCCAGGTCTGCCATTGCACGTCTTCCGGCTTCACGGTCTGGCCGAGGCCGATGTCGTTCTTGGCGACCAGGACGTCGACGGTTGGAAGCTGGGCGACCGGAGCCGCTGGAGGCGGCGCAGAGTCCGAGCCGCTCGCCAGGTACGCGGCGACGCCGCCGGCGCAGATGGCGACCGTCAGGACGACTATGCGTGCCCTATTCATACGCTTCACTTTCCACAAAACGCCGCGACGCTGCCGCCGCCGTAATCGGCAGTTGACCAGCTATTCGTCAAAGCATGGTTAATGAGGCGTATCTAAATCGCCTTAACGCCGGGTTTACCCGGTGTGTTCAGCGCAGTGCGAGGTGAGCGAGGTCGATCGCCTTCACCCACTCGGTCTCCGGATAGACCATCAGCGCGCCGAGCGTGAGCGCGATCCCGTAAGGGATGCCGCTCTCCTTGTCGTGCAGCCGTGCCAGCCACGCCTGGCCCGCCAGACCGTACGGCAATGGCCATTGCCGGAACTGGAGCAGGAGCAGCGTCAGCGCTCCGCCGAACAGCGAAGCGTAGAGCAGGAAATCCATCAATTGTGCGAAGCCGAACCAGAGCGCGACCGAAGCCGCAACCTTGGCGTCGCCGCCGCCCATCCAGCCCATCGCGAAGCAGGTGAAGGCCACGACGAGGAGCAGTGCGCCAGCGCCGACATGGGTCAGCATGTCGTAAGGTGCCATGCCACCGGCGAACGCGAGCACGAAGAAGCCTGCGACCAGCGCCAGCGACACGCGGTTCGAGATGGTCATCGTGAAGAGATCGCTCGCGGCGGCGAATGCCATCAGGGCCGGGAAGAGCAGAAGGCGCGCAAGGTCGAGGATCATGGGCTGCGTCTTGAGCTTGATCTGAATCTTGGGTTCATCGCGGGATCGGAGCGTCGCCGCATGCTAGCCGGCAGTTGCTAAACAAACCGACAACGGCGGCAGCGGCCGCGAGGGCCGGAATCCGCCGCAGGCGTGCTCACCAGATGCTGGCAATGCGCGCGGCGAGGACGGCCATCGCGAGCAGCAGCGCAAGGCAAACCCAGTACGCCGGCGAAGAGGTGCCGGCCGCCTCCGCCTCGCTCGCCGCAACCGCGGCATCGGTTCTGTACTCGCGCAACGCCACTGGAACTCGCCATATCCGGAAAAACAAAGGCCCCGGAAGTCCGGGGCTTTTGCAGTCGTTCGTCGGTCGCTTACTTCAGCGAGGTGCTGATCGAGCCGAACTTGGTGTTCAGCGAGCTGCCGAGGTTGTTGACGACGGTGATGATGGCCAGCGCGATGCCGGCGGCAATCAGGCCGTATTCGATGGCGGTGGCGCCGGATTCATCCTTCGCGAAACGCGCAATCAGGTTCTTCATGAACTAAACTCCGTCTGGGGTGATCGCCTCGTTCGGCGTTGTGCTTGACGCGGTGAGCATGTGAGCCGAGCTCTTTCGGTAGAGTTAATTCGATCGGGCAAACGCCCTTCTTGCCCGATGCTTTTGCCCAGAGTGAATTTGGCCTTAAGGACGCAGTCGAAATTCTTCCCGTTCCAGATGCGCCCCAAGTGGGCCGCCGACTTCACCCTCCCTTAAATTTCGCGGAGTAGGCGTAAGGGGGATCAGAGGTCCGGAAGAGAGGCGACGATGTCGAGCCTGCCCATGCAAGTCGCCTTGATGCTCGGCGAGACCATCCAGAAGATGGTGCCCGTCACGCTCGCGCTCGCCGCGGTCTTCACGGTGCTCGAGCATTTCTGGGCCTGCAATCCCGGCCCGGCGTGGTGGCGCAAGCGCGAGATCCTGACCGACATCTGCTACTGGTTCTTCGTTCCGGTGTTTGCCCGTACCATGCGGATCGGCCTCCTGATCGTCGGCGCAGGCGCAATCTTCAACATCCACGACGCAGACGACCTCATCGCCTTCTACGACAATGGCCACGGTCCGCTGGCGCAGCTGCCGCTGTGGGTCCAGGCGATCCTGTTCCTGGTGTTGTCTGATTTCATGCTGTACTGGCTGCACCGGCTGTTCCACGACGGCGGATTCTGGAAGTACCACGCCATCCATCATTCGTCGGAGGAGATCGGGTGGATTTCCGCGGCCCGCTTCCATCCCGTCAATCTCATGCTCGGGACGATCGGCGTCGACGTCGTGCTGCTGATGGCCGGCATCTCCCCGAACGTCATGATCTGGGTCGGTCCGTTCACCACCTTCCATTCCGCCTTCGTGCACGCCAACCTGAACTGGACCTTCGGGCCGTTCAAATATGTGCTGGCGACGCCGGTGTTCCACCGCTGGCACCACACCGGGCTCGAAGAGGGCGGAGACACCAATTTTGCCGGGACGTTCCCGATCTGGGACGTGCTGTTCGGCACCTTCCGCATGCCGGAGGGAAGACTGCCGCAGGACTACGGCAAGGACGAAGCGACCATGCCGAAGGAGATCGGGGGCCAGCTTGCCTATCCGTTCCGCCGCTAGGAGCGGGGTCCGACGCCTTCGCGGGCCCGCAAATCGCCAATCTGTTCAAACAATAGCCGGCGAGTTTGCGGAACGTTCACGAATTGAGGGCAGGTTAGCCGGGTCGGGCACCGGCTCCGCTGTATCTGATCGCTTCTGCCGGTTTGTGACGTCCCGGGGGTAAGAGTATGCGTAAAGAGTTGCTGCGCCGTCAGGCGCGCGTTTGTCTTCTGGTTGCGGCTGCGGTGCTGGCATCGCCGGCCGCGAGCCTTGCCGAGGCGACCGCCGATGCCATCGCCGTCAATGTCGACCAGGCCAAGCTGGTCCGGCTGCCCGGCAAGGTGGCGACCATCGTGGTCGGCAATCCCCTGATCGCCGACGTGACGCTGCAGCCCGGCGGCATGATCGTCGTGACCGGGAAGGGCTACGGTGCCACCAATTTCATCGCGCTCGACCGGGGCGGTGAGATCCTGGTCGACCGCCAGATCCAGGTCGAAGGTCCGAGCGACCGCCTCGTCACCGTCTATCGCGGGGTCGAGCGCGAGTCCTACAGCTGCATGCCGCTCTGCCAGCGTCGCGTGACGCTCGGCGACAGCGACAACTACTTCAACAACACGATGAGCCAGGCCGGCTCGCTGAGCAGCAGTGCCAGCGGCAACGCCAGCGCGGGCACTAAATCCAACTAACGAGACCCACCGGCGGGGTTGCCCGGGCCGGACCCTCCGGTCCCGCCCGGACGCGCGCGTGCGCGAGAGAGATCCTCTCTCCGTGCCGAAGGCGTTCGTGGTTAAGGCATCCCTAATGGCGCGGTTCGCCGGGTGCGGATCGCCTGAAACACTTCAACAATCAGTTTCCGCCATTGAAAGGGCAGATGACCGCCGCCGCGGGGGAATTTGACGCGATGCCATCGCCTGCATCTACGAGGTTCACGCTCCGGAAAGCGCTGCGCCGGTTTCGCCGCAATCGCCGCGGCTCAGCAGTCGTCGAGTTCGCGCTGGTCGCGCCGATCTTCTTCGCGCTGCTGTTCGCTATCATCGAGACGGCGCTCGTGTTCCTGGCCGGCCAGGTGCTCGAGACCGTCACGCAGAATTCCGCGCGCGTCGTGCTGACCGGCCAGGCGCAATCCGGTTCGGTGACCGTCTGCGCGGTGTCCGGCGTCAGCACGCCCTGCACGCAGGCGACGTTCAAGACCTATGTCTGCAGCCAGATCCCGGCGCTGTTCGATTGCAGCAAGCTCTATGTCGATGTCGCGAGCTTCTCGTCCTTCTCCGGGGTGACGCTGTCGACCCACATCGACGGCTCCGGAAATTTCGACACGACGATGGGCTACAGCCCTGGAAGTGCAGGCGACATCGTGGTGGTGCGGCTGTTCTACCAGTGGCCGCTGTTCGTCACCGGGCTCGGCTACAACATCTCCAATCTGACGGGCAACAAGCGGCTGCTGGTGGCCACGGCCGCGTTCAAGAACGAGCCCTATTGAGGCCAATGGATCGGGCGAAACGATGCAGGCGATGTTGAAGATCGGGCGGACATGCCGCTGCGCCGCAGGCGAATTCGTCGCCGACAACAGGGCGTTGGCCGCGACCGAATTCGCGGTGATCGTGCCGTTGATGCTGGTGTTGTTCTTCGGCACGGTCGAGTTCTCGTCGGCCGTGGCGATCGATCGCAAGGTGACGCTGATGGCGCGGACGCTGTCGGACCTGACCTCGCAGTCGACTTCGGTCGGCGACACCGACATGACGAATTTCTTCGCGGCCTCGACCGGCATCATGACGCCGTACTCGACCACGCCGGTGGCTTCGACGATCAGCGAACTCTATGTCGATCCCTCGACGTTGCAGGCGCATGTGCAGTGGAGCAAGGGATCGGTGCCGCGGACGCAGAAGTCCCTGGTCACGATTCCCACCTCGCTCGCGATCGGCGACACCTATCTGATCTTCAGCGAGGTCAGCTACACCTACACGCCCACGATAGGCCATGTGCTCAAGAATGCGATCACGCTGAGCGATGTCGCCTACACGCGCCCGCGCCAGTCCACCTGCGTGTATTACAGTCCCGATACGGCCTGCACGAAGTACTGAGCCGGCCCGCTTCTTTCGGACATGAAAAAAGGCCGTGCATCGCGCACGGCCTTTTCCATTTGCTTGTTCGCCAGAGCTGATCCGGAAGGCTATGCACGACGCACGGCCTTCTTTCACGCCCGATGGCTCAACCGGCGGCGCGGAGGTTGTCCGCTGCCGACTTGCCGGAACGGCGGTCGGCCACGATCTCGTAGGAGACCTTCTGACCTTCACGCAGCGTGCCGAGGCCGGCGCGCTCGACGGCGCTGATGTGCACGAAGACGTCCTGGCCGCCATCGTCGGGCTGGATGAAGCCGAAGCCCTTGGTCGCGTTAAACCACTTCACGGTTCCCATGCTCACGGGGTAGTTCCTTCTCAGATATGCAGTGTCGAAGCCTACTTTCGCAGGCGGGTTAGATCGAGTTTCTGGAAGGGTCGTCAGCGTGTCTGAACCGGCTGTACCGGTGGATGCCAATGTCGTCCGGCCGAAAATCGATGGCTGATTTTATTGGAATTAAGGCACCAAAACAATCCTGACGTGCACGATTTTTTGATCCGCCGCGTTTCCCGCGGCAGATCAGCATACAGGTCAGAATTTTACTTCCGCAACGAGATGCTTGAGCGGATCAGCGGCGGCGGAACTGGCCGCCGCGCTGTCCGGGACGCGGAGGTCCGCCGACGCCGGCGGGACGTTCGTCCTTGTGACGGAAAATCAGCCGGCCCTTCTCGAGGTCGTAGGGCGACATTTCCACCGTCACACGGTCACCCGCCAGCGTCTTGATGCGGTTCTTCTTCATCTTGCCGGCGGTGTAGGCGACGATCTCGTGCCCGGCGTCGAGCTGCACGCGGTAGCGCGCGTCGGGGAGGATTTCGGTGACCAGTCCTTCGAACTGGATCAGCTCTTCCTTAGCCATGAATTTCTCCAGGTCGTGGACGGCTAGTGCGAATAGGGTTTGCGGTTCGGTTGGCCATTCGGCCGACTCTCGCGGCGTAAAAAGGCCACGCCTTGTATCCCATCAGACGTCCCGGCGCCATGCGCGGAACGCTGTTCCGGACGGTCAGCTGACGAAGAATGCATCTTGCCACCGGAGCGGCGGCGGCGAGACCCCTTCGGGCCGTTGCCGGGCCGTCCGTCGACGTGCCGCGCGTCGCCATGCCGGCCTTCACCGGGCCGTCCATCGCCCTGCTTGCTGGCGCTATGGTGGCGTCCGTCGCCATGCCTTTCGTCGGCACGCCGTCCGTCACCGTGGCGTCCCTCACCATGCCTTGCGCCTTGCGGACGCTGGCCCGGGCGGCCCTGGCGGCCCTGTCGTTGCTGCGGCGGGGGAGGACCCGCATCGCGGCGTCCGGCGTCGGTGCGGTGATCCTCACGCGGCAGCGCCACGCGGATCAGCCGCTCGATGTCGCGGAGATAGCTGAGTTCCTCGCCGCCGGCGACCAGCGAGATTGCGGTGCCGTCGGCACCGGCGCGCGCGGTGCGCCCGATACGGTGCACATAGGTCTCGGGCACGTTCGGCAGGTCGAAATTGATGACGTGGCTGATGCCGTCGACATCGATACCGCGAGCGGCGATGTCGGTGGCGACGAGGGTGCGGATCTCGCCGGAACGGAACTGGGCGAGCGTCCGCTCGCGGTGGTTCTGTGACTTGTTGCCGTGGATCGCGCTGGCGGCGATGCCAGCCTTCTCGAGTGTCTTCACGACCTTGTCCGCACCGTGCTTGGTGCGGGTGAAGACCAGCGCGCGATTGACCGGCTCATCCTTCAGGAGCTTGGTCAGGAAGGCGGGCTTGGCGGAGAAGTCGACCTGGACGATGCGCTGGTTGATCCGCTCGGCGGTCGAGGACACCGGGGTGACCGCGACGCGGGCGGGGTCCCGCAGCATCGCGTCGGCGAGCTCGGCGATGTCCTTCGGCATGGTGGCCGAGAAGAACAGCGTCTGCCGCTTGATCGGGAGTTTCGCGACGATTTTGCGGATGTCGTTGATGAAGCCCATGTCGAGCATGCGGTCGGCCTCGTCGAGCACGAGGAATTCGACGCTGCCAAGCTTCAGCCCGTTGCTCTGCACGAGGTCGAGCAGGCGGCCGGGCGTGGCCACCAGCACGTCGACGCCCTGCATCAAGGCGCGGACCTGACGGCCCATCGGCACGCCGCCGATGGCGAGCGTCGAGGCCAGGCGGATGTGGCGGCCATAGGCGTTGAAACTGTCGAGGATCTGGCCGGACAGTTCGCGGGTGGGCGAGAGGACCAGCACGCGGCAGGTCTTCGGCTGCGGCTTGATCCGGTTCTCCAGCAGGCGGTGCAGGATCGGCAGCGCGAAGGACGCGGTCTTGCCGGTGCCGGTCTGGGCGATGCCGACGACGTCGCGGCCGGTCAGCGCCGTGGGGATCGTCTGGGCCTGGATGGGGGTGGGAGTGACGTAATTCTCTTCGGCGAGAGCACGCGCGATGGGTTCGGCAAGGCCGAAGTCCTGAAAGGAAGTCAAAAGATGGGCTCTTTCCATGTCGAAAGCAGGCGCCCGGCGCAATCAGCGGGGCACGCGCAATAAGGGTGTCAAATAGACACCTGCGTGTTTGGGGTGTCGGATGGCTTGATGGGATGGGGCAAGCCAGAGGCCCGAAAGGGCTTAAGAACACGCGGCTCGCTACGACCGCTTGATTCGCAAGAGGTCTCGGACCTCCATATGGAACATTCAGGGGGCCGTTTCAAGGCGACGCGGCCCGAAACGGCGATTGCGGTGCAAAAATAGTTATGCCGGAAATTTAGACAGAGCTGCTGTTTTGCTCAAAAAATAACCCGCCTGCCGCATTAGCATACATTTTATTCGCCCAAGTTTTGAGCAATGCGACTGCGGCGAAAGTTGGATTGCGGCAAAATTATATAATCTGACCAATAGGTTGGCATGTGCCCAGCCCATGGCATGGTTCTTGCGATTCCGTTAATCGCAGGCGGCCGTGGGGCCGTTTCGCAGCGTCTATTTCACGTCTGCGTCAGGGAGATGATACACTCATGCTTACCAAATCCACTCACGATATAGCGGCGTCATTTAGCCGCCGCGGCGTGCTCGCCGCGACCGCCGGACTGATGCTCGGTCTGGCTTCATTGACCGGCGCAAAGGCCGCGGACGACACCATCAAGGTCGGCGTCCTTCATTCTCTCTCCGGCACCATGGCCATCAGCGAGACCACGCTGAAGGACACCATCCTCTTCCTGATCGACGAGCAGAACAAGAAAGGCGGCGTGAACGGCAAGAAGCTCGAGGCCGTCGTCGTCGATCCCGCTTCGAACTGGCCGCTGTTCGCCGAAAAGGCGCGCGAGCTGATCACCAAGGACAAGGTCGCGGTCGTGTTCGGCTGCTGGACCTCGGTGTCGCGCAAGTCGGTGCTCCCGGTGTTCAAGGAGCTGAACAACATCCTGTTCTACCCCGTGCAGTACGAGGGTGAGGAGAGCGAGCGCAACGTGTTCTACACGGGTGCTGCGCCGAACCAGCAGGCGATCCCCGCCGTCGACTACCTGATGAAGGACGAGAAGGTGAAGCGCTGGGTGCTCGCGGGCACCGACTACGTCTATCCGCGCACCACCAACAAGATCCTGGAAGCCTACCTGAAGTCGAAGGGTGTCGCCCAGGAAGACATCATGATCAACTACACGCCGTTCGGTCATTCCGACTGGCAGACGATCGTGGCCGACATCAAGAAGTTCGGCTCGGCCGGGAAGAAGACCGCGGTGGTCTCGACCATCAACGGCGACGCCAACGTCCCCTTCTACAAGGAGCTCGGCAACCAGGGCATCAAGGCCAAGGACATCCCGGTGGTCGCGTTCTCGGTGGGTGAGGAAGAGCTCGCCGGTATCGACACCAAGCCGCTGGTCGGCCATCTCGCCGCCTGGAACTACTTCGAGTCGATCAAGACCAAGGATGGATCGAACGAGAAGTTCATCAAGGATTGGCAGGCCTACACCAAGAACCCGAAGCGCGTGACCAACGACCCGATGGAAGCGCACGTGATCGGCTTCAACATGTGGGTGAAGGCCGTCGAGAAGGTGAAGTCGACCGATCCGGACAAGGTGATCGACGCACTTCCCGGCATCGAAGCGCCGAACCTGACCGGCGGCGTGTCGAAGATGCTGCCGAACCACCACATCACCAAGCCGGTGTTCATCGGCGAGATCAAGGGCAACGGCCAGTTCGACGTGGTCTGGAAGACGCCCGGTCTCGTTGCCGGCGATGCCTGGTCGAAGGAGCTGGAAGGCTCGAAGGACCTGGTCGGCGACTGGGTCGGCAAGAAGTGCGGCAACTTCAACACCAAGACCAACAAGTGCCTCGGCTCGGGCTCCTGATCCGAACCTGACGCTTGATTGCACGACGGGAGGAGGCGGCTATTCCGCCGCCTTCTCCCCACTTCCTGCCGGGGTGATTTAAAGTGCCAACCAATCTGTCCGCTCGTCTCTGTACGTTTGTGCTCTCGCTATTGCTGATCGCGTTCGCGCTGCCCGCCTTTGCCGGTCCGTTCGAGGATGCGGTCGCCAAATTCGCCAATGACGATTTTTCCGACACCGATGAGGCGATCGGCGTTGTCGCGAGCAGCGGCAACAAGCTGGCCTTCCCCATCATCAGCGCGCTCCAGGACGGCCGCCTGATGGCCGATCCTGATAGCAAGAAGGTTTACGTCACCGGTGCCGACGGCAAGTCGATCGATGCCGCGACCGGCGAGCCCGTCGCCAGCGTTCCCGACAGTGCGAGCGCGGTCCGCCTCAACAACCGCCTGCGCCGCAGTGTCGATGCCGCGCTCGGCAGTCTGACGCTCCAGTCACCCGATCTGGCGACGCGACTGCAGGCCGCGCAATCCGTCTTCAAGTCGCACGAAGAGACCGCGCTCGAGGCCGTCGATGGCGCGCTCGCCAAGGAAACCAACAAATCGGTCAAGGCTGCGCTCGGCGAAGCCCGTGCGGCCATCCTGCTGTTCAAGCCTGATGCCACCGAGGTCGAGAAGCTCGAAGCGGTCGCCACCCTCAAGGCGCGCGGCGACCAGGAGGCGATGGCGCTGCTCACCGGCATGGGCGACCAGCCCGCCTCGGTGACCAAGGCCGCCGCCAGCGCGATCAGCTCGATCCAGAGCTCGCTTGCGGTCTGGTCCACGGTTCAGAATGCCTGGTACGGTCTCTCGCTCGGCTCGGTGCTGCTGCTCGCCGCGATCGGGCTCGCCATCACCTTCGGCGTGATGGGCGTCATCAACATGGCGCATGGCGAGATGGTGATGATCGGCGCCTACACCACCTTCGTGGTGCAGGAGGTGATCCGCACCCGCTATCCCGGCCTGTTCGACTATTCCTTGCTGATCGCCGTGCCGCTCGCCTTCCTCGTCGCCGGCGCGATCGGCGTGCTGATCGAGCGCAGCATCATCCGCTTCCTCTACGGCCGTCCGCTGGAGACGCTGCTGGCGACCTGGGGCCTGTCGCTGGTGCTGCAGCAGGCGGTGCGCACCATGTTCGGCCCGACCAACCGCGAGGTCGGCAATCCCTCCTGGATGAGCGGCGCGTTCGAGCTCGGCCAGATCACCATCACCTATAACCGGCTCTGGATCCTCGTCTTCACGCTCGCGGTGTTCGCGATCCTGCTCGCGATGCTGCGCTACACCGCGCTCGGGCTCGAGATGCGTGCGGTGACGCAGAACCGCCGCATGGCGGCCTCGATGGGCATCGCCACCTCGCGCGTCGACGCGCTGACCTTCGGTCTCGGCTCGGGCATTGCCGGCATCGCCGGCGTGGCGCTGTCGCAGATCGACAATGTCAGCCCCAATCTCGGCCAGAGCTACATCATCGACAGTTTCATGGTCGTGGTGTTTGGCGGCGTCGGCAATCTCTGGGGCACGCTGGTCGGCGCCTTCACGCTCGGCATCGCCAACAAGTTCCTTGAACCGGTCGCCGGCGCCGTGCTTGGCAAGATCGCGATCCTGGTTCTCATCATCCTGTTCATTCAAAAGCGGCCGCGCGGTCTGTTCGCGCTCAAGGGCCGTGCGGTGGAAGCATGACCCCTCACATGCTGACCAGGTCGCTGGACCGCGGCGCGACGATCTTTCTCGCCATCGTCGTGGCCTGCGGCATTCTCATCCCGCTCTCCAACCTGCTGCTGCCCGCGGGCTCGTTCCTGCAGGTGCCGACCTATCTGGTCGCGCTCTGGGGCAAATATGTCTGCTACGCCATCCTCGCGCTTTCGATCGATCTGATCTGGGGCTATTGCGGCATCCTCTCGCTCGGCCACGGCGCCTTCTTCGCGCTCGGCGGCTACGCGATGGGCATGTACCTGATGCGCCAGATCGGCACCCGCGGCGTCTACGGCAACCCGATCCTGCCCGACTTCATGGTGTTCCTGAACTATTCGAAGCTGCCCTGGTACTGGTACGGCTTCGACATGTTCTGGTTTGCGGCGCTGATGGTGCTGGTCGTCCCCGGCCTGCTCGCCTTCTGCTTCGGCTGGCTCGCCTTCCGCTCCCGCGTCACCGGCGTCTATCTGTCGATCATCACGCAGGCGATGACCTATGCGCTGCTGCTGGCGTTCTTCCGCAATGATTTCGGCTTCGGCGGCAACAACGGCCTGACCGACTTCAAGGACATCCTCAGCTTCAACGTGCAGGCCGAGGGGACGCGCGCGGCGCTGTTCGCGCTGAGCTGCCTGGCGCTGATCGCGAGCTTCCTGATCTGCCGCTCCGTGGTGTCCTCCAAGCTCGGCAAGGTGCTGATCGCGATCCGCGACGCGGAATCGCGCAGCCGGTTCCTCGGTTACCGCGTCGAATCCTACAAGCTGTTCGTGTTCACGCTCTCGGCTTGCATGGCCGGCGTCGCCGGTGCGCTCTACGTGCCGCAGGTCGGCATCATCAATCCGAGTGAATTCGCGCCGGGCAATTCGATCGAAGCGGTGATCTGGGTCGCGGTCGGCGGCCGCGGCACGCTGGTCGGCGCTGCGCTCGGCGCCGTCGTCGTCAACTACGCCAAGACGTTCTTCACCTCAGGCATGCTCGCGCCGTACTGGCTGTTCATGCTGGGCGCACTGTTCATCCTGGTGACGCTGCTCCTACCCAAGGGCATCGTCGGCACCTTCAACGCCTGGTGGGACTCGACCAGAGAAAAGCGCGCGGCGACCTCGGCCAGCGCGGCCGCTGAAGACGGCGTCACCGAACCGAAGATGGCGGAGTAGCGGTCATGAACGTCATGGACACCCGCGCGACCTCCGCCATGCTCTATCTCGACGGCGTGCACGTCTCGTTCGACGGCTTCCACGCCATCAACAACCTGTCGCTGACGCTCGAGCCCGGCGAGATGCGCGCCATCATCGGCCCGAACGGCGCCGGCAAGACCACGATGATGGACATCATCACCGGCAAGACCAAGCCCGACGAGGGGACGGTGCTGTTCGACGGCGTCACCGACCTGACGCGGCTGGACGAGACCCGCATCGCCGAGCTCGGCATTGGCCGCAAGTTCCAGAAGCCGACCGTGTTCGAGAGCCAGACCGTGCAGGACAACCTCCTGCTCGCGCTCAATGTCGACCACAGCGTCAAGGGCACGCTGTTCTGGCGCGGCAGCAGGGCCGAGTCCGAGCGCATCGACAAGGTGCTGGAGACGATCCGTCTCACCGAGGCGCGCAATCGCCTTGCCGGCAGCCTCAGCCACGGCCAGAAGCAGTGGCTCGAGATCGGCATGCTGCTGGCGCAGGACCCCAAGCTGCTCCTCGTCGACGAGCCCGTCGCCGGGATGACCGACGTCGAGACGCATCTCACCGCCGAGCTGCTGAAGGAGATCAACAAGACCCACACCGTGATGGTCGTCGAGCACGACATGACGTTCGTGCGCGAGCTTGGCGTCAAGGTCACCTGCCTGCATGAAGGCACCGTGCTCGCGGAAGGGACCATCGACCAGGTCTCGTCCAACGAGCGGGTCATCGAAGTTTATCTGGGACGCTGAGCGATGCTCGAAGTTAAAGACATCAACCTGTTCTACGGCGCGGCGCAGGCGCTGCGCGGTGTGTCGATCGCGGCCGAGCCGGGCAAGGTGACCTGCGTGCTCGGGCGCAACGGCGTCGGCAAGACCTCGCTGTTGCGCGCGATGGTCGGGCAGTATCCGATTTCCTCGGGCGCGATCGTGCTCGACGGCAGCGACATCACGGGCCTGAAGCCCTATGAGCGGGCGCGCAAGGGCATCGGCTTCGTGCCGCAGGGCCGAGAGATATTTCCGCTGCTGACGGTCGAGGAGAACCTGAAAACCGGCTTCGGTCCGCTCAAGCGCGAGGACAGGCACATCCCGGACGACGTGTTCTCGCTGTTTCCGGTGCTGCAATCCATGCTCGGGCGGCGCGGCGGCGACCTCTCCGGCGGCCAGCAGCAACAGCTCGCGATCGGACGCGCGCTGGTGATGCGGCCAAAGCTGCTGCTGCTCGACGAGCCGACCGAAGGCATCCAGCCCTCGATCATCAAGGACATCGGCCGCGCCATCTCCTATTTGCGCAACCTCGGCAACATCGCCATCGTGCTGGTCGAACAATATCTCGACTTTGCCTGCGAACTCGGCGACAGTTTCGCGGTGATGGATCGCGGCGCGGTGAAATTCACCTGCGACCGCTCCAATCTCGACGCGAGCGAGATCAGCCGCCAGATGGCGCTGTAGGCCATTCTGCCGCGACCGGCTGGGGAGGCGGATGCGCAGCGACGTTTCAGTCACATCAGAGGTTTTCGAGGCGAACCGGGCCCGCGGCGCGGTGCGCTTCGACGTCCATGCGCGCGATGGCGTGACGCGGCGTGGGACGTTGCATGAGTCCGGCTCCCTGCGCGTACGCTTTCCCTCGCCGGAAGGCGAGGGCCTCTCCGGCGTGTTCGTCAACACGGCCGGTGGTGTCGCCGGCGGGGACCGCTTCGATATCGACATCGCAGCGGGCGAGGGCTCGCGCCTGACATTGACCACGGCGGCCGCCGAAAAGGTCTACCGCGCGCCCGGGGCGGCGGCGCAGCTCAATATTGCCTTGAAGGTTGCCGCGGGGGCGCATCTTGGCTGGCTGCCGCAGGAGACGATCCTGTTCGATCGCGCCCGGGTCCATCGCCGCTTCGACATCGAGCTCGATGAAGCCGCCTCGCTCCTGCTTTGCGAGATCGTCGTGTTCGGCCGCATCGCCATGGGCGAGCGGATGGAGCAGGGCGAGTTCGTCGACCGCTGGCGGCTGCGTCGTGGTGGCAGGCTGGTGTTCGCCGAAACGGTCAGGCTCGACGGCGATATCGGCGCAAAACTTGCGCGATCCGCGATGACCAAAGGCGGCGCGGCGATCGGCACGGCGCTGATCGTTCCCGGCGACGAGGCTCTGATCGAGCGCATCCGCGAGGCTTCGGAATCCTTCGCCGGCGAGGTCGGAATATCCGCCTGGAATGGCTTTGCAATGGCGCGGTTCTGTGCCCAAGATGCGGCGCGCTTGCGCGCCGATATGATGGCGGTGCTGGCGCGGACCGGTGCGGCACTGCCCCGGCTCTGGCTGAATTGATGCGTTGAACGGAAGAGATTCTTCATGAACCTGTCTCCCCGCGAAAAGGACAAGCTTCTGATCTCGATGGCGGCCATCGTGGCCCGCCGCCGGCTGGATCGCGGCGTCAAGCTCAACCATCCCGAGGCGATCGCGATCATCTCCGACTTCATTCTCGAAGGCGCGCGCGACGGCCGCACCGTCGCCGAGCTGATGCAATCCGGCGCGCAGGTCCTCACCCGCGATCAGGTGATGCCTGGTATCCCCGAGATGATCCACGACATCCAGGTCGAGGCGACCTTTCCGGACGGCACCAAGCTCGTCACCGTCCACGAGCCGATCAGGTAGGAGCAAGACGCATGATCCCCGGCGAACTCTTCATCCAGGACGGCGAGATCGAGCTCAATGCCGGCCGCAAGACCGTGACGCTGACGGTCGCCAACACCGGCGATCGCCCGATCCAGGTCGGCTCGCACTACCATTTCTTCGAGACGAACCCGGCGCTGAAGTTCGACCGCAAGAAGTCCCGCGGCATGCGCCTCGACATCGCCGCCGGCACCGCCGTCCGCTTCGAGCCCGGTCAGACCCGCGACATCCAGCTGGTCGCCATGGCGGGGAAGAGGACCATCTATGGTTTTCGCGGAGAGGTACAAGGCAAGCTGTGATTCGATGTGAGGTGAGCACGCCGGTCGGGCTCCCTCCCCCCTTGCGGGGGAGGGTTGGGGAGAGGGGTATGCCGCACGACGAGGTCAGCGAGATTCAGCGCCATCGCGCCAAACGATTGAGGCGCGAGATGACTCGCGCGGAAACGTTGCTATGGCGCTACCTGAAGGCTGATCGTCTCTCGGGCCTGGCCTTTCGCCGTCAGACACCTATGGGCCACTACATCGCGGATTTCGTCGCGCATTCCTGCAAGCTTATCGTTGAACTAGATGGCGAGAGCCGCGACTTCGATGAGCGTATTCGCCACGATGAGCGGCGCGACCAATGGTTCGTATCCCGGGGATATCGCGTGCTGCGCATCACCAACGAGGACGTGATGAAAAATCTCGAGGGAGTTGTTCTTTCCATTCTCGAGGCAGCGGAGCAAGCGGCACCCCTCTCCCTACCCCTCCCCCGCAAGGGGGGAGGGAACCCTCCTGCCAGTGAGTCCCTTACTCCTGACGCCGACAGAGCAGAGGAGCCATGATGCTTTGTCAGGTGAGCACATTGGTCAGGCTCCCTCCCCCCTTGCGGGGGAGGGTTGGGGAGAGGGGTAGGCCACGAATTCGGACACATGTAATTTTGCGAGGCTGTATCCATCACGGGTGCTGTCATCGAGGAGTGCTGTGACCGTCATGCTTCCCGCCGTCCGCCTCATTTCCGAAGCTGCTGAGTTGGCTGCGCACCGTCACAACGGCATGGCACGGAAGGGGCGCGGCAACGAGCCTTACATCAATCATCTCGCGGAGGTCGCGAACCTGCTCGCGACGGCGAGCGAGGGGGCTGATGCCGAGCTCGTGGCAGCCGGGTGGCTGCATGATTCGATCGAGGATACCGAGACCACGCGCGAGGAGCTTGCGCAAAAGTTCTCGGATCGCGTGGCTTCCCTCGTCGTCGAATGCACCGACGACATGAGCTTGCCCAAGGCCGAGCGGCGGCGTCTGCAGATTGTCGATGCGCCGAAGAAATCGGCGAGCGCCAAGCTGATCAAGATTGCCGACAAGGTCAGCAATATCGGCGCGCGCGTTCATGCAGATCCGTCGGCCGAAGAACGCGACGACCTCACCGACTACACCAATTGGGCTGAGCAAGTCGTCGCTGGCTGTCGCGGCGGAAATCCGTGGCTCGATAAAAAGTTCGACGATGCCGTAAGAGCCGCGAGGGCTTCGCTGTGAACAGCCAGAAATTCAAACGCAAACGGGGCTTGTGATGTCCGTCAAAATAAAGCGTTCCGTCTATGCCGACATGTTTGGCCCGACCACCGGCGACAGGGTGCGGCTGGCCGACACCGATCTCATCATCGAGGTGGAGAAGGATTTCACCACCTATGGCGAGGAGGTGAAGTTCGGCGGCGGCAAGGTGATCCGCGACGGCATGGGGCAGTCGCAGGTCACCAACAAGCAGGGCGCGGCCGACACCGTCATCACCAACGCGCTGATCGTCGACCACTGGGGCATCGTCAAGGCCGACGTCGCGATCAAGGACGGCATGATTTCGGCGATCGGCAAGGCCGGAAATCCCGACATCCAGCCGGGCGTCACCATCGTCATCGGTCCCGGCACCGACGTGATCGCGGGTGAGGGCAAGATCCTCACGGCCGGCGGCTTTGACAGCCACATCCATTTCATCTGTCCGCAGCAGATCGAGCACGCCCTGATGAGCGGCGTCACCTCCATGCTGGGTGGCGGCACTGGCCCGTCGCACGGCACGTTCGCTACCACCTGCACGCCGGGGCCGTGGCACATGGGGCGGATGATCCAGTCGTTCGACGCCTTCCCGGTCAATCTCGGCATTTCCGGCAAGGGTAACGCCTCGCGGCCCGCCGCGCTGGTCGAGATGATCAAGGGCGGCGCCTGCGCGCTGAAGCTGCACGAGGACTGGGGCACGACGCCGGCTGCGATCGACAATTGCCTGTCGGTGGCCGACGATTACGACATCCAGGTCATGCTGCATTCCGACACGCTGAACGAATCCGGCTTCGTCGAGGACACGATCAAGGCGTTCAAGGGCCGCACCATCCACGCCTTCCACACCGAGGGCGCCGGCGGCGGCCACGCCCCCGATATCATCAAGGTCGCGGGCCTGAAGAACGTGCTGCCGTCCTCGACCAATCCGACGCGGCCCTTCACCCGCAACACCATCGACGAGCATCTGGACATGCTGATGGTGTGCCACCACCTCGATCCCTCGATCGCAGAAGACCTGGCGTTTGCCGAGAGCCGCATCCGCAAGGAGACCATTGCGGCCGAAGACATTCTGCACGATCTCGGCGCGCTCTCGATGATGTCCTCGGACTCCCAAGCCATGGGCCGCCTCGGCGAGGTCATCATCCGGACCTGGCAGACGGCCGACAAGATGAAGAAGCAGCGTGGATCGCTGCCGCAGGACAAGGGCAAGGACAACGACAATTTCCGCGTCAAGCGCTACATCGCCAAATACACGATCAACCCCGCGATCGCGCACGGCGTGTCGAAGCTGATCGGGTCGGTGGAGAAGGGCAAGATGGCCGACCTCGTGCTGTGGTCGCCGGCCTTCTTCGGCGTCAAGCCGGACTGCATCGTCAAGGGCGGCAGCATCGTCGCGGCGCCCATGGGCGATCCCAACGCCTCGATCCCGACGCCGCAGCCGGTGCATTACCAGCCGATGTTCGGCGCCTTCGGCAGGGCGCGGACGGCATCGTCCGTCGTGTTCACCTCGAAAGCCGCGATCACCGGCGGGCTGGCGCGAAAACTCGGGATCGAGAAGAAGCTCTATGCCGTCCAGAACACGCGCAGCAAGATCTCCAAGAAGAGCATGATCCACAACGACGCCACGCCCAATATCGAGGTCGATCCGGAGACCTATGAGGTCCGTGCCGACGGCGAGCTGCTCACCTGCGCCCCCGCCGAGGTGCTGCCGATGGCGCAGCGATATTTCATGTACTGAAATAGCGCCTCAACGCATGTCTCCGGAACATGCCCGATTGCATGTCTTGGGACGGCTTTTCCGGTTTTGCGTTCGATCCCGCCTGGTCTAATGTCCCGCCCGGTATCTTGAACCC
Source organism: Bradyrhizobium sp. CCGB01 (assembly GCF_024199795.1). Taxonomy (NCBI): domain Bacteria; kingdom Pseudomonadati; phylum Pseudomonadota; class Alphaproteobacteria; order Hyphomicrobiales; family Nitrobacteraceae; genus Bradyrhizobium; species Bradyrhizobium sp. CCGB01. The sequence continues at coordinate 1,287,553 of NZ_JANADK010000001.1, forward strand.
AGAAGAAAAGCCGGGAGGATTTCTCGTGATCTACGTCGTTGCCACCTTGACCATCAAGCCTGAAACGCGCGCCGAGTTCATTGCAGCCGCCACCGCCTGCATCAAGGAGACGCGGAAAGAGCCCGGCAATATCGCCTATGATCTGCATGAGAGCGTCACTGATCCCAGCAAGATGGTGTTCGTCGAGCAGTGGGAAAATGCCGAGGCGCTGGTGCCGCATCGGGCCATGGAGCACATGAAGACGTTCGGCCGCGTCGCGGTGAAGTGCTTCACGGCGCCGCCGAAGATCGAGGTGATCACGCCCGAGAAGGTCGAGACACGGTAAACGGGGTAAGAGCGCATGATCCGGGCAACGCAGGTCAGGGGACAGCACCGCTTCACGGAAGCGGCAGCGGATACGGTCGTGCTCGATTTCGACGATCGGCACCGCCGCCGCATGGCGATGACGGGGACGCGGGGCCTCGAATTCCTGCTCGACCTGGAGAATGCCGTCGCGCTGCGCGGCGGCGACGCGCTGGTGCTGGAGGACGGCCGGCTGGTCGAAGTGGTCGCGGCGCCCGAGCCGCTGCTCGAGATCCGCGGCCGCGATCCGCATCACCTGATCCGTGTCGGCTGGCATCTCGGCAATCGCCATCTGCCGACACAGATCATGGCCAAGAGCCTGCGCATCCGCCGCGACCACGTCATCGAGGCCATGGTGAAAGGCCTCGGTGCCCGCGTGGTCGAGATCGAGGCGCCGTTCGATCCCGAAGGCGGCGCCTATGCCGATGCCGGCCATGCGCATGGTCACGACGACCATGCGCATCACGACCACGGCCATCATCACCACGATCATCATGATCATCACCATCATGATCATGCTGCGCATGATCACGGTCACAGCCACGATCATCATCACCACGACGAGCATTGCGACCATCCCGACCATCACCACGGCCACAAGCATGCTCATGACCACAAATGAGCCGGTCGCGGCGTGCGACCTCGCCGGGCGCGAGGCGGCGGCGCTGTACCGGCTGATGACGTGGCTGTCGCCGGCCTTTCCGGTCGGCGGTTTCTCCTATTCCAGCGGTATCGAATGGGCGGTCGAGGCAGGCGACGTCACCGACACCGCGACGCTGGCCGACTGGCTCGACGCGATGCTGGGCGATGGCTCCGGCTTTTGCGACGCGACCTTCCTGGTGCACGCCTATCGCGCCACAGAATTGGGCGCGGACGCCACCTTGAGCGATATTGCCGAGCTCGCCGCCGCCTTCGTGCCGTCGCGCGAGCGGCAGCTCGAGACCACTTCGCAGGGACGTGCCTTCGTCGAGATCGCCCGCGCCGCGTGGGATGCGCAAGGCCTGGATGCCATGGTGGCGGCGTGCCGCATGCCACTGGTCTATCCCGTCGCCGTCGGTGTTGTTGCCGCGATGCACGGCGTGCCGCTGGCGCCGACCTTGCACGCCTTCCTGCATGCGCTGGTCTCGAACTGGATTTCGGCGGCGAGCCGCCTCATTCCGCTCGGCCAGACCGACAGCCAGCGTATGCTGGTGAGGCTGGAAGCCGCGGTTGCCGCGACCGCGAACCGTGCGCTGAATGCGACACTGGACGACCTCGGCAGCGCGACCTTCCGCGCCGATCTCGCCAGCCTGCGGCACGAGACGCAATATACGCGGCTGTTTCGCTCGTGAGCGGCGTGGCCTTCAACCCATCAAGAGAGAGCGAGTGACATGTCGAAATCTCACGGCCCCTTGCGTGTCGGCATCGGCGGCCCGGTCGGATCGGGCAAGACCGCGCTGATGGACCTGCTCTGCAAGACCATGCGCGAGCGCTATGACATCGCGGCGATCACCAACGACATCTACACCAAATGGGATGCGGAATTCCTTGTGCGCTCGGGCTCGCTGACGCCGGACCGCATCGCCGGCGTCGAGACCGGCGGTTGCCCGCACACCGCGATCCGCGAGGACGCCTCGATGAACCTGGCTGCGGTCGCAGACATGCGCGCAAAATTCCCCGGCCTCGACCTCGTGCTGATCGAGTCAGGCGGCGACAATCTGGCTGCCACTTTTTCCCCGGAGCTCGCCGACCTGACCATCTACGTCATCGATGTCGCCGCCGGCGACAAGATCCCGTCCAAGGGCGGCCCCGGCATCACCCGCTCCGACCTGCTGGTCATCAACAAGATCGACCTCGCGCCCCATGTCGGGGCCTCCCTGGAGAAGATGGAGACGGACGCCAGACGCATGCGCGGCGCGCGCCCCTTCGTCATGACCAACCTGAAAAAGAGCGAGGGGCTCGACCATATCATCGGCTTCATCGAGGCCAAAGGCGGCCTGAAACGGGCAAGCTGACGGCGCGACGAGATGGCGCAGGCGTTTTCCGCCGTTAACAATTGGGGCAAAAGCCGCATCTGCGGAACAAATTTCGGACATGGCGATTAACTACCTCCGGTGCCCGGAGCAAAGCCTTCATGGCCAGACCATCGGCCGGGCGTGTTAAGCTTTTCAGGCGACCGAAGTTGCGTACTGATGCCTCCTCCTTCATTATCTCCCTCACTGGGGTGCACTCTGTTTCGGCTCGTGGCCGTTCGAGCGGCGTTCATATGCTCCGTGTTTATTGCCGACCTGCTGCTTTCGCCTGAGTAGTCGAAGTGGTCCGGCTGGGATTTATCATCGGTTTCATTGCGCTGCTCGGAGCCCTGCTTTCCGGGCTCGCGGCTTATCGCGTCCACGACCAGGAGCTGGCGCTGGACCGGATCGCGCTGGCGCGCGCGATCGACGTCCACGCGAGCCTCGTCCAGGATCGCCTGACCGAGCGCGAGCTGCTCGCGCGTGTCGCCTCAGGCCTGTTCCGTACGCCGTCGGTGATCAAGCCGAACATGCTGGAGCCGTTGCGCTCGGCCATCTACGCCTTCAAGACCGATTTCGTGGTGGCCGGGTGGGTCGCCCGGCTGAAGCCGAACGAGCTTGTGGCGGCGCAGGACGCGATCGCGCGCGCCGGCTTCCCCAATCCGCAGATCCGGTCGTATGACGACAAGCCGATCGACCTGGCTGGTGTCACCCAGCCGATCGATGTGCTGATGGACCTCGAACCGCGCAGCAACGAGACCAAGGCGCTGCCCGGCCGCAGCTACGATGAGGATCAGGTGCGCAGCGCCATGCTGACACGCGCGCGGGTCGAAAAGCGGTCGGTCGCGTCGGACCCGATTCAGCTTCTGCGCGCCGGCGGGCCGATCGGCATCATCGTGGCCGCTCCCGTCATTCCCGAGGGCGCAACGGAGCCGGCGGGCTTCATCACATTTTCCTACGAGCTCGCCACGCTGATGCTGACCAATGACGACATGTCGTTGTTCGCGGTCGCGCTGAAGGATCCGCGCCGGGAAGGCGGCGAGCTCGTTGCCAACGAGCAGGGCGTGGTCTCGTCGCGCATGACGACGGCGGAGGGGCCGGCGCCATCGGCGACGCGCACGGTGAGCTTCGGCGGCCGCGACTGGCAGCTCGGCTACTACGCCAAGACCAATTCGGCGCGGCGCGCCGAGCAGACCGCGATCATCGTCGCCGCAATCGGCTTTGCCATCACCGCGATGGTGTGCGGCCTGTTCGGCTATGTCGCCTACAACAATCTGCGGCTCAGCCGCGAAATCCAGGTGCGGATCGGCTTCGAGCGCCGGCTGACCGCCGTCATCGACGAGCTCAACCACCGGGTCAAGAACATCCTGGCGGTGATCCAGTCGATCGTGACGCGCACGCTGCGCCACGGCTCGGACATCGACGTTGCGCGCGAACTGCTGATCGGCCGCATCCACGCCATGTCCAACGTGGTCTCGCTGCTCAGCGAGAGCCAGTGGCAGGGCGTCAAGCTGAAGGGCCTGTTCGAGGCGCGCGCCATCCCGCATGCGGACCGCATCGCCGTCACCGGCCCTGATATCGCGGTCAGCGCGCGTGCCGCGCAAAGCCTCTCGCTGCTGTTCTTCGAGCTGGCCTCGCACTCCGACGAAGGTCTGTCGCTGGTCGGAAAGCATCCGCACATCACCGCGAACTGGACGGTGACGGGCGAGGAGAACGATGAGGTCTTCCATTTCCGCTGGGAGGAGTTCAACACCAGCGAGGCAACGCGCCGCCCGGATTCCGATTTCGGCCTGATCCTGCTCGACCGCGTCGCGCCCGAAGCGCTCGGCGGCACCGCCAAGCGCTACTTCACCGACGCCTCCTACGTCTACGAATTGACGGCGCCGATGGAGACGGTGGTCGATATGTCCGAGCGCGACCGCACGGATAAAATCTCGGCGCCGGTCAGGCCGGCGAAGTAAAAGCTCTCTTTTTTGACGCGTTTTCTTTACGCGAGCCGGTATCCACTTCGCTCGAAAACGCTTTAGCCCTTTGGCCGCAGCACCAGGTCGACCAGATTGCGCGCGTAAGCCGGCGTGATCGGTGCGATGCCGAAGACATAGCGATAGAACAGGCTGCCATAGATGGCGTCGTAGAGATCCTCGGGCGCTCCCTCCGCCAGGATGCTGCCGTCGGTCTGGCCCGCCGCGATCATCTCGACCAGCGCGGCGCGGCGGAATTGCAGGTAGCGGGCGTAGAACAGCTCCGCCGAGCCGGTCTTGGAAATGCATTCGGAGATGACGGCGAGCTGCACCTTGCCGAACTCGCCCTGGAGTGCCTCGGCATAGGCCGCGGCATGGCGGCGCGCGCGCGCCGCCGGCGGGCCGGAGCTCGCAGGCGGCAGCGGCAGCATCTGCGCGGCGTGATGGAGAAAGGCGTCGATCAACAGCGCTTCGCGTGACGGCCACCATTTGTAGATCGTCATCTTGGAGACGCTGGAGTGGCGTGCGACGGCGTCGATGCTGGTGGCGGCGAGACCCGTGGCGGCCATCAGCGCATAGGCGCTTTCGAGAATGGCGTTGGTGGTTTCGATCGACCGCGGCCGCCCGCGCCGGGGCGCGCTGTCAGCCTCTTCACCCCCGCTCTTCGCCATCGCCACGCCCGGTCTCCTCACGCAGGGTCCGGCATAGCGCAGCCGCCGCTTTCGGCCTAGCAGAATCGCACGAATATGTTGTCAGGCCTGCTGCCGCAAGGCGGCAGGCAAGTCCTGCCGTTTCGACCAGGTGATGTAATAGGCGACCGCTGTCATCGCCGCGAAGCCGACGAGGCTGACCGCGATCTGCATCACCACCAGGTTCGGGCCTGTGATCAGGATGAGATGGCCGGCGAAGGACAGGAACACGCCGACGCAGAACACCGCGAGCCATTCCTCGCCGCATGTGATCACTGCCTGGAGCGGCCGCCACTTCAGGCCGGGGTGGTCGGCCGGAATGAGATGGGTCGCGAGGAAGGCGAGCGCGAGGAAATGCACCACGCGATAGGGCGCGAGGTTTTCCTTGTCCGTCGGCGCGATGCTGTTGAGGAGGAGGTCCGGCAAATAGACGGACAGGGCAGGCGAATGCCGCATCAGGGTGACGGCCATCGCGAAGATGAGATAGGCACCCGCGAGGATCCGCAGCCAGGACATGCCGTGCAACGCGCGTCCGGAGGCGCCCGTCACGGCGAACCAGCCGCCCAGCACCATCAGCATCTGCCAGCACAGCGGGTTGAAGGTCCAGTCCTGGTCCGGATAGACCCGGAAATTCCAGTCGAACCAGCGCGCCGCGACGTACAGCGCGACCGATGCCGCCAGCGTCAGGTTCGGCCGCCGCAACAAACCCCATAGCGCAAACGGAAAGAACGCCATCAGCGGGATCATCAGTTGCAGCAGGTCGAGGTTCAGCGGCTCTTCCTGGAGCACGAGGCCACGGACCAGGATGCGCAGCGGATGCTCGAGAATGCCCGAGATGTTGTATTCGTGGATGATCTCCGGCGCCATCGACTGCGAGGCGACATAGGCGATGGTGTCGATGTAGATCACGAACAGCACGACATAGGCGGCGTAGAGCCGCCAGACGCGGCGAAAGATGCGCGTCGCCGCGACGAGATAGCCGCGCTCCAGCGCCATCCTGCCGTGGATGATGGCGACGCCATAGCCCACCACGAACACGAACAGGTCTGCGGCGCCGCTGAAGCCGAAATTCCGCAGCGTCAGCAGATTGACGACGTTGTTCGGGATGTGATCGACGAACACCGACCAATTGGCGATGCCGAGCGTCAAATACAGCCGGGCGTCGTGATGAAATGCGGCGAGGTTCGCCTTAACGGACGGTTTCATTGAGTAAAATAGGTTTGGGAATCAGGTTGATGCTTTTACCGGCAACCGCCTGCCTATCCGAGTAGCTTTTGCGTGAGGGAGCGGGATTTATCCCCCCGTGACGGAAAATTGCGCAGGGCAGCCACCGGCAGGCTCGCGCGTCCCCGTGTCCCCGCCCGTGACGCAACTTTCGGAAAGAGTGACGGGTCTGTCCGGTCGCGACAGCCTCCGCGGTCAGCGTCTCGCATTGCGTGCGCTTCCCGTGAATCGGCGCTCCGGCATCCGTCGCGGTCGGTGCTGCATCGTTCTGCTCGTGGTTGCACGCCTTCGGCTATTTGGAAATGGAAAACCTCCAGCCTGGAGTGCTTCTAGCCCGCAACGTTGAACCGCTGCGGTAACTCCTTGTTCCGGTTGCTCCATACGCAGCCGTCGGAAGTGGGGAAGTTGCAGTGGGCATTTTGGAAGTGGGGCGCTGGCGGCTCATGGGGGCCGTCAGCTTTGTCGTTTTGATTATTGGTACGGGAGGGACGACGGCTCAATCATCGACCGCGGTCTCGCCCGCCGGGGCGGCCACCGAGCTCGGCACCGTCGTCGTCCAGGCAAGCGAGGCTCGCAAGCGTGCCAGTGCATCACCCTCACGCAGCCGTAGCACGGCGCGCGCACGGGCGGCATCGCGTTCGCAAGCCTCCGCCGCTGCTGCGGCGGCCGCCGCGGCTGGTGCGGCCGGCGCGGGTCGCAAGGAATCCGCCTTCGGCCATGTCGACGGCATGGTCGCCACCCGCAGCGGCACCGGCACCAAGACTGATACGCCGCTGATCGAGACGCCGGCTGCGATCTCCGTCATCACCCAGGACCAGATCCAGGCCCAGGGCGCGCAGAGCATTGCGCAGGCGGTGCGCTACACGCCCGGTACGCGCGGCGAGTTCGCAGGCGCCGATGCCCGCACCGATGCCGTCTATGTCCGCGGTTTCCTCGCCGACCAATATCTGGATTCGCTGCGGCTGCTGAACTTCGGCATCTTCGCCTATTCGCTGGTCGAGCCGTTCAACCTCGAGCGGGTCGAGGTCCTGCATGGCCCGGCTTCGATCCTGTACGGCCAGTCGTCGCCGGGCGGCCTCGTCGACATGGTCTCGAAGCGGCCGACGCTCGATCCTTACCACGAGATGTTCTTTTCGACCGGCAGCTATGGCCGCGTGCAAGCTGGCGTCGATCTGTCCGGGCCAATCGACAAGAACAAGGAATTTCTCTACCGCTTCACTGCATCCGGCTTCGACGTCGGCAGTCAGGTCGATCATGGCGATTACCAGCGCATCTCCATTGCGCCGTCGCTGACCTGGCGGCCGGACAACAACACGACGCTGACGGTGCTCGGCACCTATCAGCGCGATCCGAAGGCAGGCTTCTACAATCAGTTGCCGCCGGCCGGCATCGGCACCATCACGCCCTTCAAGGGAAGCTTCATCCCGACCAGCTTCTATTCGGGCGAGCCGGGCTTCGACAAGACCGATCGCACCTACGGCTCGGTCGGCTATCTGTTCGAGCACAGCTTCAACAACAGCGTGAAGGTCCGGCAAAACCTGCGCTACACGGACCTCAGCACCGACTTCGCGGTGGTATCTCCCTCCGGCTCCGATCCGAGCAACCTCGCCCGAGGCGCCTACACCACGCAGGAGAGCATCCGCTCCATCGCCGTCGACAATCAGGCCGAGGCAAAGTTTTATGCCGGCCCGATCGAGCACACCGTGCTCGCCGGCATCGACTACCGCAACGGCGTCGACAAGACTCTCAACGGCACGCTCCTGGTCGCGCCGCCGATCAATGCGTTCAATCCGGTCTATGGCACGCCGTTCGGGCCGGTGCCGTTCACGACCCGAAACCGCCAGCAGATCGATCAGGTCGGCGAATATATCCAGGACCAGATCAAGTACGATCGCTGGGTGGCGCTGCTCGGCATCCGCCACGATCTCGCGCAGTCCCGCACCGACAGCACGTCACTTGCATCGAACATCACCACGGTTGCGCCGAAGTCCGACACTGCGGTGACCAAGCGGGGCGCGCTTCTGTACAAGTTCGACAATGGCGTCGCGCCCTATATCCAGTACACCGAGTCGTTTCAGCCGACCGCCGGCACCGATGCCTTTGATCGTCCGTTTGTACCGACGACCGGCAAGCAGGGAGAGGTGGGCATTAAGTATCAGCCCAACGACAAATCGCTCTACACGATTGCGGCGTTCGACCTGGTCCAGCAAAATGTGCTGACCCCGGATACCGATCCGACCCACAAAGTCGGATCGCGCGTCCAGACCGGCGAGATCCGGTCGCGTGGCGTCGAGTTCGAAGCCAAGACCGAAATCAATCGTGAGCTGACGGTGCTGGCCTCGTACACCTATCTCGACAACGTCGTGACCAAGACCAACACCGCCGCGCAACTCGGCAAGCATCCGGTCGGATTCCCGACGAATTCAGCCTCGGTCTGGGCGGACTACACTTTCCGCGGCGGCGCGCTCGACGGTTTCGGCCTGTCCGGCGGCGTCCGGTATATCGGCGAGCTTCCGGGCAACACGGCCAACACGTTCTATGTCCCGGATGTGACGCTGGTCGATGCGGCGATCCATTACGACTTCTCGGCTCTGGGGCCGATGTTCAAGGGCTATTCGGCGCAGGTCAACGCGACCAATCTGTTCGACAAGACCTACGTGACCTATTGCCAGGACATCGGCTGCTATTACGGCCTGCGCCGCAACGTGATTGCGACGCTGCGCTACCGCTGGTAGGGGGACGGGATGAGCGAGCAGGCGGCTTTCGACGAGCGTGTGTACGAGCGAAAGCCCGTGCTGCGGCGCTGGCTCTTCGTGCATAAATGGTCGAGCCTGATCTGTACCTTGTTCCTGCTCCTGATCTGCATCACCGGTCTGCCGCTGGTGCTGCGGGAGGAGATCAATGGCCTGCTCGACGACGCGTTGCCCTATGCACAGGTGCCGGAAGGGACGCCCAATATCAGTCTCGACCGGGTCGTCGAGGCCAGCCGGAAGATGCACCCCGGCGAGACCATCATCTCCGTGTTCGTCGACGACGACGAACCCAGGATCATGGTCTACATGGCGAGCTCCTGGGCGGCATTCAACGCCAACCGCAAATCGCTGTATTCGATCCGGTTCGACGCCCACACCGGTGATGTGCTGAAGCAGACAAAACCGTTCGGCGCAGACGGGCTCACTTTCCTGCAACTGATGCTGACGCTGCACCGCGACCTCTTCATGGGGCTTCCGGGCGAGCTGTTCCTCGGCGCGATGGCGCTGTTGTTCGTCGCGGCGATCGTCTCCGGGATCGCGGTCTACGGGCCCTTCATGCGCAAGCTCGATTTCGGCACGGTGCGTGCGGCCCGATCGCGACGCCTGAAATGGCTCGATGTGCACAATCTGCTCGGCGTCGTCACGCTCGGCTGGGCGCTGGTCGTCGGCGCCACCGGGGTGATCAACGAGCTTTCGACCCCGCTGTTCGCGTTATGGCAGCAGACCGACGTGCGCGCGATGCTGGCGCCGCTGCAAGGCAAGCCGGTGCCGCAGGCCTCCGAGATCACCTCGGCGCAGGTCGCCTACGACACGGTGAGAGTGGCTTTCCCGGACATGATCACCACCAGCATCGCGTTTCCGGGCTCGCCGTTTGGCTCGCCCTATCACTATGTGGTCTGGACCAAGGGCAAGGAGCCGCTGACCTCGCGCCTGTTCAGCCCGGTGCTGGTCGACGCCAGAAGCGGGGCGCTGGTATCCGCGGTCACCATGCCCTGGTATCTGCGCGCGCTGGAGCTCTCGCGCCCCCTGCATTTCGGCGACTATGGCGGCATGCCGCTGAAGATCATCTGGGTGATGCTGGACCTCGTGACGATCTTCGTGCTCGGCAGCGGGCTGTATCTCGGGCTTGCGCGATCGCCGGTCATGAAGCTGAACCGCTCTGCGGCTGCGATGCCGCTGCCATCGCCGGGCGGTGCCGAATGACCGGTCGCCGCTCGTTCGCCTTGATCTGGCGCTGGCCGGCACTGCTTGCTGTCCTGAGCGTGTTCGGCCTGCTCGCGGCCTTGATCGGCCAGACCGGGATATGGCTACCGTTGTCCTGGAGCGCGCTGACCATTCCGCTCGCGGTGGCGGCGGTCTGCATCGTCCGCAGCCGGGACTGATGAGCTGGACCGAGATATTCGCCGTTATTCCGCCGGTTCAGCGGATGCCTCGTCGGATGCGCCGGCGCGGCTCGCCATGATTCCAAGTGCGACGCCGCCGATTGCGAGGATCGGCAACAGCCGCTTGACGCCGATGGCACGAGCGATCTGGAGGCCTGTCGCCAGCAGCATGGGGTCGGCGAGCATGCTCTGCGCGGTCGACTTTGCGGCACGCTCCGCGGCGATCCGGGCGCGCTTCTGAATCTGCCGCTTGTAGCCCCAATAGCTCCCCGCCGCGGTGAGCGTCAGCAGGAAGAAGATGCCGGCGCCGGCCAGGCAGGCCGGCACGGGACCATATTTCTCAAGGACCGAGATGAAGGCCGCCGCGCAGAGGAAGCACGTGGTGATGAAGAGCGCGAATGCCGCGCCCGCGGCGAGCGATGTCAGGCGGACGGTTGTGCCCGTCGATGCGCTGATGCCGTCGATGATGCGCTGTAACATGGCTTTGCTCCTCAGATCCCCACAAGCCAGCGGCGGCGGCGCAACGGCGCCGCCGTAACGTCAAGGTCTTGCCTCCACGCTACCTGCGCCAGGCAACGCCGATCAGGAAGCCGATGCCGAGCGCGAGCCCGACGGTCGCGAGCGGCCGCTGCGTGATGGCGTCTTCCAGCGTTTCCTCGATCGAGCCGTAGGCGTCTTGCGCAGCTTCCATCATGGCGCTGCCGCGGTCCGACATGTCGTCGATCGCGGAATCCACGTTCTCGCGGGCCTGGCGATAGCCGCGGCGGGCCTGCTTGCTGGAGGAATTGGCAAAAGTGTTGAGCGCGTCGGTGATCTGGTCGGTGAGGGCGGCGATATCGCTTTTCACGGCTGCTACATCCTTCTCGAGGCGTTCTCTGGTGGCTTTGTCGGTCCAGTCTCTCATCCCGGTTTCGCCATTGGTTGTTGACATCAGGAGCTCCAAAACTGTTGGCGGCTGAGATAGCGAAAAACGTTTCGTCCTCGCGTAAGTTCCGTTCGTGGAAACCGGTCATGCCTGCGGGAGCTGCGGCGAATTCTCCGGCAGCAGATGCTCCTTCAGGATCAGCCCGACGATCAGCAGTGGCGAGGAGAGGAATGCGCCCATCGGCCCCCACAGCCAGGTCCAGAACGCCAGCGCGACGAAGACGGCGAGCGCGTTCAGTGCCAGCCGCCGGCCGATGATGGTCGGCGTGACGAAGTGCCCTTCAATGAAGGTGATGCCGCCGAAAGCCAGCCCCGCCATCAGTCCGCCGCCGATGGTCGGGAAGGCGACCAGTCCCACCACGACCAGAACGACGAACATCGCGATCGGACCGATGATCGGGATGAAGTTGAGCGCCGCCGCGAGCGCACCGAGCCCGGCCGGATTGGGCATGCCGGTGATGGCGCAGACGATGCCGGTCGCGACGCCCACGCCGATATTGATGACGGTCACCGTCAGAAGGTAGTTGCCGAGATGAATCTCGATCTCGTTGAGGATCCGCAGGGTGCGCAGCCGCGCATCGCGGTCGGCGAACGTCATGATCAGGGTCCGTCGCAGGTCGCGCCAGCTTGCGATGAACAGGATCAGCGTGGCGAAGAACAGCAGGAATTCGGCGAAGGTCGGCGACAGGAATTCCAGCGTCGGCTGTACCCATTCGAATTTCGGCAGCTGGAGGCTTGGCAGGCCCTCGGAGCCGCCGAGCATGGTTTGCAGCTCGCTCCACAGTGCCAGCGGCCGGTCGAACACGTGTAGCTTGTCCTTCAACTGCGCGCCGAGCTCCGGCAGGCGCGAGCTCCACTCCATCGCGGGCGCGGCAATCAGCGCGACGACGAAGGCGACGACCATGGTCACCGCGGCCACGATCAGGACGGCACCGACCGCACGCGGCACGCGCCGCCGCTCCAGAAAGGAGGCGGCCGGCGACAGCATGGTGCCGGCGACGATGGCCATCACGACCGGGAGGAAGAACGCCCTGGCGACGTAGAGCATCGCGACCACGGCAATCAGGAACAGGCCGGCGAGCGCAAAGGCGACGAACTCGGTGCGGCGGATCACCGGCGGCAACTCGACATGGCTGTCGGGAAGCGGGTCGCCCTCGTTGTTGCCGGAGATCAGACGTTCAGTGGGAAGTACGCGCACAATACCTCTCCCCGCACGGAAGCTTCTGCCCGCGCGCCCATAGATGACAGGAAAACGCTCGGGAGCCATTCGGGTTCCATCGCGGTTTCGTGAAGTTGTGCTCGCTTGACTGTGACGTCGCCGCCGCCGCGAGCGGCGGAACTTGAGTCGGTCCGGCTGCGTTTGTTGGGAAGCCGCATCACCCTGATGCATACGTCCAATGGGGCAGCACATGACAAAGTTGTCTTCAGTCCGTCGCCGCTTCGCGCCGCGCGCCGTCACCGCCATTGCCTTCGCGACAGCATTGCTGACCGTACCGTTCTCGGCACAGGCCCAGACGTTCGGCTATGCGCCGATGCAGCCGCAGGGATATCTGCAGGACCAGGCTACCTATCCGCGGGGCTACGCCAGTCCGCAAGGCTACGCGAGCGGTGAGCCCCAGGCCGCCGACGAGGATGCGGCGTTGCCCGACCGGCTGCGCAAGCAGATCGTCAGCTTCGATCGCAGCGAGCCGGCCGGGACCATCGTCATCGATACCGGCAACACCTATCTCTATTACGTGCTCGGCAATGGCCGCGCGATCCGCTACGGCGTGGGCGTCGGCCGCGAGGGCTTTACCTGGGCGGGCGTGCAGACTGTCAGCCGCAAGGCCGAGTGGCCGGACTGGCATCCGCCGGCGGAGATGATTGCACGCCAGCCCTATCTGCCGCGCTTCGTCGCCGGTGGTCCCGGCAATCCACTCGGCGCGCGCGCGATGTATCTCGGCTCGAGCGAATACCGCATCCACGGCACCAACGATCCCACCACGATCGGCAAGTTCGTGTCGTCCGGCTGCATTCGTCTCACCAACGAGGACGTCAGCGATCTCTTCAGCCGCGTCAATGTCGGCACCAAGGTCGTGGTGCTGCCGAAGAACGCCCCGCTGATGGCGAAGGGCAGTGATCCCGCACGCAAGCGCCCGGTGACGACGCTGCCTTCGGGACGGCAGGCGCTGAACATCGCGACGTCGGCCGTGAACTAGAGCGTTTTCCAGCGAAGTGGGCACCGGCCCGCTTCGAGAAAACGCGACAAAACGGAATCTGGAGTTGAGCGAGGTGACATGAAGAGACGTTCGATCGGCAAACTGGCGGGCGGCGCGGCAGCGTGCTTCGCCGTCGCTTCGCTCAGCCTCGCGTTGACGCCGTCGGCGCATGCGGAAGATTTCTTCTCGGCGCTGTTCGGCGGCTTCCGCGCGCGGTCCGCGCCGGAGATTCGCATGCCGTTCCCGACCGACGACATGCCGCGCTACGACACGCCGCGCCAGCGGGCCTCTTATGGCGGCGGTACCGCCTATTGCGTGCGCGGTTGCGATGGCCGCTACTTCCCGGCGCAAGGAAACGACGCCGAAAGCAAGGCGCAATCCTGCAAGAGCTTCTGCCCGACGTCCGAAACCTCGCTGGTCTATGGCAGCAATATCGACGACGCCACGACGGACAAGGGAAAATCCTATTCCGAGCTGCCCAACGCGTTCCGCTACCGCAACGAGATCGTCGCGGGCTGCACCTGCAACGGCAAGGATCCGGTCGGGCTCGCCCAGGTCAAGGTCGAGGACGATCCCACCTTGCGCAAGGGTGACATCGTCGCGGGCAGCGATGGCCTGGTGGTCGCCAGCCGCAACGCCAACGACCGCCGCGGCGTCGCGATGAATTTCTCGCCGCTGCCGGACTCGGTGCGCGCCAGATTCCGCCAGGTGCCGGTGGTGGCGAAGGAGTAGGGGGGGCGCGGCATCGAGTGGGGCGGGCGCTGCCCCCCAATCTCAGCTGTCGTCCCTGCGAACGCAGGGACCCATAACCACAGAATTGGGTTTGGCGAAGACTCGGAGTTGCCAGCTCGCGCGATAACCCATCCCTGGGGTTCTGGGTCCCTGCGTTCGCAGGGACGACAGCGAGTGTGTAGCGCCAGCGCGGCTTACGCCGCGCGTATCTTCCCCAGGAAGTCGCTGACCTGCTGGCCGAGCTGGCGGCTCTGGGTTTCCAGCGTTTCCGAGGCTTGCTTGACGTTGTCAGCCGCACCGGCGGCGGTATCGGCGTCGGCCTTCACGCCGGTGATGTTGTCCGAGACGTTCTTGGTGCCTTGCGCGGCGTATTGCGTGCTGCGGGTGATCTCCTGCGTCGCGGCGCCCTGCTCCTGCACGGCGGCGGCAATCGCGGTCGCAACCTCGTTGACCTCGCCGATGATGCCGCCGATCGCCTGGATCGCGTTGATGGCATCGCCCGCAACCCGCTGGATGTCGGCAATCTGCTCGGAGATGTCTTCGGTCGCCTTTGCGGTCTGGCTCGCCAGGGATTTCACCTCGGATGCGACCACCGCGAAACCACGCCCGGCTTCGCCGGCGCGCGCCGCTTCGATCGTGGCGTTGAGCGCGAGCAGATTGGTCTGCGCCGCGATGGTGTTGATCAGCCCGACGACCTCGCCGATGCGTCCCGCCGATTGCGCCAGCCCCTGCACGGTGCCGTCGGTCTCGCGTGCCTGGTTGACGGCGCGGCTGGCGATGCCCGCGGCATGGGCGGCCTGCTGGCTGATGTCGTTGATCGAGGCAGAGAGCTCCTCGGCGGCTGCCGCAACGCTCTCGACGCTGGTGGAGGCGTCGTTGGACGCCTTGCCGGCGATCTCGACGCGCTCGTTGGTCTGGCGCGACACCGTGGAGAGGTCGCCCGAGGTCTTGCGCATCTCGCCGGACGCCTCGCTCAGCTCGCCCAGCGATTTGCGCACCACGCCCTCGAATTCGCCGACATAGGCCTCCATCGCGCGCTGGCGCGCGGCGGCGCCGGCATTGCGCTCGCGCTCCTGCTCCTCGATCTTGAGCTTGTCGATCGCCTGCTGCTTGAAGGTTTCGAGCGCGCCGGCGAGCGAGCCGATCTCGTCCCTGCGGTCGAGATAACCGCTGTCGACGCCAAGATCGCCGCCGGCGACCTTGAGCATCGCATCGCGAATCTCATGCAGCGGCGTGATCACGCGGCGGCTGACCGCCAGCATGGCGGCGCCGGTCAGGAGGATCGCGGCAACCAGGAGAGCGGTATTGACGATCAGCAATTGCACTGCGGACGCGCGCTGGGCCGCGGAATGATCCTTGGCGGCTTGCAGGGCGGCGTCGGCGAGCTTCACCGCGCTCATCATGCGGGGCACCGAATAGGGGCTCCATTGGTTGGCTGTCATCGACGGCTTCTCGCCCTTGGCGATAGATGTGATGACGCCGTCGCGCGTCGAGGCATATTGCGGGTCGAAATAGGTCGATTTTGTTTCGGTGATCGCAGCCGCCAGCGGCGGCGGCAGTTGCATGCCCGATGCGGCAAGCTCGATCGCGGTCCAGGCAGCGTCGGTGCCGCCGACGAATTTGGTGTAGGCAAGCTGCACCTCGGGCGCGATCTTGCCGCTTCCGAGGGCGTTGCCGACGATCTGCGAGGATTCACCGGCCGTGTTGCGGAGCAGCCAGGCCATCTGCTTGATCGTCAGGAGCTGGTCGATGGTCGCGTCTTGGTGGTTGACGCTCGCTGCGAGCGCGCCCGAGAGCTTGTCGAGCTGCGCCATCAGCGTGTCTTCGGTCGCCACATATTCCTTGGCAAGGCCTGCGCGACGATCGGCACGGGGCTTGACGGCCTCGATCCAGAACTCGGCCTGCGCTGCGAGCAGCGTCTTGTTCAACGTGCCGAGCTCGGAGAGGAACGTCTCGCGCTGGACCAGGTCGGTCGTGGGCAACAGTTCGAGCGTGCGGGCCAGCGCCGGCATCAGCGCCTCGCGAATCTCGCGGATGTATTTCTCGATGTCCTTGTCCATCGCCACGTCGGAGGTGAGCTGGCGGTTACTGGTCGAGCGGTCGGCCCGGATGTTCGCCATCGCCTTGAACACCTCGGCCGAAGCGGCCGAGACCGCGACGATCCGGTTGGCCTGCTGAAGCCGGCCCCACGAGCTCCATGCGCTGATCGAGAAGCCGATGACGACGACGAGCGCGGTGGAGAGGATCACCGCCTTCAGCAGCGTGGATACGGTCAGGCGGTTGAGCATTGGACACCCCAGTACGCGTTTCGAAGTTCGTGGCCGCTAACGGCAGCCCCCTACGAACTTCGAACGACCAAAGGGATGCATGCAGATGCGCCTGCCTCCGGCAGGCGCTTGAAGCGCATTTGACCCGAAAAGGGTAAAAACTTAGACAGTGCTCCTGCCGTAAAATTACGGGGCGCCGCCTCACGCCGCGCGGATCTTGCCGAGGAAGTCGCTGACGTCGTGGCCGAGCTGGCGGCTCTGGGTCTCAAGCATCTCGGAGGCCTGCTTCACGTTGTCGGCGGCGGCGGCGGCAGCGTCCGCATCGGCTTTGACACCGGTGATGTTGTCCGAGACGTTCTTGGTACCCTGCGCCGCGTACTGCGTGCTGCGCGTGATCTCCTGGGTCGCCGCGCCTTGCTCCTGCACGGCGGCGGCAATCGCGGTCGCGACCTCGTTGACCTCGCCGATGATGCCGCCGATGGTCTGGATCGCGTTGATGGCGTCGCCGGCGACCTTCTGGATGTCGGCGATTTGTTCCGAGATTTCCTCGGTCGCCTTCGCGGTCTGGCTCGCCAGCGACTTCACCTCGGAGGCGACGACCGCAAAGCCGCGGCCGGCTTCGCCGGCGCGCGCCGCTTCGATCGTGGCATTGAGCGCGAGCAGATTGGTCTGCGCCGCGATGGTGTTGATCAGGCCGACGACCTCGCCGATGCGTCCGGCGGATTTTGCAAGACCCTGCACGGTGCCGTCGGTTTCGCGCGCCTGCGTGACGGCGCGGCCGGCGATGCCTGCGGCATGCGCCGCCTGCTGGCTGATGTCGTTGATCGAGGCGGAGAGCTCCTCGGCCGCGGCGGCGACGCTGTCGACGCTCATGGACGCGTCATTGGAGGCCTTGCCGGCGATCTGGACGCGGTCGTTGGTCTGGCGCGACACGGCGGAGAGATCGCCCGAGGTCTTGCGCATCTCGCCGGAGGCTTCGCTGAGCTCGCCCAGCGTTTTGCGCACCGCGCCCTCGAACTCGCCGACATAGGCCTCGACCGCGCGCTGGCGCGCGGCCGCGCCGACGTTGCGCTCGCGCTCGTGCTCTTCGATCTTGAGCTTCTCGCTCGCCTGCTGCTTGAAGGTTTCCAGCGCGCCGGCAAGCGCGCCGATCTCGTCCTGGCGGTCGAGATAGCCGCTGTCGACCGCAAGGTCGCCGCCGGCGACCTTCAGCATGGCGTCGCGGATGGTGTTGAGGGGGCGAATGACGCGGCGGCTGACCAGCATGATGGCGCTGGCGGCGAGACCGATGGCGAGCGCCAGAAGCGCGAGCTGCACGATCAATGCGCGCTGCGCCGCGGAGCGCTGTTCCAGCGTGTGGCTCTTGGCGCCGTCGAGTGCGGCTTCGGCGACGGCCACCGCGCTGGAAAGGCGGCCCACCGTGACGGGGGTCCACTGGTTCGCAGTCATTTCGGCCTTTTCGCCGCCGGCGAGCGTCGTGGCCAGGCGGTCACGAAGGGCGAGATATTGCGGCTCGAAATAGGCGGCCTTGGCCGCGGCCATGGCCGATGACAGCGCCGGCGGCAGTTGCATGCCCGAGGCCGACAATTCCAGCGCCTTCCACATCGCGGCCGTTCCACCGACAAACTGGGTGTAGGCGAGGCGCGCTTCCGGCGCGATGCGGCCGGCGTTGAGACCGGTCGAGATGATCAGCGAGGCTTCGCCGCCGGTGTTGCGCAGCAGCCAGGCGTTCTGCTTGATCGAGAGCAGCTGGTCGATGGTCGCGTCCTGGTGATTGACGGTGGCGGCCAGAACGTTCGAGAGCTTGTCGAGCGTCTCGAGCAGGCTACCCGTCGTCTCCATATATTCCTTGGGCAGGCCGGCGCGGCGCTGGTCCTTCGGCTTGGCGACGTCCTCCCAGAACTGCTTTTGCTCTTCGGTCAGCAGCTTGTGGAGCCGCGCGAGCTCCGGCACCATCGTACCCGATTGCGGGAAGTCCATGGCCGGCAGCAGCTCCAGCGCGCGCGCCATTGCCGGCATCTCGGCGTCCCGGATCGCGCGCAGATATTTCTCGATCTCGCTATCCATCGGCTCGGTCGCATTGAGGAGCCGCGTTGTGGTCGAGCGATCGGTGCGCAAATTGTGCATCGCCTTGAACAGATCGGCGGAGGCGTCCGCAATCTGCGAGATGCGGTTGGCGGTCCTGAGGCGATCCCACGATTCGTAGGCAGTGAGTGAGAGTGCGATGACCACGCAGGCCGACGTGATCGCGATCACCGCCTTCAGCAGCGCGGATACGGTCAGACGATTCAGCATCGAAGTCCCCCAATTCCCATTGCAAAGTTCGTGAAGGCGCCCCGGCAACAGCGGAAAAACAAGGGGCACGCGGATCGGCAATCGCATGCCGTTTGCGGCTCGCGGCCCAAACGGTGTCTGCATCTGAAACGAAAAGGGTAAAGTTTTAGCAGGATCGGCTGATCGTAGAAGTACGTATTTACTAGAAGTTGCAGAGGGTTGCCGCGCTGGAACCAGCGCGGGAGATAGGCGTTAAGAGATCGTCGGCAATTTGCCTGAAGGGGGGTCCTAGCGATGCTGGTCGGCGTACTCGTCACCTTTCTCGTCATTATTCTCGTACTTTACCTCATCAACATGCTGCCGATGGACGGTCGCGCCAAGCAGATCGCGCGCGTGGTCGTCATCATCATCGGTGTGGTGTCGCTGCTGAAATATTTGACGGTGTTTTAGCGGGCCGTTGGGTCTCGTAGCCCGGATGAGCGCAGCGACATCCGGGATGCCGCAATCAAAGGTCCCGGATGTCGCTTCGCTCATCCGGGCTACGCGGCTTACCACTCCTTAAACAAGAAGCCCCGGCGTGAGCCGGGGCTTCGTTCGTAGCTGCGTCAGTGCAGCGACTTGAGCCAGTCGTCGACGTCCTGACGGACCTGGTCCTTGGCCTTGCCGTAGCGTTCCTGGAGCCGGCCCTCGAGCTGCTCGCGACGACCCTCGATCAAGCTGAGATCGTCGTCAGTGAGCTTGCCCCACTTTTCCTTGGCCGAGCCCTTGAACTGCTTCCAGTTTCCTTCGATCCGATTCCAGTCCATGACCATCTCCCGTTGGTTGATGGCCGTACAACGCGAGCGGGGTGCCGCCGTTCCGATCTGCGCCGCGACGTTTCGACCGCCACATTCTCTTCGGGTGCCCAACAAAAAAAGCCCCGGCTTACGCCGGGGCTTTTGACGGAGCAACCAGACTCAACCCGCCGCTTTGGCCTCGCGACGGCGGGCGGTGAGGATGTATTCGGTGTAGCCGTTCGGCTGCTCGCGGCCCTTGAAGATCAGGTCGCAGGCGGCCTTGAAGGCCGTGCCGTCGAAGGCGGGTGCCATCGGCTTGTAGATCGCGTCGCCGGCGTTCTGCTTGTCGACGACGACGGCCATGCGCTTGAGCGACTCCATCACCTGCGCTTCGGTGATCACGCCCTGGTGCAGCCAGTTGGCGAGATGCTGGCTGGAGATACGCAAGGTGGCGCGGTCTTCCATCAGGCCGACGTCGTGGATGTCGGGCACCTTGGAGCAGCCGACGCCCTGGTCGATCCAGCGCACGACATAGCCCAGGATGCCCTGGCAGTTGTTGTCGATCTCCTGCTTGACGTCATCGGGTGCCCAGTTCGATTTCGACACCGGAATGGTGAGGATGTCGGACAGCTTTGCGCGCGGGCCGCCCTTGGTCAGCTCCTGCTGGCGCGCGGTGACGTTGATCTGGTGATAGTGCAGCGCGTGCAGCGTCGCGGCGGTCGGCGAGGGCACCCACGCCGTGGTGGCGCCGGCCTGCGGATGGGCGAGCTTCTGAGCCAGCATGTCCGCCATCTTGTCGGGCGCGGCCCACATGCCCTTGCCGATCTGGGCATGGCCGGGCAGGCCGTCGATCAGGCCCATGTCGACGTTCCAGTCCTCGTAGGCCTTGATCCAGGCCTGCGCCTTCATCTCGTTCTTGCGGATCATCGGGCCCGCTTCCATCGAGGTGTGGATCTCGTCGCCGGTGCGGTCGAGGAAGCCGGTGTTGATGAACATGATGCGCTTGGACGCGCGCTGGATGCAGGCCTTGAGGTTGACGGTGGTGCGCCGCTCCTCGTCCATGATGCCGACCTTGAGCGTGTTCTCGGGCAGCGAGAGCATCTTCTCGACGCGATCGAAGATCTCGCAGGTCAGCGACACCTCGTCGGGGCCGTGCATCTTCGGCTTGACGATGTAGGCCGAGCCCGTGCGGCTGTTCTTGGTCTTGGAGTTGCCCTTGAGGTCGTGGATCGCGAGCAGTCCGGAGACGGCGGCATCGAGCAGGCCTTCCGGAATCTCCTCGCCCTTCTCGTCCAGCACCGCGTCGGTGAACATGTGGTGACCGCAATTGCGCATCAGCAGCAGGCTGCGGCCGTGCAGCTTCACCTCGCCCTTGCCGTCGGGCGTCTTGTAGGAGCGGTCGGCATTGAGCGCGCGCGTCAGCGTCTTGCCGCCTTTTTCGAAGTCCGCCGACAGCGTGCCGTTCATCAGGCCGAGCGTGTTGCGATAGACCAGCACCTTGTCCTCGGCATCGACCGCCGCGACCGAGTCCTCCATGTCGAGAATGGTCGAGACCGCAGCCTCCATGATCATGTCGGCGACGCCGGCCGGATCGTCCTTGCCGATCGTACTGCCACGATCGATCGTCACCTCGACATGCAGGCCGTTGTTGACAAGCAGCACGGCGGAAGGTGCCGCTGCATCGCCCTGGAAGCCGGCAAATTGCGCGGCGTTCTTCAGCGCGGTGGCGTTGCCGCTCTTCAGCTTCACCGCGAGCTGGCCCGCGACGACGCTGTAGGCGGTGACATCGGTGTGGCTGCCGGTCGCCAGCGGCACGGCGGCATCGAGGAACGCTTTTGCTTTCGCGATCACCTTGTCGCCACGGGCCTTGTTGTAGCCCTTGCCGCTTTCGGAGGGATCGTGAGGGATCGCGTCGGTGCCGTAGAAGGCGTCGTAGAGCGAGCCCCAGCGCGCATTCGCCGCGTTCAGCGCGTAGCGTGCGTTGGTGAGAGGCACGACGAGCTGCGGCCCGCAGATCTTGCCGATCTCCTCGTCCACATTGGCGGTCTCAACCTTCTGCGTCGCCGGCTCCGGGACGAGATAGCCGATCTCCTTCAGGAACGCGGTATAGGCATCGAGGTCGAATGCCTTGCCCTTGTTGGCACGGTGCCAGTCGTCGATCTTGGCCTGCAGCGTGTCGCGCACGGCGAGCAGCGCACGGTTCTTCGGCCCCAGGTCCTTGATGATGCCTGCGACCCCGGCCCAGAACGCATCTGGTGCGATCCCCGTCTTCGGGGCCGCTTCCTTGGCGATGAAGTCAAACAGGACGGGAGCGATCTTCAATCCGTGGGCATCGACGCGTTTCATGATGGGCTTTCTTGTTGGAAATGGCTGTTTTTGGCTGCTTTTGACCCGACAGCAGCAAAATGCGCCCGCTGGGGGCGGCTTTCGGGGGCCTATTAGCCCCAAAAAGGAGGCCGTGAGAAGACCCCCAGGGGGTTGTCAAAATGTCAAGAAGAGGTGTGGGGCCGGGACGTTTTACAAGCGATCGAGCCCGGCTCCATGCCATGCGCACAACTGCGCGCCCTCCCCCTTGCGGGGGAGGGCGGGGGCGAGGGGTAGCCCAGGTGTGTCTGCAATCGAAGGAGCGGAGTGCGCTTGTTGACGGAGAGAGTCCCCGTGCGGACCCCTCTCCCTAACCCTCCCCCGCAAGGGGGGAGGGAACGCGGCAGTGCAAGCGGATGGAGCCTGCCTCAAATATTCGCGGCGAGGTCCACGAGCTCGTCGAACAGCACGCCGGTCGTCTTCAGCATGCGCTCGATCTCGTCCGCCGCATCCGCAACCGTACGAGCCGAGGTGTCGATCACGAGCTCGGCGGCCTCAGGCGTCTCGTAGTCGTTGCCGATGCCAGTGAACGAGGCAAGTGCGCCGGCGCGGGCCTTCTTGTAGTGGCCCTTGGGGTCGCGCTCCTCGCACACGCCGGCCGGCGTCGCGACATGAATCTCGCGGAACGCGGTGTCGGCGATGCGGCGCGCGGTGGCGCGGTCTTCGCGGGCCGGCGAGACGGCGGCGACGATCGCGATATGGCCGTTGCGGGCGAGATGCGTCGCGACCTCGGCGAGGCGGCGGATGTTCTCGCTGCGATCGGCGGCGGAGAAGCCGAGATCGCTGTTGAGCCCGGCGCGCAGCGTGTCGCCGTCGAGCAGGATCGGCGAGCCGCCATTGGTGAACAGCCGCCGCTCCAGCGCCTTCGCCAGCGTCGACTTGCCTGATGCAGGCAGGCCGGTGAGCCAGACCACGGCGCCGTTGTGGCGATAGCGCGCGGAGCGCTCGTCGGGCCGCAGCGCGGATTCCACCGGCACGATGTCCACGGGCACGGCGCGCTGGCCGGCATCGACCGACAGCACGAGACCGCCGCCGGCGATGCGCCCGGAGACCTCGATCACGAGGCGGCCGGTGCGCGGATTCTCGGTATAGGGATCGGTCGCGATCGGATTGGACAGCGAGATATCGATCTCGCCGACATGGTTGCGGCCGATCGCCTTGTTCTCGGTGCTCGACAGCTCACCGGGATCGACCGCCTTCTCGATGGCGACCACGGTGGCGCGGCTTTCCTTCGGGCCGCAGCGGACCAGGAGCTGGTCGCCCTTGGCGAGCGGCTTGTCGTGCAGCCAGAAGATGCGCGCGCGCAGGCGGCGCGTCTCGCGCGGCGCGGAGCCGGCATGCGCGACGATGTCGCCGCGCTCGATGAACAATTCGCGGTCGAGCGTGATGCCGACCGAGCGGCCCGCGCCCTGACGTCCCGCGACCGGCGTCACCGGCCAGCTCTCGACCGTCTTGATCCTGGCGATCTTGCCGGCGGGCATGATCACGATCTCGTCGCCGGCAATGAGGCTGCCGGATTCGATGCGGCCGGCGACGATGCGGCGGTCGTCGAACTTGTAGATCGCCTGCACCGGCAGCCGCAGCGCCAGCGCTTCCAGCGCCCGCGCCGGCTCGAGGGCGTCGAGCGCCTCGACCACGGTCGGGCCCTTGTACCAGGAGATGCGGTCGGTGCGTTCGGCGACGCCGTCGCCGTCGCGCGCGGAGATCGGGATCACCGCGGTCGGCGTCACGCCGAGGCCCTGCAAATGGGCCGAGATCTCGTCGCTGATTTCCTTGAAGCGATCGGCGGAGAAGTCGACGCGGTCCATCTTGTTGACGACGATCGCGACCTGCTTCACGCCGAGCAGATGGAGCAGATAGCCGTGCCGACGGGTCTGGTCACGCACGCCTTCGAGCGCGTCGATGATCAGCACCGCGCCGTCGGCCTGCGAGGCGCCGGTGATCATGTTGCGCAGGAATTCGGCATGGCCGGGCGCGTCGATCAGCACGATGTCGCGCGAATTGGTGCGGAAACGGATCTGCGTGGTGTCGATGGTGATGCCCTGGTCGCGCTCGGTCTGGAGCGCATCGAGCAGGAACGACCATTCGAACGGCATGCCGCGCCGGGCGCTGACGGCCTTGAGCATTTCGAGCTTGCCGTCGGGCAGGCTGCCGGTCTCGTGCAGGAGGCGGCCGACCAGCGTCGACTTGCCGTGGTCGACATGGCCGACGATGACGATGCGGACCTGCGGACGCGTGGTGCCGTTCGGCGTGGCAGGCGAAGCGGGGGTGACAATCATGTTCATAGGGCGCTCGCGTCCTCGGATCAGAGATAGCCGGCGACGCGCAGGCGCTCGAAGGCGTCCTCGGTCTCGTGGTCGAGCGCGCGTCCCGCACGCTCCGGCACCTTGGTCTGCTCGAGCTCGGCCAGGATCTCGTCGATGTTCGACGCGGTCGAAGCAACCGGATTGGTGATGTCCTGATCACCGAGTGAACGATAGCGCTTGCCGTTCTGCGAGAGGTACAGCGGGATGATCGGAATATTCTCGCGCTTGGTGTAAGCCCAGATGTCGGCCTCGGTCCAATGCAGGATCGGGTGGATGCGCAAATGCGCGCCTTGCGGCGGCGAGGCGTTGAAATGGTCCCAGAACTCCGGCGGCTGGTCGCGGACGTCCCAATTGCCTTCGAGACCGCGCGGCGAGAACACGCGCTCTTTGGCACGCGTTGCTTCCTCGTCGCGGCGGATGCCGGCGATCAGGCCGTCAAAGCCGTATTTGGCGAGCGCCATCTTGAGGCCCTCGGTCTTGCGCGCGGCGGAACGGGCGGCCGGAGGCAGCGTCGGGTCGACGGCATCGATGGGCGGGCAGGGCTCGACGCGCAGATCGAGATCCCACTCCTTCCCGTAATGATCGCGGAAGCGATACATCTCCGGAAACTTCTTGCCGGTGTCGACGTGGAGGGCGGGGAACGGCAGGCGGCCGAAGAACGCCTTGCGCGCCAGCCAGATCATGACGTTGGAGTCCTTGCCGAGCGACCACAGCAGGGCGATCTTCTTCAAACGGCCAAAAGCCTCGCGGAAGATGTAGATGCTCTGCGCCTCGAGCTGGTCGAGATGGTCCATGCTGGGGGCGGTCAGCCCGACGGAAATTTGCTCGGAAACGGGAGTCCGGGAGTCCCGTCCATCTGCACCGGAATCGGTCCTGAGAAGATGCATCTCTGCCACTTTGCGTTTGGAGGCGAATTTTCTATAGTTGCGGTGCAGAAGAGAAGAAAAAATTTTCTCTTTGCGCGCTCGAAACGACACATATATAGAAAATAATTCCAGTCAACCCCGGATGTGGGGGAAGCGAGTATCGCATGCGGTTCTTGCCGGTGTTCCTCGATCTCAAGGCCGGTCCGGTGGTTCTCATCGGCGCGGGTGAGCTTTTGCGCGCCAAGTTGCGCGTGCTCACTGCTGCCGGCGCGCGCATTCGCGTGCATGCGATCGACGGCAATCATGACCTGGGCCTCAGCTCCGAGGATCAGGCGCGCATCGAGATCGCGACGACTGATCCGCTCACCGCCGACCTCTCGGGCGTCATCGCCATCGTCTGCGCCGGCGCAGGCGATGTCGGCGTTGCGATGTCGGTCCGCGCCAAGGCGCTTGGCCTGCCCGTCAACGTCATGGACGATCTCGAGCATTCCAGCTTCATCTTCCCGGCGATCGTCGATCGCGGCGATGTCGTGGTCGCGGTCGGCACCGGTGGCACCTCGCCGGTGGTGGCACGGCGCGTGCGCGAGAAGATCGAGGCGCTGCTGCCGGCGCGCATCGGCGAGCTCGCCGAGTTCATCGGCGGCGTCCGCAAATCCATCAACGAACGCATCGCCGAGTTTCCGCTGCGCCGCCGCTTCTGGGAACGCGTCATCGACGGTCCGATCGGTGCCTCCGTGCTCGCGGGTCGCAAAGGCGAGGCGGATGCCGCGCTCAAGGCGATTGCTGATCCGTCCGAATTCGCGCGTGCCGACAAGCCGGAAGGCTCGGTCGCGCTGGTCGGCGCCGGTCCCGGCGATCCTGACCTGCTCACCATCAAGGCGCTGCGCGCGTTGCAGGATGCCGACATCGTCTTCCACGACGAGCTGGTCTCGGGCGAAATTCTCGACCGCATCCGCCGCGACACCACGCGCGTTCCGGTCGGCCGCCGCGTCGGCAAGCCCGGCATCGGCCAGGACGCCATCAACAAGCGCATGATCGAGGCCGCGCAGTCAGGTCAGCGCGTGGTGCGGCTGAAGGGCGGCGATCCCTTCGTGTTCGGCCGCGGCGGCGAAGAGGTCGAGGCGCTGCGCGCCGCCGGTATCGCCTATTCGATTATTCCCGGTATCACCGCAGGGCTCGGCGGCGCCGCCGATTTCGAAGTGCCGCTCACCTACCGCCATGAAGCGACCCGCATCACGTTCCTCACCGCGCACAAGGCGCGCGACGCGGAAGCCGTGGACTGGTCGACGCTGACCGACACCAGAATGACCGTCGTGGTCTACATGGGCATGACCGCCGCGCCCGCCATTCGCGCCGGCCTCTTCGCTGCCGGACGTTCGCCGGAGACGCCGGTCGGCGTGTTCGCCCGCGTCACGCGCCCCGATGCGCAAGGCGCGATCGGCACGCTGCGCGACCTGCCCGAGCTCGTGCGGCGGACCCATGGCGGTCCCGCCATTCTCATCATTGGCGACGTGGTCCGGCATGCCGGCTCGCTTCGCCGCCAAACCCCAAACCAAATCATCTCTGACTTATTGGATGCAGCCGAATGACCTCCCCGCTTGAACAGAAGAAGATCAAGATCGCCGGCCCCTCGGTCGTGACCGCGAACCGCACCTGGGACGGCATCGTGGTTTACCGCACCGCCGCCAAGAGCTGGTCCGCGGACCTCTCGGAAGCCGCGATCGTGCGCAACTCCGACGAGGCGAAAGCGTTGCTTGCGGAGTCCGTGGCCGATGACGTCGGCGCGATCGGTCCCTATATCGCCCCGGTGCAGGTCGGCGCGGACGGCAAGATCGAACCCGGCAATCTGCGCGAACAGATCCGCCGCACCGGTGTCACCATCGGACAGCCGGCCCAGGTTTAAGGCGCTTTCTTATGTATGCTTACGACGAAATCGACCGCACGCTCGTCAACGAGCGCGTCTCGGAGTTCCGCGACCAGGTCAAGCGCCGCCTCTCCGGCGAGCTCACCGAGGACGAGTTCAAGATCCTGCGGCTTCAGAACGGCGTCTATCTGCAACTGCACGCCTACATGTTCCGCGTCGCGATCCCCTATGGGACGCTGGCGTCGAACCAGTTGCGGGCGCTCGCCCATGTCGCGCGCAAATATGACCGCGGCTACGGCCATTTCACCACGCGGCAGAACATCCAGTTCAACTGGATCAAGCTCGCCGAGCTGCCGGATGCGCTGGCCGATCTCGCCGAAGTCGGCATCCATGCGATGCAGACCTCCGGCAACAACATGCGCAACGTCACCTCGGACCAGTGGGCCGGCGTCGCGCCCGGCGAGATCGAGGATCCCCGCATCTGGTCGGAGCTGATCCGCCAGCACACCACGCTGCATCCGGAATTCTCGTTCCTGCCGCGCAAGTTCAAGATCGCGATCACCGCGTCGGACCATGACCGCGCCGCGATCAAGATTCACGACATCGGCTTGAAGCTGATCAAGAACGAGAAGGGTGAGACCGGCTTCGAGGTGCTGGTCGGCGGCGGTCTCGGCCGCACGCCGTTCATCGGCAAGACCATCAAGCACTTCGTCCACGGCCGCGACATCCTCAGCTACATCGAGGCGATCCTCCGGGTCTACAACCAGTACGGCCGTCGCGACAACATCTACAAGGCGCGCATCAAGATCCTGGTGCACGAGCTCGGCATCGAGAAGTTCTCGCGCGAGGTCGAGGAGGAGTGGCAGCACATCCGAAACTCCTCGCTCCAGATCGACGACGAGGTGATCGAGGACATCCGCTCGCGCTTCACGTATCCTGCCTACGAGAAGCTGCCGCACAATCCGGACGAGCTGCGTCAGGCCGCGGCCGATCCCGATTTCGAGGCGTGGCGCAAGAACTCGGTGTCGCCGCACAAGGTGCAGGGCTATTCCATCGTCACGATCTCATTGAAGCCGATCGGCGCGCCTCCGGGCGACGCCACCGCCGAGCAGATGGATGCGCTCGCCGATCTCGCCGACCGTTATTCCTTCGGCGAGATCCGCGTCGGCCACGAGCAGAACCTCGCGCTGCCGCATGTCGCCAAGCGCGACCTGCCGGCGCTGTGGAAGGCGCTCGACAAGCTCGGGCTCGCGACGCCGAACGTCAATCTGATCACCGACATCATCGCCTGCCCCGGGCTCGACTATTGCTCGCTGGCGAATGCGCGCTCGATCCCGATTGCGCAGGAGCTGACGCGGCGCTTCGCCAACCACGAGCTCGCCAACCTGATCGGCCGCCTCCACATCAACATCTCCGGCTGCATCAATGCCTGCGGCCATCACCATGTCGGCCATATCGGCATCCTCGGCGTCGAGAAGAACGGCGAGGAGGTCTATCAGATCACCATCGGCGGCCGCGCCGACGAGGGCGCCGCGCTCGGGACCCTGATCGGTCCCGGCGTCAAGTTCGACGAGGTCGCCGACGTCGTCGAGGACATCGTGGAAGCCTATCTGGCGCTGCGCGAGCGGCCGGAAGAACTGTTCATGGACACTGTGAAGCGCCTCGGCGTCGAGCCCTTCAAGGAGCGCGTCTATGCCACTCGTTAACGGCGGAAAGATCGCCGACGACGGCTTCGTCAAGCTGGCCGTCGACACGCCGCTGCCCGAGGGCGGCGACATCCTGGTGCCGGCCGAGCGTTTCCTGAGCGATGCGGACGTGCTGCTCGCGCGCGCCGGCAAAGTCGGTGTGATCTGGCCGAACAACCGCGACATCGGCGAACTGGTGCCCTATCTCGGCAAGATCGCAGTCGTCGCGCTGGTGTTCCCGACCTTCCGCGACGGGCGTGCCTACAGCCAGGCGCGGCTGCTGCGCGAGCGCTACAATTACCGCGGCGAGTTGCGTGCGACCGGCCAGATCCTGCGCGACCAGTTCGTGTTCATGCTGCGCGCCGGCTTCGATTCCTTCGAGGTCAAGAAGCAGGCCGACGCGGAAGCCTTCATGCAGACCGCAAAGCGCTATTCGGTGTTCTATCAGCCGACCGGTGACGGCCGCATCACGGCGCTGCACCGGCGCATGCAGCTGCGTCACTCCGAGGGTGTCGGCACGTGAACGCAATCGCGCCTCAGGTCTCGTCGCGTTCTGTCTCCGCGCTGCCGTTGGCGGAAGAACTCGACCGTGCGCTGCGCGATGCATCGCCCGCCGAGGTCGTTGCTGCGGCCCTGAAGGCGGTTGGCCGTGAGAAGCTTGCGCTGGTGTCGTCCTTCGGCACGGAATCGGCGACGCTGCTGAAGGTCATGGCGGACGTCGATCCGGCGATCCCCGTGATCTTCCTCGACACCGGCTGGCTGTTCGAGGAGACGCTGGCCTATCGCGACGCGCTGATCGCGCAACTCGGTTTGAAGGACGTCCGTTCGATCAAGCCGGCCGAGGAGGCCCTGTCGCGCGATGATCCCGACCGCGACCTCTGGTTCTCCGATCCCGACGCCTGCTGCCGCATCCGCAAGGTCGAGCCGCTGGCGCGTGCGCTGAAACCGTTCGACGCCTGGCTCAACGGCCGCAAGCGCTTCCAGGGTAATGCACGCGCCGATATTCCCGTCGTCGAGGACGACGGCGCACGGTTGAAATTCAACCCCTTCGCCAACGTCTCGCGCGAGGAACTCGAAGCGATTTTCGTCCGCGCCAAATTGCCGCGTCATCCGCTGGCGGAGTCCGGTTTCCTGTCGGTTGGGTGTATGCCTTGCACGAGCAGAACGACTGAGGGCGAGGATGCGCGTGCCGGTCGCTGGCGCGGCCGGGCCAAGACGGAATGCGGCATCCACACGATGAGGACTTCGTAGCACAGTCACGCTGCCACGCTGCGAACAAGAAAATCCGGTTCCGTTGACTTAAGCGCGTTTCGATTCGAGTTATGCCTGCATGTCTTCGCTGACACCGACGTCATCGAAGTGAATGGAGATGGACATGATGCGCCGTATCGTTCCGCTCGCTGCAGGACTGCTCGTGACAGGCTTGTTGGCAAGCTCGGCTCTCGCCGCCGACATCAATCTGCTGAACGTGTCGTACGATCCGACGCGTGAACTCTATGTCGAGTTCAACAAGTCGTTCGCGAACGCCTATCAGAAGGAAACCGGCAAGAGCGTCGAGATCAAGCAGTCGCATGGCGGCAGCGGTTCGCAGGCGCGTAGCGTGATCGACGGATTGCAGGCCGATGTGGTGACGCTCGCGCTCGCCTATGACATCGATGCCATCGCGAACAAGGGCCTCACCACGGTCGACTGGCAGAAGCGTCTGCCGCAAAATTCATCACCTTACACCTCGACCATCGTGTTCCTGGTGCGCAAGGGCAATCCCAAGGGCATCAAGGACTGGGACGATCTGCTCAAGCCGGGCGTCGCCGTCATCACACCGAACCCGAAGACCTCGGGTGGCGCGCGCTGGAATTATCTGGCGGCCTGGGGCTTCGCGCAGAAGAAATACGGCACGGCCGACAAGGCCAAGGAGTTCGTCGGAAAGCTGTTCCAGCAAGTTCCGGTGCTCGATACCGGTGCGCGCGGCGCCACCGTCACCTTCGTCGAGCGCGGCGTCGGCGACGTGCTGCTGGCTTGGGAGAACGAGGCGTATCTTGCGCTGAAGGAATTCGGTCCGGAGAAGTTCGCGATCGTTGCGCCGCCGCAATCGATCCTCGCGGAGCCGCCGGTCGCGATCGTCGACAAGGTTGCCGACAAGAAAGGCACCCGCAACGCCGCCGATGCCTACCTCCAGTACTGGTACACCAAGGAGGGGCAGGAGATCGCCGCGCGCAACTTCTATCGCCCGCGCGATGCCGAGATCGCTAAAAAGTACGAAAACTCGTTCGCAAAGGTCGAGCTGTTCACGATCGACGACGTTTTCGGCGGTTGGACCAAGGCGCAGAAGGAACATTTTGCCGACGGCGGCGTCTTCGATCAGATCTACAAGAACTGATCGGGCGCCTGGTTGGCTTTAGCAGGGGGCCTGGTGAGCGTACTCGCAGCACGACGCCGGACATTGCCGGGCTTCGGTCTCACGATGGGACTGACGCTTTCCTGGTTGTCCATCATCATCCTGATTCCGCTTGCCGGGCTGTTCCTGAAATCGTTCGAGCTCAGCCCCGAGCAGTTCTGGAACATCCTCTCCAGCCGCCGCACCCTCAACGCCCTGCGGGTCTCGTTCGGCCTCGCCTTTGCCGCGGCCTGCGTCAATCTCGTCATGGGCAGCATCATCGTCTGGGCGCTGGTGCGCTACCGCTTCCCCGGCCGGCGGATTTTCGATGCGATCGTCGACGTGCCCTTCGCGCTGCCGACGGCGGTTGCCGGCGTGGCGCTGACCGCGCTGTTCGCCGAGAAGGGCTGGCTGGGCGCGCCGCTTGCGGCGCTCGGCATCAAGGTGGCGTTCACGCCGGTCGGCATCTTCGTCGCCATGATCTTCATCGGTATCCCCTTCGTGGTCCGCACGGTGCAACCTGTGCTGCAGGATCTCGACCCCGAGCTCGAGGAGGCCGCGGGCAGCCTCGGCGCCAGCCGCTGGCAGACCATCATCCGTGTGATCCTGCCCTCGCTCGGACCGGCGCTGCTCACCGGGCTCGCGCTCGCCTTCGCCCGCGCCGTCGGCGAATACGGCTCTGTGATCTTCATCGCCGGCAATCTGCCGAACGTCTCCGAGATCGCGCCGCTGCTGATCGTGATCAGGCTGTCCGAATTCCGCTACGCCGATGCGACCGCGATCGCGGTGGTCATGCTCGTCGTCTCCTTCGTCATCATCTTCGCCGTCAACCGGCTCCAGCGCTGGGCGCAGAGCCGGATACCGGCGCGCTGAGGGCGGACCTATGACGCTGCAGATCGCAGATTCCGTCTCGCTGGCTTCGCCCGACGCGCGCGCGCGTGCGCACGCCGCTGCGGCACGCGACAGCCTCCGCACCGAGCCGCCCGCGGTGCGTATCACCATCATCGCGCTGGCGGTCACCTTTCTCACCGTCTTCGTCGTGCTGCCGCTGGCCGTCGTTTTCGCGCAGGCGTTCTCGAAGGGGATTCTCGCTTATCTTTCCGCGCTCGCCGAGCCGGAGGCGCTGGCTGCGATCAAGCTGACGCTGCTGGTCGCATTGATCTCGGTCGGCCTCAATCTGGTGTTCGGCCTCGTCGCGGCCTGGGCCATCGCCAAGTTCGATTTTTCGGGCAAGACCTTCCTGATCACGCTGATCGACCTGCCGTTCTCGGTGAGCCCGGTGATCTCGGGCCTCGTCTTCGTGCTGCTGTTTGGCGCGCAGGGCTATTTCGGCAGCTGGCTTAGGGATCACGACATCCAGATCCTGTTCGCGGTGCCCGGCATCGCGCTCGCCACCACCTTCGTGACCTTCCCCTTCGTGGCGCGCGCGCTGATCCCCCTGATGCAGGAGCAGGGCACGCAGGAGGAGGAGGCCGCGATCTCGCTCGGCGCCTCGGGCCTGCAGACCTTCTTCCGCGTCACGCTGCCCAACATCAAATGGGGCGTGCTCTACGGCGTGCTGCTCTGCAACGCGCGCGCGATGGGCGAGTTCGGCGCGGTGTCGGTCGTATCGGGCCATATCCGCGGCGAGACCAACACCATGCCGCTGCTGGTCGAGATTCTCTACAACGAGTACCAGTTCGTCGCCGCCTTCGCGATCGCCTCGCTGTTGGCGATGCTGGCGCTGATCACGCTGATCGCAAAGACCGTTCTCGAACGTCACCTCGACGAAGGACAAGACGTCAATGACCATTGAAGTCAGGAATCTCGTCAAGAAATTCGGCAGCTTCAAAGCCCTCGACGGCGTCGACCTCAAGGTCGACAACGGCGAGCTGGTGGCGCTGCTCGGACCGTCCGGCTCCGGCAAGACCACGCTGCTGCGGATCATCGCCGGCCTCGACTGGCCCGACTCCGGCGACGTGGCCTTCAACGGCGAGGACGCGCTGACGCAGGGCGCGCGCGAACGGAACGTCGGCTTCGTGTTCCAGCACTACGCACTGTTCCGCCACATGACGGTGTTCGAGAACGTCGCCTTCGGCCTGCGCGTGCAGCCGCGCGCCGCCCGCAATGACGAAGCGACTATCCGTGCGCGCGTCAAGGAGCTGCTCGATCTCGTCCAGCTCGACTGGCTCGCCGACCGCTATCCGAGCCAGCTCTCCGGCGGCCAGCGCCAGCGCATCGCGCTTGCCCGCGCGCTCGCGATCGAGCCGCGCATCCTGCTGCTCGACGAGCCCTTCGGCGCGCTCGATGCCAAGGTGCGCAAGGAATTGCGCAGATGGCTGCGCTCGCTGCATCACGAGATCAACGTCACCTCGATCTTCGTCACCCACGACCAGGAGGAGGCGCTTGAGGTCGCCAACCGCGTCGTGGTGATGGACAAGGGCAGGATCGAGCAGATCGGCTCGCCCGACGACGTCTATGAGAGCCCCGCGACCGCCTTCGTCCACGGCTTCATCGGCGAATCCATCGAGCTGCCGGTCCAGGTCGAAGGCGGCGTTGTCAGGCTCGGCGACCGGCCGCTGCGGCTCGCGGCGGACGGCCTTTCGCCTGGCGCGTCAAAACTGTTCGTGCGGCGACATGACATGCTGGTCGGCCCGCCCGGCAGCGGTGCCTTCGAGGGCGCCGTGCAGCACGTCCGGAATTTCGGTCCCGTGCAGCGGGCCGAGGTCGCACTCTCCGGCGGCGAGACCATCGAGATCGACGCCCCTCGCGACAGGGAACTGCGCGCCGGTGACACGATCGGCCTCGAACCGCGCCGCTATCGGATATTTGCGGGCGCCTGAGCTGCCTCGACGGGTCGAATTTTCCTCAAAATTCACCTTTCAGCCACGGTTGGTATGCAACAACGGCCCTTCCTTTGGGGGCTCCGATTCATGCGCGCTGCGGCCGCAATACTCATCACTTTGCTTCTCGCCGGCTGCGCCGGCAACGAAGCGCCGGTCCAGCAGCCGTCCATGTATGCCGACATGTCGGTCCCGGGCGCCAAGCTCGATGCGCAGGCGGCAGCGATCATGATCTCGCAATACCGCCAGAACAACGCCCTCGGCACCGTCGTGATCGACCCCGATCTGATGCGGCTCGCCGAATCCCAGTCCCAGGCCATGGCGGCGGCCAACAAGATGGACCATGACGTCCGCGCCCCGCTGGCCAAGCGCCTCAGCGCGGGCGGCTATCCGGCGACGGTGGCGGTCGAGAACGTCTCGGCCGGCTATCATACGCTGGCAGAAGCGTTTTCCGGCTGGCGCGACTCGCCTCCGCACCGCGCCAACATGCTCAAGAGCGGTGTCACAAAATTGGGCATCGCGGCGGGCTATGCTCCAGGCACCAAATACAAGGTGTTCTGGACCATGATCCTGGCCTCGACCGACCCCCGATAAGCCAGACTTGATCCCGGGATGCATTGACGCCGCGGCAGACTGTCGCCACGGTGGCCTGCCCTTTGCTAATGTTCCCGCATGACCGATCATAGCCCGGAAGTCGCAACCGTCCCCGCGAAGGCGCAACGCGTCCTGGTCCTCCAGGGCGGCGGCGCGCTCGGCTCCTATCAGGCCGGCGCCTATCAGTCGCTGTGCCATTTCGATTTCGAGCCGGAATGGGTCGCCGGCATCTCGATCGGCGCGGTCAACGCCGCCATCATCGCCGGCAACGAGGGACAAACCCGCGTCAAGCGGCTCAAGGAATTCTGGGAGATGGTGTCGGCGCCGGTGCCGTGGAAGCCGATCGGCAAGAGCGACCACAGCCGCGAGCTGTTCAATTCGACCAGCGCCGCGCTGATCGCGACCTTCGGCGTGCCCGGCTTCTTCACCCCGCGCCTCCCGCCCGCGCCGCTCTGGCCGCCCGGCAGCCCGCAGGCCGAGAGCTATTACGACACCACGCCGCTGAAGAAGACGCTGGAGCGCCTGGTCGATTTCGATCGCATCAACGATCTCAAGACGCGCCTGTCGGTCGGCGCCGTCAGCGTCACCTCCGGCAATTTCAAATATTTCGACAATTACGAGTTCAAGAAGCACGGCAAGACCATCGGTCCCGAGCACATCATGGCCTCCGGCGCGCTGCCGCCGGGCTTTCCGTCCGTCGTGATCGAGGGCGAGCATTACTGGGACGGCGGCATCGCCTCCAACACGCCGCTCGATTACGTGCTCGATGCCGAGGTCGACCGCGACATGCTGATCTTCCAGGTCGACCTGTTCAGCGCCCGCGGCGATTTGCCGAATTCGCTGCTCGAGGCGACCGAGCGCGAGAAGGACATCCGCTTCTCCAGCCGCACGCGGATGAACACCGACAAGAACAAGCAGATCCACAACGCCCGCCGCGCCGTGCGCGACCTGATCGGCAAATTGCCGGACTATCTGAAGAACGACCCGTCCGTCGAATTCCTCGCGAAGGTGTCGCGCGAAAGCACCGTCACCGTGGTGCACCTGATCTATCGCAGCAAGAACTACGAATCCTCGTCCAAGGACTACGACTTCTCGCATGTCGCCATGGTCGAGCATTGGGAAGCCGGCGTGCGCGACGTGCATCTGTCGATGCGCCACAAGGACTGGCTCGAGCGGCCGCAGTCCGGCGAGACCATGGTGACCTACGATCTCACGGGGGACGTCACCGCGCCCCCGCCAAAAAGGAGCGAATAACATGGGTAGTCTGTCAGGCAAGAACGCCGTCGTAACCGGTTCGACCAGCGGCATCGGGCTTGCCTATGCGCGCGCCTTCGCCGCCGCCGGCGCCAATGTCGTCATCAACGGCTTCGGCTCGCCCGAGGACATCGAGAAGGAGCGTGCCAAGATCGAGTCCGATTTCGGCGTCAAAGCGGTGTATTCGCCGGCCGACATGACCAAGCCGGCGGAAATCGCCGGGATGATCGCTCTCGGAGAGAAGAGCTTCGGTTCGGTCGACATCCTCGTCAACAATGCCGGTATCCAGTTCGTCTCCCCGATCGAGGAATTCCCGGTCGAGAAATGGGACCAGATCATCGCGATCAACCTGTCCTCGGCCTTCCATGCCATCCGCGCCGCCGTCCCCGGCATGAAGAAGAAGGGCTGGGGCCGGATCATCAACACGGCATCGGCGCACTCGCTGGTGGCCTCGCCCTTCAAGTCCGCCTATGTGTCGGCCAAGCACGGCATCGCCGGCCTGACCAAGACCGTGGCGCTCGAGGTCGCGACCCACAAGATCACCTGCAACTGCATCAGCCCCGGCTATGTCTGGACGCCGCTGGTGGAGAAGCAGATCCCCGACACCATGAAGGCCCGCGGCCTCACGCGCGAGCAGGTCATCAACGACGTGCTGCTCGACGCGCAGCCGACCAAGGAGTTCGTCACCTCCGAGCAGGTCGCAGCCCTCGCCCTGTTCCTGTGCGGCGACGATGCCGCGCAGATCACGGGCACCAACCTGTCGATCGATGGCGGCTGGACCGCGGAGTAGGGGCTCGATGCCGTAGGGTGGGCAAAGGCGCGTCAGCGCCGTGCCCACCATCCTTCCGCGAGTGAGGAGAAACGGTGGGCACGCCTCGCTTTGCCCACCCTACGATGAGCGCGGGAATGGAGCGGGGTTTTCCGTTTCAATGCGTCCAGGCCAGAGCCGTCACGAACGCCGAGGACAGTTTCAATTCCGCGAACATGATCTTGCCGGCCACCACGAACAGCACGCTGGCCAGCGTAAGCCGCAGCACCGTCTCCGGCACGCGCGTCGCACTGTAGCTGCCGACGATGATGCCGGGCAGCGAGCCCATGAGCAGCACGCCCATGAGTGCCCAATCCACATCGCCAAGCGCCCAGTGCCCGATGCCGGCCACCAGCGTCAACGGCACCGCGTGGGCGATGTCGGAGCCGACGATGGTCGCCATCGGCAGGCGCGGGTAGAGCAGCAGCAGCACGGTGACGCCGACAGCACCGGCGCCGACGGACGAAATCGACACCAGCACGCCGAGCACGATGCCCGTGACGACGGTCGCGATCGCGGTGGTGCGCTCGTCGACACGTTCAAGCTTGCCGCGGTAGCGCTCCATGATGGCCTTGCGGAAGATCAGCGAGATCGCGGTCAGCAGCAGTGCAAAGCACAGCACCAGGTTGACCAGGCTGCGCTCGGCATCGCTTCTGAGGTCGAGCTTCCACAGCACGAACAGCGTCGCCGCGCTGGCGGGAATGCTGCCGCAGGCGAGCCGCAGCACCGCCGGCCAGTGCACACTGCGTGAGAAGCCGTGCACCACGCTGCCGCCGGCCTTGGTACCCGCGGCATAGAGCAGGTCGGTCCCGACCGCGGTGGCGGGATGGACGCCGAACAGCAGGATCAGCAGCGGCGTCATCAACGAGCCGCCGCCCACGCCGGTCATCCCGACAAGCAGGCCGACGCCAAATCCGGAGGCGACATAGAGCGGATCGATCATCTCTGGGGAATCTTAGGTTTATCTCGTCGGTTGGGCAATATGACGTAGAATAAAATTTCCCTGTGGCGCAACTGCTTGGGCTGAATAAGAAAAATCTTGCTGCGGGCTGGCGGTGGACAGGGGTTTTGCGCCGTCACCTTGTAAGGTGCGAAATAGGCATTCTCCAAGCCAGCAGGTCTGGGTTGCAGCGCCTATTTGCCGAACGCCAGCACGTGCAGGCCGAGCCGCTGCCGCACGATCCAGAACAGCAGCACTGTCTCGAACGTCAGCGAGATCGAGGTTGCAGCCGCAGCGCCGTGGCCGCCGTAGCGCGGCACCAGCGCGATGCAGAGCACGACGTTCATCACGAAGGCCAGCGCGTAGGCGAGAGCGCAGATCTTCTGCTGGCCGAGCATGTTGAGCAGCCGCTCGACCGGTCCGATCGCAGAGCGCACCACGAGGCCGATCGCGGCGACGAACATGATGTCGTAGCCGACCGTGAATTGCGGGCCGAACAGCCAGAGCAGCGGCTTGCCCAGCGCAAGCAGCACGATGGTCGCTGCCAGCGACGGCCAGAACGTCCAGTTGATGGCATGGGCGACATAGGCCGACAGGCGCGCCTTGTCGCCGCTTGCGTTGTATTCGGCGAAGCGATGCGCCGTGGTCGCCGACATCGCGTAGTGGATGAACGAGACCAGGGCGAGCGTCTTCACCACCGCGAAATAGACGCCGACCTCGTCGGATGGGCGGAACTGCTGCAGCACCAGCACGTCGGTGTAGGACAGCAGCAGGTAGAAGCTCTCGACCAGCAGGATCGGCAGCGAGACGGCGAGCCAGCCGCTGACGTCGTAGGCCTTGGGGCCCGGCTCGATGTGATCGGCGAGCTTGCGGTTCAGCACCACCATCTGCCCGGTCATCGCGATCCACACTGCCCCGGCGCTCGCGACCATCGCCGCGACCGCGCCGAGATGATAGCCGAGCAGGAAGGCGCAGGCCGTGATGCCGATGATCAGCGCCTGGCGGATGATGAATTGCGGCATCAGGCCGAGCTGCATCCAGTCATGCGAGCGCGCGATGCCGTCCTGGGTGTTGGCGACGACGAAGGCCGGCAGCGTCATGCAGCCGATATAGAGCGGCAGCACCTCGGCCGGATCGATCCAGGGCGACAGCAGTTTCACGATGCTGGCAAGACCCAGCGACACCAGGGTGGACACGGCGAAGACCAGCCAGCGGCTGCCGGAAAGAAATCCGCGCAGCAGTGCCTGATCGCCGCTGGTGCGGTACTCCGGAATGATTTTTTGCGCGGAGGCCGAGATGCCGAAATCCATCATGCTGCCGAGCAGCAGCACCCAGGTCCAGACATAGACATAGATGCCGTAGTCGGACGTGCCCATCCAGCGCGCGAGCAGGACCTGCGAGAAATAGGCGAGGCCTGCGCTGATCACCCGGATGATGAAGATGGTGCCGGCCAGCCGCCGCGTCAGCGACGCTTCGTTCGACCCGCCCGTCAACTTGGCGCGCAGCCGCGCGATGAGGCCGGCAGGTCCGGTCGTTGCGGGTTCTGCATCCATCACGGCCAATTCGAAGAGTCCCCAGGCATCCGTATCAGACGTCCCGCATGCGGCGGCAGGCCTGGGAATTAGCAACCATTCGTTAAGATTCGGTTGGGTGGGGGTGTTTCATACTCGGTGTCGTCCCGGACAAGCGAAGCGCAGATCCGGGACCCATAACCCCAGGGAGTAGTTGTTGCGCAAGCTGGTAACGCCGCGTCTTCGCCAAACCGATCCTGTGGTTATGGGTCCCGGAACGGCGCGCGCAAGGGCGCGCTTGTCCGGGACGACAACAGAGAGTGGCCCGGGCTCACTCCAGATTCGTATTGAACTCGTACGACTTCTCGGGCGCGACCAGCGTGAACTTCAACGCCGCTCCGTCGGGCTTGGCGCCCGGCGGCAGTCCATCGAGCTCGAAGGAAAATCGCCTCACGCCGGGAGGGCTGCGCTCGACCGGCGCCGGAATCGGCAACGCCCAATCGGGCGTCGGCCCCTCCACGTATAAATTGACGTCGCGGCTGTCAGGCACGACCACGTCGACCACCACATTCTTGGGCCCGTCACGCTTGACGTCGCGGATGGTCAGCGGATTGGGGTCGCCGATCGTAGCCGGCTTCGGCACGGTGTCGAGCGCGGTACGCAGATTGGCGTCCTCGGTCGAGGCGACGTTGTTGAAGCCGAGCTCGACATTGGCCTCGACTGGAATGCAGAGCTTCTCGCACACCGCGTAGTTGATCTCGGCGCGCAGCGTCACCGGCTTGTCGGGCGCCTTGGCCACGATGCGCAGCGGCAGCACGATCTGGCCG
This sequence comes from Bradyrhizobium sp. CCGB01, assembly GCF_024199795.1. NCBI lineage: Bacteria > Pseudomonadati > Pseudomonadota > Alphaproteobacteria > Hyphomicrobiales > Nitrobacteraceae > Bradyrhizobium > Bradyrhizobium sp. CCGB01. Next base: position 1,327,281 of record NZ_JANADK010000001.1, read on the forward strand.
TGATAGCCGATCGAATGCCCGCCCGCGCCGTCATCGAATTTCAGCGGCGCCGGCCACATCACCGTCACCGCTTCGACATTGTCCGATTTCGAGAAATCGAACCGCGGCGGAACGCCGGAATCGCCGGGGATGCGCCAATAGGTCTTCCACCCCTGCTGGAGCTGGAAGGCGATACCGCCAAGCAGGACAGCGCCGCTGCGCGATCCCGCCAGCAATCGCACTGCGGAATGGCCGTCGCGCTGCCAGGGCGACGCGTCGTCGGCGCGGGCTGCGAGCGCCAGCGACGACGCAAACAGGGTTGTCGCGACGCCAATCGCCGCACGCGTGGGAACTCTTGTCAGCATGGCACGTCTTTACAGGGTCCCCCCGGGGCAAACCATTGAATTGCTTGTGATGGATGCACTTGAATCAAGTCCCGGCAAGCCTTGATTTGACAGCGGCCCGGCCCGACATCAGGATAGGAATTGAAACCGGAGTGCTTTACCGATGGCTCCCACAGGCAAAAGGACGGGCGAAAGCACCCGCAGCGCGGGCCCCGCGCTCCCCAGTTCGGCCGGTTATCTCGACGGCCGGCTCCTGATCGCGATGCCCGTGATGGGTGATGAGCGCTTCGAGCGCTCGGTGATCTATCTTTGTGCGCATTCCGCCGAAGGCGCGATGGGCATCATCGTCAATCATCCCGCCGGCAGCATCGACTTCCCCGAGCTCTTGCAGCAACTCGGCATCATCAAGAAGGGCGAGCACATCAAGCTGCCGGAGAACGCCGAAAGCATGAAGGTGCTGCGCGGCGGGCCGGTCGACACCGGCCGCGGCTTCGTGCTGCATTCCAGCGATTTCTACATCGAGAACGCGACGCTCCGGATCGACGACGGCGTCTGTCTCACCGCGACCGTCGACATCCTGCGGGCGATCGCCAACGGCTCCGGCCCGAAGCACGCCATCCTCGCGCTCGGCTATGCCGGCTGGGCGCCGGGCCAGCTCGAGACCGAGATCCAGAGCAATGGCTGGCTGCATTGCGATGCGGATTCGGATTTGATCTTCGGCGACGACGTCGACGAGAAATACGGCCGGGCGCTGCGAAAAATCGGCATCGATCCCGGCATGCTCTCGAACGAGGCGGGGCACGCGTAGGCCTGATGTGGTAGCTGCTCCGACAGTGCTGCGCGCCACCACCGCTGTCATGCGTCCCACCTTCGGTGTCGTCCCCGCGAACGCGGGGACCCATAACCCCAGGAAGAAGTTGTTGCGCTAGCTGATAACTCCGAGTCTTGGCCAAACCACTCCCTGTGGTTATGGGTCCCGGATCTGCGCTTCGCTTGTCCGGGACGACAGCGGAGGTTGGCGCGCGGCCTACTCCGCCGCCTGCTGCTGCACCGTCGGCTCCGTGCCCGCCACCGTCGCCCTGCGCATGTCGCGGGGCTGGGACTGGTCGTAGCGGCGAACGCGATGCATGGTCTGGCGGTTGTCCCACATCACGAGATCATGCAGCTTCCATTTGTGGACGTAGACGAACTCCGCGTTGGTCGCGTGCTCGTTGAGATCGCGCAGCAACAGCCGGCCCTCCGGCACGCTCATGCTGACGATCTTGCCGGCGTGCGATGACAGATACAGCGACTTGCGGCGATGGACGGGATGGGTGCGCACCAGGCGTTGCAGCACCGGCTTGAACATCTCCTTTTCGTCGTCGGTGTAGTCGGTGAAGCCGAGCGATCCCCGCGAATACATCAGCGAGTGCTCGCAGACGAGATCCTCGATCTCCGCCTTGGTGTCGTCGTCGAGCGCGTCATAGGCTGCGCGCATGTCGGCGAATTCGGTGTTGCCGCCCTTCGGGTTCACCACCCGTGCCGACAGCAGCGAGAATTTCGCCGGGATCGGGCGAAACGAGCTGTCGGAATGCCACAGGCAGTTGCCGAGATTGAACAGGTGCGCGCGGCTGTCCTTCGCCAGCGGCTTGCCGTCCTTGCCGAGATTGGAGACGTCGTTCAGGCCCGACTGGAGCCGGTAGTCCTTCTCCTTGGTCACGGTGCCGCCGCGCGCGTCCTCGCGCTGGCCGAAATTCAGCGCGAAGGCCATCTGCTGTTCGTCGGTGATGTCCTGGTCGTGGAAGACCAGCACCGCATACTTGTCCATGGCAGCCTCGACCTCGCGCGCCTCATCCGGTGTAAGAGGCTTTCGCAGATCGAGGCCCGAAACCTCGCCGACAAAATGCTTCTGAAGCTGCCGGATGGCGATCGTCATGGCGTTTCTCCCGCGAACCGCGAGCGGTTGGTCCCGCTCTGCTGGTGAAAAAAGTTACTCTCGCACCCGCCGTTGTCAACGCTCGCCGCGCATGGCAGCCCGTAGCCCGGATGAGCGAAGCGACATCCGGGGCTCTCACCTCGCGGAAGGACCTTCCCGGATGTCGCTTCGCTCATCCGGGCTACACCCCTCAACTCCTACGCGTTCCTCGCCATCAGGCCGCCGTCGACCGGGATCACCGCGCCGGTGAGGAAGGATGCGGCCGGCAGGCAAAGGCTCAGCGTCATATGCGCGACCTCTTCAGGGTCGCCGTAGCGGCCGAGGGCCGTGCGGCGCTTGGCATAGATGGTCTTGCGCTCCTCGGAGATACGGTCGGTAATCGCGGTGCGGATCGGTCCCGGGCAGATGCAGTTGACGGTGATGCCCTCGCGGCCGAGCTCGACGGCGAGCGAACGCGTGAGGCTGGCGACGCCGCCCTTCGCGGCCGAATAGGGGCTGTGCAATGCGGTGGCGCCGAGCGCCTCGGTCGAGGCGATGTTGACGATGCGCGGGCTCTTCGACTTGCGCAGGTGCGGCAGTGCGGCGCGGATGATGCGCGGATGCGCCGTCAGCATCACCGCGATGCCCTTGGCCCAGGCGTCCTCATAGGTCTCGTCGTCGATCGCGACGCGCACGGAGATGCCGGCATTGTTGACGACGATATCGAGCCCGCCGAAATGCGCGGCGACATCGGCAACCACGCGCTTGATCTCGCCGCCGTCGGCGACATCGAGCTTCCACGCCTTCGCTGAACCGCCGCTCGCCGCGACTTCCTTTGTGACTGCTTGCGCGCCTTGCTCGTCAAAATCAGTGACGGCGACGTTCGCGCCTTCGGCTGCGAACACGCGTGCGGTGGCGCGCCCCATGCCGCTTGCTGCGCCGGTAACGAGAACGGTCAGGCCCTTCACGGACCGGCTGAGCTGCTTGAAGTCGGACATGCTGTTTCCTCGCGGCGTCTTGTTTGTTGTTATGCGATTGACAAGGCTCGCATCGATCCGCAGACAGGTCAAACAAGCAAAACAAATGGGGAGGCCGCGATGGCGAACGAGCTGGATTTCTCAGGCAGGCAGGTGCTGGTCGTCGGCGGTTCCAGCGGCATCGGCAACGGCATCGCGCAAGCATTTCGTGCGAGGGGCGCGCATGTTGCGGTTTGCGGCACGCGTGCTCACGCAACGGAATATTCGGCGGAGGAAGGCTCCGATCTCACAGGGCTGTCCTATGCGCAGCTCGATGTCAGCAACGCAGGCGCGATCGAAGCTTTCAAACCGTCGTTCGACCGGCTCGACATCCTGGTGCTCGCGCAGGGCGCGGTGCTCTATCGCCGCGGCGAGTTCGAGATGGCCGGCTTCCGCAAGGTCGTCGAAGTCAATCTGATGAGCCTGATGGCCTGCGCGACGCGGTTTCATTCCATGTTGCGCGATGCCAAGGGCGCGCTGATCATGGTGTCCTCGACCGCAGCCTATCATTCGACCATGGGCAATCCCGCCTACAACGCCTCGAAGACCGGCGCGGTCGGATTGACGCGGACGCTGGGTGAGGCCTGGGCCGAGGACGGCATCCGCGTCAACGGTATCGCGCCCGGCCTCGTCGACACCAAGATGACGAAGGTGACCACCGACAATCCCAAGCGGCTCGAAGGTGCATTGTCGCGCATTCCGCTGCGGCGATTGGGCACGCCGGCTGACATGGCGGGCGCGGCGCTGTTCCTGGCCTCTCCGCTGTCCTCCTACATCATCGGCCAGACGCTGGTCGTCGATGGCGGGCTGATCTTGTAGGTCTTGTAGCCCGGGTGAGCGCAGCGATACCCGGGAGCGGTGCAAGCAAAGTCCCGGATGTCGCTTCGCTCATCCGGGCTACGCCTTCTACACTTTCTCACTGGATTGGAACTGCGTTGCTCCTGATCGGTTACTTGGGCAGACCCCCGAGGAGGAGCATCATGGATAAGGATCGGATTGTCGGATCGGCCAAGGAATTCGCTGGACGCGCGGAAGGCGCCGTCGGTGATCTCGCCGGCGATGCCCAGACACAGGCGTCGGGCAAGGCGCGGGAAGCCGCCGGCACCGTGCAGAATCTCTACGGCCAGGCCAAGGACGCCGTGCGTGACGCGACGGACACCGCGGCAAGCTACGCCAAGGACGCCTATGACAACAGCGGCGACACGCTTCGCGACGGCACGCAGGCGATTTCGAAGAAGGTGCAGGACAATCCGCTCGGCGCACTGCTGGTCGCCGGCGGCATCGGCTTCGCGCTCGCGCTCCTGATGTCGCGCCCCGCGCGTCGTCCTCCGCCGTCGCGCTGGCGTTACTACGGCTAGTCACCAAAGCCCCGAACTCTCGTGCCCGGGACGCAATGCGGCCCAGGGAATACGGCCCAGGTGATGCGCAGCAGCGTTACACGCTGCTGCGCATTCGGGACACGAGACCACAACTCAGCAAATTACCGGAACATCTCCGCCGAACGCCCGACATTCCCAGGCGGGCGCGGGATCGCGGGATTAGGATTCGGATTGCGCGGTGCCGGCGCCAACTGACGCGGCGGCGGCTGCGGAGAGCCGAAGCTGAAGAAATCGCGGAATGACGGCGAAGCCTGCGCCGGTTGCTGCGGCTGCTGTGGCTGCGCCGGCGGCTTCTTTGGCGCAAGCTTTGGCGGCGCGATCGCAGCGGCCGCACCCGGCGTGCCTGATGAATTCGGATTGCTGCCGTCGGGCGTCGTCGCCGCAACAGGCGTATCGCCCTTGGCCTGCTCGCGGCCGACTTCGCGGCGCGGCCAGGCATAGTCATCGGCACGGCCGGCGGGCGCGGCCAGCGGCTCACCCTTCACCATGGTCTTCGCGGCCAGCGCATCGACTGCGGCCGGACGCGTGCCTGGGCCGCCCAGCAATTGATCGGTCGAGATCGAGGCCGCAACCAGCGGCACGATCGGTCCCGCCAGCGGCCGCGGCGCGGGCTTGCCGGGCTCGGCGCTGGTGTCGGGGGTCGCAGGCTCGCTCGGCAGCGCGATCGGGCCGGAGCGTCCGGCGAGCAGGCGCGTGATCTCGCGCTCGACATAGTGGGCGAGCTTGCGTGCGCCGGGTTTCGTGAAATAGACGCCGTCATAGCTGCGGAGCTGACGGATCTGGCCTTCGAAGTCCGGACCCTTCTGGAGGAAGCGGCCGGCTTCGTCGACAAAGCCGTCCCAGACATCGACATAGGTGATGCCGGCCTTGCCCGCGCCTTCGCGGTAGAGCGAATCCAGGAACAGCATGTCCGCCGTACCCTTCGGGCCGCGGATCGCGGGCAGGCCGACCCAGAGCACCGGCACGCCCTTGGCCTTGAGGACGCCCGCCAGCTCCTCGATCTTCTTGCCGTAGAGCTCAACCCAGCGCTCGTCGCGGAATTCGTAGAGGCCGTTCGGGTTGCGCGCGGTCTTCTCGGGCGCTGCGGCCGCCGGTGTGTCGGCGTTGTCGGCGTCGTCCTGCGGCAGGTCGGCGTCAACGGGCTTGTCGTCCGGCTTGGTGGCGGCGGTGTCGTTGGGCTTTGCGTCGCCGGGCTTGGCGGGCTGCTTGGCGCGCGCGCCCTTGTCGTTCTTCTTGTCCTTGTCGGAAGGCTTGTCGGGCGCCGCCTCGCGGATCGCGACGCGGTCATTGAGGCCGAGCATGACGACGATGACGTCAGGCTTCTCGGTCTCGAGGATACCCTTCGCAGCAGCCGCCCAGTCCGAGGGCTCGCCGCGCGGCTGGTACTTGATCAGGCCGGACGTAGTCTTGTGCTTGCGGATCACGCCCATGTCGGGCTGCTCGCTGTAGGCGTCCTCCAGGCCATAGGCGAGCCAGTCGGCCATGCCGTCGCCGATCACCAGCACGTTCTTGTCGGCGACAGTGTCACGCTTGGCCGGCGCCGGCGCGCGCGAAAAGTCCTGGCGCGGCGCCTGCTGCTGCTGTTGCTGTTGGAACGGCGCAAAGAAGTCGCCGCCGAACCATCCACCGCCTCCGCCGTTGCGGGGCGGCGGTGCCTGGCGCTGCGGCGGGCCGCCGAAGCCGGGGAAGTTGAAGAACTGCGCCGAGGCGGGTCCCGCGACCGAGACCAAAATCGCAAGCGCCGTCCCCAGCGCGATCAACGGGCCGGTCTCGGTCAGCGCCTTGAAGAAGGACTTTGGCTTCGACATGCGATCTCGGGCACGCGCAATGGGATCGGAAGTGGTTCGATATAATAACGGAATCAGGCGCCAAACGGGCAGATTCTCTTTGCAGATTCTTCTGCCATACACCGGGGAACAGCCTTCCCCGTCAAGACGACCGGGCGAAATCCCTGTTCAGGGTTACTTTCGGCGCGATTTTACCGCTTACGGAGCTGGTCCAGCACGTCCGAGGAGGCAAATCCGTCGGCGGGGACCCCGATCGAGACCTGGAAGTTGCGCAGCGCCTCCCGGGTCTGGCCGCCGAATTGGCCGTCCGGGGTGCCCTTGTAGAAGCCGCGCTGGGCCAGCAGCTGCTGGAGTTCCAGCCGCTCGGTACGGGACAGCTCGCGCTCCTGTCGCGGCCAGGGCTGCACGAAGGGCGCCCCGCCGCGCAGGCGGTCGGCAAAATGGCCGATCGCCAGCGCATAAGCCTCGGCCGGGTTGTACTTCATGATGACCCGGTAATTCTGCAGCATCAGGAAGCCCGGCCCCTGCGCGCCGGCCGGCGCCAGCAGGTAGGCTTTCTCGGCTGGATGCGGGAAGGGCTGGTTGGCCGGGCGCTTGAGCCCGAGCTTCTCCCATTGCGCCATCGTCATCGCCTTGGCGCGGTCGGCCAGCATGTAGTTGAAGCCCTGGGGCACCACGACCTCGTAGCCCCAGGTCTGGCCGGCCTGCCAGCCGTCCTTCTTCAGATTGTTGGCGGTCGAGGCGATCAGGTCGGTGGGATTGTCGACGACGTCGCGCCGTCCGTCGCCATCGCCGTCCACGGCAAAGCGCTTGAACGCGGTCGGCATGAACTGGGTCGGACCGAAGGCGCCGGCCCAGGAGCCGCGCATCTGCTCCGGGCGCAGATCGCCGCGATTGAGGATCTCCAGCGCGGAGAGGAATTCGTCCTTGAAATAGGCCTGGCGGCGGCCGATGCAGGCCAGCGTCGCGGTCGATTGCAGCACGCTGCGGTCGCCCATCTGCGTCGAGTAATTGGACTCGATGCCCCAGATCGAGGCGATGATGTAGCGGTCGACGCCGGTGGCCTTTTCGGTGGCCTCGAACTGCGCCTTGTATTTGGCGAGCACCTCGCGGCCCTTGGCAAGACGGTTGTCGTTCACGAGGATGTCGAGATAGTCCCAGATCGACTTGGTGAACTCCGGCTGCGAATCCATCAGGTCCATGATGCGCAGGTCAGGCGAGAGCCCGGCCGTGAAGCGCTGGAAATTTTCCTGCGTGATGTTGCGGCGTGCGGCATCGGGCCACATCCCCGCGACGCAATTGTTGAAGTTGCCCGCGGCCTCGCGGATCGCGGCTGCCGTCATCAGCGGATGGCCGGAGGCGCCGTCCTCGCCGCTCCAAGGTTGAGGTCCAGTCTGGGCGCCGGCGGGGCCGGGCGGGGCTTGCGACGGCGCCGGATTCGAGCCGGAGAAAATGCCGCCGAACAGGTTCGACAGGCCGTTCTGCGCCTGCGCATGCGCGCTGACGGGCAGCAGCAAGGCGGCCGCAATCATTGTTGCGTTGGTCACAAATCCAGCACGTTTCGCCAGCGCTGCCACCGATTGCATCATACCTCACCCGTCCGGCCGAAATCCGCCTTCAGGAGGCGCGGTACCGGTTGCCAATAGCTTAACAAAGGTGAAATTTTGGTGTCGGCCTTTTTCTCAACTCAGTGATCGCGAGGCCCCACATCCGCCTTTGTTAGCGGCTGCAAACAGGCTAGCAAGATAGCATTGCTCCCTTCCTCAGGTATTCGATCGATCCCATGAAAATTCGCAAAGCCGTATTCCCCGTCGCCGGCCTCGGCACCCGCGTCCTGCCCGCCACCAAGGCGATGCCGAAGGAAATGCTGACCATCGTCGACAAGCCGCTGATCCAGTACGTCTATGACGAGGCGCGCGAAGCCGGCATCGAGCATTTCATCTTCGTCACCGGCCGCAACAAAAACGTCATCGAAGATCATTTCGACAAGATGTTCGAGCTCGACTCCACGCTGGCCGCGCGCGGCAAGAAAGCCGAGCAGGACATTTTGGCGCAGAACCAGCCGGAAGCCGGCGCCGTCAGCTTCACCCGCCAGCAGGCGCCGCTTGGCCTTGGCCACGCGGTCTGGTGCGCGCGCGACATCGTCGGCGACGAGCCGTTCGCGGTCGTGCTGCCCGACGAGCTCGTGCTCAACACCACCGGCTGCCTGAAGCAGATGATCGAGACGGCGTCATCGCTCGGCGAAAAATCCAACGTCATCGCGGTCGAGGCCGTGCCTGACCATCTCACCCATCAATACGGCATCTGCGGCGTCGGCAAGCGCACCGGCAAGATGTTCGAGGTCGACGGCATGGTCGAGAAGCCGGCCAAGGGCACCGCGCCCTCCAATCTCTCCATCACCGGCCGCTACATCCTGCAGCCGGAGATCTTCAAGATTCTGGAGACCCAGGAGCGCGGCGCCGGCGGCGAGATCCAGCTCACCGACGCGATGATCGGCCTCGCCAAGTCGCAGAAATTCTACGGCGTCGAGTTCGAGGGCGAGCGCCATGATTGCGGCTCCAAGCCCGGCTTCCTCCGCGCCAACATCGCCTACGGCCTGAAGCGGCCGGAGCTGCGTGACGGCTTGATCGCGGAGATGAAGAAGTATCTGGGGCAGTAAGCGTCACTGTCGTCCCTGCCTAGTGCGCAATTGCGCACGGGCGCGGGGACCCATACCGCGTGATCTATCGATCGCGTTAGGCAGAAGTACCGAACGACGAGCCTTCGCCAAATCGCTCCCTGTGGTTATGGGTCCCGGCGTTCGCCGGGACGACACCGAGCAGCCTCACGCCACCAGCGACAACTTCGGCAGGCTCGCGACCACGGACTGGTTGCGGCCGCCGGCTTTCGCCGCATAGAGCGCCTTGTCGGCAGCTTCGACCAGGATCGGCCAGTCCATGCCGGTGGTGGGAACGAGGCTCGCGATGCCGCACGAGACCGTCGACGTTGCCTGATCGTCGGACCAGCCCTGCACCTTGCCGCGGATCGTCTCGGCGACATTGAGGGCCTCGGCGGCCGAGGTGTTCGGCAGCAGCACCGCGAATTCCTCGCCGCCATAGCGCGCGGCGCAATCGCCGGCGCGGCTCACCGAATCGGAGATGCAGATGGCGATGCCGACCAGCACCTGGTCGCCGGCCTGGTGGCCGAAGGTGTCGTTGTAGGCCTTGAAGTGATCGGCATCGATCATCAGCAGCGCGACCGGCGTCTTCTGGCGTATCGCGCGCCGCCACTCGATGTCGATCAATTGATCGAACTTGCGGCGGTTCTTCAGGCCGGTGAGCGCGTCCGTCGTCGCCATCTCCTCGAGCTTGCGCTCGGCCTCCGCGCGCCGGCGGATCTCGCGGGCGAGCACCAGCGTCGAGGCCAGCATGAACAGGATGAGCGCCAGCACCACGGCGCCGATGCGGTAGGCTTCCTTCTGCCAGAGCTCGAACACGGCGGCCAGCGGCTTGCCTGCCACCACGAACAGCGGACCCGGGCCGGTGCTGCGGACGTAGAGGCGCGGCGTCGTGTCCACCGGGCCCTGGCCCGCATAGGACCCGCCGGCCTTGAGATTGTCGGCCTTCCAACTCTGCTGCGTCCCGAGATTCTTGCCGATGACGTCGAGGTCGAACGGCCGCCGCATCATGATGGTGCGGTCGCGCTTGAGCACGGTGATGGTGTCGTCGGGATCGAGGTTCAGGCGCTCGAACAATTCGTGGAAATAGCTGAAGCGGATCGAGCCGGCGACGATCCCCATGAAGCCGCCGTCGGTGTCGCTGATGCGCCGGCTCAGCACGATGGAATAGGCGCCGCGGAACAGCATCGGGCGGCTGATGAAGAGGCCGGCGCCGGGATTCTCGCGATGAACCCTGAAGTAATCCTCCTCGCCCCGGTTCTCCGGCAGGGGATCGAGCGTGGAGGCGTCGATGGTCAGCCTGCCCTCCGCATCGAACACCTGGACGGCGCCGAAATGCCTCGCCGTGATCGCATGATCGAACAGGATCAGGTGACGGATCGGCTTCGAGACCGTGTTGATCTCCGGCAGCAGCATGTTGCTGGCGACCGCCTTCAGGGCGAGATCGTAGATCTCGATGTTGCGGCTGATATCCGCCTCGATGGAGGTGGCCAGATTTTCCAGCGTCTGGCGTGCGAGGGCCTCCTCGCCGCGGCGCATGTCGAGCATGACGTTGACGCAAATGGCGGAAAAGCCGATCACCGTCACGACGGACGATATGATCAGCAGCTTCGCCGAAATGCGCCACGGCCGGCGGGCCATGGCTTCGCGCCATCCAGACGACATCGCTTGCTCCCGACCTTAGTGGATGCACCCGAATGATTGCCCAGTGTTTAAGCCGGGACGGCGGTGCTGCAATGAGTTAAGAACTGGTTTAAGCAGCTAGCGTTTTTGAGCAGATCTCATTGCGCGGATCTGGACTTCGGACGAGAGGACGACTGTGAACGATTACGACGCGTTGCGCGATTATCTGATGCGGCACAAGCAGGCGGAATTCGTGCTGAGCTTCGAGCAGATCGAGGAGATCATCGGCGCGGCCCTGCCGCGCGCGGCGAACCGTGCCTCGTGGTGGGACAGCCTGCGCAGCCCCGACATCCAGATGCCGCAGCGCGAAGCCTGCCTCGCCGCGGGCTTCAAGGCGGTGCGGATGCCGGATGGCCAAAGCGTGCGGTTCACGAAGATGAAGACGAAGCGGTGAGGGCGCCCGCGTGGTCCTGCGCTGGCTGAGGGGCATTTTGGGGGCGGCCCTGATGGGTCTGGGCGCAATGTTCGCGCTCGCCTTCGAGGCCCGCTACTGGCGCTGGCGCGACTGCTTCAACGAGCTCGGCCGCTGCTACGATCCGGTCTCGCAGGACGTCTATCTCGAGCAGGCGGGCCTGGTGTGGGGAAGCCTTGCGGCGATCTCTCTGCTGGCGGGGCTAGGTCTGGTCGCGGGGCTGCGCCGCCGGCCGGGGTAGGTCAGCTGGTCGTCAACAGCCGCACCTTTTCCTGGGCTACCCCCACCCTGGCGCTGCCCCACAAGGGGGAGGCAACGCACTTCTGTCGGCGCGCTTGTCGGGTCTCATCTCATCAGGCTCTAGCCCGGGCGTAGAACCGCAGCCTTCATTGCCGATTACGGTACCAACGCTCCACATCGGCGTTCGCACGTATCAGACACTTGGTTGTCTGCCGGTCGCAGGAGCTCATGCATTTGTTCTGATGCCCCCGAAAATCGCCGGCCCCACCGGTAAAGTTGGCACATGTGCCAATGCAATTCGCGGATCGATCCTCACATCGCGCTGCTGTGACTGCTTCTGCCGATGAGGCGAGGAACACCCCGGTGCCTATGAGAATCATCGCGTAGATAAGTTGCCGTGTCATCCGAAACTCCTGGGAAAGAGGTGGGTGGTCTGCTCATTCCGGCCGGCTATGCTTGACGCGTGCGGGCACGCCGAGAACGACGGTGGCGAACCCAATCACCTCAATGATGAAAACCGTCTTGGATCGAATGCGCCATTTTTGGCGGCGGCTGAGCGCCAGTCCATTGATCTGGATCAAGCGCGGAACCATCGGGCAATCAACGCCCTGTCTGAAGCGATCAGCTCGCTGCTTCCAGCCGAACTTCCGTCAGCAGGCGCATCGCCGCGTCCGCGTCCATCGGCTCGCCGAAGGCAAAGCCCTGCGCGTATTCGCAGCCCATCTGGTAGAGCTCGACCGCGTCGGAATCGGTCTCGGCGCCTTCCGCGACCACGTCCATGCCGAGGTCGTGCGCGAGCGCGATGATCGATTTCAGGATCACGGGGCGGGTGCCGCGGTTGGTGGTGCGCACGAAGGACTGGTCGATCTTGATGGTGTCGAACGGGAAGCGCTGGAGGTAGGCCAGCGAGGAATGCCCGGTGCCGAAATCGTCGAGCGACAGCCCGGTGCCGAGCTCGCGGATGCGCGTCAGCATCTGGGCTGCGTGCTCCGGGTTCTCCATCACCAGCGATTCCGTCAATTCCAGCTTCAGCGTGCCGCGCGCCACCGAGGAGCGCGACAGCACGGTGCGGATGTCGTGGATCAGATCGTGGCGCAGCAATTGCCGCGAGGACACGTTGACGGAGGCGAAGATCGGCTCGCGCGAGCGCATCGCGCGTTGCCAGATCGAGAGCTGCTTGGCGGTCTGGTCGAGCACGAACATGCCGAGATCGACGATCAGGCCGGTCTCTTCCGCGATGCTGATGAATTCCGACGGCGCCATGCGACCGAGCTTCGGGTGATCCCAGCGCGCCAGCGCCTCGAAACCGGCGATCGAGCGATCTTCCAGCCGCACGATCGGCTGGTACAGGATCGTGAGCTCCTGCCGCTCGATGGCGCGGCGCAGCTCGCTCTCCAGCGTCAGGCGGTCGGTCTTTCGCGCGCGCATCGCGGGCTTGTAGACGTCGATGCGGTCGCCGCCGATGCGCTTGGAATGATACATCGCCAGCTCGGCGTCCTTGATGATCTCGTCGGTGAGCTGGACTTGCGGGTCGGACAGCGCGAGCCCGATCGAGGCGGTGAGAAAGATCTCGCGGTCGTTGAAGGCGATCGGGGCGCGGATGGTCTTGCGGATGGTCTCGGCGAAGGCGGTGATGCGGGCGGGGTCCTGCTCCGAGAGCAGGATCAGGCCGAACTGGTCGCCAGCAAGCCGCGCCAGCGTGTCCTGCGGCTTCAGGATGCGGGTGAGGCGGCGGGCCAGCGTCAGCAGGATCGAGTCGCCTACCGCGATGCCGACGGAATCGTTGACCTGCTTGAAGCGGTCGAGGTCGATCACCATCAGCGTCGGCCGCAGCGTCGGCATGGTCTTGGCGAAATGCGCGACTGCACCCAGCCGGTCCATGAACAGCTTGCGGTTGGGCAGGCCGGTGAGGTTGTCATGCACGGAATCGTGCAGCAGGCGTTCCTCGGCGTTGCGCAGCTCGGTGACGTCGGTGAGCGTGCCGACGACGCGCGAGACCTCGCCGTCCGAGCCGACCACCGGGCGCGCCTTCAGCGCGAACCACATGAAATGGCCGTCCGGCGTGCGCAGGCGGAAATCCTGCACCAGGCGGCCGCGGCGCTGGTCGAGCACGCTGTCGAGCGCGGCGCGGAAACGGTCCTGGTCGAGCGGATGCAGTACCTCGAGCCACGACGCCGCCGGGCCTTCCAGCGTGCCGCGCTTGAGGCCGAGCAGGGCCTCGGTTTCGGGGCTGGTGAAAACCTTGTCGGCGGAGACGTCCCAGTCCCAGATCAGATCGCCGGAGCCGGCCAGCGCCAGCGCCCGCCGCTCGATGTCGGAGACGACGCCCGTGGTGGCGCCGCCGCCGGCAAAGGCGTGCTGCATCACCGTAAAGCCGATCAGCATCACGATCAGCACGAGGCCGCCGAGCAGGGCCGGGCCGACGATGTCGTTGGTGACGGAGCCCGCGACCGTCATGCCGGCCGCGACCACCCAGACCACCAGCAGGAACCAGGTCGGGATCAGCAGCACGGCGCGGTCGAAGCCGTGGGTGGAGAGATAGACGATCAGTGCGAAGCCGGCGAAGGCGATCAGCACCAGCGATATGCGCGCGATGCCGGAGGCGACGGCCGGATCGAACAGAGCGAGCGCGACGAGGGAGCCCAGGAACGCGAGCCAGCCCACGGTGATGTGCGAATAGCGCACGTGCCATCGACTGAGGTTGAGATAGGCGAACAGGAACACCAGCAGCGTCGCCGCCAGGATCGCTTCACCCGCCGCGCGCCAGATGCGCTCGGCGTTGTTCGACATGTCGAGCACCTTGCCCCAGAAGCCGAAATCGACGCCGATATAGACCAGCACCGCCCAGGCCAACGCCGCAGCGGCCGGGAACATGATGCTGCCCTTCACCACGAACAGGATGGTGAGAACGAGCGCAAGCAGGCCGGAGATTCCGATCACGATGCCCTGGTACAGCGTGAACGAGTTGACCTTGTCCTTGTAGGCTTCCGGCTCCCACAGATAGAGCTGCGGCAGCTTGTCGGTGCGCAGCTCGGCGACGAAGGTGACGACGGCGCCAGGGTCGAGCGTGACGCGGAAGACGTCGGCGGTTGCACTTTCCTGACGCTCGGGCCGATCGCCGATCGAGGGCGTGATGGTCGCGATGCGCGACAGGCCAAGGTCGGGCCACAACAGGCCCGAGGACACGATGCGGTAATGCGGGGCGACGATCAGGCGGTCGAGCTGGTCGTCGGTGTTGTTGGCGAGCGCGAACACGATCCAGTTCTGGCCGCCTTCGCGGGCGCGCACCTCGATGCGGCGGACGATGCCGTCGGTGCCGGGCGCGGTGGAGACCTGGATGCGGTCGGCGTCGCTGCGCTGATGCTCGAGCACGCCGGTGAGGTCGATCGCGGGCGCGTCACCGCGGACGCTGACGGCATCGAGCGCTCGCGCCGGGGACGCGGCGACGAGAATCATGAGGCCCAGCGCTATGGGCGCGAGGCACCTGATCAGACGCAAGGTCAGTTCTCCGCGTTCGACGCAAACTCTTCAGTGAAGGATCGTCAGTGCAAGGCGTTTTCCGAACGGAACAAGATGGTTCGGCGCGTCGCGATAGATGCCACGAAAGCGAGGAAAATCAAAGGGTTTCCGCCTTGCTCTGTGGGCCGCTGGCCTAGACCTCCAACACAATTTTGCCAATATGTGCCGAGGTCTCCATGCGCCGGTGCGCATCGGATGCCTTTTCCAGCGGGAAAGTGCTGTCCATCAGCGGCTTGACGCGGCCTTCGCGCAGCAGCGGCATCACTTTCGCCTCGATTGCGGCCACCATCGCCGCCTTGTCCGCATTACTACGGGGGCGCAGCGTCGAGCCGGTATGGGTCAGGCGCTTCACCATCACCTTGGCGATGTTGACGTTGACCTTGGGGCCGTTGAGGGTCGCGATCTGCACGATGCGGCCGTCGACCGCGGCGGCGTCATAGTTGCGGTCGACATATTCGCCGGCGACCATGTCGAGGATCAGATTGACGCCCGCCTTGTTCGTCTCGGCCTTGATCACCTCCACGAAGTCTTCGGTCTTGTAGTTGATGGCACGGTCGGCCCCGAGCTTGAGGCAGGCATCGATCTTGTCCTGCGATCCCACGGTGACGAACACCTTCGCGCCGAAGGCTTTCGCAAGCTGGATCGCCATGGTGCCGATGCCGGAGGAGCCGCCATGGATCAGCAGCGTCTCGCCGGCCTTCAGGCCGCCGCGCTCGAACACGTTGTGCCAGACCGTCATCAGGGTTTCCGGCAGCGCGCCGGCTTCCTTGATCGACAGCGCCGGCGGCACGCTCATCGCCTGGGCGTCCTGCGCGATGCAGTACTGCGCATAGCCGCCGCCGGCGACCAGCGACATCACGATGTCGCCGACCTTGTGCCGCTTGGCGTTGCTGCCGACGGCGACCACTTCACCGGCGATCTCGAGGCCGGGCAGGTCGCTGGCGCCGGGCGGCGGCGGATAGGCGCCGGAGCGCTGCGCCACGTCGGGGCGGTTGACGCCCGCGGCCTGCACCTTGACCAGGATCTCATCCGGACCAGGCTGCGGCAGCGCCCGTTGTTCCGGCACCAGCACCTCCGGTCCGCCGGGCTTGGAGATGGCGACCACGGTCATTTGCGCGGGCAGCTTGTCCATGATGTGTCCTTGAGCAAAGGTGCGGGATGAAACGAGGCCATTGCTTAGCCAGCGCGGTCCAGACTGGCAACCGCTTCAGCCGCTTGTGATGCGAACGCAGGAGGAACGACGATGCCGACGGAAGACGACGATAAGCCGCGCAAGAAGATCAGCCATGAAATCGGACAGGATCTCTCACTGTTGTCGGTCGAGGAACTGACCGAGCGCGTCGCCCTGCTGAACACCGAGATCGCCAGGCTGGAGGAAGCCGCCACCAGGAAGCGCGCCTCGCGCGATGCGGCGGATAGTTTTTTCAAGAAGTAGGGTCGGCTCCGGTTTGAACTGGCCAACTGCACGGTCCTCATCCTGAGGAGACTGCGCAGCGGTCGTCTCGAAGGATGGCCACGGGTGACGTCGGGGCCTGCATGGTTCGCCCGGCGATGCGCAGCATCGTCCGGAGACGCGCGCGATGCGCGCTCCTCACCATGAGGGGATAGCGCTTCGCTCGCCGGCCACTTTGTTCCGCAGCGCACTCGGCCACTGAACGACATGGCTAACGAACCCTCAAAAAATTAGTTCGTTTACTCGCGATTAAGCTTTCGCGTTTATGACTGGAACTGTCCTCGTTTGGACACCGAGTGGCTCCTGTCCACTCTGTTTGACGCCTCCCTGTTATCAACTTTCAAAGCCGCCGGTCTCCGGCGGCTCTTTTTTTGCGCCTGCTTCGTTTTTTGCGTCTCGTTCCGGTTGAATTCCGAGGAAAGACCCGCGGAAACCATATCCGCGCTTGTCGCTGGACTCCGCGCTCCCAGCGCGCAATGATTTGTTCATCATAAGCCGGCGCCAAAGCCGGACAGGTAAACAGTTGCGTAAGGGGCGTTAACCATGGAACGTTTGCAAGCCGAAGGTGCTCTCGTTCAACTCAGCGAGCGGTTCACCAATTCTGCGGCGTTCGGCGTCCTGTTTCGTGAGGGCATGGACCTCGTCGAGGAGACCGCCGCCTATCTCGATGGCGCCGGCCGCAGCGAGGCCAAGGCGCTCGATCGCGCCGTCAGCCTCACCTATGCGACCGAGAGCATGCGTCTGACCACCCGGCTGATGCAGCTGGCCTCGTGGCTGCTGCTGCATCGCGCGGTGAAGGAGGGCGAGATGACGCTGGTCCAGGCCAATCGCGAGAAGACCAAGGTCAAGCTCACCGCCGCCGATCCCGGCCCGTCCGACACCATCGAGAAGCTGCCCTCGCAGCTCCAGGACCTGATCCATCGCTCGATGAGCCTGCAGACCCGCGTGCGCCGCCTCGACACCACCATCCACACCCCGCCGGTCGAATACGTGGCGATCGGCAACCCGCTGGTGCCGCAGCTTAACGCGCTGAAGGCCGCGTTCGAGCGGTAAGCTCTCTCGAGATTCCGGGTTCGGCTCTGCGAGCCGCCCCGGAATGACAGTGTGATAGAAAACAAAAACGCCCCCGGTCTGCCGGGGGCGTTTTTCGTTCCAGCCTTGCGGCGGGATCAATCCTTTTTGAGAAAGCCCGAAAACTTCTTCTGGAAGCGCGAGACGCGGCCGCCGCGATCGAGCATCTGGGCGTTGCCGCCGGTCCAGGCCGGGTGCGACTTCGGGTCGATGTCGAGGTTCAGCGTGTCGCCTTCCTTGCCCCAGGTGGAGCGGGTCAGGTACTCGGTTCCGTCGGTCATCACGACCTTAATCGTATGATAATTCGGATGAATTTCGGCTTTCATGGCAATTCCTAGGGCGCCCGGCGCCTTGCTTGAGTGGCTATCGAATGACGGATTTGGCGGGGTCTATACCCCAGCGGACCCCTTAAAACAAGCCATTGTGGGCAAAGCAGAACCGGGCCGCCCCCTAAGGGACATCCCGGATTTGCCACTCCCCCTGCACCGGCCTATGTGGAGCTAACTTGTCTCCTTGGGTCCGATCTCATGAGCGCTGTGGAACGGCTTGACGACCAGTATCGCGACGAACGCGACACCGCGCCGGCGGAGGCCCCGTCAATCGAAGCCGAGCTGATCGAGCAGCCTGCCAAGGGCCGCGCCAAGCTGCGGCCGCTGCTCGCGCTCGCCCCCTATGTGGCCCGCTATCGCGGTCGCGCCGCGCTTGCCTTCGTCGCCCTCACGGTCGCGGCGCTGACCACGCTGCTGGTGCCGGTCGCGGTGCGCCGGATGATCGATTTCGGCCTGACGCCCGAGGGCATCGCGCTGATCAACAGCTACTTCTCGGTGATGATCGCGGTCGTGGCCGTGCTCGCGCTCGCAAGCGCGGCCCGCTACTACCTCGTGATGACGATCGGCGAGCGCATCGTTGCCGATCTCCGCCGCGACGTCTTCGCCCATCTGCTCTCGCTCTCGCCGGCCTTCTTCGATTCCGCGCGCAGCGGCGAGCTGGTGTCGCGGCTCACGGCGGACACCACCCAGATCAAATCCGCGGTCGGCGCCTCCGTCTCGATCGCGCTGCGCAACCTGATGATGTTCTTCGGTGCGACCGCGATGATGGTGATCACCAGCCCGCGTCTCTCCGGTTTCGTGCTGCTTGCCATTCCCCTGATCGTGCTGCCGCTGGTCGCCTTCGGACGGTGGGTGCGGCGGCTGTCGCGCAATGCGCAGGACACACTTGCCGATGCCTCCGCCTATGCGGCCGAGCTGGTCGGCGCGATCCGCACCGTGCAGGCCTATACCAGCGAGGGGCTTGCCGAGAAGCGGTTCGGCGGCGAGGTCGAGCAGGCCTATGAAGCCGCGCGCACCTCGACGCAGGCGCGCGCCGTGCTCACCGCCATCGTCATCTTCATCGTGTTCGCAAGCGTGGTCGGCATCCTCTGGATCGGCTCGCACGACGTGCTGATCGGCACGATCTCGCCGGGCCGGCTCGGCCAGTTCGTGCTCTATGCGGCCTTCGCCGCGGCCGGCCTCGGCCAGCTCAGCGAGGTCTGGGGCGAGGTGTCTGCGGCCTCGGGCGCGGCCGAGCGCCTGTTCGAGATTTTGCACGTGCAGCCCGAGATCAAGGCGCCCGCGTCGCCACGCGCGCTACCGGTGCCGGCGCGCGGCGAGGTCGGTTTCGATCAAGTCAGCTTCGCTTATCCGGCGCGGCCCGACGTCAATGTGCTCGATGCCGTGTCGTTTGCGGTGCGGCCCGGCGAGAAGGTTGCGATCGTCGGCCCGTCCGGCGCGGGCAAGAGCACCATCTTTCACCTCCTGCTGCGCTTCTACGATCCGAGGGACGGTGCGATCTCGCTCGACGGCGTGCCGGTCAAGTCCGCCGACCCGCGCGACTTCCGCTCGCGCATCGCGCTGGTGCCGCAGGAATCGAACGTGTTCGCGGCGAGCGCCCGCGAGAATATTCGCTTCGGCCGGCCCGATGCGACCGATGCCGAGGTCGAGCGCGCCGCCGAGCTCGCGCATGCCACCGAGTTCATCCGCCGCCTGCCCGAAGGCTTTGACACTCCGCTCGGCGAGCGCGGCGTGACGCTCTCCGGCGGCCAGCGCCAGCGCATCGCGATCGCGCGCGCGATCCTGCGCGATGCGCCGCTGCTGCTGCTCGATGAAGCCACCTCCGCGCTCGACGCCGAAAGCGAGACGCTGGTGCAGACCGCGCTCGAAGAGCTGATGAGCCACCGCACCACCCTGGTGATCGCGCATCGCCTCGCCACCGTCCTCTCCTGCGACCGCATCCTGGTGATGGACCAGGGCAAGATCGTCGAGCAGGGCACGCATGCCGAGCTGGTGGCCGCGAACGGGCTCTATGCGCGGCTGGCGAGGTTGCAGTTCGAGGGCGCGTGAGGCGTAGCCTCATCCCCGTCATTGCGAGCGAAGCGAAGCAATCCAGATTGCTTCTGCGGAAAGATTCTGGATTGCTTCGTCGCAAGGGCTCCTCGCAATGACGAGTGGAGAGAGCTTCGCTCCACGTCGGCAGCAGGTCTATCGGCACTTCGGCGACAGCGTCGGCACGTTCGGCCACAGCCAGTTCTTCCAGCTCCCGTCTTCGCCGACGCAGGCCGATGACGCAGGGCCGATCGTTGGATCGGGGCTGCCCGTTGAAGCAGGCGCGCTCGCCGTGCTCGCCGCCGCGGCAAAGCGCTGGTCGACATAGGTCGTCGACAAAAATCCGGCGACGATGACGCCCAGAAAGACCGAAGACCCCTTGGCCAGGTCGCTCAGCCGCATCGATCGTCTCCATTCGCCTGCCATCACTGGGACAACGAATAACCGACGCGATAGGATCCCTGCGTGACAGGCGTCACCCCGCCAGAATCACGCCCGCCATGCCATCTTCAGCACCGGCCGTCCCGAGGTCGGGTTCACATCGTCGCCGGCATGGGCAAAGCCGTTGCGCTCGTAGAAGCGGATGGCGCGGACATTGTCCTTGTTGACGAGTAGCGTGATGCCCGATGGCGAGAGGCGCTTGGCCGCGTCCACCAGCAGCCTTGCTGCGTCCGAGCCCCAGTGGTCGGGATCGACCACGAGCTGGTCGAGATAGCCTTCGCCGTCGATGGTCACGAAGCCGGTCAGCACGCCGTCCTGTTCGGCGACCACGATCGAGGCTTTCGGCACCAGGTCCTTGCGCCAGCGCTCGCTCCACCATTCCAGCCGCGCGGCGAAATCGATCTGCGGATAGGCCTGCTGCCAGGTGCGATGCCAGAGGTCGATCGAGGCGGCTTCGTCCTCTGGGCGGTAGGGGCGGAGGTGGAGCGCGCTCACTACCGCTCCGTCAGCTTCAGCTCGATGCGGCGGTTGCGCTTGTAGGCTTCTTCCGTGTTGCCGGGGTCGAGCGGCTGGAATTCGCCGAAGCCGGCCGCGACGAGGCGCTGGGCGGGCACGCCGAGCGAGATCAGATACTGCACCACCGAGATCGAGCGGGCCGCAGACAGGTCCCAGTTCGACTTGAAGTTCGCACCACTGACGGGGCGTACGTCGGTGTGGCCGTCGACGCGCAGCACCCAGGGGATATCACTCGGGATCTTCTTGTCGAGCTCGATCAGCGCGGCTGCCAAAGTGTCGAGCTCGGCGCGGCCCTCGGGCAGCAGCACCGCCTGTCCGGTGTCGAAGAACACTTCGGACTGGAACACGAAGCGGTCGCCGACGATCCGGATGTCGGGACGGTTGCCGAGGATGGCGCGCAGGCGGCCGAAGAACTCCGAGCGGTAGCGCGACAATTCCTGCACGCGCTGCGCCAAAGCGACATTGAGGCGGGACCCCAGATCGGCGATGCGATTCTGCGATTCCTTGTCGCGCTTTTCGGAGGCATCCAGCGCCTCTTCGAGCGCCGCCAGTTGCCGCCGCAGCGCACTGATCTGCTGGTTCAGCACCTCGATCTGCGCCAGCGCCCGCGTCGAGACCGCCTTCTCCGAGTCCAGCGCCTTGCCGAGCTCGGAGGTCTTGCCCTGCGCGTCGTTGCCGGCGGCGGCCAGGCCGTCATAGAGGCCCTTGATGCGATCGCGCTCGGTCTCGGCCGAGGCGAGGCCGGCTTTCAGCGACGAGACCTGGTCGTCGAGCGTGAGCTTGCCGAGCTTCTCCAGCGACAGCAGCTCGTTGAGCTGCGCGATCTTGGCGTTGAGCTGCTCCAGCGCCTTGTCCTTGCCGGTCACCTCCTGCGACAGGAAGAACTGCACGACCAGGAACACCGAGAGCAGGAACACGATCGACAGCACCAGCGTCGACAGCGCGTCGACGAATCCGGGCCAGTAGTTGAAGGCGCCGTCGCTGCGGCGGCCGCGCGCTAGAGCCATTGTCGCCTCTCGATGTTAAGTCGCCTAGCCCTTTTCCGGCTGGCGCGCGATGCGCTCCAGCAGGCGGCGGATTTCGCGGTTCTGCTCGCCCTGGCCGTCGGCCCATTCGCGGATCATCTGCTGCTCGGTCCGCATGTGCGAGACCAGCGCCTGGATGGCTTCGGCAAGGCTCGCCATGGCCGCCGTGGTGCCGCGGCTGGCGCTGCCTTCTTCCAGCACCGAACGGAGCCGCTCGACCGCAGCCTGAAGCTCGCCGCTGGCGACGCTCCCGCCGGCTGGTGAGGCGACCGTCACCTCGCCGCGACCATATTCGCGCACGGTGGTGGCGAGCCAGTCTTCCAGATCGGTGTAGAAGCGGTTCTGTGCCTGGCTCGATTGCAGGTCGAGGAAGCCCAGGATCAGCGAGCCGGCGAGGCCGAACAGCGAGCTCGAGAACGAGATGCCCATGCCGCCGAGCGGGGCGGCGAGGCCCTCCTTCAGCGTGTCGAACAGCGCGCCGGAATCGCCCCCGACCTTGAGCCCGTCGATCACCTTGCCGACCGAGCCGACCGTCTCGATCAGGCCCCAGAAGGTGCCAAGCAGGCCGAGGAAGACGAGCAGGCCGGTCATGTAGCGGGAGATGTCGCGGGCCTCGTCCAGGCGGGTCGCGATCGAATCGAGCAGGTGCCGCATGGTCGTCTGGGTGATCGTCATCCGCCCGGTGCGCTCGCCGCCCAGGATCATGGCCATCGGCGCCAGCAGTTTCGGATGCCGGGCCGGCGCAAGGCCGGGATCGGCGATGCGGAAATTGTTGACCCAGGAGACTTCAGGGTAGAGCCGGATCACCTGGCGGAAGGCCAGGATGATGCCGATGAACAGCACGCCGCCGATCAGGGCGTTGAGGCCGGGATTGGCGAAGAAGGCCTGGATGATCTGCTTGTAGAGCACCACGCCGACCAGGGTGCACAGCACCAGAAAGACCAGCATCCGGACCAGGAAAACGCTGGGCGAGGACAGCTTGGTATATTCGATATCCATGGAAGAGCGGGGCGAGGCGCCTGGCGGCATGGCCGGTATCATCCGTTACTTGCTTGCGGGGCGCACTATGGCACAGCGCCAGCCCAAAAAAAGCGCCGGATGCGCCGATTTCGTGGAGAGCTGGGGGAACCCGGACCGGAAGCCACGCTTTGATAAGCAGGTGTCTGCAAAGGCTCGCCATTTGGGGGGCGCATGAGCGTCGTTTCCGCGATCATCGGGACTGCTGATCGCGTGCCGCTGCCGGATGTCGTGATTCGCGCCGCGATCCAGCGCCTGTGCTCGCGCACTGCGGCGCGCCTGTCCGCCCTGGGCGCGGCCGACGATGCCGCCTTCGCCGGGCGGATGATCCTGCGGCCGATCGCCGAGGAGGCGGATGTCGTCAATCCCGGGCATGACGAGGTGCCCGCGGCGTTCTTTGCGGAGGTGCTCGGCCCCAACCGCAAATATTCGTGCTGCTTCTACAAGTCCGCTGCGAGCACCCTGCAGGAGGCGGAGGAGGAGGCGTTGCGCCAGACCGTCGCGCACGCCGGCCTCGCCGACGGCCAGACCATCCTCGAGCTCGGCTGCGGCTGGGGCTCGCTGTCGCTGTGGATGGCGCGGCAGTTTCCGCACGCGAAGGTGACGGCGGTGTCGAGCTCGCAGGCCCAGCGCGCTTATGTCGACGAGCAGGCGCGGCTGCGCGGGCTGCTGAACCTGCGCGTGGTCGCCGCTGACATGAACGTGTTTGCGCCCGACGGGCCATTCGACCGCATCGTCTCGGTCGAGATGTTCGAGCAGATCATGAACTGGCGCAAGCTGATGACGCGCGTGCGGTCATGGCTCGCGCCCGACGGGCGCTTCTTCATGCACATCGTCACCCATCGCTCCGGCTCCCACCTGTTCGACCGCACCAATCGCGAGGACTGGATCGCGCAGCATGTCTTTGCGGACGGGCTGATGCCGAGCCATCACCTCGTCAGGCAATTCGGCGACCTCTTCACGATCGAAAAGGAATGGTGCTGGAGCGGAACGCACTATCAGCGCACCGCCAACGACTGGCTCGCCAATTTCGATGTGCATCGTGACACGATCGAAGCGTCCCTGCGCAAGCTCCATGGCGAGGAGACCGGGCTGCGGGTGCGGCGCTGGCGCTGGTTCCTCCTCGCGACATCAGGCCTGTTCGGCTACGCCGATGGAACCGAATGGGGCGTCAGCCAGTACCGGATGAAAGCTTCCGGGTAATTGCGATCTTCTGTCGCAGCGCGCGCTGATGGAACCCGACTCACAATCCGGTGAGTCCCAAAAAGCGCCCTGAACTCAGCGCCATAGGCCGTGTGACATTGAGCCGCCCGCAACATGCGTTGCGTCGCAGCAAGTCCATTCTATTTTGGCGGTATCCATCGCGCGGAATCGCCCAGAACGGGCCAGCGCGAGCGTAACCAGTTTCAACAACATCGGGGCACTTAACTTCATGTCAGGACTTCGCGCGCGAACGGCATGCGTTGCAATGATGCTCGCGGCCTTTACGCCGCTGCTTGCGGGCTGCGACGAATCCGTCTCTGCGGTTTCCGCTGCCCAGCCCGCCGATCCTGATGTCAGCATCGTCATTGTCAAGCCTCAGCCGCGCGCCGTGGTGCGCGAGCTGCCGGGCCGGATCGCGCCGACGCGCGTCTCCGACGTGCGGCCGCGCGTCTCCGGGATCGTGGTCGAGCGCCTGTTCCGCCAGGGCAGCGAGGTGAAGGCGGGCGACCCGCTCTATCGCATCGATCCGCGTCCGTTCGAGGTCGAGGTGATGGCCAACGAGGCCGCGCTCACGAAGGCCGAGGCTGCGCTGATGCAGGCCAAGCAGCAGGCGCACCGCATCGCCACGCTGACCAGCCAGCGCGCCGCGCCCGAGGCCGAGAACGAGAAGGCGGTGGCGGCCGAGCGCCAGGCCCATGCCGAGGTCGAAGGCCGCAAGGCGGAACTCGCGCGCGCAAAACTCAATCTCGACTATGCGACCGTGCGCGCGCCGATCGACGGCGTCGTCGGCGCGGCCCTCGTCAGCGAGGGTGCGCTCGCGGTGCAGAACGAAACCAACCTCGCCAGCATCCAGCAGCTCGATCCGATCTATGCCGACTTCACCCAGTCGGTGACCGAGCTCAACCAGCTCCGCCGCGCCTTCGAGACCGGCGACCTCGAGCGCATCGCGCCCGATGCCGCCAAGGTGCACCTCATGCTCGACGACAACACCCTTTATTCGCTCGAGGGCAAGCTGTTGTTCTCCGACGCCAAGGTCGATGCCCATACCGGCCAGGTGACCTTGCGCGGCGAATTCCGCAATCCCAAGCGCGAGCTGCTGCCCGGCATGTATGTCCGCGTCCGCATCGACCAGGGTCTCGACAGCGACGCGATCGCGGTGCCGCAGCAGGCGATCCAGCGCAATGGCGGCGGCGGCAGCGAGGTGTTCGTCGTCAAGGACGACAACCACATCGCGGTGCAGCCGGTGCGCACGGGCTCGGTGCAGGACGGACTCTGGTTCGTGACCGAGGGCCTGAAGGCCGGTGACAAGGTCGTGGTCGAAGGCTTCCAGAAGTTCGCCGCCGGCGACAAGGTGAAACCGCAATCCTGGTCGGAAGCGGACGCCACCGCGGACAACCGGCACGCCCAGAAGCTCACGCGGTAACACGCCATGGCGAGTTTCTTCATCGACAGGCCGATCTTCGCCTGGGTGGTCGCGCTGTTCATCTGCTTGATCGGTGCGATTGCGGTCCCGCTGCTGCCGATCGCGCAATATCCGATCATCGCGCCGCCCTCGATCTCGATCTCGACCAGCTATCCCGGCGCCTCGCCCGAAAACCTCTACAACAGCGTCACCCGGCTGATCGAGGAGGAGCTCAACGGCGCCTCCGGCATCCTCAATTTCGAATCGACCAGCGACTCGCTCGGCCAGGTCGAGATCATCGCCAATTTCCAGCCGGGCACCGATACCAGCGCCGCCTCCGTCGAGGTGCAGAACCGCATCAAGCGCGTCGAAGCGCGCCTGCCGCGCGCGGTGATCCAGCAGGGCATCCTGATCGAGGAAGCCTCGAGCGCCGTGCTCCAGATCATCACGCTGAACTCGACCGACGGCAGCCTGGACGAAGTCGGCCTCGGCGACTTCATGATCCGCAACGTGCTCGGCGAGATCCGCCGCATCCCCGGCGTCGGCCGTGCCACGCTCTATTCGACCGAGCGCTCGCTTCGCGTCTGGGTCGATCCGGCCAAGCTCGTCGGCTACGGGCTGACCGCTGACGACGTCAACAAGGCGATCGCTGCGCAGAATGCGCAGGTCGCTTCGGGCAGCATCGGCGCCGAGCCGTCGACCGCGAGCCAGCGCACCTCCTCGCTGGTGCTGGTCAAGGGCCAGCTCTCGTCCCCGGACGAGTTCGGCGCCATCATCCTGCGCGCCAATGCCGACGGTTCGACCGTGCGGTTGCGCGACGTCGCGCGCATCGAGGTCGGCGGCCTCAGCTACCAGTTCAACACCCGCCTGAACGGCAAGCCGACCGCCGGTCTCTCGGTGCTGATGTCGCCGACCGGCAACGCGCTGGCGACCGCGAGCGCGGTCGAGGAGAAGATGAAGGAGCTGTCGCGCTTCTTCCCGGCCAACATCTCCTACGAGATCCCCTACAACATCACGCCTGTGGTCGAAGCCTCGATCAAGAAGGTGCTGACGACGCTGGTCGAAGCCGTGGTGCTGGTGTTCGTGGTGATGTTCCTGTTCCTGCAGAACATCCGCTACACCATCATCCCGACCATCGTGGTGCCGGTGGCGCTGCTGGGCGCCTGCACCACGCTGCTGCTCGCCGGCTATTCCATCAACATGCTCTCGATGTTCGGCATGGTGCTCGCGGTCGGCATCCTCGTCGACGACGCCATCGTCGTGGTCGAGAACGTCGAGCGCATCATGTCCGAGGAAGGCCTGCCGCCGAAGGAAGCGACGCGGAAGGCGATGACGCAGATATCGGGCGCCATCATCGGCATCACGCTGGTGCTGATGGCGGTGTTCGTGCCGATGGCGTTCTTCCCCGGCTCGGTCGGCATCATCTACCGCCAGTTCTCGGTGACCATGGTCGCCGCGATCGGCTTCTCCGCCTTCCTCGCGCTGTCGCTGACGCCGGCGCTGTGCGCGACCTTGCTCAAGCCCGTCGCGGCCGGCCACGGTCATGCGAAGAGGGGCGTGTTCGGCTGGTTCAACCGCATGCTCGAAGGCGGCAAGGAAGGCTATTCCCGCACCGTCGGCTTCTCGCTGAAGCGCACCGGCCGCCTGATGCTGGTCTATGTCGCGCTGCTGTTAGGTCTCTCATGGGCCTTCGTCAGCCTTCCCGGCGGCTTCCTGCCGATCGACGACCAGGGCTTCGTCACCACCGACGTGCAGACGCCGTCGGATTCGTCGTATCCCCGCACCGAGGCCGTCATCGAGAAGGTCGAGAAATATCTCGCCGAGCGGCCGGGCGTGAAGGATGTCACCTTCCTCACCGGCTTCAGCTTCTCCGGCCAGGGCATGAACACCGCGCAGGCCTTCATCACGCTGAAGGACTGGTCGGAGCGTGGGCCGAAGGACTCCGCCGCGGCGATCGTCAACGACATCAACCGCGATCTCGGGTCGTCGATCCGCGACGCAAAAATCTCAGCGTTGCAGCCGCCGCCGATCGACAATCTCGGCAACTCCTCGGGCTTCTCGTTCCGCCTCCAGGACCGCGGCCAGAAAGGCTATCCGGCCTTGATGCGCGCTGCCGACCAGCTGATCGCGGAGGCCAATGCCAGCTCCGTGCTTCAAAAGGTCTATATCGAGGGCCTGCCCGAGGCGGGCGTGGTCAATCTCGTGATCGACCGCGAGAAGGCCGGCGCCTTCGGCGTCACCTTCGAGGACATCAACAACACGATCTCGACCAATCTCGGCTCGAACTACATCAACGACTTCCCGAACCGCGGCCGCATGCAGCGCGTCGTGGTGCAGGCGGATGCCCGCGACCGCATGCGGACCGAGGACATCCTCAACTACAACGTCAAGAACAGCCGTGGCCAGCTCGTGCCGTTCTCGTCTTTCGCCACGGTCGAATGGGCACGCGGTCCGACGCAGATCGCCGGCTTCAACTATTATCCGGCGGTCCGCATCTCCGGCGAGGCCAGGCCCGGCTTCACCTCGGGTGACGCCATCGCCGAGATGGAGCGGCTCGCTGGCAAGTTGCCGCGCGGCTTCGGCTATGAATGGACCGGACAGTCGCTCCAGGAAAAGCTGTCGGGCTCGCAGGCGCCGTTCCTGCTGGCGCTGTCGGTGTTCGTGGTGTTCCTGTGTCTGGCCGCGCTCTACGAGAGCTGGACCATTCCGCTCGCGGTGCTCCTGACCGTGCCGCTCGGCATCGTCGGCGCGGTGGCCGCGGCGATGCTGCGCGGCCTGCCCAACGACGTCTATTTCACCGTCGGCCTGATCACCATCATCGGTCTTGCCGCCAAGGACGCGATTCTGATCATCGAGTTCGCCAAGGACTTGCGGAAAGAGGGCAAGCCGCTGGTGGAGGCCACCATCGAGGCCTGCCGCCTGCGCTTCCGCCCCATTCTGATGACCGGTCTTGCCTTCATCTGCGGCGTGCTGCCGATGGCCATCGCCCACGGCGCCGGCGGTGCCAGTCAGCAGGCGCTCGGCAGCATCGTGATGGGCGGCATGATCGCGGTGGTGATCCTGGCGCTGCTGATGGTGCCGGTGTTCTTCGTCTCCGTGCAGCGCGTGCTGGCGGGGGACCGGGAGCCGAAGGTGGCGAAGGAAGGCGAGGCGCACGGCCGGCCGGCGCCGGCAAGGGCCGGCCACTGAACGCCGGGGCGGCCCTGATTGCTTCAGAACTGAACGCTACGTCGCGCGACGTCAAACAGGCGCCCGGCTTGCTTTCTCGGAATTGTCGATCCAGACTGCATCCCTGGATTGAAAGAATGTGTATTCGCACTGCATGGCGAATGCCAGACAGCCCGCCGATCGAGAGCACGTGATGCGTCCGACCGAAATTGCGATCTCGAACTATCGCTCCATTCGGCGGCTCTCCATACCCATCCATCCCCTGTCCGTGTTTGTGGGTGAGAACGGTGTCGGCAAATCCAATCTCTACAAATCCCTGTCGCTGTTACGCGACGCGGCGACCGGGCGGATCACGCGCACGATCGCCGATGAAGGCGGCTTGAATTCGGTCTGCTGGTCCGGCATTCGCAAGCGCGGCGAAGATGGGCGACTGCGGTTGTCGGCCAAATTCGACGGGATGAGATATTCCATCGAGCTCGGATTTCCCGGCCCGCTCGAGGCGGCGTTTTCCGGTGAGCCGATGATCAAGGCCGAAAGCATCGAGACGACGCAGGGCAAACGAACGGTTCAACTGATGGAGCGGAAAAATTCGCTCGTCAGCGTCCGCGGCGAGAGCGGTGCCTGGAGCGACCACAAGGATGCGGTGCTGCCGTCCGAGACTGCGCTTGCGGGTTTTTCCGATGGCAAGGGATGCCCTGAAATCGATCTGATCAGAAACGCGATGCTGGGCTGGCGATTCTATCATGACTTTCGCACCGATCCGGCGTCACCGATCCGGAAGCCCTGTCTCGCGATCACGACGCCCTCGCTCAGTGCCGATGGAGTCGATTTGGCTGCGGCCCTGGCGACACTTTACATCATTCGGGAAGACGCCACCGACCTGCAGGACGCAATCCAGGATGCGTTCCCCGGCGCTGAGCTTCGCGCATGGGAAGAAAACGGCAGGTGTGAATTTGACCTGCAGCTGATGGATATGCCGCGGCCGTTCAGGGCTCATGAACTATCCGACGGGACGCTGAAGTACATTTGCCTGCTCGCGGTGTTCATGGGCTATCGGCTTCCGCCGTTCATCGCGCTGAACGAGCCCGAGACCAGCCTGCATCCGTCGCTGCTGGCGCCGCTGGCCCGGCTGATCGCCAAGGCATCACGCCGCGCCGACATCTGGATTGTCACCCATTCGGAGCAGCTGATGGAGGCATTGCGAAGCGAGAGTTCGGTCCCGCTTCGCCGGGTGATCAAGTCGAAAGGCGCCACGACGATCGAGGGCCTGACCATCGGCGGTGAGTACCGCGACGAGGAATCCGACGAGGACGACTCTTAGCCGTTGCGCATCGAGCCGTCGTGCGACGGCCTCCTACTTCCGCAAAATCTTCACCAGCTCCCCGTGCACGAACTCGTTGCCGCACACCACATGCCCGGTCACCAGCGCATCGCCCGGCGTGGCGATGTCGCTCACCGTTCCGCCGGCTTCGCGCACCATCAGCATGCCGGCGGCGATGTCCCAGGATTGCAGGTTGCGCTCCCAATAGCCGTCGAGGCGACCGGCGGCGACGAAGGCGAGGTCGAGGGAGGCGGCGCCGAAACGGCGCAGGCCTGCGACGCGGTCCTGGATCGCGGTCATCTCGCGGCGGAATTCCTCGTGGTCGCCGCGGCCGATATGGGGCAGGCCGCAGGCCACCACGCATTCGTTGAGCTGGCGGCGGCCGGCCACGCGCAGGCGCTGGTCGTTCAGGAAGGCGCCCTTGCCGCGCTCGGCGATGTAGAGCTCGTCATTGGCGGGGTTGTAGATCACGCCCGCAATGATCGTGCCCTCGCGCACGAGGCCGATCGAGATCGCGAATTGCGGGATGCCGTGCAGGAAGTTGGTGGTGCCGTCGAGCGGATCGACGATCCAGGTGTGGCTCTTGTCGGAGCCCTCGCGGGTGCCGCCTTCC
Organism: Bradyrhizobium sp. CCGB01; assembly: GCF_024199795.1. NCBI lineage: Bacteria > Pseudomonadati > Pseudomonadota > Alphaproteobacteria > Hyphomicrobiales > Nitrobacteraceae > Bradyrhizobium > Bradyrhizobium sp. CCGB01. The sequence continues at coordinate 1,357,780 of NZ_JANADK010000001.1, forward strand.
TCGCCAATGAAGCCGTAGCCGGGGCGGGCCTTGGCGAGATCCTGATAGAGGATCTCCTCGGCGCGCTTGTCGGCCAGCGAGACGAAATTGGCCGGCCCCTTCAGCGAGACCTGAAGATGCTCGATCTCGCCGAGATCGCGCTTGAGGCTGCGGCCGGCGCGGCGCGCAGCCTTGACCATGACGTTGATAGTTGCGGAATACAGCATGAGCTCTGGTCTTGATCGGGGGAAATGGCGCGAAATCGCGCCTGATTGAGGGGATTGGGTGCCCTGCGAGGGCCCTAACGTCAAGTCATTTGGTCCCGAGCCATTTTCTGGCGGCGGCCTCCGCCTTGGCCCGGTCCTCGGCCGGCAGGTCGGACAATTGCTTGTCGAGCTCCGGATCGCCCTTGCCGGAGGTTTTCGCCACCAGATGCCATTTAAAGCCCTCGACCTTGTCCGTGGAGGTGCCCATGCCGTTGATCAGCACCCAGGCCAGGCGGTTCTGCGCGATCGCGCTGCCCTGGCGGGAGGCCTTGCGGAGCAACGCCACAGCGGCCGGCTGGTTCTTCGGCGTGCCGGTGCCGTTGAACATGGCGATGGCGTATTCGACCTCGGCATCGACATTGTCCGCAAGCGATGCCGCCTGGAGCAGCCGCACCGCGCGTTCCGGGTCCTTCGGCACGCCGGTGCCTTCCTTGTAGAAGGTCGCGAGCGCGTATTGAGCCTCGGGCAGGCCGGCATCGGCCGCCTGGCGCAGCAGCTCGGCGGAACGCTTGACGTCCTGCGGCAGGGTCTGGCCGTCGAGGTAGAGCAAAGCAAGGTTATAGGCCGCCTTGGGCTCGCCGAGCTTGGCGGCGGAAGCCATCAGCTTCACCGCCTCGCCTTTGTCGACCGAGCCGCCGCGGCCGGAGATGCGCAGCATGGCGAGCGCGAACATCGCCTCGCGGTCGCCGGCGTCGGCGGCGCGCTTGTACCATTCGAGCGCCTTGGCGTAGTCGCGGCGGATGCCCATGGCGTTGGAATAGAGCTCGCCCAGCATGGTCATCGCCTTGGGATCGCCAGCTTGCGCGCGGGTGGTGGCGAGCTCGAACGCCGTCTTGTACTGGCCGCGCTGATAGGCGCCGAACACCAGGTCGACGTTGGGATTGTCGGTCGGCGGCGCGGGGATCACGGTCGCGGGCAGCGCCGGCTTGGGCGAGGCGGCCGGCTTGGGAGAGGCGGAAGGCTTCGGTGCCGGCGCGGCCTCCTTCTTCTTCGTGAGCGCGTGCGGCTTGGGCTTCTGCTTCTCGGGCGCTGCGCTCGGCGTCGTCGCCGGCGGCGTGATCTGGAGCTGCGCGGCCGCGGGCGCCGTCAGCAGCAGCGTGGCCAGGATGGTGATGCACGGGAACTTCATGTCGGGCGCTAGCCGTGCTCCTGACCCGCAAGCGCAGTCGCATGGGCCTTCTTGATCGCAGCGTCCACCTCGATCAGCGCGGCCTTCGCACCGCGCGGATCGGACCAGACGAATTCGCCGACCAGCACGAAATCGGCGCCGCTGGCGGCGAAGTCGTGGGCCTCTTCCAGCGAGGTCGCAAAGCCGACGCAGGGCGGCTCGAACAGTTCGGCCCACCAGTCCAGCCGCTCCGCAATCGCTTGTGCCGAGGGGCGCTGTCCCTTCGCGTCGGGCTCGCCGAACAGCAAATAGTCGGCACCGATCTCGCCCGCATCCATGGAATGGTGCCGCGTCGTCAGCCCGCCGACGCCGGCGATGCGATCGGGCTTGAGCGATGGCAGTGCCTCTTTCAGCGCGGCGATGCCGGGGAGGTGCGCGCCGTCGGCGCCGCCGCGCGCGACCAGTTCGGCGTGGCCGTCGACCAGCAGCGCAGCGCCCGCCTTCTGCACCGGCGGCGCGAAGGCCTTGATGCGCGTGATCATGGTGCGCTGGTCGGTCTCCTTCAGCCGCAGCAGCACGGCCGCGACATCGGCAGAGGCGAGCAGGTCCGGCAGCGCGGCAACGAGCGTCGCGGGATCATCGACAACAGGCGTCGCGAGATACAGGCGCGGCGCCGGGCGCGGCGGAGGCGATTTGTTCGACAAGATCTAGGCTGCCTTCTTTTCCAGGCTGCTTTGCCATTCGCCCTTGGACGCCAGACCATTCATCCGGGCGCGATGGCTGAATGCGCTTTGGCCGGCCGCGACATTCTCGGGCTTGCCGGACCAGGCCTTCTGCGGTGCGGCCTGCAGCGCGCGGCCGTAGGAGAAGGTCAGGCCCCAGGGCAGCGGCCCGAGCTTGTGCATGGCGTTGAGATGCGCGGTTGCCTCCTCGTCCGACTGGCCGCCGGAGAGGAAGGCGATGCCGGGCACCGCCGCCGGCACGCACGCCTTCAGGAGCCGCAGGGTCTTCTCCGCGACTTCCTCGACGGGCGCCTGCTTCGCGCACTTCTTGCCAGAGATCGCCATGTTCGGCTTCAGCACCATGCCTTCGAGCGCGACGCGCTGCACGCGCAGTTCCTGGAACGTCTTGTTGAGCACGCGGGTCGTCACCTCATAGCAGCGGTCGATGTCGTGATCGCCGTCCATCAGCACTTCCGGCTCGACGATCGGCACGATCTGCGCGGCCTGGCACAGTGCTGCATAGCGCGCCAGCGCGTGGGCGTTGACGCTGATCGCGGTCATCGAGGGGATGCCGCTGCCGATATCGATCACCGCGCGCCATTTGGCGAAGCGCGCGCCGCGCTCGTAATATTTCTTCAACCGCTCGGCGAGCTTGTCGAGCCCGACGGTGACGAGCTCGCCCGGGCACATCGGCAGGGCTTGCGTGCCTTCGTCGACCTTGATGCCGGGAATGGCGCCGCTCTGTTCGATCAGCTTGACCAGCGGCGTGCCGTCTTTGGCATCCTGCCAGATCGTCTCGTCATAGAGGATCACGCCGGAGATGCACTGGCTCATGGCCTCCTTGGACCGGAACAGCATCTCGCGATAGTCGCGGCGGTTGTCTTCGGTCGATTCCACGCCGATCGCGTCAAATCGCTTCTTGATGGTGCCGGAGGATTCGTCGGCGGCAAGGATGCCCTTGCCTGATACGACCATGGCGGTCGCGATTCTGTTGAGCTCAGTCAGATTCATCGAGAGGTCCTCCCAAAACGATTCTGCCCTTGCCTGTGAAAATAGACGGTTCTCGGGCAATTGCCGAGTTAACGTTCGTCGCAGGGTAAAGGGGGCGGGAGGTCGTCGGGTAAATGGCTGGCTGGGCGACCCTTCACCTCGCCCCGCTTGCGGGGAGAGGCATAGGCCGCCCTTGGTGGCCGTCTTTAAGAACGCCGAAGCGGAGCTTCGGCCATGCGCGAAGCGACCGGGTGAGGGGGTACAGGTCTATCGATAGGGCACAACGCGCGGAGAGAGCCCCTCACCCCGACCCTCTCCCCGCAAGAACGGGGAGAGGGAGGGATAGATCACGCGACCTTCGGATCCAGCTCGCCCTTGGCGTAGCGCTTGGCCATCTCGGCGGTGGTCAGGACCTTCTTGATCTTGGAGGCCTGGCCGGCGGTGTTGAACTCCTGGAGCCGCTGCTTGCACAGCTTGGTCATCGCTTCCATCGCGGGCTTCAGGTACTTGCGCGGGTCGAACTCTTCCGGGTGCTCCTTGAACACCTTGCGGATCTGGCCGGTCATGGCCATGCGGTTGTCGGTGTCGATGTTGATCTTGCGCACGCCGTTCTTGATGCCGCGCTGGATCTCGGCGACCGGCACGCCCCAGGTCGGCTTCATCTTGCCGCCGAACTCGTTGATGATGTCCTGGAGGTCCTGCGGCACCGACGAGGAGCCGTGCATCACCAGATGCGTGTTCGGCAGCTTGCGGTGGATTTCCTCGATCACCTTCATGGCGAGGATGTCGCCGTCAGGCTTGCGGGTGAATTTGTAGGCACCGTGAGAAGTGCCCATCGCGATCGCGAGCGCGTCGACCTTGGTCTCCTGGACGAACTTCACGGCCTCGTCCGGATTGGTCAGGAGCTGGTCGTGGCTCAGCTTGCCTTCGGCGCCGTGGCCGTCTTCCTTGTCGCCCATGCCGGTCTCGAGCGAGCCGAGCACGCCGAGTTCACCCTCGACCGAGATGCCGCCGAGATGGGCCATGTCGGTCACGGTCTTGGTGACGCCGACATTGTAGTTCCAGTCGGCCGGGCTCTTGCCGTCGGCCTTGAGCGAGCCGTCCATCATCACCGAGGTGAAGCCGGCCTGGATCGCGGTCATGCAGGTCGCGGCCTCGTTGCCGTGGTCGAGATGCACGCAGACCGGAATGTGCGGATAAATCTCGGTGACCGCGTCCATCATGTGCTTGAGCATGATGTCGTTGGCGTAGGAGCGCGCACCGCGCGAGGCCTGGATGATGACGGGGGCGTCGACCGTGTTGGCCGCGTCCATGATCGCCAGCGCCTGCTCCATGTTGTTGATGTTGAAGGCCGGTACGCCGTAATCGTTCTCAGCCGCATGGTCGAGCAATTGACGCAACGTGATCCGAGCCATGTGTCTTTTTCTCCGTTTGGGCCTGCAGGGCCGCTTGCTTCTCTTCTTGCCGACTAATTACTTGGTGCGCAGAACTTCGACGCCGGGCAGGGGCTTGCCTTCCATCCATTCAAGAAATGCGCCACCGGCGGTCGAAACATAGGTGAACTGACCGGCCACATGGGCCTGGTTGAGGGCCGCAACGGTGTCGCCGCCGCCCGCGATCGAGATCAGTTTCTTGGCCTTGGTGCGCTCGGCGGCGTGCTTGGCGGCCGCGACCGTGCCGCGGTCGAACGGCTGCATCTCGAAAGCGCCGAGCGGTCCGTTCCAGACCAGGGTGGCTGCGTCATCGATGGCGGCATGGACCCGCGCGATCGACTGCGGACCGACATCGAGGATCATGCCGTCGGCCGGGATCGCATCGAGCCCGTAGGCATGCGAGGGCGCATTGGCGGCGAAGTGATAGGCGACCGTGGCGTCGACGGGCAGGATGATCGCGCAATTGGCGGCTTCCGCCTTTTCCATGATGCGCAGCGCGGTGGCGGCGAGATCCTTCTCGGCCAGCGACTTGCCGACCGCGACGCCCTGGGCGTGCAGGAAGGTGTTGGCCATGCCGCCGCCGATCACCAGCGCATCGACCTTGTTGACGAGGTTTTCGAGCAGGTCGATCTTGGTCGAGACCTTTGCGCCGCCGATGATCGCGATGACGGGCTTGGTCGGCGAACCCAGCGCCTTCTCCAGCGCGACGAGCTCGGCCTGCATGGTGCGGCCGGCATAGGCCGGCAGCTTGTGGCCGAGGCCTTCGGTCGTGGCATGGGCGCGGTGCGCGGCCGAGAAGGCGTCATTGACCCAGATGTCGCCGAGCTTCGCCAATTCCGCGACGAAGGCGGGATCGTTCTTTTCCTCTTCCTTGTGGAAGCGGGTATTTTCCAGGCACAGGATGTCGCCATCCTTCAGCGCCGCCACGGCCGTGGCCGCGGGCTCGCCGACGCAGTCGTCGGCGAAGGCGACGGGCTTGTTCACGACCTTCGACAAAGCTTCGGCAACCGGCTTGAGCGACTCCTTGGGGTCGCGTCCCTTTGGCCGGCCGAAATGCGCGAGCAGGATGACCTTGCCGCCCTTGTCCGAGATTTCGGTGATGGTCGGCGCGACGCGCTCGAGCCGGGTGGCGTCGCTGACGCGCCCGTTCTCCATGGGCACGTTGAGATCGACGCGCAGCAGCACGCGCTTGCCCTTCACGTCGACGTCGTCGAGGGTGCGGAATTTAGCGGACATCATTCATCATCCGTGCGTCGGAGTATCGGACTCGGAAGGCGGGTAATGGCCATGATCGCCGCTTCCGCCACCGTCTTTCGGTGATCTCACTTTATGGCCCTGGCGAAATCCGTACGCGATCAACGCGATCAACAGTATGACGCCAGGGATGCCGATCCAGTGAGGAAGCACGTGGCCTCCTTAGATCACCTTCGCGATCGCGACGGCGGTGTCCGCCATGCGGTTCGAGAAGCCCCACTCGTTGTCGTACCAGGACATCACGCGCACCAGCGTGCCGTTCTGCACCTTGGTCTGGTCCTCGTGGAAGGTCGAGGAGTGCGGATCGTGGTTGAAGTCGATCGAGACGTTCGGCGCAGTGGTGTAGCCGAGGATGCCCTTGAGCTGCTGCTCACTGGCGCGCTTCATCGCGGCGTTGATTTCCTTGGCGTCGGTGGCGCGCTTGGCGACGATCTTGAGGTCGACGACCGAGACGTTCGGGGTCGGCACGCGGATCGCGACGCCGTCGAGCTTGCCTTTCAGCTCGGGCAGCACGAGGCCGATCGCCTTGGCGGCACCGGTCGAGGTCGGGATCATCGACATCGCAGCCGCGCGGCCGCGGTAGAGATCCTTGTGCATGGTGTCGAGCGTCGGCTGGTCGCCGGTATAGGCGTGGATCGTGGTCATGAAGCCGGTCTCGATGCCGACCAGGTCGTTCAGCACCTTGGCAACCGGCGCAAGGCAGTTGGTGGTGCAGGAGCCGTTGGAGACGACCAGATGATCCTTGGTCAGGGTCTCGTGGTTGACGCCGTAGACGATGGTGGCGTCGGCGCCGTCGGCGGGCGCGGAAACCAGAACGCGCTTGGCGCCGGCGGTCAGGTGCGCGGAGGCCTTGTCCTTCGAGGTGAAGATGCCGGTGCATTCCAGCGCGATGTCGACGCCGAGATCCTTCCAGGGCAGCTTCGAGGGATCGCGCTCGGCGGTCACCTTGATCTTGCCGCCGCCGAGGTTGATCGAGTCGCCGTCGACGGTGACGGTGCCGGGGAAGCGGCCATGGACGCTGTCGAAGCGGAGGAGATGGGCGTTGGTCTCGACCGGGCCGAGATCGTTGATGCCGACGACCTCGATGTCCTTGCGGCCGGACTCGGCGATAGCACGCAGCACGTTGCGGCCGATGCGGCCAAAACCGTTAATTCCGACGCGGACTGCCATGTTTCATCTCCTTATGACCGTTCAATGACGTGATCGATAACGCCTAATCTTCCCGCACAACGCGCTCTACGCGCTTGCGAGGGTTTTTTAGGGGCGGACGCCCGGTTCGGCCGGGCGGTGCTTGATCATATGAGAGATTACGTAGTCCTTTTTTTTGGCAAGCTCAACTCTCAGCTAACGCGCTTCAGCACGGCGTTAACCGCAGCCTCGGCGGTAATGCCGAAATGCTTGTAAAGATCCTTCGCCGGCGCGCTCGCACCGAACGAATGCATGCCGACGAATTCGCCATCCTGGCCGATCACGGCGTCCCAGCCCCAGCGCACCGCGGCTTCGATCGCGACCTTCACCGGCGCGTTGCCGATGATCTCGGCACGCTTGGCTTCTGGTTGCGCTAACAAAAGCTCGAGCGAGGGCACCGAGACCACCCGTGACGCGATGCCGCGCTCGGCGAGCTGCTTCTGGGCGGCAACCGCGATCTCGACCTCGGAACCGGAAGCGAACAGCGTCGCCCTGGCTTCGCCCTGGGCTGCGACCAGCTCGTAGGCGCCGGCCGCGCAGGGATTGTCGTTCGGCGCATTGGTGCGGAGCTGCGGCAGGTTCTGCCGCGTCAGGGCCAGCACCGTCGGGCCGTCGATGCGGTTGAGCGCGAGCTCCCAGCACTCGGCGACCTCGATGGCATCGCAGGGACGGAACACGCGCATGTTCGGAATGGCGCGAAGTGCCGCGAGATGCTCGACCGGCTGGTGGGTCGGGCCGTCCTCGCCGAGGCCGATGGAATCGTGCGTCATCACGTAGACGACGCCGGCGCCCATCAGCGCGGCAAGGCGCATCGCGGGACGCGCATAATCGGTGAACACCAGGAAGGTCGCGCCGTTCGGTGCGAAGCCGCCGTGCAGGAAGATGCCGTTCATCGCAGCCGCCATGCCGTGCTCGCGGATGCCGTAATGGATGAAGCGGCCCTTCGGCGTCTTGGCCGAGAACGCGGTCGCCGACTTCGCCTTGTTGTTGTTGGAGCCGGTGAGGTCGGCGGAGCCTGCGAGGAATTCCATCGGCATCGCGCCGGCGATGACTTCGATCACGGCTTCCGAGGATTTGCGGGTGGCCGCGGTCATCGGCTTTTCCAGCAGCTCCTTCTTGTACGCACGCACCGCCTTGGCGAGCGAAGCGGGACGCTCATGACGCAGACGGCGCTCGAACTCGGCACGCTTGCGGCTGCCGAGCTCGCCGAGCCGGCCCTCCCATTCCTGTCGTGCCGCCGCGCCGCGGCTGCCGGCTTCGCGCCAGGCCTTCAGCACGTCGTCCGGCACCGAGAACGGCTCGAGCGAGATGCCGAGATTTTCCTTGGCGGCCTTGAGCTCGTCGGCGCCGAGCGCCTCGCCATGCGCCTTCGCGGTGCCGGCCTTATGCGGCGCGCCGAAGCCGATGGTGGTGCGGCAGGCGATCAGCGTCGGCTTGTTGGACTTTTGCGCGCGGGTGATCGCAGCGGCGATCGCGGCCTGGTCGTGGCCGTCGATCTTCTCGGCGGCCCAGCCGGCGGACTTGAAGCGCTTCACCTGGTCGACCGAATCCGCAATCGAGGTCGGTCCGTCGATCGAGATGCCGTTGTCGTCATAGAGCACGATCAGCTTGCCGAGCTTCCAGTGCCCAGCCATCGCGATCGCTTCCTGCGACACGCCTTCCATCAGGTCGCCGTCGGAGGCGAGCACATAGGTGTGGTGATCGACGATCTTCTTGCCGAACTCGGCGGCGAGCATCTTCTCGGCGAGCGCCATGCCGACCGCGGTCGAGATGCCCTGGCCGAGCGGGCCGGTGGTGGTCTCGATGCCCTTGGTGTGGAAGTTCTCGGGATGGCCCGGGGTCAAGCCGCCGAGCTGCCGGAACTGCTTGATCTGGTCCAGCGTCATGCCGGCATTGCCGGTCAGGTACAGCAGCGAATAGAGCAGCATCGAGCCGTGACCGGCCGAGAGCACGAAGCGGTCGCGGTCCGGCCAATCAATTGCGGCAGCATCGTATTTCAGGAATTGCGTGAACAGCACCGTGGCGATGTCGGCGGCGCCCATCGGCAGGCCGGGATGGCCCGATTTCGCCTTCTCGACAGCGTCCATCGAGAGGCCACGGATCGCGTTGGCCATACGGGTGTGGTCGACTTGCGTCATGTCTGAAATCCGTCTGAAATGAGGCGCTTGGCGGGTGGTGCGGGCCGCGCGGGGAGCCTGGCGGCCACGGAAAGGTCGGGCTGGGATAGCACCTCGGTTCCGGGAGTCCAAGGCAATCAAACGTCGGTTTGGCCGTAAAAGTTGCTTAGCAGTGCATAGTTTCGCGGCGGCGTTGCGCTTCGCTAGCTTGCCACGTAAATTTCTGCTTCTAACCGCTTGCCGAACCGAGTCTTTTGCCGGACGGCAAGCTCCAGGGTAAAGGCCACTGGGTAGGCCACAGGTTCCGCCGCTGACTGCATGAACGATCGCGTGTCCAACAGCTCTGCCATGACGGAGTCATCCGCCGTCGAGATCGAGATCGCGACCCGCAGACTCATGGCGGCGCTCGACTCGCTCGAAAGCGCGGTGGAGCGGCGGCGCGACGCCGACCGCGACGAGAACGAACTCGCGGCGCGAATCCAGGCGCTGGGCGCGGATCGTTCGCGGCTCGCCGACGAGCTCGACGGCGCGTTGGTGAAGGCGCGCAAGCTCGAGCGCACCAATCGCGAGATCTCCGATCGGCTGGATTCTGCGATCGTCACGATACGCTCGGTGCTCGATACCGGAGAGGACGGATGAGCCACATCAACGTCACCATCAACGGCCGGCAATACCGCATGGCCTGCGAGGAGGGCCAGGAGGTGCGGCTGCTGAAGCTCGCCGAAAGCCTGGAGACGCGGATCCAGTCGCTGCGCGGAAAATTCGGCGAGATCGGCGATGCGCGCCTCACCGTGATGGCGGCGCTGACCGTCTGCGACGAGCTGGTCGATGTCGGCAACCGCGTCCGCACCATGGAGCAGGAGTTGACCGAGCTGCGGGATTTCCGCAATGCCGCCGTCGAGCGCGCCCGGCTGACCCAGACCGCGGTGGTGAACGCCCTGAACGCCGCGGCCGAGCGCATCGAGAAGTCGACCCAGGTCCTGAACCGGACCGTCGGCAACGGCATCGCGATCGGGTAGGGACTGCTGCCACGCGGGCGGTGCGCTCGCTCCCCCGCTCGCGGGGGAAGCTATCGCGTACGAGCTTGGCGGGGCCTGAGCGAGCGCCTCGTCCTTCGAGACGACCGCTCCGCGGTCTCCTCGGGATGAGGCTGATCGGCAGCTTTGCCCGTAAAAATTGCTGCTAAGCACTCAGTCCTCATCCTGAGGAGCCCGCAAAGCGGGCGTCTCGAAGGATGGCCGCATAAGAGCTTCGCGCCACTGGCGATTCGTCAGTATCGTTGTTAGATTGCCCCGGCGAGGCTGCGACGTGCGTCAGGAGCCATATATCCCCGGGGCCTTATCGATCCTTTAGGGAACTGTCCCTGGCCGGGCCCGTGGGCTCGGACATATGGTGCCCACCTACTTTCGTAGGGAACTCCGGGATCGAGTGCTTCAACGGCGTCCGCGGCTTCGCACTGTTTCTTCCTTCTGGTTCGTGCCTGTCGAAATGACTGCGGCCTGTTCAGTAGATGTCATGCCCCGCCGAGTGCGCAATTGCGCACGGAGGACCGGGGCATCCAGTACGCCGCGGCCTTTGTGTGAATCACCACCGCCTCTGGAATACTGGATCACCCGCCCCAGTGCGCAAGGGCGCACAAGACGGGTGGTGACGTGGGGGACCAAAGCGCATGTCGAATTCGAAAGCCGAGCTCCGTGCCAAAGCCCTCGCGGCGCGCGACGCGCTCAGCGAGAAGAAGCGCACCGCCGCCGCAACGAAGCTCGCCAAGCGCGGGCTGCCGTTCGATCTCGTGCCCGGCAGCATTGTCTCCGGCTATTCCCCGATCCGCAGCGAGATCGATCCGCTGCCGCTGATGAAGAAGCTCGCCGAGGAGGGCGCAAGGCTGGCGCTGCCCTGCGTCACCGCGCGCGGCCAGTCGCTGATCTTTCGCATCTTCCACCCGAACGACCGCCTGATGCTCGGCCCGCTCGGCATTCCCGAGCCGTCGCCGGCAGCAAGCGAAGTCATTCCGGACATCATGCTGACGCCGCTCGCGGCCTTTGATCGTCTCGGCCATCGCATCGGCTATGGCGCGGGACATTACGACCACACCTTCGCTCATCTGCGCAAGGCCAAGCAGATCGTCGGCATCGGGCTCGCTTTTGCAGCGCAGGAAATCAAGGCGGTTCCGGCACTATCCCACGACGTGGCGCTGGATTATGTGCTAACGGAATCGGACGTGTTCGATTTCCGGAGTTCTGAAGTTGCGCATTCTCTTCGTGGGTGATGTCGTCGGCCGTAGTGGCCGCAACGCCATCGCCGAATATCTGCCCGGCATGGTCAAGGACTGGTCGCTCGATCTCGTCGTCGTCAACGGCGAGAATTCCGCCGGCGGCTTCGGCATCACGGAAGCGATCTATCAGGAGTTTATCGATGCCGGGGCCGACGCGGTGACGCTCGGCAATCACTCCTGGGACCAGCGTGAAGCCCTGGTGTTCATCGAGCGCGCCGAGCGCCTAGTGCGGCCCGCGAATTATCCGCGCGGCACGCCCGGCCGCGGCGCCGCGCTGGTCGAGACCAAGAACGGCAAGCATGCGCTCGTCGTCAACGCGCTCGGCCGCGTCTTCATGACCCCGTTCGACGATCCCTTTGCGGCGCTGGAGCGCGAGCTCGGCGCCTGTCCGCTCGGCGTTGCCGCCGACGCCATCGTCGTCGATTTCCATTGCGAGGCGACCAGCGAGAAGCAAGGCATCGGCTTCTTCTGCGACGGCCGCGCCAGTCTCGTCGTCGGCACGCACACCCATGTGCCGACCGCAGACCACCAGATCCTCACCGGCGGCACCGCCTACATGACCGATGCCGGCATGACCGGCGATTACGACTCCATCATCGGCATGCAGAAGGAAGAGCCGCTGCGCAGGTTCACGTCGGGAATTCCGTCGGGCCGCTTCGAGCCGGCGGCGGGTGTTGCGACGTTGAGCGGCGTTGCCGTGGAGACGGATGACGCGACAGGGCTCGCACTGAAGATTGCGCCCGTGCGCGTCGGCGGAAGGCTGGAGCCGGCTACGCCGAAGTTCTGGTTGAGCTGAGCGGCCGCGCCTCACCTTCGGAATCGTAGGGTGGGCAAAGGCGCACTTGCGCCGTGCCCACGATCTTTCTCGATCGTTAAAGGTGGTGGGCACGCTTCGCTTTGCCCACCCTACGATACCGCGGTCGCGGAGGGACATTCCTCACGCCGCCGCGCGGACCGCCTGCCAGAGCTCGAGCACGTCCGCACGCGCGATGCCGCGTGTGATGAACACGATGCGTGAGCGGCGATCGCTGTCGGGCCAGGCAGCCAGCGCCACCGGCGGATGGAAGACGTGGTGAACGCCGTGGATCACGATCGGCGTCGGCTCGCCATGGAGATTGAGAATTCCCTTCACGCGCAGCAAGTCCTCACCGCGCGCGTTGCGCAGATACGCAAGCCAGTGCGTCACGGCCATCCAGTCGAGCGGCTCGTCGAACGCCAGCACGAAGCTGGCGATCGACGCATCGTGATCATGATGGCCATGGTCATGGTGCGCGTGATGATCGTGATGCGAATGACCGGCGTGCGCATGTGATTCCGCGAAGGCCCGCTCGTTGAGCCAGCGCTCAACGTCTATCCTTTTCAATTCGGGATCGATCAGGCCGGCGCCGAATAGCTGCGCAGGATCGATCTCGCCGTGACTGACGCTTTCGATTCTGGCGCCGGGATTGAGCCGCCGCAGGCGCAGCTCCAGCGCCGCGATGCTCTCGACCAGATCGCTCTTGGTGATCAACAGCCGGTCGGCCAACGCCACCTGCTTCACCGCCTCATATTGCCGATCGAGCTGATGCGGCGCGTTGACCGCATCGACCGTGGTCACGACCGTGTCGAGCCGCAGGAAGTGCGAGACGAGTGGGTTGTTGAGCAGCAGCTGCACGATCGGCGCGGGGTCGGCGAGACCGGTGGTCTCGACCAGGATACGGCGGAACGGCGGAATCTCGCCGCGGTCCCGCTTCACCAGGAGATCTCGCAGCGTCTGCTCCAGATCGCTGCGGATGGTGCAGCAGATGCAACCGCTTGCGAGCACGGCGACCTCGCCGTCGACGCGCTCGACCAGAAGATGATCGAGACTGACCTCGCCATACTCGTTGATGATGACGGCGCTGTCCTTCATGCCGTCGTGGCGCAGCAGGCGATTGAGCAATGTCGTCTTGCCGCTGCCGAGAAAGCCGGTGATCAGCGAGACCGGAAGTCGCTGCGCGGATTTGTCACTTTCGAAAAGGCTCATGGGAAGCTCTCGCGCCATCAGTCTTAATTTTGTCGCTGGACAACAGCGTAGCGGAGGAGGAGGGTACCCGAAACAATTTTAGAGTCAGATCTTGTTCTGACCACAACCAGGGAGGGTGCAATGTCTAATGAGATCAACGACGTAGATCAAGATGCCAGCGGCGCCACGACCGACCGCCGGACCTTGCTCCGCACCGCGGGCATCGCCGGCGTCGCTGGCGCGGCGCTCGCCGGCTCGATGCACGGCAAGTTCTCGCTCGCGCCGATCAGCCAGGCCCAGGCGCAGACTGCCACCTCCATGCCCAAGAACGTCGACAAGCCATGGTGGCCCTCGAAATGGGGCAAGGATGACGAGTCCGGCGCATCCAACCACATGACCCCGGCGAAGGTCCTCGACGCGGCGAAATGGATCAAGGACGGCAAGATCTACAAGATCGGTCGCGTCTACGAGGCCGCGATGCCGCTGTTCGGCGCGCGTGTGTTCGCGCTGCGCATTCCCGGCAGCCCGACCGGCGGCCCGTTCGGCGACAACAAGCTCGTGTATCACGACGAGTTTCTTGCGACCGAGATCGGCCAGACCGGCACGCAGTTCGACGGTCTTGGTCACATCGGCATCCAGATGGGCAAGGAGGGCGACAAGAGCGAGATGCGATTCTACAACGGCTTCACAGCGGCCGAGATCAGCGACGCCTACGGCCTGAAGAAGCTCGGCATCGAGAAGCTCAAGCCGATCTTCACCCGCGCGCATCTGATCGACATGGTCGCCCTCAAGGGCGGCATGATGGATGCGGGGCAGGAGATCTCCTCAGCCGACATCAAGGCGGGGCTGGCGAAGCAGAACATCCCCGAGAGCGACATCAAGCCCGGCGACGCGATCATGTTCCACACCGGCTGGGGCTCGCTCTGGATGAAGAACAATGATCGCTTCAACAGCGGAGAGCCGGGCATCGGCCTCGACGCTGCCAAATGGATCGTCGAGAAGGATCTCGCGCTCACGGGGGCCGACACCTGGGCCGTCGAGGTGGTGCCCAATCCCGACAAGACGCTCGCCTTCGTGGTCCACGCCGAGCTGCAAACCAAGAACGGCATCCACAACCACGAGAACCTGATCTTCGACGAGCTGATCGCCGACAAGAAATACCAGTTCGTCTATAGTTTCACCCCGGCCCCGATCAAGGGCGCTACGGGAAGCAACGGCTGCCCGATCGCGATTACGTGAGGGGATGCGTCGGCGCGGGTGGGAGAAGCCCGCGCCGAAGTTTTGGTTGGGCTGAATTCTTCGAGCGGCATTCACCGTGCACCCTCGCCCCTTGTGGGAGAGGGTGGCTCGCCGCGAAGCGGCGAGCCGGGTGAGGGGTCTCTCTCCACGAGTTCGCATCGTGCAAATGGAAAGAGACCCCTCATCCGGCGCTTCGCGCCACCTTCTCCCACAAGGGGAGAAGGGGCACCTGTTTTGTTGCAATAGTTACTCCGCCGTCTGCTCGCGCAGCTCAGCCACATCCTTCGCCGTCAGCTTCGAGCCCTTGGTGCCGAACCGTGCTGTGACGTAGTTCGCCACCGCTGCGATCTCGTCGTCGGTGTAGGCGCTTCCGAACGCGGGCATTGACAGCGCGCCGTCGGGCGTGTGGCGCTTGGTGCCTGACAGCACGATCTGCGCGACGTTGGTGGCGGCGGGATCGTTGACGGCCCAGGTACCGGTCAGCGTCGCCATCGGCGAGACCGGGCTCTCGCCGCTCCAGCCGTGGCAACTGGCGCAGGCGCTGGCGAACACCTTCTTGCCGCGCGCATCCGCCGTGATGCCCTCCTTGTGGGAGGCGGGCGCGACGGGCGCCGTGGTGGCCGGCAGATCGGGCGAGGGCATCGGCGGCACGCTGCGCAAGTAAGCGACGATGGCGCGGATGTCTTCGGGCGCGAACTTGCTGAAGCTGTGGTCGACCGCTTCACCCATCGGACCCGAGGCCGAACCGTGGCCCGGCGCGTGGCCGAGCGACAGATACGAGATCAGGTCCTGATCGCTCCAATTGCCGAGACCGGTGGCCTTGTCGGAGGAGATGTTGAAGGCGCGCCAGCCGGCCGTGATCGCGCCAGCGAATTTCTTGCGGTTATCAAGCGCGAAGCCGGGATTGCGCGGCGTGTGGCACTCGCCGCAATGCGCCAGCGCTTCGGCGAGATACGCGCCACGATTCCACTCCGGGCTCTTCGAGGTGTCAGGCGTAAAGCGCGTGTCCGGATTGAACACGGCCGACCAGACAATCATCGCCCAGCGCTGGTCGAACGGGAACGACAGCGTGTTGTCGGGCGCCTTCGCGCGCACCGCGGGAAGGCTGAACAGATAGGCCTTCACCGCCAGCACGTCCTCGTCGGTCATGTAGGTGTAGGACGTGTACGGCATCGCCGGATAAAGCCGCGCGCCGTCATGACGCTTGCCGCGCTGGACGGCGTTGAGAAAATCCTGGTCGCTGTAATTGCCGATGCCGGTGTCCTTGTCCGGCGTGATGTTGGTCGAATAGAGCGTGCCAAACGGCAGCTTGAAGCCAAGCCCGCCGGAGTACTCCTTCTCGCCGGGCTTGGTGTGGCAGACCATGCAGTCGGCCGCCTTGGCGAGATATTCGCCGCGCTCGACCATGCCAGCCTTCTCCAGCCTGGCCGGCACGCCGGTCGGCTTGCCCGCGCGGTAGTCCGCCAGCGCCACCTTGGTGCCGCCCGCGAAGTCGAGCGGGCCGGGACCGCGGATGATCCAGACGCCGAGCCCCGCCACCACGATGGCGATCACGACCAGGCTTGTGAGGATTCGCATCTTGCCGCTCATGCCTTCTTCCCCGCAGCCAGCAGTTTCCGATCGATCGGCAGGCGCCGCAGCGCCACGCCGGTTGCGGCGTAAATCGCGTTGCGCAGCGCCGGTGGTCCGGCATTGACGCCGGCCTCACCGATGCCGCCGGGTGCTTCGCCGCTCTTGACCACGATGACCTCGACCTTCGGCGTCTCGTTGATGCGCATCATGCGGTAGTCGTGGAAGTTCGATTGTTGCACGCGGCCCTTGTCGATGGTGATCTCGCCATAGAGCGCGGCGGTGAGGCCGAAGATGAGGCCGCCCTCGATCTGCGCCTTCACCGTGTCCGGATTGACCGCGATGCCGGTGTCCACCACCGAGGTGATGCGGCGGAGCGTGATCTCGCCGAAATCGTCGATCTCGGCTTCAACCACGGTCGCGATGAAGCTCGCGAAAGACGGCTGCACACAGATGCCGCGGCCGGCGCGCGGCGGCAGCGGCTGACCCCAGCCGGACTTCTCGGCGACCTGGTTGAGCACCGCGAGCATGCGCGGGTTCTTGGTCAGCATGGAACGGCGGAATTCGATCGGGTCCTTGCCGGCCTTGCGCGCCAGCTCGTCCATCGCGCATTCGACCGCGAACACGTTGTTGTTCGGCCCGACGCCGCGCCAGAAGCCGGTCGGTATCGACAGCGGTTCGGCCCGGACATATTCGACGTGGAAGTTGGCGAAGTCGTAGGGCGCATCGACGGCGGCGTCGACCGCGTCGATGTCGATGCCTTTCTGGAACGCCGGCGGCAACCACCGCGCCAGCACGGCGGAGCCGGCCACCTTGTACTTCCAGCCGGCAACCTTGCCGTCGACCAGCGATGCCGTGATCTGGTCGCGATAGACCGGACGATAGACGTCGTGCTGGATGTCCTCCTCGCGGGTCCACACCACCTTGACGGGATAGTCGACCTGCTTGGCGATCTTCACCGCCGCGATCACCATGTCCGGCTCGAGCTTGCGGCCAAACCCGCCGCCGAGCAGGTGATTGTTGACGATCACCTTGTCGACCGGAAGGCCCGCGGCCTTCGCCGCTTCCGACTGCACGCGCGTCATGATCTGCGTGCCGGTCCAGATTTCGCAGGAGTCTGGCTTGACGTGCACGGTGGCGTTGATCGGCTCCATCGACGCATGCGCCAGGAACGGCAGCTCGTAGGCCGCCTCGAACTTGTCGCCGCTGGCGAGCGCCTTGGCGATATCGCCGTCGGATTTCGCGACCGCGCCGTCCTTCTCGCTGGCCTTGCGCAGATCGTCCCAGACGTCCCTGGTGGTGATTTTGGCGTTCGGTCCCTCGTTCCACTCGATCTTGAGCGCTTCGAGACCCTTCTTCGCCGCCCACATGTGATCGCCGATCACGGCGACCATGTCGTCGAGCACGACGACCTTGCGCACGCCGGGGAGCTTCACCGCGGCGCTGTCGTCGACCTTGCCGACCTTGCCGCCGAACACGGGGCAGGCGGCGACGGTGGCGAACTTCATACCGGGCAGAATCGCGTCGATTCCATAAACGGCCTTGCCGTTGACCTTGTCGGGCGTGTCGAGCCGCTTCAGGGGCTGGCCGATGATGACGAAGTCCTTGGGGTCCTTGACCGCGGCATCCTTCGGCGGCGTCTGGCCCTGGGCTGCGAGCGCCAGCGCGCCATAGCCGAGCTTGCGGCCGCTCGCGGCATGCGCGACCTCGCCCTTCGCGGCCGTGCAGCTTGCCGGCTCGACACCCCATTGGCTGGCCGCCGCCTGCACCAGCATCGCGCGCGCGGTGGCGCCGGCCTTGCGCAGCGGCAACCACCAGGCGCGGATCGAATTGGAATTGCCGGTGACTTGCAGACCGAAGGTCGGATTGCCGTAGAGCTTGTCGTTCGGCGGCGCGTGCTGGACCTCGACCTTGCTCCAGTCGGCATCTAACTCCTCGGCGAGCACGGCGGAGATCGATGTGTAGGTGCCCTGGCCCATCTCGACCTGCGGCATCATCAGGATCGTGCGCCCGGTCTCGTCGATGCGGATGAAGGCGTTGGGCGCGAACTTGCCGTCGGTCGAATCGGCAGGCTGCACCGGCTCGTTGACCGCGGCGCGCAGCGGCAGATGGAAGGCGAGCAGGAAGCCGGTGGCGAGGCCGCCGGTCAGCAGCGAGCGGCGGGAGACGGCGGGAAGAGTCTTGCCTGCGATCATGGCGGACCTCACGACTGACGGCCGTTGGCGGCCTGCTTGATGGCCTCGCGGATACGCACATAGGTGCCGCAGCGGCAGATGTTGCCGGCCATCGCAGCGTCGATGTCGGCATCGTCAGGATGCGACGTTGCGGCCAGCAGCGCGGCGGCCGCCATGATCTGGCCGGACTGGCAGTAGCCGCACTGGATCACTTCGAGATCGAGCCAGGCCTTCTGCACCTTCGCGCCCGACGGCGTATTGCCGACGGCCTCGATGGTGGTGATGGCGCGGTTCTCGACGGCGCTGACCGGCAGCACACAGGAGCGCACCGCCTTGCCGTCGACGTGCACGGTGCAGGCGCCGCATTGCGCGATGCCGCAGCCGAATTTCGTGCCCGTCATTCCCAGGATGTCGCGCAGCACCCACAGCAGCGGCATCTCGGGTGGCGCGTCGAAGGATTTCGTTTCGCCGTTGATGGTGAGAACAGTTGCCATATGCATCCCCTTGCTCGACGATCGCTTGCGGCGATCAAGTCGGCGAATTTGCGCGCGACCATAATCATAACGATGCGAAACGATGAAGCATCGAAATTTCCGGCAATGCATATTTGCGCGAGAGGCGCGTGACGCCATGACGTTCACGAATTTGTGCGGCGATCGCTGCAAGCGTTTTGGGCTAATTGATATGATAAGCGTCATGTTTTGACGCATTTTCGTCGCGAGCGCCGTCGATCGGCGCGCATGACCGTGCGAACGCGCAAAATCGTGCGAAGACGAAACTCGTGCGATTGCGAAAGTCAGGCGGCGGCGAGCAAGGTGCACGAGAGGTGCACGGCCCATTGCTGTGCCCTCTCCCCTTGAGGGAGAGGGCAGCGACGCCGGTAGACACGAACGCGTTCGGGTGAGGGGTATCTCTCCGCAAGTCCGGAATTGTAGGGTGGGCAAAGGCGCTCTTGCGCCGTGCCCACGCTCTTCGAGACCGCAACGGAGGCGCGTGGGCACGCTTCGCTTTGCCTACCCTAAGATACCGTCTCCGTGCATGATCCCTTTTCATTCCGAAACAGCTTTGTCTGCCGATAGAGACCCCTCATCCGGCGCTTCGCGCCACCTTCTCCCACAAGGGGAGAAGGGAAGAGGAGTGTATGGAGATTTCGGAATAATAGCATTATGCGCCTGTTTTGCCCGACGGGTCAAACCGCGTCGTGGCCTCTCGGCGTAAGCCGTTGATTCTCCACGCCCCGGCTACTGTGCATGGGGTTGTTTTCCAGGTTTTTTGATTCAGCGACCCAGGAGCACGGTCGTGCCGGTCGTCAGCTCTGCCGGAAACCCATCCGGAAGGCGCCCCAGTGCCTGCCGCGGATCACGATCGGCGAGGACAGGTCCTTCATCAGCACGAACTGCCCGCCGCCCATGTCGCGGCGATAGGTCTGGAGCAGGAACGGCTTGGTGTTGGCCGCGACCTTCTTCACCGCGCGGTCGCTGAACAGGCGGCGGTTGCGGCAATTGGCGTTATTCCAGACGGGGTCCTTGCCCTGCGGCAGGCGGTAGTTCGGGTTGTGGGTCGGCAGATAGCCGCCCTTGGCCCAGGCGACGCAGAACACGATGCGGGAATCGGACTTCTGGACCGGGTCCTGGATGGCGGGCAGCACGCGGTCGGTGAATTCGACGTAGTTGGTCTTGTACTGCTTGGGATCGGTGCCGAGGATTTCCCGGTAGTTCTCGTCCATGAGCTGGTCGAGCGTGATCTCGCCGCGGTCGATGGCGGCCTCGAACTCGTCCGAGATCCGCTTTGCGGTCTCGACGACGGCGCGGATCAGCGGCGCATCCGATGTCTCCACGCCGCTGTCGGCGATCATTGCGATCAGCGCTTCGGAGGTGTCGAGCAGTTTTGTCACGCGCTGATCGGCATTCCTGAGATCGTGCGAGGACAGGTCGACGCCCTTGGCGAGCTCGTTGAGCTCGCTGATGACCGTGTCGCAATGGCCGAGATTGGAGGTCGCGGCGCGCGTGACGCTGTCGATCTCGGCTTCCACGGAGGCGAAGCCCTGCTGCACCCGCGAGATGATGCCGGAGATCTGCTGGGCGCCTTCGCCGGCCGTCTTGGCACGCTGCGAGGCGTCGCTGCTCTCGCCGATCAGGCCTTCGATCTGGCCGTCGAGATCGCGCACGGTGTCGGAAATCTGATGCGTGGCCTGGCGGGTGGCCTCCGCGAGGTTCTTGACCTCGCTTGCGACCACCGCGAAGCCGCGGCCGGCATTGCCCGCGCGCGCGGCTTCGATGGTGGCGTTGAGCGCGAGCAAATTGGTCTGCTTCGCGATCGCCTCGATCGAGCCGGACACTTTTGCCACCTGGGCCAGCGCCGAGCCGACGGCGCTCAGGCGCCCCTCGATCCGCTCCACGGCTGCGACGAGCTCGGAGATGTGGCTGACCGCGGCATCGACCGCGCCGCGCGACTGTGCGATCTCGCCGACCGCCGCTGAAGCGGTCGATTGCACCGCCTGTGACGCATTGGCGATGTCGTGATTGGCCGAGACCATCGTCTCGGCCGTCTTCTGGAGGTGATGGAACCGTTCGGACTGGTTGACGACGCGGTTTGCGACTTCCTGGACGTTGCCGGCGATGTCGGCAAGCTCGACCCCGAGACCGCCGATGCGGTCGGCGAGCTGGTCGATCAGCCGTTCGGCAAGCGTCCGGTTGGATCCGGTGTCCATGACTGCGAGCTGGGCAAGGGACATGTACGGGCTTCCTCCAAGCGGAGCCGTTGATCGGCTCACCGCGGCATTCCCATTCCAGTTTTATTCAAGAAGGTGATTCGCGCGTCGGCGTCTTGCCTGAGCGTGCACTACAGCTTGTAGGCCGTGCGAAATCCACCCCAGTGCCGCCCCTGCACGCGGATCGGAACGTCGATCTCGCGCATCAT
Organism: Bradyrhizobium sp. CCGB01; assembly: GCF_024199795.1. NCBI lineage: Bacteria > Pseudomonadati > Pseudomonadota > Alphaproteobacteria > Hyphomicrobiales > Nitrobacteraceae > Bradyrhizobium > Bradyrhizobium sp. CCGB01. The sequence continues at coordinate 1,378,994 of NZ_JANADK010000001.1, forward strand.
CACGGTGTTGCCGTTGCCCATGTCCCGCGCATAGCTCTGGACCAGGTACGAGCGCAGGTTGCGCGCGGCCGCCAACCCCGCCGGATCGTTGAAGATGCGCCGGTTGCGGCAGTTGGCGGTGTTCCATGCGGAATCGCCCGGCCGCTGCGGATGCGAATAGATCTTGTTGTGCACCGGCAGGAAGCCATTGCGGTCGACCATGGCGCAGAATGCCATGCGCGGTTCCTTGGCGAGAAAGGCCTCCTGGAACGGCGGCAGCGCGCGGTCGGCCCAGTCCAGATATTTCGTGCGGTATTGTTGCGGATTGGTGCCGGCGATCTCCGCATAGTCGGTGTCGAAGAGGTCGTCGATCCTGACCTCGCCGCGCGTAACCGCCTGCTCGAAGATCCGGGTCAGCGCGGTGCCCGCTTCCATGGCGCGGGTGACGAACTCGGTGTTCTCCTCGTGGATCGACCAGAGCCTGTCTTCGATCTTCTCGGCCAGAGCGGCATTGGGGCTGACGAATTGTGCGCGGGCGCCGGCCTTGGTTTGCTCGATCACGCGCAGGCGGCAGGCGCCGACGTCTTCGAGCGTGCCGTCGATGACAGCCTGCGTGGCCAGCTTCGCCGCATCCGCGCCGCCGATCAGCACGCCGTCCATCGAGATTTCATAGACCGGCAGCACGCCACGCGCGGTTTCGAGCTTGAGATGGCAGGGCAGTCGCTCGGTCTTGCGGCGGTCGTCGTGCTCGCTCTGGCGGAGCAGCACCGCGCAGCGCGATTTCAGCTTCTGCGCGAAGGTCGTGACCGCCTTGCCGGCGCTGGCGACGTTCTCGCCGTGGGTCTCGGCGGCCTTCGTCGCGGCATCGATCTCGGCCGCGCTCTCGCTGACCGAGATGATGAATTCCGACGCGCTTGTCGCGTTGCCGGACACCTCGTTCGTGGTCGCGTTCTGCTCGGCGACCGCGCCGTTGACGGTGTCGAACACCGGGCGGATCGCCTCGATCGCCTGCGAGATGCGGTGGACGGCATCGGCCGAGCCGGCGGCGTCGCGCTGGAGCGCGTCGATCTTCCGTGTGATCTCTTCGGTGGCGCCTTGCGTCTGCACCGCGAGCGCCTTCACTTCGGTGGCGACGACAGCAAAGCCCTTGCCGGCCGCACCCGCACGTGCGGCCTCGATGGTCGAGTTGAGTGCGAGCAGCGTCGTCTGCCGCGCGATCTGGGCGATCAGATTGACCACATTGCCGATGGCGGCGGAGGACTCGCGCAGGCGGTCGACATTGGCGCGGGCTTCCTGCGCCGCGGCGCTGGCTTCGTCGGCAAGCTTGCCGGCCTCGCGCACCTGCGCGCCGATGCCTTGTGCGGACTGGGTGAACTTGTCGGCGGCATGGGCAAAGGTGGAGGCGGTCGATTGCGCTGCATTGGTGCGGCCCGTGAGGGCGTCGGTGCGCTCACGAATATCCGCGAGCGTTGCCGCGGTCGCCTCCGCGCCGCCGGCCACCGAATTGGCGGCCCGCTCGAGCTGGCGGATCATGGCGCCGAGCTCGAGTTCCAGCAGTTCCAGGATTTCCCTGGCGGAATCGCCCTCGGCGGCCGGGGCAGGCCCGGGATCGGCCGGCGACTGCGCGGCCAGTGGGGTTGCCACGGGCGCAGGCAAGTCCGGCAGACGCTTCCGAAATAATGCGAACGCCATCAGGTCACTCTTGTCGGGGGACGGGCGGACGCTATTTTCGCAAGCCGGAATGAAATCAGGGTTAACAGTGCCTGACTTCCGGGCACCTGGACTACGGTATTACCTTAAAGTCGTAGAGCCCCTTTCATTCCGGTGGGTGGGCGGCCTATAACGCCGCGCTTCCCATCCTCATTGGCGGACGATTCCAAGAGACCCCGAGAGACCACGCATGGCCGGACATTCCCAATTCAAGAACATCATGCACCGCAAGGGGCGGCAGGATGCGCAGAAGTCGAAGTTGTTCGGCAAGCTGGCGCGGGAAATCACCGTCGCGGCCAAGCTGGGGACGCCCGATCCCAACATGAACCCGCGCCTGCGCGCGGCCATCATCGCGGCGCGCCAGGAGAACATGCCGAAGGACAATATCGAGCGCGCGGTCAAGAAGGCGCTCGGCAATGAGGGCGAGAACTATGACGAGATCCGCTACGAGGGTTACGGCCCTGGCGGCGTCGCCGTCATCGTCGAGGCGCTGACCGACAACCGCAACCGCGCCGCCTCCGACATCCGCTCCTTCTTCACCAAGTCGGGCGGCAATCTCGGCGAAACCGGCTCGGTGTCCTTCATGTTCGACCGCACCGGCATCATCGAATACGACCGCAGCGTCGCCTCCGACGACGCCGTGCTCGATGCTGCGATCGAGGCCGGCGCCGACGACGTGATTTCGAGCGAAGGCGGCCACGAGATCTACGCCTCGACCGAAGGTTATCGCGACGTCGCCAAGGCGCTGGAGGCCAAGTTCGGCGAGCCGCGCAAGGCCGCTCTGATCTGGAAGCCGCAGAACACGGTCGCGGTCGACGATGAGACCGGCGAGAAGCTTTTGAAGCTGATGGATCTGCTCAACGAGCACGACGACGTCCAGCAGGTCTACGCCAATTTCGAGGTGTCGGACGCGCTGGTCGCGAAGATGGGCGGGTAGGGCAGCGCGTGTCCCGGACGCGCTGCAGCGTGAAACGCTGCTGCGCAGAGCCGGGACCCATGGTGCGTCGTGTGCCATCGGCGATGTGGGCCCCGGTTCTGCAACGCACCGCTTCGCGCTGCGCCGCGCCCGGGGCACGGGGCCCCCCACTTCCCCTGTTACTTCCGTTCTGTTTCTGTTTCGCTCCTGGCAGCCAGCCGCTATCACTGGCCCATGACTGCGCTCCCGATTCGTGGCCCCGTTCGCATCATCGGCATCGACCCCGGCCTGCGCCGCACCGGCTGGGGCGTGATCGAGGCTGAGGGCAATCGTTTGATCTACGTCGCCTGCGGGTCGGTGGAACCGCCGGACGATCTGCCGCTGGCGAGCCGCCTGCTCGGCATCCACGAAGGGCTCGCAGCCGTTCTCTCCAGTCACAAGCCGGTGGAAGCTGCGGTCGAGCAGACTTTTGTGAACAAGGACGGCGTTGCGACGCTGAAGCTCGGCCAGGCTCGCGGCGTCGCCATGCTGGCGCCCGCGATGTTCGGCATCAGTGTTGCCGAATATGCGCCGAACCAGGTCAAGAAGACGGTGGTCGGCGCCGGCCACGCCGACAAGCACCAGATCGCGATGATGCTGAAGATATTGCTCCCCAAGGCCGAGCCGCCGTCAGCCGACGCTGCCGACGCGCTCGCCATCGCCATCACCCACGCTCATCACCGCCAGAGCACCGCGCTCAGGCTGAAGGTGGCGGGGTTATGATCGGCAAGCTCAAGGGCCTGATCGATTCCTACGGCGAGGATTTCGTGATCCTCGATGTCGGCGGCGTCGGCTATCAGGTGCATTGCTCGACGCGCACGCTCCAGCATCTGCCCTCGCCCGGCGAAGCGGCCGTGCTGTCGATCGAGACCTATGTCCGCGAGGACGCGATAAAACTGTTCGGCTTCCGCACCGACCAGGAGCGCGAATGGTTTCGGCTGCTCCAGACCGTGCAGGGCGTCGGCGCCAAGGTCGCGCTCGCCGTGCTCGGCACGCTCGCGCCGGCTGATCTCGCCAACGCGATTGCATTGCGCGACAAGGCCGCGGTGGCGCGCACGCCCGGCGTCGGCCCCAAGGTTGCCGAGCGTATCGTCACCGAGTTGAAGGACAAGGCGCCGGCTTTCGCCAATGTCGATCCCGCCGTCGTACATCTCGCCGGCGCCGTCGACGACCAGCGCGCGCCGCGCCCGGTGGCGGATGCGATCTCCGCGCTGGTCAATCTCGGCTACGGCCAGCCGCAGGCCGCCGCGGCCATCGCATCGGCCTCGCGCAGCGCCGGTGAAGGCGCCGAGACGGCGCAGCTCATCCGCCTCGGCCTGAAGGAGCTCGCGAAGTGAGCGACCCCAAGGCCAATCGCATGGTCTCGCCCGAGCGCCGCAGCGACGATGTCGGCGACACCGCGCTGCGACCGCAATCGTTGTCGGACTTCGTCGGCCAGCAGCAGGCCCGCAAGAATCTCTCGATCTTCATCGAGGCGGCGCGCAAGCGCGGCGAGGCGCTGGATCACGTGCTGTTCGTCGGTCCCCCCGGCCTCGGCAAGACCACGCTGGCGCAGATCGTGGCCAAGGAGCTCGGCGTCGGCTTTCGCGCCACATCAGGCCCGGTGATCGCCAAGGCCGGCGATCTCGCCGCGCTGCTCACCAATCTCGAAGAGCGCGACGTGCTCTTCATCGACGAGATCCATCGCCTCAGTCCGGCGGTGGAAGAGGTGCTCTATCCCGCGATGGAGGATTTTCAGCTCGACCTGATCATCGGCGAAGGTCCGGCGGCGCGCTCGGTGAAGATCGAGCTGTCGAAATTCACCCTGGTCGGCGCCACCACGCGCGCGGGCCTGCTCACCAATCCCTTGCGCGACCGTTTCGGCATTCCCGTCCGGCTCAATTTCTACACCATCGAAGAGCTGGAGAGCATCGTCACCCGCGGTGCGCGCGTGCTCAATGTCGGCATGAGCACTGATGGCGCCAACGAGATCGCGCGCCGCGCCCGCGGCACGCCCCGCATTGCCGGCCGCCTGCTCAGGCGCGTGCGCGATTTCGCCTCCGCCGCCGATGCCGCCTCGATCGACCGCAAGATTGCCGACCACGCACTGAGCGCGCTCGAGGTCGACGCTGCCGGCCTCGACGCCATGGATCGCCGCTATCTCACGACCATCGCGATGAACTACGGCGGCGGTCCGGTCGGTGTCGAGACGATGGCCGCCGCTTTGTCCGAGCCGCGCGATGCGATCGAGGACATCATCGAGCCCTATCTGATCCAGTGCGGCTATCTCCAGCGCACCCCGCGCGGCCGCCTGCTCACCTCGCACGCCTTCCGCCATCTCGGCATTGCCGAGCCCTCGCGCGATGCGGCGACACAGTTCGGCCTGTTCGGCTCGGACGAGTCCGAGGACGACTGACAGCAGCAGTCGGTGAACCCACGCGTTTCACTCCGTCACTAATGCGAACGCGCGGCGATCGGATCGCCGCTCGCGCACAATGACCGGAGCGAAACGACATTGGAGTGGGAAGACATGGGGCGGGAAGACACGGGGCAGACGGACATCGGGCAGACGGACGCGACATTGCTCGCGACCATCGCGGCAGAGCCGCAGCTGCGTACGCCCGACGAGACCGAGGCGTTCCTGGATCCGATGCCGCTCGGCGAACTGGCATCGATGTGGTGTGCGCTTCAGCGGGTCAGCCGCCGCGACCAGGTCGGCAGCATCTGGGCCATCAAACTCTATTTCGATCACCTGCCGCATCGTAGGCCGCAGGCAGCGCTCGATCTCGTGCTGGAAGTGCTCAGGACCGAGGCCGACAAGCCGACGGTGATGCAGCTCAACGACAAGTTCCTGCTGGCGCTGTTCTACGCGCACGGCACGGAGATGATGGCGCGTGTCGAGCAGGAGGCCGGACACAATGATCGGCTGCGCTGGCTGCTTGGCGGTGTGCATGTCGGGCCAGACGATCCCCTGATGTCGCGCATAGCGGGACTGGCCGACAGCGAGGCGTGGCATGCCGACCATCTGGCGCAGCGAACGCCTCGCGAGCCGATCGATTGCGCCAGCATGTCGGTTGCCGAGCTCGCCCGCGCCTGGGTCGAGCAATATTCCAGGTCCGAACGCGACCAGGACGACAACCTGTTCGCGATCATGGATTTCGAGCGCGACCTGCGCGAGGACGATCCCGACAGGATGATCGACCTGATCCTTCAGATCCTGAAGATCGAGTCCAATCCGGTGCTGCTGTCGCTGCTGGCCGCAGGTCCCCTCGAAGACGTGATCAGCGTCGGGACGATCGACCGCATCGAGCGCGAGGCGCGCGCCGACGCCCGCTTTCGCGACCTGCTTGGCGGCGTCTGGTACCATCGCGCGCCCGACGAATTGAAGGCGCGACTGAACGCACTGGTCGGCGAGAGCCGGTGGTAACCTTTATGCAGAATTCTGCACGCGAATGCAGACCGTCTGCACGAGCGGACCCCAATTCTGCTTCAATCGAACCGCATCAACGGGCCGCATCACGATCGAGCTTCCATGATCACGCGTCGTCATCTCATCCGCTCCATCGGCGCCCTGTCCGCGCTCGGCATCTCGAGCGCGGCCTATGGCGTCGGCGTCGAGCCGCTGCGGCTCCGCGTCACCCGCTATCATCCGACCCCGCGGCAATGGCCGGCGGATTTTCCGCTGAAGATCGCCGTCGTTACTGACATCCATGCCTGCGATCCCTGGATGTCGCTGGAGCGGATCGAGTCCATCGTCGACCGCACCAATGCGCTGAAAGCTGACATCACCGTGCTGCTCGGCGACTATGTCGCGGGTCTTCACCGGGTCTCGCGCATCATTCCGTCGAGCGAATGGGCGAGGGTGCTGGCCGGCCTCAAGGCGCCGCTGGGCGTCCATGCGGTCATGGGCAATCACGATTATTGGGACGACAGGACCGTGCAGCAGGCCGGCCACGGGCCGACCGTTGCCCATCGCGCACTGGAGGCGGCCGGCATCCCTGTCTACGAGAACGACGCCGTGCGGTTAACCAAGGACGGCCGTTCCTTCTGGCTTGCCGGCCTCGGCGATCAGCTCGCCTATTTTCCGGCGAAACGCTTTGGCCGCGTGCAACGGTTCGGCGCCGACGATCTTGCGGGCACGCTGGCAAAGGTCACCGACGACGCGCCGGTGATCCTGCTCGCGCACGAGCCCGATGTCGCGCTGCGCGTGCCCGCGCGCGTCGCGCTGCAACTGTCCGGCCACACCCATGGCGGCCAGATCCGCTTGCTTGGCTGGTCGCCGGCGGTTTCGCCGAAGCACGGCATCCGGCTCGCCTACGGTCATTTCCGGCTGAAATGCGACCTCATCGTTTCGGGCGGCCTCGGTTGCAGCATCATGCCCGTCCGCTTCGGCGTGCCGCCGGAGATCGTCGAGGTGACGCTGGGGCGGGGACCATTGGTGGTGTAGCCACGCTTGCACGACCGGCCGTTTTTGCGCAAAACGGGCTGGTTACCGACAAGCGAAGAGGCTCGCGACGTGACAGCTCATCTCGACGGCGAGATCCGCGACGGCCGCCACCACATGCAGGTCCGTGTCTATTACGAGGACACGGACTTTTCCGGCATCGTCTATCACGCCAATTATCTGCGCTTCATGGAGCGCGGACGGACCAACCATCTGCGGCTGATGGGCGCCGAGCAGCAGGCGCTGTTCGAACAGGCCGAGGCGGAAGACGCCAGCTTCGCCTTCGTGGTGCGCTCGATGCATCTGGATTTTTTGAAACCCGCGCGGATGGACGACGTGCTCGACGTCGTGACCTGGCCGGTCGCGGTGAAGGGCGCCTCCATCATGCTGGCCCAGGAAGTGCGCCGCGGCGCGGATGTGCTGGTGAAAGCCGAGGTGCGTGTCGCCTTCATCAGCGGCGGCCGCGCCCAGCCGATCCCGAAATCCATCCGCACATTGATGAAGGCCGATTTGATTTCGTGATCGCCCGATAAGTGATCACCCGATTTGCGATGGCCACTCGACTCCATCGCATGCAGCGATAGATTGCGGCCCTAATCAACCGATGAGGCCATCATGTCGCGCCCGCCGCTTCCGCCTTTCACCCGAGAGACCGCCGCGCAGAAAGCGCGCATGGCCGAGGACGCCTGGAACTCGCGCGATCCGGTGCGCGTGTCGCTCGCCTATACCGAGGACAGCCGCTGGCGCAATCGCTCCGAGGTGTTTCAGGGCCGCGAGGCCATCGTCGCGTTCCTCACCCGCAAATGGGAGAAGGAGCACGACTACCGCCTGATCAAGGATCTCTGGGCCTTCGACGAGAACCGCATCGCGGTGCGCTTCCAGTACGAATGGCACGATGCGGGCGGCCAGTGGTATCGCTCCTACGGCAACGAGCAGTGGGAGTTCGACGAACACGGCCTGATGCGGCGCCGCGAGGCGTCGATCAACGACATCGCGATTGCGGAGAAGGACCGCCGGTTTCACTGGGCTGCGCCGGGCCCGCGGCCGGCGGATGTGCCGGGGCTGGGAACGGAGCCGTTCTAACTCTCAACCCTCATGGTGAGGAGCCGCGAAGCGGCGTCTCGAACCATGCAGGCCGGGCTGCTGCAGCTCGGCCTCTATCCTTCGAGACGCGCGCGAGAGCGCGCTCCTCAGGATGAGGGGATGGACTTGCTCGTCAGAAACCTCGTAATCGCTCCACCGAGCTTCGCGTTGTCCATCAGCTCGGCCAGCGACGCCCTCGCCATCGCAACGACATCATCCGGCGCTTTGCCGTCGCGCAGCTCGCAGCACACTTGCGCGAACTCCACGTCGAACTCTGGATGCGGCTGCACGGTCAGCGTCGCGCCGTTGGCGTAGAGCAGGCCGGCGTGCGGGGTGAACTCGGACGAGAGGATCGTCAGCGCATCGATTGGCGGCTCGATGACCTGGTCCTGATGCGAGGCAGCAATGGCGACCGCTTCGCCCTCCACCACGCCGTTCTCCGGCAGCACCTGATAGACGTGCCGGCCGATGCCCCAGCCCTTCTCCGACTGGCGCACGGTGCCGCCGAGCGCCTGCGCGATCAACTGATGGCCGAAGCAGATTCCGACCATCGGCGTCTTGTTGGCGTAAGCCGTGCGCACGAAATCCTCCAGCGGTGCGATCCAGTCGAGCCCGTCATAGACGCCGGCGGCAGCACCGGTGATCAGCACGGCTTCGAGCTTGCCTGGATCGGGCAGTGCGTCACCATCCGGAATGCTGACGACGTCCACCGTAGCGGTGGGATCCTCGGCGCGGACCATGCGCTCGAACATGTCCGGAAACGAGCCATGCCGTTCGCGATATTTTTGCGGGACCTGGCCGGTCTCGATGATGGTGATGCGTGCCATGTGCTCCCCAAGGTAAAATGGTTGCGTAGCCTAGTCGCTTTCTGCCCCATGTTGCTGGTGTGGCGCTGTACCCCCCAGCAGGGTGCTCTCCTTGCGGACCTCGTTGAGAAACGCCTTGGCGAGGCGCGACAGCGGCTCGGCTTCCGACCATAGCATATAGGCGACCGCATGCGTCGTCGGCGTGAACGGCCGGACGACGAGGCCGCTGCCGCCGTTCTGCCGCGGCGAGAAGGGATCGACGACGGCGGCGCCGACGCCGGCAGCCGCGAGCACGCAGGCCGTGTTGCAGTAGCGCACCTCGACGGTAGGCCGGAACGGCGCGCCGGCGCGGGCAAAGCTGTCGCGCACGGCCTCGCCGAGGCGCGTGCCGCGTTCGAGGCCGATGAAGGGCAGGCCCGACAGATCCGCAGCCGAGATCACCGGCCTGTCCGCGAGCGGGTGCTGCGGCGGCAGCACGCACACCATCTCGCCGGTATGCACCACCTCATGCGCGATGCCGGGATGGTGCGTCAGCCCGAGCGCGAAGCCGAGCTCGGCGACGCGGCTGAGCACGCCCTCGATGATGCCCTCGTAGCGCCTCACGTCGAAGAACACGCGCGTCTCCGGGCGGCGACGCAGGAAGGCAGATAGCGCGGAAGGAATGATGCTGTAGGCGAGCGGCGGCGTTGCCACGATCGCGAGATGCCCGGAGCGGTTCTCGCGCAGGTCGCGCACGCGGTTCTCCAGCTTGGCGTGCAGCGCGAAGATCGCCTCGCTCTCCTTGTAGAGCGCCATCGCCTCCGCGGTCGGGAACAGCCGGTTGTTGACGCGCTCGAACAGCGCGAAACCCGCCTGCGCCTCCATGGTCTTCAGCGCGTTGCTGACCGCGGGCTGCGACAGTGCCAATTCGTCCGCCGCCGCCACCGTGGTGCGGTGGCGGATGACGGCACGCAGGATCTCGAGCTGACGCAGGTTCATATCACTGCCGATTATACTCCGGGCCAAAACATCATAGCAGAACGAATTGATTTTACAGCCCGGCTTCCGCGTAATGGCGACGGATTTGCACGTCGCATCAAAGGGTTCATTCGCCCATTGAGGCAGCACTGCGCACAGATTGGAGGCAATCTTGGTTCGTGTCCTTCGCGCCGCCGCCGCACAGATGGGGCCGACGCAAAAAGCCGATACGCGCGAGCATACGCTGAAGCGGATGCTCGACATGCTGGAGGAGGCCGCCGGCCGCGGCGCCAGCCTCGTGGTGTTCCCCGAGCTCGCTTTCACCACCTTCTTCCCGCGCTGGCTGCTCGAAGGCGAAGCGCTCGACCATTATTTCGAGCGCGGCATGCCGAACCCGGCCGTGGCAAAGCTGTTCGACCGCGCGCGTGCGCTGCGCGTCGGCTTCTATGTCGGTTATGCCGAGCAGACAGCTGACGGACGGCGCTACAATTGCGCCATCCTGGTCGACCGCGACGGCGAGATTCTCGGCCGCTATCGCAAGGTGCATCTGCCGGGCTCGGTCGAGCCGCGCGAGGGCGCACGCTACCAGCAGCTCGAGAAACGCTATTTCGAATATGGCGATCTCGGCTTCCCTGCCTTCCGCGCCGGCTCGGCCTGGGCCCATGCGATCATGGGCATGATGATCTGCAACGATCGCCGCTGGCCGGAATCCTGGCGCGTGCTCGGCCTGCAGGGCGTCGAGCTCGTCTGCATCGGCTACAATTCGGCGGCCTACGATCCCAACGGCGGCGTCACCGAAGATGCCTCCTTGCGCACGTTCCACTCCACGCTGGTGACGCAGGCCAATGCCTACATGAACGCGACTTGGGCGATCTCGGTTGCGAAGGCGGGCGAGGAGGACGGCTCCGGTCTGATCGGCGGCTCCTGCATCGTCGATCCCAATGGCCGCATCGTCGCGCAGGCCCAAACGCTCGCTGACGAGGTGATCGTCGCAGACATCGATCTCGATCTCTGCCGCCAGGGCAAGGACAAGATGTTCAATTTCGCCGCCCACCGGCGGCCGGAGCAATACAGGGTGATCACCGAACGCGCCGGCGTCATCGAGCCGGCCGTTCTCGACGCGGACTGACCAAATGGCACAGCGTTAGCAAAGGAGCTGACATGACAGGCCTCTCGCATTTCCTCGCCCTCGCAGCATTGGCTGCCGTGACGTCCGCGCAGGCGGCCGAGCTTCCGGCCGAGATCAAGCAGGCGGGAACGCTCAAGCTCACGGTCAACTCCACCTACGCGCCGATGGAATATCGCGACCCCGCCAGCAACGAGCTCGTCGGGCTCGACATTGATCTGGCGAACGAGCTCGCCAAGCGCTTGGGCGTGAAGATCGTCTGGAGCGAGACGCCGTTCGCCGAGCTGATCCCCTCGCTCCAGACCAGGCGGGCGGACTTCATCATCTCCGGCATCTCCGACCGGGCCTCGCGGCGCGAGACCGCCGATTTCGTCGACTACCTCGCGACGGGCCCGCAGTTCTTCGTGATGGCGGACAGCGCGGCCAAGGACGCGACGGATCTCTGCGGCAAGAAGGTCGGCACCACCCGCAGCACCAGCTTCCCGGTCGAGATCGAGAAGTGGAGCAAGCAGAACTGCGAGCCGGCCGGCAAGCCTGCGATCCAGTACGTGCCCGGCGAGAACTCGATCGACGTCCGCAACCAGCTCAAGCAGGGCCGCATCGACGCCGCCGTGCAGGGCAGCGAGACACTGCCTTATGCGCAGACGCAGGAGCCCGGCAAATATCGCGTCGTCGGCGAGCCCTTCGCCAGGGGCTATCAGGGCATCATGTTCCGCAAGGACGATGTCGCCTTGCGCGAGGTGGTGACCGAAAAGCTCTCGGCCATGATCGCCGACGGCTCCTACAAGTCCGTCCTCGACAAATGGGGCCTCGGCGCCAACGCGGTGGCCCAGCCCATGCTGAACGCGGCGCCGCAATGAGGCCGGCGCCGGCACTCGCGGAAGGTTTTCCCGACCTGTCGGGAATGCGGATCGCGCGCGAGCCGCACTGGTTTCGCTGGCTCAGCGCGGCCCTCATCGTCCTCGTGCTGGCGGCGATCGTGCGCGCCTTCGCCGGCGGCCAGATCGAATGGTCCTATGTCAGCCGCTTCCTGACCGCAAAGGTCATTCTCGAAGGCATCGTCAACACCATGGTGATGGCGGTGCTGGCGATGGGGCTCGGCATCTTCCTCGGCATCGTCGTCGCGGTCATGCGGCTGTCGCCCAATCCGGTGCTGAAGACGGTCGCCGCCGGCTACACCTGGCTGTTCCGCGGCACGCCGCTGATTTTGCAACTGCTGCTGTGGTTCAATCTCGCGCTGGTGTTTCCCACCATCGGCATTCCCGGCTTGTGGAGCGCCCGCGCCGTCGATGTCATGACGCCGTTCCTCGCCGCGCTGCTCGGACTCGGCATCAACCAGGGCGCCTACACCTCCGAAGTGATGCGCGCCGGCATGCTGTCGGTCGATATCGGGCAGTACGAGGCGGCGCAGGCGATCGGCATGGGACGGCTACGCGCGCTGCGCCGGATCATCCTGCCGCAAGCGATGCGTGTTGTGATCCCGCCGCTCGGCAACGAGTTCATCGGCATGGTGAAGGCGACCTCGCTCGCGAGCGTCATCCAGTATCCGGAACTGCTGCACAACGCCGAGAACATCTACTACGCCAATTCTCGCGTGATCGAGCTGCTGATCGTCGCCGGGCTCTGGTACCTGCTCGTGGTCTCGATCCTGACACCGCTCCAGATGCTGCTCGAACGCCGTTTTGCCCGCGGCACATTGCGGCTTGCGCGATGACAAAACCTCTCGTCGCGATCCGCACCGTCAGCAAGAATTTCGGAGAGTTCCAGGCTCTCAAGAACGTCTCGCTCGACGTCTGGCCCGGCGAGGTGATGTGCCTGATCGGCGCCTCCGGCTCCGGCAAGACCACGCTGCTTCGTTGCATCAACCAGCTCGCTGCGATCGATGCCGGCGGCATCTGGCTCGACGGCGAGCTGCTGGGGGTGCGCGAGCAAAGCGGGCGGCTCCATCGTCTCAGCGAGCGTGAGATCGGGCGGCAGCGGCTGAAGACCGGCATGGTGTTCCAGCGCTTCAACCTGTTTCCGCATAAGACCGCGCTCGAGAACATCACCGAGGGGCCGCTCCAGGTTCAGGGCCGCAAGTCCGACGAGGTGCGCGCTGAGGCGCTCGAATTGCTTCGGCGCGTTGGGCTCTCGGCGAAGGCTGACTGGTATCCCGCCCAACTCTCCGGCGGCCAGCAGCAGCGCGTGGCCATCGCCCGCGCGCTCGCGATGAAGCCGATGCTGATGCTGTTCGACGAGCCGACCAGCGCGCTCGATCCCGAGCTCGTCGGCGAGGTGCTTGCGGTCATGAAGGAACTGGCGAAGAGCGGCATGACCATGATGGTGGTGACGCACGAGCTCGGCTTCGCCCGAGAGGTCGCCGACCGCGTCGTCTACATGGACCAGGGCGCGATCGTCGAGCAGGGGCGCGCCTCCGAGGTGTTGGGCGCTCCGCGCGAGGAGCGCACCAAGGCATTTCTTTCGGCAGTGATCTGACAGGGGGCGTGTTGATGAAGAGATTTTCGGTTGCGGCGGCGCTGGTTGGTGCCATGACCGTTTCGGCTCTAAGTGTTCGGGCTTGGGCCATCGAGCTGCCGCCGGAGATCGTCAAGCGCGGCAGCATCAAGGTGGCGCTGGTGCCGAACTATCCGCCGATGGAGTTCCGCGATCCCGCCACCAGCACGCTCACGGGCTTCGACATCGATCTCGGCGAAGCCATTGGCCGCAAGCTCGGCGTCAAGATCGAATGGCAGGAGACCAGCTTCGACCAGTTCATGCCGTCGATCTCGACCGGCCGTGTCGATGCGATCCTGTCCGGCTTCACCGACTATGCCAGCCGCCACGAGACCGCGACCTTCGTCGACTATTTGCGCAGCGGCCCGAATTTCTTCGTGCAGCAGTCGCGCGCGGCGGAGTTCAAGGACACAGCCGCGTTTTGCGGCAAGAAGGTCGGCGCCAGCCGCCGCACCATGTTCCCGGCCATGATCAATGCCTGGAGCGAGAAGAGTTGCGGCAGCAATCCTGTCGTCTTCGTCGGCACCGACGGCTCGGCCGATGCCCGAACCCAGCTCAAGCAGGGCCGCATCGATGCCGCTGTGCAGGGCAACGAGACGCTGCCCTACATCATGGACCTCGAGCCCGGGGCCTATACGCCGGTCGGCTCGCCCATCGCACAACAATTCACCGGCATCGCGCTGCCGGTCAAGGAAAAGGCGCTTCAGCAGGCCATGCTGGAGGCGGTCGACGCGCTGATCGCCGACGGCACCTATCGCACCCTGCTTGCCAAGTGGAAACTGACCGACAACGCACTCGAAAAGGCGACCATCAATGCTGGACAGTAAGGCACTCCTCAGCATCCCGCTCATCCCAGCCAACACCGCGGATCCCGCGCCGGAATATCCCTGGCCGCAGCCGTACAGTTCGGCGATGTTCCTTTCCTTCGACGTCGACGCGGAAAGTGCGTGGACCAGCAAGGACGCGGTCCACGCCCAGCGGCTCATCACCATGAGCTATGGCGGCTACGAGGCGCGCGTCGGCACGCCAAAACTGCTGGAGCTGCTCGACCAGCTCGATCTCAAGGCGACGTTCTTCGTCACGGGATGGTCGGTCGATGCGCATCCGGCGATGGCGGAATCCATCCTCAAGGCCGGTCACGAGATCGGCCATCACGGCTATCACCATTTGCTGCCCGATCCCGGCGATCCTTGGATCGAGGAAGAGCTGGAGCGTGGCTTCGAGGCACTGAAGCGCCGGCTCGGCGTCAGGCCGACCGGCTATCGCGCGCCCTATGGCGAGTTCACCGAGGAGCTGCGCACGGCACTGGTGCGCCACGGCATCGTCTACACCTCCTCGTTCCGCGACGACGTGCGGCCCTATCGCCATCGTCTTGCCGACGGCAAGCCCGGCACGATCGAGCTGCCGGTTACCGCGAGCTATGACGACTGGATGCATGGTCTATCGGCGCGCTTCAGCCCGCGCTCGATCTTCCCCAAGGAGCACGTGCTCTCGATCTGGAAGGACGAGCTGGATGAGGTCCGCGACTGGGGTGCGATGGTGACGACCGTGCTGCACCCGCAATGCAGCGGCCGCCCGATGCGGCTGCGCCTGCTGCGGGAGTTTCTCACCTACGCCAAATCCTGCCCGGATGTCTGGATCACGACCGGCGAAAAGATCGCGGACAACTTCCTGCGCCACGAGGCCGGCAACCGCTAGGCAACGCCATGACCCGCATCCTCGTCATCAACCCCAACTCCTCGGCGTCGGTGACGGCGGCGATCGACGACGCAGTCGCACCGCTGCGCATCGCCGGCGGGCCCGAGATCGAAGTGGTTGGCCTTGCCGAGGGCCCGCCCGGCATCAGCTCGCAGCGCGACGCCGACAGCGTCGTGATGCCGCTGGTCAATCGCGTGTCGCGCGACGATGCGGATGCTTTCGTGCTGGCCTGCTTCAGCGATCCCGGCCTGCATGCGGTGCGCGAAGCGGCCGGCGGGCGCCCCGTGCTGGGCATCGCCGAATGCGGCATCTTTCGTGCGCTGATGCTCGGCGAACGCTTCGGCGTCATCGCGCTGTCGCCGTCGAGCATCCGTCGCCAGCAACGGATGGCGCGGGTGATGGGCGTCGACGGCCGCTATGCCGGAAGCTGGTCGGTCGGCGCGAGCGCAGCGGAAACTGCAGGCGCGGACATCCGCGGGCGGCTGATCGAAGCCGGCCGTGCGCTGGTCACGCAATGCCGCGCCGATGTCGTGGTGATGGGCTGCGCCGGCATGGCCTCGCACCGCGCGGCGATCGCGGAGGCGATCGGCGTGCCCGTCATCGAGCCGGCGCAGCAGGCCGTCGCGGCCGCGATCGGCGCAGTCTTGTTGAACACTTAAGATCCTTCAGGAGCCCCTTGTAATGCCTATCTCCCGCCGTTCGCTCCTCAAGGCCGCCGCAGCCATGCCGGCGCTGTCGCTGCCCGGCATCGTGCGCGCCGAATCCCAAACCACGCTGCGTTTCATTCCCGTCATCGATCTTGCCTTCGTCGATCCCATCTATTCGACCGCGCAGGTGTCGCGGAACCACGGCTTCATGGTCTACGACACGCTCTATGGCATGAGCTCCTCGCTTCAGGTCTCGCCGCAGATGCTGTCGGGCCATGTTATCTCCGGCGACGGGCTGCAATGGGACCTCACGCTTCGCGATGGCCTGTTCTGGCACGACGGCGAGCGCGTGCTTGCGCGCGACTGCGTCGCCAGCATCCGTCGCTGGGCGGCGCGCGACGGCTTTGGCGGCGAACTGATGGAAGCGACCGACGAGTTGTCGGCCGCCGACGATCGCACCATCCGCTTCCGCCTCAAGCGCCCGTTCCCACTGCTGCCGCAGGCGCTCGGCAAGGCCGCGATCAACGCCTGCTTCATGATGCCGGAGCGGCTGGCAAGCCAGGATCCGTTCAAGCCGCTGACCGAGGTGATCGGCAGCGGGCCGTTCCGCTACCTCACGGACGAACGCGTGCAGGGCGCGCGCAACGCCTATGCCAAATTCGAGCGTTACCAGCCGCGTCCCGACGGCAAGCCGGATTGGACGGCAGGGCCGAAGATCGTGCATTACGACCGCGTGGTCTGGACCACCACGCCCGATGCCGGCACCGGCGTCGCCGCGCTCCAGACCGGCGAGCAGGACTGGCAGGAGACCACGCCGCACGATCTGTTGCCGATCATCAAGGCCGCCGGCGACATCGAGACGCGCGTCCTCGATCCCCGCGGCTATGCCTGCATGCTGCGCCTCAATCACCTCCAGCCGCCGTTCGACAATCCCGCCATCCGCCGTGCGCTGCTGGGAGCGATCGACCAGTCCGCGTTCATGACGGCGGTTGCCGGCACCGATCCGGCGTTCCAGGTCTCGCCGATCGGCTTCTTCGCGCCTGGCACGCCGATGGCGAGCGATGTCGGCCTCGATGTGTTCCGCGGGCCGCGCGACTACGCCAAGGTCAAGGCCGACCTGAAGGCCGCCGGCTATAACGGTGAGAAGATCGTGGTGCTCGTTCCCACCAACTCGCTGGCGCAGAAACCGCTCGGCGAGATCGCAGTCGACAGCCTGCGCAAGGCCGGCATGAACGTCGAATATGCCGGGCTCGATTTCGCCGTCGTGTTGCAGCGCCAGCTCAAGAAAGACCCGATCGGGCAGGGCGGCTGGAGCGCGGCGGTCGGCAACTGGCAGGGCATCGACTGGCTCAACCCCGCCGGCAACACCAACATCCGCGGCGAAGGCAAGGTCGCCGGCTGGTATGCGAGCGAGAAGATGGGGACCCTGCGCAGCCAGTGGCTGGCGGCCTCCGAGCTTGCCGAGCAACAGCGCATCTGCCGCGGGATCCAAGGGGTGGCGTTCGAGGAAATCCCCTATATTCCGATCGGCCTGTACAAGCAGCCGACCGCCTATCGCAAAGCCATCACCGGCATTCTCGACGGCACCGCCGTCTTCTGGAACGTACGCCCCGCATGAGCACCACCGCAATCTTCGGCAGCTATGTGCTGTCACGCAAAGACGGCGCGCAGGATGTGCTGCGCGACCATTGGGTCCTGGTCGAAGGCAAGAAGATCGCCGCGGTCACACGCGACAAGCCGAGCGCCGACGAGGTCTACGATCGTCCCGGCCGTTTCGTCTTGCCGGGCCTTTTGAACCTGCACAATCACTGCTTCTCCGAAGCCGTGGCGCGCAGCCATACCGAGGACGGCAACGGTCGCAAGAACAACCAGAGCATCGTCTATACGGTGCTGCTGCCGCTGACCAAGCGCGGCGCCGATCTCTTGTCGGTGGAGGAGCGCATGGCCGTGGCGCGGCTCGGTATCCTCCAGCTTCTGAAGGGCGGCGCCACCACGGTGATGGAGCCGTTCCGCAATTCCATTCCTGAGATGTTCGATGCCGCCGAGGAGATGGGCATCCGCTTCTACGGGGCGCCCTATCTGTTCTCGACGTCGGACGCCAAGGCCGGCCCGGATGGCGTGGTCCGCTATTCCGGCGACGACGGCGTGGCCGACATGGCGACATGGGATGCGCTCTATCAGCGCTGGAACAATCGCGGCGACGGCCGCATCAGCCTTGCGATGAGCCCGCATGCCACCGACACCTGCGGTCCCGATCTGCTGAAGGCCTGCGCCACGCGGGCGCGCGAGCTTGGCGTGCCCATCACGACGCATATGGCGCAGAGCCGCGCCGAGGTCGAGACCATCGGCAAGCGCTACGGCGGCCGCACCCCGGCGCAATATCTGGACTGGCTCGGCCTGCTGGCACCCGATCTCATGGCGGCGCACTGCATGTTCAGTTCCGATGAGGATCTCAAGCTGATGGCCGCGCGTGGCATGACCGTGCTGAACTGCCCGCGCGTGTTCGCGCGCGCCGGCGTCACCGCGGCGTTCAGCCGGTTTGCGGAGCACGGTGTGCGCACCGTGGTCGGCACCGACGGCTACAACATGGACCTGCTCGGCGAGCTCAATGCGGCCTCGCTGATCTCCAAGGTCACGTCGCAGCGCGCCGACGTCGCGAACTCGCCGGAGCTGATCGAGGCGAACACGGCCGTCGCCGCCGACGTCATCAAGCGGCCCGATCTCGGCCGGATCGAGCCGGGCGCGACCGCTGATCTCACCGTGGTCGATCTCACCCATCCGCATCTTCAGCCGCTGTTCGACCCGCGCCGCGCGCTGATCGCGCTCGCCAACCGCGCCAATATCGATCAGGTCATGGTCGACGGCCGCGTGCTGGTCGATGCCGGCCGCTATCTCGGCGCCGACGAGGCGGCGATCACGGCGGCAGGGACCGCTGCGATCGGCAAGATCTGGGATCTGCCGGAGGCGCAGGCCGCATTCAACGGCTGAGCGTCGTTTTCTCCTCGAATTCGACGAGCGCCTTGCGCACTGTCTCGACGAGGTCGAGCGCCACTGGCGAGGCGCTGCGCTGTGCGGGAAGGACGGCCGAGAACTCGAAATCGATCCGCGGCAGGAAACGCCGCACGACGATGCCGCGCGTCGAAAATTCCTCGGCGGTGAAGGGATCGCAGATCGCGACCCCAAGCCCCGACGACACCATGCCGCACATGATCTCCGACAGCGCGGTCTCCACCCGCAGCACGCGGCGGACGTCGTTGCGGTGAAAGATCTGGTCGACGAGATGGCGGCTCGCCGATCCCGCCGACAGCGAGATGAAGGTCTCGCCCTCGAAATCACTGGGCTCCAGCACCTCCTTTTCCGCGAGGCGATGTCCGGTCGGCAACACCGCGACACGCGCCAGCGCCGGCAGCCGCAGGCTCGGCAGGCCGGAATGGGCGATCGGCACCTCGGCAAAGCCGACGTCGCATTGGTTGTTCAGCACCCAGTCGACCACGATCGGCGAGATCACGCCGAAGAAGGCGAGGTTGAGGTTCGGTCGCTCTTTCAAAAAATGTCCGGCCAGCCGTGGCAGATAACCGTTCGACAGCGCCGGCAGCGCGGCGATCCGCAGCGAGCCGGTGCGGCGGCCGCGGATTTCCTCGGCTGCCGCCGTGATGCGTTCGAGGCCGACGAAGGAACGCTCGACCTCGGTATAGAGCGCGGTCGCTGCGGCGGTCGGCACCAGGCCGGTGCCACGCCGCTCGAACAGCTCGGTCTTCAGCAGCGCCTGGAAGTCACGCAGCAACCGGCTGACCGCCGGCTGCGTCACCGCCATCAGCTTGGCCGCCTCAGTGACGCTGCCGGTCAGCATCATCGCCCGGAAGGCCTCCACCTGCCGCGAATTGATCCGCGCCATCCCATCATCCAATCATAACATTTTGGCATGTAGACGGTGCCATTATTCATTGGACGATGGAAGTATAGGTTGCGATCTTTTTCATCAGGACTGGAGTCAGCCCGCTTTTTCGGCAGATTGGAGGCGTTCAAACCTCCAGATCGCGCCAAAACCCGCCGTACAGGGGCCGGAGCCCTGTCCGGAAAGGATTTGCGCGGAAGGAAATGCGGAAGGCGCTTCAGCCAGAGATTTTTCGGCACGCCCACCCCATCCCGGTATTGGAGATCGGTCCATATGAAGACTCTCAGCCTTCTGACCGCAGTCAGCATCGCAGCGCTCATCGCCGTCCCGTCGGCCGCTTCGGCCCAGCAGAAAACGCTTTACGTCGCCGGCTATGGCGGCTCGTTCGAGAAGACCATTCGCGACGAGGTGATCCCGGCCTTCGAGAAGGAGAACGGCGTCAAGGTCGAATACGTTGCCGGTAACTCCACCGACACGCTGGCAAAGCTCCAGGCGCAGAAGGGCAACCAGCAGATCGACGTCGCCATCGTCGACGATGGCCCGATGTATCAGGCGATCCAGCTCGGCTTCTGCGGCAAGCTCGACGGCCTGCCGGCCGATCTCTACGACACCGCACGCTTCAAGGACGATCGCGCTGTCGCGATCGGCATCGTCGCGACCGGCCTGATGTACAACACCAAGGCGTTCGCCGAGAAGGGCTGGGCGCCGCCGACCTCGTGGAACGATCTGAAGGACACGAAATACGCCAAACAGCTCGTCATCCCGCCGATCAACAACACCTACGGTCTCGAAGCGCTGGTGATGCTGTCGAAGATGAACGGCGGCGGCGAGTCCAACGTCGATTCGGGCTTCAAGATCTTCAAGGAACAGATCAATCCGAACGTGCTCGCCTACGAGCCGTCGCCGGGCAAGATGACCGAGCTGTTCCAGTCCGGCCAGGCCGTGATCGCGGTGTGGGGCACCGGGCGCGTGCAGAGCTTTGCCAACACCGGCTTCCCCGTCGACTTCGTCTATCCGAAGGAAGGCGCCGCGACGCTGCTGACGACCGCGTGTCCGATCACCAAGCCGAACGCCTCGCCGCTGGCCTCGAGCTTCGTCAAGATGCTGCTCGATCCCAAGATCCAGCTCGTGATGCTGAAGGACTATGGCTACGGCCCGGTGCTGAAATCGCTCGTGATCCCGCCGGAGCTCGGCAAGATGGCGCCGATCGGCGAGCGCGCGGCAAAGCTCTACAATCCCGACTGGACCATCATCAACGAGAAGCGCGAGGAATGGACCAAGCGCTGGAATCGCGAGGTCGAGCGTTGATCTGATCGTTCGTAGGGGACAGCGCATGGCCTATCTCGAGCTCGATCGGGTCGCAAAACAGTTCGGCGCGCAGACTGTTGTCGACGACTTCAGTCTGTCGGTGGGCAAGGGGGAGTTCATCTCCTTCCTTGGCCCGTCCGGCTGCGGCAAGACCACGACGTTGCAGATGATCGCGGGCTTCCTCGATCCCTCGCGCGGCGCAATCCGCCTGGAGGGCAAGGACCTGACCGCGATCCATCCGGCCAAGCGTGGCCTCGGCATCGTGTTCCAGAGCTACGCGCTGTTTCCGCACATGACCGCGGCGGAGAATGTCGCGTTCGGCCTCGAGATGCGCAATGTGCCGCGCAACGAACGGGCCGAGCGCGTTCGTGCTGCGCTCGCGATGGTCGGCCTCGCGGGGTACGAGGACCGCCATCCACGCCGGATGTCGGGCGGCCAGCAGCAGCGCGTGGCGCTGGCGCGTGCGCTAGTGATCAAGCCGAGCGTGCTGCTGCTCGACGAGCCGCTGTCCAATCTCGACGCGAAGCTGCGCGAGGAGATGCAGATCGAGCTGCGCCAGATCCAGCGCACCATCGGCACCACCACGATCCTGGTCACCCACGACCAGAACGAGGCGATGTCGCTGTCCGACCGCATCGTGGTGATGAGCCAGGGCCGCATCGAGCAGATCGGCACGCCGCAGGAGACGTATGAGAAGCCGGCCTCGGCCTTCGTCTCGCAGTTTTTGGGCAAGACCAATGACTTTGCCGCGACCATCGACCGGACCGCGACGCCAGCGCGGCTGACGGCGGGCTCCTGGAATGCGCCGGCGCCGGCTGGCCTCAGCGGCCCTGTCACCGTCAGCATTCGCCCCGAAAGAATCGGCTTTGGCGATACCGGCCTCAGCGCAAAGATTGTCACCCGCATCTTCCAGGGCAATCACTGGCTGTTCCAGTGCGACAGCGAATGCGGCCCCGCGATCGTGATTCGCCAGAATGACGGGCAGGCGCAGCCCGTCGAAGGCGAGACGGTCCGCCTCGCCTGGCGGCCCGAGGACATGAGCGTACGCGCGAGGGCTGGCGCATGAGCGCGGTTGCCGAGGAGCGCAGCGTGCGTGCGCCATGGGCGCTGACGGCGCCTGCCTTGATGCTGTTCGTCGGCGTGCTGCTGATTCCGCTGGCGATGACCGTGATGCTGTCGTTCCACGACTGGGGCCAGTACAAGGGCATCGAGCCGGTCTTCATCCTGAAGAACTGGCACGAGATCGCGACCGATCCCTATTACGCCGAGATGTTCTGGCGCACGTTCCGCATCGCGATCCTGACCACGTTGCTCACCGCTGTGCTCGGTGCACCCGAGGCCTACATCCTCAACCGCATGAGCGGTCGCTGGAAGAGCTTCTTCCTGCTGATCATCCTCGGGCCGCTGCTGATCTCCGTGGTGGCGCGGACGCTCGGCTGGGCGCTGCTGTTCGGCGGCAACAACGGCCTCGTCAACAAGCTGCTGATGTCGCTCGGGGTGATCCGCTCCCCCATTCCCTTCATGTTCACCGAGACCGGCATGGTCGTTGCGCTCGCCCATGTGATGATGCCGTTCATGGTGCTGTCGGTGTGGGCCGCGCTCCAGCGCCTCAACCCGCAGATCGAGAATGCCGCGATGTCGCTCGGCGCCGGCCCCGTGACCATCATCCGCCGCATCATCATGCCGCAGATCATGCCGGGCGTGCTGTCGGGGGCCATCATCGTGTTCTCGCTCTCGGCCAGTGCCTTCGCGACGCCCGCGATCATCGGCGGCCGCCGGCTCAAGGTCGCCGCGACGCTTGCCTATGATGAATTCCTCAACACGCTGAACTGGCCGCTTGGTGCTGCGGTCGCAACGCTTCTGCTGGTCGCGCTGGTGCTGATCGTCGTCGGCAGCAACGCGCTGATCGAGCGCCGCTACGCGGAGGTGTTCCGATGAGCCGGAACGGCCCGCTCGCGCTGATCTTCCACACCATCTTCGTCATCGTCATGGTGGCGCCGATCCTGGTGGTCTGCCTCGTTGCTTTCACGCCCGAGGGCTTCCTGTCGCTGCCGACCAATGGCTTTTCGCTGCGCTGGTTCAGGGCGATCGCCAACTATCCCGAGTTCATCCATGCGTTCTGGGTCAGCCTCGGGCTGGGTGCGCTCTCCTCCTTCGTGGCGCTGCTGTTCGCGGTGCCGGCGGCGCTGGCGATCGCGCGCTATCGTTTCCGCGGCCGCGATGCGCTGGCGGCACTGTTCCTGTCCCCGCTGATGATCCCGCATGTCGTGCTCGGCATCGCCTTCCTGCGTTTCTTCACCTCGGCCGGGCTGGGTGGCAGCTTTGCTGCGCTGATCATCGCGCATGTCATCATCGTGTTTCCGTTCGCGCTCCGGCTGACGCTGGCGGCCGCGACCGGCATGGACCTCTCGGTCGAGATGGCGGCGGTCTCGCTCGGCGCCAACGGCTGGACGCTGTTTCGCCGCGTGACGCTGCCGCTGATCCTGCCCGGCGTCATCAGCGGTTGGGCGCTGGCCTTCATCCAGTCCTTCGACGATCTCACCATGACCGTCTTCCTTGCGGCACCCGGCACCGAGACGTTGCCGGTGCGCATGTTCCTTTATATCCAGGACAACATCGATCCGCTGGTGACGTCGGTCTCGGCCTGCGTGATCGCGATCACCATGACCGCCCTCATTCTGCTCGACCGCTTCTACGGGCTCGACCGTGTGCTCGCCGGCAAGGGCGATACGGGACGATAGGAGAACCTATGTCAGGAGATTACGACGTCGCCGTCGTCGGCGGCGGGCTGCTCGGCTCCGCCATTGCATGGGGCCTCGGCCGCCTCGGCAAGAGCGTGGCGGTGCTCGATGAAGGCGACATCACCAAGCGCGCCTCGCGCGCGAACTTTGCGCTGGTCTGGGTGCAGAGCAAGGGGCTCGGCATGCCCGCTTATACGGTCTGGACCGTGCGGGCTTCCGAAGCCTGGGGCCGGCTCGCCTCGGAGCTGAAGCAGCAGACCGGGCTCGACGTCTCGCTCCAGCAGAATGGCGGCTTCCATCTGACGCTCGGCGAGGACGAATTCGGCCAGCGCACTGATCTCGTCAAGCGCATGCACAATCAGACTGGTGCTGCCGACTACAAGATGGAGATGCTTTCCGCCTCCGAGGTCAAGAAGTCGCTGCCGTTGATCGGCCCGGAGGTCTCCGGCGGCAGCTATTGTCCGCTCGACGGCCACGTCAATTCGCTGCGGACGTTCCGCGCCTTCCACACCGGCTTCAAGGCGTTCGGCATCGACTATTTCCCGGAGCGCCCGGTCTCGGCCATCAGCAAGAGCGGCGGCGAATTCCGCCTGACGACGCCGAAGGGCGAGCTGCGCGCCGCCAAGATCGTGCTGGCCGCCGGCAACGCCAACCAGACGCTGGCGCCGATGGTCGGCCTCTACGCCCCGATGGGCCCGACCCGGGGCCAGATCGTGGTGACCGAGCGCACCATGCCGTTCCTGCCGCATCCGCTGACCACGATCCGCCAGACCGACGAGGGCACGGTGATGATCGGCGACAGCAAGGAGGACGAGCTCGACGATCGCGCTCTGAAGCATTCGATCAGCGCCGTGATGACCGATCGCGCCCAGCGCATGTTCCCGCATCTGTCGCGGCTCAACGTGGTCAGGAGCTGGGCCGGCATCCGGGTCATGCCGCAGGACGGCTTTCCGATCTACGACCAGTCGGCGACGCATCCCGGCGCTTTCGTCGCCTGCTGCCATTCCGGCGTGACGCTGGCCTCGAACCACGCCTTCGAGATCGCGCGCATGGTCGCGCAGGGCGCACTCGAGCCGGAACTGGTCGGCGCGTTCTCGGCCAGCCGTTTCGGCGGCGCGGGCGCCGCGAACAACAGCGGCTACTAGAGATATCAAGGAGCCAAGAGGCATCCCATGTTTACACGATCCGAACAGGACAAGCGACCGCAGGTCCAGATCTTCGTTGACGGCGTCGCCGTCGCGGCGCGCCAGGGCGACACCGTCTCCGCCGCGCTATTGGCATCCGGTCGGGACGCGCGGCGTTCCACCGCGGTGAGCGGCGCGCCGCGTCTGCCCTATTGCATGATGGGCGTGTGCTTCGATTGCCTCGTGACCATCGACGGCGTCGGCAACCGCCAGGGCTGTCTCGTGCCCGTCGCCGAGGGCATGCAGGTCGAGATCCAGAAAGGCAAGCGGGAGATCGGAAGATGACTGTGGCTCCCAAGCGCGAAACCTATGACGTCGTGGTAATCGGTGCCGGGCCCGCCGGCCTCGCCGCCGCTGCGACATCCGCCGAAGCCGGCCTGTCGACGCTGCTGCTCGACGAGAACATTGGCCCCGGCGGCCAGGTCTTTCGCGCCATCTCGTCGACGCCGGTCACCGAGCGCAATCAGCTCGGCGCCGATTATTGGGTCGGTGCCGATCTCGTGCAGTCGCTGCGCGCGAGCAGCGCCGAGGTCATTCATCGCGCGACGGTCTGGAGCCTCGATCGCAACCTCGAGATCGCCGTCTCGATCGGCGGCGCCTCCGCCTTCGTCAAGGCCCAGCGCGTGATCCTGGCGACCGGTGCGCTGGAGCGGCCGTTCCCGATTCCCGGTTGGACATTGCCGGGCGTGATGACCGCGGGTGCGGCGCAGACCATGCTGAAATCGTCGGCGCTGGTGCCCGACGGACGCACGGTGATCGCGGGGCAGGGGCCCTTGCTCTGGCTGCTCGCCGCGCAAATCCTGCGCCTGGGCGGCCGCATTGACCGTATCCTCGACACCACCGAGCGCGGCAATTATTTCGCCGCCTTGCCTCACGCCTTCGCCTTCCTGACCTCGCCCTATTTCGCCAAGGGCCTGTCGATGATGCGCGAGGTGAAGGCGAAGGTGCAGGTCGTGTCAGGCGTCACCGAGCTTGCCGCATCCGGCGACGGCCAGCTCGCGAGCGTGAGCTATGTCGCCGACGGCAAGCGCGAGACCGTTCCTGCGGATCTGCTGCTGCTGCATCAGGGCGTCGTGCCCAATGTCAATCTGGCGATGGCAGCGGGAATCGAGCATCGCTGGGACGATCTGCAGCTGTGCTGGTCGCCCGTGCTCGACGCGAGCGGCAATTCATCGGTCGCCGGCATTGCGATCGCCGGTGATGGCGCCGGCATCGGTGGTGCGAATGCAGCCGTGGTGCGTGGCCGCATCGCGGCGCGCGTGGCGGTCGAGGCGCTGGCGCCTGCGGCTGCTGCGAAGCTTGTGCCGATGGCAACGCTCCGTTCCGATCTTGCCAAGGCCGAACGCGGCCGCGTCTTCCTCGACACGCTGTTCCGCCCGTCGCCGCAGTTCCGCATTCCCTCGGGCGACACCATCGTCTGCCGCTGCGAGGAGGTGACTGCAAAGGACGTTCTCGACTCCGTCGCGATCGGTGCGACCGGGCCGAACCAGCTCAAGGCCTATCGCCGCACCGGTATGGGGCCGTGCCAGGGCCGGCTCTGCGGCCTCACCGTCACCGAGCTGATGGCGCAGGCGCGCGGCAAGACCCCGCAGGAGATCGGCTATTACCGGCTGCGCGCGCCGGTCAAGCCGATCACGCTCGCCGAGCTCGCCGCCGTGCCGAAGAGCGAAGACGACATCAAGGCGGTGGTGCGCGGATGACCAGGAACGTGGATGCGATCGTCGTCGGCGGCGGCATCCACGGATGCTCGACCGCGCTGCATCTGTGCCTCGCCGGCCTGAAGCCGGTGCTGATCGAGAAGGACTATGCCGGCCGCCACGCCTCCGGCGTCAATGCCGGCGGCGTCCGCCAGCTTGCGCGGCACATCCCCGAAATCCCGCTTTCGATCCGCTCGATGGGGATCTGGGAGAAGATTTCGGAGCTCTTGGACGACGATTGCAGCTTTGAGAGTTACGGCCAGGTTCTCGTCGCGGAGAACGAGGAGGAGCTCGCGGTCTGCCGCGCGCGCGTCGCGGAGCTCAACGCGCTCGGCTTCACCCATGAAGAGCTGATCGATGCGACTGAACTACGGCGCCTCGTGCCGGCGGTGGCTGAAACCTGCCCCGGCGGGGTCGTCTCGCGTCGTGATGGCGCGGCCAATCCGGCGCAGACCACGACGGCGTTCCGGCGCAAGGCCGCGCAGTTAGGTGCCACCGTGCGCGAGGGCGTGGCGGCCAGCAACATCCGGCACAGCGACGGCCTCTGGCATGTCGATGTCGGCACCGAAACCTTTGCCGCGCCGGTGCTCGTCAATGCCGCCGGCGCCTGGGCCGGCAACATCGCCGCCGCGCTCGGCGAGCCGGTGCCGGTCGAGACCGTCGCGCCGATGCTGATGATCACCTCGCGCGTGCCGCACTTCATCGATCCCGTGGTGATCCTGCGTGGACGCAAGCTCTCGTTCAAGCAATTCAAGAACGGCACCGTGCTGATCGGCGGCGGCCATCTGGCAACGCCCTATCAGGACCGCAACGAGACCGTGCTGGACTGGAAGAGCCTCGCGATCAGCGCGCGCACCGTGTTCGAGCTGTTCCCGGTGATGCGCAGCGCCACCATCGTCCGCGCCTGGGCCGGCATCGAGGCGAAGATGAAGGACGATATTCCCGTGTTCGGGCCGAGCAGCCGCCACAAGGGGCTCTATCACCAGTTCGGTTTCTCGCTGCACGGCTTTCAGCTCGGGCCCGGCGCCGGCGCCGTGATGGCGGAGCTGATCGTCAACGGCGGCACCCAGACCCGCGTCGGCGGTCTCGGCATCGACCGTTTCCATCCTTCCACGCTCTAAGAAGAGGACATCATGAGCATCACCCGCAGCATCCGCACGCCCATCATGCACCGTGCCGTCGAGGCCAACGGCTTCGTCTTCATCGGCGGCACCATCGCCGACGACACCTCGGTCTCGATGGGCGATCAGACCCGCAACATCCTCGGCAAGATCGCCGGCTATCTGAAGGAAGCCGGCACCGACAAGTCGCGCGTCGTCAGCACCTCGATCTTCGTCACCGATCTCTCCAAGAAGAAGGAGATGGACGCGGCCTGGACCGAGTTCTTCGGCGACAATCTGCCGACCCGCGCCACCGTCGGCGTCGCCGATCTCGGCGGCGGCGCGCTGATCGAGGTGGTGGTGACCGCGCTCAAGGGTTGATCGCGATAGGTCGATGCGACGTCAGCGCTCCGTGCGCTGGCGTCCTTTTCGCGCTACGACTTGATCTCGCTCCTCGATGGGACTAGTTAGAGGGTCTCTCAACCAGGATATTCGTAGCCATGGATTCTACCCCGACCGCAAAGCCGACCTGCCTTGCTCACGGGGAATTCCATGCCTGCTTCAATCATCCTGTCGAACCTGTCGCTGTCCACGCCTGACAGCCGGCCTCTTCTTTCCAACGTCGATCTGACATTCTCAGCCGAACGGACCGGTCTCGTCGGCCGTAACGGCGTCGGGAAAACGACGCTGCTTGCGTCGATATCGGGGGAGCACGTTCCCCAGTCCGGACGCATTCTCATCAACGGCACCGTCGGCCTGTTGCGTCAGGACGTGCAAGTCCTTGCAGGCGCGACTGTGGCCGATCTGTTCGGCGTGCGGCAGGCGCTGGAGCTGATGCGCCGTGCCGAACGCGGCGATGCTTCAGTCGATGATATCGCCGCGATTGACTGGACGCTTGAAGCGCGGCTGGAGGCCGCTCTGGCGCGCCTCGGGTTCGATCCGTCTCCCGATACGGAGCTGTCCTGCCTGTCCGGCGGCCAGATCACGCGGGTTCGGCTCGCCGCGCTGGCCTTCGCCGAGCCCGACTTCCTGTTGCTGGACGAGCCCACCAACAATCTCGATCGCGACGGGCGCAAAACCGTGATCGATTTCCTCGCGTCCTGGCGCGACGGCGCGATTGTCGTCAGCCACGATCGCGGCCTGCTCGAAACCATGGACGTGATCGTCGAGCTGACGTCACTCGGGGCAACACGATACGGCGGCAACTGGAGCAGTTTTCGCGCGCAGAAGGCCATTGAGCTTGCGGCTGTGAGGCACGACCTCGCGCATGCCGAGAAGCGCCTGTCCGAGATCGACGGGAAGGCGCAGGAGGCTGCCGAGAAGAAGGCGCGAAAGGATAGCGGCGGAAGAAAGAAACGCGCCAAGGGCGACATGCCGCGCATCCTCGCCGGCGCGCGCAAGGATCGCAGCGAAGACACCGGCGGCAAGAGCGCGCAAATCGCCGAGCGACGCCGTGCGGACGCGCTCGAGGCCGTCGATACGGCGCGCGGGCGCATCGAGATTCTTCAGCCGCTGTCGGTCAAACTGCCCCCGACCAATCTGCCGGCGGGCAGGGAGGTGCTTTGGCTCGACGGGGTCAGCGCCGGCTATCGGCCGGAGCAGCCGGTCCTGCGCGAACTGTCGCTCACGATCGTCGGGCCGGAACGCGTCGCGCTGGTCGGGCCGAACGGCTCCGGCAAGACGACGCTACTCAAGCTCGTGACAGGCGAGATCCGCCCTGTCTCGGGCACCGTGCGGGTCAGGCCGGATTTCGCGTCGTTCGACCAGAAGGTCAGCCTGCTCGATCCAGCGGTCTCCATCCTGGACAATTTTGCGCGGCTCAATCCGAAGGCGGGTGCGAACGAGTGCCACGCCGCCCTGGCCCGGTTCATGTTCCGCGCCGATGCCGCCTCGCAGATCGTGGGGAGCCTGAGCGGCGGACAGCTGTTTCGTGCGGGCCTCGCCTGCGTTCTGGGCGGGCCTGTGCCGCCGTCCCTGCTGATGCTGGACGAGCCGACCAATCATCTCGACATCGACTCCATCGAAGCGGTCGAGGCAGGATTGAGAGCCTATGACGGCGCGCTGCTCGTGGTCAGTCACGACGAGGCGTTCCTGCAGGCGATCGATATCACGCGCAGGGTCGAGCTGGTCGCCAACCCGGCTCCTTAAGGCTCATTGTTCGACAATAAAAGCCCGACGCCCTGCCCCCAGCGCGTCGGGCGAAAAGATCGACTATCAATCGGTGATCCCAACGTCATTGTTGTGACGCGTATCTCACCGGTTTTCCACTCCGGGAAACTACCGCGTCGGAGCGGGCGTGGTGCTACGCACCTCCGCCGGGCTCCAGCGCTTCGCCCATCTCCAGCGGATGGGCCATGGTCTCGTGCAGCGCCTCGCGGTCGAGCTCGCCTTCGGAGATGCTGATGACGACGCAGGCAACGCCGTTGCCGATCAGATTGGTCAGCGCGCGGCACTCGCTCATGAACTTGTCGATGCCGACCAGGATCGCGATCGACTGAATCGGGATGTCGGGCACGATCGAGAGCGTCGCGGCGAGCGTGATGAAGCCGGCACCGGTCACGCCCGAGGCGCCCTTCGAGGTGATCATGGCGATGCCGAGGATGCCGAGCTCCTGCCAGATCGTCAGATGGGTGTTGGTCGCCTGCGCCAGGAACAGCGTCGCCAGCGTCATGTAGATGTTGGTGCCGTCGAGGTTGAAGCTGTAGCCGGTCGGAATGACGAGGCCGACCACCGAGCGCGAGGCGCCGAGATGCTCCATCTTCTGGATCATCTGCGGCAACACCGTCTCCGACGAGGAGGTGCCGAGCACGATCAGCAGCTCGTCCTTGATGTAGGCGATGAAACGCAGGATCGAGAAGCCGGCGAGCCGGGCGATCGCGCCCAGCACGATCAGCACGAACAGCATGCTGGTCAGGTAGAACGTACCGATCAGGGCCGCGAGGTTGAGCAGCGAGCCGAGGCCGTAGGCGCCCACCGTGAAGGCCATCGCGCCGAACGCGCCGATCGGTGCGACGCGGACGATGATGCGGATGATGCCGAAGAACATCTTGGCGGCCTTGTCGATCGCCTCCGCGATGGGCTCGCCGGCCTTGCCGAGGAAGGCGATGGCGAAGCCCGACAGGATCGAGATCAGCAGCACCTGGAGCAGGTCGCCGCGCGCGATCGCGCCGACATAGCTGTCGGGGATGATCGCCATCAGATGGGCGACGATGCCCTCTTCCTTGGCTTTGGTGACATAGGTCGCCACCGACTTCGGATCGATCGTGGCGGGATCGATGTTGAAGCCGTGGCCGGGCTGGAGGATCTCGCCGACCAGAAGGCCGACCGCCAGCGCGACGGTCGAGACCGTCTCGAAATAGATCAGCGACTTCAGCCCGACCCGGCCGACGCGCTTGAGATCGCCCATCGAGGAGATGCCGTGCACCACGGTGCAGAAGATCACCGGCGCGATCATCATCTTGATCAGCGCGATGAAGCCGTCGCCGAGCGGTTTCAGCGCCTTGCCGAGATCGGGATAGAAGTAACCGATGAGCACTCCGAGCGCGATCGCGATCAGCACCTGGATGTAGAGGATCTTGTACCAGGGCTGATGCCGGCGATGGACGGCTGGCTGGATCGCGACTTGTGTCATATTGTGTGCCCCGGAACGCATTGATCTTGCGGGATTTGAATCTTGCAAGCTTTGAATCTTGTATGTCTTGCATCATGTGATGACCGCCGTAGAAGCGACAATCACATTTTTGTCGGATCGCACGAAGATCAATCGCTGCACCGCAACTGGGGGGAACATGACGATCGCAACGGGCTCGGACGAGCAAGGGCAGAGCTATTTTCCGCGCTGGAAGCTCAAGACCTCGGGCGTGATCATGCCGGAGGAGCGGCTGTCATGGGGCCAGACCGTCGTCTCCGGGCTCCAGCATTGCGTCGCCATGTCGGGCTCGACGATCATCGCGCCGCTGCTGATGGGGTTCGATCCCAATGTTGCGGTGCTGTTCTCCGGCATCGGCACGCTGATCTTCTTCGTCATCGTCGCGGGACGGGTGCCGAGCTATCTCGGCTCGAGCTTCGCGTTCATCGCCGTCGTCATCGCCGCCACCGGCTATGCCGGGCAGGGCCCGAATCCGAATCTCTCGGTCGCGCTCGGCGGCATCGTCGGCGCCGGCGTGCTCTACGGCGCGATCGCGCTGATCGTGATGTGGTCGGGCATCGCTTGGGTCGAGCGGTTGATGCCGCCGGCCGTCACCGGCGCCGTGGTCGCCGCGATCGGCCTCAACCTCGCGCCCGTGGCGGTGAAGGCGGTGAGCGCCAATGGGTTCGACACCGGGATCGGGCTCGCGACCGTCCTGATGATCGGTGTGGTCGCCGTTGCCGCTCCCGGCCTGTGGCGCCGCCTGCCGATCATCCTCGGCGCGGTCGGCGGATATCTCTTGTACCTGCTGCTCGCGAACGGCCTCGGCTTCGGCAAGCCGATCGATTTTGCGCAGCTCTCGGCCGCGCCGTGGCTCGGCATGCCGAGCTTCACCGCGCCGACGTTCCAGGCCGATGCGATCTTCTTGATCGCGCCGGTCGCGGTCATTCTCGTCGCCGAGAACCTCGGTCACATCAAGGCCGTCGGCGCGATGACGGGCCGGAGCCTCGATGCCTATCTCGGCCGCGCCCTGTTCGCCGACAGTCTCGCCACCATCGTGGCCGCCTTTGGCGGTGGCACCGGCGTCACCACCTACGCCGAGAACATCGGCGTCATGGCGGCGACGAAGGTCTATTCGACCCTGCTGTTTGCCTTCGCGGCCACGGTGTCGATCCTGCTCGGCTTCTCGCCGAAATTCGGCGCGCTGATCCTGTCGATCCCGGGCCCCGTCATCGGCGGCCTCTCGATCGTGCTGTTCGGATTGATCGCGGCGATGGCGGGCCGGATCTGGGTCGAGAACAAGGTCGACTTTGCGAACCCAGCGAACCTGATCACCGTCGCCGTGGCGCTGACCGCGGGCGCCGGCGACCTCACGCTCAAGTTCGGGGCGTTTACGATCGGCGGCATCGGCACCGCAACCTTTGGCGCCATCATCCTGTACCAGATCCTGACCTCGTCGCTCGCCCGGCGCGCCGAATGAATCACAGCGATGCGCTGAGGGATGGAACAAAAAGCCGGTTCCGTCGATGATCAGGCATCCCGGAGAGAACTCATGCCACAAACCGATCGCTCGACCTCGTTTCACTCGCGTCTCGTCGGCCAGTACGCGCTGGTAACAGGCGCCTCGCAAGGCATCGGCCGTGCCGTCGCCATCCGGCTCGCCCAGGAGGGCGCGACCGTCGCCATCAACTACGTCGATCACCCCGAGAGGGCCGAAGAGTCGCTTGCGCTGGCACGAACGGCATCGAGCGATCGCGGCCACGGCAAGCTCGATCATGTCGTCGTCAAGGCCGACGTCAGCAACGAGGAGGAGGTCGGCGCGATGTTCGAGACGATCCTGGCGCGCTGGAAGCGCCTCGACTGTCTCGTCAACAACGCCGGCTTCCAGCGGGAATCGCCGAGCGAGGCGCTCGACATCGAAACCTATCGCCGCATCATCGACGTCAATCTGAACGGCGCCGTGCTCTGCGCGCAGAAGGCGCTCGCCCATTTCGTCGCGCGCGGCGCAGGCGGCAGCATCATCAATTGCTCCAGCGTCCACCAGATCGTCCCGAAGCCCGGGTATCTCGCTTATTCGATCAGCAAGGGGGGCATGGCCAATCTGACGCGCACGCTGGCACTGGAATTCGCCGGCCGCGGCATTCGCGTCAATGCGGTCGGGCCGGGCGCAATCGACACGCCGATCAACGCGGCCTGGACCGGCGATCCCGCAAAACGCGGCGTCGTCACCGGCCACATCCCGCTCGGCCGCGTCGGCACGCCGGAAGAGATCGCCGCCGTGTTCGCCTTCCTCGCCTCTGACGATGCGAGCTACATCACGGGCCAGACCCTCTATGCCTGCGGAGGTCTGACGCTGTTTCCCGAATTCCGCGAGAATTGGGCAAGCTAGGGCGCGTACCGATGAACCCGCGCTGTAATCAGGGCGCGTATAAGGTCCGCTGCGCCTCTCATAGCGGTCCGCGCGAAAAAGGGTGGCGACTTCATCTTGTACAACCGCCAAGTTGCACCAAATCCGCTGCCCCGGCTGAATCGGTCAGAGCAGTTGTCGATACACGCCGCGCTTTCTGGACATGACCGGCTGACCTCCTCCAGACTTCGTGCTACCGTACCACTCGCTCCGATCGTGCGGTTATACCTTCTTGAAGTGTATAGACCGTTCATTAGCTCAGCCCGAGTGCGGTTCTGCCAGAGAAGGTCATGAACCGGCGATCGAAGCCGTAATCTCTCACATACTTCGTCGGTTGAGACGAAGCGTCGTTAGAGCATGATCGCGTTGTCGCTCAGCGCCGACGCAAAACTCCATATTCGCTCTTACGCGTGTGCAAGCAGATCGTCTCCAACTCCGCGGCAGAGCCCTGAGGCCGCCGCTCGAATCAAGGAGGAACCAATGGAGTCCATTAACCTGGATACAGTCGTTACACCCACCGCAGCGATGAGGTTTGCCAAAACAGCGGCGTTGGTCGCGGGGCTCGTGGTCTTTGCCCCCGCGGCTATTCAGGGTGAACCGATTGAAAAGAAGGGTACCACGCCCTACGTCACGCACTTCATTTTTCGACCCTTGATGAGCATTGACACAGCCGAACTCGGCAAAGCCACCACGCTGGAGGCGGTCGGGACCACCCAAAATATGAAGGGAGAGAAGATGCTGGACAAGATGTCCGCACGTTGCGTAGCGCTGAATGTTTCGTCAGGTGACAAGAAATACATCGACGGCGCCTGC
Source organism: Bradyrhizobium sp. CCGB01 (assembly GCF_024199795.1). Taxonomy (NCBI): domain Bacteria; kingdom Pseudomonadati; phylum Pseudomonadota; class Alphaproteobacteria; order Hyphomicrobiales; family Nitrobacteraceae; genus Bradyrhizobium; species Bradyrhizobium sp. CCGB01. Next base: position 1,413,644 of record NZ_JANADK010000001.1, read on the forward strand.
GTGTTGGCCGACAGCGACGGCGACAAGATTTTCTCGACTTTCGATACTCGCGACCTCGATAAGTCGCAGCCGAAGATGGATTGTGGCACCCATATTATCACCGGCGGTACCGGAAAGTATAAGGGGATCACCGGGAGCGAGCCATTTGCTTGCATAGCCATGCCTGCGCTGGCCGGGTCCGGCGATTATTTTGCAATGGACATCCCGCACAACACATCGTGGGAAATCAAATGATGCGAAGTTTGATGTTCCCCTAGAAACCCGGACACAGACCCCGGGAATCAATCACTGAACGAGAGCCCGGCCCACCAGCGGGGCTCTTTTTTGGATTCACGCGCGCAGGCGCCACGCCGTACCGCGCCGGCTTCATCCACGCGATACCGTGCCCGACAATGTGATGCTCTTGCGTCGGAGCGCCCGCAGCACATCTGGCAAAAGCGGGCAGCGCAGACTACATCTGCGCCATGACAAATGCTCCGCTGGCAAACCCTCCGCTCCAGGATTTCATTGGCCGGCACGAAAATCTGTTCGTGCTGACCGGTGCCGGCTGCAGCACCAATTCGGGCATTCCCGACTACCGCGACGGCCACGGCAACTGGAAGCGGACCCAGCCGGTCAATTTCCAGGCCTTCATGTCGGAAGAGCACACGCGCCAGCGCTATTGGGCGCGCAGCCTGATCGGCTGGCGGCGCTTCGGCCAGGCCAGGCCGAACGATGCGCACCATGCGCTGGCCCGGCTCGAGGCGAACGGGCAATGCGGGATGCTGCTGACCCAGAACGTCGACCGGCTGCATCAATCCGCCGGCCACCGGCAGGTGATCGATTTGCACGGCCGGCTCGATCTGGTCCGCTGCATGGGCTGCGGCCGCAAGACCCCGCGCAACGAATTCCAGGACGCGCTTGGCCGTGCCAATGCGGAATGGCTGACGCTCGACGCTGCGGACGCGCCGGACGGCGACGCCGACCTCGAGCACGCGGATTTCTCGTCGTTCAAGGTGCCAGCCTGCGAAGCCTGCGGCGGCATCCTCAAGCCTGACGTCGTGTTCTTCGGCGAGAACGTGCCCCGCGACGTCGTCGCCACCGCGCACGATCATCTGGCGCAGGCCGATGCCATGCTGATCGTCGGCTCCTCGCTGATGGTCTATTCCGGTTTCCGCTTCGTGCAGGCTGCGGCGAAACGGCAGATTCCGATCGCGGCGGTCAATCTCGGCCGCACCCGCGCCGACGATCTCCTGACGCTCAAGGTCGAGGAGCGCTGCGAAGCGGCGCTTGCATTCCTGCTCTGATCAGGCGCGACGCCGACACGTCTTGCCTATTGCATGGGTGCCAAGCAGAATAGCCGGGCGCAGCGCTTTCGCGTGCTGGATGGCACGGAAATTGCTGCGTTTTCGCCCAGGGTTCTGACGATCAGCCGGAGAATTTGGAATGCTTGAGGGAGCCGAAGTGCGGCTTGCCGTTGATATTGGTGGCACGTTCACCGACATCGTGCTGGACGTGGGCGAGGTGCGCAAAACCCGCAAGGTGCTGACGACGCCGCAGCGCCCCGAACAGGCGGTGCTGGACGGCATGCGGCTCATTCTCACCGACGCCCGCGCGCATATCAGCGACATCGACGTCTTCATTCACGGCACGACGCTCGCGACCAATGCGATCATCGAGCGGCGCGGCGCCAGGACAGCGCTGATCGCGACCGACGGCTTTCGCGACGTGCTCGATATCGGCACCGAGAGCCGCTATGATCAATATGATCTCAGCATCGACAAGCCGAAGCCGCTGACACCGCGCAGCCTGCGCTTTACCGTGCCCGAGCGCATCGATGCGCACGGCGCCGTCCGCCTCCCGCTGGACGAAGCTGCTGTCCGTGCACTCGCGCCAAAATTGCGTGAGCTGAAGGTCGAGAGCGTGGCGATCGCCTTCCTGCACTCTTACGCCAATCCCGAGCATGAGCGGCGCGCCGCCGCGATCCTCGGTGAGGAAATGCCCGGCATCTCCGTGACGGTGTCGTCTGCGGTGTGTCCGGAGATCCGCGAATATGAGCGCACGTCCACCGCGGTCGCCAACGCCTATGTGCAACCCCTGATCGACGGTTACCTCGCCCGCATGGCGGATGCCCTGCAGGTCGAGCAGTTCCGCGGCGCCATCTATCTCGTCACCTCCGGCGGCGGCGTCACCTCGATCGAGACTGCGCGGCGCTTTCCGGTGCGGCTCGTCGAGTCCGGTCCGGCCGGCGGCGCGATCTTCTCGGCGCAGATCGCAGCGCGGCTCGGCGAGAGCAAGGTGCTGTCCTTCGACATGGGCGGCACCACCGCAAAGATCTGCCTGATCGAAAAATACCAGCCCGAGACTTCGCGCGTGTTCGAGGTCGATCGTGCTGCGCGCTTCCTCAAGGGCTCCGGCCTGCCGGTGCGTATTCCCGTGATCGAGATGGTCGAGATCGGCGCCGGTGGCGGCTCGATCGCGCATGTCGATGCGATGAAGCGCGTCACCGTCGGTCCGGAGAGTGCCTCGTCGGAGCCGGGACCTGCCTGCTATGGCCGTGGCGGCCAGCGTCCCGCCGTGACGGATGCCGACGTTGCGCTCGGCATGATCGATCCCGACGCCTTTGCCGGCGGCACGATCAAGCTCAGCCCGGAGCTTTCGAAGGAGGCGCTGCTGCGCGCCGTCGGCGAGCCGCTGGGGCTGTCGGCGGAAACCGCGGCCTATGCGGTGCACGAGGTCGTCTGCGAGAACATGGCGAGTGCGGCACGCGTGCACGCGGTCGAGCGCGGTGAAATCGTCGGCCAGCACACGCTGATCGCCTTCGGCGGCGCCGCGCCGCTACATGCGGCGCGCGTCGCCGAGAAGATCGGCGTCTCCCGGGTGATCGTACCGTCGAATGCCGGCGTCGGCTCGGCGGTCGGATTCCTCGCTGCTCCCATTGCCTATGAGCTGGTGCGCAGCCGTCACGTCCGGCTCGACGATTTCGACACCGAAGCGGTCTCCGACCTCTTGCAGGAAATGGTGACTGAAGCCCGCGCGCTGGTCGAGCCGGGCGCGGCCGGTGCGCCGGTGCGCGAGCGCCGCGCCGCCTTCATGCGCTATGTCGGACAGGGCCACGAGATCACGGTCGAATTGCCGAACCGGCGGCTGACGTCGGCCGATCTCGCCGGCCTGCGCCAGAAGTTCGAGGCCGACTATTCGGCGATGTTCGAGCGGCCGATCCCGGGCGCCGCGATCGAGGTGTTGAGCTGGTCGGTGCTTGCGACCACCGAGGCGCGCAATCCGTCCACGGTCGCGGCCGTGACGCGCAAGCCTGCCGGCAAGGCCGTCGGCAGCAGAAAGTTCTTCGACGGCCGGGCGGGCGAGGTGATCGAGATCCCGCTTTATCGCCGCGAGGACATGGCGCCCGGCGCGACCATTGCCGGTCCCGCCGTGATCGCCGAGGACGAAACCTCCACCTTTATCTCCACCAGTTTTGACGCCCATATCGACGGTGCCGGCAGCATCGTCATGGAACGGAAGGCGGCCTGATCATGAGCAAGGCAAATGGCGCGAGCCTGATCGACCTTCAGATCATGTGGCACCGGCTGATCGCCGTGGTCGAGGAGCAGGCGCAGGTGCTGCTCCGCACCGCCTTCAGTCCGATCGTGCGCGAATGCGGCGACCTCTCCGCCGGCGTGTTCGACCTCAAGGGCCGGATGCTGGCGCAGGCGGTGACCGGCACGCCCGGTCACGTCAACTCGATGGCGGAGTCGGTCAAGCACTTCATCGCGCATTTCCCGATCGAGACGATGAAGGAGGGCGACGCCTACATCACCAACGATCCCTGGATGGGCACCGGCCATCTCAACGACTTCGTCGTCACCACGCCCTGCTTCAAGGACGGCAAGCCGGTGGCGCTGTTCTCCTGCACCAGCCATCTCATGGACATCGGCGGCATCGGCTTCGGGCCTGACGCCACCGACGTGTTCATGGAGGGGCTCTACATCCCCATGCTGAAGCTGATCGACCAGGGCGTCGTCAACGAGACGTTGATGGCGATGATCCGCACCAACACGCGGCTGCCGATCGACACCGAGGGCGACACCTATTCGCTCGCCGGCTGCAACGACGTCGGCTGCGAGCGCCTGGTCGAGATGATGACCGAGTTCGGCATCGATACGCTCGACGAGATCGGCGACTACATCTGCGACCGCTCGCGCGAGGCGGTGCTGGCCGAGATCGCCAAATTGCCGAAGGGCAGCTGGCGCAACACCATGGTTGTCGACGGCTATGACGCGCCGGTCACGCTGGCGGCGACGCTGACGATCTCGGACGAAGGCATCCACGTCGATTTCGACGGCACCTCGGCTGCCTCCAAATTCGGCATCAACGTGCCCCTGTCCTACACCACGGCTTACACCGTGTTCGGCCTCGGCTGCGTCGTTGCCTCGCAGATCCCGAACAATGCCGGCTCGCTCTCGCCGCTGACGGTGTCGGCGCCGGCGGGCGCGATCCTGAATGCGCCGAAACCCGCGCCGGTCGCCTCGCGCCACATCATCGGCCAGATGCTGCCGGACGTCGTGTTCGGCTGCCTGCGCCAGATCATTCCCGAGCGCGTGCCGGCGGAAGGCACCTCCTGCCTGTGGAATCTCAACGTGCGCGGACAGACCCGCAGCGGCGTCGGCGGCAATTACGGGTTCTCGATGGCGGTGACTTCGAATGGCGGCACCGGCGCGCGTTTCGGCAAGGACGGGCTGTCGGCGACCGCCTATCCCAGCGGCGTGCGCGGCACGCCGGTCGAGATCGCGGAGACGCAGACGCCGCTGATCTTCTGGCGCAAGGAACTGCGTCCGGATTCCGGCGGGGCAGGGCGCACCCGCGGCGGTCTCGGCCAGATCATCGAGGTCGGCAGCGGCGTCGATGCGCCGTTCGACATCCTGGCCGCGTTCGATCGCATCGATCATCCGCCGCGCGGACGCGATGGCGGCCAGAACGGCGAGGCCGGCTATGTCGGGTTGAAGTCCGGCAAGAAGCTGCGCGGCAAAGGCTTCCAGCAGGTGCCGCCGGACGACCGGTTGGTGGTGCTCACGCCAGGCGGCGCCGGCATCGGTGCTCCGACCGAGCGTGATCGCGCGGCGGTCAAGGACGACATCGACAGCGGCTTCGTGTCTTCAGAGAACGCAGCAGAGGTTTATGGGTACGCGCGCTGATGCGTCAGTGCGTTTGGTCAACGGAGGGGCTCAATGATCACGCGACGAAATTTCACCGCGGGCGCCGCGACGCTGCTCGCCGCCGGACACGTCTCGACCCGCGCGCGGGCCGCGACGGTGAGCTGGGACATGTCGACGGTCTGGCCCGACGGCAATTTCCACACCCAGAACGCGATGGCCTTTGCCGAAGAGCTGAAGAAGCAGAGCAACGGCTCGGTCGCCATCACGGTGAAGGCCGGCGGCCAGCTCGGCTTCAAGGGCCCCGAGCATCTGCGCGCCGTGCGTGACGGCCTGGTGCCGCTCGCCGACGTCCTCAACATCCAGCAGGTCGGCGACGAGCCGTTCATGGGTGTCGAGAGCATCCCGTTCCTGTGTGGCTCGATGGACGAATTGAAGGTGCTGCACAAATATGTGCGGCCCGAATACGAGAAGGTCGCCGCGCGCAACAACCAGAAGATCCTCTACATCGTGCCGTGGCCGACGCAGTACCTGCACCTCAAGGTCAAGGTCGCCGATGTCGAGGGCCTGAAGAACATCAAGATTCGCGTCCCCGACAAGAACGCGGTCGACATGCTGGCCGTGGTCGGCATGGCGCCGGTGATGATCCCCTGGGGCGAGACGATCCCCGCGCTGGCGTCGGGGGCTGTCTCGGGCGTCTCCACCTCGGCGGTATCGGGTGTTGACGGCAAGTTCTGGGAATTCCTCAAATACGTCTATCCGACCAACCACGTCTGGTCGTCGCAGATGCTCACCGTCAATCTTGACTCCTGGAAGGCGCTCTCTGCCGATCAGCAGCAGCTCGTCACGAGCGTCGCCGCGAAGATGGAGCCGGGGTTCTGGGCGAACTCGCTCAAGGCGGATGTCGACAGCCTCAACCGCCTGAAAGAGGGCGGCATGGAGGTGGTGCCGGTCTCGGACGCCATGATCAAGGACATTCGCGCCAAGACCGCGCCGCAGCTCGACGCCTTCCTGAAGCGCGTGCCGGCGGCCGACAAGCCGGTGCGGGCCTATCTCGCCGAAATGAAGCGCTGAGGTCCGGCTCATGACCAGCGTTTCACCGGCGGCTCCGCAAAGTCTCAACGCGGCGGCGCCGGCGCCGCTGCGTATCCTGCTCGACGGCATTGACCGTCTCGGCCGGCTCGACGGCTGGATAGGCGGCGGCTGCCTGTTGATGCTGACGCTGTTGATGCTGTGCGAGGTCGCAACCCGCTTCCTCTCGAACTTCCTGCCGTTCTTCCCGCCGACCATCTCGATCGCCTGGGAATACTCCTCTTATCTGATGGCAGCGTCCTTCACCTTCGGCGCCGCCATGACCTTGCGCGTCGGCGGCCATATCCGCGTCGTGCTGCTGCTCAAGAACGTGCCGCCACCGGTGCAGCGCGCGATCGAGATTCTCTCGGCCGCTGCCGGCTTTGCCTTCATGGCCTTCCTGACCTCGTCCATGGCGAAGTTCGCCTACGGCGCCTATGTGCGCGGCCAGGTCTCGACCTCCAGCGATACGCCGCTGTGGTTTCCGGAAGCCGTGGTCACCTTCGGCATGCTCCTTCTCACGCTCCAGTTCCTGGCGCGCGCGATCCAGGCGGTGCTCGGCTTGCCGCTGGAGGATCACCGCATGAAGGCCTCCCCCGTCGAATGACAGCTTTGCTCGCTTCCGGATTCAAGATCGCATGACCATCGAAGTCGTCGCCCTCTTTGTCATTCTCTTCGCGCTGCTCGCGGGCGGCGTCTGGATCGGCCTCACGCTCGCGCTCACCGCGACGCTGCTGCTTGGGATGTTCCGCTCGATCCCGCTCGACAAGCTGCTGCCCCAATACGCCTGGAATATCCTGACCACACAGGAGCTGCTGGCGTTGCCGCTGTTCATTCTGATGGGCGAGCTGCTGTTCCGCACGCGCCTGTCACGCTCGCTGTTCCAGGGGCTCGCGCCCTGGGCGGGCCTGCTGCCGGGCCGCCTGCTGCATGTGAACGTGATCGGCTGCACCATCTTCGCGGCGATCTCGGGCTCGTCGGCGGCGACCACGCAGGTGATCGGCCGCATGTCGCTCAACGAGCTGCTGCGCCGCGGCTATTCCCGCGACATCGCGATCGGCTCGCTCGCCGGCGCCGGCACGCTCGGCTTCCTGATCCCGCCGTCCAACATCATGATCATCTACGGCGTGCTCGGCGACGTCTCGATCCTGAAGCTGTTCACGGCGGGCGTGCTGCCCGGACTGCTGCTGGCGGGCACCTTCATGGGCTGGGTGATGCTGCACACGACGCTGAACCGCAGCATGGTGCCGGAGACGGAAGCGAAACTCTCGCAGGTGCCGTGGGGCGAGCGCTTCGCCGCGCTGAAGGACCTCGCGCCGGCGCTGTTCCTGATCGCCTGCGTGCTCGGCTCGATGTATGGCGGGCTTGCGACGCCGTCGGAGGCCGCCGCCGTCGGCGTGCTCGGCGCCGGGCTGGTCGCCTGGGCGCAGGGCTCGATGTCTCAGCAGGTGATGCGCGACGTGCTGATCGGCTCGGTCGTGACCTGCTCGATGATCGCGCTGATCGTGCTCGGCGCATCGATCCTCGGCAATGCGGCAGCATTCCTCGGCATCCCGCAGGCGGTCGCCGCCTTCGTCAAGGGCCTCGGCCTGTCGCCCTTCATGCTGATCGTGGTGCTGATCATCTTCTACCTGATCCTCGGCTGCTTCCTCGACGGCTTCTCGATGATCGTGATGACGCTGCCGATCGTGCTGCCGATCGTGAAGGGCGCCGGCTTCGACGAGATCTGGTTCGGCATCTTCCTCGTGCTCGCCGTCGAGATGGCGCAGATCACCCCGCCGGTCGGATTCAACCTGTTCGTGATCCAGGGCCTGACCGAAGACGGCCTCGGCTACATCGCGCGCGTCACCATGCCCTATCTCATCATCATGGTCGGCTTCGTGCTGCTGCTGACGCTCTGGCCCGGCATCGTCACGATCCTGCCGCGGGTGCTGTACGGATAGTTCGGGCTACCCGCCGCAATCATTCGGTGCCGCCTTGCCGGCGAAGCGGTCGGTCATCCAGTTGACCGCGGCGATGGTGCTCGCCTGGGCCGCGCGGCCGTGCCCGATATTGGGAAGGGTGACCATCTTCACGGGGTTGCCCGCCTTGCACAGCCGGCCCATATAGGCGCGCGTCACCGCGGGCCGGATGATCTGGTCGACAGTCCCTTGAGCGAGGAACACGGGCACGCCGGCGGGCAATGTGCCAGCGCTGTTCTTCTCCAGCAGCGAGCGCCAGGGCTCGCGCTTGGTCGGATCCGGCACGGTCAGAAAATATTGCTGGAGCGGCCGCTCGATCCGCTGTCTGACGAAGATGTCGAAGGGACCTTCGATGCATTCGCGCGCCAGCCGGTCGATCACCGGCAGTGCGCGCGGATCGAGGACATCGTCGAGTGCGGCGCCATAGACGCGATGCCATGACCACAGCGTCATCGCCGTGATGTTCTTGCCGCCGACCGAATTGATGTCGTCGCTCATCAGCGTGGCGAGATCCGTCGCGGGCGCCGCGGCCGCAACGCCGAGCAGATGGAGATCCGGTGCGTAGCTCGGCGCCAGCTGCCCTGCGAACAGCACGGCCTGTCCGCCCTGCGAATGTCCCCACAAGGCAAAATCCCTAGCACCGCCGGCACCCGGCAGATCGCGCGCGACGCGCGCGATATCCAGCACGGCGCGGCCCTCGCTCTCGCCGACGAGATAGGGATGCGGACCCGGCGTGCCGAGCCCGGGATAGTCGGTCGCCGCGACGATGTACCCACGCGCCACCATCGAGCGCAGTCCCTGGATCTGCTGAAACAGGAATATCGCGAGTGACGGCGCGCAGCGCGGCACGATGCCTGACGTTGGATGCGCCCAGGCCACAATCGGGCGGCCGCCGGGCGGCGGTGGGCCCTGTGGCACGATGACGACGCCGGAGACCAGAATGGACTCGCCCTTTAGTCCGGTCGAGCGGTAGAGCACGCGGTAGCTCGAAGCGCCGAGTGGCGCGCCATCCATTGGCTCCTGTCGCACGAGGCTGCCGGGAGGACCGTCCGCGAGCGATGCCGGCGCGTCGTAGAATGGTGACTGCGCGTGCGCCGCTGTCATCCCGACAGCGAAGGTGACGAGCGCGGTCATCGTCGCGCGGCGGAAGATGCGCCGCATCTGTCGTCCGATCCTGCGCATGATCACATTCCGTACAGGATTTTCAGATCGCCGCTGGCGCGCAGCGCGAGCGTCATGCCGTCGGTCAGCAACTGTGCCTTGTCGAACTGAACCGAAGACAGCTTTCCTTCCATGCGAAAACCGTCCTTGAGCGGGCGCGTCAGTCGCTGGTTCGCCGCCATCAGCAGGTTCTGGTAGGAGACGCCGTAGTCGATGTTCACGGCCTGCTTCAGTTGCGCGATGATCGACTGCAGGGCCGGATTCGTTTCGCCGCCGTCCGGTGTGGCGACATCGAGATCGCCGAGCCCGATGCTCTTGTTGCCGTCGTCGGCCTTCAGTGCGGCGGCGAGATAGGTCCATTGCCCCGCATGGGGATCGCTGTCGGACGCCTTCGTGAAGCGCAAGCCGATCACCAGTTTGCCCGAGGACGGATAGACCTGCACCTCGCGCAGCGTCGTGTCCTGAGCTGGCAGCGCGGCGATCGCCTGGCTGATCTTGTCCTTGATCGCGTCATAACCGATACGGACAGGGAGGATGATGTCGAACGTTCCCGGCGCGGTCACGTCGGTGCCAAGCGCTGCCAGCGGCGTCGGCGTGACGCTCGCACCCTGCTGCCCGATCGACGTCACGGCGCTTCCGGAGAGTTCGAGCGTGCCCGACAGGACCTTGTCGTTGGCGCGCACGCCGGCGAACGCCGCGCCCTGCGGCGTGATCTGCAGCCACACCGGCGGTTCGTCGGCGAGCTTCACTGGCTCGAACGCGCGCGCCCAGGCAGCGCTCGCCTTGTCGCGCAAATTGAGCTTCTTCGCCGCAGCCAACGCGCGCGATCGCACGCGTGCCAGCTGCCCGCGGATGCGCGGCTCGACATAGGGCGCAAGAGCGATCTCGCGGCCGAGCACGTGCAGATAGGGTGCCTCGCTCCAGTGGAAGGAGTCGCTGAAGTTCAGGTCGAGCGACCAGTCCTTGCGCAGCGACGGGCGTGCCTCGGCCTCGATGGTCGCCCGTGCCTCGGTCTCACCGCGGATGCGCGCGGTGAAGCGGTTAGCGCCCTGGCCTTCGGCCGCGCCGTAGATCGAGACCGCACCATAAACGCGGTCGCCGCGGCCATGGAGCGAGACACCACTGGTGCGATTGACAAAACCATAGACGTCGCAATTGGCATTGACGCGGAACATCAGCACGCGGCGGTGAACGCAGTTGACGCGCTCGTCGATGGTGGCAAGCCGTTGCGGGATATCCTGCTCGATCGCCTTGGCGATCGCCGGCAGACCGAACTCGATGGTTGCGGACACCCGCGAGGTCGTGGCGAGCGGTGCCGGCGGATCGGGAGCGAGCGGCGGCTTGTCGGCGGCGAGCGCGGCTTTCGCGAGCGCGGTGCAGGCGAGCGCAACGAGGGCGGCGCGTTTTGTCGAACGAACAATTCGCAAAGAAACGGGCATTCTTCTTATTCCAACTTGGCCCTGCTTCGCGCTCAGGCCGCCGGCAGCGGTGCCGATCGGTCTTCAGAGCAAAATCGCGGAAGGGAGAGCGGTCAGTTGATCAATTAATGCTTGTATTCGATGGTCGTGTGTCGCGTCGCTTGTATGGCGCGGTATCGCGCTTTGAGCAAGGCTATATCGGTCCGGTATCATGGTGGTTCTTGCATTGCTCAAAAGACGCCGCCCTGGTCCAAACGATCACGCGACGAAGTTTTTCCGCGGACGTTGCGACGCGCGAGTCTGAAAGCTGCCGGTCGAGACGAACGGTCAGTGCAACTGACATTTCAAATTCATGCTGCGCGTCAAATTCGCGCCGCGTGCGCATTCCATCTTTGCGCTGTCCGTCATCCGGCGTACTCTGTGAGAGCGAGCAGGAGTGCAACAGCAACCAGTCCTGGGAATGTAGCTTCTTTTGGCGATGTCCGCCGAGAGAGATCGAGAGCTGTTGGCAGCTCATATGCGATGGAGAAGAACCGACACATAACGAGCTGCAAGCATCCTTCGCGCGGCGTCTGTGAGACGCAAGTTCAACAAACATAAAAGCGGGAGGAACGGATGAAGAAGCGTTGGTGTAATTCTGGTCTACCTCTTGTTGCTGGAGCGACGCTGATCGTGTCGTCGGCGTTGGCCCAAACAGTGAATACTGCCCGGATCGAGGCCGCCGGTCAGAACGACTGGCTCACCTATCACGGTTCGTACAAATCCCATCACTATAGCCCGCTCGCGCAGATCAACGCGAACAACGTAGGCAATCTGGGCGTAGCATGGATCCATATTCCCGGACGATCGACGCGCGGCCTGCAGTCAATGCCGCTGGTGGCCGACGGCGTGCTCTACTACTCGGGGTCTTATAGCCGGGTCTTTGCGCTGAACGGCGCAACGGGCGAGGTCCTCTGGTCGTTCTTTCCGGAGCTTGATGAGGCGCTCATCAGCCGACAGACCCACTCGCCCTACAACCGCGGCGTAGCCCTTGGTGAGGGCAAGGTCTTCGTCGGCACGATGGACGGTCGTCTCTTCGGGCTCGATGCAAAGTCCGGAAAGGTGCTCTGGGAAACCAGGCTGATCGACTCGCAGAAGCTCACGGTCGGCTTCACCGGCGCGCCGCTCTACGCGAAAGGTAGCGTGATCATCGGCTCGCAAGGCGGTGAATGGCCGGGCCGTGGCCCGATCTTCGCCGTCGATGCCACGACCGGGAAGAAGAAGTGGGAGTTCCTGACGGTCGCGGGCACCGACGAAGCCATGAAGACCTGGGGCAACGATTCCTGGCGCACCGGCGGTGGCGGCGGCTGGATGCCGGGCACTTACGATTCCGAGACCAACAGTGTCCTGTGGGGTACCGCGAACCCGGCGCCGCTCTACGATTGGTCGGGCGCTGACTACAAGACGCAAGGTGCGCGTCCCGGCGACAATCTCTATACGAGTTCGGTTATCGCTCTCGATATCGATACCGGAAAGCTGAAATCCTACCATCAGGAACTGCCGCACGACGCCTGGGACTTCGACAGTGCCGTCGGCGAGTTCGTGATGCTCGAGCGCGACGGCCAGAAATACGTTGTTCATCCGAACAAGGGCGGCTTCGTCTTCGTCTATGACCGTAACCTTGGCGTGAAGAACGTCTGGCGGCTGGTTGAGAACATCAACTTCGTCAAGGATATCGATCCCAAGACAGGCGCGCTGATCGGTCGTCGCGATTTCTCCGCGGGGAAAGTCACCGAACCGCCGCTGTGTCCGTTCATTGGTGGTGGCATTAGCTGGAATGCCGGCTCGTACAATCCGAAGACCGGCCTGTACTACAAGATCGGCCAGGAATGGTGCATGACGCTGGATGTCCAGAAGACGACGCCGGTCACCACGCCCCAGGTCCAGCTCAACATCGGCGCCGACTTCAAGATGGCGCCTCCTCCGGGCGGCGAGATCTACGGGCATCTCGACGCGCGCGATCCGATCACGGGAGCGAAGAAATGGGAGGTTCGCTATCCCGAGCCGCCGCTTGGGAGCGTGCTGTCGACCGGCGGTAATCTCGTGTTCGTGCCCGACTCGCGCGGCATCATTCACGCCTACGATGCCGAAACCGGGACCGAGCTGTGGAATCACAACAACGGCACCGGCCACCAGGGCGGCATCGTCAGTTACTCCGTCGGCGGCAAGCAATATATCGCCGTAGTAGCCGGCTTCGGGGGCATGCTGGCGGACGAATACGCGCCAAACTTCGGCGGCACATACAAAAGCATGCCGCGTGACGACGGCGCCCTCGTCGTCTTCAGCTTGAAATAGCCTGCCTCAAACGATCTGCCGGGGAGTGGGTGCAAGCCCACTCCTCGATCGATTACGGCGGCCGCGCGTGATTCAGGAATGGAGCGGACGTGTTGAAACTGTATTTGCGATCGCTTCCGGCTGTGCTGGGCGCTTCGTTGCTCTGCGTCGTGGTGGCCCAGGCACAATCTGCCACGCCTGCGCCGGACAACGGGTCGCTGGACGTCGAGCAGTTGTTCGCGGGGACCTGTGGCTTCTGCCACTCCGACGGCGGCCGGGCTGCCGGCAGGGGACCGCAACTGATGAATTCGCCACGCGACGACGAGTTTCTGCACAACCGTATCAAGAGCGGCAAGCAAGGTGCGATGCCGGCATTCGGCGAGAGCTTCAATGACGCGCAGATCGACCAGATCGTCAAATATATCCGCGCCTTGAAACCGCGCGAGGGCTGACCCGCCGGGACCTGATACATCCAGACGAGGAGGCGGAATGAAGGCAATTGTCCTGGTGATCGTCGGTGCTGCCATTGGGCTGTCGGGGCCAACGCAAGCGCGAACCCTGGACGCGATCCGCGCGAGTGGCGTGCTCGGACTATGCGCGCATCCCAACTCGCTTCCTTTTGCGAGCAAGGCCGGCGATCCGCCCGGCTTTCAGGTCGAGTTGGGACAGGTGCTGGCACGCGAGCTCGGTGTCTCGCTGCGGCTCGACTGGATCATCACGCAGTACCAAATGCGCAGCGCCGGTTGCGACATTCTTCTGGATGTCATCGCCGACCGCGAAGCGCAAGGCGAAACCCGCTTGAGGATCTCGAAACCGTACTATCGCACGGGCGTCGCGCTCGCGGTGCCGTCATCCAGCGCGCTCACATCGTTCAAGAGCCTCAGCGAGCACACCAAGGTGGGGGTGCAGGTCGGCTCTGTCGCCGCCATGATCATCAGTCAACGGCACGTGCCCACATCGACCTTCGGCTTCGAGACCGACAGCCTCGACGCCGTATCAAACCATGAGATCGATGCGGCTGCGGTCACGCCTACCGCGGCGAGCTATTTCAACCTGATACATCCGGACAAGGCACTCCGGATCCTGGATCGCGACGAGGGCGTGGCCGACCTCAACTGGAATGTCGCCGTCGGCATGATTCGCCCGGATGATGCGTTGCGCGAGGCGATCGACGGAACGCTGGAGCGGCTGCGCAACGACGGCACGATCGAGCGGATATACGGTCGCTATGGGATCGTACTGCAAGCGCCGAGGTAGCCGAATTGCTCGATGAACCACGCCGTCCCGGCTTGGCCAGGACGACGTGGCTATGCGAAGATATCGCTTTGGCCTTAAGCCGCGGCTTTCTTCCGCGCCTGCTCGGCCTTGTACAGCTCGAACTCCTCCGCGATCGCCTTTGCGACCGACGGCCGCTGGCGCAGGCGCTCGTAATACGCCTTCACATTCGGCCATTTGGCGAGCTCGATCGGCGGCGTCGCCATGGTCCAGTTGATGACCGTGACGAGATAGGCATCCGCGACGCTGAAATGATCGAGCAGGAACTCGCGCCCCTTCAGATAATTGTCGAGATAGTCGAGCCGCGACAGGTTCTTTTCCAGCACGTAGGCTTTTGCCTCCTGCGGCGCCTTGCGGTCGAGCACCGGGATGAACAAGCCCTTGTGCAGCTCGGTGCCGATGAAGCAGAGCCATTGATGCAGCCGCGTGCGATCGATGCCGGGCGGCGTGCCGATGCCGGACTGCGGAAAGCGGTCGGCGACGTATTGCAGGATCGCCGCGTTCTCGGTCAGCACCACGCCCTCGTCGGTGCGTAGTGTCGGCACCAGGCCGATCGGGTTCACGGTGCGGAAGTCGGTGCCGTCGTTCAGCACTTTCTTGGTCGGCGGATCGACTTCGAGATAGTTCGCCTCCGCGCCGGCTTCATACAGCGCGACGCGGGTCGCCATCGAACAGGCGAGCGGCGAGAAATAAAGATCCATCTTGGGCCTCCTTGGGCAATTCCTCGGTGTGACTCTTCACGTGTGACTTTCGGAATGTCGCTCAACCTGGCCAGATTGATTTATGTACCATCTTGCATAATATATCGGTGGTCAAGGATTAATTTGCGAAATGGTACAAAAAGCGAAGCCGCCAGCTGCTGCCAACGAACCCAAGCGCCGCGGTCGCCCGCGCGCCTACGAGCCCGACGTCGCGCTCGGCAAGGCGCTCGACCTGTTCCGCCGGCAGGGGTTTGCGGCGACGTCGCTGGACGATCTCAGCGAAGCGACCGGCATGAACCGGCCGAGCCTCTACGGCGCCTTCGGCGACAAGCGCGAGCTCTACATCAAGAGCTACCAGCGCTACCGCGAGGAAGCGCGCGCATCGATGGTGGAGATCTTTCGCCAGGAGATGCCGGTGCGCCAGCGGCTGGAGCGCATCTTCGCCGCCGCGCTGAACATCTATCTGTCCGGCGAGACCGGTCCGCGCGGCTGCTTCACGGTGGTGACCGCGGCGTCCGAAGCCGTCGGCGATCCCGAGATCCGCGCGATGGTGCTCGACGGGCTCACCGAGCTCGACAAGGCATTCACGAATTGCTTTCGCCGGGCCAAGGAGACGGGCGAACTGCCGGAGAGCGCCGATCCGGCGGCGCTGGCGCAGGTCGCGTCATCGACCGTGCACTCGATCGCCATCCGCTCGCGCGCCCGCGTGTCGCGCAAGGATCTCGAAGCGATCGTGCAGGGCGCGATCGACGTGATGGTGGGCTCTGGCGCCAAAGCCTGAGCTGTCGTCCCGGACAAGCGCAGCGAAGCGGAGCGCAGATCCGGGACCCATAACCACAGGCCTTCGTGGTTACGAAGACTCGGAGTTACCAGTCTCGCGTCGCACTGCTCCCTGTGGTTATGGGTCCCCGCGTTCGCGGGGACGACACTGAGAACGTCGCGCGATCCCGGCTAATTACGCCGCGCGGATCTGCGCGAGGAAACGATCGACCTCGTCCCGCAGCCGCTGCGACTGCTTCGACAGCTCGATCGCCGAGCCCAGCCTTTCCTCCGCGGCCGTGCCCGTCGCGGCGATGCCGGCGGTGACGCCGGAGATGTTCTGCGAGACCTCGCCGGTGCGGGCCGCGGCCTGCTGGACGTTCTGCGCGATTTCCTGAGTTGCCGTGCCCTGCTGGCCGACGGCAGCCGCAATCGCGGCCGAGATCTCGTCGACCTGCTGGATCGTCGCGCAGATCGACTGGATGCCGTCCACCGCGCCGGTCGTCTCGCCCTGCACCGCCGTCACCTGCGCGCCGATTTCCTCGGTCGCCTTCGCGGTCTGGGTTGCCAGCGCCTTCACTTCGGAAGCGACCACCGCAAAACCACGCCCGGCTTCACCCGCGCGCGCTGCCTCGATCGTCGCGTTGAGCGCGAGCAGATTGGTCTGGCCGGCGATGCCGTTGATGAAGGAGACGACGTCGCCGATCTTCTGCGCGGCGTCGGCGAGGCTCTGCACCCGCGCATTCGACGCCCGTCCGTCGCTCGCGGCCTTGCCGACCACTTCGGTCGCATGCGCAAGCCGGCGGCTGATCTCGGTCATCGACGAGGATAGTTCCTCTGCGGCGGCCGCGACCGTCTGCACGTTCTCCGAGGCCAGCGCCGAGGCCGAAGAGACCGCGCGGGTCTGGTTGCGCGACTGCTCGACGATGTCGGACATCGAGCGTGCGGTGTGCTCCATCTCGACGGCGGCCGCGGACACCGTGGTGACGACGTCGCGGATGCTGGCCTCGAAATTGTCGGCGAGCGCGGCGAAGGCGCGGCGCTTCTCGGCTTCGGACTGCGCCTTGGCCTCATGCTGCTCGGCCTGAAGCTTGCCAAAGCTCACGGCATTGTCGCGGAACACCGCGACCGCCTTCACCATCGCGCCGACCTCGTCATTGGCTTTGCTGGCGGGCACTTCGACGTCGAGATGTCCGTCCGCGAGCTCGCGCATCACGTTCGTGATGGACAGGATCGGGCGCGAGATGCTGCGGGCGATGAGATAGCCGACGATCGCGGCGAGCACGAGCCCAAGCGCGGCGATGCCGATCGCGAGCATCCAGGCCCTGTCGGCGGACGCCTCGTAATCGGCATTGTCCATCACCAGCTCGACAGCGCCGAGCGGCTTGCCGGAGAAGTCCTTGATCGGCCCGAGCAGTGCGGCGACCGGCGTGGTGTCGAGCCTGGCCTGGCGCACCGTGAAGCTGCCCTCGGCGGCACGGCTGTAATCGGCTGCCTCGAAGAAGCTCTTGCCCTTCAGCGTACCGCCGAACAGCTTGAAGCCCGAGCCGTCGGCGAGATGGAAGGCGACGTCGACATGGCGGTTGGTTTTGAAGTCGTCGAAGAACGGCTGGCCGAAGGTCAGGCCGAATTCGACACTGCCGAGATGCTTGGTCCCTTGCGCGATCGGCACGACGCCGCGGATGCCGAGCCCGGCGACGCCGCCCTCGAGGCCGACCACGACCTTGCGGTCCTGGTTGGCGACGACCACGGTCTTGCGGAAGCCGGAGAGGTCGTCGCCGAATTTGGCGGGCTGATGCACCCGCAGGAACGACGTCGCCGGCGCCACATGGAATTGAAACTGATCGACGCCGTAATCGGATTTGGTCGCAGCAAACACCGGCCCGAACAGGCGCACCAGCGTCTCGCGATCCTGCTTGGCCATCGCCTCCTGGGTCGCCGGCATCGCGGCCACCACCGCGCTCATCGCGGCGGCGCGGTACGATTCTTCGGCGATGCGCGACTGCAAGGCATCGTAATGGCTGCGCAGCTCCCTCTGGTCGGCCCGGTCGATGATCCCGGCGATGATCCACATCGCGCCCAGGACGGCAAACAGCGCGGTCGCCGCCGCCGTCACCGCCAGCGCAACCGTGATCCGCATCCTGAGGCCGAGGCTCGCCCGCATGTCCGACTCGTTCTTTGAACGTTGGTTAAGAACGCCTATCAACTTCTCGCTAAGAGAGGGTGAACGGGACGGGGCGCGGGGTGGTTGTGGGGGGCTAGCGGCGCAAATGTGAGCGGGATTGCCTGCCAAAACAAAGCTGTCGTCCCCGCCTAGTGCGCAATTGCGCACGGGGCGCGGGGACCCATAGCCACAGGGGAGGTTTTTGGCGACGACTCGCCGTTCGGTACTGCTACCGCTCGCTATCGATAGATCACGCGGTATGGGTCCCCGCGTTCGCGGGGACGACCTGAGGGTGGGGCGTGTGCGGGCCTCTTCCGGACAACCGTGGCGCCTAATACCCCCGCGCCCGGTCCACCACGTTCTCCAGCGTCCCGCCCGCCTCGAACCGCGCGATCTGCTCGGCGACATAGGCCGAGATCGCATCCGCGTCGGTGTCGGCTGCGTTGTGCGGCGTCAGCACCACCTTGGGGTGGGTCCAGAACCGGCTGTCGGCCGGCTGCGGCTCCTGCACGAAGACGTCGAGCGAGACGGCGCCGAGTGTGCCGTCGTCGAGGCAGGCGAGGATGTCGGCTTCGTTCTGCAAGCCGCCGCGGCCGGCATTGATCAGAACCGGCGCGCCGAGCGGGCTGTTGCGGTTGAGCTTGGTGAAGACGTCGCGGTTGAGGATGCCGTGCGTGTCAGGCGTCAGCGGCAGCAGGCTGACGAGGATATCGGTCTTGCGCAGGAACGCATCCATTCCGTCCGTGCCATGGAAGCACTCGACGCCCTCGATCTTGCGCGGGCTGCGGCTCCAGCCGGCAACGCGGAAGCCGAGCCG
Organism: Bradyrhizobium sp. CCGB01; assembly: GCF_024199795.1. Classification (NCBI taxonomy): domain Bacteria; kingdom Pseudomonadati; phylum Pseudomonadota; class Alphaproteobacteria; order Hyphomicrobiales; family Nitrobacteraceae; genus Bradyrhizobium; species Bradyrhizobium sp. CCGB01. The sequence continues at coordinate 1,432,413 of NZ_JANADK010000001.1, forward strand.
CCGCAGCACGTCGGCCGCATCGGCGCCCAGCGTGCCCAAGCCCATGACGCCGACCGTCACCGCGCTCGCCGGCCACTGATATTTCGGCTCCCAGCGTTTTGCGCGCTGCGAATCCCGCAGGTAAAGCTCCTGGCGATGGTGCATCAGCACGTGCAGCACGACATATTCGGTCATGCGGTTGGTGAGATCAGGCACGGCGACGCGCACCAGCGGCACATCAGGCAGGCTCCTGTCCGCCATCAGCGCATCGACGCCCGCGCCCAGATTGAAGATCGCACGCAGGTTCGGAAATGAGCCGAGGTCGCCCGGCACCGGCTTCCACACCGCGGCATAATGCACCTCGGCCGGGTCGATGGAGGAGTCCGGCAGCAGCACCACGCGGCGGCCGCCGCAGACCGCATCGAACCGGGCCTTCCAGCGCTCCGGCAGCCAGTTCTGCTGCGTGCTGTTGATCAGGACGGCCAGTGTGCCTTTGCTCATTCGAATTGCCTCGTCGGGTTCCGCTCTTGAAGGCTCTCCTTGGCACGATCCGACGGAATTTTCTCGCAAATTTTTTCCGCAGCCCTGTCGGGGCGATGCATAGTGGATCGTCTTCAAGACAAGCGTTCAGGAAGGTACTGCCCATGCTTTATGCGATCCTTTGCTATCACGACGAGGACTTCGTCGGCTCCTGGAGCAAGGACCAGGACGAGGCCGTGATGAAGAAGCTCGCCGTGGTGCAGGACAAGCTCACACAGCAGGGCCGGCTCGGCCCGGTGGCGCGGCTGTTGCCGACCACGGCGGCGGCGACGCTGCGCAAGGAAGACCCGCCGCTGGTGCTCGACGGCCCCTATGCAGAGACCAAGGAGCAATTGCTCGGCTTCTACATCGTCGACTGCAAGAACCTCGACGACGCGCTCGACGTTGCCCGCGACCTTGGCGCTGCCAATCCCGGCGGCGCCTATGAGGTGCGGCCTGTGGGCGTGTTCAGGCCCGGAGGAAATCTGACGTGAGCGAGACCGATACCGCCTGGATCGAGACCGCGCTGACCTCGGCGCGCCCCCAGGCGGTCGGCGCGCTGCTGCGCTACTTCCGCGATCTCGACACCGCCGAAGAAGCCTTCCAGAACGCCTGCCTGCGTGCGCTCAAGACCTGGCCCCAGAACGGGCCGCCGCGCGATCCCGCGGCCTGGCTGATCATGGTTGGCCGCAACGTCGCCATCGACGAGGTGCGCCGCGCCCGCAAGCAGCAGCCGCTGCCGGAAGACGACCAGGCCATCTCCGATCTCGACGACGCCGAAGGCGCGCTCGCCGAGCGGCTCGACGGTTCGCACTACCGCGACGACATCCTGCGGCTGATGTTCATCTGCTGCCATCCGCAGCTGCCGGCGACCCAGCAGATCGCGCTGGCGCTGCGCATCGTCTCCGGTCTCACCGTGAAGCAGATCGCGCGCGCTTTCCTGGTCTCGGACGCAGCGATGGAGCAGCGCATCACGCGCGCCAAGGCCAAGGTCGCCGAAGCCGGGACGCCGTTCGAAGCGCCCGGCGCGATCGAGCGTTCCGAGCGGCTCGCCGGTGTCGCCGCCATGATCTACCTGATCTTCAACGAGGGCTATTCGGCGAGCGGCGACACCGCGGAGATCCGAAAGCCGCTCTGCGAGGAAGCGATCCGGCTGGCGCGGTTGCTGCTGCGGCTGTTCCAGAGCGAGCCCGAGATCATGGGCCTCACGGCGTTGATCCTGTTGCAGCACGCCCGCAGCGCCGCGCGCTTTGCCGCGGATGGCTCGCTGATCCTGCTCGACGACCAGGACCGCACCCTGTGGAACGGCACCATGATCGCGGAGGGCCTCGCGCTGATCGACAAGGCGATGCGGCATCGCCGTAGCGGTCCCTATCAGATCCAGGCCGCGATCGCCGCGCTGCATGCCCGTGCGGCGACGCCGGAGGAGACCGACTGGACCCAGATCGACCTGCTCTACGGCGCGCTGGAGGTGATGCAGCCTTCGCCGGTGGTGACGCTCAACCGGGCGGTTGCGGTGTCCAAGGTGCGCGGGCCGCAAGCGGCGCTCGAGCTGATCGAGCCGCTGGCGCCGAAGCTCGCCAACTACTTCCATTTCTACGGCGTGCGCGGCGCCTTCCTGATGCAGCTCGGCCGTAACGACGAAGCCCGCGTCGCCTTCGACCGCGCCATCGCCCTCGCCAATACTTCGGCGGAAGCCGCCCATATCCGCATGCACATCGATCGCCTGATCAGGGACAGTCAGCCGAAGGGCGCCGACGCAAGGCAAGGCGCGAAGGCGAAGTGACGGCGAAGCCGTCATTCCGGGATGGTTCGAAGGACCAGACTATGGTGCGCAATTGCGCACCTGAGAATCTCGAGATTCCGGGTTCGGTCCCGCGGACCGCCCCGGAATGACGATCAAAAAATCACTCCGTCATTTGTCGGCCCCAGCCCGCCCCGTTCGTCCTTAGCCCGTATCCAGGGAGCCATTCATGCTGAAAGCCATTTCCATCATTGCTGTCGTGCTTGCCGTCGGCATCGCCGCGATCCTCGTCTTCGCGTCGACAAAACCCGATACGTTCCGCGTCGAGCGGTCGCTCGCCGTGAAGGCGCAAGCCGATGCGATCTATCCGCAAGTCGCCGATTTCCATCGCTGGACCGGCTGGTCGCCCTATGAGAACCGCGATCCCGCGATGAAGCGCACCTTCGGCGGAACCGCGGCAGGAAAGGGCGCGACCTATGCGTGGGACGGCAATAATAATGTCGGCGCCGGGCATATGGAGATCCTCGAGGCGAGCACGCCGTCGAAGCTCCGCATCAAGCTCGATTTCGAGCGTCCGTTCGAAGGCCACAACACCGCCGAGTTCACCTTTGTGCCGCAAGGCGATGCCACACTGGTCACATGGGCGATGTATGGTCCGGCCCCGTTCATGTCCAAGGTGATGCAGGTCTTCATCAACATGGACAGCATGATCGGCAAGGACTTTGAGGCCGGCCTCGCCAGCCTGAAGAAGCTCACCGAGAAGTAACGCCCACAAGAAGCGAAGAAGGAGAGAGACGATGCTCAATGCCTATTTGTTCTATCAGGACACCTGCGAAGCCGCGTTCAACTTCTACGCCAAGGTTTTGGGCGGCAAGATCGACGCGCTGATGCGGTCGTCGGACGCGCCGCCGGACATGCCCGCCGCGCCCGGCCGCGAGAAGATGATCATGCATGCGCGGATGTCGCTGCCCGACGGCAGTGTGCTGATGGCCTCCGATGTCCCGCCTGAGCATTTCAGCAAGCCGCAGGGCTTCTCGATCTCGTTCACGGTCAAGGACCCCGCGGACGGTGAGCGCAAATTCAACGCGCTCGCCGACGGCGGCACCGTCACCATGCCCTACAGCAAGACGTTCTGGGCCAAGGGTTTTGGCATGTGCGTCGACAAGTTCGGGATTCCCTGGATGGTGAACTGCCCGGCCGAGGGAATGTGACAGGCGCTACCGCCTGATGCGACAAGCCGCGATCCCTCTCCCGTTGTTGCGGGAGAGGGCCACTTATGACGTCGTCATGCCACACGGCCGGTCGGCTGTATGCTCTCTCATCGAACCGATCCGGTCGCGTCTTCGCTCGGCGGCGACTGAACGCAGCGCGGGCAGATCATGAGTTTCGTGCCGAGTTGCCTGTCGTTCTCGGCTTCTATTTCGTCACGGACTGCCCACCACGCTTCCGAGTACGGGCGCAAGGTGCCGAGCACTCTTTCCCGCTCCTGATTGGGATCGTCCGGCGCAGGCGTCGGGTTCGCTGCACTCTGCTTTGTGACAGAGGAACGCTGAGGGGCGTGGTTCGGATGCTTGTTCGGGTGCTTGTTCGGGTCTTGGCCGAGGCCGTCCCATGCGATCGGTCGGCGCTCCTGCGCGTGCGCCACCGCGCATCCCATGAGTGTTGCGCAAAAAGCGAGCAAGACGAAGCGGTATCGTATCATGCCGGACCCTTGGTGCGGTACGCGACACGCAAACTCCGCGTGCGGAAGCTTGCATCGCGCCGTTAAATGGAACCTAAGGGAAACGACGTGGCCGGTGGGCCCAATATGGAATCGTGCTGTCGCATCACATTGCGAGAGCAGTGAGGCCGCTTCGTGAAATGGTCCTGATCGCATCGCACAACAACTGGCGAAATATTAGGCTGTGAACTCCCGGACAGAATCGCTAATAATTTCTTCATAAATTCTACAAACTGGGGTGGGCGTAACTTGGAAGGGGAGCGACCGATGGTGGCGGCGCTACAAATCAATTTCGCACTTTGGGGAATGCTGATCTGCGCGACGTTGGAATTGGCGCAGACCATCCAGAGGTTCTACTAGGCCTGACGAAATGCGTATCCGGCGCAATTGCGCCGTGGCGCTTGCCTAGGCGATGAGCAACGCGATGAGCGTGAAGCTGACGCTTGCGATTACGATCATCGAAAGGATGTAGTCGCGCGGCCGTGCCGCTCGCGCGGGCGGCGGCCTCCGCCGCTGGAGTGGCCCGCTCGCCTGCGATGCGGGCTCCGGTGGAGTGAGCGTGGCCCCTGCGCCCGAGGCGATATATTTCACGCCGATATACTTCACATAGAGTTCGAGCAGCCGCAGCTCGGACGGCAGGTCCATCAGGCCCTCGCGGTCGCGCCGCGACAGCAATTCGAATTCGACGGTTTCCTCGGAGCTCAGCTGGCCAAGGACGATGCGTCCCTGGTCCGACAGGCGGTAGCGAAAATCGAGGGGCTGCACGGCCTGCGACCCGTTTGAAAATGAGTCATCCTGAAAAAGCGGAACCATCCTAGTCTGCGACCACTGCTTAGATTGTGACGGCAACTCGGCCATCGCGCCTCCGGGCGGCCTCAATCTGGACGGCATCATCATAGACGGTCGCAAAAAGCCGGAAACCGCGTAAATTGGGCAGGCGTTGCGAAGCGCTTGAGCGGATTCCGCGCCTGGACCGTCGGAATTCTGCAAAACTGCCTAATCGCCGGACAGCGGCGGATTCAACCCGGTCACGGGGCTGGCGGCCGGCTGCTGCTCAGCGGCAGCGTGGATAAATCGCCGCAAGATCGCGGCCCTTCAACACAAGCAATCTGGACGAGAGGCCGCCGTGGCGGCTGATCCAGTCGCGCACCGGGCCGGGATAGGCGGCAAGCACCGCGTCGGAAGCTTCCGGCTCGGCATAAAAACGCCCGCGCCGGTCGACCGAACGCGCCGCGTGGAAGCCGAGTACCGCGCGCTTGGTGACGCAGATGCGTTCGCCCGGCACGATGCTCAGCACCAGCGTGCAGGCGGACAGGCACGGACCGTCGATCACCACGCGCTCGCCGCTCTCGCGGACCTTCTCGAACAGATCGAGGAACGGCCCGACCTGCCCGCCCGGCGACTGGATGATGCGGATTTCGGCCATAGCGGGCGTGGCGGCGAGCAGCGCGATGGCGAGGGTCAGGGCTTTGAGGAAGGTCGTGCGATGCATGAACGCTCCACGAACTCGATTTCGTAGGGTGGGTTAGCCGAAGGCGTAACCCACCATCTTTCGTGCGGCGTGAAAAGAGGTGGGTTACGCCCAGCGGCTCGCGCTTCGCGCAGCCGCAGTGCTAACCCACCCTACGAGGTTCTATCCGTTCCGCCGTTCGCCACGCAGCGTCGGCAGGCCGATGCCAGCCGCATCGAAGCCGCCATCAACGGCCAAAGTTTGGCCGGTGATGTAGCTCGCACGCTCCGAACACAGGAAGTAGATCGCTTCGGCGAGTTCCTCCTCCAGGCCGTAGCGGTTGAGCGGAATGGCGTCGTGATAGTCGGCGCGGATCTCCCTGGTGTGCACCTGCTTCGCCATCGCGGTGTCGACCGGCCCCGGCGCGACGGAGTTGACGCGGATGTTGAGCGAGGCGAGCTCGACCGCGAGCTGCTTGGTCAAATGCGCAAGGCCCGCCTTGCTGGTGCCGTAGGCCGAACGCAGCGTCGAGGCGCGCACCGCCGAGATCGAGGTGATGTTGACGATGGCGCCGCCGCCCTGCTCGCGCATCAGCGGCGCGGCAGCCTTGGTGCACAGGAACGGGCCGGTGAGATTGACCGCCATGATCCTGTTCCAGTCGGCGTCGCTGGTCTCCAGCACTGGCGCGAACACGGCGACGCCGGCATTGTTGACGAGAGCATCGAGCCGACCGAAGCGCTGTTCGACCGTTTTCATCGCAGCGGCGACCGCTTGCGTGTCCGAGACGTCGCAGGTCAGCGCCAGCGTCGCCTCGCCTTGGCCGATATCAGCCACGGCCCTGGCGAGCAGCTCCCCCTCGATGTCGAGCAGCGCCACGCGCCAGCCCTCGGCCAAAAACTTCTTTGCGGCCGCAAGTCCAATGCCGCGCGCGGCTCCGGTGACGAGGGCGACTTTCTGCGGGGAGGCGGGCATGGGCTAATCTGTCCTGAATCCAAGAGGGGCGTGCGTGAGCACGCGCTCCTTTTACTGCGCTTTTGTCCGGGGGAGAAAGGCCCTTGCCGATGCAGCGGAACGCTCACGCGTTTGAACCGTCACCCTGAGGCGGCAGCGAAGCGGCCTCGAAGGGCGACGGCCACGGACCGAGCCGGTTCATGCTTCGTGGCTCACGCTGCTTTGCAGTGTGAGCGCCTCCAGCGACAGCCCCTGCGCGGTTGGATGACGGAGAAGGAGAGACTGCCTACGACAGCTCCGCTGCCGCGCGCTGCATGTTGGAGGACATGTCGGACGTCACCGCGCTCTGCTCCTCGACCGCGGCGGCGGTGGAGGCGATGAACTCGTTGACGCCGGCAATCGCCGCCTTGATCGCGGTCAGCGAAGCCACGACGTCGCCGGCGATGGTGTTCAGTGCAGCGATCTCCGTGGAGATCGTGTCGGTGGCCTGCTTGGCCTGGTTGGCGAGGCTCTTCACCTCCGAGGCCACCACGGCGAAGCCGCGCCCGGCTTCGCCTGCGCGCGCCGATTCGATCGTGGCGTTGAGCGCGAGCAGGTTGATCTGGCCGGTGATGCCCGAGATCATCTCGACGATCCCGCTCATCGCCTGCGCCGCGGCGTTCAGCCGCTGTGCCTGGCCGTCGGCAGCCTCGACGCGGCTCGTCGCGACCTTGGAGTTCTCGCGCGATTTCGTCATGGTCACTGAGATCTCGCGGATCGAAGCGCTCATCTCTTCGCTGCCGGCCGCGACCGCGTCGATCAGGCCGCGGGCGTTTTCGGCCTTCTTGCGGCCGATCGCCTGCGCGGTGATGTCGGTGGCGTATTTCACCACCTTGTAGGGCTTGCCGTTGAGGTCGAAGATCGGGTTGTAGGACGCCTGGATCCAGATTTCGCGGCCGCCCTTGGCGATCCGCTTGTACTCGGCGGCCTGGTATTCGCCGCGGTTGAGCGTTTCCCAGAACTGGCGGTAGGCCGCCGAGTTCTTCTCGTTCGGCTCCACGAACATGCTGTGGTGCCGGCCCTTGATCTCGGCCAGCGCGTAACCCATCGCGGCGAGGAAATTCTCGTTGGCGGTGCGGATCGTGCCGTCCATGTTGAACTGGATCACGGCCTGCGACTTCTGGATCGCGGCGAGCTGGCCGTCATTGTCGGCCGCCTTCATCTTCTGCGCGGTGATGTCGGTTGCGAACTTCACCACCTTGAACGGCTTGCCGGTCTCGTCGAGGATCGGGTTATAGGTCGCGAGAATCCAGATCTCCTTGGCGCCCTTTGCGAGCCGCTTGTACTCGGCCGCCTCGAACTCTCCGCGGTTCAGTCTGGCCCAGAACGCGGCATAGGCCGGGCTCGCGCGGTCCTCGGGCGTCACGAACATGCTGTGATGCTTGCCCTTGATCTCGTCGAGCGAGTAGCCCATCGCGCCCAGGAAGTTCTCGTTGGCGCTGACGATGGTGCCGTCCATGTTGAACTCGATCACGGCCTGCGCGCGGTTGATCGCGGCGATCCTGCCGGAGTCTTCCATGGTCTTGATCTTGTACGCCGTGATGTCGGTGGCGAACTTGATGAAGCTGACCACCTTGCCGCTCTCGTCGAGCAGCGGCGCGTAGGAAGCGTGGACCCAGACTTCCTTGCCGTTCTTGCCGAAGCGCTTGTATTGCGTGGTCTGGAACTCGCCGCGGTTCAGGCTGGCCCAGAAGTCGCGGTAGCGGGCGCTCTCGCGCTCGGCCGGACTGACGAAGATGCTGTGATGCTTGCCCTTGATCTCGGCGAGCGAATAGCCGCTCATCTTGAGAAGATTTTCATTGGCATCGAGAATGGTGCCGTCGAGGCCGAATTCGATCACGGCCTGCGAGCGATCGAGCGCCTCGACTTCTGCGACCGCGTGCCTGACTTTTTTGTTCTGAAAATTGAACACGTGTTGCTCCGCAATTGTTTGCCGGCGAATCGACGGGATCGCGCACCTGATCAAAAAAGTTGCACAGGCTTCTTGAGCAACCGTAAACCCTTGCAGGGCTCTGCATTGGTTCCGTAGCTTCACGTGACGAGGCTACATCCCTCAATGCACGTGCATTCTCGATCCATATGCACAGCGAGATTCATAGAGCGATCCGTGCGCGAGCCGTATTTGTACGGAATCGATTCAATTATTTTTCGCACCGCATCGCCGGAAATGTCGGCGAGGTCGCGCATGTGTCGTCTTCCAGATGTCGCAGAGGAGACCAGGATGACCGACGACCGCGAGCACCTGATTCGAGACCTCTTCGCCGCCTATCTCGGCAACGACCGGCAACGGGTCGCCGACGCATTGGTCGACGATTTCCGCTTCACCAGTCCGTTCGACGACGACCTCGACAAGGCGGCCTATTTCGAGCGCTGCTGGAAGGACACCGGCTGGATCGCGCGGCACGACATCGAGCGGATCTTCGTCCGGGGCGACGAGGCCTTCGTCACCTATCTCTGCCTGGCGACAGATGGCAGGAGCTTTCGCAACACGGAATTCTTCACCTTCGCCGGCGGCAAGGTCCGCCGCATCGAGGTCTATTTCGGTGCGGCCTTCCAGGATGGCCGGTTCGCGCCGCAGCCGCGCTGATGCGTTTGGAACAATGACCTCCGAAATAATTTTCGCGCCCCTGTCGGTATCTTAAAACCTCGTTCGTCTTACAGGGGAGCAGGGCCGGATCGGCCCGCGACCGAAGAGAATATCAGGGAGCACGCGATGCGTTTCATGGTGATCGTCAAGGCGAATCCGGACACGGAGGCCGGCAAGATGCCGTCCACCGAGATGCTGGCGGCCATGGGCAAGTTCAACGAGGAAATGGCCAAGGCCGGCGTGATCCAGGCCGGCGAGGGTCTGCATCCGACGGTGAAGGGCGCCCGCGTCAAGTATGGCGCGCCGGAGGCGAGCGTCACCCGCGGCCCGTTCGACATCTCCCCCGACCTGATCGCCGGCTTCTGGCTGATCAAGACCGCCTCGCTGGACGAGGCGATCGCCTGGATGAAGCGCGCGCCGTTCGAGGCTGGCGCCGAGATCGAGATCCGCCAGGTGTTCGCGGCCGAGGATTTTGGCGAAGCCTTCACGCCCGAGCTGCGCGAGCAGGAAGAGCGCACCCGCGCCTACGCGGCAAAGAAATAGCTTTCGGCCGTCATTCCGGGGCAACGCGGAGGGTCGAGCCCGGAATCCATCGGTCGGCAGTGATGGTGGATGAATAGATTCCGGGCTCGCGACTTCGCGGCGCCCGGAATGACGAGAGCAACGAGGACCCCATGCGATTCATGATGCTGATGATCCCGCTCGGCTACGAGACCGCGCCGCCGGACGTGCAGCTCGATCCCGAACGCGTCGCCGCGATGATGCGCTACAACGAGGCGCTGAAGGATGCCGGCGTGCTGATCACGCTCGACGGCCTGCATCCGCCGTCGACGGGAGCGCGCGTCTCGTTCGCGACCGGCGAGCCGATCGTGACCGACGGTCCCTTTGCCGAGGCCAAGGAAGTTCTGGGTGGCTACTGGATGATCGAGGTCGCCTCGCGCGAGGAGGCGATCGCCTGGGCGAAGAAGTGCCCGGCCTCCGCCAACGAGGTCATCGAGATCCGGCAGGTGCAGGAAATGGCCGACTTTCCGCCGGAGGTGCAGGCAGCCGCCGCCGGTTTTGATGATCTGAAGAAGTAAACGAGAGAACCGCTGCCCCGACTTTCAACCTATCAACCTCAGGAGATACCCATGAGCGCCGAACACAAATTCCTCGCCGTCTATCTCGGGAGCATGAGCGGGGCGAAAATGAAGGCTTGGCAAGCGATGCCCGAGGCCGAGCGCAAGGCAAAGGAGCGCGAGGGCATGGCCGCCTGGCATGGCTGGGTCGAGAAGCACAAGGCCGTCATCGTCGAGTTGGGCGGTCCGCTCGGCAAGACCCGCAGGATCGACGGAAGCGGCATCGCCGAGATCAGCAATGCGTTGACCGGCTTCACGGTGGTGCGGGCTGCCTCGCAGGAGGAAGCTGCCAAGCTGTTCGAGAACCATCCGCATTTTGCGATCTTTCCCGGCGAGGCGGTCGAAGTCATGCCCGTGCTGGCAATTCCGCAAATGTAGCCTCGGTGAGGTCGTTTCCGGGCGCGATGCCGACGCACCGGCCCGGCTGACCGGGAGAGTACGGGTTAATCACACCCCATTCCCGCTAGTGACCTTCGCGCCCGGCTCATGTAAAAGCCGTTCACATGAGCTGGCGCAAGGAGCAGCGCCGCGCCGAGCGCGGCTATCACCACGGCAATCTGAAGGAAGCCCTGTTGCAGGCCGCTCTCGGGCTGATCGCCGAGAAGGGCGCGGCCGGCTTCACCTTCGCCGATGCCGCGCGCATGGCCGGCGTCAGCGCGGCGGCGCCTTACCGGCATTTCCGCGACCGCGACGAGTTGCTGTCCTCGATCGCACAGCGCGGCTTCGAGCAGTTCGAGCAGCGCCTGACCGCGGCCTGGGACGACGGCCGCCCGGATACGGTCACGGCGTTCGAGCGCGTCGGCAAGGCCTATCTCGCCTTTGCCCGCGAGGAGCCCGCTTTCTACAACGCGATGTTCGAATCGGGCGTGCCGGTCGATTCAAATCCGGCGCTGCAGGCCGCAAGTGAACGCGCCTTCAACATCATTCGCGCCGCGGCAGAACGGCTTGCCGCGCTCGCGCCGCCCGGCACGCCGCGCCCGCCGGCGATGATGATGGCGCTGCACATCTGGTCGATGGCGCACGGCGTGGCCTCGCTGTTCTCACGCGGCGACGCCGCGCGGCGAAAACTGCCGATGTCGCCGGATGAGCTGTTAGAGGCCGAGGTGCTGATCTATCTGCGCGGTCTCGGCTTCCCCACTGACCGCCGTCCTCCGGCGAAAAGCCCTCAGCCGCCCCCGGTGCCACCGGAGGCATCCTCCGGTTCTGGCGTGCCGCCCGGCGGGCCCTGGGGCAAGCCGAAATAAAATTGCGCAAATAATCACGCGGGCGTGTCAGGCGGTCAGCTTGACAAAATCGCGGGATGGTCTAGCTATGTAAATGTTATTTACATTCACAACGGCGCTGGTGCCGTGATGGAGATGGGAAATGGCCTACACCGCTGATGTCAATCGATGGCGCGGCCCTTCGGATCAATACCAACAATACGAGCGTCCCCGCATGCTGGACACTCCGTGGCATCCCGGCTGGATCGCCGTGACCATCCTCGGCTTCATCATCTGGTGGCCGATCGGACTTGCCCTTCTCTTTTTCACACTCGGGAGCAGAAGAATGTCGTGCTGGAGCAATCAGGATCGCTGGCAGAACAAGATGGAGCGGATGCAGTACAAGATGGACCGCATGCGTGATCGGATGGAGCGCCGCGGCTTCGGCTTTGGTTTCGGCCCGCCGACCTCTGGCAACCGTGCCTTCGACGAGTATCGCTCTGAAACGCTGCGCCGGCTCGAGGAAGAGCAGGTCGAGTTCAAGAACTTCCTCGACCGTCTGCGTCACGCCAAGGACAAGGAAGAGTTCGACCAGTTCATGGCCCAGCACAAGACGCGTCCGACCCCGCCGCCGACCGACCAGCCGCAAGGTTGATCTGAGAAAGGCTGATCTGGGTCGAGATCTCAAAGCCTTCAGGCGCATGCCCCCAAAGTCCTGATGGCCCCGAGCCGCCCGCCTGCGCAACCCGCAGGCGGGCGGTTTGGTTTTGGAGGGCGGAGAGAGCCGATCGCTGGCGATCCGACACCAAGGCGATCCGACACCAAGACGTGCGGGTGGTGTATCGTCGGCTGGCGCAGCTCATGCCTGGACAAAGCGTATCATGGATATCTGGACCCGCTTGCTACTTGGCGTGACCGCTTTCGCGGTGCTGGGCTACATCGGCATCGTCTATGGCGGATGCGCGGCCGATCCCGACTGCCATTTTGGCCCCTGTCCGGGCCGGCAGGCTTTTTGCGGCGTGGTCCATGCCGGTGCGCGGGAAAAGCAGGCGCCTTAGAACCCGTTGGCACGAGGTCCATCCCGTCGGCCTGACTGGCGTCTCCATGCGGACCGCCTATATCTGCCGGTGCAGGCCGAGCGGAGGCGACGATGGCAACAGCTGCGATCATGGCGGGCGACGGCCTCTGGCAGGCGATCCGCGACGAAGCGCAGCGTGCTGCGGCGGCTGACCCCGTCTTCGGCAGAGCCGTTGCCGATGCCATCCTCGTCCATGACGATTTTGCCGCTGCGCTCGCCGATCTGATCGGGCGCAGGCTTGGTGGTGGCGCGCCGGAGCGTGCGCGCTTCACGGCTTTTTCGAGCGACGCCTTTCGCGAGGAGACGGGCCTGATCGCAGCGGCCGCCCGCGACCTGCGGGCGATCGCGATCCACGATCCCGCCATCGCCGACCTGCTGCCGCCGCTCCTGCACTTCAAGGGCTACGTCGCGCTGCAAGCCTGGCGTGTCTCGAACTGGCTCTGGCGTCATGACCATCGCGACGCGGCGCTGCTGTTTCAGAACGAGGCCTCGAACGTCTTGCAGGTCAGCATTCATCCGGCCGCCCACATCGGGTCGTCAGTCTATCTCGACCACGCCACCGGCATCGTGATCGGTGCGAATGTGGTGATCGGCGATGAGGTCACCATTCTCCAGAATGTCAGCATCGGCCGCGATGGTGAACTGCCGACGCGCTCGCCTCGCATCGGCCGCGGCGTCTTCATCGGCGCCGGCGCGACCATTCTCGGCGACATCGGCATCGGCGATTTCGCGAAGATCGGCGCCGGCACGGTCGTCACATCAGACGTTCCCGGCGGCTGCACCGCCGTCGGCAATCCCGCGCGTCTGACCAATTGCCCCGAACCTGCCTCGGCGGCCTGACCCGCTCACCATCATCAGCTTTCAACCTTCGGAGACGTGCAATGAAGACGGCAATCGTGATCGGCGTCGGACCGGACCGCGGGCTCGGCGCCCGGCTCTGCAAGCGCTTTGCGGCAGAGGGACTCAAGGTGATTGTCGCGGGCCGGACGCTGTCCGCGTTGCAGGCGGTTGCAGATGACATCACGAAGGCGGGCGGGGCTGCCGTTCCGGTCGTCGCCGACGCGACCAGCGAGCGCGACATCGCCGCCTTGTTCGATGCCGCAGGCGAAAGCCTCGACCTTGCCATCTACAACGCCGGCAACAACACGCCGGGCAGGATCATCGAGATGGAGGCCGACTATTTCGAGCAGGCCTGGCGCGTGGTCTGCTTCGGCGGCTTCCTGTTCGGCCGCGAGGCGGTGCGCCGCATGGTACCGAAGAAGACGGGAACGCTGCTGTTCACCGGCGCCAGCGCCTCGCTGCGCGGGCGCTCCGGCTACGGCGCCTTCAACTCGGCCAAGGCGGGGGTGCGCACGCTGGCGCAGGCCATGGCCAAGGAATACGCGAGCGACGGCATCCATGTCGGCCATGTCGTGGTCGACGGCGCCATCGCCGGCGACAAGATCTTTACGCGCTTTCCGGACGCGGCGGGGCGCGAGGACAGCCTGATCGACATCGAGGGCATCGTCGATGCCTTCGCCTTCCTCTACCGCCAGCCCGAACGCGCCTGGTCCTTCGAGCTCGATGTGCGGACCTCGAAGGAGAAATGGTAGGGCATCGCGCGTTCTCTCAATACCCGGCGGCGAGCCCCGAGTTGCGGCGGGGATCGTTGGCGCCATAGTAGCGATTGTTGCCGACTTGCTTGCCGTCGAGCGATGGTGCGCCGACGATAATGACTGCCAGATGATTGGCCGGCTGCGGCGGCCCGAACTTGTGGCCCATGCCTTCCAGAATCTTTTGCGTATCCGGCGATAGGGCATAGTTCTCGACGTTGGTCAGGTCCGGCAGCCATTGCTGGTGGATGCGCGGCATGTCGACGGCTTCCTGCGCGTTCATGCCGTAATCGATCGCGTTGATCATGGTCTGCAAGACCGCCGTGATGATGCGGCTGCCGCCGGGCGTCCCCACCACCATGACTGTCTTGCCGTCCTTGGTGACGATCGTCGGGCTCATCGAGGACAGCGGCCGCTTGCCGGGAGCGATGGAATTGGCCTCGCCCTGCACGAGGCCGTACAGGTTCGGCACCCCGACCTTGGCAGTGAAGTCGTCCATTTCATCGTTCAGCAGGACGCCGGTCTTGGCCGCCGTCACTTTGGCGCCGAACCAGTCGTTCAACGTGTAAGTCACCGATACGGCGTTGCCGTCCTTGTCCGCGATTGAATAATGCGTGGTGTTGCTGCCCTCATGGGGCGCAACGCCCGGCTTGATGTCCTTGGAGACGCCAGCCTTGTTCGGATCGATCACGGCGCGGATCTTGGTCGCGTAACCCTTGTCGAGGAGGCGGTCGAGCGGATTCTTCACGAAGTCCGGATCGCCGAGGTAGCTGTTGCGGTCCACGTAAGCGTGGCGCATGGCTTCGATCTGCACGTGCACGGCCTGCGCAGAGTGGTAGCCCAGCTCCTTCAGCGGATAGCCCTCCAGGATATTCAGGATTTCGCAGATGACGACGCCGCCCGAGCTCGGCGGCGGCGCGGAGATCACGTGGTAGCCGCGATAGTCGCATTCGACCGGGGCGAGCTCGCGGGTCTTGTAGCCATCGAGGTCGTCCTGCGTCAGCAGGCCCTTGCCGGCCTGGCTCGAAGCCACGATCGCGCTGCCGACCCAGCCTTTATAGAAACCGTCGGTGCCTTTGCTGCTGATCTCGCGCAGGGTCTTCGCCAATTCGGACTGCGTCAGCCGGTCGCCCACACCGAATCGCTGGCCGTCCCTGAGGAAGATCGCGGCCGATGCGGGATCGTCCTTGAAATCGTCGGTTGCCGTGCGCAGTAGGTCGATGTCGCCCTGGTCCAGCGCAAAGCCCTGTTCGGCGAGCTGGATCGCGGGGGCGAGCAGCTCGGCGCGCTTCATCGTGCCGTATTTTTCGCGCGCATATTCCATGCCCGAGACGGATCCTGGAACGCCCACGGCCAGATGTCCCTTGGTCGAGATGCCCTTGATGACGTTGCCATCCTTGTCGAGATACATGTTGGCAGTCGCGCCCTTGGGCGCCGTCTCGCGGAAGTCGAGGAAGGTCTTGCGGCCGTCGGCGAGATTGATGGTCATGAAGCCGCCGCCGCCGAGATTGCCGGCTGCCGGATAGACGACGGCCAGGGCGTAACCGACGGCCACCGCGGCATCGACGGCATTGCCGCCGCGCTTGAGCACATCGACACCCACCTGGGTCGCCAGATGTTGCGCCGACACCACCATGCCGTTTTCCGCCGCGACCGGCGCAACCGAGGCCGCGCGCGCGGGGCTGGATGCGACCAGGCAGATCGATACGACCGCAGCGGTCATCCACTGCACATGTGTCTGTGGTTTCGGCATGGGGTGTTCCCTAGGGCTGGCCGGTGATGCCGGCACGTTGTTGTCCGCGAACGGACCCTATCAGCTCGCGGGCGCTGGGGGAGCAGGAGGAGTGGTGACGCTCGATGCCCGCCAAGCCGCACTCTGCGCTCCCTCCCCCCTTGCGGGGGAGGGCGGGGGAGAGGGGTGGCCCAGGAAACGGTGTTCATTCTGCGCCGGGGATCTTCGTCTCAGAGAGAATCCCCGTGGGAACCCTTCTCCCTAACCCTCCCCCGCAAGGGGGGAGGGAACCGACCTCGCTCGTGGCCGGCAGCCCTCTTACCCGGCAGCGCCACGCGGCATCCTGTCCCGCCTCCGCCGGCCCCCATCCCCCTGCACCGCCTACCTTTCCCGCAGCCAAATTCGCCGCCGGTAACCCCGCATTAACCATCGGCGGGCTCTGGTAAGCGTGGACAGGCGTGCCCGGAGCCCGAAGTCAAGGCCTGGGGCCGAGGCCCATAGTTTTGACATCTTGGCAGGGAATGCAGGCGGCCGGCTTTGGACGAGCCCCTGCACCCCAGAAAGACAAGGCTTTGAGCGGGCTTGCCGGCCGCGCCGGTTCTAGCGCGGCTGTTAGGGGAACCGGCAGCCATTTGCTGCCGCGGAACATCGGATAACGATCGCCTTGAGAGGATACTGCTTATGAATCCGGCCGACGTGGCTCAGTCAGCCCTTCCGGTTGCCGCTTCTGCGGACGTGTCGCTGATCGCG
Source organism: Bradyrhizobium sp. CCGB01 (assembly GCF_024199795.1). Lineage (NCBI taxonomy): Bacteria > Pseudomonadati > Pseudomonadota > Alphaproteobacteria > Hyphomicrobiales > Nitrobacteraceae > Bradyrhizobium > Bradyrhizobium sp. CCGB01. The sequence continues at coordinate 1,448,874 of NZ_JANADK010000001.1, forward strand.
CTGTTCTGGCAGGCTCACTGGATCGTGAAGGGGGTCATGCTGGGCCTTCTGGCCTGCTCGGTCTGGGTCTGGGCCATCGCGATCGACAAGATCTTCCTCTATGCGCGCACCCGCCGTTCGATGGACCGCTTCGAGCAGGCGTTCTGGTCGGGCGAGTCGATCGAGGAGCTTTATCGCACGCTCTCTGCGAAACCGACGCATTCCATGGCGGCCTGCTTCGTCGCCGCGATGCGTGAGTGGAAGCGCTCGTTCGAGAGCCACGCGCGCTCGGTCGCGGGCCTTCAGATGCGCATCGACAAGGTCATGAACGTCTCGATCGCGCGCGAGGTCGAGCGGCTGGAACGCCGGCTGCTGGTGCTCGCGACCGTCGGCTCCGCCGGCCCCTTCGTCGGCCTGTTCGGCACGGTCTGGGGCATCATGTCGAGCTTCCAGTCGATCGCGGCATCGAAAAATACCTCCCTGGCGGTGGTGGCCCCTGGTATTGCGGAAGCGCTGTTTGCGACCGCTGTCGGCCTTATCGCTGCCATTCCTGCCACTATTTTCTACAATAAGTTCACTTCCGAGGTGAACCGGCAGGCCCAGCGGCTCGAGGGCTTCGCCGATGAATTTTCAGCCATCCTGTCGCGTCAGATCGACGAGCGGGGCTGACGGACGGCATGTATAGTGTGAAGGGCAATTTGGGCACTCGATCATGGCGATGAACGTAGCGAGTTCGTCCGGAGGCGGCGGACGCCGTGGCCGGCGCAAGCCGGTCGTGGCCGAGATCAACGTCACGCCGATGGTCGACGTCATGCTGGTGCTGCTCATCATCTTCATGGTGTCCGCGCCAATGTTGACGGTCGGCGTGCCGCTCGACCTGCCGCAGACCCAGGCCAAGAGCCTCGAAAACAACGACCAGAAGCCGATCCAGATGTCGGTCGACATCAAGGGCAAGGTGTTCATCAACGACGCCGAGATCGCGATCAACGAACTGGTGCCCAAGCTGAAGGCGATCACGGACGCGCGCGGCGGGCTCGAGGAGCGCATCTATCTGCGTGCCGACAAGAAGGCGGATTACGGAACGGTAGCCAAGGTCATGGGCCTGTTGTCCGGCGCAGGCTTCAAGAAGCTGGCGCTCGTCACCGAGGCGGATCAGGGGTCGTAGGCCAGTGAAGGTGAACGTCGACAAGACACTGGTTGCGTCGATTGCTCTCCACGTCCTCGTGCTTGGATGGGGGCTGGTCACCTTTAGCAGCAAGGCCTTCGTCGCGCCGGAGGAGTCGCTGCCGATCGACATCATCTCCACCGACCAGCTCGCACAGATGATGTCGGGGCAGAAGACCGGTAAGAAGGAAGAGCCGAAGCCCAAGGTCGAGAAGATCGCCGAAGCCAAGCCCGAGGAAGACGCCGTCGGCAAGGTCACCGAGAAGAAAGAGCTGATCAAGACCAATTCGCAGCCGGAGCCGCCGCCAAAGCCCGTCGAGAAGCCGGTCGAGAAGAAGCCCGAGCCGCCGAAGCCGGTCGCCGAGGCCAAGCCGAAGGAAGAGCCGAAGCCGCAGGAAAAGAAGCCTGACCCGGCCAAGGAAGATCCGATCGCCGAACTCCAGAAGAAGCTGGAGACCAAGAAGCCGCCGCCGAAGCCGGTGGAGCAGAAGGTCGCGGCGGTGCAGCCGCAGCAGCAGCCGAAGCCGAAGGAGCGCAGCTTCGACCCCGCGCAGATTCAGCGCGATCTCGACAAGCGTGCTGCGACCCGGCACGAACTCGCTGGCTCGACCCTCAATGCGTCGGCTTCGCTGGGATCGACCACCGGAACTGCCGCCAACAACATCGCGACCTGGCGAGGTGCGTTCCAGGGCGCGGTCAAGCGCTGCTTCACGCCGACCTATAACGGGCAGGACGCCGATCAATACGAAGCCGACATCGACATTCCCATGAAGATCGACGGGTCGCTCGCATCCGAACCGATTATCGTCGGGGTGAGGGGACCATCCCGGTCGATTGCCCAGGCCATAGCCGAAAGCGCCAAGCGCGCCATTGTGCAGTGTCAGGTTTATTCGTTCATGCCGAAGCAGCAGTACGAGAGCTGGAAGCTCATTCCGATGACTTTTGGCCTGAAAGACATGTTGTGACATCCGAACAAAAGAATTTTGCAATGAATGACGCTCGATCGATCTCCCGCCGCCGCTTCATGACCGTTACCGGATCGGCACTCGCGATGCTCGGAGGTGGACATGCCTTCGCGCAGAGCCAGCCGCGAATTCGCATCGATCCCACCGAATTTCGGCCGATCCCGATCGCGATCACCAATTTCGTGCCGGGCTCGCCGTCCGACGGTGATGTCGCCAACGGCGTCACGCAGGTCATCACCAACAACCTGAAACGTTCGGGCCTGTTTGCGCCGATCGACCAGGCCGCCTTCATCGAGCGCATCAGCAACATCGACGTCGCGCCGCAATTCCAGAACTGGAAGACCCTCAACGCACAGGCGCTGGTCACCGGCCGTATGACACGGCAGCAGGACGGCCGGCTCAAGGCCGAATTCCGCCTCTGGGACGTGGTCACCGGCCAGCAGCTCACGGGACAGCAATATTTCACCTCGCCGGAATATTGGCGCCGCATCGCCCACATCATCTCGGACCAGATCTACGAGCAGATGACCGGCGAAAAGGGCTATTTCGACAGCCGCGTCGTGTTCGTCGACGAGACCGGGCCGAAGGAGCGCCGCGTCAAGCGGCTTGCGATGATGGATCAGGATGGCGCCAACGTGCGCTATCTGACCCGCGGCTCCGACCTCGTGCTGACGCCGCGCTTCTCGCCGAACTCGCAAGAGATCACCTACATGGAGTTCGGTCAGGGCGATCCCAAGGTATATCTCTTCAACATCGAGACCGGCCAGCGCGAGATCGTCGGCAATTTTCCGGGCATGACCTTTGCGCCGCGCTTCTCGCCGGACGGCCAGCGCGTCATCATGAGCCTCCAGCAGGGCGGCAATTCCAACCTGTTCGTGATGGATCTGCGCTCGCGCTCGACCACGCGCCTTACCGACACGCCGGCGATCGACACGTCTCCTTCTTACTCGCCCGACGGCACCCGCATCTGCTTCGAGTCCGATCGCGGCGGCAGGTCGCAGATCTACGTGATGGCGGCGGGCGGCGGGGCGGCGCAGCGCATCTCCTTCTCCAAGGACGATACCAACGCCACCTATTCGACGCCGGTGTGGTCGCCGCGCGGCGACTACATCGCCTTCACCAGGCAGGGCGGCGGGCAGTTCTCGATCGGCGTCATGAAGCCGGACGGGTCCGGCGAACGGCTCCTGACCTCCGGCTATCACAATGAAGGCCCGACCTTCTCGCCGAACGGCCGCGTGCTGATGTTCTTCCGCGATCCCGGCGGCAGCGGCGGACCGTCGCTGTACTCCGTCGACATCTCCGGCCGCAACGAGCTCAAGGTGCCGACGCCGGGCTTCGCCTCCGACCCGGCATGGTCGCCGCTGCTGTCCTCGACACCGGGCTGAGCCGCTAAAACATCGCGCGTTCAGACGCGCGATGTTTAGAAAAAACGCGCCGATTTCTTCGGGTTTCCTGCGGGACGCAAGCTTTCCTTCACCTTGTGCCCGGCAACGCTTGCCTAGTTGCTTGATATTTCAGCAAAAACAGGTTCGCTATTGCCGAAAAACAACCCGACTTTAACGATGTTCCCTCAGAAAGGCTTCATCTGGTTTGGGTAAAAGTACGCGCCAAACAGGACGCGTAACAAGTCGATGCAGCTGGCCGACCAGAAGCAGAGCGATCGAGACGAGCTGGAGCCGATACTCTACGCCGCTCTCATCAACTCTATGGTGCAGAATTTCTGGGCGATCTTCCTCGGCTCGGCCTCCGCGGCCGTGGCCGCGGTCATGACTGCGCTGAAGACCGGTGACGTCTGGCTATGGCCGATCGCGTTCCTGCTGATCGCCATCGGCACCGCGCGCGCCTTCCAGATGCGCCGATACGAAAACCGCACGCAGGCGCTGTCATTCGACGAGGCCAGGCACCTGGCGCCGCGCTACTGGCTCGGCGCGCTGAGCTATGCGGCCGTGCTCGGCGTGTGGGCCTTCGTCGTGATCTATCTCAACGAGGATGCGGTTGCCGACATGCTCTGTGTCGCCATCGGCATCGGCTACACCGCCGGCGGCGCCGCCCGCAATTACGGCCAGCCCCGGGTGATCCAGTGGCACGTCGCGCTCGCCTGCGGACCGATGTCGCTCGCGCTTCTGCTGCATGGCGGCTTCTACCATATCGGGCTCGCCATCCTGCTCGTGTTCTTCTTCATCGGGCTGAAGAACATCAACCTCACCCTGCACGCGATCTTCGTCAAGGCGCTGACCTCGAGCTTTCGCGAATCCGCGCTGGCGAGCCAGTTCGACACCGCGCTCAACAACATGCCGCATGGCCTGTGCATGTTTCGCGCCGACGGGCGCCTCGCGGTGATGAACCACCGCTTCGGCGAGCTGATGGCGTTGCCCGAGGATCTGGTCAAGCGCGGCGCCACCGCCGCCGATATCGTGTCGGCCTGTGTCGCCGCAGGCTCCATCTCGGCGGACAGCGGCAAGCAGATCCTGGCCGAGATCGAGCATGCGCGGATCCGCGAGATCGTCACCGCCGATCCGGATTCCGCGCGCGGCCGCGCGCTGGCCTGGACGTTCCAGCCGATGACCGGCGGCGGCACGGTGCTGCTGCTGGAAGACATCACCGAACGCACCAACGCCGAAGCCCGGATCACCCATCTCGCCCGCTATGACGAACTCACGGCGCTGCCCAACCGCGTCAGCTTCCGCGACGAGATCGAACGGCTGCTGGCGATCTCGCACGACGCCGAGCGCCCTTCCGCGCTGCTGTTCGTCGATCTCGACCAGTTCAAGCAGGTCAACGACACGCTCGGCCATCCCTGCGGCGACCAGCTGCTGTGCGCGGTCGCCAACCGCCTGCGCGAGATGCTGCGCCCCGAGGATTTCGTCGCCCGCTTCGGCGGCGACGAGTTCGTCGTGTTCCAGCAGAACATCGCCTCGCCCGAGGACGCAGCCAGCCTGGCACGCCGCATCGTCGAGCGGCTGAGCGAGCGCTACCGCATCGACAATCATCTGGTCGAGATCGGCGCCAGCGTCGGCATCGCGCTGACCTCGCCGGACGGCGACGTCAGCGCCGACACGCTGCTCAAGAACGCCGACATGGCGCTCTACCGTGCCAAGGCCGACGGCCGCGGCACCTTCTGCTTCTTCCGCGACGAGATGGCGGCGACCGTCGAGGCCCGCCGCATCCTCGAGCTCGACCTGCGCAAGGCGCTGGCGAACGAGGAGTTCGAGCTGTTCTACCAGCCGCTGGTCAATCTGAAGTCCGGCAAGATCACCACCTGCGAGGCGCTGCTGCGCTGGAATCATCCGGTGCGCGGCACGGTCTCGCCGATCGACATCATCCCGGTCGCCGAGGACATGGGGCTGATCGTCGATCTCGGCCGCTGGATCCTGCGCCGCGCGTGCATGGAATGCATGAAGTGGCCCGACGGCGTCAGCGTCGCCGTCAACTTCTCGCCGCAGCAATTCCACCAGCGCGACGTGCTCAGTGAAATCCGCTACGCGCTCGAGGTCTCAGGGCTGCCGGCGCACCGCCTCGAGATCGAGATCACCGAGTCCTCGCTGCTGCGCAACACCCAGCTCACCCACGACACCCTGTCGCAACTGCATGCGCTCGGCGTGCGCATCTCGCTCGACGATTTCGGCACCGGCTATTCCAGCCTCAGCTATCTGCACAATTTCCCGATGCAGAAGGTGAAGATCGACCGCTCCTTCCTCGAGGGCATCGACACCGACCGGCCGCTGACGCTGCTGCGCGGCGTGGCGCGGCTGTCCGCCGATCTCGGCATGGCCGTCGTGGTCGAGGGCATCGAGACCAACGAGCAGCTCGAGCTGATCAGCGCCGACGGCACCGTCTCCGAGGCGCAAGGCTATCTGTTCAGCCGTCCGGTGCCCGCCGTGCGGATGCGCCAGCTCCTCAACGCCTCGCATGGACGGCGCGGCGAGAGCCTGCTTCACGTCGTCAGCTCACGCTCCTTCGCCTGAGTCTCATCTCCAGAAATTTTCCGTCGTTTCAGGCAGTTGCCGACCTACCGTAGTGCTACGGAGATTAACCCTATCGCCTCGATTGCTTTGCATCGTTGTTAAGGAGGTGTTAATGAATCCTCACGCGCGCGCAAGTTGTCCGACGGCAATGGCCGGGGCTCGCGCATCGTGAGCGGTGGGTAAGGAGTTGGAATGCAGTCCTCAGCCAGATCTGTCATTTCGGCTGTTGGACGTGGAGCCGATCTCCTGACCGACGTCGATTATCACCTTGCGGAGACGGCCGCGGAGAAGGAGGAAATTTACAACCTCCGCTACCGTGCCTATCTGCGCGAGGGCGCCGTCAGGGAATCGGCGGAAGCCCGGGTCACCGACCGCTACGACGAGCTGCCGAACGCGTGGACCTTCGGCGTCTATCTCCGTGGCCAGCTCTGCAGCTCCGTGCGCATCAGCGTGTTGACCTCTGAATGGCGCGAGTCCACTTCGGCCGATGTCTTCCCCGAGATCCTGATGCCGCGGCTCGATCGCGGCGAGGTCATGATCGACCCGACCCGCTTTGTCGCCGATCCCGACCAGGTGAAGCGGGTTCCGGAATTGCCCTATCTGACGACCCGGCTTGCCTACATGGCGTGCGAGCACTTCAATGCCGACCTCGGCCTTGCCATCGTGCGTCCCGAGCATCAGGCGTTTTACCGCCGGGTGTTCCTGCACGAGACGATCGCCGAGCCCCGCCTGGTTCCGGGTCTGACGAAACCGTTCGGATTGATGGCGGCGGATTTCCCGACCTTCCGCAAGAAGGTGTTCGAGCGCTATCCGATCATGCGGTCCACCGCCTTCGAGCGGCGGATGCTGTTCGGGCGCGGCGGGCAGCGCGAGGTCCCGCAGCGGCCGGTGCTGGTGGCGGAAGCCGCGCACGTCTGATTCCCGCCGTCACGGTCTCGAGCCGCCGCGCGCCTTTCGGCCGGGGCTCCGTTCGCCCACATCGTCGTTCGGGCCTAAAATTCCAGCAAAGACCGGCGTTTTTGCTGGTCACGCAGCTTGCCTTCACCCTCGCGCCACATTTAGAACCCATTAACCATGACGGTTGCTTTTCGCGGGTTGGGGGCATTTGACCGGCTGAGGCAAGGTTCCATCAAGGTTGACGGAACGTTCGCTTAACCAACCCCCTGTAGACCGGACAGCAGTGGACGAACGTGAGCGTGGAGGCTCCGGAATGAAATATCCTATGCGTATCCTCCAGGGATTGAAGCTGGCTGCGGTGGTCGCGATCGCGCTGTCGATGGGCGCGTGCGCGAACAAGAACGCAGCGACGGATGCGATGGCCAACGCTGCGACGCCTGGCAGCCAGCAGGATTTCGTCGTGAACGTGGGCGACCGCGTGTTCTTCGAGAGCGACCAGACCGATCTGACGCCGCAGGCGATCGTGACCCTGGAGAAGCAGGCACAGTGGCTGCAGAACTATCGGCAGTACAGCTTCACCATCGAAGGTCATGCCGACGAGCGCGGCACCCGCGAATACAACATCGCGCTCGGCGCCCGCCGTGCCCAGTCGGTGCGTTCGTTCCTCGCCTCGCGCGGCATCGATCCGAACCGCATGCGCACGATCTCCTACGGCAAGGAGCGGCCGGTCGCCGTCTGTAACGACATCTCCTGCTGGTCGCAGAACCGTCGCGCCGTCACCGTGCTGAACGCGAGCTCCTGACGATCAGTCAGGCGCCGTTCATCTTCAGGAACCGATTATGCCGGCGCCCTCTCGGGCGCCGGTTTCGTTTCAGCAATCCGTGACTTAAAACCCCTTGGTGGCAGTCACAGTTTTGGCGTACTCCCTTCCTCATTGTGGGCCGCGGCCAACGATCCGCCGTGCGCCACGTCGCTTTCGTCGTCAGGGCAAGATGTCATCGAAATTCAAGGCAATTACCGGCACCGTGGCGATCGCCGCGCTGCTCTCTTTGTGCGTGCCCGCACTTGCGCAGTCGGACGATGCCGACCCCGAGATGCGGATCGAGCGGCTGGAGAACCAGCTGCGTCAGCTCACCGGCCAGAACGAAGAGCTGCAATATCGCAACCGCCAGCTCGAGGAGCGGCTGCGGGCGCTCGAGGGCGGCGCGCAGGGCGCGCCCGGACAGGCGCCCAATGTCTCGGCGCTGCCTCCAGCCCAGATCGCACCGACCCAGGTTGCGCCGGCCTATCGCCAGCAGCAGCAGGCTCAGCCGAACTACGAGCAGCCGCAGATCGCTGCTCCCGCGCCGATCGTTCAGGAGCAGCCGGCGCCCGGCGCGCCCGGCGTACGCCGCCGCGGTGATTCCTTCGATCCGAACCAGAACCCGAATGCGCCGGGCGCGCCGCGCGCGCTCGGTGGCGGGCAGCAGCCGATGCCGGCAGGCGCTCAGGCAGGTGCGCCCGGCGGCCGTGGCTACGGCGAGCCGCTCGATCTCTCCAATAACGGCCCCCGCTACCCGCAGGCAGCAGCACCCGTGCAGCCGGCCTATCCCGCCCAACAGGGGAATCCCGCGCCGTCAGGCGGCGCCGGTCTGACCACCCTGCCGCCCTCGGCAACGCCGCGCGACGAGTTCGACCTCGGCATCGGCTACATGCAGCGCAAGGACTATGCGCTGGCCGAGCAGACCATGAAGAATTTTGCGCAGAAATATCCGAGCGACCCGCTGCTCGGGGACGCGCAATACTGGCTCGGCGAGAGCTATTTCCAGCGCCAGCAATACCGCGACTCCGCGGAAGCCTTCCTTGCCGTCACCACCAAGTACGACAAGTCCGGCAAGGCGCCGGATGCGCTGCTGCGGCTCGGCCAGTCGCTGGCCGCGCTGAAGGAGAAGGAGGCCGCCTGCGCCGCCTTCGGCGAAGTCGGCCGCAAATATCCGCGCGCCTCCGCCGGCGTCAAAGCCGCGGTCGATCGCGAGCAGAAGCGGGTGAAGTGCTGATCTGCGGCAATCGTCCCTGACAACGCGAATGGCGTTGCGCTAAATTGCGCCTGCCATTCTGCCGGGCCGCGTCATGTCAGACGACGACAATTCTCCGATCTCCGCTCGCGCGGCGAAGCAGCTCTTCGCCGGGCTCAGAAGCGCGCCTGCTCTGCTGCTCGCGGTGTCCGGCGGGCCTGACTCGGTCGCGCTGATGTGGCTCGCCGCGCGCTGGCAGCGCAGCCTTGCACGCGGTCCGCAACTGACCGTCGCCACCGTCGATCACGGCCTGCGCCCGGAGGCGACGCGCGAGGCGCGCGAGGTCAAGCGGCTGGCCGCTGAACTCGGGCTGGCGCACCGGACGCTGCGCTGGCGTGGCGCGAAGCCGAAGACCGGATTGCCGGCGGCCGCACGCGAAGCCCGCTACCGCCTGCTTGCGCAAGCCGCGCGCAGCGTCGGCGCGAGCCATGTGCTGACCGCCCACACCCGCGACGACCAGGCCGAGACCCTGCTGATGCGCCTTGTTCGCGGCAGCGGACTTGCCGGGCTGTCGGCGATGGCGCGCCTCACGGAGCGCGACGGCATCGTGCTGGTGCGCCCGCTGCTCGATGTCCCGAAGTCGCAGCTGATCGCGACCCTGAAGCGGGCGAAGATCGGCTTTGCCGATGACCCCACCAACCGCGACACCGCCTTCACCCGGCCGCGGCTGCGCGCGCTGCTGCCGCAACTCGCGGCCGAGGGTGGCGACAGCAGGAGTCTGGCGCGGCTCGCGGCGCGGCTTTCGCGCGCCAATGCGGCGGTCGAGGTGCTGGTCGACGGCGCCGAACGCTTCCTCCAGCTTCAGGCACGCGGCGATGCGCCGCAGGCGGGCGTTCGCAGCTTCGAGGCCTCGGCGTTCGCCAATCTGCCGGAGGAGGTCCGGCTGCGGCTGCTGCTGCGGGCCGTCAATGCCCTCGGCCATGAGGGGCCGGCGGAACTCGGCAAGGTCGAGGCCCTCTCGGCCGCGCTCGATCAGGCCATGAATCAGGCCATGAATCAGGGCATGGCGGCAAAGCCCCGCGCACCCGCAAATGGCCGTGCGATCTTGAAGCAGACCCTTGCCGGAGCCTTGATCAGCCTCGCGGGGGGGCGTATCCACATCGTGCCGGCGCCGGCCCGGCGGTCCCCAACAGGACGTCGAGGGGACGTGACAGGCGGATCATGACACCGGTCGTTTCCGCTGCACGGCGTCAGGCCACCTTAACCAGGCAGGAAAAACCCCGGATACGTCGCCATTATTTCAGCCGGAATCGCCCTAAGATGGGATAAATAGTCCCATCTCGTTCCCTTGGCAGCGACCGGGGCGGCACCTAAATTGTATGCGTCTAACCAAGAGGATTCCTTGGGGATTTCCTCGTACACACCCAGCTAACTGCCCAAGGATCAGGCCGCGATCCGCGCGACCACGAAGGAAGATCGATGAACGCCAATCTGCGCAATTTCGCCCTCTGGGTCATCATTGTCTTGCTGCTGTTGGCGTTGTTCACGCTCTTCCAGAATCCGGGTCAGCGCGCCTCCTCGCAGGACATCGCCTTCTCCCAGCTCCTGAGCGAAGTTGACCGCGGCAATGTGCGCGACGTCGTGATCCAGGGGCCGGACATCCACGGCACCTTCACCAACGGCTCGAGCTTCCAGACCTATGCGCCGAACGACCCGACGCTGGTGAAGCGCCTCTATGACAGCAAGGTCCAGATCACCGCGAAGCCGCCCGGCGACAACGTGCCGTGGTTCGTCTCGCTGCTGGTCTCCTGGCTGCCCTTCATCGCGCTGATCGGCGTCTGGATCTTCCTGTCGCGGCAGATGCAGGGCGGCGCCGGCAAGGCGATGGGCTTTGGCAAGTCGCGTGCGAAGATGCTCACCGAAGCGCATGGCCGCGTCACCTTCGAGGACGTCGCCGGCGTGGACGAAGCCAAGCAGGACCTCCAGGAGATCGTCGAATTCCTCCGCGACCCCGGCAAATTCCAGCGCCTCGGCGGCCGGATCCCGCGCGGCGTGCTGCTGGTCGGTCCTCCCGGTACCGGTAAGACCCTGATCGCGCGTGCGGTCGCGGGCGAAGCCAACGTGCCGTTCTTCACCATTTCCGGTTCGGACTTCGTCGAAATGTTCGTCGGCGTCGGCGCGAGCCGCGTCCGCGACATGTTCGAGCAGGCCAAGAAGAACGCGCCCTGCATCATCTTCATCGACGAAATCGACGCGGTCGGTCGTCACCGTGGCGCCGGTCTCGGCGGCGGCAATGACGAGCGCGAGCAGACGCTGAACCAGTTGCTGGTCGAGATGGACGGCTTCGAGGCCAACGAAGGCGTGATCCTGATCGCCGCGACCAACCGTCCCGACGTGCTCGATCCCGCGCTGCTGCGTCCGGGCCGCTTCGATCGTCAGGTCGTGGTGCCCAATCCCGACGTCGTCGGCCGCGAGCAGATCCTCAAGGTTCACGTCCGCAAGGTGCCGCTGGCGCCGGATATCAACCTCAAGACCATCGCGCGCGGCACCCCGGGCTTCTCCGGCGCCGACCTGATGAACCTCGTCAACGAGGCCGCCCTGACCGCTGCCCGCCGCAACAAGCGGATGGTGACCCAGGCCGAGTTCGAGGAAGCAAAAGACAAGGTGATGATGGGCGCCGAGCGCAAGTCGCTCGTCATGACCGAAGAAGAAAAGTTGCTGACGGCCTACCACGAGGGCGGCCACGCCATCGTCGGCCTCAACGTCGTCGCGACCGATCCGATCCACAAGGCGACCATCATTCCGCGCGGCCGCGCGCTGGGCATGGTCATGCAGCTGCCCGAGCGCGACAAGCTGTCGATGTCTCTGGAGCAGATGACCTCGCGGCTCGCCATCATGATGGGTGGCCGCGTTGCCGAAGAGCTGATCTTCGGCCGCGAGAAGGTGACGTCAGGTGCGTCTTCCGACATCGAGCAGGCCACGCGTCTGGCTCGCATGATGGTGACGCGCTGGGGCTTGTCCGAGGCGCTCGGCACCGTGTCCTACGGCGAGAACCAGGACGAGGTCTTCCTGGGCATGTCGGTGTCGCGCACCCAGAACGCGTCGGAAGCGACGGTTCAGAAGATCGACACCGAGATCCGGCGTTTCGTGGAAGAGGGCTACAACGAAGCGACCCGCATTCTCACCGAGAAGCGCGCCGATCTCGAAGCTCTCGCCAAGGGCCTGCTCGAGTTCGAGACGCTCTCCGGCGACGAGATCGTCGATCTGCTCAAGGGCAAGAAGCCGAACCGCGAGTCCGTGCTCGAGCCGACCACGCCGCGCGCCTCCGCCGTGCCCCCGGCCGGCAAGTCGCGCCCGCGCCCCGATCCGGATCCCGGCCTGGAGCCGCAGCCGCAGGCGTAACGGCAGGGCGGCAGATGAAATCGAAAAACGCGGCGGAAACGCCGCGTTTTTTGTTGGCTATGGCGGTTTGCGCTCGCAATGACGACGTTGATGCAGCTGCGCTCGTGATGACGTGGCACCGGCCTCGTAGGGTGGGCAAAGGCGCATAGCGCCGTGCCCACCATCTCTCGGCAGTCACATCAGAAGTGGTGGGCACGCTGTCGCTTTGCCCACCCTGCGATATCTCACTTCGGCGCAGGTCCAGCCCTCTCGCCGCGACGTCCGAGAAAACGCAGCACGTCGTCATTGAACTGCTCGGGATCCTGCAAAAACGAGAAGTGACTGACCTCAGGCTGGATCAGCAGGCCGGCCCCGGGAATGTTCGCGGCCATGAACTCGGTGTTGTCGCGCTTGATCGCTTCGTCGTGGTCGCCGTCCACGATCCAGGTCGGCACCTTGATGGCCGCAAGATCCGAGGCCGTCCATTTCGGCTGGCTCTCCCACATCTTGGTAATCTCCGCGACGAAACCCTTGTACTCGGTCGGCGTCGGCGAGAGGCGCTTGTACTCCTCGCCGGCCCTCGCGATGTAGGCATTGAAGACATCGTTGGACGCAATATCCGCAACGCCCGACGGATCCGAGTTCGCCGCGAAGGCGAACAGCCTGCTGACACGCTCCGGGTGCTTCATGGCGATGTCGAGCCCGATGATCGCGCCGTCGCTCCAGCCGACGATCGCGGCCTTCCTGATCTTGAGATGGTCGAGCAGGGCGACCACGTCCGAGGCCATCAGATCGTAGCCGTAGGGCTCCTGATTGCGGCTGCTGCGCCCATGCCCGCGGCTGTCCATGACGATGACCTGGTACTGCCGCTGCAACGCGCGGACCTGGTGGCCCCAGTAGCTGGCATTGGCAAGGCCGCCATGCAGCAGGATGACGGGCTCACCGCGGCCGTAGACCGCGTACCAGATCTTCACCCCATTGACGGGTGCGAGGCCGCTCTGCGCCGCCTTGGGCAAGGTTGGCGTCGGCGGCAGGCTCATCCATCGCGGCGCCGCATGCGCGGCGCCGATTGCGACCGTGACGAGAAGCGCCACGAAGAGATTGCGAAACATCATATGCGTCTTCCTGCTCGACAACAGGACATTACCGCATGGTAGTACGGGTGCGTAACCTCGCAACACGATGCTGCACCAAGACGTGAAAACCTGCGAGCGCCATGTGCCGAACCACCGGCGTTATGGACAGCGTTCAAACGGATCGAACGCCCGGTCTGACCTGTGTCATCGCCACGCCCGAGATCGCGAGCAGCCCGCCGACGATCAGCTTCGGTGTCATCCGCTCGCCCAGGAACAACACGCTCGACGTCAAGGCGAACACCGGCAGCAGCAGGCCGAAGGGGGCGACGCGGCCCATGGAGCAGCGGGCGATCAGCCAGAACCAAAGGCCAAACCCCAAAATTCCTCCGATGAAAATCGTGTAGGCGAGGGCCAGCCAGCCAATTTCATCCGCCGTGACGAGGCTCGCCATTTGTCCGTGTTCAAGCAGCAGCGACATCACCATGACCTGCGGCACCGTGAGCAGCGACGACCACCCCATCAGCATCAGGGGATCAAAAGGGCCGTAGCGCTTCGTCAGGACGTTGGACACCGAGAATGCGAAGGCAGCGGCGACCACGAGCAGCAGCGGAAGGATGTTTGCCGACAGGCCCGGCCCCGCCGCCAGCACGACGACGCCGGCGAAGGCCAGCAGCACACCGGCGGTCGTGGTGAGAGACGGCCGCTCGCCAAGCAATGGCCAGGCCAATAGCACGGTGAAGGGCGTTGCGAGTTGATATGCGACGGCCGACATGCTTCCCGAGCCGAGCCCGAGGCCGACGTAGAACAGCCCGAAATTCAGGCCGCCCAGGAAAATCGAAATCGCGGCGACGGGCCCGAACTGCGAGCGCGTGGGCTTTTTGACGAACGGAACGAGCAGCAGGGCGATGGCGAGGAAACGCAGCGCAAGGAAGAACAGAGGCGGAAATTCCGCAACGCCGATCTTGATGGCCACGAACTGATAGCCCCAGAGCAGTGGCACGGCCACCGCGTAGACGATCTGGAGGGCCGTCATGGCATCTTCTTTTCAAGACCGAACAGTCCAGATGTCGGCAAGTCGACGAGGGAGGTATCCATGACGTTTGCCTTCATTGGATGACTTACTTGATGAAGCGGTCGAGCAGCGCGTCGGCAGTGGCTTGCGATGTGGCCCGCGCCGGAGCCGTCTTGCCGACCACGCGCAGCCCCTCGACGAAACAGACGAGAATTTTTGCGGCGCTTGAGGGGGCGACCCCCTTGGCCAGCTTGCCTGCCGCTTCAGCGCAAGCCAATGCACCCGCGACCCGGGTCTCCATCGCCTTGAAGAAGCCCGCGATGCGGCGAGCGACTTCCGCATCCTGGCCAGCCAGCTCCATGGCCGTGGCCACCAGCAGGCATCCGCGCCGGCCATTGGCGCCGCTGGTGCGCTCGACATAGCCAGCAAGGTAAGCCCGCAAGGCCGCGACCGGCTCCCTGCCGGGCGCGAGCTCGACATCCATCCGTGTCACCGCATCCTCAATGTAGCGATCGAGCGCCCGCAGGAACAGCGAGTGCTTGTCGCCGAACGCGGCGTAGAGGCTGCCCCGCGAGAGCTTTGTCGCACGAAGCAGGTCCGGCAGCGCGGTAGCGTGATAGCCGTGCGACCAGAACGCGTTCATCGCGCGCTCGACGGCGGCATCCACATCGAAGCTTCGGGGGCGCCCACGGGGCGACTGCGCTGGGGTTTGGCGAGGCATGACTGACATATATAGACCGATTGGTTCATATATCGCAAGTGCTGCTTCGGCGTCAAAAGCGGTCATCGGCCCCGAGCGTCGAATGTCCGCTGTCGGCCAGTTCCAGACCCATGCGCCGCAGCATGACTTGATCAACCCTCCGTCGGAGATGCTACCGGTCTTCAACCAAAGGCCAGACGAGGGTCGTCAGACAGAGCATGGCTGAGCCGATCGCGATGCCAACCAAACGCTCTAGCCCGGGGGAAATATCTGTGATCGGAGCTGGTCCCTGAACAAGGGTGATGAGAAGTCCGAGCGTGAACTGCGTTCCGAGATAGTTGATCTCCCGTCCTGTCTGGATTTGGTAGCCGATCCAGACGCCGGCAGCGAGGGTGAGCACGGTTACCAGCAATCCTGTGCCGAACAGGCCAATAGAGACCAGAGCGACCGCGCTACCAAGCAGGCATCCGAGCGCCCTGTGGGCTATCCTCTCGTAGATCGTAGCGTATCGGCGGCTCCCCACCGCGGCCGATGGGACGATCATGATGACGTACGATGTGACCGCAGTTTGTGAGAACTCCTCGATGCCGAACCACCGCCAGATGAGGGGAAGCAAGGCGACGGCCAGTGCCGCGCGTGTACAGTGCTCGAGCAGCGGCCAATGCCCTCGCAGCCAGCTCTCATTCAACACATCACGCAGGCGTCCGCACCAGAGCATGTCGTGAAATTGTTTGTCCCTGCGGCTCGGCGTATCCGGGAACAGGCTTGCAACAACAAGGCATGCGCACGTTCCGACCGTAATCTCCGCTACCCGCGTGGCAGCGAAATGCACGACAGAGCCTGGCGCGGCGAGCGCCTCGGTGGTTACCATCCCGGCCGTAAGGCCAAAGAACAGCCATGCGTAACTGTAGTTGGTCGCCAGCGACTGAAAGGTGCCGATCCATGACACCAGGAAGAGGAAGGCCATCAAGAGCAAAGGGTCATTCGCTGTTCCTGGCGCCAGCAGGAGGCCCAGCAGTGCTCCACCAGCAGTGCCCACGATGCGCATCAGTCCCCGCCGGAATGTCTCGGCAAGGCTGCCACGTATCACCATGTAGCCGCTGAACGCTGCCCAGGAGAGATCATCAAGGTTGAGAATGGTTGCCGCCGCGACAGCGGCCAACACCGAGATCACGAGTTTTGCTGCGTCTCTGGCGCGTGGGCCGCGAAGCTCGAGCGATTTGAGTTCACGCACCAGGGCACGCGGTATGGGTTGCAGGGCCGATATCAGGAGCGGCATCGTCAAGATTCTCCCAATCAGTAGATGACCAGGACGCGGGCGTCGACGCCCATGAAGAGTTGGTCCCTCCCAGGAGATTCAAGCAGCGTGAATCGAACAGGAACCCGTCGTTGCAGGCGAATCCAGTTCACCGTTGGAGATACGTAAGGGACGAGTGTCTCGCTTCCTTGCTGGCGACTGATGCCGTGCGCCAGGCCCTGGATGCGCGCGCGGTAGAGATGCCAGGGATGGCTGTCGAGCCAGATCCAGGCCAGGCCGCCGGGATGGAGGTGTCGTAGATAATATTCCTTGTAATTGGCAACGACGCGCCAGGCGTTCCCATCGACGATCGCAACCGCTGCCTGGCTCGTGGAAGCCATGTCGCCAGTTTGAATGGCAAGATGCGTCACATAACCGTCAACGGGCGCCACGACATTGGTGCGGCCCAAGCGCCATTCGGCGAGAAGACGGGCAGCGTGGGCCGATGAGACGGCAGCCTTATCCAGGTTCAGAGTCTCGTTCGCCTTCTGCAAGGCAGCTTCGGCGGCATGTTGCTGGGCCGCGCTTTGCTCCTCGGTGGTGCGGGTCGTGTCGAGGGCCTGCGCGGAGATCGTACCGGACTGGGCAAGCGGCGTGTCACGGCGCAGATTTGCCGCGGCGAGCCTCTCGGCAGCACCCGCCGCCTCCTTCTGCGCCAGCAGAACCTGCAACTGTGCCCGGTCGACCGGCAGCTGAGCCTCAGTTCGCGCTTCTTCCGCGCGCGCTTGCTCGACAGCCAATCTGAACGGTACCGGATCGATGGTGAAGAGGAGCGTTCCTCGCTTCACCCATTCGTTGTCTTTCACAGGAACCGCTGCGATCGGACCCGTAACTTCCGGCGTGATCGACAGCACATCGGACGTGACGTATGCGTCGTCCGTATAGGCGAACAGATAGCCCGACATCCACCAGGCTAGGAAAGTCGCTGCAAGGGCGAGGAGGAACAGCAAGGCGCGCTGGCGTTGCGAAAAAACGTGCGATCGATCGAGTTCGGGTCTCGCGGACAGCGAAGGTGCAGCAACCGGGAGACGAGGTTCTTCGTTCCTGACCGCTGGCTCAGGGATGGACTCGCTTTTCAGGCTGACATTCAGATCCTGGTCCAATTTCGATCGTCCAAGTCAACGTCCAAGTCAATTGGGCTCCTGATAAGAGATATTTGATTTCAGTCATCGCACAGTCAAATATATAGCGAGAACGATCTCGATAGCTTTTGGCACTGGCATGGAACTTCGCCACATCCGTTATTTCCTCGCGGTTGCCGAGGAGCGAAACTTCACACGCGCCGCTGCGCGCGTTGGGATCGGGCAGCCGCCGCTGAGCCAACAGATCAAGGATCTCGAGGCCGAAGTCGGGGCTGCGCTCTTCCATCGCATTCCCCAGGGTGCTGAACTGACCGACGCAGGGCGCGCTTTTCTGGAGAGCGTGCGGGTCATTCCTATGCAGGCGGAGCGCTCCATTCGCGCCGCGCAAAGGGCTGCGCGGGGTCAAATCGGTTCGCTGCGGGTGGGCTTTACCAACTCGGCACCATTTAATCCCGTTGTCACCTCGACAATCCGATCGTTTCGCCGAGCCTATCCCGATGTGGATCTGACGCTGGAGGAGGCAACCACATCCCGCCTCGTTGCGGGCCTTCGGGAAGGAGAGCTGGACGCGGTGTTCCTGCGCCCCGATGAGGGCGAGGACGATCTGCAGTTTCGGCGTCTCTCCAACGAGCCGCTGCTCGTCGTATTGCCCGCAAGCCATCCGGTGGCGAAGTCGACTGAAATCGATCTGGTCAGGCTGAAGGGGGATCCGCTCGTTCTGACGTCACGCGGATCGGCCTGGGCTGACACCGTCATCGCGGCCTGTCGGCGGGCG
Source organism: Bradyrhizobium sp. CCGB01 (assembly GCF_024199795.1). Lineage (NCBI taxonomy): Bacteria > Pseudomonadati > Pseudomonadota > Alphaproteobacteria > Hyphomicrobiales > Nitrobacteraceae > Bradyrhizobium > Bradyrhizobium sp. CCGB01. Next base: position 1,467,161 of record NZ_JANADK010000001.1, read on the forward strand.
GGCTTCGAGCCGACCCTCGGGCAGTCCGCGCCGCAGATCAGCTCTGTCGTCAGCCTGGTGGCAGCTGAGCTTGGCTTTTCGCTCGTGCCGGCGTCAATGCGCCAGCTTCATGTCACCGGCGTCACCTATCGTGAGGTCAAAGGGGACGCTCCAATCGTGCGCTTGGCTCTGGCGTTCCGGCGTGGCGAGACCTCCAGGATCGTCCGCAACTTCATTGCCCAGGCGGTGGCGTGAAGCGGGAGATGCGCGAAGCAATGCGTATGTCGGCTCAAGCGGCCCCGATGGGGTCTGACTGATGTCGCCTTCGGGTCAATCGGCGAAGTGACCGGAGCGCCTGCTTAAGTCTGCTCCGCGTCTGGAAACAGACGTCTCATCTATCGGGACACGCCTTGGCGCCGCACTCTCACTTCGCCGCCGCCGCGCCGTCCGTCTTCTCCCGCACATGAACCACTGCGATGTCATCCGCGTAGATCCGCTTCCAGCCCTTGAGCTGGTCGAGGATCTGAGGGCCCGGCGCATCGGCGACCAATAGCGTCGCGTCGATCTTGTATTGGTCAAGCAGGCGCGGCAGCAGCTCGGGCTTCTTGCCCTCCGTCGCCTTGAAGAAGTCCATGACGAATTTTTCGCCGTAGAGCTCGGCGCGGCCGTCGACGTAGACAGGGATATCGCGCGAGATCAGATAGCCGCCGAACTGGTAGGCGTTGAAGATGCGCTGCACCCCAAGCTTCTCGAGCAGGTCGACCGCCGCAACCGGCGTCTGCGCCATCGTGAAGGTGAAGCGGTGATGGCCCATGTAGAGCGAGGTCGAGGTCCAGCTTGCGGCCACGATCATCAGCGCGCCGAGTGCGGTGACGTAGCGGGCCGGCCAGCGGTCGTCGCTGGCGGCGTCCGCTGGCGGGCGCGCAAACATCTCGCCGAGCGGCTTTGCCAGCACCAGCGGCACCAGGAAGGCAAAGGCCTCGATGCTCCTGACATGGGTCAGCGCGCTCCAGGTCAGGAACAGGATCAGGAAGATCCGGGGCGCCGAGAGCACGAGGCCGCGGTAATAGCCGAGTGCGATCAGGCCGAGCAGCGCGCCTTCGAACGAGGTGAAGGTGGCAAAATTCGCCGGCATCCATTCGAAGATCAGCGACAGCAGCTCGCCGAGGCTGAGGATGTTGGTCGCGCCCATCAGCGTCCGCCAGCCGTAAGGCGTGCAGCAGCTCGCGATCAGCGCAGCGACGCCGAACAGCACCCAGCGCATGAACAGCCGGAGCCGCTGTCCCTTCTCGGCATGCTCGACCGCTTCGAGCGAGATCGGGCCGATCAGTGCGAGGCCGAGCACGAAGCCGCCATGCAAATTGGCCCAGAGCGCCATCAGCGGCAGCCAATACCAGGACGGCGCGCTCTTGCGATCGGCTGCCGCCATCAGCAGGCCGACCCACGCCACCATGACGGGCAGCGCCAGGATATGCGGCCGCGCCAGCACGTGATGGATCGACAGCAGCAGCGCCAGCATCGCGAACAGCACCGCGCGCGGTGCGCCGATCTGCGCGTCGAGCAGGTAGACGAAGATCGCGGCCGAGAGCGCGACCCCGATCGCGGTGAGGATCACGGGGCCGGCCCAGTCCCATTGCGCATGGGAGAAGGCGAACAGCACCTGTGAGAGCCACGACGTCGAGATCCAGGTCTCGCCGGTCCGCGTGAAGGAATAGAAGTCCGTGTAGGGAACGGCGCCGTGATCGAGGATCCATTGCCCGATCTTGATCTGCCAGAACGAGTCGGAGTCCTGAAGCAGCGTGTCGCCGACAAAGAGGAAGAAGAGATAGGCGCCGGCACCGACGCACAGCGGCACCAGTGCGCGCGCGCGGCTCTGCACTGCGATTGCATTGGCAAAGGAAAGGGACATGCCGCCTCGTCGTCCTGTTTATTCTTGTTCGAGCGGACGGCATTGGACCATGGGCGGTCATAACTTGGAGTAAATCGCGCCCCGCAGCATTGCCGCGGATACCTGCAATTTAACGGATTGTTTTCAATTCCCCTTTACCATCGTCGAATACCTGCAATCCGCTTCGTGTTTACGCAGTCGAATTAACTGCGGCGCAATTCTTTGCGTCTACGTTCGGTTCCATGGTCGGGCGGCGCTGGGAAGCCGGAAAGATCAGACCATTTGTAAGCCTCGTGTACTCTTTGGGAGCAGTCTATGAAGAACCTCGTTTCGCGTTTCGTGAAGGACGAATCCGGCGCCACCGCCATTGAATACGGCCTGATCGCTGCCGGCATCGCGCTGGCGATCATCACCGTCGTCAACAACCTCGGCAGCTCGCTGAACACCAAGTTCGGCTCGATCTCGACCAGCCTCAAGTAAGACTGGACGATCCTGGAATTTCGAGAGCCCCGTCCTTGGACGGGGCTCTTTTCTTTTGGGCGGTCGTGTCGCTACAGCCGTCATGACCGGGCATAGCCATCCGAAGGACGGCGCCGCTTCCGCTGGCCATGACCCCGCCATCGACGTCCTGGCTCCGCTGCCCAAAGAACGTGGGTGCCCGGACCTTCGCCTCGCCGAAGTGGCTTCGGCCGCGCAGGCGGGACCGGCCCGGGCATGACGGCGTTCGTGGCCAGACATGGCGCTCCCGTCCGTTTGCTGTGACGCATCATGCATTTGGACCTTGTCATCCACCCTGAATAGTTGTTCAGTCCTTGCGGGACGATTTGCATCTATTGCAACGAAGCGTGCGGCCGCAGGGCGTGTGGCTGGCGTGTGGGACAGGAAGCGCGCCATGGTTTATCGGCGGACGCATCAAGTGGTGAAGCGCCTTGCGGCAAGGCGCAGTGCGATCCTCGCGGCGGCGCGGGAAGCTGCGGCGGAAGGCGGGATGGCGGCGGTGCAGATCGCGCCGGTCGCAGTCCGGGCCAGTGTCGCGGCGGGGACGGTCTACCGCTACTTCCCGTCCAAGGCCGAGCTGATCTCCGAATTGATTGCCGAGGTGTCGCGCGACGAGCTCGCGGCGATCCGCCGGGCGGCCGATGCCGCGCCCGGCCCATCCTCGGCGCTGGCGGCGGCCGTCACCACCGTGGCGGTCCATACGCTGTCGCAGCGCAGGCTGGCCTGGGGCATCCTGGCCGAGCCCGTCGATGTCGATGTCAGCGCCTCGCGCCTCGCCAGCCGCCGCGAGATCGCCGGCGAGATCGCCGCGCGGATCGACGCCGCCGTGCGTGCCGGCCACCTGCCGGCCCAGGACACCGCGCTTGCCGCCACCGCGCTGCTCGGCGCGCTGCATGAGGCCCTGGTCGGGCCGCTGGCGCCTGACAATCTCGAAGATCCCGCCAGGATGCGCGATGCCGTGCAGACCGTGACGCTGCTGGCGCTGCGCGCTGTCGGCGTCATGGACGCCCGCGCCCGCGGCCTTGTGGTGCAGCAGACTCTGTTGCCGGCGGCGAAGGCGTTAGTCGGGGCGTAAACTCGCAGTGCGATCGAGGCGGAGGCCTGATCGCGCTCAAATCATTGCCTGAGCGTGTCTTTTCGAGAAACCCGCGCACCTTCGCCGGAACAGCCGGCTACTGTGCATGGGGTTGTTTTCGACAATTTTTGTTTTGGCGTGCGCCGGCGACCTAGATATTCGCGTCGCCCTCGGGGCCGACCGAGGCGATACGCACCATGTTGGTGGTGCCGGGGATGCCGAGCGGCACGCCGGCGACGATGATGACGCGCTGGCCGGCGCGGACGAAACCGTCCCGGAACGCGATCTGGCCGGCGCGGCTCACCATGTCGTCCTGGTCGCGGGCGTCGTCGGCCACCACGCAGTGCACGCCCCATACGACGGCGAGCCGGCGTCCGGCGGTGATGTTCGGCGTGATCGCCACGATCGGCGGCTTCGGTCGCTCGCGCGCCACGCGCACGGCGGTCGAGCCCGAGCTGGTCCAGCAGATCAGCGCCGGCAGGTCGAGCGTCTCGGCGATCTGCCGCGCGGCGTCTGCGATGGCATCGCCCGCGGTCGATTCCGGCGAGGGGCGCTGGGCCGCGACCACGGAGCGATAGGTCGGGTCGCGCTCGACCTCCTCGCCGATGCGGTTCATGGTCGAGACCGCCTCGACCGGGAATTTACCGGCCGCCGATTCGGCCGACAGCATGATGGCGTCGGCGCCCTCATAGACGGCAGTGGCGACGTCGGAGACTTCGGCGCGGGTCGGCACCGGCGACTGGATCATCGATTCCAGCATCTGGGTCGCGATCACCACCGGCTTGCCGGCGCGGCGCGCCATGCGCGTCATCTGCTTCTGGAGGCTCGGCACGCGCTCGAGCGGCAGCTCGACGCCGAGGTCGCCGCGCGCCACCATCAGCGCGTCCGAGGCGTCGATGATGTCGGCGAGGCGGTCGATCGCCTGCGGCTTCTCGATCTTGGCCATCACCGCGGCGCGGCCGCGGATCATCTTCTTGGCCTCGATCACGTCGTCGGCGCGCTGCACGAAGGACAGCGCGATCCAGTCGACGCCGGTCACCAGCGCGGCCTCGAGATCGGCGCGGTCCTTCGGCGTCATCGCCGAGACCGGCAAATCGGTGTCGGGCAGGCTGACGCCCTTGCGGTCGGACATCCGGCCGCCGACCACGACACGCGTCACCGCGTGCTCTTTCGAGGTCTCCTCCGCGATCAGGCGCACCTTGCCGTCGTCGAGCAGCAGCGAATGGCCGGGCCGTAGCGCGGCCAGGATCTCCGGATGCGGGAGGTTGACGCGCGTGGCATCGCCCGGCGTCTTGTCGGAATCGAGCGTGAAGATCTGGCCGTTCTGAAGCTGCACCGCCCCTTCCGCGAACGCGCCGAGCCTGAGCTTCGGGCCCTGGAGATCGACCAGGATGCCGATCGGCCGGCCATAGCTGCTCTCGACGTTGCGGATCGTCGCGACCAGCTCCCGCATCTTGTCATGCGGGGTGTGGCTCATGTTGATGCGGAACAGGTCTGCGCCGGCCTCGAACAGGCGGCGGATCATCGCGAGGTCCGAAGAGGCAGGTCCCAGGGTCGCGAGAATCTTGATACGGCGAAGACGCCTCATGGCTTATTTCCAGACGGTGGCGGAGGGGCTGGCGCGAGGCCAGGCGCGGCGGGGGGCGTACCACCGGGCGGACTATTGGGCAAACCCGGAACGCCACCACCCGGGCCCACCGGGCCTGGCAGGCCGGGTACGCGCTGCTGCTGCGACGGCTGCTCGTTGGCGTCGGTGAGTTGCACGGTCCAGGCCCGCTGCTCGCCGGTGTCGACCTCGAAATAGCCGGTCCGGTCATAGCCGCGCGCGAGGCAATCCTCGGTGCCGCGGATGGTGAATTCCTTGTCGCGCGAGCACATGAAGGCCTGGCCCGACCATTCGCCGCCGCGGTCGTAGTCGATCGCGTAGATGTAATAGTAGCGGGCGACCAGCGTTCCCCGCAGCAGGGTCTCGCAGGAGCGGGATGAGATGTTCCACCAGCCCTCAGTGGTCCAGCCCTCGGCGTCCTTGTAGCCCAAGGCAATGCCGACCCGGCTCGACGTGTTGTTGCAAAGGCGGAAATCGGCCGCGGCCGGCTTGGCCCAGAGGCATAGCAGGGCAACCACCAGCACCGGGACCAACCGGGCGAGCAGGCGAAGGGGGGAACGGGGAGATTCGGCGATCATTGTCGCGGAAGCTATATCAGATCATTGACGATTTGGCGTAGGGCCGGGGAACGGGCCCCCGGGCCTGGTTCAGGGGCCGTTTGCGCCGCGATCTGGCAAAATCTGTGACAGGGCCCACCTGATCCCGTAAGGGTGACCCCCATCGGGGGCAGAGCCAATTCAGGCCCAAGGGATCCAGCCATGGCAATCGACGACAAAACCAGAACGGAGCTCGAGGCCGCCGCTTTCCGGCGCCTGGTCGATCATCTGAAGACGCGGACGGATGTCCAGAACATCGATCTGATGAATCTGGCCGGCTTCTGCCGCAACTGCCTGTCGAACTGGCTCAAGGACGCCGCCGACGCGCAAGGCGTCGCGCTGAGCAAGGACGAGAGCCGCGAGGCCGTCTACGGCATGCCCTACGAGACCTGGAAGTCGAAATACCAGGGTACGGCCACGCCCGAGCAGATCGAGGCGATGAAGAAGGTCCACCCCCACGGGCACTGACAGGCCTGTTCGATTCCTGCGACGCGCTGAGTCGCACCACACAACAGCTTTCTTGGCCCCGCCGCAGGAAGGTGTGGGCGCGCTGTGGACGAGCGCGATGCTTGCTTGAACGCGGGGGACGCCAACCCTAAGGGTCTACCCAGCACGCGCGGTGAGGATGCCGGCGTCACCTCGTTTTGCCAGTTCCATTGGGAGTACCAAGATGGCCACCTCCGCCGCCGTCCGCGACGACGAGCCCGCGACGAAATTTGCCAAGGACCAGCTCAAGTCCATCATCGAGCGCATCGAACGGCTGGAGGAAGAGAAGAAGGCGATCTCCGACGACATCCGCGACGTCTATGCCGAGAGCAAGGGCAATGGCTACGACGTCAAGGCGCTGCGCACCATCGTGCGCATGCGCAAGCAGGACCCGAACGAGCGCGCCGAGGCCGAGACGATCCTCGAAACCTATATGCAGGCACTGGGGATGCTGTGAGGCGTTCGCGCCTCCAGCACTGCTGCCGTAGCCCGGATGGAGCGTAGCGAAATCCGGGTTCGTGCAGCACAGGAAGCATTTCCCGGATTGCGCTTCGCTTCATCCGGGCTACAAGCGTGGCGTGTTGCACTTCGTCTGTGAACGGAGACCGCCGTGACCGTGCCGCCGCTGCCGCGCGAGGTCGACCGTGCCTTTGGCGCCCTTCCGGCGCCGATCGGCAAGCGGCTGTTTCAGGTGCGCGAGCTGATCTTCGTGACCGCTGCGGCGCATGAGGATGTCGGCCAACTCACCGAGACGCTGAAGTGGGGCGAGCCGGCCTACCTGACCGATGAGACCGGCAGTGGCTCGACGATCCGGCTCGGGCGCCTCAAGGACTCCGAGCACGCCGCCATTCTGTTCAACTGCAAGACGACGCTGGTCGACACCTTTCGCGAGCGCTTTCCGGATCAATTTGAGTACCGGCAGACGCGGGCGTTGCTGTTGCCCGTGGCGGGCAAGCTGCCGAAGCGGGAGCTATCGGTCTGCTTGTCGCTGGCGCTGACATATCATCTGGACCGGCGGAGCAGGAAAGCGCGGTAGGGCCACTTGTAGCCCGGATGAGCGAAGCGACATCCGGGATGTCTCGGCGCGCGCGGCTGTCCCGGATATCGCTTCGCTCATCCGGGCTACGAGACTGAATGCTTGGAAACAGCGAGGGCTACCGGCCTCAGCGCAGCGCCGCGGTGCGCATCACGAACGACGTCGTCTGGAGCTTCGCGGTCGCGCTGCCCGAGAAGCTGTCGCAGGACAGGCCTTGCATGGGATCGTCCGCAAAGCCCATCGCGATCACGGCCTGCGGCTTGACGAAATAACCGCGCAGGGCTGCCGTATCGAGCTCGCCCATCAGCGTCACCGACATCGCGCGGCTCGCGCTCGGGGACAGCATCACGATCTTGAGCCAGATGCTCTCGCTCTTGGCGGCGGAGAGCCGGGTGGCGGTGGCGACCATGCCGTCGATGCTCTTGCCGACCACCGTGTTGATCTCGGTCGCCTGAGCGACGTTGCGGGACGCCGTGGCGGGGCGGGTCGAGCGCGGCATCGGCGCGGAGGCGGCGACGACGTTGGCACGGTCGACCGGGGAGGCGGCCGGCGCATAGGCCAGTGCCTGAAAGGCAGCACTCGTGACGCTCGCGGTCGGCTGCGGGTCAGTCGCGGCGGCGAGCGCCTGGCGGGCTTTCAGCGCGGCGACCTGAGCCGGCGTCGCCTGCTGCGGTGCGGCCGGGACATCATCCCAGAAGCCGCGGGCATTGATGATGTCGGCCGGGGTCTCGGGCTTGCCGGCGGCCGGCTTGTCAGCCACGGGCGCGGGCTTCGGCTTGGGCGGCGCAACGAGCTGCGCATCGGCCGAGGCGAGCTGAATCGTGGCGGCCATGGACGGCTTGGCGCGCGGCGTCGGCACCGGTTCGGCGGGCTTGGCTGCGGCGGCGACCACGGTCGGCGCAACGGGCTTGGCGGCCGGCGCGGGCGCGCCCTCATCATCCTCGTCGCTGCTGCTGGCGGCCGGAGCCGACTTGCCCTTGAACAAAGCGGCAAAGAAATTCGGCTTGCTGCCGGCGTCGTCACCGCTGCCGCGGCGCTCGATGTCGGCCTTGGCGAGCTCATAGCCCTTCAGCGGCGTGCCATCGGTCGGAACGTGGACCGTGCGGCCGTCCGGGAACACGCGGGCGAGCTGGTCATGCGTCATGCGCGGCCAGTGCCGGATGCTGCCGGTGTCGAGATGCACGAAGGGCGAACCGGAGGTCGGATAGAAGCCGACGCCGCCGCGCTGGAGGCGCAGGCCGGCGAAGCGGATCTGCTCCAGCGGCACGCCCGGAATGTAGAAGTCCATCGCATGCCCCAGCATATGCTGGCTGAAGCGCGCCACGCCGGAGGAACGGCGGCGGAGCATGGCGTTGGTGGCGGGGGAGCGATAGGAGGAGATGATCTGGATCGGCTGCTTGCCGTCGACGTCGCGGTAGACTTCCCAGAGGATGTCGAAGAGGTGACGGTCCATGACCGTCTCATCCTGGGTGCGCCAGTCGCGCAGGAAGTGGTTGAGCTGCTTCAGCGCGGCTTCGTCGTAGCGCCCATCGCGCTTGAAGGTGACCGTGAGATCTTCGCCGGAATGGGTGTGGTGGAAGGAGAGGGTCTTGGTCTCGTTCAGCGCGGCGGCGTTATGAACCGAGCCTGCGGCAGCAAGCAGCAATACGGAAGCAAGGCCGATCCGGGATCCGGCCTTCACTCCCGCATGGGACAACGACAGCACAGAGAATTGGCGTGCAAGACCAGTCAGCACGTTTGAGCCCACCCAGTCGACGAGCGTTCAAATGGACTCTCCCGCCAACCCCGTTAGCGCGCGAAAGAGGGTGAACGCTTTCTTAAAGCGAGAAGGTTAATTCGAGGTTGACCTTCCCGCCCCCAAAACCAAGTCAGGCTACAATCCTAAACGGTTTAGTGTGGCAAAAAAACGCCCGCTGCCCGAGATCGGGTGGAGAATGGTTAACGTTAAACGACCCCATCCAGAGGATGGGGCCGTTGATTTTATTGTAGAATTTCAGGAAACGAGGCGCCGATCCGGGCTCAGCGGGTAAACACCCGCTGCGGCCGACGGCCGACCGGAGCCGGCGGCGGGGTCGGGGCGCCGAACAGCCGCTCGAAGAAGTTCGGGCCGGACGAGCCGAAGCCGCCGCCATTGTTGGCCACCGCCACGCCCGAGGGCAGCGTCGTTGCCGGGCGCGAATAGCTCGGCTGGGAGTGTGCGACGACGTTCTCGAGGTCCTTGCCGCGGCCGTTCTTCAGGATGTTGATCATGGTCGCGTCGCGGCCATAGACGTCCTTGCGGAATTGCAGCTTGCCGCCGTCGTCCACGAACGCGGTCTGGTAGGTGATGTTGACCGGGATCGGGGTCGGGAATTTCAGATCGATCTCGCTCTTGCCGTACATGCTGCGCACGCGCTCCGGCGTGTACTTTTCGTTCGGCATGGCGATGTTGAGCAGGACGGAGGCGTACTGATCCGGATTCTGCACGCGCATGCAGCCGTGGCTGAAGGCGCGATCTTCCCTGGCGAACAGGTTCTTGTCCGGCGTGTCGTGCTGATAGACCAGGAATTTGTTCGGGAAGTTGAAGCGGATGCGGCCGAGCGCGTTGGCTTCACCGGGCGGCTGCGAGATGTGCACCGAGCCGTCGCGGTTCTGCTCGAGCTTGAGGCCCATGCGCTGGAGCACGGTCGGGTCCTGCTGAAGCGCCGGCAGGTATTCGTTGTAGACGATCGACGGCGGCACGTTCCAGGTCGGGTTGACCGTGATGTACTTCATCGTCTCGGTGAGCAGCGGGGTCGCATGCGTGCCCGGCTTGCCGGTGACGACGCGGGTGGTCCAGACCTGCTGGCCGCGCTGCATGACCTTCAGCGTGTAGTCGGGAATGTTGAGGATGACATAGGCATCGCCCAGCGAGGGGACGCCGAGGTCGCGCGGCAGCCAGCGCCAGCGCTCCATGTTCACCAGCACGGTGTCGATCTGCTTGTCGCGCTTCGGCGTGTTGATCGCCCTGACCGTCTTGTCGTCGAGGACGCCGGTCGGCTTCATCTCGACGCTGTTCTGGAATTTGCGCACGGCTTCGGCGACGGTGGCGTCATAGCGGGTGTCGCTGGCGTTCTCGGTGAGGCCGAGCTTGGCGCGGAGCTGCGGCACGCGCGGATCGTCGACGACGATTTCAGCCTGTTTCTTGCCGGCCGGGGTGTACTTCAGCGCCGGACCGTCACCGATCTCGATCACCGGGCCGTTGCCCAGGCCGCGGAGCTCCGCGAGCTTGGCCTTCAGCTCCTTGTAGAGCTTCTGCGGCGGGTTGTAGCTGTCGAGCGCAGCGGAGGCGTCGGTCGCGGTCGTGATCTTGGCAAGCACCTCGCTCGGATCGACCGGGTGCTCGGGATAGAGGATGTCGCCGCTGACCTGCGACCAATGCATGCGGCCGCTCTGGGCCTGGCGCGCATAGTCGAACATGCTGGCGGTGAGCTTCAGCTCGGCATCGGCGAGCGTATCGGGCGTCGTGGCGGCGGCAAAATCCGGCACCGGATAGTCGGCGGGATTGAGACCGTCGGAGGCCGCATCCTTCAGCCGCGCGATCACGCCCTTGGCCGCGGATGTGAGGCTGCCGCCCTGGGTCCAGACCGGCGCGAAGTCGCGCGCACCGTAAAACTTCTCGATCGCCGCACGCTCGTTCTTGCGGTCGAAATGGCGCGAAGTCTTGGCGCCGATGATGTCCTTGAGCTTGTCGGCGACCGGCTGGTCGGCGGCGGGAACGTTGCTCGCGGCCTTGACCGGCTCGGCGGCGGGAATTGCTGCAGCGGCGGGTGCCGCAGGCGCGGCCGGCGTTACCGTCGCAGTGTCGGCCTTGGCTGGTTCGGATTTGGCGGGCTCGGTCTTCGCAGGCTCGGTCTTGGCGGTTTCGCTCTTCGGCGCCTCGGGGGCGGGCGTCGTGGCGACGTCGGACGGCTTGGTCTCGACCTTGTCCGGGGCCGGGGCAGCTTCAGCCTTCACGGGGTCCTTGGCCGGCTCCTTCGCGGAATCCTGAACCGTGGCGGTGGTGTCGAGCTTGATGTCGGATGCGGTCGGGGGCGGGACGTTTGCGGGCTCGGGGCGCGGAATCGCGGCTTCGATCGCGAGCTCGGCGGCGCTGCTGCGCGCCTGATCCTGCGCCAGCGCTGCGCTGGCCGATACCGTGAGGAAGGTCGCCGCGACCGTCATCAAGACGCGGTCAAAGCCTGCACGGTGGTTCAAACAGTCACGCATTTCGCACCCCTCGGGTGAACTGTCCCTCGTGGAACAGCTTCGTTATCGCCTAATTGAGCTTCGGCTAAACTGCGCCGGCCTCTCGAAAGTTGCACGCCTGCACGCAACGATTCCTACGCAGACGAATCTTACGCGGACGATATACAGGCCCCGATTTTGCAGCCAGCGCTACCCGGGACAACTCACGACAAACTGACTTCAAGGACGCCCGTTTGCAACGGATTGTGCGGCTTTGCCACGCGCTTTTCCCTGTGTCTGTCACTTCCAAGTCACGGTTCACGCCGCGGCCGAATTTTGCCGTAATGCGAAGGGCTTGCGGCCTCATCGCAGCGCCACGCGAACCTCCGTTCGCATGAGGCTCAGTGCGTCTCCTCACCGCTTTTTCCGCCATGTCCGGGAACCCCGGCTTCATCGAGTTTGCGGTAGAGGGTGGACCGGCCGATTTTGAGGCGGCGGGCGACTTCGGACATCTGGCCCCGATAATGCGAGATCGCGAAACGGATGATCTCGTTCTCCATGTCCTCCAGCGGGCGGACGTCGCCGGTGGAGGTCAGCATGGACAGGGTACCCGCCAGGGGCAGCGGCGCGATCGGTATTTCACCACCCGATACCACCGAGGGCGCGGCCATCGGCTCCAGCAGCAGCGGGGCGGTCGGGATGTCGGTCTCGGCAGGCAGCTGCGAGGTGAGCAGGGGGAAGTCGGCAAGGTCAAGCTGGTCGCCGTCGCTCATCACCACGGCGCGGTAGACCGCGTTCTCGAGCTGGCGGATGTTGCCGGGCCAGTCGAGCTGGGTGAGATGCGCCACGGCCTCGCCGCTGATCCCGGTGATGGGGCGGTTCTCCTCGGCGGCGAAGCGCGCCAGGAAATGCCGGAGCAGATGCGGGATGTCCTCGCGACGGGCGCGCAGCGACGGGATCGTCAGCGGCAGCACGTGGAGGCGATAGAACAGGTCTTCCCGGAAGTGTCCCTGCTTCACCCGCTCCAGCAGCTTGCGGTTGGTTGCCGAGACGATCCGGACATCGACCTTCACGGGCTTGCGGCCGCCGACCGCCTCGACCGCACCTTCCTGGAGCGCGCGCAGCAGCTTGACCTGCGCGGTCAGCGGCAGCTCGCTGACCTCGTCCAGAAACAGCGTGCCGCCATGGGCCTCGACGAACTTGCCGGTGTGGCGTTCGGTGGCGCCGGTGAAGGCGCCCTTCTCGTGACCGAACAGGATGGACTCGACGAGGTTGTCGGGGATCGCACCGCAATTGACCGCGACGAACGGCTTGGCCTTGCGCTCGCCGCTGCCATGGATGGCGCGCGCGAACATCTCCTTGCCGACGCCGGACTCGCCCTCGATCAACACAGGGATCGACGAACCCGCGGCCTTCTGCGCGGCGCGCATCACGCCGGCCATCGCCTCGGCGCGGGTGATGATGTCGGAGAATGTCAGCCGGCCCTCGCGGCTGTGACGGATGCGCTGCAATTCGCCCTTGAGCGCGGAGGCATTGAGCGCGTTGCGCAACGAGACCTGAAGCCGCTCCAGGCCGACCGGCTTGACGACGAAATCGGCCGCGCCCGCGCGCATCGCCGAGATCACATTGTCGATGCCGCCATGGGCGGTCTGCACGATGACGGGGATTCCGAGGCCAGCCTCGCGGATTTTCGCCAGCACGCCCATGCCGTCGAGGCCGGGCATCACGAGATCGAGGATGACGCCGTCGATCGCCGGTGCATCGGGGGCGGTGAGGGCGGCGATCGCAGCATCGCCGGAGTCCACGACGACCGTTTCATAGCCGCATTTCTGCACCATGTTCTCGACCAGCCGGCGGGCTACAGCGTCGTCGTCGGCGATCAAAATACAGGCAGCCATGGTGTTCCCCGCACGCTACTACTATCTGTCTCGAATCGGGGCACTCTGGCCGAAGCCGATTAACGCACTCTTAAACCTTGATGCCCCCGCCCGCCGTCGCGCTTGTTGAACACAGGTTTCCCACACAATGATTTCGCGCTCCAAGCCCGCTCTCAAGAAGACCGCTCTCAAAACGTCTGCTCCCAAGAAGCCCGCTTCCAGCAAGCCCGCTCTCCGCAAGCCGAGCACCAAGACATCCGCCGCCAAGGCCAAACCCTCCAAGGCTTCACTCGCCAAGGCTTCACTCGCCAAACGTTCGCTCGCCAAGCCTGCACCCGCAAAGCCTGCGAGCAAGACCGGCAAGCTTCCGGAGTGGAACCTCGCCGATCTCTATTCCGGGATCGATGCGCCGGAAGTGGCGCGCGATCTCGAAAAGATGGATGCCGATTGCGTCGCGTTCGAGACGGACTACAAGGGCAAGCTCGCGACAGGGACAGCAAATGAAGATGGCGGAAAATGGCTCGCCGGGGCCGTGCGACGCTATGAGGCGATCGACGATCTCGCCGGACGTCTCGGCTCCTACGCCGGTCTCGTCCATGCCGGCGACAGCGTGGACCCTGCGATTTCAAAGTTTTACGGCGATGTCTCGGAGCGCCTGACGGCGGCGTCCACGCATCTGCTGTTCTTCGCGCTCGAGCTCAACCGCGTCGATGACGATATCTTGAACCGCGCGATGCAGGCGCCGGAGCTCGCACATTACCGTCCCTGGATCGAGGATCTGCGCAAGGAGAAGCCGTATCAGCTCGACGACAAGCTCGAGCAGCTCTTCCTGGAGAAGTCGCAGACCGGTTATTCCGCCTTCAACCGGCTGTTCGACCAGACCATCTCGGGCCTGCGCTTCAAGGTCGGGCCTAAGGAGCTCGCGATCGAGCCGACGCTCAATCTGTTGCAGGACCGCGACGGTGCCAAGCGCAAGAGCGCCGCCGAGGCTCTGGCGAAAACCTTCAAGGCCAATGAGCGCACCTTCGCGCTGATCACGAACACGCTCGCCAAGGACAAGGACATCTCCGACCGTTGGCGCGGCTTTCAGGATGTCGCGGATTCCCGCCATCTCAACAACCGGGTCGAGCGCGAGGTCGTGGATGCGCTGGTCGCCTCGGTGCGTGCGGCGTATCCGAAGCTGTCGCATCGCTATTATGCGTTGAAGGCGAAATGGTTCGGCAAGAAGCGGCTGGCCTATTGGGACCGCAACGCGCCGCTGCCGTTCGCCGCGACCGACGTCATCGGCTGGCCCGACGCGCGCAGCATGGTGCTGACGGCCTATCGCGGCTTCTCGCCCGAGATGGCCGATATCGCCGAGCGCTTCTTCACCGACCGCTGGATCGACGCGCCGGTTCGCCCCGGCAAGGCGCCGGGCGCGTTCTCGCATCCGACCACGCCGTCGGCGCACCCTTATGTGCTGATGAACTACCAGGGCAAGCCGCGCGACGTGATGACGCTCGCGCACGAGCTCGGCCATGGCGTGCACCAGGTGCTGGCGGCCAAGAACGGCGCGCTGATGGCGCCGACGCCGCTGACGCTGGCGGAGACCGCGAGCGTGTTCGGCGAGATGCTGACCTTCCGGCGGCTACTGGCGCAGACCAAGAGCGCCAAGCAGCGCCAGGCGCTGCTCGCCGGCAAGGTCGAGGACATGATCAACACCGTGGTGCGGCAGATCGCGTTCTATTCGTTCGAGCGCGCGGTCCACACCGAACGCAAGAACGGCGAGCTCACCGCGACGCGGCTCGGCGAGATCTGGCTGTCGGTGCAGGGCGAGAGCCTGGGGCCGGCGATCGAGATCAAGGCGGGCTACGAGAACTACTGGATGTACATCCCGCACTTCATCCACTCGCCGTTCTATGTCTACGCCTATGCCTTCGGCGATTGTCTCGTGAACTCGCTCTATGCCGTCTACGAGAACGCGGCCGAGGGGTTTGCCGAGCGCTATCTCGACATGCTCGCCGCCGGCGGCACCAAGCATTATTCCGAGCTGCTGCGGCCGTTCGGGCTCGATGCCAAGGACCCCAAGTTCTGGGACGGCGGCCTCTCGGTCATCGCCGGGATGATCGACGAGCTCGAGGCGATGGGCTGAGGCGAAGCGCGAGATCCTTGCCGGTGCGCGGAATGCGGGTGCTGCAAGCCTTTGCGGCCACGAGTTCCATTGCTGCGCGCCGGGCGACCTTCGCGGCGGAGGCCGGCATCCTGCTACGTGGGATTGAACGTTCGCGCAGTCCGCAAGACTAACTCAACAGATACTCGGGAAATGATTTTCTATCATTGATTGTGGATTGATCGGTTTCTGCCTGGGGAGGCACCCATGCTCGATCAAAGCCCCGCCGCGCCGGCCCCGATGGCGAGAAATGCTGCTGCCGTCGATCAGGAAACGCCCTGGTGCGAGAAACACCATCAGATCGTCCGCGATGAAATCGAGGCGATCAACACGCGGCGCGAGCCGGAACGGCGCCTCGATGCCGATGGCCTGCAACCCTGCCAGTTGCTCGACGTCGTCGGGCTTGCGTTGTCCGGCGGTGGCATTCGCTCGTCGGCCGTTTGCCTCGGTGTGCTGCAGGCACTGAACCACCACAATTTGATCGGCCGGATCGACTATCTCTCCACGGTATCGGGCGGCGGCTATATCGGCACCTCTCTCAGTGCCACCATGACGACGGCACGGCGCTTTGTCTTCGGCGAAAGGCCCGCCGGCGGAAGCGTCACGGCCGCCGAGATCAGCGACACGCCGTCGGTCGGACACCTGCGCAACTATTCCAACTATCTGATCCCTGCCGGTGCCCGCGATCTTCTGACCGGCGTCGCGATCGTCGTGCGGGGACTGGTCGCCAATATCGGGTTGACGTTGCCCATCGTGCTGCTGCTTGCCGCCGTCACCATCTGGTCGACGCCGCTGCGGAGCTGCCTGACGGATGCGAACATCTTCGGCGTCAGTCTCAACAACAGGACGTTGTGCGAGCTGCACGATTTCAGCGACATCGACCGTTATGGCTTCAGCACCTTCGGCCTGGCGATCGCGCTGGTGATGTTCCTTTGCAGCGGGCTGGCCTATCTCGCCTCCCGCTCCGTCCGCGGCAGCGGTCCCAGCGTCGTGTTCGCCTACATTGGCGGGATCGCGTTGTTGCTGGGCGTCGCGTGCGACTTCGCGCGGTTTCTCAAGGTCCAGCATTTCGCGCTGTCCCTGGCGATCGCGATCATCGGGGGCTTTCTGTTCTTCGGCTGGGCCCTCAAGCAGTCGCTCGCAAGTCCCGGAAAGCGGCAGGAGTTCCGTTCGCATTGGCCGAGCATGGGCGCGACCTTCCTGGTGCTGCTGGCGGTGATTGCGTTCTTCGAGTTTCAGCCCTTCATGCTGGGGCAGATGTTCGATGTCGCCGAGAGCAGCGCGATCGGTGGACCGGCGGGTGCGGTTGCCATCACCTGGATCAAGTCGCTCGCGGCGGTGGCTGCGCCCATTGGTGTCTTCGTCACCGCGTTCAGGCAGCAATTCGTGGAATTGCTGAAGGGCAACAGCGCTTCCTCGCAATGGGGTTCGCTGGTGCTCGCGGTCGTCGCCAAGGTCGCGCTATGGATCGCGGGCCTTGCGCTTCCGCTCGTCATCTGGGTCGCATACCTCTATCTGTCGTATTGGGGCATCGCCAACGATCTGTTCGAGAGGTGCCCGTCGACCCTGGGCGCGATCTCGCAAAGAGAGTGCCTGGCCAGCGCCAAGTCGAACGCGCCGTCCGGCAATCTGGCAGGCAGGCTGCAGTTCGATGCCGGCAAGGGAACCCTGTCAGCCGAGATCATGCCGACGGCCGCGCCGCCGGTGGTGGCCGATGCCGAGCGGCTGACGCCGACCTGGCATGCTCCCGCGTGGCTCGAATTCCTGGCCCAGAAGGCGGGACATGTGGTTCAGGCCCGCTTTCCCGACCTTTTCCAGGGCAAGGCGTCGGAACTCGGCTACTCCTACAGTCTTCACATGGTGATCCTGTACACGTTCGCCGGCGTCGTCCTGTTCGCCATCTCGTTCTGCCTGACGCCGAATGCGAACTCGTTGCATCGGCTCTATCGCGATCGCCTGAGCAAGGCCTTCCTGTTCGATCCGACGCGTTCGGCCGACGGGCGCGTCGCGCCCGCCGAAGCCAGTCTCGACCAGGGGCGCGATTTCAAGGCGCTCGATCGCATGAAGCTGACCGATCTCTACGCGGCTCCGGCCGCGATGGCCCGGATTCCAGGGCAGCCGGCGACGCCGAAACTGCACGCGCCCTATCAGCTCATCAATACGGCGCTGAACATTCAAGGCTCCGACTTTGCCAACCGGCGCGGGCGCAACGCGGACTTCTTCGTGTTCTCCGCCCTGAACGTCGGCAGCGAGGCGACGGGCTATGCGCCCACGGCGTTGGTGCAGGACGACGAGCAGAGTCTCGACCTCGCCACCGCAATGGCGATCTCCGGAGCTGCGGCCTCCTCGAACATGGGGTCGAGCTCGATCAAGGCGCTGACGCCCACGCTGGCGCTGCTCAACGTCCGGCTTGGCTATTGGCTGAAGAACCCGCGTTACGTCGACGAGCGCGTGCGGCCGCAGCGCCGCTCGACGCCGCTCTATTTCTGGTCGGAGATCTCGGGGCGCCTGTACGAGAACAGCGACAGCGTCTATCTCACGGACGGCGGCCATATCGAGAATCTCGGCGTCTACGAGCTGTTGCGCCGCCGCTGCAAGGTGATCATCGCGGTCGATGCGGAAGCCGACGCGCCGATGAATTTCGGTTCCCTGATGACGCTGCAGCGTTACGCCCGCATCGATCTCGGCGTCCGGATCGACTTGCCTTGGACGCCGATTCGCGAGCGCACGCGTGCGTTGATGGCGCGCAATGCCGACAAGGCGGGCGATCCCGGCGCGGCCGACGAACATGACGAGACTGCGCGGGACCTCGTCCACGTCGCAATCGGCACCATCGACTATGGCGGCGACGAGCAGGGTTACCTCGTCTATGTCAAATCGTCGCTCAATGGCGACGAGAACGACTACATCCGGGACTACGCGCGGCGAAACGACCGCTTCCCGCACGAGACCACGGGCGACCAGTTCTTCTCGGAAGAGCAGTTCGAGGTCTACCGCGCGCTGGGCTTCCACATGGCTCACGGTTTCCTGTCCGGTGACAATCCGGTCGCGGTCGGGTGCGGTGTCGATCCGCATATGGCCCGATTCACCGAAGCGGGCGAGCCGGCGATCGACGCGGTGCGAGAGGCGCTCGGTCTTCCGGTACGTCAGCGGCAGGCCGCGAGCGCGACAGCGGCGATGATCGATCAGGGCTGAGCGGCGGTATCCCGGCAATCGGAATTCCAAATCGGCTGATTTGCGGGAAAACCCAGCATCCCTGCCGTTGCCCTGCCCGAAGGTTTGCGGTATCCCAGCCCAAGATTTAGACTTTCGACTGGGGACAATACATGGCTGACCATAGCGAAGTGGCGTACACCACCGCAGACGGCAACGACTACGTTGCCCACGAGCAGACCTATGAGGGCTTCATCAAGCTGGTGAAGTACGGCACGGCCTCGGTCGCGCTCATCGTGATTCTGATGGCGATCTTCCTGACCTGACCTATCGGCAGCTGCACACGTCAACGGCAGCTGCTGCCCAGAATATTTGCATCTAAGCCGGTCACAAAACCGGTATCGAACGCTGCGGGAGTAACGCTTAAGTTTGCGCGCGCGCTGTCCCGCGCCGCCGGAGGACCTATGAAGATCGCCGTTGCCAAGGAAATCGATCCGTCGGAGCCGCGTGTCGCCGCTTCGCCCGATACGGTGAAGAAGTTCAAGGCGTTGGGCGCCGAGATCGCGGTCGAGCCGGGCGCCGGCCTCAAATCGGGCCTGCCGGATTCCGAATTCACCGCCGTGGGCGCCACCGTCAGCGCCGATGCGCTGAAGGACGCCGACATCATCATCAAGGTGAAGCGCCCCGAAGCCTCCGAGCTCGCGCAGTACAAGCGCGGTGCGCTCGTCATCGCCATCATGGACCCCTACGGCAACGAGGCTGCGCTGAAGACGATCGCCGATGCCGGCGTCTCCGCCTTCGCGATGGAATTGATGCCCCGCATCACCCGTGCGCAGGTGATGGACGTGCTGTCCTCGCAGGCGAACCTTGCCGGCTACCGCGCCGTGATCGAGGGTGCCGAAGCCTTCGGCCGCGCCTTCCCGATGATGATGACCGCGGCCGGCACCGTGCCCGCCGCAAAGGTGTTCGTGATGGGCGTCGGCGTTGCCGGCCTCCAGGCGATCGCGACCGCGCGCCGTCTCGGCGCCGTCGTCACCGCGACCGACGTGCGGCCCGCGACCAAGGAGCAGGTGGAATCGCTCGGTGCGAAGTTCCTCGCGGTCGAGGACGAGGAGTTCAAGAACGCGCAGACCGCCGGCGGCTACGCCAAGGAGATGTCGAAGGAATACCAGGCCAAGCAGGCCGCGCTCACCGCCGAGCACATCAAGAAGCAGGACATCGTGATCACGACCGCGCTGATTCCCGGCCGGCCCGCGCCGAAGCTCGTCTCGGGCGAGATGGTCAAGTCGATGAAGCCGGGGTCGGTGCTGGTCGATCTCGCCGTCGAGCGCGGCGGCAATGTCGAGGGCGCCAGGGCCGGCGAGGTCGTCGACCTCGATGGCATCAAGATCGTCGGCTACACCAACGTCGCCGGCCGCGTCGCGGCCTCGGCCTCCAGCCTCTACGCACGCAATCTGTTCTCCTTCATCGAGACCATGGTCGACAAGAAGGAGAAGAAGCTCACCGTGAACTGGGACGACGAGCTCGTCAAGGCCACCGCCCTGACCAAGGACGGCGCCGTGATCCACCCGAACTTCCAGCCGAAGGTTTAAGGAGAGCCGCCATGGAGCATGCTGCACAGGTCGTCGACCCCTTCATCTTCCGGCTGTCGATCTTCGTCCTCGCCGTCTTCGTCGGCTATTTCGTGGTGTGGTCGGTGACGCCGGCGCTGCACACGCCGCTGATGAGCGTGACCAACGCGATCTCCTCGGTGATCGTGGTCGGCGCGCTGCTCGCGGTTGGCGTCGCCAACGTCTCGAGCGGCTCCGGCTGGGCGCGCGGTTTCGGCTTCGTCGCGCTGATCTTCGCCTGCGTGAACATCTTTGGCGGCTTCCTTGTCACCCAGCGCATGCTGGCGATGTACAAGAAGAAGTCGAAGTAAGCGGCCACCTCGGGCTGATGGGATAATGGGGACCTGAGATGAGCGCCAACCTCTCTGCATTTTTGTATCTCGTGGCGGGAGTGCTGTTCATCCTGTCGCTGCGCGGGCTGTCGAGCCCGGCTTCGTCGCGCCAGGGCAATCTGTTCGGCATGATCGGCATGGCGATCGCGGTCGCGACCACGCTCGCGAGCCATCCGCCGGCGGACGGCGTGGCCTGGGTGCTGGTCATCCTCGCCGTCGCGATCGGCGGCGGCATCGGTGCGGTCATCGCCCGCCGCGTGCCGATGACCTCGATGCCGGAACTGGTCGCCGCCTTCCACTCGCTGGTCGGCATGGCCGCGGTGCTGGTCGCCGCCGGCGCGTTCTACGCGCCCGAGGCCTTCGACATCGGCACCCCCGGCAACATCCATCCGCAGAGCCTGGTCGAGATGTCGCTCGGCGTCGCCATCGGCGCGCTGACCTTCACCGGCTCGGTGATCGCGTTCCTGAAGCTGTCCGCGCGCATGAGCGGCGCGCCGATCATCCTGCCGTTCCGCCACGCCATCAACATCGTCCTCGCTATCCTGCTGGTCGTGTTCATCGTCGGCCTCGTGCTGAGCGGCAGCGCGTTCGACTTCTGGATGATCGTCATCCTCGCGCTGGCGCTCGGCGTGCTCATGATCATCCCGATCGGCGGCGCCGACATGCCGGTCGTGATCTCGATGCTCAACTCCTACTCTGGCTGGGCCGCCGCGGGCATCGGCTTCACGCTCGGCAATTCCGCGCTGATCATCACCGGCGCGCTGGTCGGCTCGTCGGGTGCGATCCTGTCCTACATCATGTGCCACGCGATGAACCGGTCCTTCATCTCGGTCATCCTCGGCGGCTTCGGCGGCGAGACCGCGGCGGCGGGCGGTGGCGGCGGCGAGCAGAAGCCCGCCAAGCTCGGCTCGGCCGACGACGCCGCCTTCATCATGAAGAACGCGCAGAAGGTCATCATCGTGCCCGGCTACGGCATGGCGGTGGCGCAGGCCCAGCACGCGCTGCGTGAAATGGGCGACATCCTGAAGAAGGAAGGCGTCGAGGTGAAGTACGCCATTCATCCGGTCGCCGGC
The DNA here is from genome assembly GCF_024199795.1 of Bradyrhizobium sp. CCGB01. Lineage (NCBI taxonomy): Bacteria > Pseudomonadati > Pseudomonadota > Alphaproteobacteria > Hyphomicrobiales > Nitrobacteraceae > Bradyrhizobium > Bradyrhizobium sp. CCGB01. Next base: position 1,488,704 of record NZ_JANADK010000001.1, read on the forward strand.
CGCATGCCCGGCCACATGAACGTGCTGCTCGCCGAAGCCAACGTCCCTTACGACGAGGTGTTCGAGCTCGAGGACATCAACTCCGAATTCGCGCAGGCCGACATCGCCTTCGTGATCGGCGCCAACGACGTCACCAACCCGGCGGCCGAAGAGGACAAGACCTCGCCGATCTACGGCATGCCCGTCCTCCAGGTCTGGAAGGCCGGCACCGTGATGTTCATCAAGCGCTCGCTCGCCTCGGGCTATGCCGGTATCGACAATCCGCTATTCTATCGCGACAACACCATGATGCTGCTCGGCGACGCCAAGAAGGTCACCGAGAACATCGTCAAGGCGATGTAGGGCGAGAAGGCGAGCGGACCTGGCCATGAACAAGGAGTGGCACCGGTCCCATCGCATGCCACACAAGGCGACGCGCGAGCAGCGCGTCGCTTGGCACAGAGCCCATGCCGAAGCGTGCGGCTGCCGCGAGATTCCCTTGAGCATCCGTGCCGACGTCCTCAAATTGCTCGAGAGTCGTCGCAAGCCCTGAGCTCTGGAATAGCGGGGCCGCGATGACATTCCTGAAATGGACCGCCATCGTTCTTGCGTCCGGCTACCTCGCCGGTCTCGTCCTGCTGTTCGTGAAGCAGCGCAGCATGCTGTTTCCGATCCCGACCGCCGAGCGCACGGCACCTTCCGCGGCGGGATTTCCACAAGCCGAGGAGCACGTCCTGACGACGTCGGACGGCGAGAAGGTCATCGTCTGGCACGTTCCGCCACAGCCGGGTCGTGCCGTCATCCTGTTCTTCCATGGCAATGGCGATTCTCTCGCGGGCCTCGCTGGCCGCTTCAGGGACATCACGGCCGACGGCACCGGCCTCGTCGCGCTGTCCTATCGCGGCTATGCGGGCTCCAGCGGTGCGCCGAGCGAAGACGGCCTGCTGCGGGATGGCGCGGCCGCCTATTCATTCGCGACGGCACGCTATGATCCCCAGCGGATCGTTGCGTGGGGCTTCTCGCTCGGCACCGGCGTTGCGGTTGCGATCGCGTCCGGGCACCCGGTCGGAAAGCTGATCCTCGAGGCGCCCTATACGTCGATCGCCGACGTCGCCGCCGCGCATTTCTGGTTCGCTCCGGTCCGGCTCCTGATCCGCGACCCCTTCCACTCGGATGAGCGCATCGCTCGCGTCACGGCACCGCTCCTGATCGTCCACGGTGCACGGGACCAGACCATCCCGATTGCATTCGGCGAGCAGCTGTTTGCGCTGGCGCACGAGCCGAAGCAGTTCGTTCGGATCCCCGGCGGCGGGCACGACGATCTCGGCAACTTTGGCATCGCCGAGACGGCGCGGCAGTTCATCAACGGCTCCTGAGGGCTGACGGGCGCGATCTTCTCGCGCATAATCGGTCTGTCACTTGAAGGAATCGCCTGCATGAGCGCACACGGACCGATGCCGCGGTCGTCATGGATCTTCCCCGCTCTGGCGGTGCTGCTGTTCCTGATCGTGACCGCGACCGGCTACGGCTTCACCCTGTCGGCCAGCGGCGGCCTGTTCGCGATCGTGCTCCTTGTGATCCTGTTCGGCACCGTGTTCGCGGCCGTCCATCACTCCGAGGTGATCGCGGAGCGCATCGGCGAGCCCTACGGCACGCTGCTGCTCACACTGGCGGTGACCATCATCGAGGTCGCGCTGATCACCACGATCATGCTGGGCGACAAGCCGGCGCCGGAGCTCGCGCGCGACACCGTGTTCGCGGTCGTGATGATCGTCTGCAATGGCCTCGTCGGCCTCTGCGTCTTCATCGGCGGCATGCGCTACCGCGAGCAGGGTTTTCAGGTCTCGGGCGCCAACGTCTATCTCAGCGTGCTGATGGCAATGGCAACCATCACGCTGATCATGCCCAACTACACGCTGACGACGCCGGGCCCGATGTATTCGACACTCCAGCTCGGCTTCGTCGATCTCGTGACGATCGTGCTCTACGGCGTATTCCTCTACACCCAGATCGTCCTGCACAAGGATTACTTCGTCCACGACCGGGCGGACAGCGAGGGCGGGGAGGCGCACCTGTCGGGGAGGATGCTGGCGCTCAGCGTCGCGCTGCTGCTGGTCTCGCTGCTCGCCGTCGTTCTCCTCGCCAAGAAGTTCTCGCTGGTGGTCGATGCTGTCGCAGTCCAGATCGGCGCTCCCCCGGCGTTCGCGGGCCTGCTGGTCGCCCTCCTGATCCTGATGCCGGAGGGGGTCTCCGCGATCGCTGCGGCCCGAAAGAACGATCTCCAGAAGAGCATCAATCTGGCGCTCGGTTCCTCGCTCGCAACCATCGGCCTGACCATTCCGGCGGTCGGGCTCGCCACCTACGCGCTCGACCAGCCGCTCGTGCTCGGCCTCAATCCCCAGAACACGGCACTATTGTTCCTGACATTCTTGTTGAGCATGCTGACTTTCGGCACGGGCAGGACGAACGTCCTGTTCGGGCTGGTCCATATGGTGGTATTTGCCGTCTACGTGTTCATGGTTTTCGTGCCCTGAGGCACGATTCCCCCCAGGAGAGATTCCGATGCTTGCCGCCAGGTCCGAGGTTCAGATCGACAACGAAGAGGTCCGGGTGACCGAATGGCGGCTCGCCCCGGGCAGCGCGACCGGGCACCACACCCACGGCATGGACTATGTCATTGTTCCCGTCGTCGCCGGCGAGATGACCATCGTGGCGCCCGGCGGCGAGCGTTCCAAGGCGCAGCTGGCGGCTGGAAAATCCTATTTCCGCAAGGCCGGGGTCCAACATGACGTACTTAACGAAACCTCAACCGAGATCGTGTTCCTTGAGATCGAGCTGAAGCCGTAAGGCGAGCCGGTTACCCTTTGCCATCGATCCGTCGCAGTTGATCCCTTACAATGCCCCAAAGTTCCCGCATCTGATCGCGCGGGGAGTGGCCGAGAAATGCTGAAATACTTCGCTAAAATCTCGATGGATATTTTCCCCTCGGTGCTCGCGACGATCATCGGGGCGTACATCGTTAACCACTACATCAACGCCAAGCCGGCGGCCGATGCCCCCGCGGCCGTGGTGGCGCCTGCCGAGGCCGGCAAGGACGCCAAGCCGGCGGATACCGCCAACCTCCCCGCACCCGGCGTCAAGGCCAAGGGTGTCTCAGAGAAGAACGTGACCGAGAAGGCGGCGGTCGAGAAACCCGCCGACAAGTCCGAGGCCAAGGCTGCGGACACCAAGGCTGCGGACACCAAGGCTGCGGACGTTGCGCCCGCCGAGACCACTTCGCACGGCCGCCCGGCGGCGCGTGAGAAGGCCGCCGCCAAGGCGCCCCCGGCAGCCACCGCTCCGGTGGTCGAGGCCAATTCGGCGTCGGCTTCCCCGGCTGCGACCCCCGACGCCAACGACCTCGCGCGCGCCGCCATCGAGCGCCTGCGCAAGTCGCCTGAGGGCAAGGCCGCCGAGGCCAGATCTTCCGAGACCAAATCGGCCGAGCGATCGCCGGAGCCTGCCGTCCGGGAGGCCGCCCGCGCCCCGGAGGCGCCGCGCGTCATCAGCACGGATCCGGCCACGGTGCGTCCGTTGCCGCCGCCGATCACGGTGTCGACGCCTTCAACCGAGGCCTATGGCAACAACGGTTCGTCGCCGTCCTACACGGCCTCGGTCGGCAATGACGATCCGAACCGGATGACGCCGCCGGCAGACATTCCGGTCCCGATGATCGCGCCGCCGCTCGATCTGCGCGCCGATGCCGGTGGCGCCATGCCGCGGCCGAAGAAGACCAACGTGGCTGACGAGATGCTGTCGGGCATGAAGTCGATGTTCCACTCGGTCCTGCCGAAGAACTCCACCCCCGATTAAGACCGGTAGCTGCCGCGCCGTCAGCCGCCGACGCGGGCGAGGCCGCTGCGGGCGGCATCGTCGCGTGGACGCAGCGCGACCGCCTTGTTGTAGGACGCCGCCGCCTTAGCCTTGTCACCCAGCCGCTCGTAGGCCTGTCCCCGTGCGGTCCACACCAGTGCATTGTGCGGATCGGCCTCGGAGGCCTCATCGAGATCGGCTGCCGCTTCCTTGATCTTGCCGAGGGCGAGATAGCTGGCGGCGCGGCCGAGCAGCGGCTCGACCTTCTGCGGATTGAGCCCGTTGGCGGCGCTGAAATCGGCGATGGCGAAGTTGTGCTCGTTGTTGCCCTGGTAGATCAGCGCGCGGCCATAGAGCGCCTGCGCATTGTAGGGATCGAGCGCGACGGCCCGGTTGAACTCGTCCAGCGCGCCGGCTGTCTCCCCCGACTTCGCCAGGGCCTGGCCTTTTGCGGTGTGCGCCTGGGCCTCGCTGACACTCGCGGCACTGACGGCACTGTCGGAGGGAGCGGCGGCCGCCTTGGGTGCCTCCTGCGGCTTCTCCTTCTCCGGCATCAGGGAGCCCAGGTCGAAGGAGCAGCTGCACAGCACGATCCCCATCAAACCGAGCGCGAGCGGCTGTCGCCAGATCGGGCGCAGCCGCGCCAAGCTGCGCTCGGGGAAAGGGGAGGCCATCTACGGTTCGCTCGCGCTGGTGCCGCATCGGTAGTGCCCCCGTCCCAGAGAAGGCACCGCTCACAAAACAATAACGCGGGCCAAGGGCCCGCGTCATCGAAAACTCAAGTCTTGCAGAGAGACAAGATCAGCGCGGTCCGCGCGGACCTGCGCCCGGGCCGCCGCGGCCGCCACGATCACCGCCGGGACCGGCGCCGAACACCGGCTTCGGCTTCATCGGCAGCAGGCCTTCACGCTGCAGCTTCTTGCGGGCCAGCTTGCGCGCACGGCGCACGGCCTCGGCCTTTTCACGGGCCTTCTTCTCGGAGGGCTTCTCGTAATGACCGCGGAGCTTCATCTCGCGGAAAATGCCTTCGCGCTGCATCTTCTTCTTCAGCGCCTTGAGGGCTTGGTCGACATTGTTATCGCGAACGAGAACCTGCACGCGGCATCCTCTTCAGTGGATCGGATTTGAATTCTGGTAAGTCAAAGGGGATGGCGAAACGCGCAAGCCCTTAACCTTGAGGGCGCGGATGTATCAGACAAAACCCGCGATGTCCACCTGCCAAGCAGGTTTTCGGGCCAAGTTCAGCCATTAAATGCGGCGAAAATACCTCTGGACGGCCCCGATTTGGGTGGTTTAGCGCCAAGGTCGGGGCAGTTCCCGGAGCTTAGCTCCGGAAATCCAGGAATCAGGGGAGACGCCACATGGATATGAAGAAATACGCTGCCGAGGCGATCGGCACATTCTGGCTCACATTCGCAGGCTGCGGCAGTGCGGTGATCGCCGCCGGCTTCCCGCAGGTCGGGATCGGCCTGGTCGGCGTGTCCCTGGCGTTCGGCTTGAGCGTCGTCACCATGGCCTACGCGATTGGGCACATCTCGGGCTGCCACCTCAACCCGGCCGTCACCGTCGGGCTTGCCGCCGGCGGGCGCTTCCCGGCAGGACAGATCCTGCCTTACGTGATCGCGCAGGTCTGCGGCGCGATCGTCGCCGCCCAGTTGCTCTATGTGATCGCCAGCGGCGCGCCCGGTTTCGACGTTACCAAGGGCTTTGCCTCGAACGGCTATGATGCGCATTCGCCCGGCCAGTACAGCATGGTCGCCTGCTTCGTCACCGAGGTGGTGATGACCATGATGTTCCTGTTCATCATCATGGGCGCCACCCATGGCCGCGCGCCTGCGGGCTTTGCCCCGCTCGCGATCGGGCTCGCGCTGGTGATGATCCATCTCGTCAGCATCCCCGTCACCAACACCTCGGTGAACCCGGCGCGCAGCACGGGGCCCGCGCTGTTCGTCGGCGGCTGGGCGCTGTCGCAGCTCTGGATGTTCTGGGTCGCACCGCTGATCGGCGGCGCGCTGGGCGGGGTGATCTATCGCTGGCTCAGCGAGGAGCCTTCGGGCGTCGTCGCGGGCGCGAAGACGGCCTGATCGAAAGGCGGGATCGCAGCATGCGCCGCGGTCCCGCTACTTGCCCTTCGCCGGCCTGACTTCGGTGACGTGGCCCATCTTGCGGCCGGGGCGCGGGGTGCCCTTGCCGTAGATGTGCACGGTCGCGCCCGGGACGGTCAGCCACTTCTCGTAATCGTTGATCTCGTCGCCGATCAGATTGGTCATGGTGACGGTTTCGCCGTGGCGCACGGGCTTGCCGAGCGGCCAGCCGGCAATGGCGCGGATGTGCTGCTCGAATTGCGAGACCGAGGCGCCGTCGAGGGTCCAGTGCCCGGAATTGTGCACGCGCGGGGCGATCTCGTTGACCAGCACCTTCGGCCCGGTGCCGTTGGCGAGCACGAACATCTCGACCGCGAGCACGCCGACATAGTCGAGCGCGCTGGCGATCTTGCCGGCGATGCTGCGGGCCTCCTCGGCCAGCGCATCCGGGATCGGCGCGGGCGCGCGGGATATCTTCAGAATGTGGTCGCGGTGCTCGTTCTCGGTGACGTCGAAACATTCGACCTGGCCCGTGGCCGAGCGCGCCGCGATCACGGAAATCTCGCGCTCGTACGGAATGAAGGCTTCCAGGATCGCCGATTTGGTGGCGAGGCTGGTCCACACCTTGGCGATGTCGTCGCCCTCGCGGATGATGGCCTGGCCCTTGCCGTCATAGCCGAAGCGGCGGGTCTTGAGCACGGCCGGAAGGCCGATCCTGACGATGGCCTCACGCAACGAAGCCACCGAGGTGACGTCGGCGTAAGCGGCCGTGCCGATGCCGAGCCGTGTGACAAAATCCTTCTCGGCGAGCCGGTCCTGGGTGGTCTCGAGGATCTTGCGGTTGGGCAGCACCGGGCGGCGCGCGTCCAGCACCATCGCGGCGGCAGACGGCACGTTCTCGAATTCGTAGGTGATGACATCGACGTCGTTGGCGAACAGCTCGAGTGCTTCGACGTCGGCATATTCGGCGCAGGTCGCGTTCAGCACGACGTCGAAGGCGGGCGAGTCCGGGTCGGGCGAGAAGACCTGGCAGCGCAGGCCGAGCCGCGCCGCAGCCATGGCCAGCATCCGCCCCAATTGTCCGCCGCCGAGGATTCCGATGGTGTCGCCGGGCTTCAGCGTCACCTGCTTTGCGTCAGTCACGCCTTGTCCTCCGGGCGCTCGGCAACCGCCTCGGTCTGCGCCTTGCGCCAGGCGACAAGGCGGTCGGACAGGGCCGGGTCGGACAATGCGAGCACTGAAGCCGCAAGCAGCGCCGCGTTGATCGCGCCGGCCTTGCCGATGGCGAGGGTGCCGACCGGGATTCCTGCAGGCATCTGCACGATCGAATAGAGCGAATCGATGCCCTTCAGCGTCCTCGATTCGACGGGAACGCCGAGCACGGGCAGTTCCGTCAGCGCCGCCGCCATGCCGGGCAGATGCGCAGCGCCACCCGCGCCGGCGATGATGACCTTGTAGCCCGCGGCCTTGGCGCCCTTGGCGAATGCAAACAGCCGGTCGGGGGTGCGGTGTGCCGAAACGATGCGGGTCTCGGCGGCAACGCCGAGCGCTGCGAGCGTGTCGGCGGCATGCCGCATCGTCTCCCAGTCCGACTGGCTTCCCATGATGATGGCGATAGGCGCGGTCATGACGTCAATTGTGCTCGGAAAACAGAAAGATAGGCCAGATTAACGGTTCCGGCCGGTGGCTCGCAAGGCGGTGGCAAGGAGAAGGGAATGCACTATCCTGTCTTGGTGAATCCCCGCAAGCCTTCATTGAGCAGGATGCCCATGAAGAAACCAAAAAGGGCAAGCGCTGCGAAGGCCAAAAAGGGCCGGAAAACCAGCGTCAGCCGATCCAAAGCCGCCTCCAGGCGCCCGGCCAGGCCGGCGCGGCGCGGCGCGTCGGCCGCCGACGGCGCCAAGGCGACCATCCGTGGCTTGCGGAGCAAGCTCAAGGAGGCGGAGCGGCGGGTCGCGGAACTGGAAGCCGCGGCCGACACCGATTTCCTGCTCGAGATTCCGAACCGGCGCGGCTTCGAGCGCGAGCTCGCGCGCGCCATCGCCTACATGAAACGCTATCGCGCCAGCGGCGCGCTGATCGCACTCGACGTCGATCGTCTGAAGCCGATCAACGATTCCTTCGGCCATGCCGCCGGCGACGAGGTGCTCAAGGCGATTGCGGCCACCCTGACGCAGCAGGTCCGCGCCTCGGACGTGGTCGGCCGGCTTGGCGGCGACGAATTCGCGCTGCTGCTCTGGAATCTCAGCGAGACCGATGCCAAGGCGAAGGCCGCGGCCTTCGAGCAGGCGATCGACGAATTGTCGTTTAACTTTCGCGGTCAGCACGTGACCGCGGGCGCTTCCGCCGGTGTCGCGCTGCTGGGGGCGCAGTCCGATGCAGGCCGCGCGCTGGAGGAGGCTGATGCCGCCATGTATGTGCGCAAGGCGCACCGGCGGCACGAGCCGGGGATCAGGCTGGTCAGCAACTGATCTTACAGCGTGGCCAGATCTTCGGGCACGTTGCCGAATTTGCGCAGCAGCGTGGCGTCGCCGAATTCGCCGGTCATGGGATCGCCGCTGCGGCTGAACGCAACCGCGCCGATATGGCCGGCACCGTGCGCCAGGATCTCGGCGCGCCGCAACGCGGCCTCCGAGCTCTGGCATTCCTCCGCGGCGCCCGCGACCGGCGATCCGTCGGCATCGATCAGGAAGGGCATTGCAACGTAGTAGGTCACATCCGACATGGCGTTGCTCCGATGTTGAACTCAGGCGGCGCTGCTGGTGCTCCGGATCTTGCTGCGCGAGGCCTCGGGAATGCAGCCGGCCGAAATCGCCGCCTGCAATTCTTCCAGCTCGGCTTCCAGATATTCGTTGGCCATGATCAGCGCCTTGATGGTGCTGCGCAGGTTGCCGTCGCACATCGCGATCGCCTGATCGCAGGCCTGTTCATAATGGCTGTTGTCGAGAAGGGCGGTTGCCGACATCTGCGTTTGTCCTCGGGGGTTCCTGGGTGTTTCCTGGCGCGCGTTGGGATGCCCGAATGTTCCTATTTTGTTCTTTTCGAGTCAAGCGGATTCGCGTGTGGCGAGCCGCCGCGAAAAGGGGCTCGCGGATCAGGCGATGATGTCCGGCGTGATCTGGTCTTCGATGAACGCGATACGGTCGCGCAACAACAGCTTGCGTTTCTTCAACCGCTGTAACCGCAACAGGTCGGGGGCGGGCGATTGATGCAACGCATCGATCGCCGCATCGAGATCTCGGTGTTCCTGCTGCAACCGGGTGAGCTCGGCTTCGAGCTCACGCTCGTCTTCATTGGTCATGTTTGCGGTGGCCGAAAACCGGATAGCGTGAGATTCAAGGCTGTGGATGCCTGTGGAAATTATCGTCCTTGCGCGGCGTGATCGCAAGCGATCTGCGACCCTCGCGCGCCGATCTCCCGCAACATATTTCTGCGGGCCGCTGCGGCGCTTCGCGAGCGCATTGATATCATGGATTTTTCAGCCGCGGTTCCTTAGTTGCGCGTCATTACATTGGTCACGCTTCGTTACATATGAATTTTCAAAAATGACACTGCGACGACGGATATCCATCGACAGAACGAATCGGTGATGTACACTTCGTCGTCCGGATCGAATCCAAGGTTACCCCTACCGAGGAGGTTTCGAATGACAATTCAGGCACATCTGGTTGAATTGGAGCGGAAGCACAAGACTCTCGAAAATGAATTACACGAAGCTCTTGTGCACCTTTCAACGGACGACCTGCAAATTGTTGAGTTGAAGCGACGGAAGTTGATGGTCAAGGACCAGATCGAGCGTCTGAAGCAAACCGGCGACACGCTCCACTAGTAACCCCCGTAACAGTATAGAGTTGAACGTACCCTTTCACGCAGGGGTGAGAGCTATTGCACTCATCCCCTGCCGAAAGGTGCGCGCCGTGCAAAGCTATTTGCGCGGCGTGTTTTTTTGTCCGGACGGGTTTTCCTGACGCACACCGGTAGCCGCTTCGCTCGAAATCGCGCTAGACGTTTGCGAGCTCGGCGACGTGATCCGCGATCGCGAGCGATGACGTCAGTCCCGGCGATTCGATCCCGAACAGGTTGATCAGGCCTTCGACGCCGTGATCGCGCGGGCCCTGCATCAGGAAATCCTGCGTGGCCACCGCCGGCGGCACGATCTTCGGGCGAATGCCCGAATAGCTCGGCATCAGCGCGCCGTCGGGCAGCGTCGGCCAGTATTTCCGGATCGCCGGATAGAAGCGCTCGGCGCGTGATGGATCGACCTCGTAATTGATCGTCTCGATCCACTCGACGTCGGGGCCGAAGCGCGCCTGCCCCGCCATGTCCAGCGTCAGATGCACTCCGAGCCCGCCTGGCTCGGGCACCGGATAGATCAGGTGCGAGAACGGCGCCCTGGCATTGCAGCTGAAGTAGTTTCCCTTGGCGAGATAGGCCAGCGGAATCCGGTCCATCGGCATGCCGTCGATGTGGCGTGCGACACTTGTCGCCGAGAGCCCGGCGGCGTTGACGAGCAGGTCGCATTGCAGCGTCATTGGCGCTTCGCCGCCGGCCTCGATCTCGATCACGCCGCCGGCGGCCTTGGCGCGGAGCAGCGGGGTGTGAAACGCAAAGGCCGCGCCAGCCGCCTCCGCCTCGCCGCGCAGCGAGAGCATGTAGGCGTGGCTGTCGATGATGCCGGTCGACGGCGACAGCAGCGCTGCATCGCAGGCGAGCGCCGGCTCCAGCGCGCGTGCGGCCTCGCCCGTGAGCAGCTGCATGTCGAGCACGCCGTTGGCCTCGGCATGCGCCTTGATCGATTGCAGCTTCTCGGTCTCTTTCGCGCTGGTCGCGACGATCAGCTTACCGCAATTCTTGTGCGGGATGCCGCGCTCGCCGCAGTAGCGGTACAGCGCGTGCTTGCCGCTGACGCACATGCGTGCCATCCAGCTCCCGGCGCGGTAGTAGATCCCGGCATGGATCACCTCGCTGTTGCGCGAGGAGGTGATGGTGCCGATGGCCTCGGCTTCCTCGAGCACGATCACCTCGCGCCCGGCCTGGGCGAGCTTTCGAGCCACTGCGAGCCCGACCACGCCGGCTCCGATGACGACGCAATCGACTTTATCCATGGTTGTGCAATGCATCCGCTGAAAGCGCCGGTGGCGTCAGGCCTGAGAATGAGGGCGCGGGTCCGTTTTGCATTAAGGAAGCATTTATCATGTCAGGGCAATTGCCGTATTTGGCGCCACATTTTTCTGTTGCGCGTACAGGCGTTTACCCGATCCAAACCCGTGAAGCCAGACAATCCGACGTTGAAATCGCGGGTGGCTGATGGCTGAGAAGAACTGGCACGAGGGCAGCACGCTTCCGATTGCTGTGCAGGCCGTCGTGGGCCTGGGCAGCGCGGTCGCGCCTGCGCGCGCCTTTGCCCTCTCGGACGGTTTGGCCCCGCCGAGCTATCTCGGCACGCTCGATCCCAACGTGGTCTGGGAAGCCCTGATCGGCGGCATCGTCGTCTGTGCGTTCCTGGCCGCGATCGCGCTGTGGATCCATTCCTCGCTGCGCCGGACCAGGCGCTTGCAGTTGCGGCGCAACGCCTTCGTCTCCTCCGCCATGAACAATCTCAACCAGGGCGTGGTGATGACGGATGCGCAGCGGCGCATCATCTTCTGCAACGACCGTTATCTCGAGATCTACGGCCTGTCGCGGTCGGATCTGTGGACCGGCATGACCGGCTACGACGTCCTCAAGTTGCGGCGCGAGCGCGGGGTTCTCGGAGGCGTCTCCGACGAAGAGTTCTATGAGAAGGCGGCGAGTCCCAACGGTCTGATCACCGAGCTGCCTGATGACCGCGCCATCCTGGTGAAATATTACGTGCTGCCGAACGGCGGCTCGGTCGCGACGCATCTGGACGTCAGCGAGCAGCGCAGGCTGTCGCGGCAGCTCGCCTCCACCAAGCAATTCCTGGAAACCGTGCTGGACAACGTGCCGGCCTGCGTCGCCGCGAAGAACATCGAGGACGGCCGTTACATCTTCGCCAACAGCGCCTACGAACGGTTCTGGGGGTTTTCGCGCGACCACGTCGTCGGCAAGAATGCGCGTGAGCTGTTCGCTCCGATCTCGGCGGCCAGCATCGAGGCGACCGATCGGGCGGCACTGAATTCGCCGGATGGCCAGTTCCGCAATGAATTCGAGGTCGACCGCGCCGGTGAGCGGCGCATGGTCGCCTCGATGCGGATCGTGGTCCGCAACGAGAGCAACAAGCCCGAATTCCTGATGCTCGTGTTCGAGGACATCACCGACCGCCGCTCGCTGTCGCAGGAGCTGGAGAGCACGAAGAAGTTCCTGGAGCTCGTGGTCGACAACATCCCCGTGGCGCTGATCGTGGAGGAGGTCAAGGACGGCCGCTATCTGCTCGCCAACCGCAGTGCGGAGACGATCCTCAACCGCCGGCGCGAAGAGGCCACGGGCCTGACCGCGTCCGACATCTTCAATCCCAAGGAAGCCAAGCTGATCATCGCGCGCGACGAGGCCGCGATCAAGAAGCGCGGGATGATCACCGAGGAGCACCCGATCTCCACCAAGGACGGCCTGCGGCTGTTCCTGACCCGCCGCGCCACCGTGCTCAGCGATGCCGGCGAGCCGCAATATCTGATCAAGACCCACGAAGACGTCACCGACCGCCGGCAGACCGAGTCGCGCATGGCGCACATGGCCTATCACGATGGCCTCACCGATTTGCCGAACCGCGCCGCCTTCCTGCAGGCGCTGACCCAGATGATCGAGGCCTGCGAGGGGACCAGCGAGGAGTTCGCCGTCCTGTGCGTCGACCTCGACGGCCTCAAGGAGGTCAACGACGTCTTCGGCCATGCGCTCGGCGACAAGCTCCTGATCGAGGTGGCCAAGCGGCTCCAGGACTCCGCGCGCGGCGGCGTGGTGGCGCGCCTGTCCGGCGACGAGTTCGGCCTCATCATCGACGGCAAGCAGCCGGAGGCGGGTCTTGCGCTGGCGCAGCAAATCGGCGACGCCGTCGCCCAGGAATTCCAGATCGACGGCCGGGCGGTCCGCGCCGGCGTCACCACCGGCATGTCGATCTTCCCGCACAATGGCACCGATGCCGCCTCGCTGCTCGCCAATGCCGGCGCGGCCCTGTTCCGCGCCAAGCAGAAGTCGCGCGGCACGATCAGCCTCTACCAGCCGGAGATGGACCAGCAGATCCGCGATCGCCGCGTGCTGCACCAGGACCTCTCGATGGCGATCAAGAACGGCGAGCTCTCGCTCGCCTTCCAGCCGCAGGGCGTCGCGGGCCACAGCGTCATGGAAAGCGACATCATCGGTTTCGAGGCGCTGGCGCGCTGGCAGCATCCGGTGCGCGGCCAGGTCTCCCCGGCCGAATTCATCCCGATCGCGGAAGAGAGCGGCCTGATCGTCGAGATGGGCGAGTGGATCCTGCGCGAGGCCTGCCGAGAGGCGGCGTCCTGGCCGAAGCCGCTCCAGGTCGCGGTCAATCTGTCGCCGGCGCAGTTCATGCACGGCGACGTGGTCGGGCTGGTCCATTCAATCCTGATCGAGACGGGCCTCGCACCCGGCCGGCTCGAGCTGGAAATCACCGAGGGCGTGCTGATCGAGGATTTCGATCGGGGCCTCGCACTGCTGCGCCGGCTGAAGGCGCTCGGCGTGCGCATCTCCATGGACGATTTCGGCAGCGGCTATTCCTCGCTGAGCTATCTCCAGGCGTTCCCGTTCGACAAGATCAAGATCGACCGCGCCTTCATCATCAATCTCGGCCGCAATCCGCAATCGGCGGCCATCGTGCGCGCCGTGATCGATCTCGGCCATGGCCTCGAAATGTCGATCATCGCCGAGGGCGTCGAGACCCTCGACCAGCTCGCCTTCCTTGCCAAGGAGGGCTGCGACGGCGTGCAGGGCTACCTGCTCGGCAAGCCGCTGCCGATCGGGAAATATGCCGGCCTCGTCGGCCGCGCCGAGACCTTGGAGCTTGCGCTCAAGACCGGCTAGAGCGTCTTCGAGCCAAGCGGATCCCGGGTCGCGTAAAGAAAACGCGTCAAAACATAATCTGGCGCTCCGTTCCGATTTCATCGGAACGGAAATGGCTCTAGTGATGGCGAGCGCTCAGCTCCCATTCGACGGATTCATGGCGGATTACGACCTTGCGATCATCGGCGGCGGCCTGAACGGTGTCAGCCTCGCCCGCGATGCGGCCGGCCGCGGCCTGCGCGTCATCCTGTTGGAGCAGGGCGATCTCGGCGGCGCCGCCTCGTCGGCGACGCCGCGGCTGATCCATGGCGATCTCTCGGTGCTGGAGCGCCGCGGTTTCTGGCGGGTGCGCCGGGCTTTGGCCGAGCGCCGGACCTGGCTTGCCATCGCGCCGCATCTGGTCCGGCCGATGCGCTTCGTGATCCCGGCCCATTCCGAGGAGCGCCCGCCCTGGCTGCTGCGCGCCGGGCTCTATGTCTATGACAGCCTGACGAACCGCAGCGGCTTGCCGGGATCGACCACGCTCGACATCACGCATCATCCGGTCGGCAACGCATTGAAACGGCCATTCGGCACGGCTTTCGAATATTCGGACTGCGTCGTCGACGATTCCCGCCTGGTGGTGCTCACGGCGCTGGATGCCGCCGAGCGTGGCGCGACGATCCGGACCGGGGCTCGCTGTGTCCGCGCCGATCGAACCGACACCTGGCGCCTCGCGGTGGTCGATCGCGGCCATCGCCGCGCGATCACGGCCCGGTCGCTCGCCAACACCACCGGCGGCTGGACCTCGATGGTCGCGGAGACCGTGCTGCGGCAGCCGCAGCCCGCCATGGCGGCGATGCAGATGAGCCAGATCATCGTGCCCAGGCTGTTCGAGTCCGACAACGTCTACGTCTTCCAGAACAGCGATGGCCGACTGATCTTCGCGAGCCCTCTTGAGCGTGATTTCACGCTGATCGGCACGGTCACGCGCGACTTCACCGGCGATCCCGCGATCGTCGCGATGCGAGGGGATGATGTCAGCTATCTCTGCGAGGCGGCCAGCCGTTACTTCCGCGAGCGCGTTGCGCCGACCGACGTGGTGCGCGCGGTCTCCGGCGTCAACCTGACGCCGGCGTCCGCGCGGCGGCGTGACGGCACGGCGCTGTTCCACGCGCGCCGGCGCAAGGCGCCGCTGATCACGATGTTCGGCGGCGACGTCACCACCTCGCGCCTGCGCGCGGAGCGGGCCGTGACGCGGCTGACGCCGTTCTATCCGATGTCGCCGCGCTGGACCGCCGGCGCCGCGCTGCCCGGCGGCGATTTTGCCTGGGATCGTTTCGACACCGAAGTCGACCTCGCACGCGACCGCTGGCGCTTCCTCTCGGAGCCGCAGGCCCAGCGCCTGGTCGCGGCCTATGGCTCGCGATTGCCGGCGGTGCTGGGCGAGGCGAAGACGCGCGAAGAGCTCGGCCCCGCCTTCGGCCCCGAACTGACTGGCGCCGAGGTGCGCTATCTCATGACCCACGAATGGGCGCGCTTCCCCGAGGACATCCTGTGGCGCCGCTCCAAGCTCGGCCTGACCATGCCGGCCGCCGATCGTGACGCGCTGGCGGCATTCATGGCGTAGCCCGGACTACGCTGGCGCTCCATCCGGGCCACAGACTGCAATGTAAGTTATTGCCGGACCGGTTGAGCAAACGCCGATCGGCCGCTAGCGTGCGGCGGAATCGGGGTTGGCAGGGACCATGACGGACGAATTGCCCAGAACAGACGCCGCGGCGAAAGCGGCCGGCGGAGATGCGCCCCCTGTGGCGGGTCAGCCGCTGCTGCGCATCGAGGGCGTCGCCAAGACCTTTGGGACGTTCCGGGCCGTGGACGGCGTGTCGCTCGACATCAAGGCCGGCGAGTTCTTCGCGCTGCTCGGGCCCAGCGGCTGCGGCAAGACCACGTTGCTGCGCATGCTCGCCGGCTTCGAGGCGCCGGACGAGGGGCGCATCCTGCTCGGGGATAAGGACATCGCGCAGGCGCTGCCGCATGAGCGGCCGATCAACATGATGTTCCAGAACTACGCGCTGTTTCCGCATCTGTCGGTGCGCGACAACATCGCCTTCGGCCTGAAGCGCGCCGGCATGGCGCGTGCAGAGATCGCGACGCGCGTCGCGGAGATGATCGCGCTCGTGAAGCTCGAGGGACTGGAGAAGCGCAAGCCCGACCAGCTGTCCGGCGGCCAGCGCCAGCGCGTGGCGCTGGCCCGCGCGCTGGCGCGCCGGCCGCAGTTACTGCTGCTCGACGAGCCGCTCGCGGCGCTCGACAAGAAGCTGCGCGAGAGCACGCAAGGCGAGCTGATGGAATTGCAGCGCCGGCTCGGCATGACCTTCATCATCGTCACCCACGACCAGGAGGAGGCGATGACGATGGCGAGCCGGATCGGCGTGATGAGGGACGGCAAGCTTGTCCAGGTTGCGCCCCCGCGCGAGCTCTACGAGGCGCCGCGCTCGCGCTGGATCGCGGAGTTCGTCGGCGACGTCAATCTGTTCGACGGCGAGTCCAGATTGCGCGACGGTCACCGCCTCGTCATTGGCACGCGTGATGCAGGTGCATTGGTGGTGGCCGAGCCGCGCGAGCCACTTGGCGCAGGAAAATTTTCGATCGCGATCCGTCCCGAAAAGGTCAAGCTGTCGCGCCGCGGCCCGGTGAGCGAGGCCGGTCGTGAAACCGCGATCAATACGCTCGACGGCGTGATCGCGGACATCTGCTATCTCGGCGGCACCACCACCTACAAGGTGAAGCTCGATACGGGCGGGATGATACAGGCTTCCGTCGCCAACAGCGCGCGCCTCGACGTCGACGCCTACAGCCTGAACCAGCGCGTCGTCGCCTGGTTCACGCCTGACGACTGCGTGGTGCTGCCGTCATGAGCTCCCGCCGCATCTTCGCGCGACCGGCGCGTTTTGCCGCGATCGCGCCCTATGTCTGGATGGTGCTGTTCTTCCTGGTGCCGTTCGGCTTCGTGCTCAAGATCAGCCTGTCGCAGACCGCGATCGCGCAGCCGCCTTACGAGCCGGTGTTCGCCCTGACTGCGGGATGGGAGGCGCTGACGGCGGCCTTTGCCGCTTTGTCGATCGACAATTTCAAGCTGCTCGCCTCGGACGACATCTATGTGTTCGCCTATGTGCGCAGCCTGACCGTCGCTCTCACCGCGACGGCGCTGTTGCTGCTGATCGGCTATCCCATCGCCTACGGCATGGCGCGGCTGCCGAAACGCTGGCAGGCGGTGGCGATGGTGCTGGTGATCGTGCCGTTCTGGACCTCGTTCCTGATCCGCATCTACGCCTGGATCAACATCCTCCAGCACGACGGCCTGCTCAACCAGATCCTGCTGGCTCTGCATCTGGTCAGCCAGCCGGTGGTGTGGCTCTCGACCGACAGCGCCATGTATATCGGCATCGTCTATTCCTATCTGCCGTTCATGATCCTGCCGCTCTACGCCACGCTCGCGAAGATGGAGCCGGTGCTGGAGGAGGCGGCCTCTGATCTCGGCGCGCCGCCGTGGCAGGTGTTCTGGCTCGTCACCTTTCCGCTGTCGCTGCCCGGTGTCGGCGCGGGTGTGCTGCTGTGCTTCATCCCGATCGTCGGCGAGTTCGTGATCCCGGATCTTCTGGCCGGGTCCAACTCACTGATGATCGGCCAGACCCTGTGGCTCGAATTCTTCACCAACAAGGACTGGCCGGTCGCGTCCGCGGCGGCCATCGTGCTGCTCGCGGTGCTGCTGGTGCCACTGCTGCTGTACGAGCGGCTCCAGAAGCGGCAACTGGAACAGGGGCGGTGAGGCGATGCGCAAGGTCTCCCGCCTGTCCCGCTTCAACATCGCCTCGCTCGCGCTGGGGCTGGCGTTCCTTTACTTGCCGATCCTCATCCTCGTCATCTATTCCTTCAACGCCTCGCGGCTGGTGACGGTGTGGGGCGGCTGGTCGCTGCGCTGGTATCACGAGTTCTTCAATGACCGCGCCATGATCGAGGCGGCCTGGATGAGCGTGAGGGTCGCGGCTTCCTCCGCGACCATCGCCACGCTGCTCGGCACCCTCGCAGCCGTTGCGTTGTCGCGCGGCGAGCGGTTTCGCGGGCGCACGCTGTTCTCCGGCATGCTCTACGCGCCGCTCGTCATGCCCGAGGTGATCACCGGTCTGTCGCTGCTGCTGTTGTTCGTCGCGTTGAACGCCGAGCGCGGCTTCTGGACGGTGACGATCGCGCATACCACGCTGACGATGTGCTTCGTCGCGGTGGTCGTGCAGTCCCGCCTCGGCTCGCTGGATCGTTCGCTGGAGGAGGCTGCGATGGACCTCGGCTGCAACCCGGTTCGCGCGTTCGTCGCCGTGACGCTGCCGCTGATCGCGCCCGCGATCGTGGCGGGCTGGATGCTGGCCTTCACCCTGTCGCTCGACGATCTCGTGATCGCGAGCTTCACCACCGGGCCCGGCTCGGCGACGCTGCCGATCCGGATCTATTCGGAGGTGCGGCTCGGCGTGAAGCCCGAGATCAACGCGATCTGCACCCTGGTGATTGCCCTGATCGCGGTGGTCATCGTCATCGCCTCGCTGGCCTCGAAATTGTCGAGCTCGCAGGGCGAGAGCGCGGCGCCGCTGTAGGGGAGGATTGATCATGACATTCGCCTACCAGGTCCTGATCCATACGCCGGTCTGGGTCTGGATCCTGTTCGCCTATCTGGTGTGGCAGGGTGTTCAGGCGATGCAGCCGCGCACGACGCCGATCTGGCGCGCGCTGATCGTGCCGGTCGTGTTCATCGTCTGGGGGATTTCGCGAATCGGCTTCAGTCCTCAGGACAACGCGTGGCCGCTGGTCGCCTGGATCGCGGCCGCACTGGCGTTGCTGCCGCTAGGCGTCCTGACGCCGCAGCCTTTCGATGTGGATCACAACACCGGTGAGATCATCCGGCCGGGCAGCGCCTTTGCCCTGATCCGCAACGTCGTCGTGTTCTCTCTTCAATATGCGGTCGGCGTGATCTCGGCGATCGATGCCAGCGACCGCGCGCTCGCGATCATCATTGGGCGTGCCATCTCCGGCGCCACCGCCGGTTATTTCATAGGTTCGACCATTGCGCTGCTGGTCGCGTATCGACGCAAGAGCGCGGGGAGATGATCAGTGCGACCGGAGTGCGCGGTGAAGCCGGACGCCTATGGTGCTCGGGCACCGCCCGGAATCTAGGTTAACAATTCATATAGCTTATCTCGTTATCGTCGCCTCGCTTGGGGAAGAGGGGCGATGAAGCGGCTTTACGTTGGTGTGGCCAGCACGGTTCTGGCTTTATTCTGTTTTGCTGTTCGGCCGTCGGCTGCTGCGACGCAGATGGTGTCGCTGCTGTACAACGGTTCGCCGCAGTCGCCGCAGCAGATCGGCTCCGACGAATTTCGTCGCAAGCTCGCCGAGCTCGCACAGGGTCGCATCATCCTCGATGCACGCGCCGGCAACGCGCTGGGCAGTGAGACGGCGATCCTTGCCGCCATGCGCGGCGGTGTGGTCGACATGGCGACGCTGTCCGGCTCGGTGGTCAGCTCCGCCGTGCCCGAGTTCGGTGTGTTCGACGTGCCGTTCCTGTTTCGTGATGCGGCGCAGGCCAAGGCGGTCGCAGAGGGGCCGGTTGGCGCGCTGTTCGCCAAGCATTTCGCCGACAAGGGACTGGTGCTGCTCGCGATCGGCAAGCAGGGCTTTCGCAACGTCACCAATTCGAAGCGGCCGATTCATTCTCCGGCGGACCTTCGCGGCCTGAAGATCCGCGTGCTGCCGAACGAGGTCTATCAGATGACCTTCAAGGCGCTGGGCGCCGAGGTCGTGCCGATGGAGTTCACACTGGTGTATTCCGCGCTGAAGGATGGCCGCATCGACGGGCAGGAGAACCCGGTCATGACGATCGCCACCAGCCATCTCGAGGAAGTGCAGAAATATGCCAGCCTGACCGGGCATTTCTTCGCGCCGATCGCCTTCGTCGCCAATCGCGACGTGTTCCAGGCCCTGAAGCCCGCCGACCAGGCCGCGATCATCGCCGCGGCCAAGGCCGGTGCGGAGGCGACCTGGCAGAGTGGCGTCGCGGAAGAGACAAAGAAGATCGAGGAGCTGCGCAAGGCCGGCATGGAGATCATCGAGAAGGTCGATCGCCAACCCTTCATCGACGCCGTGAAGCCCCTGGAGCCCGAATTCGAGAAGCGCTTCGGCAAGGATCTGCTCGCCCGGATCCGGGCTACGCCGTAATCGCGGGAAACATCATGAACCTGTCATTGCTCCTGTCGCGCATCGGCATCCGCCCGCGCATCTTCGGCGGCTTCACGCTGGTCCTGGGTTTCCTCTGCGTGCTGGCGCTGCTTGCCGTCATGCGGCTGTCCGAGATCGGCGGCACTGTTGGCGAGCTCGTCACCAGCGCCGACGGCGATGCCGGCATGGCGAGGGTGCATGCCGCGCTGCTCTCGTCCAACGTCACCGCCGAGAAGTTCATCCGGACGCGCAATCTCGGCGACCGCGATAGCGCCATGAAGGCGATCGACGGCTTTGGCCAGACCTTTGACCAGGTCGATCAGCAGTTCGCCCGCCTGCCGGCGATTGCCGCCGGCCGGAGCGCGCTGGTCGATGCGCTCGGCACCTATCGCAAATCCTTCACGGCTGTTGCCGCCGCGGTCGATCGTCTGCGCAGCGCGAGCACCAAGAGCGAGGCGCTCGGCGCCTCGGCAGGCCTCGACGTTGGCGCGATCAATGTGACGCTTGCCAACCAGCCTGACCGTCTGCTCCAGCCGCTGCGTCTGGCCGGTACGGTGGATGCGATGCGCGTCTCGATGCTGCGTTTCACCATCACTCAGGCCCAGGTCGACGCCGACGATGCCGGGATGACGATCGGCTACGCGCTGGCCGCGGTGGCCGATAGCGAGGCGGAGATCGCCAACGTCGAAGCGCCGCGACTGAAGAACCTGATCGCGGCCCTGAAAAAGGTGCTTGCCGATCAATCGGCGACGCTGACGGAGCTGTCTGCCGCGATGGGCGAGCTGCGCAAGGCGCAGGCCGATCTCGTCAAGTCCAGCAGCGCGATCGACGCCAAGGCGGCCGAGATCAGCCGGGCCCTCGGTGCGACGCGCACCGAGCAGAGCCGGCTGACGGCCGGTTCGGTCGATCAAACCCGCAATCTCGTGTTCACGGTGGCCGCGTTCGCGCTCATCCTGGGCGCGTTGCTGGCCTGGCTGATCGGACGCAGCGTGTCGCGCCCGATCGGTCAGATGACCTTGCGCATGCAGAGCCTTGCGGCAGGCGAGCTCGATGAGGCAATCCCGGGCGGTGAGCGCGGCGACGAAATTGGTCATATGGCCGGAGCTGTCGAGGTGTTCCGCCAGAGCGCGCAGACCGTCCGGCGCATGGAGCAGGACGCTGCCGCGCAGCGTGCCGCAGCCGAGACAGAACGCGCGTCGATGATGGCTCAGCTCGCCGACCGCTTCGATCGCGGCATGGAGGGCGTCATTGGCGGCGTCTCGAGCCGCGCCGAGGAGATGGGCCAGAGCGCCGGAAGTCTCGCCCGCGTCGCCGAGCGCGGTCGCTCGCTGGCCGAGCAGGTCGCCGCGACGTCGGCCCAGGCGTCTTCGAACGTGCAGACCGTCGCGGCCGCGACGCATCAGCTCGCCGCCTCGATCAAGGAGATTTCGAGCCAGGTCGCGCGCTCCGTATCGGTGTCGGATCAGGCCAAGGCGGAGGCCTCGCGTACCGAGGCGCTGATGCGCGCGCTGTCGGATTCGGCCGAGCGGATCGGCACTGTGGTTCAACTGATCCAGGCGATCGCAAGCCAGACCAACCTGCTGGCATTGAATGCCACGATCGAATCGGCGCGGGCCGGCGATGCCGGCAAGGGTTTTGCCGTGGTCGCCAACGAAGTGAAGAGCCTCGCAACCCAGACCGGGCGTGCCACCGAGGAGATCGCAGGGCTCGTCGCCGAGATCCAGGGCTCGACCGGGCAGTCGGTCGCTGCGATCGGCCAGATCGGCAGAACCATTGCCGAGATGACGGAGATCGCGACGACGATCGCCTCAGCCGTCGAGGAGCAGGGTGCGGCAACCAGCGAGATCGCGCGCAATGTCGAGCAGGCCGCCAACGGCACCACGGCCGTGACCGACCAGGTCGGCGCCGTCCGTACCGTGGCCGGCGAGACCGATGCCGGTGCCGAAGCCGCACTCACGGCGGCTTCAGCATTGCAAGATCAGGCACGCGCTCTCAAGGCAGCTGTCGCCGAGTTTCTGCAGACTGTGCGCAAGGCGGCCTGAGGGCCTTTGCGCGCGCCGTGGCTGCGCGGTTAGAGCAGGCGTGGACAACCCGCTATTGTCCACGTTGTCGCTCGAACGCCCTGCTTGCGGGCGCCCCGATGCGCCCTGTTGCGTCAGGACTTCACCGCACCCGCCGTGAGCCCGCCCACCATGTAGCGGCGGAAGGCGTAATAGACCGCGGCCGGCGGCAGCGCGTAGATGAAGCCGGTGGTCATCAACAGCTCCCAGGGCGAATCGTCGGCAGCGAGGAAGTTGCCGAGCGCGACGGGGAGGGTGATCTCGCGGTCGTTGGACAGCAGCAGGAACGCGTAGAGATATTCGTTCCAGGCGAGCAGCACGGCATAGGTGCCGATCGCGACCAGCGAGGGCATCATCAGCGGCAGGTAGACAAGGCGGAAGATCTGGAGCGTCGTGGCACCGTCCATCACCGCGGCTTCGTCGAGCTCGACCGGCAGCTTGTCGGAGGCCTGCTTGAGCACCCAGATCGCGTAGGGGCTGGCGATCGTCACCATGGCCAGGATCAGCGACCAGTGATTGTTGAGCAGGCCGTAATTGCCCATGGTGCGGTACATCGGCACGGCGAGGAACGCCGCAGGGATGAAGTAGGTGAACAGCGCGAGGTTCAGCACAGCGCGACCGCCCGGCACCTTCAGCCGCGAGATCGAGAACGCCGCGGCGGTCGCGATGACCAGCGTCAGCACGCCGACGGATGCGGCGATCACCAGCGAATTCCAGAACTGCACGTAGAAGTCCCGCAGGAAGTAGTGCTGCTGCTTGAACACGATCTCGAAGTTGTGCAGCGTCGGATGATCCGGCCACAGCTTGCCCGAGAACGCGTCCTCCTTCGGAGAGATCGCGAACAGGAACATGTGGTAGATCGGAATCATCGTCCACAGGAACACGGGAATGCCGATCAGCAGCAACCGTGCTTCGGTCGCGACGTCGCGCCAGGAAAATTCGCTTACGCCGGGAAGCTTCATCGCGACAACCGTTTCATCATAAAGTACACGAGCGGCAGGACGAACGGCATCGCGCAGACGATGGAAGCCATCGCGAGCGAGAGCTGGTCGAGCCGGAGATAGCGGATACCGAGCGTCGCCAGCACGTGCGTGAGGTCAGCCGGGCCACCGCCGGTGAGCAGATAGACGCTGTTGAAATCGCCGAGCGTCCAGATCATCGAGAGCAGCGTGCAGGTGATGTAGAGGGTCTGCATCGACGGCCAGGTGATGAAACGGAATTTCTGCCACCAGCTCGCGCCGTCGACCTCGGCGGCCTCGAACAGATCATGCGGGATCGCAAGGCGCCCGGTGATCAGGATCAGCGTCCAGAACGGCAGCGACTTCCAGATGTGCACGCCGATCGCCATGGCCAGCGCCACGGTCGGGTCGTTCAGCCAGTTCGGGCCGTCATCGCCGGTGAAGGAGAAGATGATGTGGTTGATCACGCCCCATTCGGGATTGAGCATAAACCGCACCGACAGGATGGTCGGGATCGACGGCACCGCCCAGGGCAGGATGAAGATCACCGAGAGCCATTTGATCCAGGTGCGTTGCTGCGCGAAGAAGCCGGACAGGAACAGCGCGATCAGCATCTTGATGTTGATGCCGATGACCAGGAAGATCAGCGTGTTGACCGCGGCGCGCGCGAAGATCGGATCGTGATACAGCGCGACATAGTTCGACGGGGCCCGCGCGAGCCACAGCCCGTAGCAGACGGGATAGACGACGAAGGCGAGGAATACGAGCAGATAGGGCGCGAGCAGCACGATGCCCCAGACCTGCGCCGGGGTCAGCCGCGACGACAAGGGCGGAGCGGGCATCGACTGATCGCCAGAGAGCGTGATCGCCATTCTTCAGGACTCTTTGAAAGGACTTCCGGCCGCACGAGGCGGCCGGTATTAGCGTTTCGCCTCTCCCCGCGCCAGCGGGGAGAGGAAGAAAAGAGAACTTAGCCTGCAACCTGCTTGATGCGGGCGATCAGCTCGTCGACGGCCTTGTCGACCGGGACCTTCTCGCTGACGACCCGGTTCATCGCCTTGGCCCAGACGTTCTCGTTGTTGAGGATCGTGAACTTCCAGTTCTTGGTGAAGTCGAACGCCGCGGTGCCGCCGGTGAACTGTGCGTAGACCGCCTTGCGATGCTTGTCGGCCTGCCAGAACGGGCTGGCCTGGCTTTCCTTGGTCACCGGGAACCAGCGGCCGAGCGCGCCCTCGATATAGGGGCGGACGTTCTCTTCCTGGAGCAGGAAGCTGATGAACTGCTTGGCCTCGGCCTTGTTCTTGGCCGCGGTGAACACCAGCCCGGTCTTGACGTCGGAGCGGTAGCGGATGGTTGAACCATCCGGCGCCTTCGGGAAGGACGCCGTGACGATGTCCTGCTCATAGGCCTTCTTGCCGGCGTCGCGCTGCTCCTGGGTGAGAGCCTGGTTCTGCGAGTCCTCGAACCACTTCGCCGCGATCGAGATCGTGAAGTTGTGGGTCATCACGATGGTCTTGTTGTGGAAAGCGACGTTGTTGTCCGGGTCCTTCCAGGTTGTGGAGGAGGGCGGCGTGCAGCCCTTGATATAGGTGTCGGTGTAGTCCTTCAGCGCGCTGATCAGGTTCTCGCGCACCTTGGGATCGTCGACCAGGAGCTTGCCGTCGTCGTCGACCAGCTTGACGTGATAGGCGTCCATGAAGGTGTAGAACGACTGGAAGGCGTCGGTGGATTCCACGCCCATCGGCTGGCCGACGCCGTAGATGCGCTGGCCGGTCGCCTTGCGGATTCCCGGCTGCACCTTGTCGCACCAGAACGTCCAGTAGCCGGCCCAGTCGGTCGGGATGTCGCTCAGCTTGAAGCCGGCCTTCTCCAGCATGTCGTTCCAGATCTCGACATGCATGCTCTGCTGCTTCAGCGGAAAGCCGTAATAAGCCTTCTTCTTGGTGACGTCGTTGTAGAGGATCGAGGCATCCAGCGTGTTCTGCACGAACCGGCCCTTGATCGGCTCCATGACGTCCGAGAGGTCCTCGAGCTTGCCCTCATAGGCCCACTTGCCCTGCGCCTGCACGTCATAGGAATCGGAATAGGCGACATCGGGCACGGTGCCGGCATCGAGCGCGGCGACCGTCTTCGGAATCATGTCCTGGATCGCGTACTGCGACAATTCGACCTTGATGCCGGTCTTGGCTTCGAACTTCTTGATCGTGTCGATCAGCGCGTCGTCTTCGGACCGATAGAAGCCCTTGCCCCACCAGACCGTGATCGTTTTCTGCTGCGCAAAAGCGGGTGCAGTGGCCGCAAACAGCCCAACCGCAGCGACCGCCAATGATACTGCGCCAATAGCCTTGGATTTCACGTTTTTCTCCCTCAAACGGCCGGTGTTTTTAACCGGTCGTATAAAACACTAGCGCATGGCCGTCAGCCGATCTAGCGGCATCTTGTCAGACATAGGTCGTGGGGTGTTGGGCCGGACCAGATGCTTAATGCGCGCATCGATCCAATCGCCGCATCAATTCGGCCGGATCAATTCGCGATGATCCGGTAGCGCCCGACGATCGCCGTCCTCAGTTGGACTTTGCGTTGTCCTTGGCATTCTCGGCCGTCGGCGAATCTGTCGGCGCAGGGTGCTTCTCACCGGTGATACGCCGCTTCAGCAGGTCGAGGAAGGGCGACGCCGCCGGCGACTGGCGGATCAGGCTTTCAGGGTCGGGGAAGATCAGGGGATCGTCCCAGGGACCCTGCACCATGAACGGCAGTTGAAAGCCGGACGACGTGTTGAGGCTCGCCACGCCCTTCATGTCGTATTCGCGCGTCGGCACCGAGGCGGTGCCCGTCAGCGTGATCTTCGCAGCGGGGCCTTCGATGCGGATGTCCTCGGCGGTGGCGATCCCGTCGGAGAACCTCACCGCGATGGTGAGGGTGTCGTAAGGGGTCGAGCCGCTGCGGAAGTTGCCGCCGCCCGACAGCGGCCGCCGCTCCAGCCGCTTCAGGAGTTGCTCGGCGTTGAAGCCCGAAATCGCACCGTCGTGCCCGGTCACCGTGGCAGTGCCGTCGAGCGACTGCACGAGGCCGAACGGGCTCGAGCCGGAGGCCAGCAGCGAGACGTTGATGTTGCCGCGGCCGGACAGCTTGTTGAGGCCGAACAATTCGGAGGCGCAGGCCTGAAGATCGACATCGGTGAACTGGAATTGCGCCTTGACGTCGGCGACGGTGTCGGAGCGCGCGATCCCGAACGAGCCCTTGGCGATGCCGCCATAGACCTGGGCTTCGCCGACCGAGAGCGCCAGCGTGCCGTTGCGCAAATTGGCGCCGATCGCGGTGCGGCCGAGTTTCGACGTCCCGACCGTCAGCCTGGCTGCCGACAGGCGCATGTCGAGGTCGGTGGTCGAGAGCCCGTTGAGATCGAACAGCTGCCTGTTCCAGTCGCGGGCGCCGCTGGCGAGCAGGCGGAAGGTCGAGATGTAGGGTGTGAAGTCGAGCGCGTCGGCGGCGAGTGTCGCCTGCAGCGTCTGCCGGCCGTTATTGGCGTAGGTCATCACGCCTTCGGCGGTGTTGCCGTCGAGGTCGACATTGACGTTGGTGAGCGCGATCGAGGCGCCGACGACATTGGCGCGCGCCTTCAGCGCGAAGCGGCCGAAGCCGCCGCTGCCGGGCTGCGGCTGGCCGGTCCAGCGTAGCGCGTTGCGCAAGGACGGGCTGTCGATGGTGAGCGTGCCTTCCATCATCGGGCTGGTGCGGTTGGCGACGCTGCCGTCGAAGGCGAGCTTGAGCGGGGCGCTGGCGATCCGCGCCTTCAGCCCGGAGCGGTCGCCGGAGAGGGCGGCGACGAAGTCGGCGAAGCTGATCGAGCCGTCGACGCGCTCGCCGCGCCAATCGAATTGCCCGGTCGCGGCGAACGACCGCGAGATCGAGGGCCAGGCCAGCGACAGGTCGATATCCTCGAATTTCTCGGAGGCGTGGGTGACGGCGTCCTCGTAATTGAGCACACCGTCCTGGATCCTGATCTCGGAGAACGACACCTGGTTGTCGGCGCCCGGCTTCATGGTGCGCGCGATGGTCTGGATGAAGGGCGTCCAGTTGCTTTCGCCATCCTGCTTCAGGCTGACATGGATGCGAGGCCGGAGCAGCGTCAGGTCGGCGATCTCGAAGCGTTGCAGCAGCAGCGGCAGCAGCCGGAGATTGGCGGTGAGCACGTCGACATGCAGAGCCGGGTCGCTGGTGCCGCCGCCCTTCAGGCCGACGTCATGGAAGGAGATGTAACTTGCCGGCAGCACCGAGATATCGATGCTCCCTGCCACGCTGAGCTCGAGCCCGGTGACGTCGCGGATCTGCGCCTCCACGGCCTTGCGCAGTGCGTCGCGGTTGATGAGCCAGGAGGTCGCGATCAGGGCGATCAGCGCGACGCCGAGCAGCGCCGCGATCGGCGTCCCGAGGCGCTTCATTCCTTGGGCCATGGTCAATGGCATGTCCTGATCGGGTTGGTCGTTGGAGCCAGAAGGGCGGGCCGGAAAACCTGCATGCCCACACCCAACCCCCGCAACTTGATGGGTTTTCTTGTCGCTTTCAAGGCCGCGGGCGGTTCTGCCCACGGCGTGGGCAGCTTCTATCACCCGGGCGCGGAACGGAGAACCCCGTATCATTGACGGCTTTGGAGGATTTCGCCTAATAATCGCCGCCAATGAGGCGCGACGCCTGCCCGCCGAAGGTTCAGTCGAAGGTTATTTGCATGAACAAGGTCTATCCCGACGCCAAGTCGGCTCTCGACGGCATTCTGAAAGACAACATGATGATCATGTCGGGGGGCTTCGGCCTCTGCGGCATCGCCGAGGAGCTGTCGGACGCGATCCGCGAGTCCGGCGTCAAGGGCCTGACGGTCGTCTCCAACAATGCCGGCGTCGACGGCATCGGCCTCAGCCGCCTGCTCGAAACCCGCCAGATCAAGAAGATGATCTCGTCCTATGTCGGCGAGAACAAGCTGTTCGCCCAGCAATTCCTGGCCGGCGAGCTGGAACTCGAATTCAATCCGCAAGGAACGCTGGCCGAGCGCATCCGCGCCGGCGGCGCCGGTATCCCGGCCTTCTACACCAAGACCGGCGTCGGCACGCTGATCGCCGAAGGCAAGGAAGTGAAGGAGTTCGACGGCGAGAAGTATCTGATGGAGCGCGGCCTGTTCGCCGACCTCGCCATCGTGCACGCCTGGAAGGGCGATACCGCCGGCAACCTCATCTACCGCAAGACCGCGCGCAACTTTAACCCGATGATGGCGACTGCCGCCAAGATCACGGTCGCCGAGGTCGAGCATCTGGTTCCGGCCGGTGAACTCAATCCCGACCACATCCACACGCCCGGCATCTTCGTGAAGCGCATCGTCGAGGTCGGTACGGCCAAGAAGCGCATCGAATTCCGCAACACCCGCCCGCGCACGGCAGCTTGAGGCGCGCATGATCCGGAAAAGTGGACACCGGTTTTCCGGCAAGATCATGCGCCAGCAATAACAGGAGACGAAGATGGCCTGGACCCGTGAACAGATGGCCGCGCGCGCCGCGAAGGAATTGCGCGACGGCTACTACGTCAATCTCGGCATCGGCATCCCGACGCTGGTCTCGAACTTCATCCCCGACGGGGTCGATGTCAGCCTCCAGAGCGAGAACGGCATGCTCGGCATGGGACCGTTCCCCTATGAGGACGAGGTGGACGCCGACCTCATCAACGCCGGCAAGCAGACCGTCAGCGAGCTGCCCTCGACCTCGTATTTCTCGAGCGCGGATTCCTTCGGCATGATCCGCGGCGCCCACATGGACCTGTCGATCCTCGGCGCCATGCAGGTGGCCCAGAACGGCGATCTCGCCAACTGGATGATCCCCGGCAAGATGGTCAAGGGCATGGGCGGCGCGATGGACCTCGTTGCCGGCGTCAAGCGCGTCGTCGTCGTGATGGAGCATTCAGCCAAGGACGGCTCGAAGCTGCTGAAGAAGTGCAATCTGCCGCTGACCGGCGAGCGCGTGGTCGACATGGTCGTCACCGATCTCGCCGTCTTCACCATCGACAAGCATGGTGATGGTGGCATGGCCCTGATCGAGCTCGCCGACGGCGTCTCGCTCGACGAGGTCAAGGCCAAGACCGAAGCCGAATTCCGCGTCGCGCTGAAGAACACGTAAGACAGCGGTCGTAATAAGCGTGAATGGCCGGGCGTCGTCCCGGCCATTTTCGTTTGCGGCGCGACGTTCTCGGTTACGACCTCGCCCACACCTTGCTCCACCGCGCCGACACGCTCGCGACCCATGACGGCTCCTCGCGGACCAGACGGAAGCCGAGATTGGCGGGCGGCACGCCTTGCGCGCAGCCGCCGGCGCGGGCGTCGCGGATGAAGTCGGTGACGTAGGCGCGGTGCGCCCCCTCGGCGACACGCACGCCACAATTCACGGTCGCCCGGCCGGCATTGCCGGTCTCGTCGATCCGCGAGCGCACGAAGCAGGTCGAGGTCCATTCCCAGACATTGCCGGCGAGATCCTCGATGCCATGCTCGTTCGCGCCGAACTTGCCGAACGGATAGGCCGTCGTGTCGGAGAGGTCGCGCTCGGATTCACGCTCGTAGCGGCTGAGCCAACGCTTCGAAGGATCGTCTGCGTCCACCGGCGCGCCATCATCCCTAAAGCGGGAGCCTGCCGCAAAGGCCCATTCGGCATCGCTCGGCAGGCGGTAGTTGTGGCCGGTCTTGCGCGACAGCCAGCCCGCATAGGCCTGCGCATCATGCCAGCTCACCTGTACCGCGGGACGATCAGACGCAATCGCGACGCCGCGATCGAGCGCACGGCAGGCGCCGTCCTGCACGCAAAGCCGATAGTCGGATGACGAGACCTGGTGCCGCATGATGTGCAGCGGCCGATTGAAGCGCATCGCGCGCAACGGCACTTCGGCCTGCCGCCCGCCGCGCGTGAAATCGCCGGCTTCGCGATAGGACAGATCTCCGGGCGCGACCCTGATGATGGCGGGCTCCGTCGCCGTGCCGTGCACCGCGATGTCGGTGACCAGCGGTGCCATCGCGATCGGCCCTGCGAGCCCGGCGGCGCAGGCGAGCAGCAGCTTCAGCTTGAATGCGATCAACATAGTCGTCCCCCGAAGAAAGAAGGGGCCGGTGATGACCGGCCCCTTGTCGCGTCTAGTTGGTGTTGGGAACCGGTATCTCCGCAGGCGCCTTCACCTGGGTCATCAGATCGTCGTTCCACTTGCCTTCGACCTTGAAGTGCGCGGTGGCGCCGAGGTCCGCGGCCTCGATCAGATTATGCGTGACATAGGCGTAGATGCCGGGCTGCAGGAACTTGTAGAGCGCTGCTCCCGCAGAGCCGCCGCGGATGAACCAGGTCTCCAGGCCGGTCTCCGGCGCGTTGGAGAATTTTCCGGTCTCCCAGACATAGTCGCCATGACCGCCGATCAGGTGCGGACGGCTGTCGCGATTGGCCTGCGAATGCACGATCAGCACGTTCTCGCCGACCTTGGCGGTCAGCGCGTTCTTGCCGGTGAGCGCGCCGACCTTGCCGTTGAACACGACATGGGAGGGGATCAGCTTCTTCATCACCTCTTCGGTCTCGGTAAAGGCTTCACCCGGCGAGTCGTAGGACTTGAAGTTGCCCTTCTCGTCGCGCGGCACATACATGTCCTGCTCGCCGACATAGTAGACCTTGTCGTATTTCAGCGCGTGGCCCTTGCCGTCGTTGAGGCCCTCGCGCGGCAGCACCATCACCGCGCCGTTCATGCCGGAGACGACATGCCAGGGGATCATCGGGCCGCCCGGCGCGCAGTGATAGACGAACACGCCGGTCCGCGTTGCCTTCCAGCGCAGCACGACCTGCTCACCGGGATTGACCAGCGTGAGCTCGGCGCCGCCGAGCGCGCCGGTCGCGGAGTGGAAGTCGATGTTGTGCGGCATGGTGCTGGTCGCGGGATTGACCAGCGTCAGCTCGACATAGTCGCCCTCATGCACGACCATCAGCGGGCCCGGCATCGAGCCGTTGAAGGTCATGGCCTGGAAGGTGGTGCCCTTGTCGTCGATGACCACCTTCTTCTCCTCGATGGTCATCTTGAATTCGATGATCTTGGGGCCCTGCGTCGTGGCCTGCTCATGCGCATGCACGAAGGGCGGGGCGACCAGCTCGACCTTCTGCCGCGGCAGCTTGAGCTCGCTGGCCGCGAACGTGGGTGTCGCGAGAATCAAGGCGGTCGCGGCGGCGCTGATCAATGCGGCTCTGCGGGTGAACATCGGAAGCATCCTTCATCTGAAAGGGTTTTGATGACGGATGCAGTGTGCGCCTGTTGCGGCAAGAGTGTTTGCGCTGCGACAAGCTTTTGCCGGATTCGTCTCCGGTAAAATCCTTAAGAGGTTTGCCGAAGATCGCATCGACGATGCGAAGGACGCGTTGCCGCGCGGCTCAATTTCGCCAGAGGCAAATCGTTCGCATCTTCAACTGCGTTTTGATCGCGAATGTTTGGTTGTCGACTAGAGAAGCTGGATCGCAATCCAGACCGTGCCCCAGACCGCGAGCGACAGTGCGGCAAAGACGGCAGCCGTGATCGCGACGGCGCGCACGATATGACCTGCGCCCGCCGTGGGCGTGGCGGGTACGGGACGAAAATCGTCGAAGCGCGGGATATGGCCGCGAACGCCGGTGAGCCAGAGAACGAGATCGAGCGCGAGCGACGTCATGGCCTATCTCCAGGAAGCAATGATTGAACGTCATCATGCTCGCGATCAGGCGCCCAGACTTTGAGCGAGCGCAAGGTGGTCCGCCCGGAAACGGGTAATCCAATGCCATCCGGGATTGCCGCGCCACCGCGCGGCATCGATTTACGAATGGGTAAGACATGAGGACAGATCTCGCAGCGAGCTATGGCGAAGAACGTCTGCCGCGCTACACGAGCTATCCGACCGCGCCGCATTTTTCGCCGGCGATCGGTGCAGATACTTACGCAAGGTGGCTGTCCGAGCTGCCCGCGGGCGCCGGCGCGTCGCTTTACCTGCACGTGCCGTTCTGCCGTGAGATGTGCTGGTATTGCGGCTGCCATACCCAGATCGTCCGCCGCGACGGGCTGATTGCGGCCTATCAGCGGACGCTGCGCAGCGAGATCGCACAGGTCGCCGAAACCATCGGCCGCCGCATCAAGGTCGAGCACATCCATTTCGGCGGCGGCACGCCGACCATCATGGCGCCGGAGGCCTTTGCCGAATTGATGGCGGCGATGCGCCATTCGTTCTTCGTGCTGCCGTCGGCCGAGATCGCGGTCGAGATCGACCCGCGCACGCTGACATCAGGGATGGTGGAGGCGATGCGGCTCTCCGGCGTCAACCGCGCCAGCCTCGGGGTACAGAGCTTCGATCCGGTCGTGCAGCGCGCGATCAACCGCGTGCAGAGTTTTGAGCAGACGGCGTCCGTCGTGGACATGCTCCAGCATGCGGGCATCAAGGGCATCAACTTCGATCTCATCTACGGCCTGCCGCACCAGACCGTTGCCTCGTGCCTGGACACCGTGCGGCGCTCGCTCGCGCTCGGGCCCGACCGCTTCTCGGTGTTCGGCTATGCGCATGTGCCCGCGTTCAAGAAGCACCAGCGCATGATCGACGAGAACCATCTGCCCGATGGCCTTGCGCGTCACGACCAGGCCTGCGCGATCGCCAATGCGCTGAAGGAAGCCGGCTACGTGCAGATCGGGCTCGACCATTTCGCTCGCCCCGGCGACGCCATGGCCGTCGCCTTCGAGGACCGGACGTTGCGCCGCAATTTCCAGGGCTACACCACCGACAGGGGTGAGGTTTTGATCGGCTTCGGCGCCAGCGCCATCGGACATCTGCCGCAGGGCTATGTGCAGAACGAGGTGCAGATCGGAGGCTATGCGCAAAGCGTCGCGTCTGGTCGCCTCGCCACCGCCAAGGGCTACGGGCTCACCGACGACGACCGGCTGCGCGCCGACATCATCGAGCGCATCATGTGCGAGTTCAGCGCCGATCTCGGCGACATCTGCGCGCGCCATGGCGCACAGCCCGAAGCGATGCTGCAATCGGCCGCGCGCCTGAAGCCGCTGATCTCGGACGGCATCGTCAGGCTCGACGGCGACCGGCTCGCGGTCGCAAACGACTCGCGCTTCCTGGTCCGCAGCGTTGCTGCCGCGTTCGACGCGCATCTGGATCCGGGGAAGCAGTTGCATAGCAGGGCGGTGTAGGCTCCCTCCGTCATTCCGGGGCGCGCCACTTGGCGCGAGCCCGGAATCCATTGTTCTGCGTCACGTGCTGCCTGATGGATTCCGGGTTCGCGCTGCGCGCGCCCCGGAATGACAGCGCAGCTTGCGCTCCAACAAAGAAACACCACCCCGCTCCGCTATCGTCACTTCGGAACGGAGTTGACCATGCCCTTCCGATCCGACGATCTGGTCGATGACATCATGCGCACGGCGCCGCACACGATCCGCGTGTTTCTCGCCTTCAGGATGGCCTGCGTCGGCTGTCCGATCGCGACCTTCCACACCGTGGAAGACGCCTGCCGCGAGCATGGCATCGACCAGGACAAATTCCTCGCTGCGCTGTGCGAATGCGTGCCGGCGTGAGGCGGGTTGGAGTTCGCGCGGGTCGCGCGCGGATTCCCGGGTGAGGGCGCACTTTTCGCCGTAAGCGGAAGCGCCCTCACCCCTATTTTCCGAGCTCGCGGTGGTGTTCACCTCTCCCCGCTTGCGGGGAGAGGTCGGATCGCTCTTGCGATCCGGGTGAGGGGGTACAGGTCCCACCGCGATCTCACGTGTGGAGAGCGCCCCTCACCCCAACCCTCTCCCCGTAAGAACGGGGAGAGGGAGAGGAGCTACGCCGGGCCGCTGTCCGCCGTCCGCTCCGCCAGCACCACGATCCTGTGCGGATCGCGCAGGATGATGCGCTGACGGCCGCTCTCGACGAGGCCCTGGCTCTCCCAGCCGCTCAGGATGCGGCTGACGGTGTGCAGCGTGGTGCCGGTCATCTGGGCGATGTCCTGGCGGCTGATCGGGAAGTCGATCTCGATGCCATGGTCGAGCTTCTTGCCGGACTGTTTTGCGAGCCGCAGCAGCGCATGCGCGACGCGCTGCTCGACCTGCTGGGTCGACATTTCCAGGATGCGGGTGTGGCTCTCCTGCAGCCGCGCGCCGACTGTCTGGAGCGTGTTGGCGGCGATCGCCGGAAACCGCTCGATCAGCCGCGGCCAGGCCGAATTCGGCCAGATCAGCACCACGCTGTCGTCGACCGCCATCGCGGTTGCCGGATAATGCGCGGCTCCGATCGCCATCGCGAGCCCGAAGGTCTCGCCGGGGGCGACATAGCGCACCACGATCTGCTCGCCGGTCGGCGTGGTCTTGGCCGCGCGGACATGGCCGTGCAGCAGCAGGAAGAAGGATTGCGCATCGGCGCCCTGCTCGAAAATGGCTGTGTTCTTCGGATAACGCGCCGAACGGGCCTCGCGCAGGATCTCGTCGAGGTCCTCCGGCTTGACGCCGGCGAACAGCGGCAAATGCGCAACCAGCGATGTGTCGACCTTGGCCATTCTGCCTCCTTGGCGCTCAGGAGTTTGGCGCTCGGGAGTGTGATGGCACCTGCAATCGTCAGGCAGTTTGCGATAGCGCAAAACGGACCGCCCGGACGGCAGTATTTTTCCAAGTGACCATTCAAGTAACGGTCCGAATTCACAGGAGTTGCCCCCATGGCTGGCGCCCGATCCCGCAATTTTGAGGGCTGGCCGCTGTTTGCGAACAGCTTTCGGCCCTTTTTCCTGCTCGCCGCGATCCAGGCGGGGCTGTCGATCCTGGTCTGGCTACCGATGTTCTACGGCGAATTATCCGTCAGTTCCGCCTTCGCGCCGCGCGACTGGCACGTCCACGAGATGCTCTACGGCTTCCTGCCGGCGGTGATCACGGGATTCCTGTTCACGGCGATTCCGAACTGGACCGGGCGGCTGCCGATCCAGGGGACGTCGCTGGGCGCGCTGCTGGTGGTCTGGCTTGCCGGACGGTTTGCCGTGACCCTGTCCGCCGATATCGGTTGGGCGTTCGCGCTGGTCGTCGATGCCGCCTTCCTGGCGCTGGTCGTCGCGGCCGCAACGCGTGAGATCATCGCCGGCGGCAATTGGCGCAATCTGCCGGTGGTGGTGCTCGTGCTGGTGCTGCTCGCCGGCAATGTCGCGTTCCATCTGGAAGCGCATTTCGAGGGCGCGGCCGATGTCAGCATCCGCGTCGGCATCAGTGTGGTCGTGCTGATGATCTCGCTGATCGGCGGCCGCATCATCCCGAGCTTCACCCGCAACTGGCTGGTCAAGTTCAATCCCGGCCGCCTGCCGGTGCCGTTCGGGCGCTTCGACGGCGCGGTGATCGGATTGAGCGCGCTCGCGCTCATCGCCTGGATCGTAACGCCGCTGAATGCGATGACCGGGGTGGTGGTGGCGCTCGTCGGCGTGCTGCATCTGGTCCGGCTCGCACGCTGGGCCGGTGATCGCACCACACGCGAGCGGCTGCTGCTGATCCTGCATGTCGGGTACGTCTTCGTGCCGCTCGGCTTCATCCTGCATGCCCTGGCCGTCTTCGGCGCGCTGCCGCCGAGCGCGGGCATTCATGCCTGGATGGCTGGCGCGGCCGGAACCATGACGCTCGCGGTGATGACGCGCGCAAGCCTCGGTCATACCGGGCAGGCGCTGACGGCCGCGCCCGCGACGCAAGGCATCTACGTCGCGATCATCGTCGCGGCGGTGGCACGGGTCGCCGCCGTGGTGTTACCGGCGCATGGCGATGTGCTGCTGCACATCGCCGCCTGCGGCTGGGTTGTCGCGTTCCTCGGCTTTGCGATCGCGTTCGGCCCCTTGCTCGCCGGCAACCCCCGCCGCGCGCTGGCCATCATGGGCGTGCCGGCCCCGGCACGCTGAGCTCAAGCCGCGCTGGCCGAAGGAACGCCGGACGGCTTTGCCAGCGGCCGCACGCCCTTGCGCCATTCGGTGACGGTGCAACCGAAGCGGCCGCGGAACCAGCGCGCCATCGCGCTCTGCGCGGAGAAGCCGAGCTGCGTGGCGATGTCCGCCAGCGGCCGGCTGGCGTCGTCGACCAGCTGGATCACGAGATCGGCACGCTGCGCGTCGAGGATCGCGGAGAAGCTGGTGCCTGCTTCGGCGAGGTGCCGATGGACGGTGCGGCGGGTGCAGGCGAGATGCTCGGCCACGCGCTCGACCGTGCAGTCGCCGCTCGCGAGCAGGATGCGTACCACCTCGTCGACCTTCTGCTCCCAGCTTGCCGGCCGCGTCTCGATGGCCTCGATCCGCTTGCGCAGATAGCTCGCGATCAGCGGATGCGCGCTCGGAATCCGCCGCTCCATGTCGCGCGCCGACAACAGGATCGCGTCGTCATCGGCATTGAAGGTCACGCGGCAACCGAAGAAGTCGCGGTAGCGCTTGCGGTCGTGCGGCGGCGAATAATGCAGATGCACCTCGAGCGGCCGCCAATCGCTGCTGAACAGCGACTGGAGAATGCGGTGGATGCTGCCCAGCGCCATGTCGATCGACTGGCGCAGCGCGGTCGGCTGCCGGCCGCGCAAATGCAGCGTGATGGTCACGGTCTGCTTGTCCCTGGTGACGTCGAGCTTCATGCCGTCGTGATGGACATGGATGAAGCGCGAGAACGCTTCGATGGCCTCGCCGACGGTCGCCTGTTCGCGCACGATCAGGCCGACCGCGCCAAAGTTGGTCAGACCGCCGCGCTCGGCGAGCCGCAAGCCGAAATCTTCGGCACCTGACGCTTCTGCCGACAATTCGAGCAGGCGGCGCAGGCTGGTCACGGCAATGGGCGTATCGGGCTTGTCGAGCACGGCCAGCGGCAGCCTGACCTTGCGCATCATTTGCTTCGGGTCGAGTCCCACCGACCGGGCAACATCCGGGTAGTAGCTCAAGCCTGCGCTGCGAATGAGGTCGATCATGCGACCCGTTCCTGCCAGCCATTCCCGCAGATGTCCCGAAATGTAAAGTTTCTGTCCCGATCCGTCAAATCCGGGAACAGGATGGAACATACATAAGGGAAACCGAAGCACGGGCGTGAATGCCGTGCGTATGACGGCGCGGCGCGACGCGGCCCGCTGCTGTCTCGGACCATTTGACCAAGACATTGCTGGATCGAGGTTATGCCGGGAAACATGCTTTCCAAGGGTGAGGTATTCGTCATTGAGACTGACGCCGCCTCGCGCGAACAATTGTCCAATGCGCTCCAGCAGAGCGCCTATGACGTGATCTGCTTTGCCGATAGTGCGTCGCTGCTCTCGGAAGCCAGGGCGCGGATGCCGGCCTGCGTGCTGCTGGAGATGCCGCCGGATCGCTCCAGCCTCGACGTGCTCAAGCAGCTGCGCGAGGAGAATTGCATGGCGCCGGTGCTGATGACCTCGGCGAATGGCAGCATCGCGATGGCCGTCGACGCGATCAAGAGCGGCGCGGCCGACTTCATCGAAAAACCTTTCCGCACCCGCGACATCGTCGACCGGATCGATGCCGCCATCGACGAGTTTGGGCAACCCGGCTCGAACCGGCAACGCTGGCTGCCCGGCTGCGAGCCCCTGACGGCGCGCGAAGGCGATGTGCTCGAGCACCTTGCGGCCGGCCTCACCAACAAGGAAATCGCCCGGCGCATGCATCTGAGCGCACGGACGGTCGAGGGCTATCGCGCCGGCATCCTGAAGAAGGCCGGCGCCAAGAACGTGACCGATCTGCTCCGCCGCATCTTCGGCCAGGGTTCGCCCACGCAAGGCTAAAGCCTGGGAGCGCCTCAAGGCTCCACCGCGAGACCCATGACGCGTTCCGCGGCCATGGTGCCGCCGCAGCGGCGCCCCACGGAAACCCCAATCGAACCGGTTCCTTCGCTGCCGCGTCCAATCCTGTTGGCGAGGCATTTTGATCACGCGTCCGGCTGACGGCGCGGCGATAACGGAAGGAAGGACTTTATGCGCATCACCGCAAGATGTTTGGCAACGACGAGCCTGGTTCTGGTGACCATGGCGGCGGCGTCGCCGTTATGGGCCGCCGATGTGGACACCAATTCGGCGATCGACGCCGTCACGGTCTACCCCGATGGCGCCACTGTCACACGCATCATTGCGATCGACCTGCCGTCTGGGGACTCGACGCTGGTCGCCAAGGACTTTCCGCTCGGTCTCGATACGTCCTCCATCCGGGTCGAGGGCGAAGGCGGCGCAAAACTCACCATCGGCACGATCGATGCGCGGCCGCCGCGCGCCGCGCCGGTCAACCTGCCCGAGCTGGAAAAGCGTATCGAGGCCCTGAACGACCAGCGCGCCGACCTGCAAGGCGCCATCGACTCGGCCAATGCGCGGCGCAAATTTGCGGAGCGCTTTGCGGAAGTCTCCCCCGTGGGCATCGGCGAGAAGGGCGAGGCACGGCCGATCGCCGAATGGCGCACGGCCTTTACCGCCGTCGGCGACGAAATTGCGAGCGCCGATACGGCCATCCGTGACGCCACGCGCAAGCTGCGCGAGATCGACCGGCAGATCGCCCAGCTCGAGCTCGAGCGCAAGGCCAAGCCGCCGAGCAAGCTCGAGGTCCGCATGGATGTTGCCGCGACAGCCGCGACCAAGGCGACGCTGCGGGTCACTTATAACGTACGCAATGCGCGCTGGTTGCCGCTCTATGATGCCCGGCTCGACACCGGCGCCAAGGACCGCAAGCCGCAGCTCGAGCTTGTCCGCCGCGCCGAGATCACGCAGTCGACCGGCGAGGACTGGTCGAACGTGACGCTCGGCGTCTCCACGGTCCGGATCAATCGCGGCGGCAGCGCTCCGGAGCTGGGCTCGCTGGTGGCGCAATATCCGCAACCGCCGAGGCCGATGGCACTCGGCACGGCCTCCGATCTGGCGCGGCCTGCGCCAATGACGCGCCAGGCGCAATCGCCGGCAATGGCCAAGATTGCGGAAGCGTCCGAGCAGCGCGAGCGTGCCGACGAGCAGCAGGCGGTTGCCGAGATCGGTGACTTCCAGGCCACGTTCAAGATTCCGGGCCGCGTCAGCCTCGGCGCTGCTGAGGGCGCCAAGAGCCTGCGCATCGCTTCCATGAGCGTGCCCGCCGATCTCGCAGTGCGCGCGGCACCGGTGATGGACCCGACCGCCTTCCTCGAAGCCAGCTTCAAGCAGACCGACGACACGACCCTGCTGCCCGGCAAGGTCGCGATCTATCGTGACGGCGTCTTCGTCGGCCGCGGCAAGCTCTCGGCTTCGGCCAAGGACGACGTCGTGCGGCTCGGCTTCGGCGCCGACGACAAGGTCAGGATCGAGCGCGCCGTGCTCAAGCGCAACGAAGGTTCGGCCGGCCTGCTCGTGACGACGTCGAAGACCGACGAGCGTTCGTTCAAGACCACGATCCGCAACGGTCACGACTTCCCGATCAAGGTCGTGATCGAGGATCAGCTGCCGGTCAGCGAGAGCGAGGACATCGTCGTCGAGATGCTGCCCGCGACCACGCCGCCGACCGCAAGCAACATCCGCGACAAGCGCGGCGTGCTGGAATGGTCGTTCGACGCCAAGCCCGGCGAAGTCAAGGACATCAACTTCGCCTGGCGCATCCGCTGGCCGAAGGACAAGAGCATGGTGATCGTGCCGGCGGGCTAGGTACCCGAGGCAGGCCCCGGCGCCCGCATCGATTGCGGCAGCACGTAAGGCACGCCGTCGTCGGACTGATGGACGACGGCGTCGATCTCGAAGATGTCGCGGATGATCTCGCGCGTGACGATTTTGGCGCGTGGGCCGTCGGCGGCGAGCTTGCCGCCGTTCAGCACGATCAGCCGGTCGGCGAAGCGGATCGCGAGGTTGAGGTCGTGCAGGATCGCGACGACAGCCGTGCCGCCGGCCGCGCGGCGGCGCGCCGCTTCGACGAGGTCGATCTGGTGACGCAGATCCAGGCTCGACGTCGGCTCGTCCAGCAGCAATAGCCCCGGTCCATGCTGGGCCTCGCCGCAGGCGAGCTGCACCAAGACGCGGGCGAAATGGGCGCGCTGCTGCTCGCCGCCCGACAGCGTCGGCAATTGCCGTTCGCGGAAATGCAATAGCCCTACCTCGTCCAGTGCGGCGTCGACGAGCGGGCCGGCATCGCGCGCGCTGCGGTCACCTGCGCCCATCAGCACGATCTCCTCGACCGTGAAGGGAAACGTGACGTTGATGTGCTGGGACAGCATCGCCCGGCGCGCGGCGAGTTCGCGCGGCGTGTAGCTGCTGATGTCGCGCTGCTTCAGCCGGATCTCGCCCTGGTTCGGGCGGAGGTCGCCGGAGAGCAGCCGCAGTAGCGTCGACTTGCCGGCGCCGTTCGGACCGATGATCGCGACCATCTCGCCGGCCGAAACCGTCAGGCCGACGCCATCGAGCAGCCTCGCACGGCCGGCGCGCCTGGTTAAGCCATGCGCCTCGATCACGGCGCTCACAGCGAGGCCAGCCCGCGCTGCCGCAGCAGGATGCCAAGAAAGAACGGCGCGCCGATCGCCGCGGTCAGGATGCCGATCGGCATTTCTGCCGGCGCCACGATGGTCCGGGCGAGGGTGTCGGCGCCGACCATGAGGATCGCGCCGAGCAGGACGGAGGCGGGCAAGAGCAGCCGGTGCGCGGGCCCGATCAGGAGTCGCAGCAAATGCGGCACGACGATGCCGACGAAACCGATCACGCCGCAGACCGAGACGGCAACGCCGGTCATGGCGGCAACCAGCACGATCGATATGCGCTTCAGCCGCTCGACATCGACCCCGCCGTGAAACGCGTCGGCTTCGCCCAGCACGAGCAGGTCGAGCCCGCGGGCGATGAAGGTGCAGGCTGCAA
Organism: Bradyrhizobium sp. CCGB01; assembly: GCF_024199795.1. Taxonomy (NCBI): domain Bacteria; kingdom Pseudomonadati; phylum Pseudomonadota; class Alphaproteobacteria; order Hyphomicrobiales; family Nitrobacteraceae; genus Bradyrhizobium; species Bradyrhizobium sp. CCGB01. The sequence goes on from NZ_JANADK010000001.1 coordinate 1,529,700, forward strand.
GCCCGACCAGGAGCACCGGCGCGAGCACGGCATCCTTGGCCCAGCTCGCTCCGCTCATCGATCCCAACATCCAGAAGGTGATGTCGCGGAGCTGACGATCGTCCGCGATGAAGATGAGCAGGCCGATGCCGGCATTGGCGATTGCGGTGAAGGCGATACCGGCAAGCAGGAAGATCGTAATCGAGGTGCGGCCGGAACGGCTGGAGATGCTGTAGAGGATCACGGTCGTCGCCAGCGAGCCGGCGAACGCCGCCAGCGGCAGCAGCTCGGTCTGGAGAAATCGCAAGGAATCGCCAAGAGCCGAATCGGTAAAGACGATCGCAGACACGGCAGCCAACGCGCCGCCGCTGGAGACACCGACCAGCGCGGGATCGGCGAGCGGATTGCGGAATAGCCCCTGCATGATCGCGCCCGTGGCTGCGAGCAGGCCGCCGACCATTGCGGCCGCTGCGATCCGCGGGATACGGATCGCCCACAGCACGAGCTGGTCGCGTGCCGTCATGGCATCGGAAGCCGTGTTGCCGGCGAAACCCAGCGCGGCAGGCAGACGAGACAGGGGAATCCCGGCCGCGCCGACGGTCAGCGCGATGACCGTGGTGACGGCGAGCATTGCGAGCAGCAGGGGGATTGCAACGGAGGAGAACCGCCGTCCTGCACCGGCGTGTCGTCGCGGGCTCCGCGCCTCGGTCCCGGCCGCCACGCTCATTGCCGGCAGTTCGTCGCCGACAGAGCCGACGTGAAGGCGCCGCCGTTATCGGCCAGAGCCGGATACAGCTTGACCGACAGATCGCGCGCCGCCGCGGCCGTGCGCGGCCCGAAGCCGAGCAGATAAAGCCCGTCCATCGCGATAAAGCTCTTGTTGGCCGCGACCGGTGTCAGGGCAAAGCCGGGATGGGAATAGACCGCGTCGGCCCGGAGCGAATCCTTGTCGCGGTCGATCGAGAGCACGACATCGGGTTTGGCCGCCACGATCGCCTCGTCGCCGATGATCTTGTAGCCGTCGTAATCCTCGACGGCATTGGCCGCGCCGGCGAGCTGGATGATCTCGTCGGCCGCAGTTTTGTGGCCGGCGACCATCGCACGTCCGTTCTGGAGCGACATCACGAACATCACGCGCACGGGCTTCGTCACCTTGGCGCGCAGGGCACGGAGCTGCTTGAGATCGGCGCTGACCGCGACGCTCAGGCATTCTGCGCGGGCATCGACGCCCATGGCATGGCCGACCAGCTTGATCTTCTCGATCAGGCCCTCCTCGGAATAGGTCTCGGGCACCAGCACCAGCGGCACCTTCGCCGTCTCCAGGAGGTCCATGGCCTCGCGTGGACCTGCCCCCTGGATCGCCAGGATCAGCGTGGGGTTGAGGCCGAGCACGCCCTCGGCCGAGATCTGCCGCATGTAGCCGACACTAGGTTTATCGTGCAGCGCCGCCGCCGGATAAAGGCTCGTGGTGTCGACGCCGACCAGCCGGCTCTCGAGCCCGAGCGCATAGAGGATCTCGGTGATGGCGCCGCCGATTGAGACCGTGCGCGCGAAGTCGGTGACCGCGACATCGCGATTGCGCGCATCATGCACCGTGATACCGGCAGCGTGCGCGGTCGATGCGAGCGCGATTGTGCCGGAAAACAGAAGGTTTGTGAGGGTGCGACAAAATGTCATTGCGGTTTACTTCGTCAGGATCAGCTTGTTCTGCGAGGTCAGGCGGAGGCGGTAGCTGTCCTCACCATGCGCGATGATGATCTCGCGCTCCGCCGCAAAGAGCTCGCGGCTGTCGATCCGGCTCCCGCGCATGGTGAGAGTTCTCGTTGTTGCAGAAGGGCTTTGTGTCGGCCCTGCCGCATCGCCGCTATGGTCTCCGGACGCTGCTGACATGGTGGGTGTGATGCGCTTTCGAAATTTCAGATGCGTCTTGTTTGTATAAGCGGCAACAGGCGCATTCCAACGGCGGCAGTTTACAATCGATATAAACTGCAACGCGATGTCATTGACCGTCAGAGTGTTGCCACGTAACCAATTGTGACCATGCGGGCCGGGGGGCCTGCGTCAGAAAATAGCCAGCCAGACGCTCGCCTCGTGCGGCGCACGCCAGCCAAGCAAGACACATAATGATTGGGTTGGGGTTATGGCTGACGGGGCTAGGTATTCGCGCGCGCTGATTTTGGGTGCGTCAGTGGTTTCAATTGCTGCGATGTTGCCGGCGAGCAGTTTCGCCCAGACCGCGGATCAAGCCGCGCAGTCGGCCAAACCTGCGAAGCCGAAACAGGCCAAGCGCAAGCCGGCCAAGCCGCAGGCCGACCAGCAGCAGGCGACGCCCGCAGTCATGAATGCGCGTGCCCAGGCCGGCGGCGCCGCGCCTGTCCAGACGCTTGACGCGATTACGGTTGCTGCCTCCAAGACCGAAGAGCGCGCGGTCGATGCGCTCGCACCGGTCAGCGTCGTGACTTCAGGGCAGATCGAAGCCCGCCAGCCCAGCACCGTCGGCGATCTCATCTATAATGTGCCGGGCGTGTGGGTCCAGAATCGCGGCGACGAGCCGTCGACCTCGATCAATATCCGCGGCCTGCAGGATTTCGGCCGGGTCGCCGTGGTTGTCGACGGCGCGCGGCAGAACTATCAGCGCACGGGTCACTTCGCCAACGGCTCGTTCTTCCTCAATCCTGAGCTGATCAGCGGCATCGACATCGTCCGCGGTCCGACCGCCAACATTTATGGCTCGGGCGCGATCGGCGGCGTGGCGTCGTTCCGCACCAAGGATATCGAAGACGTCGTGCGCGCAGGCGAGCGCTGGGGCGTCGACGTGAAGTCGGTGCTCGGCAGCAATTACGGCCGCGCGCTCGGCTCGGCCTTCGGCGGCGTTCACGTCAATCCCAATGTCGACGTGTTCGCGGGTGGCACCTACAGCACCCAGGAGAACTACAAGGACGGGACCGGCTACGAGGTCGCCAATACCGGCAACCGGCTGTCGAGCGGCGTTGCCAAGCTGACGTTGCGGCCCGCCGACGGACACGAGGTCAAGCTCGGGACCATCTTCCAGGAGGACCTCTACAGCGTGGGCCAGCCGCCGCGGAAAGCGGGCGATCCCAACACGACCAACGCGAACGGTACGCTCAACCTGGGCGGCACCTCGATCTACAAAACCGATGTGAAGAACTACACCACGACGCTCGGCTGGAAGTACAACCAGCCCGACGATCAGTTGTTCGACTGGGATTCGAAGATCTACTGGAATCGCACCGAGAACGACCAGGTCAAGACCGCGCACACCAGCACCACGGCATCGGCCTATTGCGGCGGCGTGCCCGGCAACGCGGTGTCCGGCTGTATCGGCAGCACGCGGGGATATCTGCTCGATACCTATGGTATCGATCTGTACAACACGTCGCGCTTTGTGACCGGCGACTGGCGCCACGCAGTTACTTATGGCCTCGACGCGTTCCAGGATCAGGTCTCGTCGCGAGACACGACCGGAACGTCCGAGATCACGACGCCCGGCGGCAAGCGTACGGTTTCCGGCGGCTTCGTGCAGTGGAAGACCAACTACACCTCCATGCTCGAGGTGATCAGCGCGCTGCGTTACGACAACTACCAGCTCTCGTCGGGCACAACCTCTTCCAGTGGAGATCGGCTGTCGCCGAAGATCACGGTCGCGCTGGTGCCGACCGCGGTCGTCACGCCCTATGTCAGCTATGCCGAAGGCTATCGCGCGCCGTCGATCACCGAGACGCTGATCACCGGCTCGCATACCGCTGCCTCGCCCTTCGACAGCTTCTTCCGTTGTCCGTCCGGCACGCCGGGCCCCGGCGCGGACTCCACGTTCTGCTTCGTTTCGAATCCGAACCTGCGGCCGGAGGTCGGCAAGAACAAGGAGATCGGCTTCAATATCAAGAAGAACGATCTGTTCATTGCGGGCGACACGCTGCGCGGAAAGATCAACGTGTTCCGCAACGACGTCGAGAACTTCATCGACCTGGTCAATTTTGGCGCGCCGCTCGGCGGGCCGGGAGGGCCGATGCCGTTCTATCAGTACCAGAACATCGCGGAGGCCCGGATCCAGGGCTTCGAAGCCGAGACGATGTATGACGCCAATCTCTGGTTCTTCGGCCTCTCCGGTTCTTACATGAACGGCAAGAACGTCCAGACCGGATTTGGGCTGTCCAGCATTCCGCCGCAGAAGATCACGACGACGGCCGGCGTACGCCTGCTCGACCGTTCGCTCATCCTGTCGATGATGTGGACGTCGGCGATCGCCAACACGGATATTCCGACCAACTATTTGCCGGCTACTTCATACCAACTGGTCAACCTGTATCTGCAGTATCAGCCGACGCGGGACATGACGCTCAACTTCTCGGTCGAGAACCTTCTGAACCAGTACTACCGGCCCTACGCACTTCCCGCCGGCAGCACGACCGACACGCAAAACGACGTGAAATGGGCGAGTGCCGGCGCGGGGCTCGTGGTCAAGGGAGGCCTGAAGTATCACTTCGGCGGCATCTAGGGAGTAGCCGCCGATCCCGAACGGGACGCCGTATTGACATCCAGGGCCACGCTGAGTCCCAGCGTGGCTTCGGCGCGTTCTGAAACATCCGGTCGGCATGCGCCGATCAACAAGATTGACAGGAGAAAGATCGAATGTTCATCGCCATGAATCGTTTCCAGGTGAAGCTCGGCTCGGAAGCCGCTTTCGAGACCGTCTGGCGCACCCGCGAGTCCTATCTCGGCAGCATGGCCGGCTTCGTCGAATTCCACCTGCTCAAGGGACCGGTGCTCGAGGACCACACGCTGTATTCCTCGCACACGGTGTGGGTCGACAAGGCAGCCTTCGAGGCCTGGACGCGCTCGGAGGAATTCCGCCGCGCCCACGCGCGTGCTGACAACAGGACTGGGGAAAGCCTCTATCTCGGCCATCCCAAGTTCGAGGGGTTCGAGGTCATCATGACCGAGCGCAAGGCGAACGCGGCCGCCTGAGGCGGCGGCGCAGAGGAGGAGCTGGATATGTTGAGCACCGATCTCGCCGACCTCAAGGCGTACATGACCGACAATCCGGGCGCGGTGATCGAGGACGTCGCGCGCGAGCGCAAGGTCACGCCGCGCGCAGTGATCGAGGCGCTGCCGTCGTCGATGGTGCGCATTGGCGGCGGCGAGCACTTCGCCGCTGCGATGCAGGACATTGCGGCATGGGGCGAGGTCACTCTGATCATCCACACGGATGATGCGATCTTCGAGTTCACGGGTGGGGTGCCGGCGGGCGAGATCGGGCGCGGCTATTTCAACCTGATGCAGCCGAAGGGATTGCACGGCCATCTCCGCCACGAGCGCTGCGCAGGCGTAGCCTTCGTCGAGCGTCCCTTCATGGGCAAGAGCTCGGCCTTCGTTGCTTTCGTGAACGCCGACGGCGGCATCATGTTCAAGGTGTTCGTCGGCCGCGATGAGACCCGGGCGCTGCGCGGGGACCAGCTGGCACGGTTCCGGCAGCTCGCGGACCGGATCGCGGCACGGCCCACGGCGTAGCTCTTCTATGTGTCGGGAGATCAGGATGCAGGGCATTTTCAGGCTTCGGCAAATGATCGTAACAATCGCGCTGGCGCTCGCGCCGGCGCCAGCCTTCGCGATCGACGAGGCGTTGCTGCCGCGCAATTTGTCCCCATGGGGCATGTTCCTCGGTGCCGACATCGTCGTGAAGACGGTGATGGTGGGACTGGCCGTCGCCTCGCTGGTGACGTGGACGGTGTGGCTGGCCAAGTCCATCGAGCTGCGCCGCAAGGGCGCGCTTGCCTTGCAGCGGACGCGCGCGCTCGAGGGCAACATCAAATTGGCGGAGGCCGCAGAGCGTGCCGGCAACGCGCATGACGCGGTCGCCCAACTCATCCAGTCCTGCGCCAAAGAGGCGGAGCTCTCCGGCGGCGTGCTTGATGACGGTCTTCAGGAGCGCGTTGCGCTGCGGCTGGAGCGCGTCGAGGCCGCGATGTCCAGGCAGATCGCGCGCGGCACCGGCGTGCTCGCGACCATCGGCGCCACCGCGCCGTTCGTCGGCCTGTTCGGCACGGTCTGGGGCATCATGAATTCCTTCATCGGCATCTCCGAGAGCCACACCACGAGCCTTGCCGTGGTCGCACCCGGTATCGCGGAAGCGCTGCTCGCGACCGCGCTCGGCCTCGTCGCCGCGATCCCGGCGGTGGTGATCTACAATCAGCTCGTTCGCGGCATCGCCAATTATCGCGCGCTGCTCGGCGACGCCTCGGCGCAGCTGATGCTGCTGGTGAGCCGGCAGCGCGATCACAGGGATTTCCGCCTGGCACGGGCAGCGGAGTAAGACCATGGGCGCGAAGCTCGGCGCACGCTCCGGATCGCCGCTCAAGCGCGGCGGCCCTGACGATCTCGACGTCACCCACGAGATCAACGTCACGCCCTTCATCGACGTGATGCTGGTGCTGCTGATCATCTTCATGGTGGCAGCTCCGCTCGCCACCGTCGACATCGGCGTCGAGCTGCCGGCAACCGCAGCGGAGCCGGCGCCGCGGCCGGACAAGCCGACCTTCGTGACGGTGAAGCCGGATCTCACCGTCGCCGTCGGCGAGGACACGATGGCACGCGATGGTCTCGCCACTGCGCTCGCTGCGGCCACCAAGGGCCGAAAGGACGAGCGCATCTATCTGCGCGCCGACAAGGCTGTGAGCTACGGCGACCTGATGGAGGTGATGAACACCTTGCGTAACGCCGGCTACCTCAAGGTCGCGCTGGTCGGCCTCGACGGGCGCAGCTGATGTCTGCGAACGCTTTTGCCCTGCACGAGCCGCTCGGCGAGCGCGAGACCGCGCGCTGGGGCGTTTCGGCGGCGGTGATCGTCGCGTTGCATCTTGCGGCCGCGCTGCTGGCGATGAGCTGGCTGAGGTCGCAGCCCGAGCAGGGCGTCGACATGCCGGCCATCCTCATCGATATGACGCCGGAGACGTCGGCGCCGCAGTCAACGCCGCTGGATATCGCGCCGGGCCCGGTGATGGAGCAGGCGGATGCGTCGCCGCCGGAGCCGACGCAGCAACAGGCCGTCGAGGAAACCATCGCGCCGACGCCGCCGCAGGAAAAGCCGGACGTGGTGGCGCCGCCGGAGCAGAAGCTCGAGCCAAGTTCGCCGAAGCCGGAGCCAGTGCAAGTCGCACCCGTGGAGACGCCGGCGCCGGCCAAGCCCAGGGTGGTGCGCCCCGACGCCCGGAAGCCATCAGATGCACCGCCCGCGCCGCGCACCAGCGCGCCGCCGCGCGCGGAGCGTCAAGCTCCACTTGCCTCCGCCGTGAGTACGGGCGCGGTCGCATCGGCGATGGCGACCTATTACCAGCGCGTCCGTGCGCACCTCATGCGCTTCCACCAGTATCCGGCAGGTGCCAATGGTCAGAAAGGTGTGGTCAGGCTGAGCTTCACACTCGGCCGCGGGGGCCAGGTTCTGTCCAGCCGCGTCAGCGGATCGTCGGGCGTATCCGCGCTCGACGCCCAGGCCGCGGCGATGATGCGTCAGGCCCAGCCATTTCCAGCGATGCCACCCGAGATCACATACGCGACGGTCCCCATCAACATCCCGGTGATCTTCGGGAAGTGACTGAACTCCTCTCCCGCGTAGAGCGGGAGAGGATCAGAGAGCCGGGCCTTACTTCGCTTTCAGGAAGTCCGCGACTTCGAGCAGCATGAACTCGTCGTCGTCGGCCTTGTTGGGATCGCGGCTGGACGAGAACGGCAGATTGTTGTCGTTGCCGACGATGATGTGGGTCTCGTCGACGCGATCGACGTTCTCGATGGTGAAGAACGGGAAGGTGTAGACGCCGTCGTTGAGCGGCTTCTTCGCCTTCTTGTCGGGATCCTTGATCTTCATCAGATCGATATAGCCGATCTTGCGCACGGGCTTGCCGACATTGGCGTCGGTCAGCTCGATCTTGTAGACGCGCTTGAACTTGGCGATGTCGGGGAAGCAGTTCTCGCCGCGCTGGCCCTGCGGGCAGGCCTTGTCGGCTGTGCCTTCGCCATTGTCGCGCTCGATGATGAGGCCGGAGGCCTGATCGATCATGTTGAAGTCGCCGATGGCGTTGCCGTTCTGCTCGAACACATACTGCCAGTAGCGGCCGGTGAACTTCTCGGCGGCGACGTCGAATTCGAGGATGCGGGAGGCTTCCTTGCCGTCCACCTTCTCCCAGTCCTTCTTGTCGGCATCCCACAGCGGCCCCTCGAGCAGGCCGTAAAGGAACTTGCCGTCCTTCGACGAGGCAAAGCCCTCATAGCCCTTGGAGCGGCGGAGGTTGACGTTGGTGTAGGTCGCACCCGGCGCGCCCGGCGTTCCCACCGCCCAGTTGTCCGGCGAGCGCACCGGCTTGCCGTCGGCAACGGTCTCGAACACGCCGAGGATCTTGCCGGTCTTGTCGGCCTTCAGGATGTAGGGGCCGAACTCGTCGCCGATCCAGAAGGTATCGCCGATGATCTGAAAACCTTCGGTGTCGAAGTCGGAGCCGGTGAGATAGCGCTTCTGGGTGTCCTCATGCACGATGCGGAACGGCACCTTCTTGTCGGGATCGTGCAGGAAGATGGTTTCCTGGCGCTCGATGTTGCCGTTCGCCCAATCCATCTTGTAGCGGTTGAGGTACAGCATCGAATCCGGCGAGTTGGCGCGCGCGCCCATGCCGTTGTCGGTGATGACCCAGAAGGTGCCGTCGGGCATGGTCTTGATGCCGGAATGGCCCTGGAGCGGCTGGCCCTTGAACGGCAGCGAGACGCCGGTCGCGCGCTCATAGGACTTGCCCATCACGGTGCCGAGCGCGTCGACGCGCTTGCCGGTGGTGTACTTGCCGGAAGTCTTGAGATCGGCGGGGGCATCGGCCGGCGCGTCGATGAACGAGGCGGCCGGCATCACCACGTGGCCGGCGAGCTTGGCGGGGAATTCGCCTTCGCTCTGCGCGAGCGCGGTGCTGGCGGTGAGAATGATCGTTGCGACGGTGCTGAGAAAAGTCGCGCGCATGTGCGTCTCCTGTTGGCGGACGACGCCTTATGCGGTCGGCATATTGCAGTTTTGTGAAACCGGGCGAAAGGCCGCAGGCTTAGGCTATTCCTCTACCGCGCGCTGCGTCTCACGCGGTCTCGTAGACCAGTCTGGTGAAGAAGCCGGGGTCGATAAGAAATTGTCCCCACCTCGCGTCGAACGCGGCTGTCGGCTTGGCGGCGACCGTCTCGTCGCGTGTTCTTCCCTGTTTCTTGAGATTGCCGACATTGTCTCTGATGGCGGCCAGCATGTCGCGGAATTCCTGCAGCTCGGCCTTGTTGCTGACGGGCTTGCCGTGACCGGTGATGATGATGGTGTCGTTGTTGGCGGCCGCCAGATTGGCGTCGCAGGCCGCGATCATGCCGCCGATGCTGCCGCCGGTCGAATGGTCGATGAAGGGGTAGATGTTATTCCAGTAGGTGTCACCGGCGTGAAGAATGTTCGCCTCGGCAAACATGACGGAGATGTCGCCATCGGTATGAGCCGGACCGCTATATTTCAGCGCGATGGATGCGCCGTTGACCTTGAGATGATGCTCCTTGGCGAAGACCTCCGTCGGGACTGCCTTCGTCGCCAGAGGCAGGAAATTGTAGTCCCAGTCCTCGACCCGCTGAATGCTGGAGAGATGCTTGCGGGTGTTCTCGTGGGCGATGATTTTTGCGCCGGCCGCATGCAGCCATTCATTGCCGTCGGCATGGTCGAAGTGCCAGTGCGTGTTGATGAGATGCGCGATCGGCTCGTTGCCAAGCTCGGCCAGTGCCTTGCTGAGCTGCGGGCGCGAGACGCCGATGCCGGCGTCGACCAGAAGCTTGCCGTCAGGTCCCGTGAGTACGGCGATGTTGCCGCCGGATCCTTCCAGAACGCTGATATTGTTGCGCAGCTTGTAGGTTTTGATCGGTGATGTCGCCGCGCTGTCCTTGATCAGGCTGACGAGGCCACGCGCTTCCGCGTAGGCCTGCCTCGGGGTGAGCCATCCGCCGGTGGCGGCGAACGCCGCGCCGCCGACGCAACACAAACAGAAGCCGCGTCTAGAGAGTTGATGAGGTCGTGACGATGTCATGCGAATCTCGCGATCTCGAGCGATCAACGACGGCGTCAATGGGCGACCCTCGCCGTCTGCGCGGCAAGATCGAACGAAACAGGTCAGCGATCTATCACGATTGCACGAACCTTCGTGATCGCGCGGAAGCCGTTACTCCTTTACCGCGCCGGTCAGCGAGGACACGTAGTAATCCACAAATAGCGAGTAGAAGATCGCGACCGGCAGGGAGCCGAGCAGCGAGCCTGCCATCAGCGCGCCCCACTGGTAGACGTCGCCGGTGACGAGCTCGGTCAGGATCGCGACCGGCACGGTCTTGTTGGCGCCGCTCTGGATGAAGGCGAGCGCGTAGATGAACTCGTTCCAGGACAGCGTGAAGGAGAAGATGCCGGCCGAGATCAGCCCGGGCACCGCCAGCGGCAGCGTGATCCGCCGCAGGATCTGCAGACGCGTCGCGCCGTCGACCAGCGCGCATTCCTCGAGCTCGTAGGGAATCGACTTGAAATAGCCGATCAGGAGCCAGGTGCAGAACGGCACCAGGAAGGTCGGATAGACCAGGATCAGCGCCATCGGCGAGTCGAACAGGCCGAACTGCACCACGACGGTGGCGAGCGGGATGAACAGGATCGACGGTGGCACGAGATACGCGAGATAGATGCCGAGACCGACATAGGGACTGCCGCGGAAGCGCAGGCGCTCGATGGCGTAGGCGGCGAGCGTGCTGGCGATCAGCGACAGCGTGGTCGAGCCGATCGCGACCATCATCGTCGTCCACAGCCAGCGCGGATAGGCGGTGTTGAACAGCAGGTGCTTGATGTGCGCCAGCGTCGGCGAGGAGATCCAGAACGGATTGTGGTCCTTGTAGTTCAAGAGTTCCGCGTTCGGTTTGAACGACGTGATCGCCATCCAGTAGAACGGAAACAGCAGGATCAGCACGAAGCAGCCGAGCGGCAAATAGATCATCATCAGCCGCCGCAGCCCGGAATCCCAGGCCATGGTGTCGGGTGCGGCCTTGGCGTCGGCGGTGGCCGGTTGAACCACGGTATCAGTCATTGGCCTCTCCCTGCTGCCATTTGCGGCGCGCCAGGCCGAAATATGAGAACAGCGTCGCGAACACCAGGAACGGGATCATCGACACCGCGATGGCCGCACCTTCGCCGAGCTCGCCGCCGGCGATGCCGCGCTGGAAGGCCAGCGTGGCAAGCAGGTGGGTCGAGTTCACGGGCCCGCCGCGGGTGATGGCGTAGACCAGCTGGAAGTCGGTGAAGGTGAAGATGATCGAGAAGGTCATGACGATGGCGAGGATCGGCATCATCATCGGAAAGGTGATGTAGCGGAAGCGCTGCCAGGCGCTGGCACCGTCGAGCATCGCGGCCTCGTAGAGCGAGGGCGAGATGGTCTGCAGGCCCGCCAGCAGCGAGATCGCGACGAAGGGAATGCCGCGCCAGATGTTGGCGGCGATCAGCGAGAATCGCGCCGGCCAGGGCGAGCCGAGGAAGTCGATATTGCTCGTGCGCCAATGCAGCACGTCGACCAGGAGATAGGAGATGATCGAGAATTGCGGATCGTAGATCCACCAGAAGGCCAGCGCCGAGAGCACCGTCGGCACGATCCAGGGCAGCAGCACGATGGCGCGCAAGAGGCTCTTGAACGGGAAATGGTTGTTGAGCAGCAGCGCGAGCCAGAAGCCGAGCGCGAACTTCCCGAAGGTCGCGATCGCCGTGTAGAACACGCTGTAGAACACCGCGTTCCACCACAGCGGATCGGTGAGCAGATACTGGAAGTTCTCGAACCCGATGAAAATGCCGCGCTTGCCGATCGTGGTGTCGGTGAAGGCGAGCCAGATGCCGAGGCCCAGCGGGTAGGTGAGGAAGACGGCGAGCAGCCCGATCGCGGGTGCGAGGCACATCACGATCAGGAACGGCTTGTAGTCGAACAGTCGAACCAGCCAGGACGGCTGCCGCTGGGCCAGTGCAGGGGAAGAGAGTGTCGTCACGGACATCGGTTTTTTGTCCCGTCTGTGAAAGTCACGACGCCGTCATTGCGAGGAGCGAAGCGACGAAGCAATCCAGGCCGTAGTCGCAAAGACAGACTGGATTGCTTCGCTTCGCTCGCAATGACGATTTCTTCTGTCGGTCCTTACCGATTTTGCCGCCGGAAGTACCGCTTGCAGCGCTGCTCGGCTTCCGCAGCCGCGGCTTCGGGCGTCGCCGCGCCGGTCGCGACCGAGGCGAACATCTGCACCGTGACATAGTCCGCACGAACCGCACCGGTCGCGGTCGAGATCGGACCCTTGTAGCCGGCGTAGTATTTGCTGTTCATGGTGTCCTTGAAGATCGCCACCTTGGGATCGCCCTTCCACACCGCCGCATCCGCATAGGCCGCGAGCGGTTGCGACCAGTAGCCGCTGTTGGCGTTGAGCCACGGCTCGTACTGGTCCTTTTCCAGCATGTACTGCAGGAAGGCCTTCGCGGCATTGGGATACTGGCTGTGCTTGAACACCATGGCGTTCAGCGTCAGCCCCGACATCGGCGAGGCCGCCGCAAGGCCCTTCGGCAGCAACTGATGTTCGGAGTCTTCGGCGATGGCCGCGGTCGCCGGATCGTTCTTGAGCGAGAAATACAGCGAGACGCCGTTGGCCGTCAGCCCGATTTCCTGCGAAGAGTAGGCGCGGTTGTTGCTGACGTCGTTCCAGGACGGCGTGCCGGCGATGAAGGTCGGATAGATCTCCTTCACGTAGTTCAGCGCCGCGATGGTCTCCTTGCTGTTGATGGTGACATTGCCTTCCTCATCCAGCAGCGCGGCGTTGTGCGACCACATCATCCAGTCCGCAAAGCCGTTGCCATCGCCGACCGCGTTGCCGAGCGCAAAGCCGGCGGGCTTGCCGGCCTTGTGCAGCTTCTTGCAGAGGTCGAGAAGTCCGGCGTGGTCTTCCGGCGCCTTGTCGAACCCGACGGATTTTAGAATGGACTTGCGATAGATCAGCGGACCGGCCGTAGCCCCGAACGGGAGCCCGATCCAGGTATCGCTCTTGGCCTTCATGCCGTAGGCCTTCGCAAGGTTCTGCCAGCCACCGTACTTCTTGCCGAGATAGTCGGCGACGTCGGTGAGTTCGACCAACTTGTCGACATAGATGTGCGGCGCATCGGAAAAGCCGATGATGATGTCGGGGCCGGCGCCGGAATTCGAGGTCACCGCGGTCTGCTGGTTGATGTCTTCCCAGCCGACGAAGTCGACCTTGACCTCGACCCCGGTCTCCTTGGTGAATTTGGCCGCGTTGGCGCGGAACACGTCTTCGTCGGCCTGCACGAAGCGCACCGGCCGCAGCATGCGCAGGGTTGCGCCCTTTTCGATCGGCAGTTTCGGTGCGGGGACGTCCGCGGCCTTGATCGTGGATTGGGCATTCGCGGTGGTACCGGTTGCGGCGACCGCCGCAGCAGACAGGCCCAGCGCCAAGGCATCACGACGTGTGATGTCGTTCCTCATCAGTTCCTCCCTATGATGTCTCCCTTCCCGGCGTTGATCGCCGGTGAAGGGCCGTTCCGGTTTCCGGCGCGTCTTGCGGCCGGCCGCCTCAGCTGTTCGGACCGCGGTCCATGCTGACGGGCTGCCAGCGGCGGAGCGCGGTGTCTTGCAGCACCGACGGATTGACGCAGCTTACCGGCCACATGCCCTGAAGCACCAGTGACAATTCGTAGCCCACCCGGCGCTTGCGCGCTTCGTCGAACCGTGCCGAGGCCGAGGCGACATGGGCGGTCAGGGTCACGTTCTCCATGCCGAGGATGGGATTGTTGTGCGAGGGCGGTTCCTTCTCCAGCACGTCGAGGGCGGCGTGGGCGATCCAGCCTTCCTGGAGGGCCTTGATCAGGCTCTCCTCGTCCACCGTGGCGCCGCGGCCGGTATTGATGAAGACCGATCCCTTCTTCATCTGCCGAAAATGCTTCTCGGTGAGCATGTGATGCACCTCGGGCCGGGCGGGGGCGTGCATCGACACGAAGTCGGATTGCGACAGCACCTCGTTCAGCGTCGCCGGGATCACGCCGTGGTCGTACATCAGCGTTTCCTGGATGAAGGGATCGTAGGCCATCATGCGCAGGCCGAACGGGGCGGCGCGTTTCGCAACGGCACGCGCGACGCGGCCGAACGAGATGAAGCCGAGCGTCTGGCCCATCAGCCTGGGGATCTTGAGCAGCGCCGGGCGGCCTTCGGCCCAGCGCCCGTCACGCGCCATCCTGTCCTGCTCGACCAGGCGGCGGAAGCCCGCGAGCAGCAGCATCATGGCGTGGTCGGCGACCTCCTCGATGAAAGTGTCGGGAATGTTGGTGACGGGAATGCCGCGAGCGGTCGCGGCCTTGACGTCGACGCTGTCGACGCCGACCGAGCCGAGCGTGATCACCTTGCAATTGTCGAGCGTGTCGATGATCGACTTGGTGATGGGGATGCCCTTGGCGTAAATGGCGTCGGCGGTTCTTGCGGCGGCGATGAACCCGGCCTCGTCGGCCGGCGCCTCGACGATCTCGGCGTCGATCGGATCGAGTGCCTCGCGTTCATAGGAATAGTCGCTGCCTGCGACCGTGAAGCTCGCGCCCTTCGGCGTCACCACCCTGTATTTCGGCATTTCCTGCTCCCGATTTGGTCTGTCGGTTCTTGTTGTGACCCGGCCTTCTTGGGCGGGCCTTTGCGTCTTTTACGCGAAATCGATGCAGTCGCGTACAATTCCCGGTTGTTGGGGGTGCGAATAATTTGCCGGTTTTCGCGGCATCGTCCGGGCTTCTACGGAGACGTGTAAGTAACTTGCTAAGAGGTCATACACTAAGAGTTGATTCAATTTCGATCGATTCACTCGCTTGCCTGTATCCCATTTTTGCCGGAGCCATCCCGTGAAGTTGAGCAATCTGAAGATCGCCTCCAAGCTCGGCATCCTCGTCGCCGTCACCTTGTTGGGCCTGTGCATCTCCGGTCTTCTGGCCGGCTATCTGATGAAGCGCGAGATGGTCAATGCGCGAATCGACCAGGCCAAGTCGATCGTCGATCTCGGCCGCAACTACGCCGCAGCGCTGAAGAAGCGCGTCGATGCCGGCGAGCTGACGAAGGATGCGGCGATGGCCGACCTTCGTCGCTACGGCAATGCGATGACCTACGACAACGGCTCGGGCTATCTGTTCGGCACGTCCTATGACGGCATCACCCAGCTCGCGCCCGATCCGAAGCAGATCGGCACCAACCGCATGGATGTCGTGACCAACGGCCGCAAGCTGTCGGTCGAGCTGATGAACGGCGTCAAGGCCAACGGTTCGATCCTGCTGTATTATGAATATGTGAAGCCCGGCCAGGAGACGCCGATCCGCAAGATCGGCTACGCGGTCGCTGTCCCCGGCTTCGACATGTATCTCGGCACCGGCGCCTATCTCGACGACATCGACGCCAAGATGGGCCCGGTGTTCTGGTCGCTTGGCCTCGCCATCCTCGGCATCCTCGTCGTTGCCGGCGGCGTCGCCTGGCTGATCGGCCGCAGCATCAGCGTGCCGCTGGCGCTGCTCGGTACCCGCATGAAGGAGCTCGCCGACGGCAAGCTCGGGGGCGACATCCCCGGCGTCGGCCGTGGCGACGAGGTCGGCGCGATGGCCGCGACCGTCCAGATCTTCAAGGACAACGCGGTCCGCATCCGCGACCTCGAGAAGACCGAGGCCGATGCCAAGGAGCGTGTTGCGGCGGAACGTCGCAGCGCGATGGAAGGCATCGCCAGCGACTTCGAACGCAGCGTCAACGGCATCGTCCGCTCGGTCTCCTCGGCCGCCGCCGGCATGCAGTCGACGGCGCAGTCGATGACCGCGACGGCCAGCGACGCTTCGTCGCGTGCGGCGACGGTCGGCGCTGCCTCGCAAAAGGCCTCCGGCAATGTCGGCACGGTTGCCGCAGCCGCCGAAGAGCTGTCGAGCTCGGTTGCGGAAATCTCCCGCCAGGTCACGCGCTCGACCGAAGTGGCAAGCCGCGCCGTCAGCGACGCCGAACGCACCAACGCCACCGTGCAGGTGCTCTCGACCGGCGCCGAGAAGATCGGCGAGGTCGTCAAGCTGATCCACTCGATCGCGGCGCAGACCAATTTGCTCGCGCTCAACGCCACCATCGAAGCGGCGCGCGCCGGCGAGTCCGGCCGCGGCTTCGCGGTCGTGGCCTCCGAGGTCAAGGCGCTGGCGAACCAGACCGCGAAGGCGACCGAGGAAATCTCCGCCCAGGTTGCGGCGATGCAGACCTCGACCAGCGACGCGGTCACGGCCATCTCCGGCATCACCCAGACCATCGCCGAGATGAGCGAGATCACCGCCGGCATTTCCGCCTCGATCGAGCAGCAGGGCGAAGCCACCCGCGAGATCGCCCGCAACATCCAGTCGGTCGCGGCCGGCTCGAACGAGATCAACGCCAATATCGGCAGCGTCACCTCGGCCGCGGAAGCGACCGGCAACGCCGCCACCGACGTGCTCACCAACGCCCGCGAGCTGGACAGCCAGTCCGGCGCGCAGCGCAGCGCGGTCGACGGCTTCCTCGCCAAGGTCCGCGCGGCGTAAGTTCTCGAGCTGAATTCGTAGGGTGGGCAAAGACGCGAAAGCGTCGTGCCCACCTTTTCGTTTTGAGTGCGCCGTGACCTTTCGGTGGGCACGCTACGCTTTGCCCACCCTACGAGACCGTCCTACTGCTTCTCGATCTTCGCGTTGCTGATCAGCTTCTCCCACAGCACCAGCTGCTCGTTCACGAACGTGCCGAGCTGCTCCGGCGTGCCGGAGAAGGCGTCCATGCCGAGCGTCGCAAGCTGGGCCTTGATCTCCGGCTTCTCGACGATCTTCCTGATCTCGGCGTTGAGCCGCGTCACGATCTCCTTGGGCATGCCCGCGGGGCCGAAATAGCCCTGCCATGACGAGATATCGAAATCCGGCACGCCGGCCTCCTGCATCGAGGGCAGGTTCGGCACCAGCGGCGAGCGGTCCTTGGTGGTGACGGCGAGCGCGCGTAGCGCGTTGCCGTTGACGTGCGGCAGGCCGGTCAGGATGTCGACGAACATCATCGAGACGCGGCCGCCCATGACGTCGTTGAGCGCGGGCGGCGAGCTCTTGTACGGCACGTGCAGGAGATCGAGCCCGGCATTGTGCGCAAAGGTCGCACCCGACACGATCGCCGAGGACGAGCCCGACGCGTAGCTGAGCTTGCCCGGATTGGCCTTGCCGTAGGCGACAAGCTCGCCCACGGTCTTGGCCGGCACATCCGGATGAACGACCAGCATGAAGGGCAGGTCGCCGGTCCGCGCGATCGGGGTGAAATCCTTGACCGGATCGTAGGTCAGGCTCTTGAGCAGATAGGGGTTGGCCGAATGCGTGGTGTTGGTCGTCACCAGCAGCGTGTAGCCGTCGGGAGCGGCGCGCGCGACATAGGTCGCGGCGATCATGCCGTTGGCGCCCGCCTTGTTCTCGATCACGATGCCGACCCCGAGCGCCTGCGACAGATGCTGCGAGATCAGCCGCGTCGTGGTGTCGGTGCCGCTGCCCGCCGCGAACGGCAGCACCAGCGTGATGTTGCGGCTCGGATAATTGTCGGCCTGCGCGGCGGATGCGGCGGCGAGACAAAGGGCGGCCGTGCCGACGGCACGCAGGTTTCGAAACAGCGCTGAAATCATGTCTGGACGTTCCCTCTTTTTCGTTGGCGGGGAACCTAGCTTCTCTTCGCTGAAATCGGAAGGCGTGAGTTTGTCGCCCGCTCCGCGGAATTACTTCACCGCAGAACCCTGGCGCGAGGCGATCACGACGCCGGCGAGCACCAGCGCATAGCCGATCAGGTGAAACGGCTGGAGCTTTTCGCCGAGCAGCAGGATCGCCATCGCCGAGCCGAACACCGGCACCAGATGGAAGAACGGTGCGGCCCGGTTCGGGCCGATCAGCGCCACGCCGCGGTTGAAGAACAGATAGGCGAGCGTCGAGGGAAAGATCAGGATGTAACCCAGCGTCGCCAGCGTCACCGTGTCGAATTGCAGCACGCTGCCGCTCCAGGCTTCCCAGATTGCGGTCGGCAGCAGCATGATTGCGCCACAGCAGGTAGTGAACGAAAGAAAGGAGAGCTGATGAACTTTCGGCCGCCGCGGGATGAAGGCGGAGTAGATCCCGAACGCCACCAGCGAGGAGGCGAACATGATGTCGCCCCTGTTGAAGCTGATGCTCGCGAGCGCGGCGAGATCGCCGCGCAGGATGATGATCAGCACGCCGAGCAGCGAGATCGCGATGCCGGCGAGCTGCGCGCCCGTCAGCCGCACGCCGAACAGCACCAGCGACCACAGCGCCACGAACAGCGGTCCGGCCGACTGGATCAGCAGCGCGTTGAGCGCTTCGGTGTATTGCAGCGCCCAGTACGAGATCGCATTGTTGAAGGCAAAGCCCACCAGCGACAGGAACAGCATCAGCGGCAGGCTTTTGCGCAAATTCGGCCAGTCGCGCTTCAGATGCGGCCAGGCGAACGGCAACAGGATCAGGAACACGCCGAACCAGCGGATCGTGGTCACCGTCAACGGCGGCACATGGGCGCCGACATGGCGCGCGAGCACGATGTTGCCGGCCCAGAACAGCGAGCTCAGGCTCAGCAGCAGATAAGGCTGGTTGTTGAGCCAACTGGCCGGATTCGAGGCCTTTGGCGCGGGCGAAGCAATCGTCATTGGCGTCACATGCGACCTTGCGCTGGATTGCCGTCGTGACACAAGTCACGCCGCCGCAATGCTACAATGCAGGCTTGACCCGGGGAGGCGCCATTGGCGGTTAATATGTTGAACATCGAGGGCCTGGAAGGGCTCGACCAGCAGGCGCCCGTGGTGATGCTGAACCTGATGCGCTTCCATGCGCGCTCGCGCGACGGCGACGGTTCGGGCTGGGACGCTTATCTCCGCTACAGTGCGGTCACGGTGCCAATGATCAAGGCGCGCGGCGGCACGCTGCTCTGGACCGGCGAGGCGAAGGCGGTCGCGCTCGGCCCGCATGATGGCAATCGCTGGGATTTCGTTGCGCTGGTGTTTTATCCGTCGGTCGCGGCCTTCCTCGACATGATGACGTCGGAGGCTTACGAGCGCGAGGCCGATCCGCATCGCCTCAACGGCTGCGCCGAGCATGTGATCATCGCGACCAGCGAGGCGTACAGCAAGTTCAGCGCCGGCTGACGCCGCCGGCCTGCGGCCGGAGGCGCGGGTTTGGGCCGGGTTTTGCAACCTTTTCGACCCAGCTTCGGCGCAGTTGCGCGCCAAATGTGAACTATTCGGTTGCGTGCGGGTGCCAAAGATGGTGCCCTTGGCGCGCATGTCGGGGCATTGCAGGCCCGGCATGAGGCGTTCCGGTGCTGCTTCCTCCTCGTCGATGATTGCTTCGTTAGGGGATCAGATGCTTTGTGAGCGATGCGGCGGGGATAATCCGGCGACAAATCGCTTCTGTCATGGTTGCGGCGCCGCTCTGCCGGTGGCCTGTCCCGCATGCAATCATCTGAGTCCGCCCGGCTCCGGCTTCTGCGGGGCCTGCGGCACGGCGCTGAGCGCCGCGGGCAGGCCAGTCCCGGCACCGGCGGGGCATTTCACGAGGCCAGTTCGGGGCGAGCTCAAGCAGGTGACGGTGCTGTTCGCCGATCTCGTCAGCTCGACCGAGATCGTTGCCGGCCTCACCGCCGAAGACGCCATGCAGCGCCTCAAGCCTGCGCTCGATGCCATGTGTGACGCCGTGGAGCGGTTCGAGGGCACGGTGGTGCGCACGCTCGGCGACGGCATCCTTGCCTTCTTCGGCGCGCCCCGCGCGCAGGAAGGTCACGCCCTGCTGGCATGCGAGGCCGCGCTGGCGATCCGGGACGCGTTTCGCGCGCGCGACGATGGCATGCTGGTGCGCGTCGGCCTGCATTCGGGCGAGATCGTCGCGGATGCTCCGATCGTCGACACCGTCACCGAGCACGGCGCTTACGGCCTCGCCATTCATCTCGCAAGCCGCCTGCCGGCCAAGGCGGAGCCGGGCGAGATCTGCCTGACCGACGAGACCTACCGTCTGGTGCGCTCGTTCTGCGACGTCGGCCCGCTCGGCCGTCATCGCCTGCGCGGCGTGCCGGAGCCGATCGAACTTTATCTTCTGAAGAACCTCAAGCCGGCGGTCGCCAGCCAGCAATTCCGCGGCGTCGCCTTGGCGACGTTCCGCGGGCGCGAGCGGGAGATGACCCTGTTGCAGCGGACCCTGGCGGCAGTGGAGACCGGCGGCTCGCGCGTCACCGGCATCGTCGGCCCGCCCGGCACCGGCAAGAGCCGGCTGTGCTACGAGTTCGCGGATTGGTGCCGCGCGCGTCTCATTCCGGTGTTCGAGGCCCGCGCACAGCCCTATGGCGCGGCAACGCCGCTGCAGCCGGTGCTGGAATTCCTGCGCTCGAGCTATTTCAACGTCTCTCCGGATGACGAGCCCGATCTGGCGGTGAAGCAGATCGCCACGCGCCTGGCCGAGCTCGGTTCGACCTTCGAGGCGGACCTCTGGCTGGTCTGCGATTTCCTCGGCATCAGGCATGGCCAGGGCCCGCCTTCCTGGCTCAGTCCGCGCGCCCGCAACGTCCGTCTGCTCGACATCATCCGGCACATGATCCGCCAGCGCGGCGCGTCGGCGTCGGTGATCATCATCGAGGATCTGCATTGGCTCGATCCGGCGAGCGAGGAATTCGTCGCAACGCTCGTCGACGCGGTGATCTCCACCAAGACGGTCCTGATCGTGAATTTCCGGCCGGCCTATTTCGCGCCCTGGATGAGCGGGCCGCTCTACCAGCAGATCGAGCTCGCCGAGCTGTCGCCGACGGATACGGACGATCTCGTCGACGAGCTGCTCGGGCCGGAGGACGAGCTTCTCGACGTGCGGCGGCGCGTTGCGGAGCGTAGCGGCGGCAATCCGTTCTTCGCCGAGGAGCTGATCCGCTCCCTGGTCGAGCATCTGGTCATCGTCGGCGAGCAGGGCGGCTACCGGCGCGGCATCTCCGGCGCCTCGGACGTGCTGCCGCCGACCGTGCAGGCCGTGATCGGCGCGCGGATCGACCGGCTGGCGCCCGGTGATCGCGACCTCCTGCACACGGCGGCGATCATCGGCAAGGAGTTTCAGCTCGCGGTCCTGCAGAGCGTCGCCAGCCTGCCCGCAGCCGAGCTCGAGGCGACGCTTGTCCGGCTCTGTTCCGGCGAGATGCTTCAGGCGCGCGGCGGCAAGGACGGGCAGGGCTATAGCTTCCGTCATCCCCTGATCCAGGAGATCGCCTATTCAACCCAGCTCCGCGCGCGGCGCAGCCTGCTGCACGCGCGGGTGGCGCGGGCGATCGAGCAATATTATCCGGAGCGGCTCGAAGAGTTCGCGGCGCTGCTGTCGCACCATTTCGAGCAGGCCGGCGAGGCCGATGCCGCCGCCGAATATGCCGCGCGCGCCGCCCGCTGGATCGGCTCGACCAACCCGGCGGAAGCGATCCGGCATTGGCACAAGGTGCGCGCGCTGAAGGCGGGACAGAAGCGCAGCCCGGCCGGCGATGCGCTCAGGATCGCCGCCAGCAGTCAGATCGCCTGGCTCGGCTGGCGCGAGGGCATGACGTCGGAGGATGCGAAGCCCTTCATCCAGGAAGCGTTGGAATGGGCGCATGACATCGACGATTCCATGATCCCGCTCCTGCTGTTCGTCGAAGGACGGATCGCGGGGGCGAGCGGCGGGCAGGCCGATGCCTATGTCGGCACGGTCAAGGAGGCGCTGGCGCTGACGGAATCGCGCCGGCTCAACAGCCGCGCTGCGACGCTCAATGCCTCGCTCAGCCAGGCCTATGGGTGGGCGGGGCTTTTGCGCGAAGCGCTCGCGGCGAGCGATGCGGCGCTCGCCGGCGCCCCCGGCATCTCCGATTTCGAGCACCAGTTTCTCGGCTACAATGTCGAGCATTGGATCCTCAGCCTGCGCGGCCGGATCCTGTGTCGGCTCGGACGTTTCGACGAGGCGCGGCTGTGCTTCGATCGCATCCTGTCCATCGATCCGACACGGATCGATCCGACGGTGCAGTTCATCGCCAATCTCGGATACGTCGATCTCGCCTGGTGCCTCGGCGATTCCGCGATGGCCTCGACCCATGCCTGGCGCGTGGTCGAACTCGCGGCGCGCCAAGCCACCCCCTATCTGCGCGCCTATTCGCTGGCCTGCCTCGGTACGGCGCAGGGCATCGCCCAGAACTATCAGGCGTCGATCCTGTCGTTGACGGAGGGCGTCGAGTTCGTGCGCGCAGCGCGCGTCGCCATGGAGATCGAGCCGGAAATGCTCGCGAGCATCGCCGACCATCAGCTCCGTTCCGGCGCCCATGCTGCGGCCGCCGAGAAAGCACGGGAAGCGATCGCGGTCGCCCAGGAGCGGCACGCCCGCCTGCCGGAATGCCGCGCCACCATCACGCTCGCGGCCGCGCTGGCGGCGAGCAACGAGGCGGATCACCTCGGTGAGGTGGAGCGCCTGGTCGACCGCGCCGAAGCCCTGATCAATCTGACGGGAACCGGCATCTACTGGCGGCTGCTGGAGGAGACGCGACGACGGCTGTCGGTCGGCGCATGAAGCGCGATGACGATTCCTCCTGATCTCATCGCGCTTCAGACTCTCCGTACGATGAGCGTGAACTCCATCAATCCGTAGCCTTCATGCACCTCGGCTGCGGCATTGAACCGGGTGGCGCAGTAGCGCGCCCACGACGCGGTGTCGGTGGTGTAGAGGCCGGGGCGGACGGCCGCTCCTGGCGGGCTCTTCATGAAATTGACGGCGAAGCCGCGCCTTGTGGTGCGATGGAGGTCGTCGAGGCTCGCTGCGATGAAGCGCTCCCAGTCGTGCCGCGGCTGCTGCTGCGCGACGTTGAAGATGCCACTGGCGACCGCATAGTCGGCCATCCGCGGGCTGGCATGACCGAGGACAAAGGCGGCGTTGCTGCGGTCCTGCCACAACCGCCGCGCCCGTCGAACCATCGCGTCCGAGAGGTCGATGCCGAGATAGTCGACGGTGCAGTCGTGATGCCGGCGGTCGAGAAAGGCGATCAGCGCGCCATAGCCGCAGCCGAGATCGTTCAGCGAGAAGGGCGACCCGAAGTCGCACAATTTCAGGAGCTGGACGAAGCGCATCTCCTGCGTGGCCTGGCAGGTCCAGTCGACCCCGGGCGGCGTCGCGCCGTAGCGCGCGACGGTCCCCGAATAATACGCGGCGATTCCGGCGTAGATCCGGCTCAGGTCTTCGTCGGGAGAGGCAAGCTCCCGAGCGACGGCGGCGGCGCGCATCGCTCTATTTCTTCTTTTTCTTGCCCTTGCCCTTGCCCTTACCCATGCCCTTGCCCGGGACGTTGGGCGCCATCGGCAGCGAGATCGTGAGGTATGTTCGCTCGATGTAGAAGACCGGATTGTCCTCACGAACGATCACGCGTAGCCCGTAATAGTCGCCGCTGGTCGCGCGGGCATCATGGGCCTGCATGAAGCAGGGGAGCGGCGACTTGCGGGCAAAGTTCTTGATCAGTGCATTCACGATGCGCTGGTCGCCTGTTTCGTCGTCCTGGTCCGACGGGACCTTGGCCAACCAGGCCAGCACGGTGAACCAGCGGTTCTTCGCGCGGCTGTTGTGCAGACCGCCCAGTCCGAGGAGCTTTGCGCTTTCGACGAACGGCCGCCCTTCCCGGAAGATTTCGAATTCGTCCTGCAGGGCCTTGATCTCGGACACGCCCCCGGCGGTGAGTTCGACATCTCTCTGCTCGGGGCCAAACCTCAAATTGAAAAGATCGAAAAGCGGACCGATATAAATATCGTCTTCGGCCATAAACGCGCCCATACCACTCTCCCTGACAATCAAAGTTGGGGTTATCGGATCGGGAAGCCTGCAATGGCGATATTGAACCTTGATCTCCGGAAAATTGCAAGGAAGCCGGGCGGCCGCCGCAAACGGGCCGCCAGCGGGCACGCAACGTGCGCCGGTCTGCCGTTCAGCTCGCCTGCTTCCTTGACGCCGCGAACACGCCGGCCAGCACCAGCGCGAAGCCAATGAAGTGAAAGGCTTGCGGGTGTTCGCCGAGGAAAGCCATCGCCATGATCGAGCCGAACACCGGCACGACATGAAAGAACGGCGCGGCGCGGTTGGCGCCGATCAGACGCACGCCGCGATTGAAGCAGAGATAGGCGAGCGTCGACGGGAATACCGCGACATAGAACAGCGTCAGCAGGTTCGGCCCGTCGAGCTTCATCACGGGGCGCGCGGACAATTCCCAGATCTCCAGCGGGATGAGACAGGCAGCGCCGGCGCCGAAGGTGAAGGCGAGGAACGACAGGCCGTGCATCGGCGGCCGCTTCAGGGTCAGCACCGAATAGAGCGCGAAGATGATCAGCGCGACGATGAAGATGAGATCGCCCTTGTTGAACGCGATGTTCGACAGCGTGGTGAAATCGCCATGCAGCAGGATCGTCAGCACGCCGCACATCGACAGCAGCACGCCGAACGCCTGCGCCGCGGTGAGGCGGACGCCGAGGATGGCCAGCGACCACAGCGCCACCACCAGCGGCGCGGCCGACTGGAGCAGCAGCGTGTTGAGCGCCTGGGTATGCTCGAGCGCCCAGTATTGCAGCGTGTTGAAGGCGCCGATGCCGGTGATCGACAGCACGATCATCAGGCCGAGCCTGCTGCGGATCGCGGGCCAGTCCTGGGCGAGATGTTTCCAGGCGAAGGGCAGCACCAGCAGGAAGGCGAAGGTCCAGCGCAGGAATGACAGCGTGACCGGCGGGATGTGGCCGGCGGCGAGCCGTCCGACGATGGCATTGCCGGCCCAGCACAGCGCAGTGATGCTGAGCAGCAGATAAGGCTGGTTCGCGATCCAGCTGGGGGCGGATGATTCGGTGCCCGTGGTCTGGCTGGTGGCGGACATTGTGATTGTTATGGCCCCGCGTGGACTGCGCCGAGGCCCCGGCCCGGCGAGGTCGGGCCGGCTGATGGCCCGGCCCTGCTCAAAGACACGGAAATCGAGGTGGCATCAACGGGGGGCGGACGCATCGCGACCATGCAATGGCAGATCAGCATCTCACGCTTTGGTCGAAGCCTTGCGGGCCGCCCAAAAGGTTTCTGGATTTTCCGGGGATATCAAAGGCTTAAATAGTCTCTAGAGCCCCGAAAAAGCCCCGTTCTTGCTTGCCTAGAGAGGCTGCTTCCTTTATCCGGTTGGGCTGTCTCGCATGCGAACGGCTCCGGCCGTCAGCTGGGCTTGCGCATCTAAAATCTTCGAAGGATTACCCGCGAATGGCCAATGTTGTCGTCGTCGGCGCCCAATGGGGCGACGAAGGAAAGGGCAAGATCGTCGACTGGTTGTCGGAGCAGGCGGACATCGTCGTCCGCTTCCAGGGCGGTCATAACGCCGGCCACACGCTGGTCATCAACGGCAAGACCTACAAGCTCGCGCTGCTGCCGTCCGGCGTGCTGCGCGAGCAGAAGCTGTCGGTGATCGGCAACGGCGTGGTGTTCGATCCCGCCGCCTTCCTCGACGAGGTCACCAAGCTCAGGGCCCAGGGCGTTGCGGTCTCTCCGGAGAATCTGCGCATCGCCGAGAACGTCACCCTGATCCTGCCGCTGCACCGCGAGCTCGACGCGCACCGCGAATCCGCGAGTGCTGCGACCGCGATCGGCACCACTCGCCGCGGCATCGGCCCGGCCTATGAGGACAAGGTCGGCCGCCGCGCCATCCGCCTGATGGACCTCGCCGATCTCGACACGCTCCCGCACAAGATCGACCGGCTCCTTGCTCACCACAACGCACTCCGCCGCGGCCTCGGCCTGCCGGAGTTCGACGGCAAGGTCATCCTGAAGGAACTGAGTGCGCTGGCGCCTGAGCTGCTGCCCTATGCCGAGACGGTGTGGCGGCTGCTCGACATCAAGCGGCGCGAAGGCAAGCGCATGCTGTTCGAGGGCGCGCAGGGCGCGCTGCTCGACGTCGACCACGGCACTTATCCTTACGTCACCTCGTCCAACACGGTGGCGGCG
Source organism: Bradyrhizobium sp. CCGB01 (assembly GCF_024199795.1). NCBI lineage: Bacteria > Pseudomonadati > Pseudomonadota > Alphaproteobacteria > Hyphomicrobiales > Nitrobacteraceae > Bradyrhizobium > Bradyrhizobium sp. CCGB01. The sequence goes on from NZ_JANADK010000001.1 coordinate 1,555,786, forward strand.
CAGGCCGCGACCGGCGCCGGCCTCGGGCCGGGCGCGGTCGGCTATGTGCTCGGCCTGTGCAAGGCCTATACGACCCGCGTCGGCCAGGGCCCGTTCCCGACCGAGCAGGACAACGAGACCGGCCGCAAGATCGGCGAGCGCGGCCGCGAGTTCGGCACCAACACCGGCCGTCCGCGCCGCTGCGGCTGGTTCGACGCCGTGCTGGTCCGCCAGGCGGTCCGGACCTGCGGCATCAACGGCCTGGCGCTGACCAAGCTGGACATCCTCGACGGCTTCGATTCGATCGAGGTCTGCACCGGCTACAAGCTCGACGGCAAGGAGATCGACCATTTCCCGGCCGGCGAGGGCGCCCAGGCCCGGGTCGAGCCGATCTACGAGACCATCGAGGGCTGGAAGGAGCCGACCGCCAATGCACGGTCGTGGGCCGACCTGCCGGCTCAGGCCATCAAATATGTCCGCCGGATCGAGGAACTGGTGGGGTGCCCGGTCGCTCTGCTTTCCACCAGCCCTGAACGCGAGGATACTATCCTGGTGCAAAATCCGTTTGAGGCTTAACGAAATCTTACCGGGACGGGCGTATAGTTGAGTTGAAATGGCTGATTACTATCCGCTGATCGCCCGCGCTATTGCCGCCCTGGACCCCAATGCTCCCGGCGAAAGCCGTCGCGCGCTCTATGAGCGGGCGCGCACGGCCCTGATTGCGCAGCTCCGCAGCGTGCAGCCGCCGCTCTCCGAATCCGAGATCACCCGCGAACGGTTGTCGCTGGAAGAGGCGGTTCGCAAGGTCGAATCGGAGGCCGCGCAGCGTGCCCGGGAGGCGTCGCGCCCCGGTGGTGGCCCCACCCGCAGCGGCGGCAGCGGTGACGCTTTCCGCCGGGCCAGCACCCGCGCCGCCGAGGGCAATCCGCCCCCGTCGCAGCCGACCGCTCCGCGCACCCGTCCGGCTCCGCCGCCGCCGCGTGCCGACCGCCCGTCCTTCAACGTCGACGACCAGGACGAGGCCCCGCGTCCGCCCCGCGCCCCGCGTTTCGACGCGCCGCGCCCGCCGGGTCCCTCGGCGCCGTCGCCGATGCCGGAGCCGCCGGCGCCTCCGCCGGCCGGGCGTGACCGCCAGGGCGCTCGCCGCGCGCCGGACGTCGGTCCGCCGCTGCCCGTGCCGCCAGCGCCGGGCGTGCGCGGTTTTCGTGACATCACCGCCGACGTGAACGATCTCGGCGGCGCCGCCGCGCAGGCCAACCGCGCCGCGCGCCGCACCTACGCCAATGTGCCCTCGCCCTCGCCGGAGTTCGACCGGCTGGAGCCGAGCCTGGAAAATCGCGCCGGCGAGCAGGACGCGCCCTATTCCTACGACGAGTCGATCGAGGAGGCCGAGCGCTACACGCCGCAGCCGCCATCGCCGCGTCCGCGCATCGCGCCCGAGCGCGAGGCCAAGAAGCGCGCCCGCACCGGCTCCATGTTCCCGTTCAAGAGCGCGATCGCCATCGGCATCGTGCTGATCCTGGTCGGCGCCGGCATCCTCTGGGGCAAACAGCTGGTCCAGACCGCGACCAATCTGTTCAAGTCCTCGCCGACCCAGGTGGTGGAGGCGCCGAAGGATCCGGCCCAGCCGCAGAGCAAGCCCAAGATTCCGGATCGCGTCGGCCAGCCCTCGGCCAGCGATCAGCCGGTCGCGCCGGTGGCGCAGAAGGTCGTGCTCTATGACGAGGATCCGGCCGATCCGAAGGGCAAGCAATATGTCGGCTCGGTAGTGTGGCGGCTCGAGCCGATCAAGGCGTCGGGCAACCAGAAGGCCGACGTCGCCGTGCGCGCCGACATCGAGATCCCCGACCGCAAGTTCAAGATGACGATGTCGTTCCGCCGCAATACCGACTCGTCGCTGCCGGCGAGCCACACCGCGGAATTGACCTTCATCCTGCCGCCGGATTTCCCGGGCGGCAGCGTCTCCAACGTGCCGGGCATCCTGATGAAGTCGAACGAGCAGGCGCGCGGCACGCCGCTCGCGGGTCTCGCGGTCAAGGTCACCGACGGCTTCTTCCTGGTCGGCCTCTCCAATGTCGACGCCGACCGCGCGCGCAACGTCCAGCTCCTGAAGGAGCGCTCGTGGTTCGACGTGCCGCTGGTCTACGCCAACCAGCGTCGCGCCATCATCGCGATCGAGAAGGGCGCCCCCGGCGAGCGCGCCTTCAACGAAGCGTTCGCGCAGTGGGGCGACTAGGGCCGGCGCATCACCGATGTTCACCTCTCTCGACGAGAGAGGTGAACCGAACTCTCCGACGATTCAATCGAGATTGAGCCGGCCTATTGCGCGGCGGCTTCCCGCTTCCGTGCCGCGTGCTCGCGGTCCATCACGGCGCGGCAGCCGGGGCTGACCTGCGCCTTGTTCCGCACCATGCAGGCCCTGATCCTGGGGATGTCGGGAATCTCACTGGAGCACAGCCGCATCGCATCGCCCGTGCACATCTGCTGCGCTTCGGACGAGAAGGCGAGGCCGGGCGATGTCTGGAATGCGATGGCGGTTGCGGCGAAGGCCAACAGCGAAGTGGTGGTCTTAACGATGGTCTTGTAGCGTGTCATGACGAATGCGTCCCCGAGTTCCGTGGGTTGAACCACTTGGTTTTGGGGCGCCGCACGCGGCTTGATCTGCCGCATGTCACAGCCTTCACGCCGGGAACCTTAGTCCCGCATGTGGTCGCTCGATCTCTCGTGATGTTCGAATCGAAAAGTGCTGCGCCGCCCGATTCGAGTATGCGCGATTGTCACGCGGCTGCAATGGTCCGCTCGAATGAATTCGCAGTTGTTGCGCGTCCGTCACGCACAACGAGTCCGTCACGCACAAAGCGGCGCGAGATCAGATCAACCGATCGGACGATGCGCTCGCTTCGTCCGCGTCACTCGCGCCGAGCGCTGCGGCGTGTTCCTCGACGGCGGTAACGCCCTTCGCGGTGAGCTCGAACAGATCGCCGTCCTTCATCACATAGCCATCGGCGATCAGCTCGCCGATCTTGCCGTGCCGGTCGTCGGCAAACGCGACCGACTGGCTGATGTCCCGCAGGATCGAGAGCTGTTCGTCGCGCAACATGGCTTCACTCTCCGGTTCGCCGGGGATCGTTCCCCGGCCTCACATGCCGTGGCTCTGGAATACCTTGCTGCACGCCTTCGACAGCCTGGACCGGTTGGCTTGCAGGCATCCCTGCACCGCGCCGTCATTGCCGAGGTCCTTGCGGCAGAACCGCGAGGCGTCCCGCGAGCAGGCGTTCTGCTCCTGCGGCGTACCCATGTGGCCCTGCGCGAGAGCAGGCGTGATCGACATACCGCTCAGGGTTGTCAGGACGAGCGTTGCCATAAGGACGGATTTCCGGGACATCGACACAACTCCAATCTGACTGCGGGTATGAATTTCAGTCCTGTCTGAACTCGTCGCCTTGCCGCTTGTTCCCCCCGGCAGGGGCGCGCGCCCCGCTATTCAAGGTTCCCGCGCCGCTGCTATAACAGCGGCGAAGGATGAGGATACTTGATGAAACGCTATCTGGTGTTTGCGCTGGTCGGTCCGTTCGTCGGCGGGTTCCTGCTGCTGCTGACGACGACTTATCAGTCCGGCTACTGGGCCCAGACCAGTCTGGGCGAGGTCGGAAAGCTGTTCGCCGTGTTCTTCAAATCGCTGCAATACAGCTATTTGTTCGGCTTCCTGCCCTCGCTGATGATCGGTGCGGTCGACGACATCCTGATCCACGTCCGACGGATCGGTCCGGTGCTGCGGATGCTCCTGGTCGGCCTGTTCGCCTTCGTGCTGGCGTCGCTGACCTACAGCTCGCGCGGGCCGGATTCGGGCGCGGTGCAGTTCATCCTGTACGGCCTCGTCGGATTCGTGCCGGCCGTGATTTCATCCTGGCTCGTGCATAGATATGTCGAGGAGCCGCTGCCGGCTGCGTCGCCGACCTGAACGCGCGACGTTCGGGCGCGGTGCAGCAACCTCCGCGCCGCTGGTGCGTTCTCTCAAGGCCATGACCATGTCCGACGACGACATTCTTGCTCCGCGCAGACCCTCCTCCGGGGCCGGCTCGCGCGCGAGTTCTTCGCGCGCCCAAGCACGCGGGCCGATCATCGACCAGGACGGCCGCGAGATCCGTCCCGAAACCCTGGAGCAGGGGTTTCAGGAATTTCGCTTCGAATTCGGCAAGGACAATCCGTTCGCCGGTAATCCGTTCGGCAATCTGACGCGCGAGCAGCGCATCGCGCGGATCGAGGCCATCGCAAAGCTGCTCGACGTCGCCTTCATCCTGCCCGGCACGAATATCCGCTACGGCATCGACGGGCTGATCGGGCTGATCCCGGTCGTCGGCGACATCATCACCACCGCGATCTCGCTGTGGCTGGTGCGCGAGGCCCGCGCGCTCGGCGCGCCCTGGTACATCACCGCGCGCATGCTCGGCAATGTCGCGGTCGACGGTGTGGTCGGCATCGTGCCGTTCGCGGGCGATGCCTTCGATGTCATGTTCCGCGCCAACATGCGCAACGTGCGCCTCTTGCGCCGCTGGCTCGACAAGCAGCCGCGGATATAGGAACGGAGTTCTTCCTTCGCCTCGCCCCGCTTGCGGGGAGAGGCCGACACGCGAAGCGTGGCGGGTGAGGGGGAGTCTCCGCGAATCCGACTGCTACCGTCCCTGCGGAGACTCCCCCTCACCCCGACCCTCTCCCCGCAAGCGGGGCGAGGGAGACGAAAGAGCCCGCCCAGAAACTCAAAAAGCGCGACGGCCGTTCGGCCATCGCGCTTTCAGCGCACATCGGGCTTTGCGAAAACTTACGCCGCGTCGGCGTCGGTGGTCGCTTCCACCGGCTTGGGGCGGCGGGGCAGCGGGAAGGCTTCGCTCTCATAGAGCGAACGGATGCCGTTCTGGTCGAAGCGAGCTTCCTCGACCTGGAGATAGGCGCCGTTCAGCGAATCCGTCGGCAACTGCTCCATCGCGAATTGCACGGCTTCGGCGGCGGTGCCGAACCGGCGATAGGTGAAGCCCGCGCGCTTCTTCTTGCGGATTGCGGCGGGGAAGAGCTCGGCGGAAGTGTTGAAGTTGAACGGACGCAGTGGACGCATGGTCAAAGACCTCGTGATCTCTCTGGGGCTTTAAGCGCGTGGGGTTTTGAAGGGCAGGGGGCCACAATCGGGTGGGCCCGCCGCACCGGTCATTTTCACTCACTAATATAGGCCGATTTGACAGAAATGCGACCCCTGCGATGAGAGATGATGAATCCGCGCATGGCAGCCCCGCAGGCGCAATAAACAAAGTAATTTCAATGGTTTATATGGTTTACAGCTTGCCAAGAAGCAGCAACACGACCAAGACCACCAGCACGAGACCGCCGATCCCCATGCCGGAATGGCCCATGCCGTAGCCGTAGCCCCCGATCCGGCCGGACATGCCGCCCACGAGATAGATGATCACCAGGATGATCAGGATGGTCCCGAGTGTCATGGCGTCCTCCCTGGCGGCCGCCGGACTGCGCTCATCGGCCGCACCGCCAGAGAAGAAAAGCACATCGCGCCGCCGGGTTCCATGACGGAACCGGCGGCACGCAATGTTATTTCGGCTCAAGCTTCAGCGCGGCCGAGTTGATGCAGTAGCGCAGGCCGGTCGGGCCGGGGCCGTCGGGGAAGACGTGGCCGAGATGGCCGCTGCATTTGGAGCAGAGCACCTCGGTGCGGATCATGCCGTGGCTGGCATCGTGCTCCTCGTCGATATGGCTCTCGACCGCAGGCTGGGTGAAGCTTGGCCAGCCGCAGCCGGAATCGAACTTGGCGTCGGACTCGAACAGCACATTGCCGCAGCCGGCGCAGACATAGGTGCCGGCGCGGTGGTCGTGCTCATATTCGCCGGAGAAGGGACGCTCGGTCGCCTTCTCGCGCAGCACCGCGTACTGCATCGGCGATAATTCGCGCCGCCACTGCTCTTCGCTCTTGATGACCTTGTCGTCGGTGGTTTTCGTCTTGGTGTCGGGCATGGGTCTCCCGTTTCTTCTGTGATCTCAGGATCAGTTGGTGGCCTTGCTGGCACTCACCAGCGTCGGCTTCTCAATGTAGTTATCCGCGAACAGCTTTTTCAGGTTCTCGACCTTCGGAAGATCGTTGTAGGCGATGTAGGGCTGGTTCGGGTGCAGCGTCAGATAGTCCTGGTGATAGGCCTCCGCCGGGTAGAACGCCTCCAGCGCGCCGACCTTGGTCACGATCGGCTTGCTGAAGACCTTGGCGGTGTTGAGCTGGGCGATATAGGCCTCCGCCACCTTCTTCTGCTCGTCGGAGGTGGTGAAGATTGCCGAGCGATATTGCGTGCCGGTGTCCGGGCCCTGGCGGTTGAGCTGGGTCGGGTCGTGCGCCACCGAGAAGTAGATCTGGAGGATCTTGCCGTAGGAGATCTTCTTCGGATCGTACTTGATCTCGACCGACTCGGCGTGGCCGGTCCGGCCGCTCGAGACGGTCTGGTAATCGGCCGTCGCCTTGGTGCCGCCGGCATAGCCGGAGACCGCGTTGACGACGCCAGCGGTGTGCTGGAAGACGCCCTGCACGCCCCAGAAGCAGCCGCCGGCGATGACGGCGGTCTGGATTCCGGACGCGGGCGCCGCATCCATGGCGGGCGCGGGGATCACGACCGCATCCTCCGCGGCCCTGGACGGCAGGGCAAAGGCCAGCGTCAGTGCGGTGGTGGCGGCGAGCAGCGAGGCGAGGGCGGAGCGGCGCATGGTGATCCTCTTTCGGAAGGTCTGACAGTGTAGGGCGGCCGGGGAGGCGCGAACAGCCCGTTTGGCCGCGTTTTCGGACAATGGAGATACGGGCGCAGGCTGCAATTGTTACGGGGGGACGGACACGAGTCTGTGAAAAAAAGCCTCAGACAGCGCCACTTGGCGAGGCCGGGAACTCCGGGCTAGATGACCCCGCGCGATCGACGATCCCCTTGAAATCTGGTGGCTGGAGCTGACCTGACAACATGCTGCGCGTCATTCCCCTGAGCTTCGCCATCCTGATCTCGAGTGCTGCGATTGCCACGGCCGAGCCGCCAGCCGGCGACGACCTCGCCACCTGTCGCGACCGCCAGGCGGAGGCACAGGCCCGCGCGACGGCCTGCGACAATCTGCTGAACGCCGACCGTCTCACCGGCAAGGACAAGGCGATCGCGCTCACCGTGCGCGGCAACACGCTGATCAACAAGCGCGACAACGTCCGTGCGATCGAGACCCTGTCCATGGCCATCGACCTCGATCCCGACAATGTCGTGGCGCTCAACCTGCGCGGCCTCGGCTATGAGCGCAGGGGCCAGGACGATCTCGCGATGGCCGACTACAATCTCGCGCTCCAGAAGCGCCCGACCTACGGCGTTCCCTACAACAACCGCGGCGTCATCCAGCTGCGCCGCGGGGCGCTGCAAAGCGCGCTCGACGATTTCAACCTGTCGATCAAATACACACCCAAATTCCTGCTCGGCTGGACCAACCGCGCCCGCGTGCGCACGCTGACGAAGGATTTCAACGGAGCGATCGCCGATTTCGCGGAGGCCGAGAAGATCGATCCGGCCGCGCCGCAGATTGCCGGCAATCGCTGCGTCACCTGGGGCCTGATGGGCAAGTTCGACCAGGCCTTTGCCGACTGCAACGGCCTGATCGAGAAGCAGCCGAGAAACGTGTTCGCGATCAACAATCGCGCCGGCGTCAGCATGCTGAAGGGCGACCTCGACGCCGCGCTGAAGGACTACAACACCGCCATCCAGATCAACCCGAACAGTGTGCGCGCCCATTCCGGCCGCGGCCAGATCTACGAGCGCAGGAAAGATCTTGCCCAGGCCCGTGCCGACTATCGCGCCGCGGCCTATTCGCTGACGAGGTTCGACGACCTCGACGTCGCGCGCGCGCGCGCCGTCGCGCAGGAGCGGCTCGCCGCACTGACGCCGCAGGCGCCGGCCGGGTCCACCGGACGCCGCGTCGCGCTGGTGATCGGCAACGGCGCCTACAACAACGTCCACGCATTGCCCAATCCGCCCCGCGACGCGAAATTGATCGCGGGCGTGCTGCGCGATGTCGGCTTCCAGACCGTGATATCCGTCAGCGACCTGACCCGCGACAAGTTCTTCGAAGCGCTGCAGAGGTTTGCGGCGGAAGCGGAGACGGCGGATTGGGCCGTGGTCTACTACGCCGGCCACGGTTTCGAGATCGGCGGCGTGAACTATCTCGTGCCCGTCGATGCCAAGCTCGCCGCCGACAGGGACGCCGAGACCCAGGCGGTCGCGCTGGAGCAGGTGATCGCAGCCGTGGGCGCTGCACGTAAAGTGCGCCTGGTCATGCTCGATGCCTGCCGCGACAATCCGTTCGCACCGACCATGCAGCGCACGCTGTCGCTCAAGCTGGTCGACAAGGGCTTTTCAAACATCGAGCCCGGCGCCGGCTTCATGGTGGTCTACGCCGCCAAGCACGGCGAGACCGCGATGGACGGCGACGGCGGTGCCGACAGCCCCTTCGCCACCGCGCTCGCCCGCGAGATCAAGGTGCCGAAGGTCGAGATCCGGAAACTGTTCGACATCATCCGCGACGACGTCTGGGCCGTGACCAAGCACGAGCAGCAGCCGTTTTCGTACGGCTCGCCGCCGGGGCGGGAGGATTTTTATTTTGTTGCGGGGAAGTGAGGCATTGGGTTGCGAAGCAACTCAATGCGTCATTCCGGGGCGATGCGAAGCATCGAACCCGGAATCTCGAGATTCCGGGTTCGGCTCTTCGAGCCGCCCCGGAATGACCGCTGGAATTCACACCACGATACTCAACCGCTTCGCCGCGCGCGTGATGCCGGTGTACAGCCACCGCGCCCGCGAATCCTGAAACGCAAAACTCTCGTCGAACAGCACGACGTCGTCCCATTGCGAGCCCTGCGATTTGTGCACGGTCAGCACGTAGCCGTAGTCGAACTCGTCATAGGGCTTGCGCTGCTCCCAGGCGATCTGCTCGACGCCGCCCTCGAAGCAATCGGCGCGCACGGAGACCTTGGTCACCTTGTGCCCGAAATCCTCGTCCGGCGACAGCCGCATGGAGAGGATGCGCGACTTCGAGCGCGAGGTGTTGCGTGATTTCACGCGCCACAGGCCGCCGTTGAACAGGCCCTTCTTGCGGTTGTTGCGCAGGCACACCAGCTTGTCGCCGGCGACCGGGAAGACGTCCTCGATGTTCTGGCGCTGGCGCACCCGCATGTTGTACGCGCGCCGCGTGTTGTTGCGGCCGACCAGGACCTGGTCGGCGCCCATGACGCGGTCGGGGTCGAGCTCCTTGCGCGACACCACTTCGCTCTCGCCGTAGCGGCCGATGTCGAGCTCGCGGCCTTCGCGAACGTCCATCGACATCCGCACGATCGGATCGTCCTGGGCCTGGCGGTGCACTTCGGTCAGCATCGCGTCGGGCTCGGTGTTGGTGAAGAAGCCGCCGCCCTGGATCGGCGGCAACTGGGCGGGATCCCCTAACACCAGCAGCGGACAGTCGAACGACATCAGGTCGCGCCCCAATTCAGCATCGACCATCGAGCATTCGTCGATCACGATCAGCTTGGCCTTGGAGGCCGGCGCGTCGTCCCACAGTTCAAAACTCGGCTGCTCCTCGCCGGATTCGCGGGCGCGGTAGATCAGCGAGTGGATGGTGGAGGCCTCGTCGCAACCCTTGTTGCGCATGACGAGCGCCGCCTTGCCGGTGAAGGCGGCGAATTTCACCTCGCCGTCGACGCCCTCGGCGATATGCCGCGCCAGCGTGGTCTTGCCGGTGCCGGCAAAGCCAAACAGCCGGAAGATCGGCGGCGTGCCGTTCCGGCCGGGTTTTGCCTTGAGCCAGTCGCCGACGGCCTTGAGCGCGGCGTCCTGATGCGGGGAGAAATTGGTCATATCTGTCTTGAGAAGGGGCGAAATCGACCGATTCGCCATCCCCCAAAACTAACCATTCGCCCCGCCGGTTCAAGCGCGGGGCAATTGCATTTAGAGCCTTGTTTCTGTGGCCATCCTTCGAGACGCCCGCCTTTGGCGGGCTCCTCAGGATGAGGGCGGAGTGCGCGGCGGCAGTCTTCTACAGCGAAAGATGCCGGTCAGCCTCATCCTGAGGAGACCGCGCAAGCGGTCGTCTCGAAGGACGAGGCGCTTGCTCAAGCCGCACCAAGCGCCCTGGCTTCAAGCCGCGCAGACCACCCTACTGCCACCCCGGAACGCCGCGCATGTCGGGCAGGTGGTGGGCGATGCCCTTGTGGCAGTCGATGCAGGTCTTTTCCTTGGTGAACAGGAAGCGCTGGTGCGCCACTGAGGCCCGCGGCGACTGCTTCGTGATGTCCATGGAATCGGCGCTGTGGCAGTTGCGGCACTCCAGCGAATCGTTGGCCTTGAAGCGCGCCCATTCATGCGCCGCCAGCTCGAGCCGGTGGTCCAGGAACTTTTCCCGGGTGTCGATCGTGCCAAAAATCTTGCCCCAGACTTCCTTGGAGGCCTGCATCTTGCGCGCGATCTTGTCGGTCCAGTTGTGCGGCACGTGGCAGTCCGGGCAGGTCGCGCGCACGCCGGAGCGATTGGTGAAGTGGATGGTCGACTTCAGCTCGGCGTAGACGTTGTCCTTCATCTCGTGGCAGCCGGTGCAGAACTTCTCGGTGTTGGTCAATTCCAGCGCGGTGTTGAAGCCGCCCCAGAAGATCACGCCGGCCGCAAAGCCCGCGAGCACCAGCACGCCGAGCCCGAACACCGAGCTCGGCCGGATCAGCACCTGCCAGAGCTCGAGCGCGAAGGCCCAGCTTCGCGCGATGAAGCCGCGCCTGGGTTCCAGCTTTTCTTTGGGCTCGTCAGCGGTCGTCGTCATCGCCGACCACCGGGGCTGGCGCGCGAGAGCAGCGTGTCGATGTCGGTGAAGTCGTTGCTCACCGGCGGCGTGGCGGTGTTCTGCGGCACGTGGCACTCGGTGCAGAAGAAGCGCCGCGGCGAGATCGAGGCCAGGAACTGGCCGTCGCGGTCCATGAAATGCGTGATCGAGACCATCGGCGCCTGCGATTCAGCGGTGCGCGCCCGCGCGTGGCAGGACAGGCACTTGTTGCCGTTGAGATCGATCTGGTAGCCGTCGATCGTATGCGGGATCACCGGCGGCTGCTCCGGATAGTTGCGCGACTCCCTTTCGGAGGTGTTGCGGTTCGGCAGCATCGGCGGCGCCGGGCCCTCGTCATTGAGCGGCGTCGAACCGCGCAGGCCTGACGTCACCGTCTGCGCGGTCAGCGAGCTCGCGCCGGCGGCGATCGCGACCGCGAGCAGGGCGATTGCAAATCGTTTCATCATGACAGGTTCACCCGCTCGATGCGCACGGCGCATTTCTTGTAGTCGGTCTGCAGCGAGATCGGATCGGTGGCGTCCAGCGTCACCTTGTTGATCAGCTTGGATTCGTCGAACCACGGCACGAAGACGAGGCCACGCGGCGGCCGGTCGCGGCCGCGCGTCTCGACGCGGGCGCGGATGAAGCCGCGCCGCGAGACCACCTTCACCTCGTCGCCGCGCCGGAGCTTTGCTTCCGACGCGTCGTCCGGATGCATGAAGCACACGGCCTCGGGGAACGCCTTGTAGAGCTCGGGCACGCGGCGCGTCATGGTGCCGGAATGCCAGTGCTCGAGCACGCGGCCGGTCGAGAGCCAGAGCGGATATTCGCCGTCGGGGGATTCCGCCGGCGGCTCGTAGGGCAGCGCGAAGATGCGCGCCCTGCCGTCCGGATAGCCGTAGAACTGCACGCCGGCGCCTTGCTTGACGTAGGGATCGCTGCCCTCGCGGAAACGCCATCTCGTTTCCTGGCCGTTGACGACAGGCCAGCGCAGGCCGCGCTCGCGGTGATAGCTCTCGAACGGCGCGAGGTCGTGGCCATGACCGCGGCCGAACGAGGCGTATTCCTCGAACAGGCCCTTCTGCACGTAGAAGCCGAACGCCTTGGATTCCTCGTTGGCGTAGCCTTCCTCGATCTCCGAGGTCGGAAACTTGTCGACCTGGCCGTTCTTGTAGAGCACGTCGAACAGCGTCTTGCCGCGAACCTCCGGTTTCTTGGCGATCAGCTCCTCCGGCCACACCTCCTCGATCTTGAAGCGTTTTGAAAATTCCATGAGCTGCCAGAGATCGGACTTCGACTCGCCGGGCGCGGAGACGAGCTGATGCCAGAACTGCGTGCGCCGCTCGGCATTGCCGTAAGCGCCTTCCTTCTCCACCCACATCGCGGTGGGCAGGATCAGATCGGCGGCCAGAGCCGTCACCGAGGGATAGGCGTCCGAGACCACGATGAAATTGTCGGGATTGCGGAAGCCCGGATAGGTCTCCTCGTTGGCGTTGGGGCCGGCTTGCAAGTTGTTGTTGACCTGCACCCAATAGGCGTTGATCAGGCCGTCCTTCAGCATCCGGCTTTGCAGCACGGCGTGTGCGCCGTTCTTGTCGGGAATGGTGCCTTCGGGCAGCTGCCAGATGTGCTCGGCGTGATCGCGATGCGCCTTGTTGGTGACGACCATGTCCGCGGGGAGGCGGTGCGAGAAGGTGCCGACCTCGCGCGCGGTGCCGCAGGCCGAGGGCTGGCCGGTCAGCGAGAACGGGCTGTTGCCGGGCGAGGAGATCTTTCCGGTCAGAAGGTGGATGTTGTAGACGAGGTTGTTGCACCAGACGCCGCGGGTGTGCTGGTTGAAACCCATCGTCCAGAACGAGACCACTTTCGTCTTGGGATTGGCATAGAGCTCGGCGAGCGCCTCGAGCCGATTGAGCGGTACGCCGGACATTTCGGCGGCCTTCTCCAACGTGTACTCCGAGACGAACTTGACGTACTCGTCGTAGCTCATGTCGGTGGAGTCGTTGGCCTTCGTCGCGCCCGTTGCCTTCTTCTGCAGCGGATGCTCGGGCCGCAGGCCATAACCGATGTCGGTCTGTCCGCGCCTGAAGATGGTATGGGCGGCGACGAAGTCCTTGTCGACGCGCCCGGTCTTGATGATGTGATTGGCGATGGCGTTGAGGATGTAGAGGTCGGTCTGCGGCTTGAACACCATGCCGATGTCGGCGAGGTCGAACGAGCGGTGCTCGAAGGTGGAGAGCACGGCGACGCGGACATGCGGCGCGGAGAGCCGGCGGTCGGCCAGGCGCGTCCACAGGATCGGGTGCATCTCCGCCATGTTGGAGCCCCACAGCACGAAGGCGTCGGTGGCCTCGATGTCGTCATAGCAGCCGGCCGGCTCGTCGATGCCGAAGGTGCGCATCATGCCGGCGACGGCGGAGGCCATGCAGTGGCGCGCATTGGGGTCGATGTTGTTGGTGCGGAAGCCGGCCTTGAACAGCTTTGACGCGGCATAGCCTTCCCAGATCGTCCACTGCCCGGAGCCGAACATGGCGACGCCGTTCGGCCCGCGCTTCTTGAAGGCTTCCTTCCACTTCACTTCCATGATGTCGAAGGCTTCGTTCCAGGACACCGGCGTGAACTCGCCGTTCTTGTCGTACTTGCCGCCCGTCTTGCGCAGCATCGGCTGGGTCAGGCGGTCATGGCCGTACATGATCTTGGACAGGAAGTAGCCCTTGACGCAGTTGAGGCCGCGATTGACCTCGGCCTTGATGTCGCCATGGGTGGCGACGACGCGGTTGTCCTTGGTCGCGACCATCACCGAGCAGCCGGTGCCGCAGAAGCGGCAGGCAGCCTTGTCCCATTTCAATTCGGATGTGTCGCGCTCGGTGACGAGATTGGCAGCGAGCGCCGGTGCCGGCATGCCCGCGGCAGCGGCCGCGATCGCGGCGGCCTCGAGCTTCAGCATCTGGCGGCGGTCGAGCTTTGGTGATGTCATGGTGGCTCTTCCTGACTCAGGCGGTTTCGATGGCGTGGAAGACCAGCGCCGCGGAATAGACGTTCGGCAGCGACTGGATGGTGTTGAGCAGCGTGCCGAGGCTGCCGGCGTCAGGCGCCTCGGTCACGACGATGAGCTTGCCGCGCGCGTCGCGGCCGTGAATTTCGCAGCCGGGCAGCGCGGTGATCTCGGCCTCCAGCTCGTCCAGGCGCTCGGGACGCGCCTGCACCACGATGCTGGCGATCTCACAGCCGGGCGGGGAGATGACGCGCTCGGTGCTGAGCACCCGGCCGGTGATCAATGCGCGGCGGTTGAGTGTGGCTTGTGCCATGATGGCTGTCTTTCGCTGTTCGGGGATCAATGCGGGGAGGGCGGTGGGCCGGGAGGGCCGGCAAACATCTGGTAGATCCAGACGCCGAGCCCGTATGAGCCGACCGTTCCGACCGCGAGGACGGGCATCACGACCGCGGTCAGGAACAGGAACGCAAAGATCTCCATGCGCTTACGGCGCACGCGCGAAGTCGTGTCGTCAGGGGCCGACATATTCGGTCTCTCTGAATGGTATGGGAATCGGGACGGCATCCGGGCCGTTACCTTGCTGCACTTTAGATAGGTTCGAGCCGCTAACGCGTTGATCTGGATCAACCTGTCGACTTGGCCGCACCCTGTAGTACGCGCCGGATCGGGCTTGCTTTGCTACGTGCGGGTGAGGGATCCATCTCCCGCGCGGCGGAATTGCGATTCCGTAGACAGCCGCCCCTCACGCATTAAGATGACGTTAACAACAATAATGCGGGAGAGACGGCGTCATGAAGTTCGGCATCTTCTACGAGCTGCAACTGCCAAGGCCCTGGGTGGCGGGCGACGAGCTCGCCCTCTACCAGAACGCGCTCTCGCAGATGGAACTCGCCGACAAGCTCAATTACGACCACGCCTGGGTCGTCGAGCATCACTTCCTCGAAGAATACTCGCACTCGCCCTCGCCGGAATCCTTCCTCGCCGCGGCCAGCCAGCGCACGAAGAACATCCGGCTCGGGCACGGCATCCTCCAGCTCACCACCAACCATCCGGCGCGCGTCGCCGAGCGCGTCGCGGTGCTCGATCTGCTCTCCAACGGCCGTTGCGAATTCGGCATGGGCGAGAGCGCGTCCATCACCGAGCTGACGCCGTTCGGCCGCGATATGGAGACCAAGAAGGAAGTCTTCGAGGAAGCCGTCCAGGCGATCTTCCCGATGTTCAAGGACGCAGGGTCCGAGCACCACGGCAAGTATTTCGACATCCCCCTGCGCAACGTCGTGCCGAAACCGGTGCAGAAGCCGCATCCGCCACTGTGGATGGCGTGCTCGCAGCTGCCGACCATCGAGCGCGCCGGCCGCCACGGCTTTGGCGCGCTCGGTTTCCAGTTCGTCAGCGCGGACGCCGCGCATGCCTGGGTGCATGCCTATTACAATGCCATGACCAAGCGGCTGCACAAATTGGCCGATTACGAGATCAACCCGAACATGGCGCTGGTCTCCTTCTTCATGTGCGCCAAGACCGACGAGGAGGCGCGGGCGCGGGCCGACGGCGCCACCTTCTTCCAGTTCGCGCTGCGCTTCTACGGCGCCTCGCAGAACCGCCAGCGTCCCGCGCCCTACACCGTCAACATGTGGGACGAGTACAACAAGTGGAAGCGCGACAATCCGGAAGCGCAGGAGGCGGCATTGCGCGGCGGCCTGATCGGCTCGCCCGAGACCATCCGCAAGAAGCTGAAGCGCTTCCAGAGCTCGCATATCGACCAGGTCATCCTGCTCAACCAGGCCGGCAAGAACAGCCACGAGCACATCTGCGAGTCGCTGGAGCTGTTCGGCCGCGAGGTGATGCCGGAATTCCAGAACGACCCGGCCCAGGCCGCCTGGAAGCGGGGCGTGATGAGCGGCGAGATCAAGCTCGAGGAGATCGACACCGAGGCCTTCACCGACCGCTACGGCAAGCTCGCGATCAACGTGCCGCCGGCCAGGGCGGCGGCGGAGTAGGGCGCCGTTGCGGACGATGTGGCGGCTGGCATTTCGAAAAGATGCAGTTGAACTGTCCGTTTGAACCGCCAGATTCGTGGTGATAGGCTTGTCACTCGCATCCGTCCGGGAGGACACCATGACCATGGGATGGTTTGACCGACTGTTAGGAAGGACGTCGGCGCCTGCTACCCGACTTTTTGCGAAATTTAGCCGGAAATCACGGGCACCGACCGATCCTGATCTTCTGAGGATCGCCAAAGACCGAAGAGGGCATGTCTCGCGGAGGGCCGTGAGGGATGAATATAATCGGCTGCTGTTGGAGAAGTACGCGCACGATAAGTCGTGATGGCTGATCCGATCCGGTCGTGCCGCGACGTGCCACTCCTGGCGCTCGTTTCTGGCGCCGGATGCGCCACCAGCATTGAGTGTGCCGAGTCGATCCCAACCGGACGACGCGTGGCAAGGCCGAGCCGCAGGCCAGGTGATATCCCGGCAGCCCCCGTCTTTCGGCATATCGCCGTTGCTGGTAAAACCGGCGCAAAGCGATAGGGAGAGAACGATGCGGCCCCACGGGATGGCCCTCGATCCGGCGGCTGGCGATGTCACGCCCGCGGTGCTGGCCATTGGCCGGCCGGATTTCCCAAAAGTCCTGATCGACACGTTGCGCCGGCAGGCCGATGTCGGCCATTGCATGGTGTTCGCGCTGAGCCGTGCCGGCGCCGCACACTGCCTGCTCGATGCCGGCAACATCCCGATCGGCGGTGATCTCGGCGCCGCCTATGCCGGGCAATTCCACGAATCCGATCCCAATCGCGATGCGCTGTTCGAAGGCGAGGGCGGCGCGCCGATCATGCTGCCGGCATTCGCACCGCGCATGTACGGCGCGCGATACCGGAAAATCTTCTTCCACGATTCCGGCATCGTCGACAAATGCGCCACCGCGATCTGGACTGGCGACACCTGCTTCTACGTCAATTTCTACCGCATTACGGCCCAGGGCCGCTTCAGCGCCGCGCAGCGCGAGCGGCTCCGGGCGATCGCGCCGGCCATCGGCGCCAGCGTAGCACGCCACTTCCAGCAGGGCGCAACGCCCGATCAGACGCTCGACGCGTTGTTCGCGACCCGCGCGCCACTCGCCGCTCTCACCCGGCGCGAGCAGGAGGTGTGTCGGCGCATCCTCGAAGGCTTCAACTCCGAGGCGATCTCGCAGGCGCTCGGCATCAGCCTGCATTCGACCCTGACCTACCGCAAGCGCGCCTATGAACGGCTCGGCATCTCCTCGCAGAGCGAATTGTTTTCGATCGTGCTGCGGCTGCTCGCGGGGCCGCGCAGCCTGAACTAGGGAGTACTCTAGGTTCGCGATATCTGCTTCCGAGAGCAAAGCGGACACGCAGTCCGCCTTCCTGGATAGTCGACTTTTGACCCATCTGCGACATGGGCAGGTTCAGCCGACCAGCTGGCAGTGCCCGCTGATGACAGTACCGTCGCGTTTATGCGCCTTAAGCGTGCCGTCGACGCGGTTGATGAAACCTTGCCAGACAGCGGTCGGGTCGAACAGATGTTGCCAAATGTTGCCGAGCGTAAGCGCCGTCTCAAAGAACAAGTGCGTATCCGTGGCGTGGACGGCCAAATTGCTTCCGAATGTCCGAGAGTGCATCGTCCCCTCGTCCAGATTAACGGTGACCTGTTCCCCGTTTAAGTAGACCGAGTTGCGCTCGCCGCCGGTAAGGCCCCGCGCCCAGCATTTCAGATCGATCGTCTCGGCATGTGCAGCCGTTGCAGCTAGCAGCGCTACGACGATGATTGTTGCTTTCAGCTTCACACTTATCTCGTCGCTTTGTGACGGCCCCGCCGGGGGTTCGGACACGGCAGGACATTCGATGACTTTGCCGAAATTTCGGTGTCGCCTTCGAAGGATGTGCAGAGGACTCAGTCGTTCAGAGATGAGCACGCGACAATAGCCATCCCATGATCTTCTGATACGGATCGCGACGACTGCGGACGAATGCGTTCTCGTTCTGCTGAGCGGCGGTCCTGGCGAATTCAGAAATCCCCTCCATAGACTGCCGTTTATCCCTCGGAAGCTTCGCCCATTGGCGAATGATCTTCCGGCGGGCTTCGCGTTGCTTCTCCCTTACGTCAGGCATCGGGACGCTCCTTGAAGAGGATTATTCCGGTCGACCTGGTATTGTTTGGGCTCACTAAAACTTCAACGTCCAATCAAATACTCTTAGCCCCTCTGATCGTGCAGCGCTATACACGGGAGCTAGTCTCATATTGGCTTTGCAGGCCCACCGCCCTAGAATTGCGGCGATCGCAGGACGGGCGAAATGCAGTATGTTTGCGACGCGCCGAAGGGCAAGACCTGGTTCCGTATCGAGACGGAAGGTGAAGCGATGTATGAGTCGCGCCTGATGGGCCACACAGTTGAGAAATATTTCCGCCGCGAGCGGGAGAAGGCAGTCCAGTCCTGGCGTCCCGAGCGGCCCAACGCGATCGAGCGCGACATCGGCCTCGAGGCCCATGTACAGCGAGAGATGCCGCTTTTCCTCACGCTGCGCGACATGGAGGGCAATGCACTAACTACAGCGATGCTGCCACCGGGTGGCAAAGATCGCGACGGGTTCCGGATCATCATCGTTGCCGCATCCAATGCCGATCCTTATCCTCAGCAGGACGCGGCCATCGCTGCACTGGGAGCGCATTTCGGTCTTACACTCGATCGCAACCGCTGCTTCCCCTACGGCCGCTAAGGAGCCTGACAAGTATCGCCGCTTGATTGGAGCGATGTCGGCTCATGGCCCAAAGCCGAACAACGAGGCGCCCATCGTCACGTCGGCTGTCGGTGGTAAGCCGGACGCGGGGCTGCCTTCGCCTCGACTACCGCTTGTGACCCGAAGCGGGCCTTGCCTTAGGCCGCCTCGGATGTCCACCCCGCTCGCATCTCGCGCCGTCTGCGTTTGGAACTGAAACATTTTCTAGCCTGAATGATTTACTCCCGGGGCTTCGCAAGATGCGAGGCATTCATGAACCCTGTTTCGGCGAGCGACGTGTTCCTTACGGGCACCACGTTCCTGATTGAGATTGGGTTTTTCATCCTGATCGGAATGTTCTGAACGCGCTATTGGGATGATGCGCAGCGGGTGCGAGGTCTAGTTCTCCTCGAACTTGATGGTTGAGACCGGCCATCTTCCGTCATGCCCCTTGATTGAAATCCGAAGCCCGTGCAATTCATCCAGCCAAACGTTCTCGACCGTGCCTGCCTTTCCGTCGGTAAGGACGACGGTTTTGCCGATCAATTCGGATTGCGCCTTACCGTACTCGTTCAAGATCGTCGATGCGCGAAGCTTCACCGGCGGCATCGTTCATCCATGTTCGGCCGAGCCGACTGCGGCTCAACCGCGCGGCTTGTTCCAATGCTCGGGCGCTTCGATCGCGGAGCCGATCGATTTGCGCTCTCAGACTCGCCGGTAGTTTCGGCTCTGGTTTCAGCGACGCACGTAATCTCTCGCCGATCTCTCGAATGATGGCCCGACAGTGTATATGGTCAATGTCAATTCGGTTGCGCATGACGGAGCCTTCGATTCCGCCAGCCCCCCGTGCACTCCCCCGCAACCGATCGGGGCACTGCTGGCGATTTTAATTGAAACCGAAGACCGTCGCTTTTTGCTATCTGCGCGAGCGCTTGTATTAAGAACAGCGGGTCGTTCGCCACGACCTTTGGCTATCCGCGACATGCGCCGTGTTACTACCGGCGAGCGACGGCCTCACTTTTTCTAAAGCCTGGCGGACGCTTTCGTTCCTCAATTTCTGATCGCGACCGATATGTTCCATTTCGAAAGAGGAACCTGCCCAGCGGCTAGTCGCTGGCGCCATGGAAGCAGCTTCCGATGCGGCCGAAAACATTGGGGTGCAGCGTTCGGGAACCATTTCTGAGAGTGCCCGGTTAGTTCATGGCGCGATAAAGGGGACCATCGTCATGAGGACCAAATATCTCGCTGCGATTGCGATAGCTGTTCTTGCTTGTAGTGGGCTGGTCGTGAATTCCGTCGGCTCGCTTCATCGCGAAAAGCAGTCCACGCCGAGCGCCATACAGGTGGCGGACCGATTAGCTGGGTCCTTGGATCCGTATTTGATACGGTCTGGTAGCTAAAACGGTCGGTGTAACTCAGAAATGCATTGGCGGCGCTGCTTAAGTCATTGGGCAACGCGCCCGATCGGCAAGCAAGGCTGTAACGCCTTTGCCTCACATCCTATCGCGCTCGCCTCCATACGTCGCGTTCCTCGTCTGTCGGATTCAACGCTGCCTCTGCCTACGCTGCAACTTCGTGTCCGTTACTTCCGATATTGGTTCTTTGGCGACTACCGATGATGCGGCGCTGTCGTGAATAACCAGTCGCCAACCAATTAACGAACTCATCGTCTTTGGTCATGGCCTGCTCAACTTCCAGTCCAGTCGGCTTAGGGCGTGCGGCCAACAGATTAAATGCTGCCTCAGCAGATGACAATCTGCCGAACGTCGGCTTGCGGCTCTTAGCCCACGTGCTCACCGATAGGCCCAGCTTCGGCCAGCTGCGCAGCTCCAATGATTTGTGTTCCCGGCTTGCCGGCAACAGCCGCGTCGATGAGCCGGCGGGCCACGTTGGTCACCGAGCTGATGCGCGCAACGCGCGGCAACAGGGGGGACGCGAAGCTCAAGACGTTCCGCACCGCGCGCTGGACCGGCCTGCTTTCGGCCCGCTCGCCATCCAGGAAACCTGGCCGCAGGATCGTCAGGGACGGGAAAGCGAGCGCCCCGATCGCCTCCTCCACCTCGCCCTTCGTCCGTGTGTAGAGAAACGGGGATCGCGGGTCGGCGCCCAAGGACGACACCAGCGCGAACCGACCGACTCCAGCGTCGCGCAGCCGCCGCGCGATCAGCAGCACCAGTTCGTAGTCGACCGCTCGAAATGCTGCTGCCGACCCTGCCGCCGCCCGCGTCGTGCCGAGCGCGCAGATTGCGCCGTCGGCTCGCCATTCCTCACCGCCGGCACCAGCAATCAGATCATCGAGCCGAGGATTGGCTATCCGCTCCTCGGGCGGCATCGCACGCCGCGTCGGCGCGATGATGCGCGTGATGCGAGGGTCCGTAAGGGCGAGCCTCATCGCGCGGCCGCCAACCAGCCCCGTCGCGCCTACGATGAGCAATGTGGTCATGATCATCCCGTCTTGGATTTGCAGATTTTGGATTTGCAGATCTTGGATTTGCCGGCCGAGTGTACAGGAACCGGTTGCCACGGCAACTTCGACGCCTGCGTCGCGACGATCTCCAAACCTGGCATGTATCGAGGTTGTGCCGCGGGGAATTCCTTGCCGCTTTGTCCCGTCAACCTGACTTGCAAGTAAATGCTCTTCTCCCGTCTGTCCCCATCGCTAGGGACAGACGCCCGCACCGTAGTGCGCTAGTCTGGCCCCAAGGACACAACAATCCAGAGGAAACGGCCTTGAGCACCGCGCCGCGCATCGACATCGACCCTGCTTCGTTCTGGGCCGATCCCTATCCGATGCTTGCAAGAATGCGCAAGGAGGCGCCGATCGCCTTCGTGCCGCAGCTCGGTTCGACGCTGCTGACCAGCCGCGACGACATCTCGATCTCCGAGAAGCAGATCGACGTGTTCTCCTCGCACCAGCCCGCCGGCCTGATGAATCGGCTGATGGGCCACAACATGATGCGCAAGGACGGCGAGGCGCATCAGGTCGAGCGGCGCGCGATGTTTCCGACGGTGTCGCCGAAGACGGTGAAGGCGCACTGGACCGCGCTGTTCCAGGCTCATGCCGACCGCATTCTCGATTGCGTAGAGCCCGGGCGGATCGACTTCATGCGCGACTTCGCGTTGCCGTTCTCGGGCGAATGCCTGAAGTCGATCACCGGCCTCACCAATATCGGCTTTGGCGACATGGACGCGTGGTCGCAAGGCATGATCGAGGGCATCGCCAACTATTCCGGCGATCCCGCTGTCGAAGCGCGCTGCCATGCGGCCACATCAGGCATCGATGCCGCGATCGACGACATCCTGCCGGTGATGCGCAAGAACCCCGACCAGAGCATTCTCGGCGTGCTCCTCGCCGCCGGCATGCCGATGGAGAGCGTGCGCGCCAACGTCAAGCTTGCGATCTCGGGCGGCCAGAACGAACCGCGCAAGGCGATCGCCGGCACGGTGTGGGCGCTGCTGAGCCATCCCGATCAGCTCGATCTGGTGCGCAAGGGCGAGGTGTCCTGGCTCGAGGCGTTCGAGGAATACGCCCGCTGGATCTCGCCGATCGGCATGTCGCCGCGGCGCATCGCAAAGCCGTGGTCGATCCGCGACGTGACGTTCGAAACCGATGAGCGCGTGTTCCTGATGTTCGGCTCTGCCAACCGCGACGAGAAACATTTTGAGCGGGCCGATCAGTTCGACGTGCGGCGTGATACGTCCAAGAGCGTCGCCTTCGGCGCCGGCCCGCACTTCTGCGCCGGCGCCTGGGCTTCGCGCGCCATGATCGCCGACGTCGCGCTGCCGACGGTGTTCGCGCGTGCCAAACAGCTCGAGATCGCCGGTGACGAGCCGGTGCGCATCGGCGGCTGGGCGTTTAGGGGCTTGCAGAATTTGCCGGTGAAGTGGCACTAGCTTGCAAAGTCGTGCGGTGTCATCGCCCTGCTTGACCGGGCGATCCAGTACGCCGCGGCAGTCGTGTGAAGCATCGGCATCTCTGGAATACTGGATTCCCCGCCTTCGCGGGAATGACAGTGAGGTGGTGGAACGAGCTTTTCGCCTCAGCAGCCCCGGTCCGCCATGATGCCATCATGCCCCTGTTTTGCCCGACGAGTCAAATCGACTTCGGATAATACGTAAGTCGTTGATTTCCCATGCTCCGGCTACTGTGCATGGGGTTGTTTTCGCAGATTTGGTTCCGGTCGCGAGTCCCAAGGCGCGAACGCGCTCGGCCTTCACATCCGCGTGCAGAAAAATTCCATCTTCATTGGTGCGGCCGCTTGAAAGATTAATCATGCGCGCCGCCACGCGCGCAGTGCTCGCATCGCTATTTTTCCGCGTGTCTCGACACCTCCGCCGCTCCGCACCATCATTCTCGAAACGTGAATGATGACGGCCGCACGCGGCCCGGAGTGTTGAATGCAGCGTCGTGACTTCCTGAAATTGTCCCTTGGAACAGCAGCCGCTACTGCATTCGCTTCGCGAGCGAGCGCGCAAGGCGCGGTGAAGGAAATTCGTATCGGCTACCAGAAGAGCGGCGTGCTGGTCATCGCGCGCCAGCAGGCGTCCCTGGAAAAACATTTCACGCCGCAGGGCATCGAGGTGAAATGGGTCGAGTTCTCGTCGGGCCCGCCGATGATGGAGGCGATGAATGTCGGCAGCGTCGATTTCGGCTCGGTCGGCGATTCACCGCCGGTGTTCGCCCAGGCGGCGGGCGCTGCGATCGTCTATGCCGCGGGCCAACCCATCACCAACGGCCAGGGCATCCTGGTGCCGAAGGATTCGCCGATCCGCAACATCGCCGACCTGAAGGGCAAGCGTATCGGCTTCACCAAGGGCTCCAGCGCGCACAACATCGTGGTGCAGACGCTGGAGAAGGCCGGTCTCACCTATGCCGACATCACGCCGGTCTATCTGACGCCGCCAGACGCGGGTCCGGCATTTGCCAATGGCAGCATCGAGGCCTGGGCGATCTGGGACCCGTATTTTGCGATCGGCGAGACCAAGCAGGGCGGCCGCATCCTGATCAATGCGCGTGAGGTCACCAAGACCAATTCCTTCTACATCGCCAACCGCGAGTTCGCGAAGAACCACGGCGCCATCCTGCAACAGATCGTCGATGTGACCACCGCGGCCGGCAAATGGGCCGAGCAGCACCGCGACGAGGTCGCCAAATCGCTCGCCGCGATCACCGGCGTCCCGATGGACATCCAGACCGTCGCGGCCAATCGCGCGAACTTCGTGGTCGGCCCCGTCACCGATGACATCGTCGTGACCCAGCAGGGCGTCGCCGACCGCTTCCACAAGCTCGGCCTGATCCCGAAGCCGATCGTCATCCGCGACATCGTCTGGCGCAACCCGGCAGCCTGATCGTGCCGACCACTCTCCCCACGCACAAGGGTTTGAACATGAGGCGTATCATTCAGCGTCTGATCGCGGCCATCGTGCTGTCGATCGGCATCGTCGCCGCCGCGGTCGGCACCTCCTATGGCCAGGACAAGGTGGTCCGCATCGGCTACCAGAAATACGGCAAGCTGGTGCTGCTCAAGAGCAAGGGCACGCTGGAGCCGAAGCTCGCCGCCGACGGCTACAAGGTGGTGTGGACCGAATTTCCCTCCGGCCCGCCGCTGCTCGAGGCGCTCAATGTCGGCGCGATCGATTTCGGCAACACCGGCGAAGCCCCGCCGATCTTCGCGCAGGCCGCGGGCGCGCCGATCCAGTATGTCGCCTATGAGCCGCCGGCGCCGAAGGGCGAGGCGATCCTGGTGCCGAAGGACAGCCCGCTGAAGTCGGTCACTGAGCTCAAGGGCAAGAAGGTCGCGCTCAACAAGGGCTCCAACGTCCATTATCTCCTGGTCAAGGCGCTGGAGAAGGCGGGCGTCAAATATTCCGAGATCGAGCCGGTGTTCCTTGCGCCTGCCGATGCGCGTGCCGCCTTCGAGCGTGGTGCGGTCGATGCCTGGGTGATCTGGGATCCGTTCCAGGCCGCCGCCGAAGCTGCCACCGGTGCGCGCACGCTCGCCGACGGCACCGGCATCGTTGCGAACTACCAGTTCTACTTCTCCTCGAAGAAATTCCTCGACGCCAATCCGAAGATCGTCGACGCCGTGCTCGCCGAGCTCAGCGCGGTCGACGACTGGGCGAAGGGCGACATCCACGCAGTCGCCGAGCAACTCGCGCCGGCGATCGGGCTGTCCGTGCCGGTGGTCGAGGTGGCGCTGAAGCGGCAGGCCTACGGCATCAAGCCGATCACGGATGCCGTCATCGCCGATCAGCAGCAGGTTGCGGACGCGTTCTTCGCGCTCAACCTGATCCCGAAAGCAATCAAGATTTCCGACGTGGCGCGGAGGCCAGGTTCATGAGTAAGCAGTCTAACGCCAACATCCTCTGGTTCCTGCCGACCCACGGTGACGGTCGTTATCTCGGCACGGGAATCGGCGGCCGCGAGGTCAACTTCAACTATCTGCGCCAGATCGCGCAGGCTGCCGACCAGCTCGGCTATTACGGCGTGCTGCTGCCGACGGGGCGATCCTGCGAGGATTCCTGGATCGTCGCGTCGAGCGTCGCGCCCTTCACCGAGCGGCTGCGCTATCTCGTGGCCGTTCGCCCCGGCCTGCAATCGCCGAGCGTCGCCGCGCGCATGACCGCGACGCTGGACCGCATCAGCAACGGCCGGCTGCTCGTCAACGTCGTCACCGGCGGCGATCCCGTCGAGAACAAGGGCGACGGCATCTTCCTCGGCCATGACGAGCGCTACGAGGTCACCCGCGAGTTCCTCAGCGTCTACAGCGACCTGCTCGCCGGCAAGACCGTCGATGTCGAGGGCAAGCACATCCATGTCGAGGGCGGCAAGCTGCTGTTTCCCCCAGTGCAGTCGCCGCGCCCGCCGCTGTATTTCGGCGGCTCGTCGGATGCCGGCATCGACGTCGCCGTGGACGCCGTCGACAAATACCTCACCTGGGGCGAGCCGCCGGCGCTGGTGGCCGAGAAGGTCGCGAAGGTGAGGGAAGTCGCCGCCGCGCGCGGACGAAAGCTCTCCTTCGGCATCCGCCTTCACGTGATTGTTCGCGAGACCAACGAAGAAGCCTGGCGCGCAGCCAACGAGCTGATCAAGCATGTCAGCGACGACACCATCGCGACCGCGCAGAAGAACTTTGCCCGCATGGACTCCGTCGGCCAGCAGCGCATGGCACAGCTCCACGGCGGCAAGCGCGACAAGCTCGAGATCGCCCCGAACCTGTGGGCCGGCGTCGGCCTCGTGCGCGGCGGCGCCGGCACGGCGCTGGTCGGCGACGCCCAGACCGTCGCGGCCCGCATCAAGGAGTATCAGGATATCGGCATCGATACCTTCATCATGTCGGGCTACCCGCATCTGGAGGAAGCCTATCGCTTCGCCGAGCTGGTGTTCCCGCTGCTCTCGCTGGAGCAACCTTCTAACGTGACCAGGCTGCATTTCAATGGCGGTCCCTTCGGTGAAACGGTCGGCAGCGACTACCGTCCGCAGCATAAGGTATCGCAGTCATGAGCCTGATCGACAGCGTTTCGCTTCCGCGCGGCTTGCGTCTGCCGCGCGTCGACGGCCTGATCCAGTGGATCGTGCCGCTTGCCATCATCGCGGTCTGGCAGGTCGCCAGCGTCACCGGCTTCGTGCCGACGCGCGTGCTGCCGGCGCCGAGCGACGTTCTGCTCGCGGGCTGGAAGCTGCTGCTGTCCGGCGAGCTCGGCCGCAACATCTGGGTCTCGTTCTGGCGCGCCTCGATCGGCTTTTTGATCGGCGGCGGCATCGGCTTCGCCTTCGGTCTCGCCAATGGCCTGTCGCAGCTCTCGGCCAAGCTCACCGACACCACGCTGCAGATGGTACGCAACGTGCCGCATCTGGCGCTGATCCCGCTGGTCATCCTGTGGTTCGGCATCGACGAGAGCGCAAAGCTGTTCCTGGTGGCGCTGGGCGTGTTCTTCCCGATCTACCTCAACACGCTGCACGGCATCCGCACCGTCGATCCGCAGCTGATCGAGATGGGCCGCATCTACGGCATGACCGACAGCGAGCTGTTCCGCCGCGTGATCTTCCCGGGCGCGTTGCCCTCGATCTTCGTCGGCATCCGCTTCGCGCTCGGCATCATGTGGCTCACCCTGATCGTCGCCGAGACCATCGCGGCGTCCTCGGGCCTCGGCTACATGGCGATGCAGGCGCGCGAGTTCATGCTGATCGACGTCGTCGTGCTCTCGATCCTGATCTACGCCCTGCTCGGCAAGCTCGCCGACAGCGCCTCCCGCGTGCTGGAGCGCCTGACGCTCTCCTGGCACCCAGCCTTCCAGAAACGTTGAGCAGAAATACTGGGAATCACATGCAGACAGCGCTTCGTACGTCCCTTCCCGAAACCGAGCTCGCCAGCCGCGCCAATTTCGCGCCTCACGCCCGCGTCGTGCGCGAGGATCGCCCGGCGCAGGTCAGCGGCCTGCCGCTCAGCATCCGCGGCCTGCGCAAATCCTTTGGCGATAACGAGGTGCTGCGCGGCATCGATCTGCACATCCCCGCCGGCCAGTTCGTCGCCATCGTCGGCAAGAGTGGTTGCGGCAAGAGCACGTTGCTGCGGCTCATCGCCGGCCTCGAGAAGTTCGACGCCGGCAGCATCGGTTTTGGCGACGAAGTCCAGGCGGAGGACATCCGCGTGATGTTCCAGGAGCCCCGCCTGCTGCCCTGGGCGCGCGTGCTCGCCAATGTCGAGGTCGGCCTCGGTCGCGACCGCTCATCCAGCGATGCGCATGCCCGCGCGGAGCAGGCCCTGACCGAGGTCGGGCTCGCGGACAAGCGCGACCAGTGGCCTTCGGTGCTGTCGGGTGGCCAGAGGCAGCGCGTCGCGCTCGGCCGCGCGCTGGTCTCTCGTCCCCGCGTGCTCGCCTTCGACGAGCCGCTCGGCGCGCTGGACGCGCTGACCCGCATCTCGATGCAGCGGCTGCTGGAGCGCGTTTGGCGCGATCAGGGCTTTACCGCGATCCTGGTCACCCACGACGTCGCCGAGGCCGTGGCCCTGGCGGACCGGGTGCTGGTGATCGAGGAGGGCCGTATTGCCCACGACGTCACGGTTAACGCGGCCCGGCCGCGCCAGCGCGGCTCCGCCGAGCTTGCGAGCCTCGAAGGCTCGATCCTGAGCCACCTTTTGTCGGCGGACGATCGTACCTAAATAGAAGGGAACCCCACTTCGGGGAGCTTGCCATGAATGTAGTGCCCCGCGATCTCATGACCGAAATTGCCGTCTCGCCTGCCGATTTCCGCGGTGCCATGCGCCACCTCACCGGCGGTGTCAGTGTCATCACCGCCGGGCGGGGCAAGGACATCACCGGCATGACGGTGACCTCGGTGACCTCGCTGTCGGTCGAGCCGCCCACGCTCCTGGTCAGCATCAACCGAGATGCCTCGTCCTTCCCGCTGATCCGCCGCTACGGCGCCTTCGGCGTGAACATCCTCGCGGCTGACCAGCTGGACGTCGCCGAGCGTTTTGCCGGCAAGGGCGGGCTGAAGGGCCCTGATCGCTTTGCGGGCAGCCGTTGGGTGACATCAGTCTCCGGTGTTCCGCTGCTGGTCGGCGCGTTGTCCGCCGTCGATTGTGAGGTCGAGGAGATCGTCGAACGCCACTCGCACGGCATCGTCATCGGCCGCGTCAGGGACGTCAGGAATTCGACGCGCAACGCCGCATTGGCCTATTGGCACGGCCAGTATGTGGCGGTCGACCAGGACGAAGACGCGGCCCGTCTCGCGGAAGTCAGCGTTCCCGCGCGCGGCCGGCGCGGCGTTTGATCGCTGCCGGCCGCTCAGGCTGGCCTTTTCCCCGTCATCGCTCTAGAAGCGCCCTGAGGCGTCCCGCCGGGACGGCAACGGAGCGGAACGATGAAGCGCGTCGCGACCCTAGCCTTCTACGCCATCGGCGCGTTGGCGATCGCCTATCTCGCGCTCTATGCATACGCGATGCTTTCAGGCCAGCCGATCGTGCCGGGCGACCCCATCCACATCTTCCGCAAGCCCGACGCGCCGAGCTATTCGTGAGAACTTGGTCAGTCTCGTAGGGTGGGCAAAGGCGCACTTGCGCCGTGCCCACCACCTTTCGCGGTAGCAGCAATGGTGGGCACGCTTCGCTTTGCCCACCCTACGGCACCTAACCCTTTAAAATCGCGAGCGCCAGGGCCTGCGCGCGCGGCACGATGCTGTCGATCTCCAGATATTCCTCCGGCGTGTGCGCGAGCCCGCCGACCGGCCCGAGGCCGCAGATGGTCGGGGTGCCGACCGCAGCCGTGAAGCCGGAATCGGCGCAGCCGCCGGAGAACTCGCCCTGCAGCGTGGTGAGGCCGACCTGCCTTGCGGCGGCCTGATAACCTTCGAACAGCGCCTTCGACTCCGCGCTCTGCACCACCGGCACGAACTCGCCCTTGATCGTCAGCGTCGCGCTGGTGCCCGGCACGTAAGGTGTCGCGATGATCTTCTCGATCGCGGCCATGATCCGCGCGCGATCCGCGGGATCGACATAGCGCAGGTCGATCTGGCCTTCGGCGAAAGGCGCCGTGGTGTTGACGGACTGGCCGCCCGAGACGAGACCGACATTGAGCGTGATGCCCTTGTCGAGATCGGTCAGCGCGTGGATCTGGACGATCTTGTGCGCGAGCTCGCCGATCGCGCTGACGCCGGCGGCGAAATTGGCGCCGGAATGCGCGGCTTTACCGGTGATGGCAAAATGCATGAAGATGCCGCCCTTGCGGCCGGTGACGACGTTGCCCGTGGGCCGGCCCGGCTCGGAGTTGAACACTGCGCGCGCGGCGCGTCCTTCGCGCTCGATCACGGGGCGGCAGGAGGGCGAGCCGATCTCCTCGTCCGAGGTGATCAGCACCTTGATCGGATGCGGTGAGCCGCCGAACTTGTGGAAAGCGGTTGCCACGAACACGTTCATGACGAGGCCGGACTTCATGTCGGAGACGCCGGGTCCATAGGCGCGGTTGTCCTTGATCGTGAACGGCCGCCGCCCGGCCTCGCCCTTGCCGAACACGGTGTCGCGATGGCCCATCAACAGCACCGGCTTCTCGTTGCTGCCGGGCTTGGCGACATCGGCATGGATCGCATCGCCGAAGGTGGCGTTGGCCTCGCGCCGGAACGGAATGCCGTGCTCGGCAAAATGCCGCTCGAACCGCGCACCGACCGCATCGACGCCTTCCTTGTCATAGGATCCGGAATCGATGTTCACGACATCGCGCAGCAGATCGATCATCGCCTGCCGCTGCGACGCCAGCCAGTCCGTGATTTGGGATTGAGACATTGTCATCCTCGCGTGGTTCTCACGCGGGGTTATAGGGCATGGCGTGCGCCCGACCTAGTCGCCGGATGCGGTGCCGCCATGTGTTCGCTCCGGTAGCCCGGATGAGCGAAGCGATATCCGGGGAGCCGCCGTGCCGGCACTGTCCCGCATGTCGCTCCGCTCATGCGCCCTACGATGCTTTCTCCAAGATGGCAACGGTCTAACGGCGCGGTTCTGCTTTCGCCTCCACGCCGCGAAGCTGCGTCGCGACAGTCAACGTGCCGATCTTTCGACCCATCTCCTTGCCGACTTCGGTCGAGAACCGGTAGTGAAAGCCGGCCCAGATGCGGGCGCTGGAGACTTCGTCGCTATAATCCTGCAGCCGCGACCATTTTCGCGTGACACCCGGCGCCGTGGGGCTGGTCAATGAGAACTCGCCGAAATCTCCGACGACATTCTGGAGCACGGTCGAAATCGCAGCCGAGACGATGCAGTGAGCGCAGGGATATTCCGGATGCATCGGCGTTTGCCCCAGCGGCAGCCAGGATGGATCGCGGGGCGTCGCCGGATTTGAGGTCAGGTCGGCGTTGCGTATGGCCGTGATTGGTCGCCACAGATTGTAATGGTACTTTGCGTCGAATACGGCGACGATGGCGTCGTTGCCGGCAATTGACGTCAACGCGAACAGCCGGGCGCAGTCGACGAGATCCATGCCCTTGGCCATTGCAGCCTGTCTCACGATGGGATTGTAGGTGCGGGCGCCGACGAAGAACCAGAATCGACCAATCGTCGTTTGCTCAGGCGTCCGGGTTGTACTGCTTCGGCTACCGACCTCACGGATCTCGTTGACGTCCCGAGTCCAGACTGCTGAATCGAGCGCCGGCGGCGCTGCGGGGCGAAATTGCGATCCGGAGGCCAGGACCCATGGCGTCGTCGCACCCGTGGTCGAGAAGAGCGGGACGGCGGTCGGAACGTAGGCGCCCGCTGTCGTCAGGGGCCGGTAGGTTTCCGTGGCGGCGCTGCCGTCATTGGCGCGAAGCTCGATGATCTTCGTCGCGGCCTCTTTCCCAAGGTTGATGCCGGCGACCTTGGTCACACCGTCGGCAATCGGCGCCAGAGAGTTCGTCAACGTCGCATCCAGGTCCTGCTTGAGGTCTGGATGGAGCGACAGCAGCACATCGTGAGCGGCCGCTGCTGCGGCAGCTTCCCGCGACGTCGAACGGTCCGCTGACAACGAGAATTTGTACGGCGTGTAACGGCGGTCGATCGCGTTGACGGCTTCGAACATTGCGACGTGCATCATGGACAAGGTGCGGCTGTGGGGTGCCGGAAGAATTTGCTTCTCGGCCGCGATCGCATCGGCCTTTGCGTTCCAGTCCATGATCACGTCAGCGCGCGCGAGCGTCGCCGAGGCCGCGAGCAGCAAAACGACCATCGATAGGCGGGAGATCGTCGTGGAGGAGTATTTCATGGCTTGCCCTTTCGAGGTGAAGGACGTGTGCGAAGGCGGAGGCGGTCTCTCGCCGATGTCGCCTCACTCGAAAATTCTACCGGTCCCGGCGCGTATCGATAGTGAACTGCTTCACGCGCAGCAGGCCTTGGTTCCGAAAACGAATTTGTCCTGCCCGGCACAATGGTAACGTTCCAAATGGGTCGGCTTGGCTTACCGTTCGCGCACCATTGCAGTGTCAGTTATAATTCGGACAAGCTGCCAGTTGGACGTGCCGAAGTCCGTGACTGAATTTTCAAGGCAGCTTGCGTGCCGTCGGCAGGCCGTGCCTTGCTCTCGCTCGAAGAGCTCTTTCCAAAGCGACATTTGTCATCGTTCTAGCTTCGACGGAGGGAAAACATGCCGCTGTTCATCTCGTACGTCTCATACTCAAATGCCGGCATCAAGGGATTGGTCGACAAGCCGTCCGATCGCACCGCGGTCATTGGTGCGATGATCGAGAAGGCTGGCGGGAAGCTCCAGGGAGCGTTCATGACGACAGGCGCACATGACGCGCTGATCGTTGCGGAGTTCCCCGACGGAGCCGATGCTGTCGCCATCGGAATGGCAGCCGCGGCGAGCGGCGCCATCGCCAAGATCGAAACCGTACGCGCCTGGAAGATGGGCGACTTCAAGAGCATCGCGGAAAAGGCCGCGAAGCTTGCAAGCGTCTACGTTCCGCCGGGCAAGTAGCTTGATGTGATCGTGGCGCCGCGATGAGGCAAAACACTCGGTCGCCATGGCCGGCGCGTCCCGGCCATTCGCCCGCTTCACGTGAGAATGCCCGGGACTGGCCCGGGCATTCGTTCGTCAGCTTGTGTGCTCTGGAGCCTTACGCCCCCACCATCGGCATCCGCGGATACTCACCCGGCGTCCCCGCCGGTGTGATCGGAATGCCGCCGTCGGAATATTCGTTGAGCTTGTTGCGCAGCGTGCGGATCGAGATGCCGAGGATGTTGGCGGCGTGGGTCCGGTTGCCGAGGCAGTGCTTCAGCGTCTCCAGGATCAGGTCGCGCTCGACGTCGGCGACGGTGCGGCCGACCAGCGCGCGCGTCACCTGCTCGGCGGCCATGGTGGCATGCGCCACGGCCGGCGCGGTCTTGGCGAGGTCGAGGCGGTCGCCGTCCGGCGTGATGATCGCGTCGGGGCCGATCTCGTCGCCCTGCGCCATCAGCACCGCACGGTGCATGGTGTTTTCGAGCTCACGGACGTTGCCCTGCCAGCGGTTGGTGGAGAGCACGCGGCGCGCTTCCGCCGAGATCGGGCGCATCGGCACGCCGTTGGCCTCGGCGTATTTCTTCACGAAGTGCTGGGCCAGCTCGAGAATGTCGGCGGGGCGCTCGCGCAGCGGCGGGATCTTCAGGTTGACGACGTTGAGGCGGAACAGCAGATCCTCGCGGAACGTGCCTTCGCGCACGGCCTCCGCCAGATTGCGGTTCGAGGTCGCGATGATGCGGATGTCGACAGGGACGGGCTTGGTGCCGCCGACGCGATCGATGACGCGCTCCTGGATGGCGCGCAGCAGTTTTGATTGCAGGCGGACGTCCATCTCCGAGATTTCGTCCAGCAGCAGCGTGCCGCCGGTCGCCTCCTCGAACTTGCCGATGCGGCGGGCGACCGCGCCGGTGAAGGCGCCCTTCTCGTGGCCGAACAGTTCGGATTCCAGGAGATGCTCGGGGATCGCGGCGCAGTTGATCGAGATGAAGGGGCGCTTGACGCGCGCCGAGCGGGTGTGGACGTAGCGCGCCAGCACTTCCTTGCCGGTGCCGGATTCGCCGGTGATCATCACCGAGGCGTCCGAACCCGCGATCTGCTGGGCGAGCTTGATCACCTTGGCCATCGCCTCGTCGCGATAGACCAGTTCGCGGGAATCGTTGGCGACCGCGGCGAGCACGGCTGCGATCAGTTCCGGATCCGGCGGCAGCGGGATGTATTCCTTGGCGCCGGCATGGATCGCGGCGACCGCGGCGCGGGCGTCGTTGGTGATGCCGCAGGCGACGATCGGAGCGTGAATGTGCTCGGCTTCGAGCCGCATCACGAGGTCGCGGATGTCGAGGGCGACGTCGACCAGCAGGAGGTCGGCACCCTTGCCGCCGCGCAGCACGCGCATCGCCTGCTCGTGATCCTCGGCGTGGGTCACGGTGGCGCCGTTCTCCATCGCGATCTTGGTGGCGGTGGTGAGCTGGCCCTTCAATGTGCCAACGATGAGAAGCCGCATGTCAATCTCCTGTCCGTCTGGTCGCGCTGCCGCGCGTCATGTCCTGCGCTACTAGCTGCGTTCAGTCTTGATGATTTCGGTCATGGTCACGCCGAGCTTGTCCTCGACGAGGACGACTTCGCCGCGGGCGACCAGCTTGTTGTTGACGTAGATGTCGATGGCCTCGCCGACGCGGCGGTCGAGCTCGAGCACGGTGCCGGGCCCGAGCTTCAACAGCTCGCTGACGTCCATCTTGGAGCGGCCGAGCACGGCCGAGACCTGCACCGGCACGTCGAACACGGCCTCGAGGTCGGCGGCGGCGCGCGTCGCATATTCGTCCTCGTTGTAGCCGACGTCGGCGGTCGGCGGCAGCGGGCCGTTGAGATCGGGCAGCGGGACCTGTCCGTCGGTATCGCTCATGGTTTAGCTCCCCCTGCGGGACGCGATATAGCGTCCGACCATTTCGTCGATCTTGGCCGCGATGGCGCCGCGTTCCAGCACCACGCCGCCATCGGCCCATTCGATCCGGCAGTCGCCGGTGATGATTTCGGGCTCGGCCAGGATCACGAGCCGGCCCTCGAAGCCGCTCTGCTTGGCGAGCCGCTCGATCTTCTCGCGCGCACTGTCGTAGAGCGCGTCGTTGATGCGGACGACGAGATGCGGCGTCGCGACCAGGTGCGAGAAGCAGTCCTTGACCAGCGCCATGATCTCGCCCAGCGGTTCGGCGGCGACCAGATCGGCGCACAGCTTGCGCGCCACCGCGACCGCGACGTCGACCGCCTCGGTCTCCATCTTGGACTCGATGTTGCCGATGCCGGACGCGATGCCCCGGACGGCGATGTTGATCTCTTCCATGGCGAGCGCGACGCGGCGGTCGCTCTCGGCCTTGGCTTCGCGCTGGCCGGCGGCAAAGCCGTCCTGATAGGCGCGCGCCTCGGCTTCGGCGACCTTCTGGGCGATCTCGGCCGCGGTCGCAGCCTTCTCGCGCGTCGTCCGCTCCGGCGCCGCGAAGTCGGTGTCGAACAGGAATTTGGCCGGGGCGCCCATCAATACACCAGCTCGTCGTCGGCGCGGTTCTTGGTCAGCATGATCTCGCCCTTGGCGGCGAGGTCCTTTGCGAGGTTGACCAGCAGCGCCTGGGCCTCGTCGACGTCGCGCAGGCGCACGGGTCCCATTGCAGCCATGTCGTCCTGGAGCATCTTGGCCGCGCGCGAGGACATGTTGCCGAAGAAGAAGTTGCGGACGTCCTCGTTGGCGCTCTTGAGCGCGACGCCGAGCTTGTCCTTGTCGACGTTGCGCATCAGGGTCTGGGCCGAGCCGGAATCCAGCTTCACGAGGTCGTCGAAGGTGAACATCAGCGCCTTGATGCGCTCGGCCGATTCGCGGTTGTCCTCTTCCAGCGAGGTGATGAAGCGGGTTTCGGTCTGGCGGTCGAAATTGTTGAAGATTTCCGCCATCACCTCGTGGGCGTCGCGGCGGCGGGTCTGCGACAGGTTGGACATGAATTCGGTGCGCAGCGTCTTTTCCACGCTCTCGATCACCTCCTTCTGCACCGCTTCCATCTTCAGCATGCGGTTGACGACGTCGAGCGCGAGTTCCTCGGGGAAGATGCCGAGCACGCGCGCGGCGTGTTCCGGCTTCAGCTTCGACAGCACGACCGCGATTGTCTGCGGATATTCGTTCTTGAGATAGTTCGCGAGCACCTCTTCCTGCACGTTGGAGAGCTTCTCCCACATGTTGCGGCCCGCGGGGCCGCGGATCTCGTCCATGATGCCGTTGACGCGCTCGGGCGCCAGATATTGCTGGAGCAGCCGCTCGGTGGCGTCGAAATTGCCCATCAGCGCACCGGAAGCGGACATGCGCGAGACGAATTCGAGCAGCATGTCCTCCACCGTGTCGACTTCGACGGTGCCGAGCGTCGACATCTCCAGCGAGAGCTGGCGCACCTCGTCGTCGTCGAGCAGCGACCAGATCTTGCCGCCATATTGCTCGCCGAGCGCCAGCATCAGGATCGCGGCGCGCTTCGGTCCCGCCACCGTTTCGGCCTTGGCGCCCGTGCGGCTGCCGGCGCGCTGGCCGAGCGTGGAGATCACGCTGGTGATGTCGTTCGAGTTGGCGTTTTGCAAGGAGGCGGCCATGTCAGATCACTTCTTGATTCACTTGGCTAGGATTACTTGGCTGGTTCGGTCAGCCATTGGCGGATGATGGCGACGGTTTCGTTGGGGTTGCGTTCGGCGAGCTCGCCGACGCGATGAACGGACTGGGCGTGGACCTGGCCCTGAATGGTGGCGACGTCGATTGCGCTCGCGGCGCCGCCCGGAAGCAGCGGCTGGCCGCTGGCGGCCGGCGCGGCGTCGTCGCTCGCGGCCGGGCCGGTGAGGACGCCGGAGATGGCGGCGGCGACTTCGTCGGAGGCGAGGATGCGCTTGACCAGCGGGCGGATCACCAGGAACAGCACGACCAGGCCGAGCAGCATCATCACGCCAAGCTCGACGAAGTACATGACGTCGTCCTTGGTGAACTGGAGCATGCCGAGGAAGCCTGCGGGCTCGCCGATCGGGGCGGTGGAGGGGGCGTCGGCAAAGCGCAGATTGACGACCTCGACCTGGTCGCCGCGCTTCTGGTCGAAGCCGATCGCCGAGCGCACCAGCGCGGAGATGCGGTCGAGCTGCTCCTTGGTGCGGTCCTGATAGGCCAGCTCGCCCTTGTCGTTCTTGGAATAGATGCCGTCGACCAGCACCGCGACCGAGATGCGATTGACCCGGCCGGCCTCGGTCACCTCGGTCTTGGTGGTGCGGGAGATCTCGTAATTGTTGGTCTCTTCGGTCTTCTTGCTCTGGTCCTTCGCCGCCGGGCCGCTGTTCTGCTGGTTGCCGGGCAGCTCGTTGTTGACCGTGACCTGGCCGTTGTTGTCGGCGGTCATGCTCTGCTCTTCGCGGGTCTGGCTCGAGCGCAGCACGCGGCCTTCGGGATCGAACTTGTCCGAGGTCTGGGTGACCTTGTTGAAGTCGAAATCGGCGGAGAGCTGGACGCGGGCGCGGCCGGAGCCGACCACGGAGGAGACGATGTCCTCGACCTGCTTGCGCATCCGCTTCTCGAAGGAGATGCGGCGCTCGTCGCCGACCGCCTGCTCCGGATCGGTCGCGGCGCCGTCGGCGAGCAGCTGGCCGGCCTCGTCGACGATCGAGACCCGCTGCGGCTTCAGCCCGTTGACGGCGGAGGCGACGAGGTGGCGGATGGCGCGGATCTGCTGGGCCTCGAGCGAGCCGCGGACGCGGACCACGATCGAGGCCGACGGCTCCGGCGCCTCGCGCGAGAACAGCGGGCGCTCGGGCAGCACGAGGTGGACGCGGGCGGCCTGGATGCGGTCGATGGCGCGGATGGTGCGGGCGAGCTCGCCCTCGAGCGCGCGGAGGTGGTTGATGTTCTGGACGAAGGAGGTGGTGCCGAGCGCATCCGACTTGTCGAACACCTCATAGCCGACGCCGCCGCCCTTGGGCAGGCCGCCCTCGGCGAGCTTCATGCGCAGCCGGGTGACCTTGTCCTTGGGCACCATGATGATGCTGCCCTCATTCCGGATCTCGAACTGGATGCCCTGGCGCTCCAAGTCCTTGATAATGCCGGAAGAATCTTCGACCGAGAGGTCGGTGAACAGCGTCGTCATCTGCGGCGTGGTCACGCGCATGATGACGAACGCGAAAAAGCCGATGAGCGCGGCGGTGACCGCGATCATCGCCCCGAACCGGGCGGCGCCGATACCCTTTAAGAAGTCCGCAAGACCTTGCAAGCAACCGCCCCGACAGCTTCGGCTGCTTTCACTGGAAAGGCCGACTGGGCAATTATTGCCTAGGGGATGGTTTCGATATGGTTAACGAAGATTAAGAGCTGGGACAAAAGTCGCGCCAAAAGGAAACATGAAAAAAATCGGCCTCGCAGGGCGAGGCCGATTTTCGTCAAAAGCCGCAGATTTCCGGATCGCTTACTGGCGATATTGCTGGATGCGGGTGGTGCGAAGACCCGCCAGACCGTGCTGGTCGATGGAAAACTGCCAGGAGAGGAATTCGTCGACTGTCAGGGTATAACGGCTGCAGGCCTCCTCGAGGGAGAGAAGTCCGCCACGCACAGCGGCGACGACTTCGGCCTTACGGCGGATGACCCAGCGTTTGGTGCCGGGTGCGGGCAGATCTGCGATCGTCAGCGGACTGCCGTCCGGCCCGATGACGTATTTTACCCTCGGGCGATGGGGTTCTGTCATGGCGTACTCACAAACTCTCAACCACTGAACTCACGCCGTAACCCTACGCGTGCGGGCTTAAAAATCCGCTAAGCCTAAGGCATCAATACAATTCTCGTTGACAATGACGGGAACGCGACCGTCCCGGGGGGTTGGACACCATGATC
Source organism: Bradyrhizobium sp. CCGB01 (assembly GCF_024199795.1). Taxonomy (NCBI): domain Bacteria; kingdom Pseudomonadati; phylum Pseudomonadota; class Alphaproteobacteria; order Hyphomicrobiales; family Nitrobacteraceae; genus Bradyrhizobium; species Bradyrhizobium sp. CCGB01. The sequence goes on from NZ_JANADK010000001.1 coordinate 1,593,706, forward strand.
CGAGCCGGCCGGGCGGGGTCTTCGTAAATACTTTACTAACAAACGGGGCTTGCGCGCGGTATCGCAAGGCCCTCAGTGTCGTCCCGGCGAAAGCCGGGACCCATACCGCGTGGATCTATCGATGAGACACGGGTCGCAGTACCAAGAATGAATTCCTAACCACGAGTCTTCGCCAAATTTCTCCCTGTGGTTATGGGTCCCCGCGTTCGCGGGGACGACACCGAATTTGTGGCGGCGCCTCTAATTGCTGCTGGTGGCGATGATGCTCTTGACCTGGCTGAGGGTGTAGCTGGCGCCGTCGATGGTGAGCAGCGGCGGCGACTGGGTCAAATCGACCGACGACACCACGCCCTGCACCTGCGCGGCGATGCCGACATTGTTGTTCGCGACGTCCTTGCCCGTGGCCGAGATCGTGTACTTGCCGTCGGGCCATTGCGTGCCGTCATTGCCCATGCCGTTCCAGGTGAAGGGGATGTCGGTGCCGGCCGCGGCGGTATATTTGCCGGTGAACACGGTCTGGCCGGCGGAATTGGCGACGGTGATGTCGACGGTGGAGTCGCTGGGCACGTTGAGATGCCAGGTCGCCGACGATTTCGTCATGGTGGCGGTCGAGCCGTCGACGAGCGCGGTCTTGCCGACGAAGCCCAGCGCCTGGGTTGCCTGCGTGGTCTGCTGCAGGGTGACGAGTTGGGACAGCGAGTCGTTGGTCTTGAGCTGCTGCTCGACGCCTGCGAACTGCACCAGCTGCTGGGTGAACTGGTTGGTGTCGAGCGGATCGAGCGGGTTCTGGTTCTGCAGCTGCGTCGTCAGCAGCGTCAGGAATGTCTGGAAGTTGCCGGCGAGGGTCGATCCCGTGGTCGAGCTCAGCGAGTTCGACGAAGAGGATTTCGGGAGGTCGGTCGTCCCGGAGACGGGGGTAGGCGCGGTGGCGGCATTCGTGGTGGTCATGTTCGAATACTCCTCACACTCTGATGTCGACGCCGCTGCTCGCTCCGAGCATGCGGCCGTAGCCGCGCCCGACGGGCGCGGCGGCAACGGTGTCGTCCTCGCTGATGATCAGCCGGCGGGGATTGCCGCCATTGTCGTTGTTCTGGCCGGACTGCTGGCCCGATGAATTCTGGTCGCGCAGGCTGAAGGACAGCCCGTTGCTGCCGGTCTTGAAGCCGGCATCGTCGAGCGCGCGCTGCAATTGCGGCGCGTCCTGCCGCAGCATCTGCAGCGTCTCCGGCTTCTCGACGGTGAGATGCGAGGTGACCTGGCCGTTGCGGTCGACATTGATGCGGACGTCGATGCGGCCGAGATCGATCGGATCGAGGCTGATGTCGAAGCGCGTCTTGCCCGCGCGCGCGGCGGCGGCAATCTCGATCGGCACGCCGCTGATCGGCACGGCGGTCGAATTCGCCGCGGTCGCGGTCAACGTCGCGGTCGATGCGGTCGCGGCCGATGTCGCATTGGTCAGCGGCGCCTGGATCGTGGAGGCGGCCTGCGCGCTGGTGTCGGTTGGCGTTGCAACGGCCTGCGTGCCCGCATGCGCGTGCGTATTTGCCGTTGCCGGTGTCGCATCGGCGCTGCGATCGGCGGCGCCGGCCTTCGCATCGGTGGTGCCGGTGTCTTCTTGCGGCTTGGCGGCCTGCGGATGCGCGGCGTTGGCGGTCGCCGGAGTTTGCGCGGCGTTCGTCTTGCCCGCGTCCTGGCCGATATTGGAGACGTCGGTTTGTTGTTGCGCGGTGGCGACGGCCTTGAACGAGGTCTTTGGCGTGCCCTGGTCCACGGCGGCGATCAACCCGCCATTGGTCTTGGCATCGGTCTTGGCATCGGTCGCGGTCGGATCGGTCGTGCCGGCGGCGGCATCGCCCAGCGTTCCCGTCGTGTCGGCATCGACCTTGGCGCCGGCGGTCTTGGCGCTCTTGTCGCTCGCCGTGGCGGTGTCGGTCTTGCCGCCTGCGATCTGCGCGGCGGTGGAGGCGCTGGCCGCGAGGCCGGCAGCCGCGATCGTCAGCGGCGAGGCGGCGGCATCGCTGGCCTGGCTCGCCGCCGCGTTCGGATCGACGGGCACGCTGGGGGCGGCAGCGACAATGCTGGGATCGGGAACGGCGGTCTGCGTCGGGTCGACTTGCGCGGTCGCGGTGACGGCGGCAGCAAGCCCGTCGGTGCCGTCGCTCTTGTCGCCCTTGGTCTCGTCGGATTTGTCAGCGGATTTGGCGTCGGACGTCTCGGACTTGTCCTTGGTCTTGTTCTTGGCGGGCTTGGCCGGATCGCCCGCCTCGCTCGCGGCGGGGGCCGGCGTATCGGTGTCGTCGCTGGCCTTGCTCTGCGAGGACTGGTCCGTGGACGACGTATCGCGCGGGCTCTTGTCCGAGGCGGATGACGACGCGGACGAGGAATCGGTCCGGCGCGGCGGGGTGTCCTGCGAATTGTTGCTGATCGCCTGGGTGTTGCTGTCGACCAGCGAGCCGAAGGAATCGTTGGCGGAGGTGTCCCTGGAGCCCTGCGAGCGGGCAGGCTTTTGCTGCGCGCTCTGGACTTGCACGCTGGCTGCTACATCTGACGTCCGACCGACCACGGAAAACCCCTTGGAAACATCTTCGGCCAAGAGGTAGCAAGGAGCGGGCCAGCCCTAGAGCGAGCAGTTTTATCAAGTAAAATCAGTGACTTGATGCATTGTCCCCGCGGCCGCACGGCCCTCCGCGGCCCCGCCATTTCTGCCTCCCCGGCAAGAATTGCCCTAAGCTGGCTGCCCGCGTGATTGCTTCACCGGAATGCCGCCTATATTAAAGACGTTACTCTCAGCCGCTTTCGACCGGGCAGTCGTGCCCCCCGGGGGAACCAAGTTCCCGGGGATCGCCGATGTCCCCGCGAGGAAGCCCAGGAACAGCTCAAGCAGCGCGGATCGCCGCACGCCGCCGTCACAACCTTAAGGCCCATGCTCAACAGTCTGGATCTCGAAGGCCGTCCTGAGGACACCAGGGTCGTCGTTGCCATGTCGGGCGGCGTCGACTCCTCGACGACGGCTGCGCTGCTCAAGGCCGAGGGCTACGACGTCGTCGGCATCACGCTCCAGCTCTACGATCATGGCGCGGCGACCCATCGCAAGGGCGCCTGCTGCGCCGGCCAGGACATTCACGACGCCCGCGACGTCGCGGCGAAGCTCGGCATTCCCCATTACGTGCTCGACTACGAGGACCGCTTTCGCGAGTCCGTCATCGACAATTTCGCCGACTCTTACGCGCTCGGCGAGACGCCGGTGCCGTGCATCGAGTGCAATCGCTCCGTCAAGTTCCGCGATCTCCTCAAGACCGCGCGAGAGCTCGGCGCGCAGGCGCTCGCCACCGGCCATTACGTCGCCTCGCGCCGCAGCGTTGACGGCTCGCGCGCGCTGGTGTGCGCTGCCGACAGCGACCGCGACCAGAGCTACTTCCTGTTCGCGACCACGCAGGAACAGCTCGACTTCCTGCGTTTTCCGCTCGGTGACATGACCAAGCCCGAGACGCGCGAGCTCGCGCGCCGCTTCGGCCTTGCGGTCGCCGACAAGCACGACAGCCAGGACATCTGCTTCGTGCCGACCGGCCGCTACACCGACATCATCACCCGCCTGCGTCCGAACGCGATGGACCCCGGCGACATCGTCGATCTCGACGGCCACGTGCTCGGGCAACACAACGGCATCGCCAATTTCACTGTCGGCCAGCGCCGTGGCCTCGGCATTGCAGCCAGCGCGCCGCTGTTCGTGGTGCGGCTGGAGGCCGCTAATCGCCGCGTCGTCGTCGGCCCGCGCGATGCGCTGAAGATGCACCGCATCGTGCTGCGTGACGTCAACTGGATCGGCGGCGGCGACATCGACCGCGCCATCGGAAGCGGCCTCGAGATGTTCGTGCGCGTGCGCTCGACCCGCAGCCCGCAGCCGGCGTGGCTGCGCGGCGGCAACGGCCATTATGAAGTCGAGCTCGTCGCCGGCGAGGAGGGCGTCTCGCCCGGACAGGCTTGTGTGTTCTACGACGCGCCCTCGGGGCAGGCGCGCGTGCTCGGCGGCGGCTTCATCCAAAGCGCTGCCGCGAAGGCGGCGACGAGCACGGTGAGGCCGCTGGTGGAAGCGGTGCGCGGCTAAGAAAATAAGCTGGGGCAGGGGCATGGCAGCAGACATCTCGCGGGCCGGGGTCGAGAAGGCCTATGGCCGCTGGGCGCCGGTCTACGATCTCGTGTTCGGCAAGGTGTTCGACGCCGGCCGGCAGTCGACCATTCTGGAGGCCGACCGCATCGGCGGCCGCATCCTCGACGTCGGCGTCGGCACCGGGCTTTCGCTCTCTGATTATTCGCGCACCACAAAGATCTGCGGCGTCGACATTTCCGAGCCGATGCTGCGCAAGGCGCAGGCGCGCGTGCGCGCGCTGCGGCTGTCGAACGTCGAAGTGCTCTCGGTGATGGACGCGAAGAACCTCGCCTTCCCGGAAAATTTCTTCGACGCGGTGGTCGCGCAATACGTCATCACCGCGGTGCCCGATCCCGAAGGCACGCTCGACGAGTTCGTGCGCGTGCTCAAGCACGGCGGCGAGCTGATCCTCGTCAACCATATCGGCGCGGAGAGCGGCCCGCGAAAACTGTTCGAGCTCGCCTTCGCCCCCGTCGCCCGCCGCCTCGGCTGGCGCCCGGAATTCCCGTGGGACCGCCTCGTCAACTGGGCCGCCAAGCACGGCGGTGTCACGCTCGCCGAGCGGCGCCCCATGCCGCCGATGGGGCATTTTTCGCTGATCCGCTACATCAAATCGTGATCGCGATTCGCCGGGACCGCGCCACCAGCGGCGCGCTGTCGCCGCGAAACCAGACCGCATGCTGAGGAGCCAGCGAAAGCAGGCGTCTCGAAGGATCGGCCGCGGGGAAACCGCCAGCGTCAATTCGTCGTGCGGCCGGAACCTCCGCATGGGCGCAGACGTTTTCCCCTCATGCGCACGACATCAAACATCGTTCTTGCGGGCCTCCTGATTGCCGCCTCCGGAGCTGCGATCGCGCAGGCCCCGCCCGCCCCAGCCACGCCGCCGCAAGCGACCGCGCCGCCATCCCCGCAACACGCCGCCAACTGCATGCCGCAGGACCGCCCGAACCGCGCCACCGCGCCCGACGGCACCACCACCGGCCAGTCCCGGGAACCGCTCGGCGACAAGCTGGCCAAATCCGACGGCGTGCTCTGCCCGCCCTCCGGCGTCGACCCCGAGATGCACGCCCCGGCGCCGAGCACGGATGGCGCCATGCCCGTCATCCCGCCCCCCGGCAGCCCCGGCGGCGATCAGACGGTCAAGCCGAAATAGGCCGATTCTTCCTTCGCCTCGCCCCGCGCGGGGAGAGGCCGGAATCCGCGCAAAAGCGCGGATTCCGGGTGAGGGGGACTCTCCACGAGTCCGGTGTGGGGAAACCGGACGAATCCGGCGCCAAAACTGGCCGCTTTTCCACCCTTCAGCGCCTCGTCCCGCCATTGCTTTAGCAAACGCGGATTGACTTCCCGCCGCCCCCTTCCTTATATGCCGCGCGTTCGCGAAATCGGCCTTATTCGGCCCTCGCGACCCTGTGGCGGGGTAGCTCAGCTGGTTAGAGCACGGGAATCATAATCCTGGGGTCGGGGGTTCGAGTCCCTCTCCCGCTACCATGTATCCCCCACTATTGTGGTGGGCCTGCGGAAAGACCTCCCCGCCTAATAGGGTGGCGAGCTTACCTTTCAGCTCGACCTCGAAACCTTTCCAAGGTCCCTTTGGGTGGACAGTGACGCTGTGCACGAGGATCCGAAAATCTTGGATCAGGGAACCACGATCGTCTTCTGCCTTCGAATGACCAGCCATTGTCTCGGCAAGCGCGTTCACCGTACTGATGTAGCGATCCAGGGCAGCTGCGTGGAGTGCAACGGGGACCGGGGCTTCTTCGATTGCGGCGAGTTCTGTCTCGACGCGCAGCCGCTCTTCCTTTAGCTCCGCGATCCGTTGCTTGGCATCCTCCTCAGAGATGACGTAATTGATCACGAGATCAATGTTTCGTTGCCGCTCGCCTTCGATTCGGTCGCGCTTCGCCATCAGTCGCGCACGCACCGCGCCCGCGTCGCCCGCAAGCCGCTCCCGTTCACTGTTGTAGCCGCGCACGTAAGTCTCGATCAGCCTCGGATGGCTCAATTCCTCGGCCATGCCGCTGAGCACAAGCCTTTCGATGTCGCGCAGGTATATGATCCTGCGATTTGAGCAACTCCCGCTCTCGCGAACCGCTGAACAGCGAATCCTGGTCTTTCCGGTCTTGTCACGGTCATGAACCGACATCCCCGATCCGCAATAGCCGCAGCGAAGAAGGCCGGAGAGGAGATGCGGAGCCCGTCGTTTCACGTGACTGGGCAAGTGGCTCTTCGCGGTCTTTACAGCGTGAGCTTGCTCCCAAATGGACTGTTCGACGATGCGTACCTGGGGCGCCTCGATGCTCTGCCACTCATCACGAGGGTTCGGGCGAGATAGTCGCTTACCGGTGTCGGGATCCTTGACCATCCGGACTTTATTCCAGACGATACGGCCGGCATAGAGTTCGTTGAAGATGAGTCCGGCACCACGTTGAGCGTTGCCATTGATCGTCGACGCATTCCATCGCCGGCCTCGTGGTGGACGAACACCTTCTCGGTTTAGATCGTTTGCGATGTCCCGGGGCGTTCGCCCCGCGGCGTACGCCGTGAAAATGCGGCGAACGATCGCAGCTTCGCCTTCGACTATTTCAAGTTCACCGGGCTTGCCGGGAATAGCCCGATATCCATAGGCGCGTCCCCCTGCGTGTCGACCGTCTCGTATCACACCGGCCATGCCGCGACGGACCTTCTTCGCTCCATCTTCGCGCTGCATTTGTCCAACGAGGCCGCGAATTCCAATCAAGACCGAGTCCGCGGTGCCGTCGTGAACGGCTTGAATCTCAATCCCCTGGAAAGATAGTCTTTTGTGGATGCCGGCCAGGTCTTCCATGTCTCGAGAAAGCCGATCCAGCGCTTCCACAATGACAACGGTGAAACGTTGTTGGCGCGCCGCATCCATAAGCTGCATCAAGCCATCGCGACCGAATACAGAGGCTCCAGAACGAGCTCTGTCCTCGAAAATCGCGACGACGTTGAGTTGATGACGGGCCGCATAGGCCCTACACAGAGCAATCTGGTCTTCAGTCGACTTTTCGTTCTGAAGCTCGGTCGAGAACCGAACATAAACTGCCGCGGGCTTCATCTTGATCACCACCGCTGATGCGTTTTTCGCTAGCGGCATCGATATGAGTTTTCATCAGCCGCTCATTCTCGAAGAGATGATCGCGCCTTGCATCGGCGATTGCAAGGGCTTCAACGATTTTGACCAAAACAGGACCAATTTCACTAAGGTTTACGCACCGTGGTGCACCATGAAGAATTCCCCTCGTCTTCGCACGCTTCATTGCAGCAAGATGCTGCATGCAGTCCCACTAGGGCAGGTCGCTTACACATCGATCGTAGATTTGGATATGATTGAAAGCAGAACGATGGGTTCTGAGGAGCGGAGAAATCTAGAGCGGGCTTGTTGTTCTGGCAGAGATCAAGAATCCGCTTGCGTCGTTGTGTAGAAGACCTCCAGCCTTACCGCTAAGAGCGGCGGGATCACGATCGGCCTCGTTGATGTTGCTGTCTTTTTGTCTCACCCGATCGCGTTCATTACGCTTAGGCCGTTCCTCGTGCGAAACTGGTGCGGTCACCCCTGCTCGTGCAGACGAGCCGGGATCAGAAATCTATAGGTCCTATCGCCGAACTCTATCAGGATGATCGTCGAGCGGATCGACTTGATCCTCTTAAGGCTGAAACAGGGGTTCGATTCCCCTAGGGAGCGCCACTTCGGTACACATCTGCGAACACCGCCGGAGGCTACGATGCGGCCTGCAACGGCTTGTTCCAGCGTTGATTTGTCCCCAATGATGCGGATAGCGCGGTCGTCGACCTCGATCCGATCGACGACCGTCCGGATGTAGGCCTTGCGGAAGGGGATGGTGCCGGAGGTGATGTTCTCGCGCATGGCGCGACCAAAACGTCGATGGCTTCCGGACTGAAGGCGGTTGGGGTGGCGGCCTGGGACGTGATCCTGTCGAGCGCAGTCTTGGCGCGGTCCCGGTCGAGCTTAAGGCTTGCGATCCGCCCCTTAAGGACGTCGTCGAGATCCGTGATGCCATCCTCGACCATCTTGTAGAGGCGCTTCAATTTTTCATCGGCCCCGGTGACTTCCGTCTGAAGCGTGGCGACACGCCGGTCGATTTCGAGCGCCTTTTCGGCTCTCCGAGCCGAAACCGAGGCGAGAAGCGCCGCCAACCGCTCAGGACGAAACAGACATTCGACAAGGTTGGTCGTTACCAGATCATCCAGCTTCCCCATGGGAATCGAACGCCCCTTGCAGGCAGCCTTGCCTTGGCGGACGCAGGTCGAGCAGGTGTAATATTTATGAACGGTGCCAGATTTCGACGTTCCGGTCCGCAACGTCATGGCCCCGCCGCAGGATGCGCAGACCGTCAGGCCGGTCAAAAGAATCGGGCCCGTCACGGTCCGGGGCGCGGCGACACGCGGATCGCGGCTTTTCAGGGAGGCGGCGACCGCGTCGAATTCGCTCTTGGAGATGATCGGCGGAACGTCGACGACGATGTGCTCGCTGCCCGGCTTTTCGCGCTGCGTTTTGGCGCAGCGCTTATTGAAGATCCATTCGCCAATATAGACCGTATTGGTCAGGATTTTGTGCACGGCGGCGACGCCGAACAGCCCGCCCGTACGCGTACGGTATCCGTGCTCGTTGAGCCAGGAGGCGATCCCCTTGATGCCGATTGGTCCGGTTTCTCCGTCACCAAGCCGATAGAGCTTGAAAATGGTTTTGATGGTTTCGGCATCGACAGGGTCTACGCAAAGTCGCTTCTTGATGCGGGCGCCTCGCTTTTCGACCTCCTCCAGGGTGTAGCCGAGCGGCAGGGGCGAGCCGTTATAAAATCCTTGGCGAGCATGTTCTTTCATAGCTCGCAGAACGTGTTTGGCATTTTCGCGCGACTGGTACTCATCGAACAATGCGATGACCTGACGCATCATGACCTGAGCCGGGTCGTCGCCCAATTCCTGAGTAATGGATACCAGTCTCACGCCGGCCTTCGCGAGCTTTCGGACGTACATTTCGAGCCCAAAAGCTCGCGGAAAAATCGGGAGTACGAGTGCACGACGATCACGTCGAAGGGATTGTCATCGTCGGTTGCGCGCTCGATCATACGCTGGAATTCGGTGCGATCTTCTTCCATGCCGGACGCACCCGCGTCGACATATTCAGAAACGAATTTCCAACCGTGGGTTTTGCAATAGGCCGCAATTTGCTTGCGCTGGTCCGGGATCGACAGATCCGATTCTGCCTGCCGTCCCGTTGACACGCGGAAATATCCGCAAGCGCGGAGATTCTTGGCAGCAATCTCGCTGTCGTCGGCGCGCACTTGTTTGTCATTTTCGACGTTCATTTGCTCAACCTGCTTCCGTACGCTGGGGCCAGAATACCCTGATCTTTTGAAATTATGCAGCTGTGGCGGATGGCCGTCAAACCACCATCTTCGTAGCGCATCCGCCAGCTATCTTACGGTTACCGATCTGATCCGAAATACGGCCAAGCCTTTGCGGTTAGGTCGCGAGAGCGAAAGCCACGGCGTGAATAGGCCGGCTGCGGGCGAATTCTCGGCGTCGTGTCTGACGCCGAGAATGGAAGCGAAATCAGCCGCTCAGGAGAACTGAACGGTGAGGCAGTCGAGGCGCGAATGGCGGCGTATGCAGATCGCTCCGTAGGTGCCAACGAACCCGAAGATAGCCTGCGGGATATCGTGATACTCGTCGCGCTCGACGTTGCACCGTTCCGGCGAACCGTGCTCGAGCGCCGACGACATGCGGCGAACCTCGAATTCGACGAGCCCCTCATTGAACGACGTCTTGAGGCGCTTGAACTGCGCGAAACCGCACCCCCGCACGATACGCGCCGATGACGAATTCTGTGGGCCTCAATCGAGGTCGAATTGCGGATGTCGCGGCCGATGGCCCAGATGAAGCCATCCTCACTTCCCAACGCCAGCTCGCCTGCGCCTGGAACGTTGAAACGGTGCTTGGCATGCCCCTTGACGTCAACGATCAAGCAGCGGTCACCGCGCCGGATCGCCTGCTGCAGCAGCCCTTCAACGATCGTACTCTTTCCTGCGCCGGTTGTGCCGAGTACGGCTACGTGCTCAGGCTCTACATCGCGCGGCATCCGCACGCCTGGAGCGAGGTAGATGCCGCGACCGGCGGCCACCAGCCGATCACGCCATGTCTCCTCGATATGAGAAATACCGAACCCACCGTAGCGCGGTTCGCTGCCGATGCAGGTCTGGACATTGCGGGTCCGTGGCAATCCCCTGTAAATCGCCTGGTAGACAATCTTATAGCTCTTTCGACCTGCAATCATCGCGGCCGCCAGCAGGATCGAAGTTTGGGTCAGCACGCCGTCCGCCGCCAAAGAGGCGACCGGGCGTGTCACGATGTAGAATACGAATTCGGCGATCGAGCCGACCGAGCTGACTGCCCGGGCGTTTGCCCATACGTCGTGCCACATCGTGCCAAAAAAGCCGATATTGACGCGAACGGGACCATCCAAGCCTTCGCTCCACCCGACGGGCGGAGCGAAGGTGTGCAAGAGCGTCCATAGACCGACGGCGACGACGATCGCCGTGATCCATGCCGATGCAATGGCGGGAAACGTGTCGGGCTTGTTTTCAAGCGGGTGCATCATGACTGATTTCGTCCTTTATGGAAGGGGGGTGGGAATGAGGAGAAGCGAGCCGCGTGGCAGAGCGAAGCGGAAATCAAGCTGCGGGTTGGCTGCGATCACGATGTCGGGCGAGAGGCCACTCAGCGCGGCGACACGCTCGAGCGTCAGCTGATTGGAGGACGCGCGGTAAACGCACCCGCGCTCGTCCGGGGCGAGCCGTTCGCAAACCGGCCACTCCGCGATCATCTCAGCCCGGTGACCGACGATCACCTCGCGCAGCGGATGGCTCAAACGCGAAGCGGTGAGGCTAAAGCGCGGGCAGGCCACAAGCGCTGATGAAATTCTGGTTGAGTGCGTACCGCCGGTAGGGATGCTGCCGGGACACACTGAAAGCATCATTCATCATGATCACTGGCATCACCGCGAAGACCGCCGCTGCCTTGGTCACGAAAGCTGTCACTGCCGGATGAGCCCTGGAACAAGCAGAGTCGGGATGGTATGCGCGACCTGAAAACTCTACCATGATTGCCCGCCGTCGTGTGGACGCTCTGTGCCCGCATAAGGGCCGCTAGGGAGGCTCTTGAGGCCTTCGCTGGACGCGTTGCTCGTCGGTTATGAACCACTGTTTTGCCCGACGGAGCAAGAGGCCATTTGGCTCGGCTTGCGCCATGGGGTAAGATTAGGAGGAATCTGGTTTGCGCAGAGTTTGCTATTGGTTTGCCCGCCCAGGAGGAAACTAATGCAGTCACTGATCTTTGATGCTCCCGAAGTACGTCGCGTTGTTGAGCACTCCATCGCTTCCGATGCGCAGCAGTCCCGGACGGTTCGAGACAAGCGCAGCGGCGAGCTAGTCAAGGAAGCGGTTGGCGCGCCCTCTGTGCTGCTGGCACGAGATCACGGGGTCTATCTTATGTCCAATGGGCTGCCTCGTGACATAGTGAGCGAGCCCCGTTCCTTCGCGGCCTATGCATGGGGTTGTGATCCCTTCCGTGATCCGGACTGGCGTAATAAGGCCCGGTTGCTTGCTGGAGATGATGATTTTTCTATAGCTCTGCCTTGGGCTCACGATCCGAAGGCGCTCATTGACGCTGGCGCCCGCACAGTGGTGTTGAATCTCAAAGACGGGGGCGTTGAGATAGCTGAGGGCTAAGCCTCTCGTGCTGCCACGATTGGCGCAGTTATGCCCAGAAACCAAAAAGGCTGCACCGAGGAACTCTAATGGGACCACACTGGCGCTAAAGGCACTGGGGTGGCGTACGGATCAAAAGGTAAGGGCACGGGGCGAAGAGCTTCGTGACGAAGGCAGCTTAATCTCAACGATCAAGGCCGCACCAAAGGTTGGCGTGGTTCTCATCACGCAGCGTCTTCTGAAGATCTTTCCGCTGCTGCGGCTTCAAGCCGAACTCGCGGCTGATCAGGTTCATGTAGGTTCGCCCCGGGCTCCGGTTTGCCATGAATGTCACCAATTGGTCGGGGGGCAAGCCGCTGCGCTTGACGGGGACCTTGGAACCGTCGAGGTCCAATGCCCAATCTTGCACCGAGATGTTCGGCAGCTCTTAGCGAATGTACTGAAGGATCTCCGTGCCGCGCTCGCCGGCGGGCAACACGATGAACGGGTCAGTGGGCGCGCACCGCCCCTGTTCGTCGATGACCTTCCGAAGTCGTACACGGCCCATTGCCTGGATGATGGAGGTGGCGAGGTGCCCGCGTTGCGATAGCTCTCTGACGTTCGCGTGCTCTTTCCAAGACGGGTTGTCGTGCCAGTCATCATCACGGACACCTTGGAACGCAAAGAACACGTTGGTGCCCCAAATGCGGTCACGAAACGGAAGGCCGAAGATGACACCGTGTCGAATTCCTTGTAGTCGTTGCTGCCATCGATTGCGCCCAATGAGCCGATGCGACCCTGCGCACGCCGAGGTCCCCCGGCGCCGACACGAGGTGCTCAACTCGCTTGTGGACGCAGAACGGCACACTACGGTCTACCGACAATCGCTCAGCCAGATTTGCCTGCAACTGGGGAAACTGTGTGGACGCAAGCTCCTCCATCTTGGTCTTACCAATGCTCGCAGTGCGGGCCACGTGAAGAGTGACATTGCTATAGTCACGGACACCGGGCCGCGTTGGGATGATGTCGGCCCGGTCCTCCATAAGCTGGTACATGAGGTCGACGCTTGCCGTGGCATCCAGCACGACAGGCCCAGGCAGTTCTAAGGGTACCGCAAGGGCCGCTGAGTTCATCGAGTGTTGGTTGCCTGAAAGCGTCATGAAGGCGTGCTGGTCTAAGAGTGCTTCAGCAGCCCCGAGCACCTTGTCGAGGCGCTGCGCAAGGCGTGGTCGCTCCCTCTCGTCTTCCTTCCCAATCTGCTTGTCGTAGGGCAGTCGGAGCATGGCAGCTCTCAGGGCACTGAGGTCTGCTGACACGGAAGACTCTCCGGCCAACCAAGCCAACGAAGTGCCAACCTCGAAACCGTCATCAGTGCCCGCGTGGACCAGCTGCTCTCTCTGAGCACCTCTAACGCCGTCACCTCGGTCGCACGGGCCAATCGCGTCTCATGAGGTATGTGGCCAATCAGGAATGTAAGATCATTGAGCTTGACTTGGCTATGCTCGACGACATTGGCCAAAGCCTCATCCACAATGTTGAGAAGCCGCTTTCCACCTCGCCAATGAGTAAGCCTCGCCCATCGCTCGGCTTTAACACCAGACAAGGTTTCTTCGCTCTGGTGTAGGCCTCGTGGGTGATGACCACGATATCGCTATCAAACGGTGTGAACCGCCATTCCAGGGTTCGCAATTATTGCGAACCCTCGGGCTCAGACCGCTTCACAAAAGAGACGGCCAAAGCGCCTCGCGACGGAAGCAGTGCGAGCGCGACTCGGCGCCGGGAAACATGCGAAAAGCCGACGCTGTCCCTATCGCGCCCGCACTGCCATTGAAATTAGCAGCAACGTGACTCGACGCTTGGGGCGTCGCAAGCACGCAAGCGCCGTCACTATCACGCGCCGCTAACTTCAGGGGCCGGCCCTGCCGTCTGCCTGGCAAAGCTGCTGACCGCACGCCCGCGCGGATGGCAGTCCGTGGGCGCGCCCTCCAAGTTGTATCGACGAATGGTCTCCATTGCACCCACCAAACCCGGTAGGTGTCGATCTCATGTGGCCTGGTGCAAATGCGCCATGGCGACTGAGTTAGATTCGATTTTTGATGTGATTGAGCATCACCGCGAGCTATCCGCGCAATACGATGCCGCTGCATCCATATCTGCAAAACTTGTCGAAGGACCCGAATTTGACGCCGCCGAGGCAATCAGCGAGGAGCGGCTGTTGGCTCTCGACCAGTACGGAGACGTGCTCATCAACTCCAAACCGACAACGCTTGCTGGCGTCATCGCGCTGAGCCGCTACGTCGCAAGCCTACCGGCTTGGCTGCTGTCGGATGAATGGCATCAACCGTTTCTAAGGACGCTAGCGGACGCGCTGGACAAAGACGCCACGCCATAAAGTGGACGGCTCGACGTAGCGCATGCACCGACGCTAGCCCGTTACACTGTGACAATCAGGAAAAAAGAGCGCGTATACCACGCGCCGCAAACTTTGGGTGGTCAGCCACGCTAACGGCGGCACGTCTTGGATTAGCAAGACTGCCCACCTCACTCCCCGGGAGGCTCGATTCGCTGAGGTGCTACCAATTTGTATCGTGCAGAAGTCAGCGCAAGCACCTACCTAGATGGTGGCCGCCTAGTCCAGCCGTCGTGGACTAGGCTGGTCCTCGGCCTTTTGCCAAATTCAGGAGACGTGAATGACCAAACGCGAACGCAGTCGCTACGTCAACAAGACGGACAGAAAGAACCCTCACGAAAGAATCTCACATGTTGGCGGCGCAAACCCCGACGGAACGCCGTGGAAGCGATCCATCGATCAGGCTATCCGAGACATCGAGAACAACGAGTGGGAGTTCTATGTCGAAGAAAACGGCCGCAGAGTTGATGTCGTCTGGGCCACGCACGACGGGTACAAGTATATCAAGACGGCGGCGGACGACATTCATCCAAACAATCTTCTATTGCTCGCTGAGTGTCCGTGACACCGCGACTGACCGCAGCTCAGCCAACGAGGCTGACGATTTGATGGGCGAGCTAAACGAACGTTTCGAGGTCCAAATGATCCGCGACATTGTTGCTGCCGCTCTCGCCGTCTTGGCTGTCAGGCTACTGATCGCAAACTACCTGGCACGACGAGGAGACGCCTTGCATTGCGTCCGGGAGCGCTAAGTTTCCACATGCCTCCGCCAAACAGACGCAGCCTGCCGAACCCACTGGACTTCACACTCGTCAAAAACGAGATGGTGAAAGGGCAACGGATCATCGCGAACGCAGCGGCGGGTCCCAAAATGGTCGGCCGACATGGCGTTGTTCTCGGATCTGGCGGAACACGCAACCGCCTTCGTGTTCTGCTTGACGGATCAAAGTATGAGATAACGCTACACGCGCGTTTTGTGGATGTGCTGAACGAGAACGAGCCATCCGCTTGACCGCTACAGTCTCGCGTCCGCCGCGCGGTTAAATCCGGAAAATGCGCGCGGGGTCAAATACGGGCTCCGACCAAAGCCTAAAGCCGCACGAGACAACCAAGGGGCCGAACGATGACTACGCTGGACGTGGCAGAGACACCATGAACAATAGCCATAGGGAACTGTTCGCGATTAGCGCTACCGTCATTGTGGCGGCGGGCGCCTTTTCGCCATTCGGTTTCTAGCGGGTTTCACGGCTAGATCGACGGGGGTTTTGCACCCCCGCATTTTCTCAGGTGCGCCGCGCTTTCGCTGCGGCCTTTTCGTTAAACGCGGATCAACCGATGCGTAGATTTTCGGCCGAGTCTTTTCCGCAATTGTTCACGACGTCGAAGCTAACCTTGGCTCCCTCTGCGAGCGAGGTGAAGCCGGCTTTCTCAACTGCCGAGATGTGAACAAAGACGTCCTTGCCGCCCGAATCCGGTTGAATGAACCCGTAGCCCTTCGCCGGGTTGCACCACTTCACTGTCCCCATAGCCACTTTAACTTCTCCATTTTTCAAAAACCAAAGCTAGTGCGCGAATTTCGCCGAAAGAAAGGCTGGCAGGCGGGCGTCGCGGCCGTGGTGATGCACGTGACGGTTTAGGTATTCCCTGCCGGGTCGATCGGTCCAGCCGATAGTGTTGATGTGAATCGTTGTGGTCGCCGCGCTGGCACGCTTGCGCACCCGCCCGGGGGTGTCTGTTGAACAGGCCCGGCGGCCTGATGGCGGTCGCCGGCCTGTAGTTCGCGTTTACCCTACCGCTAAAGCCTAATTTCCCGCTTCGATTGCGCCATACGGCGGCTCGGCTACGCTGTCATAGCCGGATGAGTTGCCCTGTCCGGTTCAGCATGGCGGAGCCGACGCGCCATCATATTCGGCGCGTCGGCTTCGTTTTCCCCATGGGAGATCAGCGGTGTGGCCCTACGGAATCGTGGCGCTATGCGTTGCGCTCGTGATCGTCGGAGCTTTTGCACTCCTTTTTCTCAGCTTCGATTTTCCGGACGAGCCCAAGGCCTAAGTTTGTAGCGAGGCGCGCATCGCTTCCGGCGATCTAATTAGCCGAAGAGGCTGGTGACGTCGGTTGTGCCGGAGACCGTTCCGGGGAAGAACGTAGCCAATGCGCCGGTACCGGCGGTGCCGGAACATTGCGCGATAGCGTGCCGCTGTCCGGTGACGGTAAACCCACCTAACGCGAAGGTCATGCTCGGGCATTCGCAGTAGCCGAACCGACGCGCTGTGAACGTTGCCCCGCTGTACGTGACATTCGCACCAAAGGTGAAGGTCGAACTGCCGGTGGTGAGCTTTGCCGCGCCATCCCCAACGAGGAAGAGTCCGATCCCGCCAGTCAGCACCTTGTGATTTATCCTGGCACAAGTCAGCTGTCCGCCCCTGTTCGCATAGATCCGGAAAGTCGCGGTCGATCCGTTGTACTCCACGTTCTCGAGGGTGACGCTCGTTGCCGACGACATGGCAACATCCTGAGCCGTCGACGACTGTACACGAGCGCCTGAGACCGTGAACCTTCCACCGACTGCGGTCGTAGGAAGGGCCGCGCCAGCCGTACTTATGACGACGCTCGACGGGCTGGCGTTGTTACCTTGGAAAGTGACCGTTCCAGAATCCAGATAGCTTTTCAGGACGATCGCGGCATATGTGCCGTTCGCAACGTTAACGACAGATAGGTGTGCCCCTTGACATTATTGCGTTCGACGTGCGGCGGCAACTTGCGCGGCGTCACGTCCACCCTCATTCATTGCGGCAAGCTCATCCGATTGATCGCCCACATGTGGCAATGCATCTGCGGCCGCGTCCAGCTCACGAACCTACCAGGCGCGGCGTCGATCGCTAAGGATCCGAGGAGGCGGCATCTGGTCGACCATCTCGTCGAAAGTATTCGGCAGCAGCCTCGCGGTTGATGAAACGCGGCGCCAGCGATGGCGGAAGGGCGCTCTATCGTGGCAAAGTCTGTGGATCCGTAGGAGCCGATCGAGCACCTAACAGCTCGTACGCGTCGGGTGACGTCAGTGACGGCGCCCTGTGTGAATGAATGCACGCCGCGCGACACAGCTCGAAGGTCTCCATCTGGGCGCCCGGCCGGCCAAGCCACAGCGCGGTCGTGGTTCCGAAAATTCGCAAACCGAGGCCCAGATGAAGTTCGGGGAAATGGTTTTCGCAACTACCCGTTGGCCGATGTCATCGGTGGTTCTCGCTGGCTGATCAAAACCGTAGCCCGTGCAAGACGGACAGCCGGGGGGTGATCACGCGCGAGAACGTCCAACGCTTTTGGGCTCACGCCTTGGACAGCGCGTTCGCCCCGGCCCTTGTGGCCAATGATCTTTGCAGGTGTGTTGATGGGCACGAGAATTCGATATGTGAAACGTTCCTGTCGCGTGCATCGATAACCAGTCTTGGTAGGTGGATCAGCCGCAAAGTGTGGCATGTTGCTATCGGAGTCACCCATGTATCGCCGCTCAGTCATGAAAATCCTTCGGTCCGATAACGACATCTAGAACATATCAACCGAGAGGCGCTCGTAGAAATCACCGGGCTGGGGCGCTTGTTTGTAAGGCTCCGCGCGTTGTTGAGATCGCGCGACCTGCGCAACTCCGCGCTCTGGCCCTGGAACAGAAGTTGAATTGTCGGCTACTTCCAACAGGAACCGACTCAAAAGAGAGATTAATCCGTCTCGCAGATCGGGTTGATAGACGTAAGGACAAGTCGATTCTTTATCTTACCCAACTTGGTCCAGACAAACTCGTTGCTGCCGTCAAATGCGGTTCGATTGTTAGAGGTCCACCTCGCCGAGCCAAGCGATCACGATCGGCCCGGCGGATGCGCCGTTCATAACGGGGGCGGTACGTTTGTGATCTTTAGCCCAGCTCATTGGCTTCAGGCTGAGGTGCCCGCGCTAACTTGCGTAACCCGCGCGTAAGGTAGCTAGTTTGTTTTCGGGCGGTGGTTCACCCCGTGGTCGAAGGATTCTCTGGTCAAACTTTCCATAGCAGCTGGCACTTGCGGGTCTATCGGTCGGATCACCCCTGAATGGGAGTGACGGGCGCCCAAGCCTCAAATGAGCTTGAATCGGTCGTGGCGTCAAGTTGTACACGACTCCGGAGGCATATCCACGAAGTGTAGACAAATGAAGAATCCCTCTCTCGGTGTTATACTATGTTTCGTTTTGATTTTGCTTGGCCTGAATGGGATTGCGCTCGCGGATTCAACGCGGCGCTACGATTGCACGATAGACGGAACCGATCGAGAGCCGATAGGCGATCGGAATGGGCACATTATTGTCAGCCTTCAATACACCTGTCGCGTCGCGGACGGTCTGTTGAAGGACGCGAGAATTTCGGGACTGTCGGTCAGCGAATGGGACAGTGAGAATGGAAAGTACTTGGCTTCTCTTGACGTTCATCGCGCGCGCGACGGATTTGCGATTGGCCAACTTTTGGAGGGGGGCGCCTCCTCTGTCATAGAGGACAACAGGGCTGGCATCGCAGCTTCCGGCAAGACGGTATTCAAGTTCGCATCCGGCTCGTTGACGGCTCTCTCAGGAAGGACCGTGAACTTTACGACCAAGCCCCTCGGTTCTCGTCGATTCGAGATGGAGTTCACAGATTGGCCTGAAGCTACTCAACCGAAATGACTCCCGACGCCGATCACCTCATTTCCGTCCCTTTAACCGTGTTCCTTGCGATATTGCCTTGCTCGAATGCCGGAATGTGCCGTAAAACGTGCTTCCCACACGAAGGACACAGACTATGTCGGAAGTCTTATGGCGACATGATGGGATGCATTCTGGCCGGTTCATCGTCGGCGGCATCGGATCGGTCCGAAGCGCCGGTTCTCGATCCTGAGACTTTTGCGTGAAGGGTTGCGGCCAGGCGCTTGGAAGGCACCGCCCTTATCTAGTACTTGCATTGGGGCTGCATGAATTTTGCTTTCCTGCCGTTGCATCGTAGATCTTCGCATAACAACTGAAATTCTAGCCACCGACTTCTATGTAGGTTTCGACGCCATGGGCTTGTGGGTCGGCGATGACCCTTTTCAGATTCTGGAAATCGACTTTCGGATCTCTGGTCTCCCTGGAGACAGTCTTGGTTGTGCCATCGCTGGTACAGGTATAACCAAAAAGTCTCGTGCAGGTCAGATCGTTCGATGTGTATTTGGTCAAACTGGGCTGCACGAATGTCAGCACGAGGCTGTTGAAGTTTGCCTGCTCGTGCTCGATCTTTTCGCGGAGCTCTTCGAGATTCTCCAGGCTCGCGTAGCTCTGCACCGGAAAATTGTGGGCTCTGCCAGCCCATTTCCTGCCAGGAAAAATGCAAGTGTGGTCGACAACAAAGCCAGGCGGCAATGTTGTGCTGCCGCTAGACATTCTATTTCCTTTCGACAAGATCAGCGCTGTCCCGCTATCAAACGTCGAAACCCGCCATTATGGCAAGCTTATGCACCTCTTCAGCTTCGGCAGAGAAATGCTCGACGCAACTGTTGGCGAGGAAGAAGCTTTCCCGAAACGCTCGCATTGGCGCTCGTAGGGGGCGAGATGCTGGTCGGAGTACGAGTGTTGCTTTAGATGCTGGAGTCCGCTGCCGATGCTATCACAGGTCGCTCGATACTGGCGATGTTATAGCATAATCGAACACCGCAACGACGTTCGTCGTGGCTAAGCGCTTGGGCGGGCGTTCCGATCGCAGCGGCGCTGACGATGGACCCCTGACGACCGCCTGACGGCGCGACAAAATTGTCGGATGTTTTGCGCAACTGCGAAGTCAGTCTTTCACCACGACTAGCCGCGGCAATGCGCCGTTGATCCGATTGATCAGCGTAGCGACTTCAGCGAAATAGCGGTCTACCGCGCTGCGGGCGGTCGTGCCGGGGGGATGGAAGCTCAGAAAGATTCCTTCATGTGACCGGCTGATCCACACGTATACGTCGTTCGGCTCGGCGCTGTGGCTTATAAAAAATCTTGTCCGCCAGCGCGCCCAGCAATCCACCCAGAGACCTTTCGATCATCCATATAGGACACCATGAAAGGATCGCGGAGTGTCGCCCCCACAATTCCATCGCCATGGGGAACGGCACCTGAGCGGTTGCTTTGCCCGCTTCAGTTCGAGCCTGACCAAGCGCAGTACTTCTGGGACGCTTCGGACAACGGGACGCTTACCGGACTCATCCCGACATACCACTCAATCTAGTTCTTCCTGCGCAGTTCGTTGCGCGTATGGAAAGGAGGGGACGGTGTGAAAATCCTCGCGTTCGCCCAGCGCTTTCCCTTCCGAAGCGAAACACGCAAACATGCCAGTTATGGCATTTCCGCATTGGGCACGACACGCTCAATCGACCTCCGCGCGGTCTCCGCGTCAAAGTGCCATGTCCGGCTGGTGAGCTGGAGGGCTCCACCCACCGCGCCGAGTGGCACTGGGAAATCGGGCAGCTCACCGCCGTTGGCCGCAATCAGCTCACGCCAGTGCCCGATTGCCGGATGCTCATCGGTCAGATTGGTCACGCGGGCGCGCTTGGACACCGCGTAGTCCAGATAGCTGTGCGCCAGGGCCAGTCGCGGGACTGCACCCTGGATTGCTGCGGCATAGAACTCCTTGATTTCGAAGGGGACCGAAGCCATCGAGAAGGCGTCTGTGACTGAATGGTCGGAGGCGAGCACGGCAGTGGTGGATCCCGGTCTTCTGATTGTCACGAATAGGTAAGCAGGCGAGCGCAGCGGATTTGTCTCCGTATCGAACAGCTCTTCTACTATCCGGGTGAGTTCGCCCGAATCGGCGTAGTCACCGAGTTCGATCAGGTCGAGCGTGGCCACGCCTCGGTCGGCGGTGGCCAGATGGATCGTCGAGCCATGCTTGACGAAGCGACAGCGTAGTGCCTCGTGCCGGTATACCCAACCAAGATCGCCCTGCTCAGAGCTTTCGTGTCGATCTCGCCTGACCATTCAAAAGCGACGCCCAGCCAGGCGGGCCGTCCGTTCCCGAACCAGCAGAGGTGCTCCTTCTGAATGCGGGAGGGGCGACGCGGATCCGCGCGCCACGTTGCGGGGTGGGGCACGTTGGCCCGCCACAACGTCAGGCGGCCCGGCCGTAGCTCGAGGTCGCCAAGCTCGTGGATCTCCATTCGCAGTCCTGTCTGCCAATCCGTGGTGATCAGAGATGCAAGTTGTGCTTGTGGCGTAGGGTGATCGCCAGATCCATGGCACGGAGGCCGCGCCCAGCACGCTGCTTGCCAATAGCGTAGTGCGCAAGCGGATCCGGCGCCGACCGCACCGCCAAGCAGCGCGCCTATCGGTGCAAGTCCCCACACCACGCTTCGGATGCTCGCATTGCCCCGCCCCTGAACGCGGTCCGGGGCCAGCACGTATCGAACGAGGACTTGGTGTACGTTGTAGTCCAAACGACAGCACGAACTGAGAAAGCGCCACGCACACGACTGCCGTCCATCGCGGCTGCGTGAGCAGCGCTGCCAAAGTCAATGCCTGCGGCGCTAAGCGCCAGCGTGACCATCAACACCGGCCCAAGGCCGATCGCGCGGCCGGCCCGGGCTGCGGTGAGCGCACCCATCACGCCACCGAGTGCGCCGATGCTGAGTACTAGGCCTATCGTCCAGCCGTCCAAACTTAGATACTTGGTCAAATAGAGCAGAAAGACAGCAAAGTAAGCGTTGTAGCAGAAGATGAAGCTGCCGGTAGCCAACGTGACAGCACGCAGAATCGGTTTGCCAAACACCGTCGTCAGTCCTTCCGTGATCTGACCGAGTACCGGACCTGATCCAGCGGGCGGGGGCTCAGCCCCGCGCTTTGGCACCAGTGGCAGCAAGGCGGTGGCGAGCACGAAAGAGGCCGAGTCGGCGAGAATCGCGATGGGCGCGGAGAACGCACTGACCAGCCAGCCTGCGAGGAATGGACCGACTGCCACCACGCCAGATCTGCTGAGCTGCCAGGAACTCTGCGCCCTGACGAGTCGAGCCCGACCCACGACCGTCGGCACGCGCGCCAAATAGGCCAGGTCGGCGATGACTGCGGCCGTCCCGACAAGGGTGGTCGCCACATATAGCTGAACCATTTCGAGTTGCCCAAGGCTCGCGAAGATCGGAATCGTTGCGAGCGTTACCGCCATCACCAAATTGGCGGTCAGCAGGATGCATCGGTTTGGGAGGCGGTCCACGATCACCCCGGCGAAAAGGCCGATTATCAGGTACGACGCCTGCCGCAGGCGAGCAGTAGCCCGGTCTGCGCCGGGCCCGCCTCCAGCAGAGTGATTGCCGTCGGTGGTAGCGCCAGCACGGTCACTTCGGATCCCAATTCCGACACCGTACGCCCGACGAGCAGCGCTAAATAGACGCGCGGCAATCCACGAGGTGGGTGGAGGTCTCAGTGGGACTCACGCGTCGATGGCCGGGCTCGAGGCCGACAGATAGCTCAATCGGGCCAATTCACCGCCGGCGATGCGCTCGAACTCCGCGATCTGGCGGGCGTCAAGTCCTGCGTGTGACGGCCAAGCCGACCGGCGTGCAAGGGTTTGCCCGCGGACTCGGCCGCCGGGTGGCCGTAGGGCCGTACGACGCAGGTTAGCCTCATCGACTTCGGACGGGGAAAGGCCTTGCCTCCGACGATCTGGTACGATCCGACACGCGAAGGTCCGGCGCAGGTCGCGGTTCGTCACATAGGGGATCACGCCGCGGTCCCGTTGGCGCCACATGAACAAATAGAACGTGCCGTGGCCGACGGGCCTCGATGGGTCCTTGGCCGAAGGGAAGAACCAGCCGTATTCATTGACGTTGATGGATGAGATCAACTCTGCGGCGAGATTCGGCACCGGAACGGCGTGGGGCTGGTCGTTCTTGGTCGTGGACCAGTCGATGATCTTCTCCTTAGCGTCCCATTGGTCGATGTGGAGGCTCGCGATCTCTTCGACCCGCTGGCCGGTCAGCATGAGAATTCGGACCGCACGGGTATACGGTGGATGGACAGGCGTATCGGGGCTCGCCAGCCAGCGATACAGCTCGACGAACTCGTCCTCGTCGAGCCAGCGCGTGCCCTTGACCTTCGGTTCGGTCGGAATGCCGGTCGCCGGATTGAAGGGGATGCGGAAGCGCCGAGCGGATTGCTGCCGATAATCGTTGTCTGACTTCATGTCCCAGCTGAAGGCAGCGTGTATGTAGGACCGCACATGATCGGCCATCGACTTGGCTCCGCGTTCATAGATCGGGCGGATCAGTTCGATGATTTCCTCTGACTCGATATCGCGGGCGAGGCGGTTGCGTCCGAGCGTGTCGGCGACCTTGTTCAGTCCTTTTTCGGTTTCTTTCCGGGAGGGCTGTCCGCAGCCTTGAGCGAAGCGACATAGCCCTCGAACAGATCGGCCACAGTGCCAGGGGCGCGTGTCGGTCGCGATTTTGATGCTTCGGCCCTTCTGGATCACGTCAGCGAAGTCGCGCTTGAAGATTTCTCGCGCCTGCGCGAGCGACATTGACGGGTAGGCGCCGAGCTTCTTCTTGGTATGCTTCCCGTCGCGCCACTGCTGCGCCATCCAGTCGACCGTGACGCACTTCGGCAGGGCTTGAGGACCAGGACGAGGCGACCGGTACCGCGCCCTTCGCCGTCGGCAAGGTTTTCTTGCTTCCGGCTCATCTCGATGCGCTTGAGCGCATGTCGGATTGCTGTGTCGGTCAGGCTTGGCATGGCGTTCCTCCGGGTCCCGCAACTGGGATCGGTCGAGGAGAAACGGGGATCGTTTGCTGGCCTGCGATCGACTTGACACAGCCGAATGTCCCGTCAATGCGCTGGCCGAGCGCATAGCCAGCTGTGCCGAGTCATTTGTGCGTCGACTCGTTAATAGAGTCTTCTGCATGGTAGGCTTTGTCCGGCGCCAAGCGTGATCGCTGTCGCCCGGTCGGCACGAGGCGAAGACATGATGGCCCTGCAGGTCCCTCGAAGGCGTCAGTCAGCTTGGTGACAGCTGATGTTACCGGGGACGAAGTCCTAACGGTCGCATGCACAGCAACGCGAGGTGGGAACGCCCCGCGTTCGAACCACCAATCTTATTTGGTGGCTCCGGTGCGGTCGATGACCCAAGCCACCATATGGCCCTTGGCCTGCTCGGCCTGCATGTGCCGGAGGGCCTCAGAGTAGGTTAGCAAGGGCTCCTGCGCCGGGTAGACGGCGCGGTCGGTCGGGGTGGCGAAGTGGTGGCAACACACGCGATAGTCTTTAGCCTCGTGCATCGGATCCTGCTCTCGTCTGAAGTTGCGACGCCATACGCTCGCGCGTTCAAGTACTGCCCTATCACACACAGAATGCGACCTTTAAAAGGCCGCGCGCTTCAACCCCTCCGTCGCTTGGGGGGCTGATCTTTTTTATGATCGGTTGGGACCGGGCAGCGGGTGCTCGCTTATGCTGAGCGTAAGGGTTGGCAAGCGGAGTTCAAGCCAAATCACCGCTCGCCTCGGTCAGCCAGTTCAGCAGCCAGCACCTTCCCGCGATCTCAGCCAACACCGTCACTGCACTCACCTCAGCATTCATCGCCGAGCGAGCCAGTAGACCCACAAATCCCACGATCAGTAGTCCCGCACGCGCAAGCGCAGGCAGCTCGACCAGCAGTTCTAACAGCTTGGGCTTCTCGCTGGGGGCATGCGAACGCAGAGGGCCGACATGAAACGTAACACCTAAGTCTATGTTCGGGAACTGCTCTTGCGAGTACAGATTGGTCGGATTGGTGAAAGTCCCAAACGACATGCCACTGGTTCAACGTTGTTTTCGAATTGCCTGTTGCAAGAACTTGACGGTCTGGTCGAGCGCCTGCCAGTTCACGTCGCCGATGATGGTCTGCTTCTCGTCAGGCGTAGACTGCAACATGAGCAATCTGGGGGGATTGCCCCTGCATTGCACGCGTCTGGCGCGGCTCTCATGCAAACGACAATGCGACGCGGGTACGCGCGACTGCTCAGCTCGCGCGTATTTCGCAGTGGCTTTTTCGGCCTTTGGCTTTTTAGCAAGAGAAGTGGCTTCCCGAGCAGTAAATGACCCGCCGAACGGGGCTTCACTCCCGACGCCCGGTGGCATGGTGACCAACCGATTCTGACAAATGAGTCGGGGGCCCTCTTGGAGATTCGGTGCGACTTGGACCGGCTGCGTGGGGTACGTGAGTTAAAAAGAAAATGACTGAAAGGCGCGTACCATGATTCGGCATCGCTCTGCCTTGGTCTATGGTTGTGTTTGACCCGGTCTGGCCGGTAAGGATAATGATGTCCGTTCGGACGACGACGCGCTGATCGACAAGGTCAAATCAACTTGGCGAGCGCAGGATGGTGAGATGGCAGAGCAAATCTTCACCAATGTCTCGATGGTAGCCAACTTCGTCCCCACCGGCTGGAAGTTTGGGCCAAAGACTGACACTGGTGAGCTCGTCTTTCCATGAGCCAAACGTCCATCTGATGAAGGAAGTGACTGGGTATGCCGTCACATGGGAGTGGCACACGATGGCACAGTGAAACTTGTGGTTCCGCATGCAAAGCTGGTGGAACTAGGCGGACAGGCGTTCGCACTTGCTGACGAGGTAACAAACAAAAAGGACGTGAACCGTCGCTTCTGTATGATCCCGCTAGCTTCAACTTCGTGACGACCGCGCAAGATGAGTTAAACAATCTTCTGCGGCTTGACGCTGCACTATCGGTGAGCTGCTTGGAGTGTACTATTCGACGAGGTAGACGAGCAGCAAACCGCGAAGGCCACCCTGTGGCGCGTGTAGCGCTCGGTCGACTGCAATATTGCCGAACCTGGTTATCCGCCGTGAGGGGCATCATTTTGACGAGCGCGAAGAGCAGGATTGGAACCACAATCTTCTTGCCACGCTTCTCGACGCGTATGCACCGGGTTCTTGGTTTAAACTTGCAGAGCCGAAAGACCGGAAAGCATTCGAGGTGGCCGAAGAACATTGGCCAAATTAAAAGCAGCAAGCAACCGCGAGCGCGGACCGTCAGCGAAAACGAACAGATTGACGATAGGCTAATACGTGCTATCGCGCGCGCAGAGACGCGAGAGCGTGTCATCCGGTTGCTAGACCTTCTTCAGGCGTTCGTCAGAAATGGTCCTCCATGCCCGATACGATCCGCTTCCTGTGTCCGAACAGAGCAAGTGGTGAAGAATCATTTAGAGGCCGATAAAGGGCGAGCACTCCCGCGGCAACAAGGATAAGCCTAACCTCGCGACCAGACTGCCGTCAGCGTCGCTTGCGCCTCTGCAGCGAGCAGGATCGCTCTTTCACACTACTGCCCACTGAAATTGGCAGCGACGTGACCCGACGCTTCGTGGCGGGTCAATGAAGCGCTGTCCCTGCCACGCGCCGCTAACTTGCGGTCAGCCCTGCCGTCCTCCACGCAAAACTCGCCTGCTGGCCGTTAGAACGGTGGGAAAGCCCGGGGCGATGGAGTTGTATCTCAGAAGTCTCTAGGCTTGCACCTCCAAAAATTGATTAGCCTCCTGAACCAACGCCGCGTGAACCGATCACCTCAGCCTTGGCCGCAAAGCGGCTAGAATCTCAAGGGCCGAGCGCGAC
Organism: Bradyrhizobium sp. CCGB01; assembly: GCF_024199795.1. Taxonomy (NCBI): domain Bacteria; kingdom Pseudomonadati; phylum Pseudomonadota; class Alphaproteobacteria; order Hyphomicrobiales; family Nitrobacteraceae; genus Bradyrhizobium; species Bradyrhizobium sp. CCGB01. The sequence goes on from NZ_JANADK010000001.1 coordinate 1,620,585, forward strand.
CGACGCGACTACACTTGGGCAGCCAGCGCGGACGCGACTCGGCGCCGGGAAACATGCGAAAAGTCGACGCTGTCCCTACCGCGCCCGCGCTGCCATTGAACTTAACAACAACGAGACTCGGCGTTCGGGGCGTCGCGAGCACGCAAGCGCTGTCCCTATCACGCGCCGCCAACTTCAGTGGTTAGCTTTACCGTCTCAAATAGCGAAGCTGACCGCCGCGCTGCCCGATGGGTGCATGTCCATCAGAAAGCGCTCAATTCATACAGCTTAGAAACCCTGGAGGTGCCTACCAGGATTGGTCGGCTGACTGATTCGACGCCGGCATGTAAGATAGTGAGCGATTTCGCCCGCGGAGTTCTAATTGCGAGTGCCAGCACGGCAGACCAGGCTCGGCCGCCAGCCATGTCGGCGAAGTGCGGATTGAGCAACGATGGCATTCTTATGCGCATTTGTATGGCTCGCGCATGCGCCGGTGGAAGATGTGCTGCCCCCCCAGATGCACATCATTGCCGAGCCCGTCGCGAACCTCGCTCTCCCGAGCTATCGTGCGTTGCCCAATTGTCAGGTTTGTCAGGGACACGGTGATGTTCGGCCCACACGCTGTAACTTCGGCCGATTATCAATCGTGGCAAGAAATCGGCTGCGGGCGGTTTCGCCTATGCGGTTGGCCGTCCTGCGCAATCGGTAGGATAGTTCAGGATGATGCCGCGCCTTGCGGTTGCTCTCCGGTGAGAGGTTGCGCCGCCTTGGCAAGGGCGTCACGTAGAATATGTTCCTTCGTCTCATCCAGGGACGTCTTCAATACGACACCACCGGCGTCCTTGATCTCCTTCAGAACTTTGTCCGCGGTCATGTTCCTAATTAGAACGAAGAGAGCGGCGTTTCCGGGTTCGAGCGCCGTAGATAATTCCTTCATGAAGGCATCGTCGATGCCAAAATCTGTCAAGGCACCTCCGAGTGCTCCTGACGCTGCCCCTAGCGCGACACCAATGATGGGGTTCAGAAAGATCATCCCGATGAGGAGGCCCCAGAAGCTGCCGGTCGCCGCACCTATAGCCGTTGTGTTCACCAACTGGTTCAGCTTGATGCTGCCTGAGTCCGTCTTGACCGCGATCACCGCGTCGCCAAGGCTGATCAGGTACTCTTTCTGGAGACTGAGAAGTCGCTGACGCACCTTCTCGGCCTTCGCTTCGGTCTGGTATACGATCGCCACAAGATCAGACATGAAACTCTCCTCGACGTTGTCAGCTGACCCGCCCGCGGGCCAGACAGCCGCTCAATATCGGGAATCAGAGGCGAAGCTGCCAACGATTGCATCCGAGCAAACCCTGAGCTGCTGAGGTGAATGTGCGCACCTGCCATCTCCCATTTCTCGAGATCGCACCTCGATCTTGGAGGGTTGAGCAAATTCTGCGTTGGTCTGCGACTACGATTGCCATATGTCCGGCTTCGCTATCAATTCCCAAGGTTGGTAGCTGTGTATTGGATCGCTTGTATGGGCGCTCTTTGGCGTGATCGACCGGACGTGTTCGGTGATGGAATGGCCTGTTCCGCCCCTTCAGCCGATGGAGCAGCAACGATTGTGAGTGTCAGAAGCTTTGGATGTTGTTAGTCTCCTTCATGGCGCATCGCTCTCTTTGAGAGGTTCTGCCAGCTTTCTCACCCGCCTCGATACGCCAACCCAGACTGGCACTCTCCTCTCAAAAGCAAACTCACAGAAATAGTCTGCCTTAGGCTACTGACGTCCTCGGCAGGCAGCATCCGTAACCGGCCTGACATGCACTTCGGCGGAGGGACGATTCGGCAACGCTCGCGAGCTGGTCAACTACCAACCTTAGCAATTGATGGAGAAGGCGGGCACATGGCACTTGGATTCGATGAACCGTCAAAAAGGTCGATTCGAAACAGGGGCAAAAAGAATGAAAGAAGTCCTGCTGGGCACAGTAGCCCTCATCGCGCTGGCTGCCGCAGCCTCTGCCGCTGATATGGCCGTACGGCCCTACGCCAAAGCGCCCCCGATGGTCATTCCGATCTATGATTGGACCGGCTTTTACATCGGCATCAATGGCGGCGGTGGCTCCGCGCATCAATGCTGGGATGCGGTCAACGTCGGCGGTGTCCTCGTCGCTCCGCCCCTTGCGATGGGGTGTCATGATGCGACGGGCGCCACGGTGGGCGGTCACATCGGCTACCGCTGGCAGATTGCAAATTCAGTGTTCGGCATGGAGGCGCAGGGCAACTGGGCCAATTTCAAGGGCTCCAACGCCAACCTCGCTTTCGCAGGCGTCCATGATGAATCCAAGTCTGATGCATTCGGCCTGTTCACCGGCCAGATTGGTTATTCCTGGAACAATGCGCTGCTGTACGTAAAAGGTGGCGCTGCAGTCGTTCGCGACAAATACCGGGTTTTCGTTTTTCCCGAGACGGGGCTAACCATCAACGATGGCAGCGAAACTCGGTGGGGCGGCACGGTAGGGGCGGGCCTTGAATTTGGCTTCGCTCCGAGCTGGTCAGTCGGCGTTGAGTACGACCACCTGTTCATGGGCGATCGGAACGTGGACTTCGTTTCAACTGGAATCGTGGGTGCTCCGGCGGGTACTCTTGCGGGTACCGCCCGTATTGGTCAAGACGTCGATATCGGTTTGGTCCGCGTGAACTACCGCTGGGGTGGCGCACCCGCGAAATATTGATTTTCGTCGATCATAATCTAACAGTGAGGTACAGTCTGCCGACGCGGCGCGAACGACCTCTCTTCAAGCGGGGCTGCACGATTGTGCCACGTCCATTGCTACGGCGCCGCGAGGGTTTATTCCTGGGTTACTTAGCGTGGCGAAGCGACGCGCCTTCGTGGAGGCCAAAATGCCAGAGCCTAAAGGCCGATCTGAAAATCGCCAGCGGAGGGAGAAAGCCTCGGGAGCCAGTCCTTGTGGATTTGGCTCTGCAGGGAGGGGGCTCGCAGGGCGCCTTTACTTGGGGCGTGCTCGATCGCGTTCTTCAGGAGAACTGGCTTCGCATCGTCGGCCTATCCGGCACCTCGGCCGGCGCGATGAACGCAGGCAGTGATGGCATATGGCTATGTCGTGGGGGGAGCGGAAGGCGCGCGGGCCGCCCTCGACGCCTATTGGGAACTCGTCGCGTAAACCGCGCGCTTAAGTCCGTTTCAACGCAGCCCGATCGACGTATGGCTCGGCCGCTGAACGCTCGACTATTCTCCGCTGTTTATCGCAATGGACATGATGTGGCGTCTTTTCTCGTCCCACGATCTCAACTTGGCCGGCGCCAACCGCTCCGTTCCATACTCGAACAGTCGATCGATTTTGAGCGGCTCAAGAAGTCGCCTGTTCGGATCTTCATCACCGCGACCAATGTTTGAACCTGTCGCGGCCGGGTGTTCCGGAATCCCCGAGATCACGCCGGATGTTCTGCTTGCCTCCGCCTGCCCGCCGACTCTGTTCCAGGCGGTTGATATCGACGGGGAAAGGTATTGGAACGGCGGCTACGCCGAAAACCGACGCTGACGCTGCTTGTGCGAGAGCTGGACTCGAACGACACAATCCTAACAATCCTAGTGCCGATCAATCCGATCGAGCGTCCCGGCATGCGCCGGACCGCAGCTGAAATTCTGAATCGCGTCAACGAAGTGTCGTTCAACGCCACCACCCTGAAGGAACTTCGGATGATCGCCCTCCTGAGCAAGGTCGCGAATCTCGATGACAGCGAGGCGCGCGCTGGGGGAGAATGCGCATCCATTTCGTCCGCAATACCATTATGACCATGCTCGGTTATTCCTCCAAGATCAACGCCGAGCGGGCGTTTCTCCAGATGCTACGAGATGAGGGATGGAAAGCGGCGGATGAGTTTCTAGACGTCGATGGAGACAATATTGGCAAACGGTCTTCGGTCGATCTGACATTCTGCTGCGGGGGGCCTGATCCTTGGGTTTTCTCGGCATTCTGCTGGGTTTGGGCCTCTTGGTGTTATTCGCCTATTGAGGCTCGAGCGTCCTGCTCCTTGCGCCAATCTCAGTGCTCATCGCGGCGTTTTTCTCGGGCGAGCCTCTGCTCGCCAGCTGGACCCAGACCTTCGTGGTCAGCACGATGAGGTTCATCGGGCAGTTCTTCCCATTGTTTCTCCTTGAGCCTCTTTTTGGCAAAGTTATGGAGGACAGCGGCTCGGTCAGCGCGATCGCGGATTTCATGACCGCGAAGCTCGGCGCACAGCGGGCAGTCCTCGCGGTGGTGCTCGCCGGTGCGATTGTAACCTATGGCGGCGTCAGCCTTTTCGTCGCCCTGTTTGTGCTAGCGCCGATGGTCGAGGCCTTGTTCCGTGCCGCCGATATCCCGCGGCGACTAATGCCGGCGGCGATTGCGCTTGGCACGTTCACCTTCACCATGATGGCCCTCCCGGGCACGCCCGCCATCCAGAACGCCATCCCAATGCCCTTCTTTGGCACCACACCCTTCGCCGCGCCTGGGCTCGGCATCATCGCGTCGACGATCATGCTCGGCTTCGGCCTTTGGTGGCTCGCGCGAGCCGAGGCAGGCGCGAGGCTCAGGAAGGAAGGGTTCTCTGGAGACACGATGCTGCCCAAGCAGGGTCTCTCCGATCCCGTGCTGCGCGAGCGCGCCGCCACCGCCGGGAGTTTGATCCTGCCGAGATCGAGCGCGGACATCTCAGCCTCGAGCCGTCGCCGATTATCCTCGCCGGGCTGCCGCTGGTGCTCGCGATCGTGGTCAATGTAACCATGTTGTTCGTCGTGCTTCCGCGAATTAGTTTCGATTTCCTTGCCGAGGAACGCTGGGGCGAAACGTCCTTCGCGGCTGTCCGCGGCGCGTGGTCGGTCGCCGTAGCGCTCATCGTCGCTATTCTAGCGACGAGCGTGGTGAACCGATCTCGTCTGCAGAGGCTGCGCGACACACTGGACGCTGGCGCCAATGCCTCGGTGCTGCCCATCCTCAGTGTAGCGAGTCTCGTCGGCTTCGGAGCCGTCATCGCGGCATTGCCGGCTTTTGCGCTGGTGCGTGATTGGGTGCTCTCGATCTGCGGTGGTCCGCTCGTCTCTCTCGCCGTAGCCACGAACATCCTCGCCGCGCTAACCGGCTCGGCGTCTGGCGACCTGACCATCGCGCTCGGCGCGCTCGGCGCGACCTATTTGTCGCGCCCACTTGAACTGAACATCGATCCGGAACTCATGCATCGCGTCGCCGTGATGAGCGCCGGCACTCTCGACAGTCTTCCCCCTAGTGGGGCGGTGGTCACGTTGCTTTCGGTCTGTGGCACTACACCCAAAGAGAGTTATCGAGACATAATTTTGGTTGCCATCGCAGGCGCTCTGCTCGCGCTGCCGGTCGTCATCCTGTTGGGCTCGATCATTGGGAGTTTCTGAAATGAAACGTGGTCACTTGCACCCGGTCCGGGCCGACCGATCACGTAAGCTGCAAGTAACCGAGTGCAGCCGCTAACCGACATCACTGGTTGCAAAATTTAAGGACGCCTTCGGTCCGACCCGCCAAGCCTCCGGAAACTGAACGGTGTCATGTCGGTGGTCCCGCTGTTCAAATTCATCATGCTCACCTTCTTCGGGTTTTGACCTTAGGCTGCCATTGGGGACGCTCGCTCGCGAATTTCTTCGCCTGGGCTTTGGGCCGAAGATGTTCTTGACGGTAATCGGCATCTTTTCGATCGTGACGATCCTTACCCGCTATCGCGCCGGCACGTTTTGCGATGAGATTAGGCGCGCGCGGGAGTTGTCGCTGCGATCATCGTCGCTGCGTTATATGTTGCAGAATTGCAGCCGGCTGCGTTGGCCCGTCTTCTGCTCGGCGCAAGGATATCGAGTTCTTCAAGCATGCTTTTCCGCACGAGCGCTCGAAGCCGAGCACCCTGGCCATCAGCAGGTCTCCGCGATCAGCTTAGGTAGCTGTACGAGATTATAGGCCACAGCAACGAAGGTAAGTGCCCACCCGACGCGATCACCGCCACGAACCTGATCTTCTCTTGTCAGGCGATCGTCTTCATCCAGCCGAGTGCCTCCTCACTGCGCTTCGGGATGCGCCGGCTGACGGCATAGCCGCCGTGCCGGATTCGTCGTCCGTCAACCGCAGAACTGCGGCCGCTGGTGTCCTGCGCAACGTGCGGCGTCACATTCATCGAGCGCAGCCTGTTGACGAAGTCTTCTGCATCCGCAGGCTTGTCGGCACCCAGCGTCAGTCGCTCCTTCGCGAAACGGCACCAGCGGCCCGCTAAGTGCTGCCCACACCTTATTGGTCTCGGATCGACGCGATCGTCGGCACTATCTTAGGCTGTGCCGGCACCGCCGGGAGACGGCCGTGATGTCGACTTTCCGGTCTTCGGGGTGGCAACGTCGGCGCTACCGTGAGAGGCGGTATGGTGCGATCGATCGTTGGGGCCAATCTGGCCGACACCAGCTTGCTTCGGGCGACCGTCGGGCGAAAGAATGCATGCGCATAAACTGCGAACTGCAGCAATGCAATCGCGGTGAACTCGTCGGCTTTCAGAGGTGCGCCTCATCGGCACGAAGTGTTGGGGTACATTACCTCGACGATCTTGACGAGGCGGGACGAACACTGATCCGCTGAACGCAGAATCCGTTCGTTGCCGACGACCGACTATCGAATCTGGGCATCATATCGAATTCCATCGACTGCGGTTTCGATGCGCGCCAAAACCCCCTGAGATCGAAGTTGCTGATAGAGATAAGGACGCCAGCGTTCTTGTGATTCGGCTTAGTGCAGCCCAATTTGAGGTGCTCATTTCGCGGAGACCCGCCGTTTTGATCTGCTTCGGCACCAGGCGTGCAACAAGGAGAGCGAGCGTCAAGTGGCTTGCATTGATCTGCAGTCAACCTCGCTCAGAATAGTCCGCACTGGTGCGAGAAGCTGAGTTTTTCCGACGAACGAAGCGACGGAAAAAAATGACAAAGTGGGCGATCGGCCCTCCCTGACCGCGGGATGTGTCGGCGCCCATTCTGGCTGCGCCGGAACGGTGATCGCGGCTAGGGACACCCACGCTCGTTCGAGCGTCACCGGATCGCGCAGCTGGGCGACTGTCTCGGTGCGGATGTCCAGCCACTCGAACGATCGACCATGGACCGCGACAAGCTGAGCGGGCAGGAGGGTGGCGAAATGATCTGGACGGAAAACCCTTATCACTCGAATGTTGTCGAGCGAGTTCAAGATGATGCGGTCAAACTGTTCAACTACAGATGTTAAGGGCTTGACAGTTTTAAGCGGGTAGCCGCAAGAGCTCCGTCCGAGCATAGAAACGCTGGAGGACGGAACTTCCGCCAAACTGACTGTGTCGGTTTCTGTCCATAAAGGCTTAGTCGGTGCTATTTGCACGGCAACCTGGCTCTGAAGCAGCTTTGCGCGCAACGCCGCCTATCTGCAGGTACATATGAAGTCTGACGAGCTTGATGCATGTGATCTGATTTTCATAGACCGGCTCGAAGGAATGCTGCGCTTCCTCACCCAGCGAACGTGCGAGATACGCCCCCCGCGAAGTGCGCCGCAGCTCGCGAGGTGACATGCCGCCCTCAACGGCGGCGACCACCCGCCTGGACCGAAACAGATGCCGGCTATGACTGGCGGCTTCCTTCACCAGCAGGAAGCTCGGATCAGAACTGACCTGTTTGGGTATCCCAAACGCTTCTGGTTGGAATCCGCTCTACTGCATGTGCCTGAGCATCAGTCCCTCACCAGGCGCTGCGTGTCAGCTTGGCGGACCAATGCCGCAGAGAGAAAGGCTGAGAGAGCATAGCCGAGGTTCGGAGAAATCATCGTGACTCCATAGCCCAATCTTGCCGCGATGAACCCGCTCGCCGCAAACCCTACCAATGCGAACGCCGCCATTACCGAAGTCAGGAACGTGACATCTGTCCACGCGCTTCCAGGCCGGGTGAGCCCGAGAAACCAGTTCGTGAATGTAACATGCTGGACTGGCAGTGCCGCGAACACGATCCCAACGTTCGCGACGGCGCTCACGCGAGCGCCGACATAGCGATCGATAATCGAAAGCGCTCCAAAACCGACCGCCATGACTGCGCAGCCCCCCATCAAGCCTCGGCGCGGCGCCATTCGCGAGAGAATCGCGCTGGTCAGCGGCGCGACGAAGGCAGACCGCGCCGCCGATTACGTGGCCTCCCAGCCCAGCAGCGCGGCCCCGAGCGGCCGCTCATTGGAATCGAGGGCTTCCGCTATGTAGCCCAAGGTTGCGATGCGCTGTGTCGCTGCAACGGTTGCGAGCGTGAGCGAAACAAGAAAGATCGCCACGAGATTGGTCTTCGGGTTCAAAAATGCCATCGCTGCCAGCACAGTGGTACTGGCGACTTGGGCCAACAGGATCCATGAGCGCCTCAGCCCGAGATGATTGAGGCTCCAACGATCTACGATCGGGGCCCAAAGGAAGTTAACGTTGAAGGCAGATAATTGCGTACTATACAAGCCGGTCAGTTCTAGGCTGGCGCCGTTGCCTCGAAGGATCACGGGAATGGCCTAACAGATGAGCGCGATTGCCAGATACTGTTGACTAGCCAACGCAACTATCGCGATATGTGACATGTAACGACGTCCCATCAGCCTCTTCCTCCGCAGAAGAATTTGCGCGCGTGCCTCAAGGGCACGGTTCGCAGGCAACAGACCGTTCTAGCGCAGCTGTGCCTTAAGGTGGATATGCAGCGATCGAGAATGTCGAGCATGCGCTGAGGCGCCTCCGTTTCGATCGATTGTTCGAGTATCACCTCGCAACGTCTTCCGTTTGCGCCCCGATCCGCCGTCGTCTCTCAAAAAGCAGGCTTGCCCTGTCCCGAGTCCTTGCGCAGTATAGTTGTTTCGTGCTCAAACTGAGGAGCGGACATGCGCTCTCCCCCTCAGCCGCGTGGAAGCGTCAGTGTTGGGTGTTGCGATCACTGAATGAGCTTCCTGCAGGCTGCGATTGGCAGCAACATCGTTGTTCATCGGTGGCCGTAGGGGTTGATCGGAACGTCGATCGTTACGGGGGGTGAGGTCCGAGTGGCAGTTGCTAGTCCCGATCAGGTCGCATTCGAAAGACGCACACTGCGCCTGACCGTCATCATGTAGCAAAGTGACCTGCCAGAAGGATAAGCCTATCGACGACGTGGACATATTGGCAAACCCGGATTGCCGAAGGGCGTCCGGCCGTAACCACTGCCGACCTGCACGTCAGTTGGGTTCTGACCGCCTCCACAACGTGCGGGGGGCTTTACTGCTGGCCCCAAGCCCGCCGAACTGGTTGCGCAGCTTGCAAGGGAGGCAATCGATTTTGCTCGGCAAGAACGCTCGGTCCCATCAAACACTCCGCCGCGCTTTCCCGCTTTCTCAGCCACCGTCAGCTCGCCTCGGTGACGGTGCTAGGGATGAAGCAAGCGGCGTGCCGCTTGGGTCTCGTTAGCTCGCAATTTGGTGCGCGCGTCGAATAAGGGACATTGGTCTCAAAGCCGACAATCGTGTTGTTTGCGCCGACCGTATACACCACATCGAACCACGCGCAATTGAGAGGCAGAGCGCTAGAATCTGGACGCGCCTAGGGCACCGCCGCTGATAGGCGCATCTCGGGCAGGTTCGTCAGACATGTACTCAGGCTTATGTCCTCATGAGGGCCACCAAATGTCTCTTGGAGTGTCAGCTCACCGAAACCGCTGCTTGCGATCCTCGACGCTGAAGGCGCACGGTGCCGCGGTGGTGGACCTCCTGCATCGCGAGCAAGTCGGTCGACATCTTGCGCCATTGGTTCAGTTTCGACGACTTGAGTTCGACGTAGGCGAGCTGCAAATACAGCGCTGATCTCCAACCGATCGCCTCTTGTAAGGGGAGAATTTACATAGCCGGCGCGACTCAGGACCACTGGCTACCGCTAGCGCCCGTTGGCAGAACTACCAATGCTTGATGTCGATCAAAACCTGCAACAGACAAAGCTGAGAGAAAGGCGTTGTCTAATTGCGGAGGGCTCGCCTTTCTCCCCGCCAGTGGCATCGAACACAAAACGCATTGAGTTCGCCCCGCCGCCTGATCACCTCTTTACGCAGATCCAGCGCAGCTCGTTGGAGTTGCCGGCAGAAACTCTCTTTTTCGCTTTGCGCAGAGGTTTCACGTTTTCTAGTTCACCATGGCTGGGCATTGGCCATTCAGGCCAAAAGCACGAGAGTTGTTTCTGCCTAAAAGTGAAGAGCGAATTGCCACAGAGCGAGGGCGGCGGCTGGTGAGGGCAGGGCTCGCGCTGACAGGCAAAAATAACTTGCTTGTGCGGTGCGGTGGTGTATTATTGCAGCGCGGTAGCCTTTTGCGCTGCCGCTGCCCTCCTTGGGCGTTTCCTCCCTAGACTTGGGCCGCTTGTCATTCAAGCGGCCTTTTTCTTGCCCATCCATCGGAGCATTGGCTCGGTATGCAGGTTCGGTTTTCGCGCTCGATGCGAAACGATATAGACCGCGATCAAGAACTGTAGTGCAATCTTGACCTGCTCTGCGAGCGCTTCTTGTGCCGGGAGATCATGTTTGAGCATTGAGCTTTTTTGATCCCGTAGGGATTCGTTCCCGTGCGGATTGACACGGCAATCGTCCGGGACACAGAAATTGGTGCCCGTCAGGAGCGCGGCAAGCGCGACCGAACTCCTCGCCCACCTCACTTTGAAGATCTTCCGGCGGGAGCGATCCAGGCGGGGCTCCAGTATGCTCCTGAGCACGCATCTAGCCGGAGGTGACACAATACACGGTCACGATTGCGCAGTCCGTCTGGATCGCGCCTTCCCGGGCGCGTCTCGCATACAGCGCAAGGTTCTCAACATGCATCTCGGTGATGCACACAGGTTGCGCGTTGAGTTTGTCCACCTTGCGACTTACCGCGCCGGTGACACGCTCCAGGTTTGCCCCAGCGGCCAAAGGGTTTATGAGCAATCCAGAACCGCGGCGGGGTCCCTCATCGGGGCATCGTTCTCGGCGCACCCGAGCGCCTCCTCGTGGGAGTGCTGATAGTGAGGATCCGATCGGAACGCACTGAGCGTCTTGTGTTCTCGGCGAAAGCCACGATTCTATAGTGCACCATGGACCTGAACAGAAGGCAATTTGGCCTATCATTCTAAGCAGAACGAGTTTTGACTAGCTGCACTATGGAGACAAGCTTCCGCACCTTGATTAGCGGGGACGTCAGCAGTCAGACCGTTCATGGTCCAATTTGGGTGTCCAGTTTGGGTTGATGATCGCTCGCAGTGTCGACCAGGAGGGCCGCGAGTGCTGCACATTGGTGGCGAATATCCGGTATCGAAATGATCTCCCAAAAGGCCGCGCGCGTGAGCGGACCCACCGCGAACAAGCTGCGCGAAGCCGCGCCGTCGCGGCTGATGATCGCACAATTGCGATCGGTCTCAATGCCGATGCAGAGCGGGTCTACGCGGGCTAGACCACGGTCGAACAAACTACGCGCTGCCGGATTGAGCGTAGCGCGCGGATCTTTGACGATGCCGGTGCAATCGACGACGGCGCCGACTTGTATGTCGAGAGGATTGGCGTCGCCCCGCCGGCGGTACGTGACTCTGGCTCCGGTGTTGTCGGGCTCGATGTTGATCATCTTTGCAGCCATGAGCGTAAGCTGCCCTCTGTCAAATGCCTGGCTGATGCGTGCTTCGCCCTCCGGCGCCATCCGGTGCCGATGCACGTCCCACCAGGCGCGCGCGTGCTCGAGAAAGCGGCGTTTCGATGCCCGGGGGAGCTCGTGCCACAGCCGCTGTGTATAGGGTCGAAGGCCATCGATGACACTGCGCCAGTCGCCACCTTGGGCCGCATTCCGGTCTATACGGTCGCGAAGCCAACGTAGCAGGTTGCTGATGCTGGCGCCGAAAGGAACATCCCTCTCCTCAATTCGCAAAGCATCGATGTGGCGGTGGGCTTTCGCGAGCAGGCCGCGCCGTGACATAGCAACGATCGGTCCGCGATGGCCGTCACGCAACAACGACAGAACGTAGTCGACCATGGTGAGCCCCGTGCCCAGGATCAGTACGGTTGCATTAGGGGCGATGGGAGCGGCCGACGGTGGAGCCCAAGGATTCGCATGAGCCGGGCGGTTAGCTCTCGTATCATGTCCCGTTGCGAGAACGACTGTATCGGCCACTAGCGATCTGCCATCATCCAGCTTGACCGACACGCAAGCTGGCCCCTCGTTGATATCGACGCAAGTACCTTGCAGGATCGACAGACGCCGTGCGTCTGTCGGGTCAGATATCTGCTGCTCGAGCAAACTCGCGAGGTAATCGCCATAGATGCGTCGTGGCACGAAACAGTATGGATCGGGACGCAGCGGCGCGCCTGCGTCACGCGCGCTCAGCCAGCGCCAGAAGTGGTCTGGTTGGTCAGGCAGCGCGCTCATATTTGAGGCGCGTACGTTGAGCAAATGATCGGGGTTACCTGTATGATACGCGATACCACGCCCGATATCGGGACGCTGCTCAATCAGCGTGACGCGCAAATGGCTCTTCGGCCGGTGCAGCAATTGATAGGTGAGCAAGACGCCGCTGGCACCGCCGCCGATGATGATCACGTGCCGCGTGCTTGAACTTGTCATGCTATCACTTTACCGGTCAACAACCCGGCGCCATAGTGCGTTTCAGGGCGCCTATATTCTGAAGTCCCATCATAAGTGGCATCGCTAGGGCGCGCAGGCGTTGCGCGCTGCTCAAAACATGTATTCGCCCAGGCATGGTCGATAGATGTAAGCCATGCGGCCAAACGGAATTGTCTTGCAATTGTCATGCTCGTCGGGGGCTGCAGGTGAAGTAGTTTATCGAGACAAGCTCGAGGAGAAAATTCCTTTTGTTTGGACCCACGTGGTCTAGGAGGTTTTTGTTTCGGCCTCTCGAAGGGGATAGCGCTGCCAGTTTCTGAAACTTCAGCGCCGGCGCGTTGCAGAGCCCTCGGTGGCACTATGTCCGAGCGATGATCCCTCGCTCCGCCAGGCAGTTTAGCACCGCCTCAGCCAACTGCCCTGGTTGCTTGCCCAGCGTTTTCAAGTGGATATCCGGCACACGTGGCGCTTCATACGGCGCATCGATGCCAGTAAAGTTCGTGATCTTGCCGGATCTTGCCTTGGCATAGAGGCCCTTTGAATCACGCCGAACGCATTCATCTAATGGTGTATCTACGAACACCTCGACGAACTCGCGGTCGCCCACGAGCTTGCGCACCATGTCTCGGTCGGCTTTGTAGGGTGAGATGAACGAGCAGATGACGATCAGGCCGCTTTCCAGCATCAATTTGGCCACTTCACCAGCACGTCGGATGTTCTCGACGCGATCTGCATCAGTAAACCCGAGATCGCAATTGAGGCCGTGGCGGAGGTTGTCGCCGTCCAGCAGCGTCGTGTGATGCGACGTCGCGTACAGCTTTCGATCGACGATATTCGCAATCGTAGACTTGCCGGCGCCGGAAAGCCCAGTGAACCAGATGATGCACGGCCTCTGTTGCTTGAGCGCGGAACGCTCCTGCTTCCCAATCCACAGTGTCTGCCAGACGGTATTGCTTGCCCGCCGGAGCGGAAAATCGATCATTCCCGCGCCAACGGTGCGGTTGGTATAGCGGTCGATCACAATGAAAGATCCGGTGCGCCTGTTAACGTGGTAGGGATCGAAGCTCGCAGGCACGACGGTCGCAACGTTACAGCGGCCGATCTCGTTGAGACCCAATGTGGTCGCCGTGAGACGCTCATGCTTATTGACGTCAATCTTGTACTTGATGGAGATGACTCTGCCGGATGCAATCGTTTGCGTACCAATCCGAAACGCATAAGAGCGGCCCGGCACCATCGGCTCTTCGTCCATCCAGATCAGATGAGCGGCAAACTGGTCGGCGACCTCAGGGCGCTGCGTGGGGCTCGCAAAGACGTCGCCGCGGCTAACATCGATCTCATCTTCGAGCGTAAGCGTCACCGCGTCGCCCGCTTCGGCAACCGCAAGATCACCATCGTGAGTCACAATCCGCGTCACGCGTGAACTGCGCCCCGAAGTTGCCACGATGATTTCATCACCTACCGCGGTGCTTCCTGAGGCAACCGTGCCGGCATACCCTCGGAAATCCAGATTGGGCCGGTTCACCCACTGCACCGGAAAGCGGAAGGGTAGGTCGGTCGTTTCGGATTGTATGTCGATCGTCTCGAGGTAATCCAGCAGGGATTGGCCTTGGTACCAATCAGTCTTGCCGGATAGGTAGATGATGTTGTCGCCGTACCTGGCGGAGATTGGGAACGGGACGATTGACTTGAAGCCGAGCGCCGCAGCGAAGGCGACATAATCGCGCACGATGCCGTCGAAGACATCCTTACGGTAGTCGACGAGGTCGATTTTGTTAACGGCCACGACGACGTGCCCGATCCCCAATAGCGAGCAGATGAACGAGTGGCGCTTGGTTTGCTCCAGAACTCCTTTGCGTGCATCGATCAGGATGATGGCGAGCTGGGCGTTGGAGGCTCCGGTCGCCATATTGCGAGTATACTGTTCATGCCCTGGCGTGTCGGCGACCATGAACGATCGACGCGGCGTGGTGAAGAACCGATAGGCGACGTCGATTGTAATGCCTTGTTCGCGTTCCGCCTCAAGACCATCGACCAATAAAGCAAAATCGATGTCCTCGCCAGTCGTGCCGTGCTTGGCGCTGTCGCGCGCGAGCGCCAGCAGCTGATCCTCATAGATCATCTTGCTGTCGTGCAGGAGTCGCCCGATCAGCGTCGATTTGCCATCGTCGACCGAGCCACAGGTGATGAATCGCAGTTGATCCTTGCTGACGATATCGTCAAGGCATCGCGCGGGTTCCATACCCATCAAAAGTATCCTTCCCGCTTCTTTTTCTCCATCGAAGCTGCATCATCGGTGTCGATTAGACGCCCTTGGCGTTCTGAGAACCTCGCAACCCGCATTTCGGCGACGATGTCCTCGATGGTGGTGGCCTCCGACTCAATGGCGCCGCTCAGGGGGTAGCATCCGAGGGTGCGGAAGCGGATCGTACGCATTTCGGGGGTCTCGTTCGGCCGGAGCGGGAGCCGGTCGTCGTCCATCATGATCAGGGCGCCGTTCCGATGCACCACAGGTCGCCGTTTCGCAAAGTAGAGAGGAACAAGGGAGATGTTTTCAAACATGATGTATTCCCAGATGTCGAACTCCGTCCAATTCGACATTGCGAACACCCTCATGGTCTCGCCTTGCCGGATGCGGGTGTTGAACAGGTTCCAGAATTCGGGCCGTTGGTTGCGCGGATCCCAGACATGTCCTGCCGAGCGGAACGAAAAAATGCGCTCCTTGGCGCGGCTTTTCTCTTCGTCCCGACGCGCGCCGCCGAATGCCGCATTAAATCCGTACAGATCGAGCGCCTGCTTGAGAGCGTCGCTTTTCATGACCTGCGTGTGCAGCGCCGAGCCGGAGTCGATGGGATTAATGCCGCGGGCGATACCTTCTTTGTTAACGTGGACGATCAGATCGGCTCCCATGCGCTTGGCCGTCTCGTCGCGAAAGGTGATCATCTCGCGGAACTTCCAGGTCGTGTCGATGTGCATCAGCGGGAAAGGCAGCTTCGCCGGATAAAATGCCTTCGCCGCAAGGTGCAGCATGACAGTGGAATCCTTGCCGATTGAATAGAGCATCACCGGCGCTTTGAACTCGGCTACAACTTCGCGCATGATTTCGATGGACTCGGCCTCGAGCCGGCGCAAATGTCGAGGCAGCGTGTCCGTTTTGAGTGCGGTCATGTCCTGCATGTTCATCTTGAACATCCTCGAAAAATGCCCCCGCGACGAGGCTGCCGCTGCGGTATCGCGTACCTCAGCATGGAGGAGCCTGGTGTGAGAAGGATAGCGTCGCCCGCCGCCCTATCTAATCCATGGAGCGTCTCAAGCTGAATCGACGTCGGCTTCACCTGCGCCAAGGACACAGAATGCTCGGGACGAGCCCAATGCCTGTAGGTCGTAAGTCGACAGACGGTCAATACATACGTTGGTTGCGCCAACATCAAGCTACCTCACCGTGGCGCAGGTCGTTGTAAGCGGGAGACGTCTCAACGCAATCGGTCCGTCTTGCTTGAAGGCAAGGCTTATCCTCGCGCCGTTCAAGCTTGCGCGCGTGCTTGCCGCCAATATAGAGCTGGTGCAGTGTCGGCAAAAACCGTGCCTACAACCGGATCGCGGCGTTCATGATGACGTAGCTTTGCCGATGGGAAACCTACCAGGTTGCTCATTGGCCAGCGTTCTTTCTACCCGCAATACGTGAATTGGTGAAATCGATTGTTTGGATGGAATGCATTCATATCGCGGATAGCGATAGCTCCTAGGTTCCGGCTATGCTTTGCGCCCGTGTCAACTACTAGCCTTGGCAATTGATTGGGATGACTGACACTGGCATTGCATGAGCGTCCACGCTGCGGCTGATGGGCACGTGTCTTACCGACGTGTAGCCATGAACTGCGATCATTATCTTTTGCCGGAACATCATGATCGACCATCTTTGTGCTCGCCGATCGCTCAACGGGCGGAAATCTCATGAAGCAAACTGGACAGATGCCTTGTCGAGGCCTGCTTTGCGCGACTGTGATCTTTTGAAGGAGACGACGTCCTCGAGCAGGACGCTGTAATGAGCGAATTCTGAAAGGCTTCTAATGGTAGGTAAGGTGAGGCGTTTCCGCTTGCATGAGATCGCCGGGCTTCGGCGCAAGGCTGTAGAGCTAGGTCCGAGCGGCTTAGACTGTTCGCGTCGAGTGCTTCGCTTGAAGAGGGAATGCCGACCGAACGGCGGTGCTCGATCGCGCCTTTGTGATGCGGGGTCCAATTCAGATGGAGCCGATTTGCATCCTGAGCGTAGCCAGGTAGAGGTATGACCGACCTACCTGACAAACGTCCTATCGCAATCCGCGCGGTGCTCCCGTTCGTTTTTCGCCACTGGCTGCTCCAGCCCTACCGTGCCGCCCTTGTGCTGGCGGGCTTCCTCGGCGCAACGGCGGCCGACCTGTTCATGTCGATCTACTCCGGTCATCTTGTGAACGCATTGACGTCAGCCCTTACAATGAGGCGGCGCGACATGCGGCGCTGGCTGCCTTCGGCGGCATTGTCGCGCTCGGGCTCGTTTCCATGATCCTGCGCCTCACAGGTCTGCAAGCATTCGTTCCGTTTACGCTCAAGACTATGTCGGATGTGTCACGCATGCGCATCAGCGGTTCTCAACCGACTGGCACGCCAACTCTTATGCCGTTTCGAACGTGCTGAAGATGACGCGCGGCATGTGGGTCCTCGACTTGCTCAACGCCACCATCCTGATGTTCCTGTTGCCGTAGCGGACGGTACTGGTCGGTTCCAAGAGTCTGCTCGGGCTGCATTGGTCTGCGCCAGGTGGAGTGATCGCGAGGTGCGTCAATCTATGTCGCGCTTACGATCACATTTTCGATCCACTATATCGCGCCTGCCGCACGCGTCTCCAACGCGTGGGACACGAAGATCGCCGGCACGCTGGCCGATGCGCTGACTTGCAATGCGGTGGTAAAATCTTTCGGGCGCTGAAGCGCGTGAGGATGCTCGACTCGCCCACACCATCGACCGCTGGCGCATGCGGCTGCGGCGAACTGGGCTGCGCTACAACTGCGCGGCCATATGTCAGCTCTCGCTCAGTTGTGCCTTCCGGTATCGGTGATCGGCGGCGCGGTATGGCTGTGGATGGCGAGGCGCCCCTTGCCCGGCGATGTCACCTACGTGCTGACCAGCTACTACGTTATCCACGCGTATCTGCGGGAGGTCGGCATATACATCAACAACCTAGAGATCGTGTTTGACGATGTCAGTTTCCAGTATGGCGACGACGGGGCGCGAGCGATTGCTCTCGAAAGCCCATCATGGATTTCCATGAGCAAAGAGAGGTCGTTGTTGGGGCAAACCCAAGGTCGAATTATAATCGGCAGGCAGTGATTTCACGCATCGATCGGACCCGTTTTCGCGAACAGATCTATGTTACATGCTGAGTGACCTAAGGCGCGACCTGATTAAGCAATGACTCGCACGACTCCGTCATCACGTTCAATTACTAACGTTGGTAGTTGATCGGAGGGCAAAGAAGTTAACCTCGACAATAGCAGGGCAAAGAATTCGGGCCTCGTCCTCGTCGGGGGCAGTTTTGCTGCGACACCTGAACTGGGTGTGAGTTGAATGCGTAGTCCTGCACGAATGGGTAGAAAGCTTTGGTCGCTTGCGGAGCGTGCAGCCGCTAGCTCGGCGCGTTCAACGTTCTGTGCGAGCAGAAGGTCGTATGCTACCCAAGCTCAGGAGATTTGTTGATCTACATTGAGCGATGTAGTGGCTGGTGCAAACAGCGCTGTCGTAAATCCGACGTATGTCGCAGTGCGTCAGTTCGGTTAAGACCCGTCAATCTCTTCACGTGCTTGTCTTGACGACCGAGTTCCCGATGGCCGCGGTTGGTATGACACTTGCTGCGTCTATTTCGGTGCTCGCAAAGTCCCTGCTTACAAAGTTCTTGGAGAAGCGGATGCTCAGTGTCAGCTACATGAATCCGGGCCCGGAGTTTGCCCAAACCTCCATGCAACTTCTCGCCGATGTCGGCAAGCGCCGGGCTGGTGACCAGTATCATCCAGCTCGATCGGCTCCTGCTGATGGGAGTGGGGGCCCTGCGCGACCAATTCGACGGCAGCATCGGCGTTCTCACAACAAGCTCAGCAAATGGGCCGGATTCTTTTCACAAGGTCGGGTCTCTTGGATCCGCGACCGCCATGCATTTCAAAGATTGCGTCTGCGTCGACGCCGGCTCACCGCCGAACAGCCAGGGGCTGCCGGCGATGATACGCACGAGTTAACGGTCGATCGAGTGTGGACGCCGTCAAGCCGATCTGTGTACTGCGGCTCAGGTGCCTGCCCAAATCCGAAGCTCTCGGTACCATCCCTGGCCCGATCGAAAAGCAACTGGCTGACGCTTACATGGCGTAGAGGAAAGACCGACAGGGGCACTCAGTCTCGCACGAAATATCGGCGCAGTCGTTTTTCGCGCGATCCACCATCATTTGCGCGCCTGCGGAAGCCATATGGACACCGCCATATAGCCGCCGGCGTTCCGACTTTACCCAGATCGCTATTATGTGCATGTCGTACCTGCACCAATGGCGCCTTTCGGTCCGGAGCTCCCGCCCCATTCACGCGACTGCGTCGTGGTCTGGAGCATGTCAAGAATGCAGCGAACCTGAAGCAAGCTCGATCGAACGGCGCAGAACAGCTTTCCGGCTCGATCGCGTGAGGCGCCATATGAACCTCTTCAGTTTCGTCGAGTGCGCAAACCAAACGCAATCTCTCAAAGCGCTGTTTGATCTGCTTGTGAGCTGCGCAAGCCAAGAGGGGTTCACTGAGGTTGCTTACGGAGCACTCACCTTCGCCGAGCCCCTTCGTCTAGCGGGGTGCCCGCCGCCTCTAGTGGCTATGAAGGCTCCGCCTGACTGGTGCCAGCGCTATTTGGAGCGCAAGTACTACACCATCGATCCGGTGGTCCGGCGGACGCCGATGTTTGCGGCGCCGTTCCTCTGGGATGAGCTCGCGAGAGTATACCAGCTGCAGACATGTGAACGACGTGTACTACAGGAGGCCCGAGAGGCGGGCCTGAAGAATGGCGTCAGCGTGCCGCTATTTGGGCCATCAGGGCGAATATCTGTGATGTCATTCGCCTCCCTTTTTGATGATGCCGATCTTCAAAGGAATGTGAGGCGTCTCAATACGCTGGCTTGGCACTTTCATATTGCATTTGCGGAGATCGCAAAGCCCTCGGACTGTCCCTCCGAGAGAAAAGTGGACCTATCCAAGCGCGAAAAGGATTGTTTGCGATGGGTGGCGGAGGGCAAATCATCCTGGGAAATTGGGAAGATACTGAGCGTGAGCGAGAATACGGTGAATTTCCATGTCAAGAACGCAATCCGAAAGCTTGGCACGGCGAACCGGACTCAGGGTCTTGTAAAGGCGATTCGTCTCGGCCTTATTGAGTTTTCGGAGCATGCGTCGGCAACGTCGATGGTGGCCTAACTGGTGTCGCGTCCACTGCAGGACGCCGTAAAGAGTGAAAGAGCGAGCCCCGTGCAGGGCCAGCACTTTTCAAGAAAATAAAAGCATCTAAAGCGGGATTAGGTTGAATGAATTTGGGAGTTCCGAATCAGACTGTTTCCGATTCACCATGCTGGCTGGACGAGGCGAGCATGGATGTGCATATGCTCTGGATTTGCGGGGGAGGAGTCCCCCAACCAGCCAGCCGAGCAGCTTGGGTCGCGATTGGCACCTAATCGTGGCCGCGATGCAAGCACCGGACGCGAGATCGATGTCAGTGATGCGCAGTGGCTGCAGAGGCTTCACTCCTTCGGTTTGTTGCGCGCGAGATTCCGGCTCAAAGGTCAGACCGCCGGCGCGATATCCGTGTCGTTCTCGTCGAACAGAAGCTGCGAAGGCACGCCTGCAAGAATTCCGCGCTCGCGAGGATATTCGGCGGAATTGGTTAGGATGTATGATGAGTGTCTGCGTGATGGACAGCGATATCGAAAACTATGGCATCACCACTGCTCGTATCTTTACCAGCCAACAAAATCATCGCCGAGCCCAGATAGAGCGGTGATCGTACCTTTCCATGCTAGCGCAGATAATCCCGTAAGATGTTGTGGAACCTTAAGGCGTGACAAAAGGTTCCCGGTTTCATTCTCATCGTGCTGCAGGACTTCGCGGCGAGACCATGCGCAATGCATGGTGTCATCATGGGCGATGTGCGGTTCAAGGCAAACGTGCGCCGCTGAAGTGTCGAGACAACAGTGAAGCGTCGGCGCTGCCATGGGACGCCCCCCACCTGCGAGTTCAACGAAGGAGTATCGATGAAGGTTCTGGCGTCGACAAGCGAGTCGTCGACTCCAGCGTCAAGATTCGCGTCAAGAGTGACGGGGCGGCTTGAACTCGGCAACTTGAAGATGGAGGCGCTCGCTCTTAAACAATTCGCCCAACGTAGTGGAAGAGTGGGCGGCTCGCGAAGAGGCCTGAAACATGCGTACTGCGGTTAAAGGGAAGCGCGTCATCATTACGGCAGGAGTGAGTGGTATTGGACAAGCCGTGATCAGCAATTGGTTGCTGCTGGGGCCGAAGTCGCGACCTGTGATATTTCCGAGGAAGGTATCGAGCGCCCCGGCAGGGAGTTACCCGGAATCCACAGTGAGGTGGTCGATGTAGGCAACGCAACTATGAAAACGCACTTTCCAAAAGTGCGACTGAGCGTTTCGCGTGCTTGTGAATAATGCCGGTATTTCAGGCCCAACAGCGCATATCGACGACGTGGCTGTTTCCGAGTGGGGCAATGTCTTTCGTGCGACCGTTGAGTGTTATTTCGTCGGCTGCAAGGTCGTTGTTCCCTACATACGGAAGCAGCGTGCCGGATCCGTGATCTTTATCTCGTCAAACTCGGCTTCGCACTCCTTATTCCGCATCGAAGTGGGCATTGGTCGGACCGATGAAATCGTTGGCGATTGAGGCCAGTCCAGGTGGCGGGCTCGTCAATGCCATCATGCCCGGGTCGTCGACGGCGAGCGAGTAAGGCGCGTCATTGCCGCGAAGGCAGAAGCGGAGAACTTGCCGTATGACGAGATGGAGCGGCAATGGCACAGGCTGGTCTCTTTGCGGCGGATGATTCCGCCCCAGGAAATTGCCGAGATGATCCAATTCTTAGTCTCTAATGCAGGCAGGACCATCTCGGGCCAATCGCTCAGACTATGCGACAACCAGGAAACTTTGCGCTAAGCAGGAAGGCCGCCGGAGGTTCGGCCGCCACCAATCCGGATCAACTGTGAAACGGTCCTGAAGCATCCAACAAATGCGGCAACCATCGCCGAACAAAATTGCAGCTGCGTTTGCCCGTCACGGTATTGCCGTCGCGCTCGGTCATAGTCCCAAAATGGGAAGGCGGCTTTGGCGGCGAAGCAGATCTTTCGTGAAGCGCCGCGGCGCCGGTATTGTTCTCATCGGGTAGAAGCTTACGGTCGCGTTTGAGGTCAGCGTTCGGCTAACCTCGGCAGCCACACGAGCAAAGCGGGTCGCCAGCTCATCCGTTCAATCGGTGCCCACTCCTCTTCTTGCAAAATGTTCGCCCGACCGGAACCCGATCGAACAGGTTCTCACCAAGCTCAAGCACCTGCTCCGCAAAGCTGCCGCACGAACCGTCTATGAATCTGCGTCGCAAACGGTGAAGTCCTGACAGCTTTCAGCCCAGAGGAATGCGTGAACTGCCTCGAAAATTCGGGCTTCCAACCTAATGCCAGCGCTAAGAGGACCTTGCGTCTTGACTTAGGTCAAAAGAGCCCCGGCTAAAGCGCCGAGGCTCTCGATCGCCGTCCCAAGGTGAGGAGATCGCTATTTGAGAACTACGGGCCAGCCAAACTTGTAATTGACTCGCGCGGTGACGAGATCGAAATCCTGGCGGATGCGTTCGTTGCCAAACGTGCCACCACCTGCGGCTGTGAAGTTCACGTCGCTAGCCGGCATAAACACATGGTCGTACTCGAGCCCAGCTGACCAGTTCGGCGTCAGGCTGACCTCGAATCCGGCACCAACGACACCGCCCCAACGCGTCGTGTCCGCGCTCCCAAGCTGCGTGCCTGGGGAAACGGAGCTGACCTGATAGCTGCTGCTAACGATAGCGGTGCCGCCTTTGGCGTAGAGTAGCACGTTGTTGATCGCATACCCGATCTGCCCAGTGATTAGACCGAGCGCGTCGATCTTTGTTTGGTTCCTGTTGGCTGGAAAAGCACTGCTGACATTGGAGCCGTTGAAATCGGCCCAGTTGCCCTGGCCTTCGATGCCAAGCACTGTCTGGCCGATCTGCCAACGATAACCGATCTGCCCGCCTACCGTGCTGCCGCTTGCGTCGTGAGAGCCCTCAGGAGTCGTGCCTGCGAAATCCCAGGAGTTATGGCTCGAACCCCAGCCTCCATTGACGCCAGCATAGAAGCCGCTCCAGTCGTAGAGCACGACGGCAACCGGGTGAGGAGGTGCCTTGATGTAGACCGGCTGTGCAGCGAGATCCGCGGCGAATGCAGGCGCCGCAGCGGTGAGTGCTACGATGCTCGTAGTCATAAGCAACAAGTGTTTCATTTAGAACTTCATTTCCTTGAGTGGCCCCCGGCCGCGCGCGTCATAGCAGCGACAACGCAAATTGCTGTAACTGCTGCGCAACATTTACTTTGAAAGAATCGGCTTGAATCTGACGCCGCGTAAAGTTGTACACTTGACCTGTGAGTGTCCGACCGAAAAATAAGTTGAGTGATATCAGCGAGTTCTGATTCCATCGGTGTTGCGAAGCATCAAAGGGATCGAGAATGTGGACTGAAATCACCCGGGCACAGTCTGCCCGAGAGGAGCTGCGTTTGCCAAGCGACTTGACGGATGCGGAATAGGGCGTGCTGGAGAGGTTGCTTCCCGTGCGGGCCACGCGGGCGGCGCCCGAAATGGAGCTATCGCGACATCGTCGAGGCAGTGTTCTATCTGCTGCGCGGCGGATTGCCGTGGCGCATGCTGCCGCCCACTCTGTTTCCACCAATGACCACGGTGCAGTACTCTTTCTACCCGTGTCGCGACAACGGATTGTGGCAATCGATCAACCACGCACTCCTGATGCTGGCGCGCGAGGCGATCGGCCGGGAGGCCTCCCCGACGGCCGGCGTGATCGACAGCCAATCGGTCAAGACCACGGAAAGTGGCGGCCCTCGCGGCTACGACGCGGGAAAGAAGATTAAGGATCGAAAGCGCCACATCGTCACCGACACCCAAGGGCTCCTGGTCGGAGCGATCGTTCACGCTGCGGACGTCCAGGATCGCGACGGCGCGCCAGATGTCCTGTGCAGCATTCGCTACCGCTTCCCCTGGCTGCGCCATATCTTCGCCGATGGCGGCTATGCCGGCGAAAAGCTCAAGGCGGTGCTGGAAAAGATCGGCCGGTGGACTGTCGAGATCATCAAGCGCTCCGATGCCGCACAGGGCTTCGAGGTGCTTCGGCGCCACTGGGTGGTCGAACGAACCTTCGCCTGGCTCGGCCGCAACCGCAGATTGGCCAACGACTTCGAGCGAACCATCGAAAGCGCAACTGCCTGGCTCTTCCTCGCCTCTGTCCAGCTCATGACAAGGCGCATCAAAAACAGCAATGCAATTTTGAGTCAGGCTCTGAGCACCGTCAACTGCTTTAGCCCGTCCTGTTCGTGAGAGTGTGTTTTTTAGTTCGATTGATGTGGCCGCACATCTGCTCTGACGAAGCGCGCGGGATTGCCTTCGGCTTTCACTGCCTGACGACCGATACTTTGCAACGCGCTTGAGGGATGGGTTATTCCCTGACAACGAGTTTCGTAAAAGAACGGCCAAATCCCTCCGGAATGAGACCGTACGGACGTTTATGCTCAATGAGTTTGAGCGATTCTCATTTGGCTATCGCGCTGACGGCACCGCGCCGATCCAGAACAAGGTCGAAGCGTTTCTGGCTGATCCGCTGCTCAATCGAAATATTAACGGCACCCGAAGAAGATTTGCATCTCCGCCAGATCATGGACGAAGGCAAGATTCTCTTGGTCAATCTGGCGAAAGGACACGTTGGGGAAGATAGCTCGTCGCTCCTTGGCGGGTTGGTCGTCACAACGATTGGCCTGGCCGCCTTTAGCCGGGCCGACACTCCACAAGACAAACGTCGGGACTTCTTCGTCTACGTCGACGAGTTTCAGAGGTTTACCACGGTCGCGCTGGCGAACATGTTTTTCGAGCTTCGCAAGTACCGTGTCGGCTTCACAGTGGCGTATCAGTATCTAAACCGGCTTACCCCTGAGGTGCGCCATGCAATTCTCGGCAACGTCGGCTCTATCATCTCATTTCGCGTCGGCGTGGAGATGCTCCATATCTCGTTCGAGAATTCCAGAGCCGGTTTTCGGAAATCGACCTCTTGAGGCTGCCGAACTACCGCATCTATCTCAAGCTTATGATCGATGGAACGCCATCAATACCTTTCAGCGCCGCGACGCTTGAGCCGATATAGGGACATTTGCCAAACTGGCATAATCCCGTGTCTACCCTCGCTTTTCTCCTGAAGTACGATCGCGCTCGGACATTGTTCTTTCCGGCGCCAATTCGGATGTCGGTAGCGAGACGGAGGATCGGTCTGTTGCTGTTTTGAGGACGGCGCAGCTCCGCCTCGCTATCCGGCACTCGAATGGTTCGGGCTGACGGTAGTGAGGAGAAGAACATGTCCACGATTGCCCTTTGGTACAAGGCCGTGAAGCTAATGAAGCTCTGCGATCTCGAAGGCTTCCAAAGCCTCGACGATCATCTGTTGGTGGTCGCCCTTAAGGACTCGGCATGTCCAGCCTTCTGTATAACGGGAGGTGATCACACGGCAAACATGGAGCCGGACCTGGACCGGGGGTTCTGCGAGGCCTGCGGTGGCAACACCGTCGTATCGGTACTTGTGCTCGCCGGTCTCATCTAAGAGATCAGCCATGCAGGTCCGAAACGTCTATCACTGCCCAGAGTGCGGTCGCGAGTGGACGGACATGTGGTCCGCACAGTGCGACAATGAATGCCCGCACTGCGGCGCATGTCATATCTCGCCCTACAAAAGCGAAGACGCGGAGGAGAGCGATGACGAATAGGATTGCTCTTCTCAACGACGCCTTCCGCCGCACGTTTAGCGGCGGCAAGGTAATGATCACATCAGGCGTCAATGAACTGCCGAACTGCGTGAAGGCTGAAGCGCTCATTCAAGTGACGAACTTCGCTGAATTCAGCGAGAACAACGATCCGTATGACGAGCACGACTTCGGCAGCTTCGTTCTGGTCGGTCGGAGGTTCTTTTGGAAGATAGACTATTACGACAAGCGGTGCGAGTTCGGCTTGACGACCCTGCAGACGCTGAAAAAGACCATGCGGGTCCTAACCCTCATGCTTGCTCAAGAATATTGAGTAATAGGATGCTTCCTTGTTACCCCGCGATTCGCGGGGCATTTCTTTGCCCTAGCGGGCCGCCGTCGCTAACCCGGGCTCGCCGGTCCTGCTTTCGGGGCCGGTCATTTCGAAAACCGTTCGAGTAGCGCGCCTTCCGTTTGACGCTGTTCAAACTCTTCGCCCGGCGTGTACGCCCTGAAGACAAGGGAGTTGCTCGAGCGCTTCTTGGGAACGGATCGCTGCGGAGAGAGCTTGCAAGCACTTGGCGGTCCCCTCATCTCCTTCCACCAACCGGCCAGCAAGAGCCAGTTGCTCTTGCAATTGGCTCAGTGTTGCTGTGGGGCACGCCGGGCCAAGTCGCGGCAACAGCGCGGCGGTATGGCGTGTCGCGTTCATTGCTGCTACGTGGCGACGGTCGTTTCGGCCGGAGCCGAAGGATGCCGCCGATCAACCGAGCTTCGTACCGGCGATGGTGGTCGCGGAATCAGGGCCGACGCCTTGTCCAGCCACGCCGGCCAGCAGCGGCGGGTCGATCGAGATCGAGTTTGCTGCCGGGGCTCGGATGCGGATCACGGGCGCGGTCGACGCGGCGACGCTGAAGGCCGCCGTGGCGGCGCTGGCAGATGGACGCCTGCGGTGATTCCCGTTGCGTCGGGCGTGCGGGTGTGGATTGCGACCGGCCACACCGATATGCGTCGCGGCATGAACTCGCTGGGCTTGCTGGTGCAGGAAGCCTTCAAGCGAGACCCGCACGGCGGTGATCTCTACGTGTTCCGTGGCAAAAGCGGGCAAGCTGATCAAGATCCTTTGGCACGATGGACTGCACCCTCATCGCCACCGCCAAACTCAACGGCATCGATCCATAGGCCTGGCTCGCCGACGTGCTCGCCCGCCTGCCGGACCACCCCGCAAAGCGCATTCGCGAACTCCTACCTTGGAATTGGCGCCCTCAGAACGTCGCTCACGCGGCGTGAACGCAGTCAGCCAGGCGGCACCTCGCCGCGCTGCGCATTGCCGAAGGCCACCACCCGATCGCGCTGCTCGTCGGTATCCGGCACGATCAGGCCTCGCGAAGCTCTAATCAGCGCAAGCGCTTCCTCCGCCTCGATTCCGCAACAGATCAGCGCGCAAGCTGCAATACCAAAGACCGGCCAATCCCCGCCCGGCAATGGATCGCGATGGAACGACCGTCTCGCAAGCCGGTGGCCAACAAGTGAGCGATCTGCGAAGCCTCACGCCGGGATTCTGGTAGTCCACGATCTGGAATCGGGAAAGAAATGAAGTCGATCCCATTAGAACGGCAAAGCTCGGCATCACGCTGCAATCCAAGCTCCGAAACCTCCTCGTGCTCCAGAAGGCTCACCACCACATCGACGCCGGAGTTCTTCCACTCGTTCACCTCCGTCTCCAACCACTCGTCAGCGCGAGGACGCGCCATAATTGCTATCCGTCCAACCGCTTGAATCGCGATCCAATGTAATCGGGACATCCAAACCCTACTTGTGGCAATCCACTACACGGCAGCATCGCATAGTCCACGCCTCACCGGCAGGGTGTGGCCTTCCCCGGACGGATACGTCAGTCCAGCGCTCGGTGACGGTAATCCTGACCTCATAGGAGCGCCCGCGAAGAGACCTTCCGGCCTGTCGGCGCGCAGGCTGCCGACGTCGCGAGGTCAGCGCCATCCTGGTCGATACCCTTGTTGACGAGAATAAGCTTGTGTTCCGCCGTGCCCTGCAGGAGCTCCCGTGGCGTCCGCTGCGTTGAAAAGAAGATGGCTCGCGAGCATAGAGTTCGAATGCCCCTCAGCGGCCCGGAGGTTGGTATCCAAGTCGCCATTATTGATACGTGCCACTTGGTGCTACACAGCGCGTACGACGATCATCTTCAGTCTGAGCGCATCGCTCGTAGTCTTTGACAAGTCTTCGGAAGCGTGTGGCCCACGTGAAGGAGCGTTCGACGACCCACCGCCTTGGGAGCAGCACGAAGCCTCGTTTGGCCTCCGACAGCTTCGTGACCTCGAGGGCAATGCCGTGTTCAGCAGCCGCCGTTGCAGGCTTGTCGCCTATGTAGCCCCGGTCAACGAAGGCGACTTCGACGCTCTGACCAGTCTCTGCCTGAAGCGTCTTGGCGATCCGGCCAATCTCGGCGCGATCGTCGGTGTTGGCGGGCGTGACATGCAGCGCGAGAAGCTTCGAACCTTTCTTGCACTTGGCTCCGTCGTAGGCGCCGCGGGCGCCACTCTCGGGCGTCGAGCGCAGAGTTCGACTGTCGATGATGGCGGCGGTCGGCCGCGCGGGTCGTTCCAGCCGCAAGGCGCAGGATAACGCGCGATCCTCGGCCAGGGCTTCAAAGCAACCCGCGCGCAACCACCGCTGCGCCTGTTGATAAACGATCTCCCACGGCGGCAAGTCTTTCGGCATCCAGCGCCAGCGCGCGCCGGTCTTCACGATATAGCGCAGGCCGTTGAACACCTGTGGCGCTTGCTGCCCCCTATCTGACACTTTTGCCCGAGGACGCCTCGCAGCGGACGCACGCGCTTTGCCACTCGTCATCGGAAACGTCAGAAGGATAAGGCTCGCGGACGAGACTCGGCGTCGAACAAATTCGTCAAAATTGGATCGAAGAGGCTTGAATCGTACGCGATGTCAGATTGTACAAGCAAGCGTCTGAAGCGTTTGCAATCCCGCATATGCACCGTAGGCGAAGATATCTCGATGGACATGTATGTTGTTATTTTTTATGTTGTTGTTGTTGTGAACGTTCTGGCTGGCTTTGGAGCAGGCTACGCCGTGCGTAGCTGGCGTTCTCGCAAGCGGCGTGAGATCGCTCGACGGTATCGTGGCTTCTGCCACTCGGATCACCCTGCTAAGCACCCAGATCTAGGGGCTATTAGGACTGATTAACCGTAGACGTTGAGGTTTGCGGGATGTCGATTCCCCGCGAGCCTATCCTTCTGACGTTTCCGATGACGAGTGGGCGCTTGTTGCGCCCTATTTGACGCGGCCCGCTCAACCGGTCGACGCAACACAGGCGTTAAATCTCTCTGCTGGGGTTTCAAGGTCTCACGTGGTCGTTCGTTTAGTTGACGAGCCACTTTGTTCAGATTGGTCCTCCTAGCCGCGCGCCATGTCTGGCGGCGCGCCGATCGTGTCGCGTGAAAGATCCGGGCACAGCACGAGCTTTCGCTCGAGACTGCTCGCCTCGAGCCGGCGGTGAGCTTCGGCGACCTCGTCGAAGACGACTGCTCGGCGACGCGCGGCCGGATGGCGCCAGTCGCCAAGAGCCTGAACAACCGTTCCAGGTCATCGTTGAACCAGGTAGGGTGTCGCGCTCGCATCGCATTGACCGAGTAAAAGCAAGCGCGCTTGCCGCTGGGCAACAGTCTCCACAGGTACAGGCGCGCGATCTCCATCAGGACGTGGAACATGCGACGCTGTGCCCGCACGCTCGCAGAGAAGCCGATGGCGCAGAGCAGGCCGCCCGGCTTGAGCGCTGCGTATGAGCGGCGATAGCTGCACTATCGATTGCAATTGGTCCGCGGGAGAGAAAGACGCCGCATCTCTCGGGTTTCTAGCGCGCACCAAAACTGCCGGTGCGCTGAAGCAATTCGCAACGCCTTGGTCTGCTACGCGAGCGGTTCCGATGGTCTGCGGTGTTGGTGCTCAAAGATGGAAGTACCAGATGATCGCGTCGGCAAGCGCATCGCCACGATGCCAAATGAGGGACGTAGACGCAAAAATAGCCGTGCTGCGACTATGCGAACTCCCGCACGATGTTGAGCATGCGCGGCATGCCTTTACTTATCCTGCCCAGTTTTTTTACCACGCTCAAGTCACGGTCCAGGCGCCTTGATGTCGAGTGGCACATCAAACGCGGCGCGACAATACTGGATCTCGGATGCGGATCAGGTTTGCTAGGGCTTGCTGCGCTCGGAGACTGCGCGGGACGCCTGGTTGCTCTCGACAATGATTCGCAAGCCGTTCTCGCGACGCAGATAAACATCGAGCGGCCGAAGCAGGTCGCGATCAGCATTGCAACCGGCGCCAACAGCGGCGGCCTTCGCCAAAATGTTGTCGCAAGCCGAGAAGCGGTGGATGACGTCCACTCCGGGGGGCTCTCCGGCCGCGGAGTGCTCGAAGTGTCGCTTCTCAGGCGATGAGGACACCGAAGCTGCAATAAGCAGATTGAGTTGTTTGTCTTTCATTGTGACGAAGTGTCCCGTGCCGGAAAGGAGCGAGTGGCGCGTTGTGTCCGTCATTTTCGAGGCAATCTTGCGCAACACAATGCAAAAGCTGCAGCGACGTCTCATTGCGGGCCGGTGTCGCCCCAAGCTGCCCAAATTTGCAATCCGCGTGGATGAGACCGAGCCCGAAGTACTGGTCTGCATGAGGTTTATCCCGCAGCTGCGATCAACCCACCAGTCCAGATCGAGTGCCCATAACGCGAGCAAGTGCGCGGCGTTATCTCGGCATCGTCCTCAAGTGAGGCGCGCCATCGTTTGCCTCGGCCGCGCGATCTTGCTCGAGCACAACGAGGACTGCGCGGTCCATTGCATCCGCTACATGACCTGGAAACCTCGTGTCATCGAGCGGCGATCGAGTCATGGTCGCTCCGGCTGCGGCAACACCACTTTGCTTGGCCCTGTCGACGATCGGTCGACCGTCTCGTTTGAGTTTGAGAGGTGCAAAGCTTGCCTGCATCAACATCGAATCAAGTGGAGGCCCGGCAGCATCGGAAGCCTGGCTGCAGGCGAGCCTTCACACGAAGCAGCCAGACGCGCGATTGATTGCATCCCGCCCTCAATGCGCAGATGGTACAGCTGCTTATGTGGTGCAAAGCCCTGGCCGCGGAGAACTGCGGCGCGACATTAAGTTCCAGAGAATGAGCTTGAATCGAATCCCGACGCTAATGACATCCAGCGTATCCACGAAGCTCTCTTTCAGGCTTGTGTAAGGCCGTCCCGCTTGAGGAAGGCGTCAGTTGATGCGTGTGAAAGCTTACAATCTGACGCCACGTGAGATACAAGATGTTTTATCGCTCATTGAACCGGATGGTTTGACCAGGGTGGGTCTCCTCGCCACCTGGATAACGCGTCCTGCGGAGCAGTCTCATGGACAGCGAACAGATCGGGACCGCGTAAAGCTCTGCCGTGACATGGGTTGTCGTGGTGACCTGCTTTGTCCTTTAGCGAGCTAAGCGCCGTCTCGTTTGTTGAAAGCGCGCTCTATGCTGCTGGCGGAAATAGATAGCCGATAATGCGTATTGAAGTGTTCGAGATGCCGCCGCCTGATTGCAGCGGAGGCGTTCGGTCTGAAAGCCTAACCTCACAATCGATAGCTCTCTGCGAGCCGCAAAAAATTTGCGAGCAGAACGTCTCCCTCTTGGGTCAGTATCGATTCAGGGTGGAACTGCACGCCAAACGTGCGCTGATCGCGAGGCGCAAGGGCCATGATCTCACTCTCGTCTGAATGCGCCGTTACGTTAAGATGCGGGGTGTACGACTGATCGATCTCAACAATAAGGGAATGATAGCGCCCCACGCGAAGAGCAGAAGGAAGTCCTTCGAATAGCGTCGCCCCATCATGCGTAATGTATGATGACCGACCGTGCATGGGGCGACGCGCACGTGCCACGCGTCCGCCGAAAACACTCCCGATGCACTGATGCCCAAGGCAGATGCCTAAGATCGGGAGACGGCCTGAAAGTTCGCGAACGATCGAGTTCGATATTCCGGCTTCTATTGGGGAGCAGGGACCGGGGGAGATGACCACGGCGCGCGGCTTGAGGCGGGCAATATCACTGACGCTGATCGCATCATTCCGGACAATCTCCGTGACTTCACCGAGCCGGCGGAAATAGCGGGCAATGTTGAAGACGAAGGAGTCATAATTGTCGATGATAACAATCAAGAATCACCGTAAGAACGGGCGCGGAATGCGGCAAACATTCGCTGGGCTTTAGCCAGAGTCTCCTCGTATTCGGCCGCTGGATCCGACAAGGCCGTTATCCCGCCGCCTGCGTGAAACACAGCCAAGTCGTTGTCGATCGCGACAGTGCGAATCGCAATATTGGTATCCATGTGCCCGTTGAAGCCGATGAAGCCGATCGCCCCGCAGTAGACCTCTCGTGCTAGTTGCTCGATTTCCGTAATGATTTCCATTGACCTCACCTTTGGCGCCCCGGTGATAGAGCCACCTGGAAAGCAGGCGCGAAGAAGAGTGACGGCGTCTTGGCCCCCTTCAAGTTCACCCCGTAACGACCGACACGAGGTGGTGCACCGAGGCGTACGACTCCAGCTTGCACAGCGCTTGAATATCGACTGAATGGGGAGTGCAAACGCATGACAGGTCACTCCGCAGCAGGTCGACGAACATGATGTTCTCGGCACGATCTTTGTCGGATGTGACGAGGAGTTGAGCGCGATGCTGATCTTCCCTGGAATCAGCGGAGCGCGCGATCGTGCCTTTTGATCGGGCGCGTTTCGACCTGTCGTCCGTCTAGCTTCAGGAAACGCTCCGGCGAGCTTGATGCAATCGTGACATTGCCGTAACGAAGGAGTGCTGCGAATGGCGCGGGGTTCTTTGACCGCAGTCGGCAGTAGAAGGCAACTGAATCGAATGAGGCTGGTAGCCGGGCGCTAAAACGCTGCGCAATGTTGGCTTGAAAGACGTCTCCAGCCAGAATCAGGTCGATGACGCGCTGTACCGCCGCAATGTAGCCCGCGCGGCTGAAGTTCGAATGCCATGGTCCGATTGCGCCGCAGGCGCCATTCCGCGGCGATTCTGAATTGGCAAGAAGTGCTGTTAACTCATCGGCTCGATGGCGTGCACGCGCGGGTCGGCACGCGGGATCCTGTTCCGGCCAGCCTGTGGAGACGATCCAGCATCTGCCGTTGTGGTGATCGAAGCTGACGACGACGTCACAGAAGGACAGGACGGATTGAGGCAAGCGGCGTCCAGAGGTTGCCGGAACTGACAATTGCTCTATTGTCCTGTTTAGATCGTAACCAAAGAATCCGGCAGCTCCTCCCTGGAATGGCGGGAGGTCGGTGCGATGCTGTTGCGGATAGTTGGCGAGCAGGCTGCGAAGGACGTCCCATGGATCGCCGTCAAGACCCTGTCCGTTCCAACTCGCCCGTCGGTCCGCGACCATATAGGTACCGAACGGGTCGCAGGTCAGATATGAGTAGCGCCCAAGTGGCTCGCCGCTTGCTGCGCTATCAAGAAATGTAAGATGGGAGCGGTGGGCGAGACGCTGCATTGCCGTGACAGGGGCAATCCATTGCAGTTCGTGGACGTGCATTGGCTATCTGTCACCAGCGAGCGGCGTTCGCGCGCTGCGATTGCTGGCTGCCAAACGTGAGCGACCTTCAAACGCACGCAAGCTCGTGAGACCTACGACCAACTTGGCCTTCGCCAATAGACGCCCGCGCGGCGGGTGAGGAATCGCACATCCGTCGATATGTCGTAGTCTGCTGCGAACCGCAACTCGCGTAGTGGACGTACCCGCTTGATTGATTCTTGGTAAAGATCATGCGCTTTGTAAGCTGCAAGTTGCGCCTCGGTCTCGAACTCACCATATACAACGACGTCGATGTCGTTGCCAAGCTGGTCGCTCTTGCGGTTGCAAGCGACCTCGAGCCGGCGCGCATGCGGGATCTTCGTGAGAACCAATAGGCCTTCGATGATCTCGTCAATGTGTCCCTTATCGTTGGCGGTAAACAAAACGATGTGGCGGATCATGGATGTCTCTATAAGTGTTTCCAGAGATGGGTGCATAGCTAGCTTGGGATCGCGCTCTCCGCAACGCAACTCTTCTGCCTCGCGGGTTTATGATCCATTGTTCGCGGCTCGTTGTACCCCGCACACCGTAACTCACCCCGTCAGAAACGCCTTCCGATCAGGATGTCGGGAGGGCCAGACGCTCAATGGTCTGAATGTGACGCGCGAGCAGGTGACAGGCTTGATCAAGGTTGCGCGCCCGCAGGGCCTGCAAAATCAGGCGGTGATCTTGGCTGGTCCGTGGGCGCCAGCCGGCACTTCGCGCCTTCGCGAACACCAGCCTAGAATTTGCAAGCTGTAGTTCGTCGAGGCTGGCAAGCAGGCGCGGCATCGCACAGGGGGCAACCAGGGCATAGTGAAAGGCCCGGTTGGCCATCTCGAAATCCTCAATGGTTTGTGCCTTGTCTCCTTCAATCAGGGCGAGTTCGATGCGTGCGAGGTGGATGGATGAGAGCTTTGGGGCTGCATTGCGCAGCGCGACTACCTCGAGCGCGGCGCGCATCTCAGCGATCTCCTTCACCGAATTCGTGTCGAGCGGAGCAACCCGCACGCCGCGGCGCGGCGCACTCACGACAAGATGCTGAGCCTCCAATTGTCGAAAAGCTTCGCGCACCGGGACATGACTTGAGTTGAATTCCCGCGCGACGTGTTCCTGCCGGAGTGGACAGTCCGGCTGCAGCGCGCCGTTGATAATGCGCTCGCCAATCGACTTAGCGATGCGCCCAGCAGTCGTCCTGTTCTCGCTCATCGTAGATTATCTACCGGAATAGTGAGTGCGCCCCCAGAGCACATCGATTAGCATCGATCCGATCTTAATGACGATAGATAATTCGCGCAATTATCTATGATTGCGGACTGGAGGCTTATGAAGGTTTGTACTCGAGTTGACCGAAACGAAGGCTGCGAGTCAGCGCAGGTTCGCGGGAAATGGAAACGTATCGAAGCCGAAGCGTTCTATGGTTTGCCGTTTGCCGAGGCGATGTTTCGCGCGCAACGCGTTCACCGAGATAACTTCGATCCCAACCACGTCGAAACGGCTAGCCTGCTCAGCATCAAGACCGGGGGGCTGCCCGGAAGACTGCGGCTATCGCGCAGAGCGCGCACTACGAGAGCGTGGGTGAAAGCGACCCGCCTGATGGATCGCCCTGAAGTGGTCGCCACCGCACCGCGGGCCAAGGAAGCAGGCGCGACCCGCTTCTGCATGGCCGCGGCCTGGCGCAGTCCGAAAGACCGTAACCTCGATCGAGTCTGCGAGATGGTCCGTGCCGTCAAGAATCTTGACTTGGAAACCTGCGTCACGCGCGGCATGCTGACGCCGAAACAGGCGGTGCTGCTGTCCGATGCGGGGCTCGACTTCTACAACCACAACATTGACACTTCACCTGATTTCTATGGCAGGTTCATCACCACTCGCACGCTGCAGGATCAAATTGACACGCTCGAGCACGTGCGCCAGGCAGGCATCAAGATCTGCTGCGGCGGCATTGTCGGCATGGGCAAGCGTGCTGAGGATCGGCTCGAGCTGCTCGTCCTGCTCGCCAATCTCCCAAAGCCTCCGGAAGGCCTGCTGATCAATCTGTGGAACGAGGTCAAGCGGGTTCCTGTCATTGGCAGTGCCGAGGCTCCCGATCCGATCGCGCTGGTGCGTCTGATCGCGACCGCCCGGATCATGATGCCGAAGAGCGTGATTCGCTTGTCCGCGGGACGACGTGACATCACCGATGAATGGCATGCGTTGAGTTTTTTAGCCGGTGCGAACTCGATTTTCATCGGGGACGTGCTGCTCACGACCAAGAATCCGAAACCGAGCGGGACGCCAAGTCGCTGTCCAGGCTCGACATCACATCCGCCCTTGGCTGGACCAAATCGGCAGCAAGCACGCTTTGCAGATATGAGGATTAGGTTAAAAAAAATGCAAATTTCCTTGCTGAAAGGCAAAATCCACTGCGCATCAGTGACTGAAGCCGATCTGCACTATGAAGGCTCGATTTCAATCGATCGCGCGCTACTGGACGCGGCAGGGTTCCTGGCGAACGAACGCGTCAAAAGTCACAATGCCGAAACCGGCGCGCACTTCGCCACGTTTGCGACCGAGGCGCCCTGCGGCTCGGGGACCGTAGACTTGAATGGTGCGGCCGCGCGATTCGCGTTACCCGGAGACAATTAGCATCCTTGCCTACGTCTTACTTGATGAGGCGGAAGCCAAAACGTTCAGGCCCCGTATTGTACTAGTCGATCGCGAAAATCGCATTGTGCCGGTTTGATAGTCAAGACGCCGGCCGGAAGCTGTCTTTCTTCACGCATGTCGGAATATTGCGCAATTTCAATGCCCTCAAGGTGCAGAATGAACTCGATCCACCCAGCACAATATGCCGGATATGCCGCAGCTTTGAATGTCCTCAAACAAGATCACCGACTGCGCGGCCTCAAGCCGCGTGCTGGAGTCGATTTCACATCGAACGACTATCTGGCGCTCGCGAGCGCGCCGCGCATGAAGAAGGCTGTCTTGGCCGCGATCGAGGCCGGCACGCCGATCGGGGCCGGCGGGTCGCGGCTCCTGCGCGGCAATTGTGAGGAGCACGAAAGCCTGGAAGCTGAAGCTGCCAGGTTCTTTGGCGCCGAGACAGCACTCTTCTTTGGCGGCGGCTACGTCGCAAATTTTGCGATCCTGACGACGGTGCCGCAGAAAGGCGATCTGCTCGTTCTCGATGATCTGGTGCACGCGAGCATCCATGAAGGCGCGCGAGCCGGCCGCGCTGACTTCCGGATGAGCGCGCATAATGATCCAGAGGCGATTGAAGGTACGATTCGTGACTGGCGGGCAGATGGCGGAGTTGGCCGCATCTGGATCGTGGCCGAAAGTCTCTATAGCATGGACGGAGATTTTGCGCCGCTCAAAGAGCTGGTTGCGATCGCCGACCGGCATGATGCATTCCTGATGGTGGATGAGGCGCATGCCACGGGTGTCTACGGTGAGCAGGGCCGGGGGCTCACCGCTCCTTACGAGGGGCGAGAGAACCTCCTGGTTGTTCATACCTGCGGCAAAGCGCTGGGTGCCGCGGGCGCGCTTGTCACCGCGTCCAAGATGCTGCGAGACTTCATGGTCAATCGTTGCCGTCCGTTCATCTTCACCACCGCACCCTCGCCGTTGCTAGCGATCGCAGTGCGGCAGGCGATTCTGATCCTGCAGCAGGAACCTGAGCTTCAGCAACGTCTGGCCAAGCTGGTCGCGTTCGCGCATCGGCAGATGACAGAGCGTGGTTGCAAGAGTCCCTCAGATTCGCAGATCGTGCCATTCATGGTCGGCGACAATGTGCGTGCGATGCGGCTCGCCTCTGCACTTCAGGCTCGCGGCTTCGACATTCGCGGAATCCGTCCCCCAACGGTGCCGGCGGGCACGGCCCGCTTGCGGATCTCGCTAACTCTCAATGTCGTCGAAGATCACGTATGCGCAATGCTCGACGCCTTGGTCGAGGAAGGCGCACTTCGATGAGTGCAGGGATCGTAGTGACGGGCACAGATACCGGGATCGGAAAGACGGTGTTTGCCGCGGGGCTGTCTAGCCTCCTTGGCGCGAAATATTGGAAGCCGATTCAGGCCGGCCTCGATGGAGAGACTGATGCCGAGACCGTCGCTCGTCTTGGCCGTCTCTCACCCGGTCGGATCGTGCCGGAGTGCTATCGCCTTCGCACGCCAGCCTCGCCTCACTATTCTGCCGAGCTTGATGGAGTTCGCATTGAAGCAGCTTCGCTCGATGTGCCAGATACCGGTCGGCAGCCATTGGTGATCGAGGGCGCCGGCGGGCTTATGGTGCCGCTGAGCGGCGACACACTCTACATTGACGTATTCGAGCGCTGGCGGCTTCCAATCGTGCTTTGCGCGAGCACAGCGCTTGGCACTATCAATCATTCACTGCTGTCGATAGAGGCTCTTCGAAAGCGTGAGATTCCTATTCTCGGCATGGCCTTCATTGGCGAAAGAAATGCCGAGACTCAGACCGTCATTCGCGAGATGGGGCGGGTACGTTGGCTCGGACGATTGCCATGGCTCTCTCCCCTCACCGCGGATACGCTGCAGACAACGTTCAAGACCTCTTTTCGTGCAGATAGCTTCAAATTGTATGCCAAAGAATAAATCTCCGATCTGGCATCCCTTCACGCAACACGCTCTTCAAGACGAAATGACGAGGGTTGTTCGGGGCGAGGGGGCCTATCTCCACACCGCGGATGGTCGCCGTATCATCGATGCGATATCATCCTGGTGGGTGGTGACGCATGGTCATTGTCACCCTCATATCGTGCGCGCGATCCAGGAGCAGGCAGGCAAGCTCAACCAAATCATCTTTGCCGGGCATACTCATTATCCTGCGGAGGAGGTTGCGGCGCAGCTTCTGAAATGTGCGCCCCGCGGGCTCGAACATGTCTTCTTTTCCGACAGCGGTTCAGCCAGCGTGGAAGTCGCGCTTAAAATGGCGCTCGGCTATTGGCATAATATCGGCAAGCAGCGCATACGCATTGTCGTCATGCAACATTCCTATCATGGCGACACGGTAGGCGGAATGTCGGTTGGTGCGAGAGGCGCATTCAACGCGGCGTATGAGCCCTTGCTATTCGACGTCACCTCGGTCCCTTTCCCCGCAACGGGTCGAGAGCAGGACACGCTTGACGCCCTCGATTCTGTATGTCGGAGCGAAATGCCGGCAGCCTTCATCGTGGAGCCCCTCATAGCGGGGGCCGGCGGAATGCTGATGTATCCAGCCTGGGTGCTCACAGAGATGAAGCGGATTTGCGAGGCATCGGACGTCCTGTTCATTGCCGACGAGGTCATGACAGGCTGGGGCCGAACGGGAACACTCTTCGCGTGCGAGCAGGCCAACGTCACACCCGATATCGTCTGCTATTCCAAGGGAATTACGGGCGGAGCGCTTCCCCTTGCGGTAACGCTCTGTCGCGCGGATATTTTCGATGCCCACTATTCGAAAGATCGGACGCGCACGTTCTTTCATTCAAGTTCATATACCGCAAATCCGGTGGCCTGTGCGGCTGCAAGGGCCAATCTGGATCTCTGGCAAGGTGCCGAAACTCGCCAACGCATGGCGGCGATTGCCGCGATGCAAGAACAGGCAATTGAGCCGTTCCGGGCCGATGCGCGCTTCGCAAACGTTCGTCGAACTGGCACGATTACGGCACTCGATCTGAACGCGAACGATGCGGGCTACCTGGCACATATTGGTCCGAAGCTTCACGCTTTCTTCAGAGAGCGCAATCTTCTGCTGCGGCCGCTCGGCAATACGATTTACGTGATGCCGCCG
This sequence comes from Bradyrhizobium sp. CCGB01, assembly GCF_024199795.1. Lineage (NCBI taxonomy): Bacteria > Pseudomonadati > Pseudomonadota > Alphaproteobacteria > Hyphomicrobiales > Nitrobacteraceae > Bradyrhizobium > Bradyrhizobium sp. CCGB01. Next base: position 1,659,659 of record NZ_JANADK010000001.1, read on the forward strand.
TATTGTGCGACAGCGGCAGACCTTGATGAAATCTATGCCGGCATCTGGGATGCCGCCGATGCGCTGTCGGGAAGGGACGCCTTGCGTGCATAGAGTGAGGAGCACACCTTCTTAACGATCCAAGGAGTAGCGCGGATAGTCTTGCTCACCTGAAGATCAGCGTGCAGTAGGCTCAGCAAAGATCTGAGACAGTGCTGCCATTGCCACGCACCGGGTCCCATCCCGCACACCCCCGCTCGCGGCGAATAAATGGTGTCAGTTGCCAAACTATCAAGCGCCTTGGGTTGTGCCCTGCCGGCGTCTATCTGCCCGATAGCGTCCGTCGGTTTTCCAAGCGAGCCAGGCAGGATCCAATGTCCTGGGCGCCTGCCGAAACAGTCACGTCGATCTTGTGATATCAAATTTTGCGCAACTACACCAAAGACAGCGCAATTTATGCGCCAGCTGGCCGTTTGCGGCGCGAGTCGGCAGAGAGATGACGAGACATGCAAATCTTGTAATCGTTTGTTTGGGCTGTCCGCGATCGGTCAATCAGCGGCGAAACGCGCAGAGCCCACGACCCCCGAGGGACAAAGGACGCAAAACAAACCCCTTTCGCTTTCGTCACGGGGGCCCCTCAGATCTCACTGTCGACGATTTGTGATAGACCTCAAACTGCGAGGTCGCGAGCATCTCTCCGTGCTCGCGACTCGGAAATCGGCAGCAGTATTGGCAGGATCTCGCAATTCGCATCGAGCTGTTGCGATCGAATCACAGGTTGCGGCAACCACGGATACTGCGCAGAATCTTGCATGCGGAAGACCTGTCGACGCAGGTCGCGGGGAACATCCGGCAGATAGTATTGAGCGCCTCGAGCACAGGCGCGTCGTCCTCGTAGGTGCTGACACCTGCAATGCACTGCCCAAAGCAACCATCGTCGTAAACTTGAGGTTGATCACTTTATCGTCGGGATCACGTCGTAAGCAGCAGTCCTGCGGAGCGGTTTGGCGGTACGATTAGCTCTCTCTCAGGGGATGTCAGAAATGCCTGCCATCGTGCATCATATGAAAGGCCACCTGAGGGGTGTGCCGTGGCGGCGAATGTTCCTGTAAATCGCCTCTACACTGGCCCTTGCACTTCCTGAGCATGGAATCCATCGTCTTAACTCCTGCGCCGCGCACGAAGGCCAGAGGGGCGACCTCGCCCGGGCATTCCTATTTATGAAAGCAAGATGCCGCGGCTTCGAGCTAAACTTGGCCAAATCCCGCCGGCGGGTGAGGAAGAAACTACGTTTCCTCTCTTCCAGGCGAGGCCTGCCCTAACAAGCAGCCAGTCACTTGCCATAGTGACCGGAACTCTTCATTCGATGATCGCGCAATCATTGGATGCTTCGGTGCATCTGTTCTTGACTTTTCAGGCGCACGTTTGTTGTTTCACGCTGACATCGGCAATTTTCTGCTGTCTTCCCTACGAAATCACGACTCTCTGTGTGCGGGTCGGCTGTCGGATCGGAGCTAAGATGAGCCACATTTCTGCCCCGCCTATTGAACGCGTCACAATTCCAGTGCTGCAGGGGTGGAAAGGCGACGGGCGGCGTATTGCAATGATCACCGCTTACGACGCGATCACGGCACGAATCGCCGACCCCATTGTCGATATTATCCTTGTCGGCGATAGCGTTGGAAATGTCTGCCTCGGGTTCGATAGCACGCTGCCGGTCAGCATGGCGATGATGAACCACCACCTCGAAGCCGTCGCACGCACAAGACCTCATGCCTTGCTTGTAGCCGACATGCCATTTCTTAGCTTTCACCTCAATCCCGAGGAGACGATCCGCAACGCCGGAGGTTTCTTGCAACGTGGGGCCGACGCCGTGAAACTCGAGGGCGGAGCCAAGCGCGCCGAAATTGTACGCGCCTTGGTCGATTGCGAGATCCCCGTGATGGGCCACCTCGGCCTGACGCCGCAGAGCGTCAATGTTATGGGTGGTTTCAAGGTGCAGGGTCGGAGCCCTGATGATGCCTTGCGTCTGCTCGACGACGCCCACCGTCTGCGGGAGGCCGGATGTTTCGCTCTCGTTCTGGAAGGTATCCCGGCAGAGCTCGCCGCCCGAGTGACTGAGACCCTGACAATACCGACCATTGGAATCGGGGCTGGCCCTAGTTGTTCGGGCCAGGTACTTGTGTTCCACGACGTGCTTGGCCTGACCGAAAGCCATCGGCCGAAATTCGTTCGCACATATGTCGAGGGTTTTCGGCTGTTTCAGGAGGCGCTGTCACGTTGGGCGACGGATGTTCGCGATGGTGCATTCCCGACGCAAAAGGAATCTTATCGGCTTCCTCAAGCCTTGAGCGATGCAATCGCAAATTGGGCGCCTTCCAATCCAAACTGAGATAAAGCTCAACATGCAAACAATTACGACGGTCGCCGAACTCCGTGCCGCTCTTGCAAAAGCGCGTGACCAACGTGTCGGCTTTGTGCCGACAATGGGCTACCTGCACGACGGCCACCTGGCATTGGTCGAGGCGAGTCGTGCACAATCCGACGTCACGGTCGTAAGTATCTTTGTCAACCCCACTCAATTCGGGCCAACCGAGGACCTCAGCACGTATCCGCGCGACTTTTTGCGCGATGAAAAGCTGTGTCGCGATGCCGGTGTTGCGATCGTCTTCGCTCCAGAGGCACAAGAGGTCTATCCGGCTCAGTATGACACCTTCGTCGAAGCCGGCGAACTCGCAAAATCATTGTGCGGGGCGTTCAGACCTGGACACTTTCGCGGCGTCGCAACCGTCGTCTGCAAGCTGATCAACATGGTGCAGCCGGATATCGCATTCTTCGGACAGAAGGATTTCCAGCAATTCGCGGTCGTGCGTCGGATGGCAATTGACCTCAATCTCCCCATCGAGATCGTCACAGTGCCCACGGTTCGGGAGCCGGACGGGCTCGCCATGAGTAGCCGCAATCGCTATCTCACTACGAAGAGCGCCAGCGGGCTCTTGCGATCAGTCGCGGTCTGTTCGCGGCGGAGGCCGAACTGCGCGCAGGCGAGCGCGAATGCGAGAAGCTTATCGCAATGGCCCGGCGGCATTTGGATGAAATCGACCGGCTGCAGTACCTCGAACTCGTTGATGCCGAAACGCTTGAGCCGGCATCGAATCCCTTAACCCATCCAGCTGCTCTATGCGCCGCGGCTTACGTTGGCTCCACGCGGCTCATTGACAACGTCATCCTGAAGCCGCAAGTGAGCGACTAGTACCAGCGATCGGGCTCGACTGACGACATCGGAGCTCGACCACTTTGCGCCGCAAAACGGCCCAACCGCGGCGCGCGATGCTCACTGAGCATGAATGCGGCGTCACAATATCAACCAGATGGTGACATGGGCGGCCAATGGGGGGATGCTGTTCTCCGCCCGTTGATGGTGCGTGCCGACTGTTTTAACCAGCTATGAACGGCTGAAGGTCCTCCGCGTCATGCTTTCCAATCGGCCGGTCTTGTCGGACAGTAGTTTTGAGTGATACATTTCGACGCGGCAATATTGCCTTTCCGTCCTTACCCGGTTTTCCGGCGGGCGAACTTGATCCGCCGTGTCGCCCATTCCTGAGGAGTCCAAAGCGCCCACTTCGGAAGGAAGCCACAAACGCGACGTTCCAGCCGGTCCTCAGTGATAGAATTGCTCGAAATGGAAACCGGATGGACGGCGAAGACGACGCGCCACGGCGGTGTTGACACATCATCTCGATCGGTTTTGTTCGAAATCCGTCGAAAATTAGCGAATGAGCGCAGGATTTGGGCTTAGGTTCGCTGCCGATTGCACTAATCGAGATTGAATTGCGCGTATAGTCAGCAGCCTCGGCGACGCCCTCCAACGGAGATGTTGCATCGTCAAATCGGTGCACATGAAACGTACGCGACCGGCGTCCGGACGGGTAGGACTCGGCGCTGGCCGATTCGCGTGTGGCCCGAGGCTGTGCCGAGGAAAATGCTGAGGGAGGGGCAATCCTCCAAACGCCGTCAGGAGGCGAGAATGCGCAATGGCTTCCAAAGTGCGGAGCGCGGGTCAGCAAGTTGCTGTGCGATCTGCGGTGGAGTGGTTCGGTCTGATCCGCTACTACTGCTGGCGAACGGCTCTTTGTTCGAAGAAATGCGTCGACCGTTTGAGGATCCGGCGGGAGGCCGATCATAAATGGTTTAGCTGGTTGCGAGCGGCCTAGCTCCTGGCATGGAGTGCCACAGGGCTCCGATTGCTATCGATGCTGTCACTTAAACCGTACGCCGCGAGCCTTCCTCAGGGACGAAATGAGGCCATAAGCATGTTAGCGCGAGACGATCCTTAAATTTCCATCGAGAAAAGCCTGGACTGAGCGAGCGATGTGGCCCCAAGATCGGCACGACCCGTCGATCGCATCCTGCGGTGGCGCGCTGATCGGTTCGAATAAGCCGTCCCCGAACGCGCGGAACTCTCTGGCGCTTCCACATTTCGTACAACTGATCTTCATGTCGCTCCCGCCACGATAGCCCTACAAAATCGCGCCCAACCATCGGACTGCGCTCGCTGGCGTGAGAGCTGCGGCGATCTTGCATTCGAATAAGCGTCTGTTTGAGCGCTCATCATACTCGTTGCGTACGACGGCCCGGCATGAACATTGCAACTATTTTCACGGGAGCTTGCCGGCTTCGAGTGGGAACGTGCATGCCAGGACAGATGGCAGCGTCGTTTCATTGAGTCGTATGGCAGTGCCTTCGAAAGAAAAGTCTCGAGTGATAGGCTGGCGCGTTTCCTGCAATTTGGCTGCCCCTCACCCATTGGTCGCTCCGTTGGGCCGGGTGGAGCGACGACTCCTTACCGAGAGGAGCCGGTTACGCGAAACATTGGCATCTCCGCGACCGCTCCGAATGGGCGCGGTTGCTGTACGGCGGCAAGGAGCTTTGCTCGTTGCCTTACTGATCAAGGTTCTTGCTCGCTGATACAGCGCGCTGCTGTGTAATTCGATATATCTACCAAATCCGGGCAATTATCAATTTGAGAGATCGATGTCGCATTCAGTTGAGTTGATCGTCAACGGCTATGTCAGGCTAAATGATCGTGGCGCACTGGAGCGCCTTCTTGCGCATCGGCGGGAGCTGCTGACGCGACTAAAGAACGTCACCGGTGTCGATCCGAGACAAGCCATTGCGCAAATATGCCAAGAAATCGCAGTTATCGAAGCCGGACTTGCGACGATCGCGCAGTAGCTAGCGCAACCACTGATTTCGCCTTGTGGACCCGGACGGGGCAATGTCGGGTACGTGGAGCCTAGCCACCCTGAATACGACCGCAATCAGGCCTATCATTAAGCTTTTTGTCGTCGCTGCAAGACAAATCTGGAACCGCCATAGCGGTCCACTTCAGTCGAACGCTATGTCAGCGAGGGTGGACAACAGATCATCGTTTGGACGAGTCGATTGCGATGAGATTAGACGGAGAGGTTCTAAAGTCAGCCTTTGCTGTAAGGGCAGAAGCTCCACATTAGATCGCGCCGAGCTTGGTCTCGCGATCTCACTCGCGCGGATTCTTAGGTCGATCGAGAAAGTCAAGTGCAGTGCTTATTTGCTCGAGCTGATGCTCGATCTTCTCACGTTGCTCGATGTCTATGGCCGAAGCAAGTTGCTCGAGGAGCTTTTGCTTTCGGTCGAGAAGATTTCTTATGACCGTCGACATCTGACCTCCGTTACTGATGCCACTCATGCCTAGGTTGTAGGCTGTTCTCACCTTGTGCAGCGCCTCTGCCTGCCGCGACAGGCCGGTCGCAATGCCTAGAGACAATCACGTCGATGGCCCAGACAGCACTCGGACGCGCGGCTGCTGCAACAAGCAAAAGCGGCGGTCCGCAGTGCATAGAGGATCGGCCTCATCATCCATAATTGATTTGATTGTGCGTGACCCCGTTTATGCGAGATGACGCTATCTGCCTAAGGAGGGTGGTGGCGTCTCCTTTGTGCGCGTTGGCAGTATCGGATATTCGATCTTGGGTAGACGCCCGCTCAGTGATTTGAGAAACGCAACAATATCGTCGTTCTCCTCCTCGCTGAGCTTTGTGCCGAGCTGGACCTCACTCATGATTCTTACGGCTTCCTTGAGAGTCCAAACCTGACCTGAATGGAAGTAGGGAGCCCGCAAGGCAACGTTGCGCAAGGGGGCGACGCGGAACACGTATTCGTCGCTGGCAGTCTTGGTGACTGCGAATCGTCCCTTGTCGACAGCAGGAAGCAGTTTGCTATCAGGCTTTTCGACCACACCAAACGGGAAGTAATCTTATCCGCCAATATTGAGTCCGTTATGACAGGAGGCGCATCCTTTGTTTATGAACAGCGTCAATCCCGCCTTTTGCTGATCATCCAGAGCGTTGGCATCGCCATTCAGGTACTGATCGAACGGAGCCCCCGGCGTAGTGAGAGTGGCTTCAAACGCTTCAATCGCTTTCGCGAAATTGTCGAAGGTGACCGGTGGTGTATCATTTGGGAATGCCTGCCTGAACTTTCCGACATAATCTTCCATCGAGTTCAACGTGCTTGTCACGCGATCCGGAGTCGCATTCATTTCGACGCTCGCCTGAACGGGTCCCTTGGCTTGGGCCTTGAGATCCGGCGCGCGTCCGTCCCAGAACTGCGCGACATTAAACACTGAATTGTAGACGGTTGGCGCCCGACGCGCCCCCTTTTGCCAGGCATGACCAATGGACGTTGGACCGGCGTCGACGCCGCCGGTGCCAAGGTTGTGGCACGTATTGCAGCTAATGATCCCACTTGCCGAAAGGCGTGGGTCGAAAAACAGCATCTTCCCGAGCTCGGCTTTCTCAATGGTGACAGGATTGTCCTTAATCGTAGGGATAGCAAAGGGAATCGGTTTGAAAATTTGTCTGGCTTCCGTCATCAATTCGTCATTCAATAGCATGGAATGAGGCGAGCGCTAGAACTGTAGCAATGGAGACCTTGCGCATCATATGAGACTTCCGCCTCGTTCGCCCCACTACCGAACAAGAGTTCTTTTTAGGGCACTTACTACAGGTCGCCTGCAGCTATGCAGAAACTGAGCCAACCCCTCGCCTGAATCACTGCCGTGTTTCCCTTTCGACGTCGGCTTCGCGACACGTTCGCAGCAAGCCGACGCTGGTAAATTCAGCGCGGCACGAGGCATATTCGTTATGCCGCCCTTCTTCCGGCGCACCTCTAACGGCACGTCAATTGCAAGCCGTGACATCGCAGGCACCTGTCCCGCGAGTTCAGATGCAGCTCGTTCAGTTGGATCCAAGTCGATGTCACAGACGCTGCGCCATTGATGTGGTCCCAAAGCGCCGCCGAGGCTGTCACCGGCGCGCTGTCGCTCGCGTGTCGCAAGAGAAGTTGCTTGAAATATTAGCTATCCTGCGCGTCGTCACAAGAAAACTTAAGGTTCCGGAGAGTTGGGCACGGATCATCTGATGCGCCCGCAATCGCGACGTGCGCGCCGAGGGAGCAGGGGCGGCGAGCGCCGCCGGACCGCTGCACTGCTCCGCAACCACAGGTGAAGCTCAGCTACCAGATCGCACCAGCAACAACGCGATGGTACCGCTGGACGGTAGCCCACCTCGACACTATAGCCGCTCCGCAGGCGCTCAACCATTTTCAGCGGATCAACGCCGCGACCATTTCCGGCGTTGTGATGGGCGATGCGCTGGCGACCTTGAAGGCGCTCGCCAACTCCCTTCCGGCGGGCTACTCGACTGATTTCGCAGGCGCCTCCCGCCAAACCCGAACAGGAGTCGGGCGGCTTCATCACTATGTTCCTGTTCGCCTTGATCATCATCTACCTTTCGCTTCCCGCGCTGTTCAACAGCCTCGACCCAATCGTCATCCTCATATCGGTGCCGATGTCGCTCGCCTGCGCACTGATGTTCATCGGCTTCGGTATCGGCGGCGCCAGCCTCAATATCTACGGCCAGGTCGGGCTCGCAACCTCAGTGGTCTCGTCAGAGAACACGGGATTCTCATGGTGGAGGTCGCGAACGAACTGCGCGTCGAGGGGAGGAGCTGCACGAAGGCCATCATCGAGGCGGCGACGATCAGGTAGCGGCCCATTCTCATGACCACAACGGCCATCGTCCTGGGCGTGCTGCCGCTAGTCACGGCGGGGGGTGCCGGCGCGGTATACCGCTACAATATGGGCTTGTGATTGCCACCGGCCTCTCGGTCGGAACGCGCTTCTCCCTGTTCGTTGTGCCGGTCGCCTACGCGCTCATCGCCCGTCGCGGGCGGGAGGACGCACTGGAGGCGTCAAATTGAAGCGCACTGATTGGTGATTGCGTCGGCGAAATGCTGAGGACGCGTTAGAGGGTTCAGCTCGGCAGATCGATGGCCGCACGATAGAGGAGGCGTACCTTCATGTGAGTAAGATTTCGGCCTCAAGCCGATTGCGAAAATCGCTCCTGTTGCTTGATCTCGCAAATCAAGGTCGAGCGCCGAAGGCCCATATATTTCGGATAACACTCTCGGATAGATGACTGGCGAAGAGCGGGTGCCAAAACGCTCCGCATTCAAGCAAAGTTTTACCGTGCGTGCGAGGTCCTGTGAATTCAAGCCATGCGGGACGCCTCCTGTAAAATGATCTCCCGCATCCAGATGCACTCCGGATCATTGTTGCGAATGAGCCGGCCATTGCACAGCCACTGCAAAGGCGGGCAGCGGAATTGGAAGATCAACGATCCGCGGCCGCATCATCGCTGCGAAATGTTGCGCTAGCCGTGAGTGCATCGTCGCGATCGCGCCGCTCGGTCCCCAGCAGCAGGGGCGGGATGAATCTGAAGCTCGGCACTGCAAACTCGATACGCCGCTTGTAACATGCTCGAGCAGGAGCCATGCCTTTGATCGAAGGCTTACCCGTTCGTCCGAACTGCGCAACAACGTGTTCCATCGATATGTACCGCTCGAAGGTGGGCTTGCGTGAACGCTGTTTGTTCGTGCAACAGCTCACGCACACCAGCATCTCGTCAAACAGCATTGCCTTGGGGGTGTGCGTTTGACATGTACGTTTCCGAAAGATCAGGAAATCCACCTCGCCGCGCCGTAGCGGCTCGCTCGGTTGGTCGTCAAACGAAATCAGCTCGAACGTGATGCCGGGGGCCTCGCGAGCAACACGCGCGATCACCTTCCCGAAGAACGCCAACGAGTAAATCAGACAGCACGATCCGGAAGCGGCGGTCCGATTTGCCCGGGTCGAATGTGTCACTCGCCGCAATAGAGAGCTGGATGCGGAGCAGCGCTTCGGGGGCCAGGGCGGGAGCGCTTCGGCAAGCAGCGTCGGAACCAGTTCGCGGCCCAGCATCGTAAAGAGCTCGTCGCGGAAATAGGTACGCAGTGTGGTGACGGACGCTCTCATGGCCGGCTGGCTTAACGGATGCTGCGCGCCGCCGCTGTGAGGCTGCGCTTGGTCATCAGCGCGTCGAGCGCGCCGAGAAGAGTCGGATCGAGGCCTTTGAAACGCATGTCGCACCAACACCGCGGATATGCTTCATAAAGACAATGGAGTGTTCCTACGCCTCGGACCGTCACAAGCTAGAGAAAACTCAGGAAAGACACTCTGGCGCAGACTGATTTCGATGTGGCAGTCGTCGGCTGCGAGCAGACCGGCCTCGCGGCGGCATCGTTGTTGGGCAACTCGGGCACCGGGTCCTGGTCGAGCTGCGGCCGTCTCTCTCTCTCTCTCTCTCTCTCTCTCTCTCTCTCTCTCTCTCTTGCTGCTGACGCACATCGACGAAGAGACCGTAATGCTGCTCAGCTTGCTATGCGACATCGAGGAGGCGCTCTGGAAGTCCTCGCCGATCGAATCCGACATTCTCTACGATTTGAAGGTCGCCACTCGTCGGCACAGATCTCGTGACGTGTCCGGGAAGAAAGGCGCAAGGGCGATCTGTGACGCGCTATCTTCAAGGCTTCAGTATCGTCGTCAGGCCGAAGCCGTCAGAGTTTCAGAAACTTGCGGAACGCCGAGCTCGTCGGCGAGAGAACGCACACAATCCGCAACAAGGTGCCGCGGCGCAAGATCCAAAGGCGCCAAAAGATATTCTGTACCTGGCCTCGATGTTGCCTATTGCACACTTCTTTTGCTCAGAGGAACGGAAAATCGTAAAAAGTGGCCGGCGTACTAGGAGTCGGCGTGTGCCGCATGACCCAATGAGCGTGTGGTCCAGAAAGAAGTTTTGGCATACCAGATGATCACCACCCGCAGAACAGACAATCCGCAGCTTAGCAGCTTTACCGAGTAGAAAGACGGCGCATGGCGTTCAATCTGCGCTAATTATCGCCATGTGGTACGGACTTACACTGATTAGCTGGGAATCAGATTAATGAAGAGCGTTCGCAATGCTGCGATGGTCGGAACTTTCGTGACAGTCGTCGCCGCACAAATCACCTGGAAATTTGCAAATAGCTATCTCGCCTGCGTCCTCGCGCTTGTCGTTTCATTCAGTGTCGGCTGTTGCGTCGAGCGCGTCTTCATCAAACGTACGCATCGCGAGATGAATCGCCTTCACGGTCCCGACTGGCGTGCTTTAGACGGTGGCCCCACTGGTGTCGCCGCTCCTCCGATGGAGTCTCCTATGGAGTTCGTCATCGGCTGAGAAAAACGGTCGTCTCTTCATCACGTTCGTAACAACGGTACCAAGTCATTCAGCATTATGTTCATCGACGAAGGCGCAGATGTAGTGCGCCGACTTCAACCGTGTCGCTCAAAATGCGTTCTTGTACGCGAGTGACGATACAGGGTGATGCCCCGCAAAAGTACAAGGTTCGGCCGTCAGAATGTACGACATGGCTGTGATCCAGAGAGTTTTATCTTAAGAGCTACCCTGCGCGGTTAACGTAGACATTCGTGGAATGGATAGGCGGATAAAGTGAAACATGCTTAGGAACGGGTCTCGGCGATGGAGCAAGGAAGAAAGACGGCGCCTGCTCGAGTTCGCCTCAAATAACGAGATACCGAAGCGAATTGCGCGCCTTCTGGGGAGAAGCAAAAGACTGTCGTTCCGCGGCTCAAGCATTTGCGATCGTGCTCCCAAAACTTAAGTCGACCTCTCAATTGATGTGACAAAGCGCGAGATCGAAGCCCCGCGCTGAATAGCGTTTCGAGAGAACCCCAAGACTTGGCGGCGAGACACAGTTAGGGACGCGAAGCCGCTGCCCGTCGGTCCAACGGCGAAGACAATTCAATAGCCGAAGCCTAAACTAGGCCCATTCCGATGAAAATTGCTCGGAGAGCGCGCTAATCGAGCGGTTTCGCTGGTGCTGCTGGTGACGATGTGTTGCCGTACCCTGGGTGACGAAGGCGGGCTTTAGTTGGAAAGTTCAGCGAGAGCCGCAGGAGCATCGACGAACGCCGAACGCATTGAGGAATTAGCGTCTCCATAGGAAGTCGCGGTCAACGACTATCAGCGATGCGGCATCGCATATCTCGTTCCAAGGCGTCTTGATTTGGCGAGCGATGAGGTCGAGAGCGTCATTCTTATTGAGCAGAAGCAACGGAGCCGCTTCAACGCAAACGGTTATCTGACTCGTGCGGCGATAGCCAACAATATGCATCGCCTGCGTTGTTTCTCCTAGTCCTGGTTTGTGGACAGATATCGTAGGCTGGCGTCAGCATAAGTTTTTCCGTTCCAGAGCGCCGCGTGGTTGCTGGCATGATCGGCTGTGTTGCTCCAAAGGATGGTGAACACCATCCGGCCGTACAACTCGCGTAGAGTGACCTGCGTGAAGTGAACCGGTGCCGAATGAGGGTGGCGAGATCTTCATAGCTTGCGTAGCGGGCCATCATTTCGTCGAACCTAAGCAGGAGCAGTGCTGACACCATGGCGTGGCGCTCCCATGCGCCATTGGCCTTTTGCCGATCGAAGCGCTCGATCAGCAGTACATCCTTGCCAGCGGCGCGCTCAAGGCTGACCAAAGCAGCGCAAGCCCCGCTTCGGTGGGCAGTCGCATGGTTACGAACTCGGCCTTTACCACCTTGTAGAGGTCGTTTTGTGAGGAGAACTTGGCGATGTACTTCGTGCTGTTTGAGGTAATCATCGCCTTGGGCCGGGCGCCGCCGATCGAGCTTCCATGTATGAGCGCGCGATCCAGGTCCTGCGTCAGTGGCATCCCTTCCGACGAGGTCGGTCGTGGCCTGAAGCTCTTCGAGTGAGGCCGCTGAAGCTTCCCGCGAGACAAACGTTCGAGCTAAATTCGAGCAAGTAGGTAAGTTCATCAATCTCCGCCGCATCAATATCCTTGCCGCTCTTTCCGAACCTGCGACTGATGATGACGCGGTGCCCCAGGCATCAGGGGCGGCGTCGCGGATGCAATTGGACATCATCAGTCCCCGCGTCAGTGGAATGGTGATCTCGCGCGCAACAACGCGGATCTTAGAGCGCAATCTGCCTTTGTGCTGACCTAAGAGGACCGCCGCTTCGCTCGCGAAGCGCGTCAAGGTAAGTTGATCTATAACAGGACCGCAATTCATAATGGTTCACTAGTGAACCAATGTCCATCCAAATGCCGGCCGCGGATAGCCTGCTGCAAGTGGCCCATCAGGTCGCTCTGATGGTCCCGGCTATTGTCACGATGACGTTGATGTCGAGCTGCTAGGACTGATTGGTTCGGGTGCCGATGCGTTTGGCCAGCGTTGACCGACCAAGCTTGAGGCGTTTGAGCCGGTCGCAGATGAGAACGCCGAGGCGGCTAACGTTTCCGGTCCCCTAGGGATGTTTGGACTAATGAAAGCGCCAAAATTGATCGCTTTCAGTGGAATCAGAATCCGATGCGTGGAGGTGCGCTGTGAGCCGCATCCAGTCCATCGTGCTGCCCTTCGTTGCCGACCTTGTCCGAATGCCCGCCTTCGTGGTGGAGTTTTCCGACACCCGCCTCCGCGAATTCTTTGCCCCCGAACTGCAGGTTCAACCTCGTGCCAACGCGCGGTGCACGGCCGCCCAAAGGCGTACGGCTCCGCTGGAGACCACCGCAATTCGCAGGCGCGCGATCCGCTCGCCGTCGGCGGCGGACATCGTTTGTCCGCTATCCTTCATGATTGTTTCCGATGAGCGATTTGCCCATTAAAAAGCGCTGCGCAAGCGCTGAACGCCTCAAGATGCGATGTTGCGAAGTGTCTCCTGTCATGGGGCGGCGTCTATTTACGGCGCTACGAAAACATCGAACTGTTGTCCGCTCCAGATGCCTGCTTTGTTTACGACAGCTAGTCATGCGCTCTTTGCGACTTTCGTGTTTGAGCTGTTGAGTAGCATGCGGATCTCGGGAGCCAGTCAACAGGTCGCTCCAACATCCAGGTGAAACCGCGAGGACCAGTGGGACGATGAGAAAGTCGTGAGCCTCACTGTTAGAAAACAGCGGAAGTCCTTTCGAGGAACAAGAGAGACGTTGACTGACGATCGCTTTGCGGCAAGGTTGTAAGTATTCATCGGGCGATAATCTCATTCGCGCAATAAATATCGCGTCGGATGGAGAATTAAAAAATTGAGTATCTCCACCTTAGAGCCTGACTCAATAAGCTCGAGGAACCTTCAGGGCGCGGCGAGGCGCCTTGTCAGCAGCCTGAGATGGGCAACGTGAAGCCAGGCAAGCTCCGTTGCGACCGAGCCTTCAAAGTCTCTGGTCAAGCGTCGGCAACGGCCGAGCCACGCAAAGGTGCGTTCGACCACCCAGCGCTTGGGCAAGAGCTGGAAGCCTTTGACCCTAGGTGGTCGCTGGACGAGTTGTCCTCGGCCCGCAGGGGGACAGCGGGTTAGTCAACTGCTTGCCGCGATAAAACCCTATCGGCAAAGACATGTTGGAGCCTGGGAAAGGCGAGCAGAAGGCCATTGGTATCGGTATCGATGTGCCGCGAGGCCCTCCGGCCTGCGTTGTCGAAGCAGTGTGGCTGTCGATGACGGCAGCCGTTGGCGTTGGCTTATGGCCGAGCTTCTTCCGTGCCCGCCGCACCAGGATTCGAACGATCCGGTGCCACCTGCCGCTGTCGCGCCAATCGTAAAAATAGCCCTGCACCGTCGAGTATGGCGGGAATTGCTTCGGCAAGGGTCGCCATTGGCAGCCGCTCGACAAAATATAAAAGATTGCCTGCACGATCTCGCGCAGATCGACCTCCCGCGGCCGGCCCAATCGGCATCGAGGCGGCATCTTCCGAGCGATCCGCGTCCACTCGGCATCGGTCAGATCGCTTGCGTAACGCAGTCCACTGCGCTGATATTGGATACGAGCGGCTTTGGTCCACGGCATGGTGTCCTCCCTGGAATCTTTGCAAATCCGAAGGAATCGCAGGCCCGCCAAAACCGCTCACCTTTTTCGGTCAGGCTCTTAGGAAAATAGCTCGTCTTCGACTCCCGCATGCCAGCGTTCTCTGAGACGATGCTGAGGAGATGATGCCAAGCAGAGACGCTCATGATGCGCAACCACATCGTCGACCAAGTGACTCATTTCACCAAGCCGACAGCTTGCTGATGCTGCTGTGCGTATATGGGCTAATGAGGCGGAAATGCGTACGCCGGGACGGTTCCGAGACGACTGTAGCGCTTCTGAATCAAAAACATAACCGATGATCATGAATGACGCCTGAGCCGCGCGGTCTCGATGGACGCGGCGGCACGATGCTGCCTGCCTCGGACCGTCGCTCTTCTTCACGCAAAGCCCAGTTCTTGAGGGACAAACAGGATGACTGCGACAACAATCCGGTCAAGTTCGCCTTCTGGGCCGGCCTCATGATTTCGTCGATCCCGCAGCGCACTAGCTGGGATATTGATTACAATCGCAAGCTTGCCCGGATCGCCGAGAAGGGTAGTTTCGACTATGCCTAGAACCAGATCAGATTCACCGCAGGTTATGGCGCCGACACGAAGCGCGAGCCCGTCAGCTTCTCCCACCCGCTCCTTGCCGCGACCGAAAAGCTCAAAGTTGTTGCCGCTCTCCTTCCGGGCCTTGGAATCCGGCGCTGGCCGCAAAGCAGATGGCGACGATCGACCAGCTCACCAACGCGCGCGTTGCGGTCAACATCGTCTCAGGCTGGTTCCGGGGCGAATTCTATGCGATCGGCAAGCCCTGGCTGGATCATGACGAGCGATAGCGCTGATCGGAGAAAGTTATCACCGCCCTGCGCGGGCTCTGAACCGAGGAAACTTACAAGCTGATGGGCGACTTCTATCGGTTCAACGACTATTCGCTCAGGTGGTCGGCCTCGCGCACCGCGTACGCTTGTCCGATAATGTCTGCTCCTTTCCTCTCCGGAACGTTCATGGCGCACTTGCGTCCGGCGCGTCCTGAAATGGAAGCGGACGCGGAAAGCTTTCAGAGTCGAAGTTGCGTTACCATTTCCACGTATCGGGGCTCGTATCGGTGGCAAGTACCCGGATTCCGTGATCGCTGATGGTGACAATGGCATAGGTGTAGCCATCGTCACAGTTCAGCTGGTACTCCCCGTCCCCGTGCGACCAGCGCCAATAGTTCCGGCTGCCGCTGGAGGGATAAAACTGTTTTCGCAGCGAGCCCTTGCCAGGCTCAAGACCATTGACGTCTAGTTTGATCTCGTTGCCGCTGCTTCTCCACAAAACATGGCCCTTCAGCTTTTTTTTGGTCAGATTCACCACGAAAAATTCGTGCTTTCCTTGGCCCGATTGCCCCCTTTTTGTACTCTCTTTTGTTCTCATCGCCGACCCTCATGGCCTCTCCTTCGCGCGCGAGAGACTGATTCGGCGGAGAATGATAGGGTAACACTGTCGCCTCAACTACCTAATCCGGTGGGCTGGCATTCACATGCAATCCGCACTTCGCCTATCGCTTTTGCGCATCTCATAACGGCGACTTCAAATTGGCCCCAGCGTGAGCCGCGCTCGTTGTTGGGACAACGCAAACGCATAGCTGCGCATGAGCGTGGAATGCGAGATGCGAAAGGTCTTCGGCGGCCAGATCTATCTGCTACAGGCGCTGCGCTTGAGCGGAAGGCCAAAGCGAGACGTTTTACCCGAAAGCGCAAGCGTTGCATATGATGACGATAAAAGCGCAAGACGTACATTCATCGAGAAGACAGTTCTAATCTCCGGTCTGCCCGTGCTCGCACTGCTTGCCGACTCGTACATGCCTTAGCGAATTCAGCCCAATGTCCTTGCCTTTGCGACCGCCCTGTCGTCTGCCTTTAGGCTCGCTGAGCCGTGTCATGAGTCGCTGGCGTCGAAGCCATGTTCCGGCAAGAACACCATAGGATCGTGGTCACGGAAGAGTGACGATCTGAATATGGCTATCGGCCCAGCTGTCTTCGGCGATCTGCTGCAAATGGCAAAGGTGCTCGCCTGAGCCTGCTTCTAATCGGATTGCATTCAACGAGGTCTTCAGTCGGCTTGCGAGCCAATAGAGGCGAGTCCTTGAGCCTGTGCAGGAGGGACCAGTCACGCTGTGGCACTCCGGGCTGACTTGGACGGCGAGCAGCAGTTGACGTGATAGGCCGCACACCCGCGGCGGCGGCTGTTGCTGCTCGACAGGCCGTCGATGGCCTCGCCCGCTTGTCGTTGAGCTCCTCTTCCGAGCACTCGAGCAGCTAAACAAGGAGCTGTGCCCTCGATCCTGGTAGCTGAACAAAATTCGACGTGGCGCTACGCTGTTCCGATTGCGCGGTCGCCCTTGAGGAACCCTGGCGCAACACTCGCCTCGCGCAACGCTGACGAGATCAAGGCGTTTTACCTCGGCGGCGCACTGCACGTCGGAAAAACAGTGCCTATGCACGCCCGCTGCTTGGATTCGCGAGAAAAAGGGCCGGACTGACAATGGGAACAGCCAAGCTGGCGCACAAGTCGATCAAGTCCGCATGCTGCCATCGATGCGACCGTGAGAGTCCATGCCGATAGCAATGATCTCGAAAGCCGCTTCGCCAAAGAGAATCTAACGGCCTTGGCGGATGCGGGGTGGACCGGCATTCTGAACGAAACCCGCTTGGGCGGCCTTGGGCTTGGCCATGTCGATTTTGCTGAGCTGCCTATCGTATCGGTCAGCATCGACAGGCCTAGCCTACGTCATGCATGTCGGCGCGGCTCAGACCATCAATCTATGGCACCGACGACCAGAAGGAGCGCTGGCTGAAGGCGGAGAACGGCGCGTTGTTGGGCACATATTCGACCAGCGAACGCGCGACCGGCGGACACTGGTGGTATAATCTGTCAAAGGCGTCGCGTGATGGCGGCGAATATCTTCTCGATGGCAAGAAATCATTCACAACGAGCTCCGGTCAAGCCGACCTCTATGCGGTTCAGACACGCGCGCCCGCCGTAGGACCAAGCCGACATTGTCTTCTTCATCGCGGACGGCAGATCTCCCACGAAACGAAAACTTGGAACGCCCTCAAGCCGAAAAGGCAAATCCTGATCCCGCTAAGGGAGTTCAAGGTGCACGGCGCCGAGGTCACGAATCAGGTCGCAGCCGCTGCACTGACGGTGACAGGAGGTTACGGCTATCACCGAGGGCCGAGCGAACGTTCCTTCCGCGGCTCTCGTGCAGCCACTGCATGGGGCCGTCTAACATCATCGCTCGGGACTGGATTGGCAAACCGCTGGTCGGCCGCCGCTTGAGCTGTTCTACGAAGGGAGAATAGTTCGAACGCCGCATAGCGATACTCTTAAGGATCGGTCCCGTGCATGATGGGCGGAAAGGCAAGGATTGGCAGTCGCTATGAGCTCGCGCTACCAGCTGCGACGGACGTCGACAATCGCTTCCGCCCAAGAACCTCCGCATGCTCCCGGTATCCGCTTCTTGGCCTGTTCGCCGGCATTGGCAGCCTGAGATTTCCATCGCCTAGGCAATGTACCAGACGGCAAATAGCGCGAGCGCGGCAAGAGCACAGATGATCATTGTCCTGTTGATCACTGCACGTCTTTCGATTTTGTCGGCCGCATATCCGCAATCGCGAGCAATCATGAGTAACTTGTCTCGTTCAAGATCTCTCGTCGATCGCTCGGATTCCGCCAAATAGATTCGTTCCAGACGCCGAAGTTCTTTCGCGTCTCGCATTCCGCGCCCATGCACAGCCATGCACACTGCCCCAATTCAACGCGATTCCATCGGACCGACTCGAAGTCGCCAATATGTACTTGAAATCTACCCACCAAGTGAGGACTGTATGTGAATGCGAGCCTACTAAATCAGGTAGTTGAGACGACAGTGTTACCTTGGCAGTTTCCACGAAAACTCGTCTTCGCGCGGAGGCAAAGACCTGAGGGGCTCTGACGAGAAGCAAAGAGAAGGCGCAATATGAAGCAACGAAAGGCGGATAAAAGCACGAATCGTTCGTGGTGAGTCTGACTAAAGGGCGAAAGGGGCATTTCTTGTGGAAACGAGCGGCAACGAGATCAAGCTCGATTTGGTTGGCGCTTCAATTGTCCTAAACGCTCGCTCGCCCGTTCTGTAGTCAGAGCCGGAGTCGCCCATAGCCTGCGCTCAGCGCAATTGTAACATGGCCGCGGCCGCTTCGGTCACTCGTGCAATTCACCAAAGCCACGAAGAGAGCTCTTGACGAACAAAGCGCTATGGAGTTCGCCCCGGGGGGGTCTATCTTCGCAACACCGCGACGGGCACATTGATGGTCATTGGCAACAACAACAGGCTTGCTCGATCTCCGGCAACTCGCGCAATCGAGCAACGGTTCAGCGCGATGGACAAGCCTTAGATGGATACGATGCGGCTGAAACCGTCATCAACCGAACTGACTTCATAAGAAGTGACATGGAAATCGTTCTCACGGCCGCATGCCGTGGATTTCCCGTGCGCGTGTGGGCTACAACGCAGATCATCACGTTGTGGCATCGCCATTGTACGCCGCTCAGACTCCCATGACATCGCTCGATGTTACAATACGCACGGTTCCACGCTGCGGATGGCCTTGATGCCAGTAGGAGCTTTTGGCTAAAATCGCGTGGGTTCAGATTGGAGTTGCTGTGGGTGGCGTTAGGTACTGTGAAATGGTTCAATCCGACTAAGGGCTATGGTTCATCAAGCCAGATGATGGCGGCCGTGATGTCTTTGTGCACATTCGTGCCGTTAAAAAGGCGGCTACACCGCGCTGGCAGAGGGTACAAAGATCAGCTACGAGATGATAGCCGGACGTTCTGGCAAAATGTCCGTCGATAATCTTCGGCTTGGATAGTCTTGCTCGCGTAAGCAAAAAGCAACCGCGCCATGGTCGTTCTGGCGCCGCCTCCGGCTGGTCCGCGAGGCGGAGGTTCGGCCTCAGCATCAGCATATCTTCGCAGAGCGGCTGAGTCCGGATTCTTATCTGGCACTTTATTGCTAGTGCCCCTATAGGGCGGCAATTGTCTGGGTTGCTTGAACGGGTGACTACGCTGAAGCATTCTAAACGCTGCTTTTGCCTTGAATGTGGGCTCGCCGTGAACGGGAACAAGGCGCCTCGATGGGCAGGCTAGCTTGAAATAGAATGCATCCCGAATGGACTCTTGAGGCACGCCGCTCGTTTTGCCGATTCGCGAACCAGACCGCTTTCATCAAGATTCACAGGTGGAGGATATTTTTTGGAAGCGGCATTCCTGGCGGGAGACATTTTTCGAAGGCGTCGGTGGGCGCTTCGCCCGAAGTTGCCGCACCTCAGATCTCGTGCCGGGGAGCGCCTGCTAGTTTAATGCGATGAAATGCCGCGCACTCTCGCGGCCATTGGCGGAACTTCGGCGGCACATAGCTTATACTGCGAAGTTCTCCTCCGATTGCCCGCTACTATCTGCGCAACACGTGGAGCTACGCTGGCGCTGGAGACCCGGCTATCTCTTGAGATCCGTACTAAGGGGCGAATGGGATGGACGGCGCTGCGTGGCCTCAGGTTCGGGCGATCTTTCATCCACCGATGGGGCGCCGCAGCGTTCCTCAACAATCTGGAAGCCGCCTCCACAGCCATAAGCCGAACTGAATGGGTCATAAGATGGATAAACATCGGAGATGCCCATCGCGTTCTTGGTGATACCAATACAGAGAAGGGGATACTTTGACGAGGCGTTGCAGGACCTGAAACATTCAGCAAAATCTTGAATGTCGCCTCGGAGTTGTCCACTCGGCTCTAGCGGGCGAGTGCAAGCTTGGGTCGGCGCGGAGACAGGAAATTTTCGCCATCAGTACTCCATGCGAGAACGGGATCGAGCAGGGATGTGCGGAAATCAAACCTTAACGGGCGAGGCGTTCGTGCGGCATGGAGGACAGCGAATCCGGTCGTGCTCATCGTGAAGCCGAACGGCAGGGTATCGAGTTCTCTAGTTGAGAGTACGTCAAAGTGCCATTTTCGATTGATTTCGTGTACGCCAGGATCGCAGCCCACATTAGCAGTGAGGAGCATGAGCGTAGAGTATGGGAACCAAATGCTCGGCCGCGGTATTGGCTGCGTTGACGCGTTGGACCTGATCGGTTCGCTCTCCGAGGAATGTTATCGAGGTACCGCCTGGCTGCAGTCAGAATCGCAAGGACTTGAACGAAATGGGCGCGGTCGTTTCTCGAGGACCGCGGTAGTCCTAAAATCTTCGCGGTGCGAGCGCCGAGGGGCGAGCGCTAGCTTAAATCTTCTTCAGTCCTCGTTTGATGTCAGAAAGGCTCGGTAAGCCTGCTGGATGCCGTCTTTCAGAAAGGTTTTTCGCGCGCCAGCCGAGCTCTGCGAGTCGGGTGACGTCGAGCAATTTACACGGCGCCCCGTTGGGCCGAGAGCTGTCGAAAGTGATCTCACCGCGATAGCCAACGATATTTGCGACGACGCGGGCGAACTCTCCGATGGTGATGTCCTCTCCTGTGCCAGTTTCGACGAGCTCGGCGCCGGAATAGGCCTTCATCAGGTGTACGCAGGCATTCGCTATGTCATCCACATAGAGAAATTCACGGCGTGGCATGCCCGTGCCCCACACCACGACACTTTTTGCGTCAGAGATCTTGGCCACGTGAAAGCGGCGATCAGCGCTGCGATCACGTGGCTATGCTCGGGGTGGTAGTTGTCGCCTGAGCCGTACTGGTTGCTCGGCATCACGCTGATGAATTCGCTTCCGTACTGACTACGATAGGCTTTCACCATCTTGATGGCGGCGATCTTGGCAATTGCATGGGGCTCATTGCAGGGCTCGAGTGACCGGTCAGCAGCATGTCTTCGCGCAACGGTTGGGATTGCAAGTTTTGGATAGATGCGAGAGGAGCGCGGTCACATCAGCTTCTCGACCCCGTTGAGGTTCGCCGCGTGGACGACATTCGCGGCAATCGCGATGTTGTCCTAAATAAGCTCGGCGCGCAGTGTATCATTTGCGACGATGCCGCCGACCTTGGCGGCAGCCAAGAACACGACCTGTGGGGGTGTTTGGACGAACCACCGAACACCTGAGCCTGATTGCGTAGATCTATCTCGCTTCGGTCCAAAGTGACAAGGCGCGCGTTTTCCTGCGCAAGCCGACGCATCAGCGCGGCGCCGACCATACCACGATGGCCGGCGACATAGACCGTCTGACCCCTCAGCTCAAACAGTGTTACGGCCACCAACGGCCTCCCGCTTCGCCTCGTCCAGGTCGCTTGCTACCATCTCCTGCACGAGCTGTGCAAAGCTGCGCTTCGGCTTCCACCCCAGCTTTTGCCGTGCCTTGCTGGCATCGCCAATGAGGAGGTCGACCTCGGTCGGCCTGAAATAGGTCGGATCGATGCGGACCACGGTCTTACCGCTCCTCACATCGACGCCTGTCTCATCGACGCCCTTGCCGCGCCACTCGATCTTGCGGCCGACCTCGGCAAAGGCAAGATTGACCATCTCGCGCACCGACCGCGTCTCGCCGGTTGCGAGCACGAAATCATCGGGCCTGTCCGCCTGCAGGATCATGTGCATGCCTTCGACGTAATCACGTGCATGCCCCCAGTCGCGCTTGGCCTCGAGGTTGCCAAGATAAAGCGAATCCTCGAGACCAACCTCAATGCGGGCGACGGCGCGGGTGATCTTACGGCTGACGAAAGTCTCGCCGCGGACTGGACTCTCGTGATTGAACAGAATGCCGTTACTGGCGAACATGCCGTAAGCTTCGCGGTAGTTCACCGTGATCCAATAGCCATAGAGCTTGGCCACGCCATAGGGTGAGCGCGGATAAAACGGCGTTGTCTCCTTCTGGGGAACTTCCTGAACCAGGCCGTAAAGCTCGGACGTAGAAGCCTGGTAGAAGCGGATCTCTTTCTCCAAGCCAAGGATCCGGATCGCCTCAAGAAGGCGCAGCACGCCGATCGCGTCAGCATTTGCCGTATATTCCGGACTTTCAAAGCTAACGCCGACGTGGCTCTGGGCGGCAAGATTGTAGATCTCGGTCGGTCTGATCTGCTGAACCAAGCGAATCAGATTGGTCGAGTCGGTCATGTCGCCATAGTGCATAAGAAATGGCACACTTCCGACATGCCGATCCTGATAGAGATGATCGACGCGCGCGGTGTTGAAGGAAGAGGACCGCCGCTTGATGCCATGCACGACATAGCCAAGCGACAGGAGATGTTCGGAGAGATAGGCGCCATCCTGCCCGGTCACGCCGGTGATCAAAGCGACACGCCGTTGAGAGTTTTGATTAGTCAAGTTTCATCCTGGTGCAACCGAACCGATCGGCTTGCGCGTCCCTCAGCCCCCTCTGGCCGCGAGTACCTGGCGGGAGCTGCATCGAGCCGCGTCAAAACCACTTCCTTGATAAGGAATTGAGTGCTGAAGGACAATAGACATCTACAGCGATGATTTCGCAGCAGTTTTTGTCTGTCTCGGTGTTCTTGCCTGCCGGAAAGGCGGTTCAGAACAGCTGTGCCGGACAGTCCGCGTGGTGTCGCTAACTTCCTTGAACGCTAGGTGAGGATTTTGTGCGCCGATGCATAACTCCTTGGATCAATCAAAATCAGAATCCGCCTAGCAAGCAGTGTCGTCCAACCCTTCTTCTCGCACGATGGTTTGGGAGCCGTTAGGATGCAGGGACGGCCAAGCGGCATCGGATCAGGCCACGGCCAGCCATTTCCATCGCCGCCTTGTGCTTGGTTCCAAGCGAAAGCGAGCCTCCGCGCAGTGCCCTGCTGTCGTTCGAGGGAGCGAGGGGTAGCGTGAGCGCTTGCTGAAAAGAAATGGTCCCCAAGATAAAGCATTTCGAGGGCTGCAAGCCGGCATCGTTCAGGTTTATGCGCCAGCCTGAAAACTCGAACCGGAGTACGAGACAACGGCAAACGCGGTCGGATCCGAACGCGCCGCCATCGAATGACGAGTTTGAACAAACGTCCACGGACTCTTTTGCAGGCGCAGAAGAAGCGTCAGACGATGCGTGAGTTATCCCACTTGAATTCAGGAACGCACGGTCCGTATTATCATCATGGCAGAACCGGGGAGATCTCCAAATGCTGGATACGGCTACCGCAGGGCTTCTGCGCGCTGTCCTCGAAGAGGTCTGCGCGAGCATTTCGCGCTATGAGACAGGCGTGCGCGCGCATGTCGCTGCTAAGCTTCTGGAAGCCGCCATTAGAGGTGAAACGATGCCCGACCGTTAAAAACAGATTGGCCTCGAAGCGCTTCGCGATGCACCGACGATGTGGCGGTAGGTGCGGACAAACTAGTTTCCCCACTCAGGTGAACTTCCAGGTTACCGTTCTAAAGATCCTTGTGAGCTACCCCGACGGTTTCGCGCCGATGGCTGAGCTTAAGAGCGACATGGCCATTCTGGCCACGAGCGGTCGAGACTGGGCCGAGCGCACCAAGAGAATGGTCGCGCGCGTCCCGAACCTCGACATTTTTTTCGCAGAAGCTTGTTGAGCGGGGCAATGGTGGCTGGCGCATCACTGAAAAGGGACGTGCCCTGCTCGATCTGATGGAAGCGCGTGCGGCCGCTGCGGAGGCGCCGCTCAAGACAAACCCATCTGTGCCCGCCCGCCGAAGCCGAGGATGAGCCGATCGGTCAGGGCCGATGATCCAAGCCCGACGCCGCCCTATTATCCCTCTATCACTCAACCGAGTTCGTTCTCCGCATAGGGTAATCGGACTTACCTCGTTGGCGGATAAGCCGGAGATCGGCTGAAGCCATCGAATAGTGCGCTCCCTGCGAGGCCTGTATCGTCCCGCGCTGGGCGCATATACCGACTGATGTAACGATCACGGAACGCACTTCGGACAGACTCGATCGCTCTGCGCGACTACCCGCGTCTCACACCGAGAACCAGAAAACGCGTGTGAGGATGCAGGCCGTGGAGAACCCCCTAGAGCCGCCGGTAGCTTGCCTCTCGCGTGATGCGATTACGCCCAATTCGAATCCGCGGTCACACCGCGCCGCTCATGTCGTGGGCTATAAAACCAAGCAGAAAATTGAGGCGACCCACAGCGCTACGTGCTTCCACCAGGACAACTGGCGCTCGGACGTCTCACGCGCTATCGCCGCAGCCAAGCCGCCCAAGCTCATTCCTGCCATCACAATTGAAAACAAATCAATGCCTTCCATAGGCGCTCCGTTCAACCGGGCGTGCCAATGCTGCCATTGTGTTCCTGTTGGTTTTTTCCGAAATGCTCTGTGTCTGCTTCCGAACAAGCTCGGTAAGCTCGGAAGCTATTGCAGCTCGCGTGCGGGCGAGGAGGTCAGCGCTGACGCCGAGGCGAACAGGAAAAAGCCGTCAGGCGAACGGCCACCCGAGAGGGCAATTGAATGTGCAACCATGCAAACAACTGTGTCCGGTCCAGGCAAGCCAAGTTCCGTTTAATCTGCTTACTCATCCAAGAGAAAGTCCTGCAACCTGACGCTACGTTTGATTTAACCCCGAACGAGATTCCTAACAGCCGGTTCGTAGAAGCTCTGCTTGAGCTCAGAAGAACACTTGATGCCTACGTGGAATCAAGTTGTCCGGCCTAAGAGCGGTCGCCATTCGCGAATGTTAGTTGCGCCCCACTTGCTGACACCGAGCTCTTGAGCGACATCAATGCGGCTCCAGAGCGTCTCCATCTACGTTGCATTTGTAGCCGAACAACCGACCTCTCGGGTTGCTGAGGCTATGGGCTCGGATTGCTAGGCAGTCCGGGCCCACTATCTGCGAACCGCGTTTGACAATTCGAATTGAGTTGATATTTCAGCAGCCATTCCTTCAATGCCGTTCGTGCGCTCTTGGAATCAGCGTTGTGGGTGTGTGGCACGCTACTTGCTTTGACAACGTAGCATCGCCGCCCAGCCTGGTGATGCAGGGGCGGGCCTGGCGCGCCCCGCTTGTACGTCACGCCCGCCCTACTCTCTGACTTAGAGGCTCCCGTCGGTTTGGCGGAAAGAAATGCATAACTTGACGCGGTCTTAGATTCAGGGCCGCCCGGAGGGATCGTCGTATGGAAGGTCGGCGCGGACTGCAGCCGAAGCGTTGCTTGGTCGCATGCGGCCTGAACATGCGAAACAGATTGTCGGATCTGAGACGTGCCGTCAGAATCGCTGAGCGGGTGACACCAACGTCGCCCTCAGTGAACTCACGCCAACCTGCATCAACATCTAAGTGTTGAACCACGTCTACTGGTATGAGACATGCTGTTTCGAATCAATTCCTTGCAGCTCTTGGAGAGAGGATCGATGCATAACGTCGTCTGCATAAAGCAAGTGCCGGACTCAGCGCAGATTCGCGTACATCCCGTGACGAACACCATCATGCGCCAGGGCGTACCGACTATCGTTAACCCTTACGACTTGTTCGCGCTGGAAGCTGCGCTGGAGCTCCGCGACCAGTTTGGCGGCGAGATCACTATTCTGACCATGGGACCTCCAGCCGCGGAAGATTCGCTGCGGAAGGCACTGACGTTCGGTGGAGATCGCGCGGTGTTGCTCACTGATCGTGTTTTCGCAGGGGCCGATACGCTTGCGACCAGTTACGCGCTGGCAACGGCGATTCGCAAAATTGGAGAGGAGTACGGCCCGGCCGACCTCATATTTACGGGCAAGCAGACGATTGATGGTGACACCGCTCAGGTTGGGCCTGGGATCGCCAAGCGGCTTGGGGTGGTGCAACTCACTTATGTCGCGGGGATCACCAGGCTCGATCTTGAAGCGCGCGCGATCGAGGTCGAACGACGCGCGGAGGGCGGTGTGCAGGTGCTGCGCACAAAGCTGCCATGTCTTATTACCATGCTAGAGGCGACAAACGAGATTAGGCGAGGAAGCATGATCGACGCCTTACGTGCGGCGCGCACTCCCATCGTGAAGTGGAGCGCACATGATGCAGGCGTCGCAGATATCTCAAAATGTGGTCTTAAAGGCTCACCGACTATCGTTAAGCGAGTCTTCGGCCCTTCGCAGCGTGCCGAGAGAGCAGTGTTGGTGGAAGGCGCCGAGCAACCTGTACCAGCGTTGATAGACGAGATATTCAAGCACCGGCCAAAGCTTGAAACTGAACTTGCAGCCCTGGCGCGCGCTTCTGAGCAGGCGCCGTAGTGAATCTCTTGCGATCGTCGCGCCGTGGTGGGTTATGAAGCCGTGGTACAAGACTCTCTACGCCCAGGTGCTGATCGCCATTGTCCTGGGCACCATCGTTGGCTGGCGGTGGCCCGCGCTCGCCACCAACGACTGGATCAAGGCGATGGGCGACGGCTTCATCAAGCTGATCAAGATGGTGATCGCCCCGATCATCTTCTGTACCGTGGTCTCAGGCATCGCCCATATTCAGGACGCCAAGAAAGTCGGTCGCATCGGCATCAAAGCGCTAATCTATTTCGAGATCGTCTCGACCTTTGCGCTCCTGATCGGCCTCGTTGTGGGTAATCTCGTTAAGCCGGGTGCCGGGTTCGGGAGCGGCGCAGTCAACGCCCAAGCGGTGGCCAACTACGCCAAGCAGGCCGAAGGACAAAGGAGCGTCGACTTTATCCTCCACATCATCCCTGACACCGTTGTCGGCGCCTTCGCGCAAGGCGAGATCCTACAGGTTCTGCTGTTCTCGGTCTTGTTCGGCTTCGCCATCATGGGCCTCGGCGAGCGTGGCCACGCGATCCGCAACTTCATTGATGATGCCGCGCATGCAGTGTTCGGCGTCATCGCGATCGTGATGCATGCCGCGCCGATCGGTGCATTCGGCGCGATGGCCTACACCATCGGCAAGTTCGGCTCCGGCGCGATCCTCAATTTGATCGGCTTGGTTGCAACGTTCTACGCCACTGCGGCATTGTTCGTATTCATCGTGCTTGGCGTAATCGCGCGTTTGGCCGGCTTCTCGATCTTCCGCTTTCTTGCCTACATCAAGGACGAGCTGCTGATCGTGCTCGGCACCTCGTCCTCAGAAAGCGCACTGCCGTCCCTAATGGAGAAGCTGGAACGACTCGGCTGCTCCAAATCGGTGGTCGGTCTCGTGGTGCCCACGGGCTACTCGTTCAACCTCGATGGCACCAACATTTACATGACTCTGGCCTCCCTCTTCATCGCACAGGCGCTCGGCTTCGATCTCACTCTGAGCCAGCAGATCACGATCGTGATCGTCGCCATGCTGACCTCCAAGGGCGCCTCCGGCATCACCGGCGCGGGGTTCGTCACGCTCGCTGCGACGCTGGCGGTGGTCGATCCGCGGCTGGTGCCGGGGATGGCGATCGTGCTTGGCATCGACAAATTTATGAGCGAATGTCGCGCGCTGACCAATCTCTGCGGCAATGGTGTCGCCTGCGTGATCGTCGCCTGGTGGGAAGGTGAGCTCAATCGAAAGGAACTCAGTGGACGCGTCTGCTGGAAATCCATCGGACGATCAACATGAGACCGGGATCGGCGGGCGCCATGCACTCGATGCCGAGGATGAGCGTCCTCGCGACCAGCCCGTACCGCCGTGACGGTCCGCTCAGCACGCGGCGCTTGTCTCTGCGGCCCCGACAGAAGGAGCTAGGTCGAGGCTTGCCGTGCGAGTAGCAAATAGCGCGGCCATTGCCGAACTAAGGAAAGAGGGGGGGGCGGCCACTGGTATTCTGTCAACGAGAGCGAGATGCCATAAGATCTCAAGGCCGGCGTTAAGCTCGGAGCGCAGCCGATGACGCCGAGGATCTTCAGAGCTCGTGAGCGTCGTCGCCAGCTCGCGAAAGAAGCAGAGCGGTCATCTCGAGGCGGTCCCATCCAGCTCCAGAAATTGAGCGACGCTCCATGCTCCGGCAGAACTGCTTTGTCACGGCAGCTGCAACGAGCCAAGAATCATCTCTGGAGAAGTTCTGTTAACGCGTCACTCGCGCTCGCCGAGCAACGGACTTCGTCTATGTCGTGAGACAAAGTGATCGCTCTAGCCTTGATAGCAGCTATATGCGGGGGATTAAGCGCGTGGCATTCAAGCCAATTCAAGCGTTGGCTCAGTTCTTCGAGCTGAATCTGAAGAGTTCAATGTTCGCGTCTCGGCGTTGTTGGAGGGGGATGGTCCAGCTTCGCTGCGCTTGCATGATTCGTCCCCTTCTTAGCTCGCGCCAACCTCTTGGGAATGTTCGTAATGGGCGGAATTGGCAGTTCTCCTCTACCGCCCGACGAGCCGACGTCGCATCGAACCCACTCTTGTATCCGTCAAGTCTATCAGAAAACGTAGCCATCGATAAAGTGCGTTGCTGGCCAGCTGACAAAAGTAAACGTAGCTAGGCTGCTGAGTGACTTGAATCTAACGTTACGTCAGGTTGTACGATTAGAGACAATCGTGTGCAGCCTTCACGGTGTCGACGCAGTCGTCAC
The DNA here is from genome assembly GCF_024199795.1 of Bradyrhizobium sp. CCGB01. NCBI lineage: Bacteria > Pseudomonadati > Pseudomonadota > Alphaproteobacteria > Hyphomicrobiales > Nitrobacteraceae > Bradyrhizobium > Bradyrhizobium sp. CCGB01. The sequence continues at coordinate 1,688,329 of NZ_JANADK010000001.1, forward strand.
TCGGGAAAACATTGCTGCCCGCGAGGTAGCGCATGTGAGAGCATCGGTAAACAGCAGTGAAGCTCGACGTCAAAGCTGCCCTGATCAGTTATGAGTAGCTGATGCGTCTGCCTGGAAAGTTCGAATTGGGATTGGGTTCAAATAGATCCAATCGAACTACGAGCAGCCAACCTGAGACGTACGCGCAGCGCAAGAGTCGAGCCAATCGCGGAGCAGGGTCATCTGCTCAGGGGGTTGTGCTGCTTCATCGAGGCGAGGCAATTGCGACATGTGCCTGCATGTCTTGACAATATAGGGGCGTACTGGCAGCGCTCGACGGTGCCCGTCTGAAGCGAAGAAGGCCTGAGCAGATGTGCGACGTAATCTTTCTGCGAGGCAAATGAGGTAACATGAGAGCGCAGATTGGAGACCAGCTCGAATCTGGTCGCGTGCGATATGGACAATTCGCGAGCGCGCCGGGATCAGGTCCTTGTGGCTTGTTCTTTGTGCAGGGGCCCTGCGGGTGTGAGCTCAAGATCATAGGATTGCTCCGCCCGCGCTGGGAGCATGTCTCCGTCTCGACACTGCGGCGTTGTCCGAATTGGCAGGAGATGTGCTTTGTCAAGGACCTGTTTTGGGATGAGGAAGAGTGCGTGATGCAGCTGCATCCGCCCCAGTCCGAATACGTGAACAACAGCCGATACTGCTTGCATCTCTGGAGGCCGACCAATCAGGGCATTCCGATGCCACCGTCGGAGTTCGTCGGCATCGTCGGGATCAATCCATCTGAAGCGGCTACCCTGGCCGCTCAAATACGAGTCAGGTGACCCTGGCCATTGAAATGGTCTGGCGGGGGAGCTCGTGCGGTTCGCGATGGCTGGCGCGCTGCATGCCGAGTCTCCGGAGAACTGCAATGAATCTCCATCGTTCCATTTTGTGGTTCTCCGAAGCTCCGCGCACTGATGCATAGTCTGTCGGACAGTACGGTCCCGCTCTCTTCGTCATTCGCCTTTGTTTCCGTCACCGAACCCATCCACTGCTCGGATACATTCTATCGATAGAATCGACTTTACGAACCACCTGGAGGGACGGATAACTGGCTCCGGTCCGAAGCGACGGAACTCAAAGGCGTACCAGGATGATTGGCACCGAGAAGAATTCTCAGGTCTACGAACATCGAGGGGCGATGCGAATTGCCGCGCGTGTTCTCTCCGACTCGCACGACGTGTTGCCAGAGGCCAGTGGTCTACGGTTGTCAGTAAACCTTCGTATAGGTCTGCCAACCCCTTCGATATCGGTAACCTACCTAGGTAGGATTGTGCCTCCCCTCGATGCCGCCTTAGCCTCGCGACGAAGGCAAGAGCGGTTCATGGCGGGTGTCTAATGCTCCTTAAAAAGGATCGTGTGCGGCACGGTCAAGTTGCTAGTCAAATCGTGCCGAAGCTGCCGAAGACGTCCCTCCTAGATTTAGTTCGAATGGCCCATAAACTCGATATCATCTCGGTCGTTTGCGATGATCCGGCGGTGTGTGAACCGACATTGGACATGCTCATTTCAGGAGGCTACGTTCCAAATCTTTTCCGGAGTGCAGATGAGTTCTTGCGTTCAAAGCGTTGCATCAGCACGTCTTGTTTGATCGCTGACATGCAGTTGTCGAACGCAAGTGGGCTAGAGATATATGAGACACTCGTCGCGTCCGGAAACGCAATTCCCACTATTCTGCTTCTGGCCGGTCCCGACGACGACAACCGAGCGCGCGCGCTGGAGATCGGCGTGTCGTGTGCTCTGAGCAAGCCATTCAGCAATGGTGAGCTGCTCGCCTGCATCACAGCGGCCCTAAGACTGAACCATGCTTCGAAGGCGCCATTGAGTAAGATCATGCTCAGCTCGGCGCCTCTTCATGCGTGACCTGCGGAATAAGCTTCTGACCAGATGCCGCCTTGTAGCGGCGCCGCCGAACTTGCTTCATGTCGGTCTACGATCCCACCTTATCCAGTGATCAATAGGCGATCAACTCAAGGAACCAGGGCGCAGTCGAAAGCATCGCATACTAGGAGACGCTCGTGACCTAAGAAGTTCAGGCGTTCACTGAATTACTGCCGCAGTTCCCAGAAAGTCTAAAATATCGATCCGTGCGAAAGGCCTAACACGCATGCTAGACCCCAACCCTTTGGAAGTACACCACCAGATCGTTTCACTTCTGGAAAATCCAAGCCCCGTTATCTTGGATATCGGCTCTTATGATGGAACCGATGCGCGACGTTTTCTCCAGCTACGCCCGCAAGCGCAGTTCTACTGCTTTGAGCCCGACCCTCGAGCGTTGCGGCGGTTCAAGAAGAACATGCAGGATATCAACAATGTGAGGCTGTTCGAGTTCGCGATCAGTGATCGCAATGGAAAGATTGAATTCCACCCAAGCAATGGGGATGGAGAGGCGGAGGGATGGGACCTCTCTGGCTCAATTCGCCGGCCAAAGAACCATCTTGCTGAGTATGATTGGGTGCGATTCGATCAGCCAATCACCGTTGAGACGCGAAGGCTGGATGACTGGAGCAGCGAAGCTAACCTGAACAAGATTGATTTGATCTGGATGGATGTTCAGGGAGCGGAGTCCGATGTCATCGCCGGCGGCAGTCGGACCTTAAGCAATACGCGCTTCATTTACACGGAATATAGCGACCGCGAGCTTTACGAAGGCCAGCTCTCCCTGCAAGCCATCCTTGAGCTCTTGCCGTCATTTGAAGTGGTAAGGCTCTATCCTCGCGAAGTGGAGGGTGACGTATTACTTAGGAGTAAGAGCTGTTAGCCGCGTCTCTGCCAATGTTTGCTGCGCGAGAAGCCATTCGAACACAGATGCGCAACCAGTTGGAGCAGGCCTTGTTAGTCAACGAAAGATCCGTGGCAAGTTACCCTTGCCACGGAAGGGCGTTCGATTCTAGCCGCGACACCGAACTCCTTTCGTGAGGGACGGTGCGGAAGTTCCTAGCCCTCGGCGTCTCGCTGCGCAGGGTTGTTTGCTCTACGTGCACCATCGACCGGGAAAGTGGCTAGGCGAGAGCCGAGGCCCGGCAAGGTCGAGATATCGAACATTTAGACCCACTCAGGAAGGAAGTTGTAGTCGCTCGGAGCTAGTAGCCGCATAGTCCGGTCGATCGAAGCGCAATTGCTGACGGGCATGTCAGGCCTTGTGGCGACGCTTACGAGCAGATCGGTCGATAAGGAAATATTCCAGCGTCCGACCGGCACGAAGTTGTGGGCTGAGCCATCGGGGTAATTTCCCACGCCCGGAACAAGTTTGCACCGGGTTCTTCGGATTTCGATACTCTGGCCGCACAGGCGGGTAGGGCCGACGCTTCCGGCCGGTCCGGGCGAGCTTGTCGACCGCTCCGATTGTTCGCAGGCGCTCTTCTAGTCTGACCGTTTCCGCCGTAATACGTCGAGCTAGCGCCGCGGAGACCTTCTCGTGGAGACTCCACAACTCATCGACACTCATTGACTTCAGGCCAGTCATCTTCATTGCGATCTGCCATGCTGGAAATTCCACATCGTTAGATAATCGCTCGCGAAATAATCGACAAGACGAGGGTCGCGAAACGAATAAGCTCATTAAGAACGGCGAGACGCGCCACAACGGAGCTGGAGAAAGCTACGAAGAAATCGACGGCTCAAAGTTGGAGATATCAAACGCTCAGCCGCTGCTTGAAATCTATTGGACGGTCAGTACAGGCCCACATTTTGGGCCGAGCAACCTCACTCCACGGGCTATATAGCTACCGCGGGGCGGTTCAACATAGTCGACACCATCAATCCAAAAGGACATATCGTCGATTGTAAGCTGTGGGTTAAAAGTCCATCCAGTCTGGACAGCTCTCACCACTGCGAAAGCCTCGCGGGGCGAGGACGAGTCCGGAATGATGACATCAGCATCCTGCTCACATCCTGATAGAAGCTCAATAAGCTCTTTGACCTTCATTTGGCAGCCTTCGGATCGCAGTTGAGAGGTGTCCGTCTACGCGTTCTGAAGGATCGGTGAACTCCGCGTCAAGCTGCAGGCGACCGATCGAACAAGAACCGCGCTCGAATTCTGAATTTGATTGGCATCATCTCCGCCTGTTGCGTGAAAATTTCAAGGCAGCACGGCGCTCAAGTGCCTATGCCAATAAATTCGTGCCCAGCTGAACTGTCAACCAACAGAAACGTTCTCCGCTCGTCGAGCGCCCGTTCACGCAACGTTATTCACTGCCCAACTGATGCGAGAATAGGGAGTTGCCTCAGGTGAATCGGTGAGCCAAGCGGCTCGACATCAGATTCGTCCGTGGCAATGCGAGCTTTGAGTGAGCTGTGTTGGCTGCGGATTCTGCCGGCAGGATATTGTTCCAGGGCGAGAACCTCGCAGGCTTGAATCGGACCCAGCGTCAAGTTGTATTCTCGCAGAGTGTTTTCAACTCCAATAAGGGCAATGGGCCGCACCATGATGTGCTCGCTGCTCATCACGGAAAACGCAGCCACGTTGCAAACTGAGGCTTCTCTATGACGATATTTCTAGCTCTCGTTCTGATTTTGCTCGTGGGTTTCGGGGGTGGGTACGCCGTGCACGCATGGCGTTCTCAAAAGCAGCGTGAACGCTTTCGCTTATCTGCGGCTTCCCTTCGGCCGACCTCCCGCGTCACGGAACGCCCTAGCGAGCTGCCCAAGCGGAGAGCGTTTTGATGCGTCGTCGAAACGAAGCTCAAGCCCTCAGAGAAATGAAGCAAATTACGAGACAGCCTGCAGGCTGGCGGTTCATTGGATACCGCGCATGGAGCAATTTTCGGCCAAAAATGTTCCTGATCCCAAGTGACTATGGGTGGAAAGTGCCGGACGGACGAACAATAACGTCCGAGCTCGTCGATACGGCGTTCAATGAGTACAGGTCCGTGATGAGACACCTCGTTCGCGAGCCTCGCGTCATCACCTGCAGAGTCCCGCCGAGCGCGCCGGCGGGGCTTCTTCTGAAGCCGTGGCTTCAATCTCGGTGCAGAACGAGATCGGTGCCATATGCGAAGCGTGCTCTGATCGCGGGCGCTGCTGGGAACGCGCGGATCGAGCGCGCGACTCCTGAGAGTTCAAGCGCCATCCGGAACTCGAATCGATACCATAAGGACTCGCATCAAAAAAGTGGCAGTCCCGAACGGGGGCCTCGTGACGAGTTTGGCAAAGGTTGGTCTGGCTGACTGACGCCCGTCTTGGCGCTGCTCCTCCTTTGGCTTGCGAACGTGTAGCATCCGCGCGTTCGCTCAAAAGGCTTGAAACTGCCGCAGCGTCAAGTTGTAGGCTTCAGAACAATCGTGACCAGGCGACTGGCGCTCCAATGGCGCGCGCGAGGCTTGTCCTGCGCGTGAATGCCAATGTGAGGGTGATGGGTATGGTGGAATTGGGATTTGAAGCATCTTACGGTCGTTGCGCGCTCTGTTGGACCATGCCAGCGACCATTGCAGCGATTTGCGGGGCGGCTAGGAACCGCATCGGACAAGCGGAAAGCAGTAACGATAGCGGGACTCTGGGTGGTGCGCGGCAGCGACGGGTAAAAGGAGGGGCTAAAGGGCGGGGACTCCGATGTGAACGCGATTGTACTGCGGAGCGTGCTCGACGGCATGCGAGGCTCATTTCGTGATGTTGCTGACTTGAACGCGGCAGGCGCTTTCATAATGGTCGGTCGCGCTACAACCTTAAAGGAAGGCGCGGCCATCGCGCAGGAATCCCTTGATAGTGGCGCCGCCGCGGCGCGCTTGAATCAGCTGGTCGCAATCTCCAACGCCAGATGGACGATATGGTCAATTCCAACATTCTGACGAAGATCGAGACATATAAGCGCGACGAGATCGCCGCTGCAAAGCGCGCGCTACCGCGTGGCGAGCTCGACGAGTGCGCGCGCCGTGCGCCTTCCCCGCGAGGCTTTCTCAGCGCAATTGAGAAGAAGCGCGCGTCGGGTAGCTATGCTCTCATCGCAGAGATCAAGAGAGCGTCGCCGTCCAGGGGGCTCATTCGCGCCGACTTCAATCCGCCGTCGCTTGCCAGATCGTATGAAGCAGGGGGCGCCGCCTGCCTCTCAGTCTTGACGGACAAACCGTCTTTCAAGGGCAGCCTTGACTTTATGGAGGCTGCACGCGCGGCCACAAACCTACCAGTGTTGCGCAAGGACTTCATTTTCGACACATATCAGGTAATCGAGGCGCGCGCCCGCGGCGCTGATTGCATCCTATTAATTATGGCAGCGCTGGACGATGGGGCTGCCCACGACATTGAGGCGACGGCCCTGGCATACGGTATGGACGTGTTGATCGAGATCCATGACCGCTCCGACCTCGATCGCGCCCTCAAGCTTCGCTCGCGGATGATTGGCGTCAATAATCGTAACCTGCGCAGCTTTGTAACAAACCTTAAGACAAGTGAAAAGGTGGCGCCATCCGTTCCGAAGGATCGGCTGGTTGTGAGCGAAAGCGGCATCTGTGCGTTCAGCGATATCGCGCGGCTCTCGCGCGCCGGTATCTCGACGTTCCTTGTGGGCGAAAGTCTGATGCGTCAGTCCGACCTGACGGCGGCAACTAGCGCGCTGCTTTCACCCAACCAAATTGCAGCAACTAGGGCGCATCAATGACACGCAGACACTCTACCCAGTTGATGCACCGCCCTCATGTCCACTCGTTGAAGGAGGAACCATTCGCATGGTCTGTAGATCTTGAGCGCGCTCGATCGTGCAAGCCACCGCAACGAAAGGTCCTGCTGCGACGTGCGAAATCGACCGTGGGACGATGGCGGGATCCGCGAGTGTTGATCGCGCTTCTGCATGTCCTGGATCACTCGAAATCGGCGCACCGAAAGACTGGCTTGCGCACTTCTGGAGCGAGTTTAGCTGCATGTCGGCGCTTGCATCTGGAAGACGATTGGGCTCGTGTCAACCAACGTCAGGTCCACAGCGCCCGCTCTCACAAGGGGAGTGCCCGTATGGATGACCAGGAGCTAACTAGTGATAAGCTAAACAGAGGCGCGTCATTGCTTCAACGGAGAAGCCTGCGTAATGTGTTCGGCGAAGCTAAAAGGGCGCGTATCGGTCGAGGGCAGCGCGATCTCGAACCATCTGACAACGGAAACGACGTGCAAGCGCGCACGCCTCGCCCGAAATATCGAGATCGATTACTTGCGAACCCCGGCCCCCGTTGCCGAGCCATCTCAGGTTGCGGTATCGATGAGTCTCGGCAATGCCGGGTGAGCCCCGAAGTCCCGCTCAATCGCTCGACGGCCAGGAGAACTAAAGCGTGCGATAATGCACAAACTGATCGGACGTCGGGCCGTAGAGCCGACAGCTGCGAGCGCGGCAATCTCTGCGTAGCGCGAGCGCTCGAACGTGGGGCTGGCCTAGTTGGCGGACTGCTGATCCTTGGTCGCCCCGCCATATGAGCGATATTCATTCAGTCGAGGCGATCGAGTTTCGCCAAGCGATGCGGAATCTGGCCAGTGGCGTTGCAATTGTGGCGACAGGCGCGGCACTTGGGCGGCGTGGGTTAACGGTGAGTTCTATCACCTCTATTTGCATAGAGCCTCCCTGTTTGCTGGTCGGCATTAATATCAATTCCGGGACTCACGACGCAATACGGGCGCACGGCAGATTCGGCGTGAGCCTTCTTTCTATTGATCAGCAGGACCTCGCGTTGCGGTTTGCCGGCCGAGACGGCTCCAAAGGTACCGAACGGTTTGATACTGCTCCCTGGGATCAGGGGATTCTCGACGTGCCTCTATTGCATGGCGCAATCCATGCTCTCGAGTGCGTTTTATGCCATTACCAGGTCGTTGGCACACACGGGATTTTTATCGGCCGAACCGTTGCGGTACGCCCAGGCAACGGCAATCCGCTTATCAACTGTCGCGGCGAACTTCGAACATTACTACACGATTGAACAGTCTTTTCAGTGGCGTTTCAACACTGGCAGCTACACGCGTGGCTGGAAGAAGAGTGATGGAGCTGAGTTATGATCGTTGAATACACGCCGGAGAGCGACGTCCGTCTAACGGATCCCTTCGACTTTTGCGGGTTTAAGCTCGTGTTGAAAGGTCTGCTCGGCGGCGTCCCGACGCTGCGACGAATTGCGATCGTCGATCAGGACAATGCGTTGGTTTCTATCGATCTGTTGCCCAATCTGCCTGAGTGCCCGAAGGGCGATCGAGGGTGGGACCTAGCATATGTTGAGATGATCGCTGGCGCACGCTAAAACGGCTGGATAGATCTCACAACAAACGCGATCCGCGCACATGTCGAAAGAGAGGACTGACCAGAGAGCTTCCGCCGCCTCCGAACAGCAAGACGTTTATGCAACCATGGGCTTAAACCTTTCATCTTGCCATTGTCAAACCTTTCAAAGTCACGACTTCCGACTGAAAGAGCCAAGTCGTGCGATTTGCGCCAACAGAACTGTGGGACGCGCTGCCTGCTTGTGATGCCTCCGCAGATCGCTATGCTGGAGTGGATCGCCGCCGCAGCCAGCGAATTGTGATACTCGGGTGTCCGGCCTGCAATAGATCGCAAATGCGTTCGCATGGACGATGTGAGCATCTCCTAGTATGTTCTAGAGACCCATGTCGCCCTTTATGGCTCCCCGACTTTCGAGCTTCAAAAGACTGGCCGGGCGTCAAGGCGGGTTGGGAACTTGCGTCACGGCCTCGCACTACAAAACGTGAGTGCCAAGAATGAGGATGCGCGGCTTCATTCTCAGGGACGAGATCTTGCGGCGGACTTCGTCCTGATTGCGGACAGCAGACCGTAGCTCAGAGGAGGAGAAGCGAAAATTTATTTTGATGCCGCACATTAGTTGGTGCGTTCCTTCGGAGATGAGGCCTGGTGAACGGAGCTATGCAGGCGTCATAGTGCCGCCTGCATGGCGCATGTCCGTTTGCTAGTTCATCAAACGAAATCGCTGGATGGCAAGCCTCATGTTCAGCCAACACCCGCGGCGACTTCAGACCGGATAATGGCAGCGGTGTTCAACGAAGCACCTAGGGGGAGGTCCCCAAATGCGAGCTGACAAAGAAGATAGTTGGCTCCCGCCTCTTCGAGATGATTAAGAAGAGTTTGGCGGATCGACGCGGCCGTCCCGGCAACACACAATTCACTTTCGATTGCTGCATCGAAGGTTAGGGGCAGGTTCGGCGGAGTGGGGATGTTGTTGCGATCATAAAGAAACTTGAAGCTGTTGAGCCATCGATCGTAGGCAGGCGCAGCCAGTGAATAAGCATCCGCTTCAGACCTTCCGGCTACGACCATGCGGAGCAAGCCAAGAAACGGGGGCTGACCATTCGCCTCTGAGTGCTGTTCCCGATGAAAGCGGTATGCGTCAGTGACCCTTCTAACGGACGTTGAAGGACCAAGGCTCGCGATGTTTGCACCGATCTCAGCAGCCCAACGAGCCGAGTCTGGTTGATTTACGGCGATCCATGTCGGCGGGTGCGGCCGCTGATGCGGCGTTAACGTCAATGGAACGTTGTCTAATCGATAATGACTACCCTCATAGGATAGCGCGCCGCCCCGCATGGCTTTAACAAGGATTTCGCTGGCTTCAGTATAACGTCCTGGTGCCGCGTCTACACTGACCCCGAAATATCCCAATTCAACCGGAAGGGAGCCGCGTCCGATTCCAAGCTCAAGCCGGCCGCCGCTCAAGTGGTCCAGCATACATGCTTCTTCGAAGGCTCGCAGCGGATGATGAAGGCTAAGCAGCATAACCATCGGGCCGATGCGAAGATGTGTTGTGCGTTGTGCGACACTCGACAAGAACAGGTTCGGTGAAGGGCTTCTGCCATGTGGCGTACAATGGTGCTCTGCTAGATGATAGGCATAGAATCCCAGCCGATCGCATGCCTCGGCGAGCAGGAGGCGATCGTCATATTGCTTGGCGGCATCACGACCGTCCGCGTCCAGATGATCGAAGATGCCGAACGCCAGCATTGGAGAAAGAGTATTGTTCACTTAACCACCTCGATTGCAGCAGGAGAGCTATCGGCCTAATTCAGAATGACGACCTGGAGATGTCATTGACAGCTGAAAGAAACGTATCCATTTGCACTTCTGTGCCAATCGCAATGCGTATGCAGTCTTCGAGACCTGTTTCCGGAAAGAATGCAACAAGCACGTTCTGCCTCCGCAATGCGGCTTGCCACCAGGCGCCATCGTGTCCGCCCGGCACGCGAGCAAGTAAGAAATTTGCGTGGGAGGGCAAGACAGTGAATCCAAGTTTCGACAGCTCAATTGTCGTTCTCTCTCTTTCAAGCATGATACGCTGATGATTTTCCTCGAACGCGCCTCGATGTGCAATGATGCTCGCGCCGACCGCATGTCCGATCACATTCATGTTGAAGAGGTTCTGCATGGTACGAAGTCTGCCGACAAGCTCGGGGTGACCGAAGCCGAATCCGACGCGAAGGCCCGCGCTGGCATAGCTTTTCGAAAAAGTTCTCAGCAGCAGAAGATTCGAATAGCGATTGACGAGCCGCAATCCATTATCAGGCGCAAAATCGACGTAAGCTTCGTCGAGGACGATCAGTCGTTCCGATTGTGCTACGAGCCTTTCGACGTCGGCGATCGGAACGAACGTTCCGGTCGGATTGTTCGGATTGGCTAGCACGATGAACTTTGCGTCTCTGGCGAGACCGAAAAGCAATTGATGCGTTGGCAAGGAATGCGTCTTGCCCCACCCGATCTCCAGAAACTGAGCTTCGTGCAACATGGCGAGCTTGCGATTGAACGAAAATCCGGGAGATACCATCGCTACAGTGTCGCCTGGCGCAAGGAATGCTTTGTAGATGAGGCCGAGGAGTTCAGACGATCCGTTCCCAGCGATCACCTGATCGACGGAGAGGCCGTAGGCACAGGCCGCCGCCTGTCTTAGCCCGACGTTTTCATCCTCGGGGTACAGATAATGCCGCTCAAGAGCGGAAATCGCGCTTTGTCGGACGATCGCTGGCAACGGAAATGGGTTCTCGTTCATATTGAGTTTGACGCAATTTGCGTCGGGCCCGATGGGAGCGGGCGGTGGAACATCCAACTGCTTTGCCACGTGTGAAAGGGACGAGAGTGCGCTTAGCAGCCTTGCGTCTGACATGTGGTCGCTCCGTCGAAAAGCATGGTTCTGAGCATGGCGATGGTCCGATCTGGGTGAACACGCGGGTATTTGGCCTATGACGTGCGTGCCTGCAGGTCGACCTTCTTCACAGTTGGTGGAAGCGGAAAGTCACGCGTTTTAGTAGCAATCTAATAGTTGTAATGATCGTCTGACCTAAACGTGTGTCGGTCGAGGCTTGTCTTGCGACGGGCGAGCCGGTCGGACGTGTGCCCATGATCAACAAGCGGAAAATAGCCGAGCAGGTTCTTGTTCGACTTCAGCGAAGGTCCATTGTTGGACTGAAGAACTTCATCGCTGTCTCGATGAAGGCTGCTGACTGAGAATTCGGACAGAACGGTGTCTGATGTTCGACAACGGTGGACATAACGTATGCCCGCGGGGCGGCAGCTGGTCATGCTTTCGATGCAGTGGCAACGTGGTTGCTGTCTAGCAGACACACACAGATGCTCTCGGGTGCTTTCTTTATCGAGTAGCGTGACAGATCGACGCGGCGCAAACATTTGCGTTTGAAACATTCACAGTCCTCATTCGAAATTATGAAAGGCACCCATGCCTCCCAATTCTGGTAGTGTACAACTTGACCTTACGTTCGTTTCAAGGGGGTCGTTAGCATTGGAGAATGTGCCACACTCGCTACAGCGGACCCTATCGCAGTAAGAGCGCACTGCATCGCCAGACTATTATCGTCTGAGTGACCAAAAGCGCAGCGCAGCATCCAGCCGACAAAATCAGGCGAACCACAAATTGGCAAAGTCGCATCGGATTCATTGCTCAAGAGGCATGATGATCAAGCTGCAGTAGCATCGCGTGAATATTGGCATTGATGTTGCACCCGCCATGCAGTCAAAAGCGCCCAGATGGTGTTGCGACTGAGCGGGAAGGGAATGCGATGGAAGAGAACTGTTGATGAAGGATCTGAACCCGACAAGGGCGAACGAGACGCGGAAACCCTAGTTTGTCATCTAGGTCGTGCGCCGGCAGAGCATGCGGGGATGGTGAATGTGCCGATCTACCGCGGTTCCACCATTGTTTCGGAGACCTTGGAGGAGTGGGATATCCGAAACAGAGGCAACCCTAGTTATGGTCGCTTTGGCTCGCCGCTGTCCCGTGCGCTTGAAGCCGCCGTTTGTAAGTTGGAGGGCGGCTTCCGGTCGATTCTTTTCCCATCAGGGCAGTCTGCCTGCACTCACGCGCTGCTTGCGTGTCTGAAGGCAGGCGATTCTGTTTTGATCAGCGACGGCGTTTATGGGCCTGTGAGAGCCTTTGCGGACGACGATCTTGCGAGGCTGCAGATCAAAGTACAGTATTTCTGTCCAATCCAGCCAGCAGAACCTGGCGGCAAAGATCAGCGCAAGTACCCGAGCCATCTATCTGGAATCCCCGTCGTCCGTGACCTTCGAAGTTCAAGATGTACCAGCACTCGCGGCGATTGCACGTCAGTCGGACGCGCTTGTAATCATGGACAATACGTGGGCGACACCTCTGTATTTCAAACCTTTTGAGCATGGGGTCGATATCTCGATCCAGTCGGCGACAAAGTACATCGTCGGCCATTCCGATGCGTTTCTTGGCGTTGCTACTGCGAATGAAGCGGCATGGCCCGCGCTGAAATCGACTGCCCACCATTTCGGCGAAATCGGCGGACCAGATGACATTTATCTGGCCCTCCGAGGACTGCGTACTCTAGCTTTGCGCATGAAGCAGCATTGGGCAAATGGTCTCATTCTGGCGCAAAGCCTACGGACGCATCCAGCTGTCGACAGAGTGTTGCACCCGGCCCTTCCTGAGCATCCCGGCCACATCATATGGAAGAGGGATTTTCTGGGCGCCAGTGGCCTCTTTGGGATTGTTCTAAAGCCAATATCGCGGGAACAACTTTCGGTTCTCTTCAATAGCCTGCGCCTCTTCGGGATAGGTCTATCCTGGGGCGGGTATGAAAGCCTCGCGTTGCTTGTCGAGCCGCCAAAACGAACAGAAGTTCCGCTTGCGTTGGCAGGACCGCTGATTCGCATACATGCGGGCATGGAGAGCCCCAATGAGCTGATCGCGGACATGCATAACGCGCTGAACGCCGCCTGCGGCGCTGCAGTTGATGAGATTGTGCGCTCGGAAATGAGCGAACTCGTAAGTCAATGCCAAATAGTCAGCTAACATTGCGATTTTGATCCTAGGTCGTGTCGCAGGCGGCGCCTCGAGACTGCGGCACAGAAGACCCTCACAATCGACCATGGAGTAGTCGTCCGAAGAAGGCCCGATGAGGCCGGCCATGCCACGTTTCTAAGGTACAGTCCACGTGCTCTTTCCCACATGGAGCATGCTTGCTCGGCGAGTTCAGACGCTCGTCGAGCGCCAGCAGTTTATCATGGGCCCATGTGGAACCGGAGCGGCAAAGAAGTGATCCGCTGAGCTCTGTTTAATATTGCAGCCAGCTCATCGAGTTCGGTGGCCATTGGCAAGACCATCGGGAGCGGAAGTCGCAACCGAGCGAGCTGAGGTCGCGGCGCATCGGCCATCACCTGGAACGACAACAACGGAAATGACCGCTTTCCCTCGCCTCGGCGATCGCTGCCTCAAGAACGCGTGGCAGCTGATTGGCGCCAGAAGCGAGCGCACATAGTGGCGACATTCCTTGAAGTGGATCTCGGGTTGTTTCCTGGAAATATGATGTCTCGATGTCTGACGAAAGAATGTGAACGGCAATCGCCAGCACCGGCACGCGCGATCGACGACAATAAGGCCGTTGATGAGGTGTGGATTGCCTGACCCGCAGCTTCCGGCGCAGAACGCGAGCGCGCCGATCGGACGAGCCTTTGCACTGGCCGCGAAAGCCGCCACTTGCTCGCGTCGGGCTTAAAGCCAATCGACATGTTCTAATCATCGGATCGCATCGATAAAGCCGTTCAGGCGATCCTCGACGAGTCCCTGACGCGCTTGACCTCACCTCAGCAAGGGTTGGCGAGCTGATCAGCTCGGTCTGTGCCAAGCCTGACATGCTTATTGGACCGCAATTCAGTCCTCGCCGGAATGGTTTTCTCCGCGCGTGCAAGCCACCAGATCAAGCCAGGCCCGTGCGGCATGCGACAGGTAGGCGCCGCGGCGCCAGATCATTGCAATGTGCCAGTCCGTACCGGCTTCGTCGAGCGGCACCTGGGCGATCGGAAGATGCTTGCGTTGCTCTGCGATCATTCGTGGCAGAAAGGCGGCCCCCATGCCCGCAGCAGCAAGCGACGATAAAATCGATTTGGCTGCTGCGGGCGGCGATGCGCGGCTCGAAGCTGTGCCGACGGCAGGCGTCCAAAATTGCGCGGTTCAATGCAAATCCGGTGTCGAAGAGGATGAGCGGCAGCTCTCGCAATGCCGGAAGTTCAACGGATCGGCACTGAGAGAGCTTGTGGCCAATGGGAAGCAGAACAGTGAGGGGCTCGCGTTTGACGTCCTGCCATTCAAAGCTTTCTAATTCGGGGAGGAGCGAGGCCGCAAGTTCAATCTCCCCCGATAGCATAACCTCTTCGAGCCGCTCGCATCCGCACTCCACGAGCCGGATGTCGACGCCTGGATAACGTTTCCGATAGATCGCAAATAGCTTTGCGAAGAGGATGCCACTGCCAATCGGCGGTAAGCCGAGCTTCAGAACGCGGCATTTAAGGCCGCGTAGCTCGTCCAGTTCCGAAATCAGATCGTCCCGCTCCAGCAGTATCTTGACCGCACGCCGGTAAACAATTTCGCCGGCAGTGGTAAGCTTGCTGCGATGGCCGATGCGATCAAGTAATGGCACGCCAACCTCCTCCTCAAGCTGCCTCACCGCCTTGCTGATTGTAGATTGGGTCGCGAGTACGACTTTGCCGGCCTTGGAGAACCCGCCTCGTCGTACGACCTCCACGAAAGCGCGTAATGTCCGAAGCTCCATGCGGCATTCCAAATTCGAATAGACGTTAGTCGATCAATTCATTCGGTGAAGATCCGAGAGTCCGCACCGCGCGACAGCCCAACATGCAGGCTGAAGAATTGTATCCTCGTTCCTGGTTCGTTTAGAGCCGCTCTCTCTCTTCTGATAGAGTTTGTCGTACATATTGATCATGCTCTTGAAGTTTGCGGCGAGAGCGTGAGCCCGCCCGTCTCGCTGCATGATGCGAGTGTCGCAGCGTGGTGCCATGTTGGTGCCGCCACAGCGCAACAGCGGATTCATTTTCCGCTAGTAGCAGCATTCCGTTTGAATGCAATCGGGAAACCAGATCGGCTCAGCGCGGCTGAGCCTCTCGGATCGGCACCTTCCACGTCGTCTGTTTTCAAAGTCGAGCAATACGGGCCCGATTAGACCTCGCGGCGCGCTGCTGAGGCGTTTGCGGAAAACGGGTAAGGGCCTCCTCGACATGATGAATAGGTCGAGCGGCACGGCGTTCCGGTGAATACCACCTTTTGTTTCGGGGAGCGTGAATAACGGCGCCTGCAGCGTTAGGCGTCCGAAGAGTGCTAACTCCTTGGGACGTTCATCAAGTGTGGGTGATTCGGTACGAGCAACGCCCGCGGGAGAATCTGTAAAAGCCCGCGCGATAAATGCCGCGGCGCTGATCTCCCCACCTAAATGCCCCTGATGGTTTGGATTACATCAGGGGTGTAACGGCTCCGCATGCGCATTCAGTAGTAAAAATTCATTAGTAAAAAATGCATTCGCGCGTCTCTATCGGGCCGGTGTGTATTCATGTTGGATCGAGCGACCATGTGCATGGTCTCGCGCCGCAGGTCGGTCTTCTTTTTGCCAAACGCCCTTGCAAGGAGCCGGGCCGTTGGCGCGATGTTTGACAGGACAGACAGTGCAAATGTTGCAAGTACAAATCGGTGTTTTCGATCCGGAAGATCTTTCAATGATGGGGGCGATCTTTGACGAAGCGGTAGCGGCATTACCGGTGAGTATGCGAACTCCCGTCAATCGAACGGAGATCGCCAAGCTTGTGCTTGGGCGTACAGCCGCCAGTGAGGCCCAATTGGTCCTCCTAAAAAAGCTGATGATGGCCATCGCGTCCGCCGGTTAGGCCCGGCAGCGGTTCTTCGGTGGATGCGCCCATGCGACGTCATCCGACGCCAGTCTAGTAGGGCGGTTGCTTGCATCTGGCATGTCACGACCGCCTGCTGATGGGTTTTCCTGGAAATCGCGGTTCGATTCGCCGACGGAAAGTTGGCAAACGCGGTCTGCAGGTTAAAACCGCTTGATTCTCACGTGACGTCAGGTTGTAGTTTTGAAAACTGAGAAACATGACCAGATCTACAGTATTCAGGCGTCGATGGAGACGCATCGGTGAACTTGCGGATGCGACCGGCGTGACGGTGCGCACTCTGCGTCACTATGAGCACACGGGATTGCTGGCAGCCTCGCAGCGCACGTGCGGTGGTCATCGGATCTACGACTGCGATAGCGTCAGAAGAGTTTATCACATTTTGGCTCTTCGTGAGCTAGGATTCTCTCTTCGAGAGATCCGGAAAGCGATGGAGGGTAGAACTTCGCTTCCTGATCTATTGACCGAGCAACTGGAACGGGCGGAGATTCAAGTCGCGCGTGCAACCCGGTTGCGCGATCGTTTGCGCAACATCACGAAGGGTACGGAATCCGAAGTCAGTGTAGATGAGCTGCCTGCTCGCCTTGATGCAATGTCGCAAGAATGCCGTGGACAAGCGCGGCGGCGTGCGCGCGCCCCGGATGATGCTGATCGCTAGTCGTGGTGGCGTAAAGGGATGCGAATTTCGCAGGCTCCCCGCCAGATGGCGCGACGTTCGTGCGACTAGCGAAAACCGCAACTCAGCTGATGAAAAGTCAGAGCAGCCTTAGAGCATAAGAGAATCGACGTCAGGGGCCTCAAATGGCGGCGTGCTTTAGTGTGAGTTCAGTTGCCGGTGCAGCGATTCTTGCTTCTGTCCTAATCTCCGTTGCGGCGGCGGACGATGTCTATATTGCCGCGGCAGGCCCCATGACAGGTAGCAATGCGGCGGTCGGTGCGCAGATGCTTTACGGCGCTAGTGTGGACGACTTGAACTCTTCCGGACTGCCTCGCGATTTCAACATCAGATTGACCGTCGCCGACGACGCTTGCGATCCGAAGCAGGCGGTCGCGGTGGCGAATCGGTTGGTTGCCGACCAGGTTAGGCTGATCGTTGGCCTCTATTGCTCCTCTTCCTCAATTCCGACGTCTACTCCGAAGCTGGAATTGTTCAGATTTCGCCTGGATCAACCAATCCTCAGCTGACCGAGCGAGGTCTCAAGACGGTTTTTCGCATCTGCGGCCGCGACGATCAGCAAGGCGTAGTGGCGGCCAACTATATCTTGCGCCACCATTCCACAAGCAAGATTGCCGTCCTTGACGACAAAAGCACCGCTGGCAAGGGCGTCGCAGATGTCGTTGCCGCTCGTCTTCATGATGCACGCCTGCGGATCATCATGCGGCAAAGCTATAATGCTGGCGAAAAGGATTAGACGGCCCTGGTGTCCAGGATGAAGAGGGAAGGGATCGAAATCGCCTATATGGGGGGCTACTACACGGAGATGGGCTTGTTCGTAAGGCAAGCCTCAGACGCACACGCTAGTCTCACGGTCATAGCTAACGATCCCTTGATGACCGGCGAGTTCCGGGCGATTGCAAGCGGTGCCGCAAGCGGCAGTCTTTTCACATTCATGCAAGATCTCACCAAAAACGCGCGGGCGGCCGACGTGATCGCCAGATTGAAAAATCAAACCTGTCTGCGGAAGGCTACACGCTTCACGCGTATGCCGCCGCACAAACGTGGGCCGAGGCGGTGAAGCGGGCGGGCTCCTTCAATGCGACGCGCGTGGCGAAAGTACTTCGTTCACAAGAGGCTTAGACCGTGGTTGGCTAAGTGCGGTTTGATGCCAAAGGTAAAAATGCGTCTGCCGGCCTCGCAGTCAATCGCTGGCGAGACAGCGCCATTGAGGTGATTGAGTAGCCCGATATCGTACATGATCTGTCGGATGGTGCCGTCCGTTAGAATCCGATCGAGGCCGAGGAGCGGGAAATGGCTCACGAACCGCGATTGTCATTCCGAAGGATCTGCAGCCGTGTCTGTAGCCAGCGAAGAGTGGCTCGCCCGATGCCCTGGTCGAGTCTTAGAACCGGCGCGCTGAGGAGCCAGCCGGGCTGCCTCCTGCAACAGAACCTCGCGCATCCATATGCTTGCTGGATCGGAGTTGTGAAGGGAAGGCCATTGGAGGGCCTCGGTGAAGCCCGGAAGCGGTACGGGAAGTCTGGTGATTCGCAGTGGCATTGTTTTCGCGAAATACTTCACCAGCGTTGTGGGCATGGTCGCTATTCGATTGGTGCCCAATAGCATGGGAGGGATCATGCTAAAGCTCTGCACGACGACCTCAATGCGTTTCCTGAGGCCGTGCTGTTGCAAATACCACTCGTCTAGGGCGGGCACGCGAGAGCGTCCGAACTTGACCACAACATGCCCCATCGACATGTACCTTTCGAATGTAAGCGGCCCTGATAGCTGCTTGTTCGAGCGGCAGCCGACGCACACGAGTGTCTCGTCAAAGAGTGTGGCTTTGGGGTGCACGTCCGACGTGTATATCTCGGGCACGATCAGAAAGTCGACTTCCGCGCGTTGGAGAGGGTGATCGAACGGATCCCCGAGATGCATCAATTCGAATCTGATGCCGGGAGCGTCTCGCGCGACACGCTCAACGACGTTTCGGAACAAAACGATCGTAGCAAAGTCCGACAGGCAGATCCTAAAGACCCGATTGGAGTCGCTCGGATTAAACGTATCCCTGGAAGTAATGGAGAACTGGATGTGAAGCAGAGCCTCGCGAGTTGGGGCCGCAAGAGATTCAGCACGTGGAGTCGGGACAAGCTCGCGCCCTCTCATCGTAAAGAGCTCATCTTTAAAATACGTCCGTAGGCGGCCAACCGCCGCGCTCATGGCGGGTTGGCTCAAGTTGATGCTACGTGCTGCTGCCGTGAGGCTGCGCTCGGTCATTAGTGCATCGAGCGCGACGAGGAGATTCAGATCAAGTCCTCGGAAACGCATTGTCATCTATCCGCAGTGTAGATGTTTCTCATCCAAACAATCGATTTACCAGTTCGCGCCGCACCGGTTAGGA
Organism: Bradyrhizobium sp. CCGB01; assembly: GCF_024199795.1. Classification (NCBI taxonomy): domain Bacteria; kingdom Pseudomonadati; phylum Pseudomonadota; class Alphaproteobacteria; order Hyphomicrobiales; family Nitrobacteraceae; genus Bradyrhizobium; species Bradyrhizobium sp. CCGB01. The sequence continues at coordinate 1,707,568 of NZ_JANADK010000001.1, forward strand.
AATCTCCAGTCCCTGAGCAATAGGGCAGGTTTCGGAGAAGCAGGGCGTGGCACCGCAGACCCCAACAATCGGTGATGGAGTTGTTTCCGTGGTCGCGCGCAACTGGTTGGCCGAACATTCGTCATTGTATTGTCACATCCCAAAACACTGCACTGATTCCAGTCTTAACCGCTCGTGCGAACAATCGCCGCCTGTGCGCGCGGCGAGCCATTATGCCCCCATAAACAAAGCAAATAGGCGGCACCAGAGTGGTCGCGTGCACCAAGCTCAGTGCCAGATATCGGTCGAGGCAGATGAAGCCGCGATCAACATCATCGTGTGCCGCTCTCCATGCGCGCGATCGGCATATTTGCTATGTGGCCAGAGGAGCCTGAGGTCGTGTGCAGCGGAGTTGCCGCACCTTTGCTCGTGCGAGAGAATCTCTACAACGGTGTCGTCGCCCGTGGCAACTGCACGCCGCTCGAGAATGTCGCCAGGATCATGGTTTAAACCATCGTATAGCCCCTACATACCTTTCAATCGAACGTGTCTACCCCGATATGAATGGGTAAATGCGCGGTCATTCGATAGCTTGCTTGCTGCGCGCGGAGAATGGACGTTAACGAGCAATGAACGAAGACGGGCATGCAGGACAGTACACAGAGCGCCACCTGTAGCACAGCCGACAGCTACTGGTCCGGAAACGTTAGCGGCACTTAGCGGTAGCACGCCCGAAATCGCGGGCGCCCGCAAAGGCGAGCGCCATACGCGGCGCGGCCTGAGCGCCGTCAACAAAACAACATCATCCCCATTCGCTGACGACACCATCGAACGAGCACCGTCACCGGGCTCGTTGCTCACCTGATGCGTGCCTCAGGAACGCGGCAAAAAGCAGGAGAGTCTTTCATGCGCCCTCAGCTCCAGTGGAGGACGTGCTGGGAAAACGACTTACAATTATCCGACCACGTTGAAATCTCCGAGTTCTTTCGCAATACCTACGGGCCGACCGGCGCATTTAACGCAATACCCTTTGAAGGCAATCGAAGCTGGGCTGGCGCGCGACCTGAGCTGCGCGTAGTTGGCTATGATGATCGCGGTGTGGCGGCTCATATCGGCGCGCTGCGCCGGTTCATCAAGGTCGGCGAAATCGACCTGTTGGTGGCTGAACTTGGATTGTACGCGGTACGTCCGGATCTCGAGGGACTCGGAATCAGTCATTCTATGCGCGTGATGTATCCGGTGCTGCGTGAGCTTGGTGTTCCCTTCGGGTTCGGTACGGTTCGACACGAACTGAAAGAGCATATCTCCAGGCTACTCGGCCGACCGGGCTTGGCGACAATTGTTTCTGGGATTCGCGTGCGGTCCAGTCTCCCCGATATCTATGACAACTTGCCGCCAACTCGCGTCGATGACGTGCTGCTCGTGGTTTTTCCTATCGCGCGGTCCCTGAGCGAGTGGCCTGCGGGCGCTATCATCGAGCGAAACGGGCCAGAGTTGTGAAAGACGCCAATTGCTCCTTCGAAGCGCACCGTAAGTGCGCCAGCGACGCCGTCCGCCGCAGCGTCTATCTGACGTTTGATGACGGGCCTAATCCATATTGCACGCCGGGTATTCTCGATGTGCTCGCGGAATACCGCGCGCCGGCGACGTTCTGCGTTCTTGGCACATACGCAGCGAATGAACCGAAGCTGATTCGGCGGATGGTCGCGGAGGGGCATGAGGTCGCAAACCACACGATGACTCATCCGGATCTGTCAAAATGCGAGTCAACCGAAGTGCAATATGAAATCCTGACGGCGAGTAGTGCCATCATGAGCGCGTGCCCGCAGGCGGCAGTGCGACGTGTGCGGGCGCCATATGGCATCTGGACCGAAGAAGTGCTGGACAAGTCAGCAAAGGCCGGACTGGCGGCTCTCTATTGGTCGGTAGATCCCCGCGACTGGTCCTGCCCCGGCGTCGATGCGATCGTCAATGCAGTGCTAGCATCTGTCCATCCTGGTGCGATTGTGCTCCTCCATGACGGATGCCCGCCCAACGAGTTGGGGCGGGGCATTGATGCCGGTCTGCGCAATCAGACGCTGAAGGCGCTCTGCCACCTAATCCCCGCCCTGCGCGATCGCGGATTTGCGATCTGCCCACTTCCTCAACTTCACTGAACAATCGGCGCCCTATGAACCTGCTTGCCACAACCAGCACTGTCGTCGTCTCGTCTTATGCCTTGCTTTCCGCAGTCTACAAGACCGTCCAGGCGCTCCATGCCTCGCCGACCCAAGTGTCGTCGGCATCTTCGGATGCAGTCACCCCTGAATCCATGCCGAGTGTGGATGTGATCGTACCATGCTTCAACGAGGATCCGCGCACGCTGTCGAAGTGCCTAGAATCCATTGCAAGCCAAGACTACGTCGGGCAGCTGCGCGTCTATGTTGTCGATGACGGTTCTGGAAATCGCGAGGATGTGGCGCCAGTCCACCAGGACTTCGCGCGCGACGCGCGGTTCAATTTTATTCTTCTGCAAAAGAACGTTGGAAAACGGAAGGCGCAGATTGCCGCGATCCGCCGCTCATCCGGAGAGTTGGTGCTCAACGTCGATTCGGACACAATACTCGCTTCCGATGTCGTCAGGAAGCTTGCACTGAGAATGCAAGATGCTGGGATCGGCGCGGCCATGGGGCAGCTGACAGCAAGCAACCGGAGCGCCAGCTGGTTAACTCGTTTGATTGACATGGAGTACTGGTTGGCGTGCAACGAAGAGCGTGCGGCTCAAGCTCGTTTCGGCGCGGTCATGTGTTGCTGCGGACCATGTGCCATGTACCGGCGATCGGCTCTCGATTTGCTGCTGGATCAGTACGAAGCGCAATTCTTTCGAGGCAAGCCGAGCGATTTCGGTGAGGATCGCCATCTCACGATTCTTATGCTGAAAGCGGGATTTCGAACTGAGTACGTTCCGGACGCCTTCGCCGCGACAGTGGTTCCGGACAGGTTAGGGCCCTATCTGCGCCAACAGCTCCGCTGGGCGCGGAGCACTTTCCGAGACACCTTGCTTGGATTGCGCCTTTTGCCAAGTCTCGATCGATACCTGACATTGGATGTTGTCGGGCAAAACCTCGGACCACTCCTTCTGACTCTTTCGGTAGTCGCTGGCATTGCGCAGCTCGCACTCACGGCTACCGTGCCTTGGTGGACAGTCTTGATTATCGCATCAATGACCATGGTGCGATGCAGTGTAGCAGCCTTGCGGGCTCGTCAGTCGCGATTTCTCGCGTTTTCTCTGCATACGCCCATCAATATCTTTCTGCTACTTCCGGTCAAAGCATATGCGTTGTGTACGCTGAGCAACAGCGATTGGCTCTCACGAAAGTCAGCCAAGGCATCCGGATCTGCCGAAGACCAGACGCTCAACCAGAGCCAGGAGCCTCAACCAGACGCCATCCAACCTTCAGGTCGCGCAGTGCCGATTCGGAAGTGGGATAGTCCGTACCGTACCTCCGGCGGTGACGCGACTGCGCTTGCAGCGGCGAGTGATCGCGCGGAGTAAGGAGCGGATATGAAGCTGGATGATAGTTACCAATCCTTAGAGCGAGAATTGGCTGCGGATGATCCGTGGCGCCTGGACGGCAATCCGTTCGAGCGCGAGCGTCACACGCAAATGCTCCGGCTTTCGCTTTCTAACGGCTTTATCACAAACGCACTCGAGGTCGGGTGCGCAGCTGGCGCATTCACGGAAAAGCTAGCTCCACACTGCGAACGACTTACGGTCGTCGACGTCATACCGCGAGCGATCGGTCGGGCGAGCCAACGAACGAAGCGATGGTCGCACATCACATGGATAGTGTCTGACATTCAACAGTTCTCGAGAACGGAGCGGTTCGATCTGATCGTGGTCGCTGAAGTGCTCTACTACCTGCACGACGTCGCGGAGATGCGTAAGGCCATCGGCAATCTGGTGCGAATGCTTACGCCGGACGGTCATCTGATTTTCGGGTCAGCGCGTGATGCCACCTGCCAGGGCTGGGGACATGCTGCCGGTGCGGAGACGATCATCACAATGTTGAGCGAAACATTGCTCGAGGTCGAGCGGGTACAATGTCAAGGTGAGTCGGCCAACGAAGATTGCCTGCTCGCCTGTTTTCGCAATTCGATCCGGTCTTCGTTCCCACTCCGAAAACGACCTTAGCATTGAGGCACTATGCGCATCTGTGGCATCAAGTTGACGCATGACGGATCCATCGCTCTTGTAGAGGATGGACGTCTGGTCTTTTGCATCGAGCAGGAGAAACGCGACAACAATCGGCGGTACTCAACCATCGACAACCTCGACACGGTTGTTCGCACTTTGGCAGAGCACGGCCTGGATCCTCGCGATATTGATCAGTTCGTCATTGACGGCTGGGACGGGGAAATCGAATCGGAATTTCAAGTCCCGAGTGGGACGGAACTTCTCACTCTCAAAGGTGCTCCGTATGTTGAACGACCCGAGGGACTCCTCTCTTCACGCGAGGGAGTTGGTCTTGTGCTCGACGGCAGGAGTTTCTCCTACAGGAGCTATGCACACGTCGCAGGCCATGTTGCCTCCGCGTATTGCACTAGCCCGTTTGCGAAAGCGGGAGAACCCGCTTTCTGCCTAGTGTGGGACGGCTGCATCTTTCCGCGGCTCTATCGTGTAGAACCCAGCGGCGGCCGGTTCCTCGAATGCCTCTTCCCGATCATAGGCCACGCCTATGCTGTGGCGGGCCACTACTTTGGGCCCTACCGGCAGCCGAACCGGACCAACTGGGACCTTGGTGTTGCGGGAAAGCTGATGGCCTATATCGGCCTGGGGGCGCCCGATGAAGACATTGTGACAGTGTTTAGGGAGGTTTATGAGAAGTGCTTTGCGGCCGACACAGAGTCCGCTCGGCGTTACCGCGCGAACATAAGTGACGCCGAGGCCTCACTTGCGGCTACGCACGACTTCTTCGAGGAGAGCGCACTTCGACTAGACGCCAAGCGACCCGAAGATATACTCGCATCATTTCATGTCTTCCTTGAGCGTCTGCTCGTGCGGGAGATGGGACTTGCTTTGCTTCGGCATTCGTACTTTCCGGGACCGCGCAATCTATGCATAGCCGGAGGTTGTGGTCTTAACATCAAATGGAACAGCGCCCTCCGTGCAACCGGCCTGTTCGACGCTGTATGGGTCCCACCATTCCCGAACGACAGTGGCTCAGCAATCGGAGCCGCGTGCTCGGCCATGGCAGTCGACAGAGGTTTCGTGCCACTGGAGTGGTCGGTCTATAGTGGCCCCGCCCTCACATGCAGCGATGCATCCGCGGACTGGGACGCCTCGCCGTGCAGCATAAGTGAGCTTGCTGCGCTCCTCGCGAGCAATAAGCCCGTGGTGTTCCTTGCTGGTCACGCCGAGCTGGGACCACGCGCCTTGGGTGGCAGAAGCATTCTTGCCGCAGCGACATCGCAAGGAATGAAAAACTATCTCAACGACACCAAACTTCGTGAACACTTCCGCCCCGTTGCGCCGATATGCCTGGAGGACCGAGCAACCGACATTTTCGATCCCGGATCACCGGACCCTTACATGCTTTTCGATCATCAGACTCGGTCAGAGTGGCGAGGCAGAATTCCAGCCATTGTGCACCTTGATGGATCTGCACGATTGCAGACGATTAGCAGAACATCCCAGCATAAGGTTGCTGAACTGCTCATTGAATATGAAAAACTCACCGGCATTCCGCTGCTTTGCAATACCAGCGCCAACCACCATGGACGTGGGTTTTTTCCCAATGTCGCAGCTGCGTGCAAATGGGGTCGCGTCGAACACATCTGGTGCGACGGTCTGCTCTGGACCAGAACGCTCGAAGGCAAGGTGCCACCATCCGAACTGGTTCGGACAAGCTGAGATGAGCGCATGTCGAGCGTAGCGATCGATCTCGCCGCTGTAACCAAATCATACCGCGGCAAAAGTGTTGTCAACGGGCTGACTTTCACTATTGCGGCGGGAGAATGCTTCGGACTGCTCGGACCGAATGGCGCCGGTAAGAGTACCATTGTGCGTATGATACTCGGCATGACGCCGCCGGATTCTGGCAAGATCACGGTGCTCGGCAAGCAGGTACCGACACACGCTCGCTTGGCACGCGCAGGCGTGGGCGTGGTTCCACAGTTCGACAATCTTGAGAACGGGTTTACGGTACGCGAGAACTTGCTGGTGTTCGGGCGATACTTCAGCATGAGCGCGCGCGAAGTCGAGGCGGTCATTCCATCACTGCTCGAGTTTGCTCGCCTCGAAAGCAAGGCGGACGCGCGTGTTGCTGAGTTATCGGGCGGCATGAAGCGGCGGCTGGTGCTGGCTCGTGCGCTCATCAACGACCCGCATCTGCTCATTTTAGACGAGCCAACGACCGGTCTCGATCCGCACGCGCGTCATCTGATCTGGGAGCGGCTGCGCTCGCTACTTTCGCGCGGCAAGACTATTCTGCTGACGACCCACTTTATGGAAGAGGCCGAGCGGTTGTGCGATCGGCTGTGCGTCCTGGAGGAAGGGCGCAAGATCGCCGAGGGAGAGCCTCACAGCCTAATCAACGAGCAGATTGGCTGTGACGTTATGGAGATTTATGGCGGCAATCCGCGCGAAACGGTTGAGCTGATCAGGCCTTACGCACAACGCATTGAATTGAGCGGCGAGACCATCTTTTGTTATGCGCCGAATCTGGAGCAGGTACGGAAGCAGTTGCGGGGGTGTGCTGGTTTGCGCCTTCTCGAGCGTCCGCCGAATCTCGAAGATGTGTTCTTGCGACTTACAGGACGCGAGATAGAGATATGATGAGGATAACGTTTGGCGCGGCCATGCCTGCCAACGCGCTCAATTGGGTCGCGGTATGGCGTCGCAATTATTTGGCATGGAGAAAGGTTGCTCTTGCTTCGCTTGTCGGGAATCTCGCCGATCCAATGACGAATTTACTCGGACTTGGCTTTGGCCTCGGATTAATCGTTGGTCGTGTGAACGGGACTTCTTATGTCGATTTTCTCGTGGGCGGCATGGTCGCGACCAGCGCGATGACCTCCGCGAGCTTCGAAATGCTTTACGCGACATTCGCCCGCATGCACACCCAACGGACTTGGGAGGCAATGCTGTGCACACAGCTTACGCTTGGCGATATCCTGCTCGGTGAAGTGGCATGGGCAGCCAGCAAGGCCCTGCTGGCCGGCACAGGCATTACTATCGTTGCTGCCGGACTTGGCTATGCCGCATGGCCATCCATGCTCTACGCGCTACCGGCAATCGTTCTTACTGGGGTCGTCTTCGCCAGCTTGGCAATGGTCGTCATATCGATGGCGCCAAGCTACGACTACTTCGTATTCTATCAGACGCTGGTCGTTACACCCATGATCTTCCTCTGCGGCGCTGTGGTTCCGACGACTCAGTTGCCCGCCGCGTTTCAACTCGTGGCGAGCCTGTTGCCGTTGCAGCATTCGATTGAGCTCATTCGCCCGGCGATGCTTGGTCGGCCAGCGGACGGCGTTGGCATGCATATTGTTGCACTCTGCATCTATGCGGTCGTGCCGTTCTTGTCCTCGGTTGCACTGCTTCTTCGGCGTCTCATGCGCTGAGAGACTGTGGCGGCAAATATGATGAACGTAGAGTCGTTGGTGTGAACGGTAATCTCGCACGGTTTCTTGGATCGGTAATGCCGGCCCGATGCATGAAGCGGCGAGCGACCGCGCGCCATGCCCCAATAGAATGCCTACAGTGAATGGAGAGTAACATGCTGTGTCTCGGAGTGAGCGGTGGACTAGACAAGGTTTATGAATGTCGACCCGAGCTTCCAAGCACATTTCTTCACGACGGCGCTGCTGTGCTCGTACGGGATGGACGTGTGATTGCGGCCGTCGAAGAAGAACGCCTCAATAGGATTAAGCATTCTAACAAGTTCCCAAGCCAGTCGATCCAATATTGCCTCGATGCTGCAGGTGTTCGACTGAGCGACGTGGATCGCATCGCTTTCTATGCGACCGAAGCTTACTGCAATGCCATGCTCGAGCGGCTGTTTGTTTTGCAGCCCTCAGACTCTATTCCAATGGATGCCCGGCTTTTGCTGCGGGGCATGCTGGCGCAGGAGTTCAGCACCGAAGTGGATCCCTCTCGCGTCTCGTTCGTCAGTCATCACCAAGCGCATGCGGTAAGTGCATTCGCGATGTCCGGATTTGAGCGGGGTCTGATCCTTGCGATCGATGGCGGGGGTGAGTTTCTCTCTGGCCTCGTTGCGATCGGGTCTGGAACCGAAGTTAATCAACTCGAGAGCTTCCCGGAGAGTAACTCTTTGGGTTTGTTCTACCTAGAGACGATCCGATATCTGGGCTACGGCTTGTTCGATGAGTACAAGGTCATGGGCCTTGCCCCTTATGGTGATCCCGCTCCTTATCGCAAGCTGTTTGAGCAGTTCTACGAACTCTCCGAGAACGGGCGATACAGGCTGTACCTCGATCGCATCGGTCCTGCATTGGTCCGCGCTATTCAGGTCCGGCGAAGAGGAATGCCATTTACTCAGCAGCATCGAGATGTCAGTGCGTCCTTGCAGGAAGCACTTGAACGAATCGTATTTCACATATTGCGGCATTATCGCGAAGACACCGGCCTGAAGCGGCTTTGCTTGTCTGGTGGAGTGGCCCACAACTGCACCATGAACGGTAAGCTGCTGTATTCAGAGCTCTTCGAGGAGATCTTCGTGCAGCCTGCAGCGCATGACGCTGGCTGCGCCCTAGGCGCTGCACTGATGGCATCCCAAGAGGTCGGTCAGCCCGCGCCACGCGAGCGGCTTCAGGAGGTCTATTGGGGCCCCGGTCTCGGGCCCGACCGGGCCGTGGAGGGGGAACTGAATGCATGGGCTGGGCACCTCGTCATTGAACGCAGCGATGACGTGGCAGGCAGAGCGGCCGATTGGATGGCAAACGGCGCCGTGATCGGATGGGTGCAGGGTCGATCGGAGTTCGGACCACGTGCGCTTGGCAACCGCAGTATCCTAGCGGACCCCCGACCTGCAGCGAACAAGGATCGCATAAACGCGATAGTCAAGAAGCGCGAAGGCTATCGACCGTTCGCGCCCTCTGTATTGGAGGAAGATGCATCCGAATATTTCGAGCTCCCAGCCAGGACAAGAGAAATCCCATTCATGAATTTCGTAGTTCGCGTGCGCGAGGCCAAGCGCGGCTTGCTGGGCGCCATTACACATGTCGATGGCACCGCGCGGCTGCAGACTGTGTCCCGCAGATCAAATCCAACCTACTGGGGTCTTATCGATGAGTTCAAGAAACGAACCGGCATTCCAGTTCTGTTGAATACCTCGTTTAACAATAATGCCGAACCGATCGTAGCTTCCGTTGCAGACGCTATTGCGACATTTTTGACGACCAAGCTCGATGCTCTCGTAGTCGGGCCGTTTCTGGTGAAAAAGCGGACTGCAACACTTGACGATTGGTGCTCGCTCGCGGTTTCATTGCCCCTTTATGCATCTTTGCACCGCGTCCGCGCTCATACAGCACGAGACCGGCAGGAGACAGTCTGCGAGATCCGCACGACATTCTCCGGCGGTGACAGTGTGCGCATTTCAGATGAGGTGTTCGATCTGCTGATGCAGGTCAAAGGCGAGGCCGTCCTCCGCGACCTATTCAACTCGATGGCATTGGATCAAGCCGATCGCGAAGCTCTCGTCGAAGAGCTCTGCAGCTTGTGGGAACAGCGCCGTATTCGTCTGCACCCTCCTTCACGCGCGACTTGCGCGGAGGATGGTCGTGATCAGATGAAGAGCCAGCATAAAGCTCGATGAATGCATACGGCCACTCATTGTTCGAAATGTGAGCGTTGGGGGGCCATAAAGAGAACGCACGTCGGTGATCGCGCGTGCTTAATCACAATCGAGAGGATCGCCGCTTGGTTGAGGCTGTTCTAGGAGGCCCTTTGCTGGCACCGCGAACGGTGATGACGGATGAGGCCGTCGGGCGAGGCCGTGCGTCTAGTTACCCGATCCCGAATACTGCCGAGATGTCCAGGAAAGTAACATGCTTGTTGATCTGCCTATGAAGGAAAGGTTCGTTGTTTCTCGACGACGTACTGGTTTTGGTGATTGCTTGTGGTCCCTCGCGGCTGCCTGGCAGTACGCCAAGCGGACAGGGCGTACACTGGTCATCGATTGGCGCGGCTCTTGTTATCTCGATGAACCCTTCACCAACGCCTTTGGGGTCTTCTTCGAGCCAATTCAAAGCATCGCGGGCGTACGCGTGATTTGCGATGAACAGATCAATCAGCTCTCATTTCCGGGGCCATTCTTTCCAGCTTGGTGGAATAGGCCATCCATCGACTGCGTTTATCGACCAAATGAGCAGATTTTTCGCGAGCGTGACGAGCTCCGGAGGCTCTTCGAAGATCAAAATGATACTCACGCGAATACTGTAGTATGTGATGCTTGTTTGATGTGGGGTTGTGATCAGGACGCGGAGCGACAGATATTTCAGGCGGTCAAGCTGCGGTCGGAAATTCAATCGCGGATTGATGCAATTTATCAGGAGCACTTTGGCGGCCGCAGCGTAATAGGTGTTCATGTTCGACACGGCAACGGTGAAGATGTCATGGGGCACGCACCTTACTGGGTAGATCCGCAGCTGGCCTTGGGGCAGGTATGCGCTGCCATTGAAAAGGCCAAGGCGTTGCCCCACGCAAAGCCAGTTACAGTATTTTTGTGTACGGACAGCCCGAAAGTGCTGCGTCAGGTGTCCGCCTGGTTTCCCGACCTCTTTTCGATCTCAAAGCGCTTTCAAGCGGATCAGGCAGGACCATTACACAGTGCAGAACTGGGCGCGGAGGGTGGGTTTTCTGCCCTGATCGAGATGTACCTCCTCGGTCGATGCGATACCGTAATCCGTTTTCCGCCGACCAGCGCCTTCACGCGCTATGCGCGCCTTGTCGCGCCACGCGTTATTGAGTTCGATTTGAACGATCCGAGCCGTTTGATCGTCTTCGATGGGGAGGCCGTTCGCAAGAACTCGTAACCTGCAGAGCCACACGCGTGCGGCTCATGCCGCCTTTTGCATTTGCTGTGTCGTTACGCCGCCGGGTGCGTTGGCAAGGGATCTTTCAAGGACCACCGAGCCGAGTGAGGGGAACAATCTTCCTGGGTTCGAGATGAGCCTCGACAATCGTGCCGTTAGAGCATTTCATTGCTTAATTGGATTGGAGGGGATTCCGGTTTTGGCGGATTGTGATTCAAGATGCTGACTGGATTGGAGGCCAGCATCGCATGACCCGACCTCTTTCCCTGGATCTTCGCGAGCGTGTGGTGACGTCGGTTTTGGCGGGCGAGAGCTGCCGGTCTGTGGCGGGACGGTTTGGTGTTGCGGTCTCGTCGGTTGTGAAGTGGTCGCAGCGGCGGCGGGCGACCGGCTCGGTTGTGCCTGGCAAAATCGGCGGTCACCGCAAGCTCCTGCGCCGGGAAGGGCTGCGGTTTGAAAAAACCACTGTTCGCGCTCGAACAGGTTCGCGCCGACGCCTCTCGTAAGCGCCGGCGTTGGCGATCCTGGCAGGCCGGATTTGATCCGGGCTGGCTCGTCTTCATCGATGAGACCTGGATCAAGACCAGCATGGCCCCTTTGCGGGGCTGGGGCCCCAAAGGGGTGCGCCTGCGCGGCTTCGCCCCGCACGGTCACTGGCGTGCCCTCACATTCCTCGGCGCACTCCGCCATGACCAACTCACGGCACCTTGCGTCTTCGACGGCCCGATCAACGGCGAATGCTTTCGCGCTTACGTGAAGCATCTTCTCTCCTGCCAACCCTGCGCGAGGCGACATCGTCATTCTCGACGATCTCGGAAGCCACAAGTCGAGAGCTGTCAGACAGATGATCCAGGCTGCTGGCGCCAGGCTCTGGTACCTGCCGCCATACTCGCCCGACCTCAACCCGATCGAACAGGCCTTCTCCAAGATCAAACACTGGATGCGGCAAGCTCAGAAGCGCACCATCCAGGACACTTGGCGCCACGTAGGTCACCTCGTTCAGGACATCCAGCCTCGCGAATGCGCCAACTACTTCGCCAACGCCGATGCTTCAGTCAAAATTTGAAACGCTCTAGTGCGTTGGGGAGAGCTGAGGGCGACGCAGTGATTCCGGCAGAATGTTTGCTGGATGTACCTTTTGGGTAGGGGCAGACACACGCGTCTTTCGCGTACAGGCTAGTATGGGACCGGCGGCGTTGCTCCAGTAAACAACCAATGCGCCAAAACAACCGTCAACGTCGGACCACACGTAGCTCGGGTCCTTGTAGCTTGAACTTGTTGGACCACCAGTTCGACGAACCTGACGTATAAGGCTAGCCACGTCCGATCAGCAGAAGTTGCGAGCATCCTGCCATGAGGCGGTGGTAGCATGCACCAGACGCTCGTTGTCCATGGGCTCGCTACTGCGGCCGAGTGGCGTCAATTGGGTCGAGGGACGATAGATCGAAATGTGCCGGCAGAAGCCAGGTTCTCAGGACGCGCTGACAAAGCTAAGACTTTATTTGCCTGCGCATCGATCGGCGATCAAACTTAAAACGCGTGCCAGTGGCTCTGATCTTCGTTCAATTTGGCTGACAAACGACAAAATGCCTGCTTCAGGACGCATTGAAGTGTTTCCGACACAAGGGACCGTATTTCCCTAATTCAGCGAACAGGAAGCAGACCCGCTATGTCGTCAACCCGCTAAGCTGTTTGGGAGCGCGGCTTGCGCAATCTTGTCGGCTTCGCAGTGCACTGGCCCAAATCCTGCACGATCTACGCGTAAATGGATGTGGCAAGGGCAACATAAGATGCGTTTGAGTTCTGGACATGTTTGCCAATGCTGCGCTCCTGTCTTGCGCGGACGTCAATATCCCTTTCACGTCGCTGTGACTCGCGTGCAAATGGAGGCCGAAACACGCTTCTGTCGCCTAGGCGTCGCGGCTTCGGCCGGATGTATCGGTAGAATGTGGCGGCCCACTACGATCTATAGAGCGGTGAACGCTGCCGCTCCGCATGACCGAACTCGAAAGGTCTCGGCGTATACGGTTGCTGGCGTTGTGCAGCGCGTCCGTCTCAGCCGAAGGCCCGGATGGCGCGCCGCTTACATTGTCGATAACGCCAGTCGAAATGTGGAAGAGGCCATCCGACATCAGTCCTCTGGCGCCATTCTTGTCGGCATCGCGGCAGCGCTCGGTGTTCTGATCGCGTCTTTGCAGCGCGAAGTAGTTGCTCGCACGCAATCGCTCGTAGGTTGGCATGTCCAGCTCAAATAGCCTGAAGCGCAATGGCGAGAAAGCGATAAGCAAATCGTTTTCTTGAATGAAAGAAATCACGTCAGTGTCTCAATTCGTAGCGTAGAACATATGTGACGACATGTGCATACGACGAGATGCCGCCAGCCCCGTGTTGCACTGCGCTGATGGGTTTTCAATGAAGTGTCTGCTCGACTTTGGGAAAGAGTGCGAATCGAATGAAAGCCTCTTGGTTACCGTCGTGCCATGAAAAGGTGTTATCTCCCACCGCTATCGGAGTTAGCGCGAAATCGAGAGTGAGATGCAAGACAATGTTTCGAAGTTCGAACTAAGTGCAAGCAAGGAGACGAAGGGCGGCGTCGACGTTGTCACGGTGCAAATTGCTTCCGAATGCGAATGGCCCGGCTCGGAAGGCGGGGTGAGTTATCCCGTGGACCTGCCGTTGAACGAAATCGCGCTCCGAGGAGTGCTCGAAATATCGAACATGCTCGCCAGTCCCTCGCGGCTCGAAGTCGCGCTGGCAAGCGTCATCGATCTGCTGCAGTCCTCTCTGCAGATGCGGCACGGTGTCGTCTCTCTCCTGGCAGACGATGACGTCGCGGAGATTGCGGTCGGAGCGGGCTGGAGCGAAGGAAGCGATGAGCGTTACCGCATGCGCCTGCCCCAAAAAGCGATTGAGCAGATTGTCTCCACGGGCATGCCGTTCGTGGCTGAGGACGTTGCTACTAATCCGGCGTTTAGCGCAGCTGATATGGAAGTGCTCGGCGCATCCGATCACATGCGGCTGTCGTTCATCGGGGTTCCCATCGGCGTCGATGGAAAAGTGGTGGGCACGCTATCCATCGAACGTTTGCCAGACATCGACGCGATGTTCCCGCTGGATTCCGATGTCCGGCTACTCACCATGATCGCCAACCTAGTTGGGCAGGCGGTGAAGCTTCATCGCCTGGTAGCGCGCGACCGCAAGCGCCTTATGGCCGAGAGCTATAGATGGCAGAAGGAACTTCTTGAATTTAAGCAGCAAGCGCGAGAACGGAAGAGAGTTCACATCGATGGTATAATCGGTACCAGTCCAGCGCTGCGGGGACTGCTCGACAAGATCGCTGTGGTAGCCAAGTCGAACGCTACGGTCTTATTGCGGGGTGAATCGGGCACGGGCAAGGAGCTGGTGGCCAAAGCAATTCATGAGCTATCCCCCCGCGCCAAGCGGCCGTTCATCAAAATGAACTGCGCGGCGCTGCCCGAGACAGTGCTGGAATCCGAATTGTTTGGTCATGAAAAGGGAGCCTTTACCGGCGCTCTCAATTCACGCAAAGGACGCTTTGAACTCGCCGACAAGGGCACTCTGTTTCTGGACGAGATCGGCGAGATCTCGGGCTCGTTTCAGGCGAAGCTGTTGCGGGTTCTTCAGGAGCAAGAGTTCGAGCGGGTCGGTAGCGGCCACACCATGAAAGTTGATGTCCGCGTGATTGCTGCAACCAACAAGGATCTGGAAGGGGCGGTGGCAAAGAACGAGTTTCGCGCAGATCTCTATTATCGCATTAGCGTGGTTCCTTTGCTGCTGCCGCCCTTGCGCGAGAGGCGCAGCGACATTCCGCTGCTTGCGACTGAGTTTCTCAAAAGTTTTAACGGCGAGAACAGCCGTACGTTAACGTTTGATCCGAGCGCCATGGAAGTGCTGATGAATTGCGGTTTTCCGGGCAATGTGCGAGAACTCGAAAATTGCGTGCAGCGGACTGCGACACTTGCCCCAGGGCCATTCATTTTTAGGAGCGATTTTGCCTGCTGCCATGGTCAATGCCTTTCTGCCCTGCTGTGGAAAAGCGGATTAGGTGAACCGAAGCCGCGGGCGGCGCTAAGTGGTGAGCAATCGGCGAAACCACCCATGTCAACCCCTGACGCAGCTTCGTCGATTGCCGTTCTGGCTCCGCCTGTCGAGGCTACGTCGGCCGATCATGCGGTCTTGAATGGTGCGAAACTGACGGATCGCGAGCGCCTCATTGCTGCAATGGAAAAGTCTGGCTGGGTGCAGGCGAAGGCAGCGCGTCTACTCGGACTAACGCCGCGCCAAATAGGTTACGCGCTGAGGAAGTATGGCATTGAAATCAAACGTTTGTGAGCAGCTGCTGGACTAGGTCTCCAATCCTGGACCCGAGCGTGCCAGAATCTGCGATGCTAGAGGACTTTTAGCCAAGTTGGCTATTGGACGACACTCATGCCACGTAGGTGTCAATGAGATACTTGGTGATCCTTTGCTATTTCGGCGGTCGGGGTCGCTATGACTCTTCCATGCCGGCACGGGGCCTGGAGTTTCGCTGAAGAACTCGTCTCTCGAAAGGCTAAGCGAGCCGGCGCGGTTGTTGAAGTCGTTGTAGCGGCAAGTTGCTCCCCGTAAATCAGATCTTTGTGCCGGAGGATCAGATCATCCGGGGTGCAGACAAAGTCCCACTCTGGCCGTGTCCTCAGTGGACGGTACAGATTGGGAGGAAGGACAGAGCATTGAGAGCTGCAATTACCAGGGCTGTAGCCCTGCGGAAGGGCGAAGATGAGAGCAGTTGGAGTTGCGGCCCAAGTTCGCGGCCTCCAGTGAGCGCGACGCTATGCCTCGGGGCGTCGTCCCAGTTCGGTTCGCAGATTGCAAATAGCGCTGTTGGCCAGATGCAGTACGTTCTTCTCACCTGTTCTCAATGAACGTTCCAGGTAGACTCGCAAGCGAGCGCGCAGCAACGACTCCGCATTATGCGTCAAGAATGGATCTTTCTCAATAAAACGCCATGACTTCTCAAACGCCACGCGGACCAGAGTCTCGTGCTTGAGTGAAGTGTGATCCATGAATACTAAACTCCAACAGATTATCCGAGCAACGGCTCGCCGCTGGTCAGAAATGGTAGGTCGCAAGCGGGCCCTTAACCGAGCGGATCATCGATAGTTATTCAGCTCGTAGGACGCGATTGCTAATGGTCTATACAGGTGTTTGTTGAAGCCATGATGACCGCGGCCGTGCAAAGTGTCGTCAGAACTTTCGCTAAGTGCGGTGTTCTATTAAACTTTAGAGAAGATTGTTGCCCTCACGGGATGGAAATCGATTCCAGCGTGTGACGGCCATTGCTTTCGTTTTCTCCAGATGCACCGAGCATTCGGAAACGCGCGAAAAGGTGGTTGTTCGATGCGTGATGGGGCCACCTGCTGTTTTCGCCTACGTCGATAAGGGCTTCAGAGCGGGTGCCTCGGTCCCCAGTGCCCGAGGATCTCTGAGCGACAATGCTAATTCGGGGAATTCACCTTGCCTCTTACGACTACTGTTGCAGCATTGGAGCGTGCTGAGCACTTGATCTTCAGTCATGAACCCGGTTTTCGACCAGGTTGTCCAGCACCGCGTTGGCGAGCACGCGCAGCGGTCAATTCGAAGTGAGGGGCATAACTCGTCGGCGCCTGGATCAGGCCGCCCTGCCTCGCAGCTTCAGCGAGATTCACCTGACGGGCCGGCTTATTGAAGTAAAAGCGGGCGGCGCCGTCGACACCCAGCGCATCACCACCCAGATTGACGCAGTTCAGGTACAGTCTCAGGGCTTCATCTTTCGTCAGGTTCCATTCTAGCCAGGCCGCAAGCAAGATCTCTTTGACCGTGTCCTCGATACTGCGCTTAGGGTTTGAAACCAGACTCCGGACGAGCTGCCGGGTGATCGAAGAGTCGACCTGGTGAACGCGATCGTTCTGCGTTATCATCAGGAAAGCGCGCAGAGCGCCCGCAAAGTCGATGGCGAATTGGTCGTAGAAGTCGCGGTTCTCGGTTGCGAGCATGGCCTTGATCAGCGCGTCGGGAAAGCCCCCGAGAGGGACCGAAACGCCATGGTCAACCGTTCCGCGACCAATCGGAAGACCGGCCTGGTCAAACAGACACGCTGTGACACTGGAGGCCTTTAGCCAATCCTCTTGCAGAGGAGCGCGAATAGTGGAGACCGCAAATGCCATCGCTAGAATCAGTCCGCCAAGAACGAGGGTCAGGACTTCCGAAAGGGGCTCGACCAGCAGCCAGCGCTGCCATCGCCTGAGAGAGAGGCGGTCTAGACTGGTCAAGTAACGCCCATGTAATGGGCGCTTTCTTGCGAGGAAGACTAGGACGGAATTGAAAAAAGGTTCGCGATCCGACAAGCAGTGCAGGATCGTGGTCCTCCAGTTCGGCGGTATAATCTGACCCACGTCAATCTCTTTCAGTTTTTACTATCTGCACGAGCCTTTGAGGACGCGAAGTGGCGTTGCTGAAGCGCCGCGGCAAAACCTAAGGCGATAGATTGCATATCTCAGATGGCTCGGTCATTTAATGTCCGGTTAAGTGCGAGGTTGACATATGCAACGCGTGACCCGCTGCGTCCAAAGGCGCTTGCGGCCGAGTGTGTACTGGTCGAGAAGGATCAAATTGCGATGAATGTGCCAGCCATTCGGTTGTGCACCTCTCTGATCCGGCGATGACAACTCGAAATGCAGTGAGTGAACGTGGGATGGATCTTGAGCGCCATATTTAACGTCAGTTCACATATTTGCAGAGAATTCCGGACGCCGGGCCAAGGGTCCGGAGAAAGGTACCTTGGAAAACTCAGACTGTTCAAATCGATCGGCCATGGTGCAAGAGGATCGGGGACCAGAACAACCGGAAAGCTGCCCGAGCTGCTGTTTGTTCGAGCGCCCTTTCGTACCGAAATACCAGGCATCGATGGGTCCTGTTGTCTGATGTGGAGTCTGCCCTCGAATCGGCGAGCACGTTCGGCCGCCCACATAGGCGGCAAGTGTGGCGCCTTCGCGCGGTTGCTGAAGCGACAAATCGGCAAAACCTGACAAATGTTACAAGTGCATCAGCTTTCGTGCGGAAAAGTTGGCGAGGATGTGTAACCGCTGCCGTTGATCTGGTCCGTGGCCAACGGTGTTTCGGGAGCGAGACGAAGTAGCCCGGAGGGAAAAGCGGTTGGCCCTGCGTATATCGGCGCCTAGCGTAATGGCCCGCCACTCAAGGGAAACCCCTTGAATTTTGTGGCAGGCGCGAGCTGGCGCAAACTAACTAATCAGCGTGATAGACGCCAGTGCTGGTATACCGAATAAGTCGCATAAGCGGCACTCCTGCACGATGTCTTTCATTTGAGACGCCAAAAGGAGGGCAAGCAGCAGGCAAGCAATAGGGCAGACTTCGGCAGCTGAAGACGGTGCAAACGAGCCGTCAGCCGAAGTCATGTTGAGGCAACGGGTCGGCTTTTCCCATCAAGTGCGCATCGGTGAGAGTTAGGCGCGCATGGCGCGGCCGCGCGCGGGTGAGCATCATTGGGGTGGCACAGGAAACGGTGCAAGCAAGCGAGGTTTCGATTGTCAATCGCTGAAGTCTTGCTCGGCTGATCGAGCATTGAGTTGTTTGAGCAAAGTATGCTGAATCTTGCCCAAGGCGGTTCGTGGCAATTCTTGCGTGAAAATGACTTCCCGCGGCACTTTGAAACGCGCGAGATGCGATTGCACATGTGTTAGGAGTGCCTCCGCGCTAATCTGGGCTCCGGATCGCTTGATCACATACGCGACCGGTACCTCATCCCATTGCGGATCCGGCCGGCCGATGACGGCGCACTGTGCAACATCAGGGTGCTCCAAAAGTACACGTTCGACTTCTGCCGGATAGATGTTTTCGCCACCAGAAATGATCAAGTTCTTCTTACGGTCATGAACCCAAAAATAACCGTCGGCGTCGCGACTAGCGATGTCGCCAGTACGATACCAGCCGTCATGCATCACTTCACGCGTGGCGGGTCGATCGCCCCAATACTCGTGCAAAACGTTGGGCCCGCGCACTGCGATCTCACCCGGCGTCCCCGCGGGCACCTCGTTACCGGCCTCGTCCATGACGATCGCTTCGCAGCAAAGTCCGGGTAGGCCGGTCGACCCCTCCCGCGAAAGGTCACCCCCGAGCCTCGTATAGATCGCAATGGGGCTCGTTTCCGTCGAGCCGTACACCTGGAGTACGGTCACCCCGCTTGTAACCAAGCGATCAATCAGAGGCTGTGGCACGGTTGTCGAGCCCACCGAGATGGCTTTCAATGACGACAAATCAGCCGTCGACCACCTATGGTCCCCTGTCAAGGCCTGGATGATCGCAGGCACCAGGACGGTCAAAGTCGGCCGATCGTGCTTGAGTGCGGCAAAGGTAGCGTCAGTCGTAAACCTTGAGTGGATGGTGACAGTCGCGCCAAGATGTAGTGCTGGCGTCGTCTGTATGTTGAGCCCGCCGACGTGGAAAAGTGGTAATACGGCGAGCACGTGGTCGTCGGATGTGAGGGCGTGCATATGCTGACTCATCACGCCGTTCCAAAACAGGGCTTCCTGGCGCAGCACAGCTCCCTTCGGCCGGCCTGTGGTCCCTGAAGTGTAGACGATCAGAAGCGGGTCACCGAGGTTCGCGCAGGGGTCGTGGCATCTGTCCCGCTGTATCTGATCCAATAGGTCATCCCAGGCGCTGGCTCCGGGAGCCGCAAAGTCGAGGCCCACAATCGCAACCTGGGGCAGTGTCTCTTCTAGAATCGGCAGAACTGCGCCAAAAGCTAGCTCAACAACCAGAACCTTGGCGCCGACGTCGGATAAGATGAAAAGCTGCTCGGTGAAGGCCAGCCGCCAATTTAACGGTACCAATATCGCGCCGAGCCGCGCGCAAGCGTACAGGAGAACGAGATAATCGGGGCGGTTGAGGCCGAGCAGTGCGACGCGATCGCCTCTGTTGACGCCGAGCGTAATTTTCAGAGCCCGAGCTGCACCGTTGATGCGTCGACTTAGGTCGGCGTAAGTTAAGGTCTCACCCTCGAAGTGGATCGCGGGCTTGTTAGGAGTAAACGCTGCGTTGCGCTCAATCAGTGTGCAGAGATCGGCCATTCCTCATCCCTAAATGTGGTTCTTAGCTGCTCATACCCGGGGCGTCGAACCCGCGCTCGTCTGCGCGCCTATTTGAAGGTCGGGATTGTGTATCACCTCTGTGAGGCTGACATAGCCAAACGACGGTCTCGCAAAACTGCACAGCGAAGGCGTTCGAGACGTACGTTATTCGTCGTACTGTCTTTGGCTTTTTGGTGTGCAAAGTGTTGTCTAGCTTAGGTTTGGTAGGTCGCGACCCCCGGGTCAGATCATGCCCGACTCTGAATGAGGACCTTACATCTCGTGAAGCCGATCGACCGCATTTCCCGTGTCGGCGTGGGGCACGGCTCAAAACGAACACTGTGGTATCACACTCAACTCGAGATCACGAAAGACGGTGTAGCTCCGCCGAATCCACTGGTGCAGTTCGGTCGACGAATCCTTCTCGTGGCGTAGATAGCCGGTGAAAGACAAGCCAAATCTGCGAATGTAAGTACTCAGAAACACCGGAAGCGCCGCGAACCGGAGCAAGCGGCCCCGACCCATCGTCTCGAACAATTCGCCGCGGACCACGAATTCGTTGTGAACGGTAATCAAGATGCGTGGCGGTACCTGCCGCCGTAGCATCTCATGGGCGCGCGCTGAGACGCGGTCGAGGTCAGCTACGAACATGATGATTGGTACCACGTTGTGCAGTATCGCCTCGCTCACGAAGTCGATCTCCCCACACATCTTGAAGAACTCGTCGAAAGCGTGGAAGCCAAGGTCGATCACCTTAGCCACGCCATCATTGAGAATCAGTCGATCGACCAGCTGCATCTTGCCATAGGTGTCCATGACATCTGCTGTCTCAGTGATGGCGGGTAGGTAGTCGAGCAACGACGGCTCCTTCAGGTTGATGTCGAAGGAGAGCACCGTACCGTTCTTCAAAAGCAGGAACTCGCTCAGGAGCCGCGCGATCAGCGTCTTGCCGACCTGCGGGCTCGCAGAGCAGATGATGTAGACCGGAGTTACCAAGATTGCGATCCAGTGGGGCGTAAGTCCTTGAGGGACTATCTTTCGCCCTCGCGGGTTACCGAATTGGCGCCGGCGAGCTCTGTCAGGTTGATGCGATCGTACTCGCGCCAGACATTGGCGAGCCAATGCCGGACGTACCCACGCAGCACAAAGGAGTAATTCTCGGTATCATCGTGCGGTCCTTTATTCGCGACGAAGCTGACGAACGGGACGGAAGCAACCTCAACCTGCTCGTAGGCCATCTCGTTGAGTTTTGGGATCGTTAGATCGGTCGCGTCTTTGATGCGGTGAAAATAGGAATTGTACGTAGACTGGTCCCATTGGAAGAACTGCGTGTCGTTGATGAAGTTCTTGACCAGGAAGTATTTTGCGCCGCCCATGAAATTGCTCGTCTCGGCGATCTCATCGAGCGAGGCGATAGACGATCCCAAGACATGGAATACGGCAAAGGTGATTTGGCCTGATCGCGCCGCGTCCAAGAAGCCTATATCGCGCAGCGACGCGAGAGCTGGAGACATCAGTCCTGCGCGCACGTCGATCACGGTGACGGATAGGCCCGAGTTCAGCGTGTCGAAGATCTTCATCTGGTCCGCGGTCCTCGTCATATCCACGATGTCGGTGATCGCGGGGTGGAAGCGCTTCAGCGTTCCGCGAGGCGACTCGGTATCAAATGCGCGGGTCTGAACGTTATTAGCGCTGAAATAGTCAAGCAGCGTTCGAGATACGGTCGTTTTTCCGACCCCACCCTTGTCCGCGCCAACCACAATCACAACTGGCTTTGCCATTGAACTTCCCTCATGATTTTCGTTCAACCCGTTTGACCGCGGGACCCCGCGATCAGCATTTCTCTGATCCCGCTTTCGATGCAAAACACAGCGGGAGCTAGTTCGATTTGCGAGATATCGACGGTGGCTATTGTTGGTAATGACGCCGCCTATTGCCCGGTTGGCATCGCTCGCATCTTTGGACGTGTCTACGTTTGAGTTGCTTCGTGACCATCAGAGCATTTTCTCCGGTTGGGGCATGTATGCGGCAGCAATAGTTGTCGTGGTGTGACCTGAAATCGGCATTGTCGCCTGCATCCCGTGAAGAGCTGCATTGACCGAGAAGGGGGCCCGCAGCGACAAATGGCGCTTGTCATGATTCGTCCATTCTTCGAAGAAGACCTGGATGCGTCAGCTATGGTCACGCAGACGCGAGTGGAAAATTAATCAGGACCCACCTGCGGGCGAGGTGCTGGAGAACTGTTTCGAGCACTGGCTCGCTCGTACAGCTTCAGGCGCGTCGGATGGTCAGGCCCGCTTTGTCAAACGCCGCGAGGACCTCTCTTGCAACGGGCAGAGCGTTCCCCTTGTGCTCACCCATCAGGCGAGACGCCACGACGTTCGCGACTATGGCGTATGCTCTCTCGCGCTCGGCCAACTCGCCTTCGACAAAGGCACCACAGGCCTTGCAAGCGATCACTGAACGACCGCTCCAGGGATCATGCGACGCGGATTGATCGTTGGCATGACACTTCGGGCACTGCATGGTTCGTACTTTCGGCATTTCGCGGTTTGTGAGCGTGTTCTTGTCAGGAAACGAGTGCGGTTCGTTGGAGGGAGGTGGCGCGTCGGATCGATTTAAGACGATCGGCCAAGAGGAGGGATCTCCTCTCTTGTCCGAGAAAATTCGTCCACACGATGGAAGGTGATGTTGTGTAGGCTTCTGCATTCCGTCAGTCTCGGCGCTACATTCTGAATACGCCATAATGTGGCGCATCAATTCGGGTATTGAGCGAGGCGCTCAAGGCGATCGAGAGCGCGTTTCTGGTATCTACCGGATCAAGAATGCCGTCATCCCAAAGCTCGGAAGTTGCATAGTAAGAACTCGATCGTTGTCGGTATTCTTCCAAGATTGGCTCTCGAATGGCTGCTAGTTCTTGGTCAGTCAAACGCCGGCCTTTGCGGGCCAATTGCCGTGCTTTGACATGGGTGAGCACGCCAGCCGCTTGCTCCGCCCCCATGGCCGAGATCTGAGATTGCGGCCAGGAAAATACAAACCGTGGATCGAAGGCTCGACCAGCCATTGCGTAGGTCCCCGCTCCATGGGAACCGTTGCAGATCACTGTGAGTTTGGGCACTGATGTTCCAGAGACGGCCATGATGAGCTTGGCGCCGTCCTTGGTAATGCCTCGCTGTTCGTATTCCCTTCCCACCATGAAGCCGGTGGTGTTCTGCAGGAACAGAAGGGGCGTTCGGTTTTTGTCGCAGAGTTGGATGAAGTGAGCGCCCTTTAGGACGCTCTCGTTCTGCAGCACGCCGTTGTTTGCGATAACGCCGACCTGATAGCCATGGAGGCGCGCGAACCCGCATACCAGGGTTTGGCCGTAGCGTGGTTGGTATTCATGGAACCGGCTACCATCAACCAGCCGGGCGATGATCTCCCGCATGTCGAACTGAGTGCGAGGGTCCTTTGGAAGGATGCCGTACAGCTCGGATGAATCGTAGGCGGGTGGCTCCGAAGGGGATCGAACAACCGCTTCCTTCGTTGGACGACTCATGCGAGCGACCAGCTCCCGCGCAATGGCAATCCCGTGCATCTCGGAGGTCGCGTAGTAGTCACTCGTTCCCGAGACGCTCGTATGCATGCGCGCACCACCAAGCTCCTCGGCAGATATCTCCTCTCCGGTAGCGGCTTTTACGACTGGAGGGCCGCCGAGAAAGATCGCTCCGGTCCCCTGCACAATAATGTTGTAGTCGCTCAGCGCCGGTACGTAGGCCCCTCCCGCGGTGCAGTGCCCCATGACTATCGCGACCTGAGGGACGCCCATCTTGGAGAGCATTGCTTGGTTGCGCAGGATTCGACCTGCGTGATAGCGGTCGGCGAAAAACTCTGCTTGCAGAGGCAAGAACCCGCCAGCGCAGTCGCACAGATGGACGACGGTCAGGCGGTTCTCGATCGCGATATCCAATGCCCGCACGATCTTCTTCACGGATAGCGGATACCAAGCGCCGCCCTTCACGCTGGCGTCATCTGCATGAACAATGACCTCACGACCTGCTACGATGCCGATGCCGACAACCTGCGCTGCGCTTGGTACCTCGCCATCATAGGCGTTGTTGCCAGCCAGAGTCGAAAGCTCGAGAAACGGAGTTTCGGGATCAAGCAGCGCCTCGATCCGATCACGAACGAATAGCTTATTTTTCTGCCGCAGACGCTCAGTTTTTCGAGCTGGTCGGTCGAAGCGAGCGGAACGCTGGCGTTCTTTCAGCTCGGCCGCAAGCTGTCGGTTGTGGAGCTCGTTGATGCGAAAGTCTTGCGAGCGGGTGTCCGCCCGAGAAACAATCCGCTGCATGTCAGCGTCCTACTTCGGAAATCGTAACGAGCGCGCAGTCTCGCTCGAAGTTTTCGCCGACTTCAAAGTGAACGCGCTCGACAACGCCGCCCCGAGAGGCGCGTACGACAAACTCCAGCTTCATGCTCTCGACCAACATGAGGATCGCGTCCGCGGAAACAACGTCGCCACGCGAAACCTTGGTCGCGATAACGACACCGGGCACCGGTGCGCGTGCTACAAGGTGACCCGGCTCCTCGTCTGGGCAGGCAAGCGTTCGTAATTGATCACGGTATGTCAATATGTGCGTTCTGCCACGGATATGCAGGTGAACAATATCGCCGTCGATTGCGAAGTGGACCGGAACGGTATCGCTCGCAATGACAAGAGTACCGCTGCCGTTGCGTTGATGTGAAAACGTAACCGGCGAAATTGCCTCGTCCTTCAAGTGAAGACGATAGCCGTGCTGTCCAGGTGAGAGCCACAGTTCATAGTTCTCGACACCAAGCGCAAAGGAATGCTTCATGTCAGTTTCTCCACTTGCCGAGCTCTGCGTGAAGCAAGGGCACGGCGTCGGCCGAATCTCGAACGGACCTGGTCAGCAGTGCAGCGGCTGCCAAGACGGCTGGGAGGTCGCTCGCAGACTGGCTGACGGCGAGGTGCGGATTCTCGTCCAGATACCCGGTATGGATCTGTCCGCTCAAAAAGGTCTCGTCTGCCAGCACACGCGCGAGAAAGTCTGCGTTTGTTTCGCAACCAAGAAGCACCAACTCGCGCAACACGCGCTCTGAGCTCAATGCGGCGGCACGGCGTGTGGTCGAATGTACCACGATCTTTGCGAGCATGGGGTCGAATGCTGTCGTGATCTGCTGACCTTGGACGATGCCGCTGTCAATTCGCAGGCCCTCGCTCTGCGGATACTTCAGCACTAATATCTTGCCAGTCGTCGGAGCGTAGCCGCGCTCAGGAGCTTCGGCATATAGCCTGGACTCAATTGCGTGGCCTCTTGAGACGATATCGGCTTGTGAAAACGCAAGAGAGTGACCCGCAGCTATGCGGATTTGTTCGGCAACAAGGTCGACGCCGGTGACCATTTCGGTCACGGGATGCTCAACTTGAAGTCTGGTATTCATTTCAAGGAAGTAGAACTCGTTTCCATCAAAGATGAATTCGACAGTTCCTGCACTTCGATAGTTGGCGCTACGAGCGATGCCGACCGCTGTATCACAGACCCGTTTCCGTAATTGTGGCGACAAGGCAGGCGAGGGTGTCTCCTCAATGATCTTCTGGAAACGGCGTTGCACGGAGCACTCCCGTTCGAAGAAATGGACCACATTTCCGAAGGAATCCCCTAGCACCTGCACTTCGATGTGGCGCGGCCGCTCAACATATCGCTCGACGTAAAGCCGACCGTCACCGAAGTACCGCAACCCCTCACGGCGTGCTTGAGCGATCGCGTCATCAAGGGTGTCCATATTGCGAACGATCCGCATGCCCTTGCCGCCGCCCCCCGCGGAAGGTTTTACCAGCAGGGGTAAGCCAAGCGCTCGCGCTCTGGAAGTGAAGGTCTCTGGATCGTCGTCTTCAATAGCCGAAGGTGCGACCGGAAATCCATTCCGCTGAACAAATCTGCGAGCGTGGACTTTATCGCCCATTAGTGCGATGTTTTCGGAGGTGGGCCCGATGAATGCGATGCCTGCACTTGAAACGGCGCGCGCGAACTCCGAGCTCTCCGACAGAAAGCCATATCCAGGATGCAAAGCACCGGCATTTGCTCTGCCGGCCGAAGCGATGATTTGCTCGGCATCCAGATAGGCTGCGAGCGGGGAGCAGCCGTCTATGGCGATTGCAGTGTCCGCCATAGAAACAGCAGGCGTGCCAGAATCGACGTCGTGGTAAACGATTGCTGATCGTAACCCTAACTTACGCAAGGTTTTGATGATGCGCAGAGCAATCTCGCCCCTGTTGGCGATCATAACTGTATCGAATGGGAGCGTGTGCATGCGCCTATTCATCCAAACAACGTCGGATTCCCGACGCGAGGGCTGGTGGGTCCAAAAGCAAATACCCGCGCTAGTCGGATAAAGGCGAGACATCAGTGACAGCTCTTCGGATCAGGTTGCGAGCGACGCCGCCGCGACCATCGAAGCTACGCGAGGCGGCTATTTCGGGCCGTCTTTTACTTTCGCGCTGTCCCGTGCTGACATTATGTAGCGACACTGGTCACTCAAGCTGGCGAAGTTGGTTCGGAGACAAGCAGTGATTGCCTCGACATTTGGTATGACGCTGCTGCACAGCCGAAACACGTCCGCGGTGCAGGCCCGTCGCTCCTGCTCTGTCCCTGTTTGGTCTCGGGCGACGGAGCGTTCGGATATCAGAGCGGTCGAAGCCGAAAGAACTAGGACAGCTGCTGCATGTTGACCTGCTCTAGAGGCCCAATGCGAGAGGGGGCGATGCCTTCGAGTCACGATATCCTCTTTGATAGGTATTTGGCGCCGTATTGTACGTTGTGCGAGACAATCAGCGGCTTTGTTAAGAAGGGAGGCCAAATGGGCAGAGTTGCCACGCTCGTGGCGGCAGACGCATTTCGATCTACTGGGGGGGGCTGGTTCGAGCAATCGTCAAAATCGCTGCAAGTTGAGCGAATATGTATCGGAACGCGACAAAGGAGAGTCAATTACTACTCGCGCTCGAGACGCACTGCACGTCCATTATTGTCATCACGACGTGCTGTGTCGGTCTCTGCCGAGACGCCTGGAGCGGTGGCGTATCGGATGCAGGCGCAGTCGGAAATTCACCGTATAGAGGGGATCGGCAAACGCACTGTTGGGCGAGAGATCGTGCGGGGTAGGTCTGAACGAGCTGAGACATTGGCGATCCTTGAGCTACTGGAGACGTTGGCCTTTCCGGAACCGCCGCCACTTGTTCGAGACCGTACAATGTGACGCTACGTACGATACAAGCCTCTAAGCGGCGCGCCTGACAAAATTGTGTGGATTGGTATGGCGGCGGCATCATTCGCAATGTCGAGAGCGCAAGGCGACAAAGGAATGAGAGACGATCTCGTGGCTCACCACGCCAAATCGCGGAGGGCCGTGCCGATTTCGAGAGATCGCAAGGCAGAAGCGGACCTCAACTGATCCGTCGCCAGGAGGGCGCCATCACGGGCGGGCCTAAGACAAGAACGTTCCGTTCTCCGTCCATCCGCGCCGATTGGACGAAAACGGCCGGGGATAGGCAGAGACGATGGCGTGAGAAGCGGTGGCGCTTGCGAGGCGAAGCGAACAATCCGCTGTCGGGTAACGTTGACGTCAGCAATTGCCGCGTCGCCATTGGAAGGCGACTCCTCAGGCTGGCCAATGAGAGTAGTGCCGCCGATGGAGCCCACTAGATTTGGGAGGCATCACAAGAATTGGCTTGAATCTCACGTAACGTCACGCCGTAGATGTGGAGCGCAGAATATGAAGGGTACGCACCATGCCTCAGCCCATGTTCCAATTGCACACGCTGCCCACCAGCATCATGACGCCCGCAGCCGATTATCCCCTAGCTGACGAATGCGGCCGACGTAAGGACGACGAACAAGAGAAGGCGCAAAAGATATGGGCCTATTGCTTCTCACCTTATGATCGGATCAAGTACATCCGCAAACATCGCGCACAGTTTGGGTTTGACGGCTACAGTCAGATGATCGACGTCGTGCGGGGGCGCTGCTTCACCGGTTGCGCGTCGGAGCTAGTTAACTGGCGCGATCGAGTCAGAGTAAGGGTGTGGCGCTTCGTCTTATCGTTATGCGCTGCCACATGGTTAGCCATTGTTCTCCTCGCGATTCGAGCAGCCAGTTGAACTTTCGCAACTTGGGGCGCTACGAGCAAGCGTACTTTACGCACTGGTGCTGGGTCGATAGAGCGTCGACAAGGAGGCGGGCATCTGTGATCCTGCAGATGCGTGGCATTTCGTCCTGCCTAGAGTTCTCCCTACGATGTTCCCTCTATCGTCCGTCGGGGCAGAACCGCCGGCGGCGCCCGGAATCAGTCCGGCCTGGCAGGGACTCGGCGATTGGCTGGCAGAACTAGATATCCGCGATCTGCTGATGGCCATCTTGGAAAGTCTCGAGCCGTCCACATTGATGTGAAGGATGATTGATATCTGTTTAATCGCATCAGTTTGGACTCTTTAGCGTGAGGCGCCGGCAAGTGGCCGATTAGTGTCATCAAGCAGCAGCGACAAGGGCGATTATAAACTTAATAAGAAGACCCAGCTCAATTTGTGAAATAGATGAGCGTCCTAAAACAAGTTTGGCGATCTCTGTCCGGTTGGAAGGAGTTCGCATACTTGGTGGAAGTTCCAAGACTGCTTTATCAAAAAATGTCCCCAGAGGCGAAAGCTGTTCGGGCTCGTACAGTGCACCATGGTCCTGTTCGATACGGTTCGCGCCCCCTGCTATGACAGCACCGTCGGCTTGTTCGTTGAGTTCCGGGCAAATGCCGAGTTTCGCCGCTACCAGCTCGCTTGTGAGTGCATTGAGGAGTAGAGTCGCCTCAAGCGCGCTCTCGTCATCGCAGATAAGTCTTGCAACCTCTTCGACTTGTAGCTCTATCCTCTGCTTAAGGTATTGAACCCGCGAATTGCAGCTACGAACGTGCCGTGGATGTTCTCCAGGCGATCGTGCAGGGGGGGTACGTGGATCAGTATCAGCCTTCCGTCGAAGTGAGTGTGCGAATTTGCGTAGGGAAAGAGCGAAGTATCGAAGGAGTTGCGTAAAGAAGCAAAATGCCATCACTCGATATGCTTGGTTCAAGCGCTCCAATGCCCTAGAGTTTACGGATCCGTACGCTGTCATAGTCATAGCTGCCTCATGCATCGTTCTGGCGCACGAATTATCCTTTTGCGATGGGGCGGCCTCCAGCGCGCGGGTGGCTGCCTGCCTACTGATCGCTGAACCACCGTGCGTAATGCCCTTCCGGAGCTCAACGTTGAGCGACGAGCAAACGGGGCGATCTCGTGCGGCTGCACTTAACAGTCGACGAAAAATCCTCACGACTTCCTCCGACCCCAAGCTCAACCGCTGCTTTGAGTAGCAGCGTTTAATCGGATCGGTAAAATAGATTTCTATGATGGAGCGCATTCATTTTATGGATGAATTGAGGGGCGAACAAGGGATCTAACACATTGAGCAATAGGATTGCTCTCGCATGGATGTCTGCTCCAGTTTCTCAAGTGTTCGACAATTCGCGGTCATGCTCGTCGGCTTCTTCGTAGGATTAGCCGCCCGTGGAATGGATCACGGTTGGATTGTCGGGGACGACCAGGATCGTTATTAGCCGCTAGAATGCATTTGTGAGACTGATCCTCTTGGCGCCGGGATCACCGCGCAAGTCTCGCGCAGTTCCTGTCGGCAACCTTAGTATAGGTTTAGCAACCAATTCTATATCGCCCCGCTTACCTTTGTAGGGTCGAGACACCTGTCGAGTTGTTCTTACTTTCGGGCGTCGCAGCGGGATAATTCGAAGCAATCGGCGTGCGGCACAAAGCTGACATCACTTGATGCGTTTGCTGGAGGTTGTTACCTGCCATTGAAGCGTGAGGACGAAGTTGGAAATACGCGAATCGACTTCCGCGTCAGAGCTCCATCAACGCTCTGTTTCTGCCTGCTGAAGCCAGATCCAGATGAACGTGGATATTGGCTGCTGCGACGTGACGGGCCTCCGAGCGTCCTCTTCGGGTTTCTTCAGGCGCTCTGTTCTAGTGTTTCGAGCCGGCCACCGGGCGATTGACCCAGTGGAGGGAGAGGTGTTGCGCATGAACACGAGCCTTTAAGCAACGATCCTGCTTTACTCATGCTGCGGGCATAATCGCAGTCGCCGCATTTATCACTGTGGCGGTGGCCCGAGTCTGCTTGCGAGCTGATGTCAGTCTCTTGAATCTGAGCGTTGCGACGGCATTTACCGAACTTTTCGTCAAACGTCCGGTGCTATCTGTCGCCGTCAGTCTTCTGATCCTGCTGATAGGCCTTCGCGCGGCCACCGTTTTGCCGATTCGGCAATATCCCAAGCTGTCGAACACGGTCGTCAATATTACGACCTCCTATCCGGGCGCCTCCGCTGACATGATTCAGGGGTTCATCACGACCCCATTGGAGCAGGCGGTCGCTTCGGCCGAGGGCGTCGACTACACAACCTCCTCCTCAGTGCTCGGTACCTCGACGATCCAAGTCTACATCAAGCTCAATTTCGATCCAAACGAGGCGCTCACCGAAGTCCTCTCGAAGGTCAACTCGGTCAGATACTTAATCCCCAAGGAATCGAACGATCCGGTCGTCGCCAAATCTACCGGTCAGACGACAGCTGTCATGTATATCGGCTTCTCCAGCGAGGAGCTAACAGCAAGCGCGATCTCCGACTATCTCTCGCGCATGGTACAACCGGTTTTGTCAACCGTAGACGGCGTCGCAGCGGTAGACATCCTGGGCGGCCAAAGCTTTGCGATGCGACTATGGCTCGATCCTGCGAGAATGTCAGGGCACGGCGTATCACCGGCTGATGTTTCGGCTGCAATCGCCGCCAATAACTTCCAGGCCGCAGCCGGCCAGGCCAAGGGCTATTTCATCGTCTCTGACGTGACGGCCAATACTGATCTGCGGAGTGTCGATGACTTCGAGAGCATGGTCGTCAAAGCCAACGATGACGGCTTTGTTCGCATAGAGGACATCGCGACAGTCGAGCTTGCCGCGCAGACCGCGGACGTCAGCGTCGCCATGAACGGCGAACACGCAATTTTTATCGGCGTGCAGGCGAGCCCTCAAGGAAATCCGCTGAACATAGTGCGAGGCGTTCGGGCATTGTTTCCGGAAATGGAACGCAACATGCCGCCATCGGTGAAAATGAAAGTGGCCTACGACTCCCCAAATTCATTCAATCGTCGATTGATGAGGTGGGAAAGACGCTCATTGAGTCCGTCGCGATCGTAATGTCGTGATCTTTCTGTTCCTCGCCTCGCTGCGGTCGGTCATCATTCCCGTCGCCACCATGCCGCTGTCGCTCGTTGGTGTCTGCAGCATGATGCTGGCACTTGGCTTTTCATTAAATCTCCTGACCCTCCTTGGTGCTTGCGATCGGCCTGGTCGTCGACGACGCGATCGTCGTGGTGGAGAACATTCATCGCCATCTGGAAGCAGGCGCGACGCCCACGCAGGCCGCTAGGGAAGGGGCGCGCGAGATCGTCGGCCCCGTCGTTTCGATGACGATTACACTGGCCGCTGTCTACGCGCCCATCGGGTTCCTCGGCGGCCTCACCGGTGCGCTGTTTCGCGAATTCGCGTTTACGCTGGCGGGATCTTTGATCGTGTCGGGTGTGATCGCGTTGACGCTGTCCCCGATGATGTGCGCGGTTTTCCTGAAGAGTGCTGAGGAGGGGCGGTTTGCAAGATTCGTAAACCGCGTGTTCGGCGCCATGACACGCTGGTACGGCCGCAAGCTCGACCGCTCGCTCGACTATCGCCCGGTTACCGGGTTGTTTGCGCTGACCATGCTAGGTCTCGTCGGTTTTCTTTACATGCATACGTCCAAGGAACTCGCACCCGAGGAGGATCAGGGCATCGTATTTGTACTAACTAAGGCGCCCAAATACGCCAATATCGACTACCTCGACTATTACGCCGTAAGCTCGACAAGGCGTTTCAGAAGTTTCCCGAGACCGACTTGCGTTTCGTGAGCGGCACCAGCGGTGCGCAGGGTGGCATGGCCGGCATGTTGCTCAAGCCTTGGGACGAGCGCAAACGCTCATCGATCGCGCTGAAGCCGTTAGTGCAGGCGGAGCTGTCCAAAAATGAAGGTACCAATGCATTTGCCTTTAGCCTGCCGCCGCTTCCGGGTGGTTCGGGCGGCTTGCCGGTGCAGATGGTGATCAACTCGACGCTGGGTTTTCAGTCCATCTATGAGCAAATGTCGAAGCTGAAGAATGCCGCGCGCAAGAGTGGTCTGTTCATGGTCAGCGACTCTGACCTTGAGTTCAACCAGCCGGTGGTACGAATGAGGGTAGATCGATCTAAGGCAAATGGGCTAGGCATCACCATGCAGAACATCGGGAGCGCGGTTGCGACCCTACTTGGCGGAAACTACGTCAACCGCTTCAACCTAGAGGGCCGCTCCTACCAGGTGATCCCATAGGTGTCGCGCGAGCACCGCCTGACCCCGGAATCACTTGGGAAGTTTTATGTGAAGGCTGCATCTGGCGCGATGCTGCCGCTGTCAACTGTGGTCTCCATTGAGACTAAGATCGATCCTAACGCGCTCACCCACTACAATCAACTCAACTCCGCAACCTTCCAGGCCGTACCGATGCCCGGCGTCACGATCGGTCAGGCTGTGGACTTCCTAGACGAAAAGACAAAGGAGCTGCCCGAAGGGTACAATCACGACTTCCTCGCCGATGCCCGCCAATATCTGAGGGAAGGTAACCAACTTGCCATCACCTTTGCGTTTGCAGTCGTCATTATCTCCTTGGTGCGTGTGGTGCAGTTCGAAAGTCTGCGCGATCCTTTCATCATCATGGTCAGCGTGCCGATGGCAATCGTCGGCGCCTTGATCCCGCTATTTTTTGGTGCGGCGACGATGAACATCTACACTCAGGTCGGATTGCTGACACTGGTCGGGCTGATTTCCAAGCATGGTATCCTGATGGTCGAGTTTGCCAATGAGCTGCAGCTCAATAAGAGACTTGATCGTCGCTCGGCCATCGAAGTGGCGGCGCGCGTCCGACTCCGTCCAATCTTGATGACCACTGCGGCGATGGTCACGGGCCTTTTACCTTTATTGACCGCAACGGGTGCTGGCGCCGCGAGCCGCTTCTCGATCGGACTTGTGGTCGTAGCGGGCATGGCTATCGGCACACTGTTCACGCTGTTCGTGCTGCCGGCCGTCTATGTCGCCATCGCGTCGGATCACCGTCTCGAAGCGAGCGCGGGCCAAGCCAAGAAGGCCGCCGAGCTCGTCCTCATAGACGGCTGGTCCACCTCGCCAAGCGATGACGCTGATGATCAGCCCGGGTTCGCCCGATTGCTGCTCTAGATAAGGGGGCTGCTCACCGATCGCGTGACGTGACCACACTGAGGTGGTTGCAGTTCGCGGCGCGGACGAACACGAAGGTGATCTGCGGCTGCTGCGCTTTGCCTCAATCTATCGCCTGCCCGAGGAGAGCGACTGAGTATGGTGGGCGCGGTTCGAACGCGACGCGCATGAGCAATAGCTTCGAAACCGACAGCGCGAGCGAATGCTGCGCGTGCAGGCGAATGGTGCCGCCCGTGACTCAGCGCTCGTCACAGCCCGGCCACTCATTCGGGCAAATTGAGTTATAAGTCCGATAGGTGGTCCTCAACTTGATCATCAGCGCCGTCGAGGCGCTAAGCGGAGCAACGAGGTACCCGAGAGTCAGCATGGCCAGATCTGTCTCAAATAGTATGGTGGTCGGCTTACGAGAGTCGGGTCCAGGATTGGACCCGAATAGTCCGGAGCGACTGCAGTTCACCCTGCCCATAGAATCTGACGTCGTCTATCCCACGGTGCATATGGGCGCGAAGAAGAGACTAGGCAAGCATCCGTTGGTGATTGGGGCGTGGGCTCACTAAGCGCAGCCAGCCATTGGGATATACAAAGCGAGTTGGTCGAGGGCAGTTCGTTACAAGTTAGTCGTAGCGTGTCACCACCGATGGCATTGCTCCTTCCTTCATATCAAGCTCTCTTATCCACCCGGCATCGTAGCCCCTTAACCAACCTGAAGACGGTCCTCCGGGCAAACCCGAGCTTATTGATTCGAAAACGTCAGATGTTGAAATTGGCTTTTTCCGGCCGGTCCTGGCTGTAACAAGGCTGGTGTAGCGTTTACCGTGCGGCTTGGCTGGCGACCATGCGCGATCCGCCCGTCGAACGACGCTGGGGAGGTACTGCACTGCTGTCCGTCGGGCCGCACGTTGCCGTCTCTCACCGCTCATTCCGCGCCTGGCTCGGCCGAACAACGCGCGTGGCGCCAAGTTAGAGCCTCGACTGGGAGAGTCCTGTGATCACAGGCGCCGCATCCTGCTCTTCGTTCTTTGTGCACAATCGTCTCGCCGCGTATCGTTTATCTCCACCTGGTGGGCGTCAGCGCTTGCCGCGGCTCACATGGGCGCAGGGCGCATGGTTCCACTCAGCTTCCGCGCATACGCTCCAGAAGCACAAAGTCGCCAACGTCACCAAATGATCCACTGTGTAGATATGGCCCATCAACACAATCGATTTTACCATTTTTGCAGGACGTCGCATAACAAAAGCGTCGGTTCGATCCTATCACGATGGTTATCGATCTTTGCCTAGGCAAGAAAAAACATTCTCCGTATACGTCGCGTGTCAAGCCGCGCGCTCGTTCAGTCTGGCCGCGCTTTTCGATGGTCTCTCAGCTAACACTGGCCGTTCGCGGCGATCGGCGGCAGCCAAAGGGCTGGGCGTTGGTCGCCAAATCCTCGCGCCGACGAGCATCAGGCCGAGTTCCTTCCCTGGGTCGGTCGAACGGAAAAGGCAACGCCAGATTTCATTCGTAAAGGATTTATGGCTAGCGGCGAATGCCCTCGCCGCAAATGGACCGTCGGCAGGAGCCCTCCCTCTGCCGACGGAAGTCGGCGCGGCGTGCAGTAGCGTTCCGAGGCTGACTTCTGCCGGGCCATCAAAAGTGGTCGGGCTTCATTTTGTGCGGCGAGTACGAGCGATAGCGTCGAGCCAGAAATCCTCGATGCCGCTATGCGCTTCATTTTGACAGCGGCGACCCATCCTTGATGATCTGACAGGTGTATCATCATGAAGAATCTCAGCGCAACGTGAGCGACCATGAAGTTCATATTGGTCAATCACAGGACGCCTAGCAGTTCATCGAATTGCGCCGAGTGTCATCGATCCCTAGGGATCGGTTACCTACGAGAAATGTCCACGCGGCAGCTCTATTGCGACTACGATTGCTATCATCGAGGTCGGGAGAGGCCATGCATGCCATGGCTCGCGATGAGATGCGGCATCCGTCGCCTCGTGCATGTCTGTTTTACTCACCTGGAAACCGTCGCTGTCTTCGCTGCCGTGACGTGTTGGTATTCGATCGCGCTCACCGAAGCTGCGCTACA
The DNA here is from genome assembly GCF_024199795.1 of Bradyrhizobium sp. CCGB01. Taxonomy (NCBI): domain Bacteria; kingdom Pseudomonadati; phylum Pseudomonadota; class Alphaproteobacteria; order Hyphomicrobiales; family Nitrobacteraceae; genus Bradyrhizobium; species Bradyrhizobium sp. CCGB01. The sequence goes on from NZ_JANADK010000001.1 coordinate 1,743,170, forward strand.
GCTTGGCGAGATCAGAGAGCTGAAACGGCCTCACACGTAGGCATCATAAGCCTAAATGACGCGACAGCGAGTCGTGGAATCAAAACTATCAAACCAATCAAGTGTCGCACAAAGGCGAAGCGGCTTTGAGAGTTGGTTTAGTGAGTTCGGGGGTAGTGATTTAAATGTGCGGGATTGTCGGTATTCTCGGTCGCGAACCGGTTGCGGAGCAACTGGTGGAGTCGCTCAAGCGGCTCGAATATCGTGGCTACGACTCCGCGGGTGTTGCCACGCTCGAAGACGAACGCCTGGATCGCCGTCGCGCCGAAGGCAAGCTGAAGAATCTCGAGGTGCGGCTGCGTGACAAGCCGCTCAAGGGCACGACCGGCATCGGGCACACCCGCTGGGCCACTCACGGCAAGCCGACCGAGCACAATGCCCATCCCCACGCCACCGAGCGCGTCGCGGTCGTCCATAACGGCATCATCGAGAATTTCCGCGAGCTGCGCGAGGAGCTCGAAGCGAAGGGGAAGGTGTTCCGGACCGAGACCGATACCGAGATCGTGCTGCATCTGGTCGATCACCTGCTCACGCGCGGAAACAAGCCAGTGGAGGCGGTGAGGCTCGCCTTGAGCCGGCTGCGCGGCGCCTTCGCGCTCGCCTTCATCTTCGCGGGCCAAGGCGACCTGATGATCGGCTCTCGCAACGGTCCGCCGCTCGCTGTCGGCTACGGCGATGGCGAGATGTTCCTCGGCTCGGACTCGATCGCGCTCGGCCCGTTCACCGATACGATCATCTATCTCGAGGATGGTGACTTGGTGGTGCTGACTCGGAGCACCGTTGCCATCTTCGACAGGGACGGCCGCCCCGTCCAGCGCGACAAGATCAAGCACGCGGCCTCGACCTCGCTGGTCGATAAGGCCAATTTCCGCCATTTCATGGCGAAGGAGATCCACGAGCAGCCCGATGTCGTGGGCCACACGCTGGCCCGCTATGTCAACATGGCTTCCGAACGGCTATCACTGCCCGTGAAGCTGCCGTTCGATTTCCGCGCTATCAAGCACATCACAATCACGGCCTGCGGCACGGCGGGCTACGCCGGCTATGTCGCCAAATACTGGTTCGAGCGCTTCGCCTGCTTGCCGGTCGACGTCGACGTCGCCTCCGAGTTTCGCTACCGCGAGTCTCCCTTGCGCGACGGCGATCTGGCCATCTTCATTTCGCAGTCGGGCGAAACCGCCGATACGCTCGCCGCGCTCCGCTACGCCAAGGCCGCGGGCGTGCACACGCTCGCCGTCGTCAACGTGCCGACCTCGACGATCGCGCGCGAGAGCGAGACGGTGCTCGAGACGCTCGCCGGTCCGGAGATCGGCGTCGCGTCCACAAAGGCCTTCACCTGCCAGCTTATGGTACTCGCCTCGCTCGCTGTCGCTGCCGGCAAGGCGCGCGGCGAATTGTCCGAGGAGGATGAGACCAAAGCTCGTGCACGGCCTCGTGGAGATCCCGCGCCTGATGGCGGACGCGCTCACCACCGAAACGCAGATCGAGAAGCTAGCGCACAGAATTGCCAAGTCGCGCGACGTGCTCTATCTCGGCCGCGGCACCAGTTTCCCGCTCGCGCTCGAAGGCGCGCTGAAGCTAAAGGAAATCTCCTACATCCACGCCGAGGGCTATGCTGCCGGGGAGCTTAAGCACGGGCCAATCGCGCTGATCGACGAGACCATGCCGGTCGTTGTCATTGCACCGCACGATCGCGTTTTCGAGAAGACCGTCTCCAACATGCAGGAAGTCGCCGCCCGCGGCGGCAACATCATCCTGGTAACGGACGCCAAGGGCGCGGCTGAGAGGGCAGTCGCTTCGCTCGCCACGGTCGTAATGCCGGACATGGCGGCTGCTTTCACGCCTATGGTCTACGCCATTCCCGTGCAACTGCTCGCCTACCACACGGCCGTTGTGATGGGCACCGATGTCGACCAGCCGCGCAATCTCGCGAAATCCGTCACCGTTGAGTAAGCGCGACGCCATCGGTCGACTCGTCACGATCGCCAGCACTGCGGGTTTCTGACCTGCGCCGCTCCGCCGGTGATAAAAAGAAAGCGAGCAATACTTATCGCGTCGACGTACCACAGAACCGCTATTTATTTCATCACGCCACTGCTCCCTACCAGGTGGTAAAGCAACTTCGCCTGCGGCGTTCGGAGTAGATCAGCCCGCGTATGTAGCGCCGAAAGATGGGAAGGTGTTTTGATGCTAGTCCGTTTGCGCTGTGGGGCAATGCTGTCCATGCTTGCCATCACGTGCCTGCCCGCACAGGCGAGAGATCGCCGCACGGTCGCCGAACCTGTCGCGCCCAATTATGTTTGCGCCCGCCTAGCGCCGTCCGGAGAAAACGATACAGTTACGCTGCAAGACGCCGTTGCTCAGTGCCCTCCTGGCTCAGCCGTCTATTTGACAGGCGGGATCTTCCTGTCCGGCCCGCTCGAGATGAAATCGGGAGTAACGCTTTGGATCGAGGGCGGCGCCACTCTTATGGCACTTGCCCAGCCGAATGCTTATGACAAAGGCCGCGGAAGTTGTGGTCGTATCGAAGGCAAGGGCGACGGCTGCCGGCCATTCATCAGCTTCTCAAAAGCACGTGGAGGCGGCATCTATGGCGAGGGCATCATCGACGGTCAAGGTGGGGCGCTCATGGTTGGTGCCACCGAGAGTTGGTGGCAACTGGCCCGGCGTGCGCAGGCCGAGGGCGGCAACCAGAACGTCCCTCGCCTGATCCAGATCGACCATGCCAATGACATTACCTTCCACGGCATCACACTCCGCAATGCGCCCAATTTCCACGTGGCGATGAACCGAGTCGAAAGTGCCACCTTCTGGGGCGTTACGATCGATACACCGGCCGGCGCCCGCAATACAGATGGCATCGATCTCGGCGCCAGCCAGGATGTGACGATTACTCACTGTCAGATCCGTACTGGAGACGACAATGTGGCTATCAAAGCCGGCAGCAATGGGCCCACCCGGCATATTTCCATTACCGACAACTACTTCGGCTGGGGGCACGGCATGTCGATCGGCAGTGAGGTAAGCTCAGGTATTAGCGACATACTGGTGCACGGCCTGACCCTAGACGGCACGACGTCTGGCGTGCGCATTAAGAGCGATGTCGGACGGGGCGGTCTGGTGGAGGGGGTGACCTATGAGAATGTGTGTCTGCGTGGCAATCGATGGCCGATCAATTTCGATACACGCTATGACGTGCAGGCGCACGGCAACAAAATTCCGGTCTACCGACGGATCACTCTGCGCCACGTGCGTGGCGGTGATGGTGCGCTGGTTATGCACGGGCTTGATCGAGATCATGCCCTTGAGATTGTGCTGGACGATGTGCGATTTTCCGATAGCGCGACCTGGCAAGTGGAAAATGCGAATGTCGTGATTTCCGGCGTGTGGCCGCCGTTGCGGGGCGGACAAGGCCCGCTATCGTCTCGTGCATGGGACGGCTGTGCGGGTGCATTCCGTCAGCCCCTAAGCAAAGCTCTGAACGGCCTTGCGCCACGATAGTACTCTTCGCTTCGTTGTAGCACCCGCACTTGACTAAACCCAAGACGAAATTTGGCATGGCTCATGTTGCACCGTCCGGGCCTAATCGCGTAGGGGGATGTGACGCAGCTCGCCATGGACGGATTAAAAGTCCGCGACGACCGCCCCATAGCTCCTATTTTGACGATGAGCTCGGTAGCCAGTTCGTGTCATCAGCAAAGAAAGCTTTGAGGGACCATTGCTTAGCTTCGCTGTCGTTCAGCTGATGGGAGTAAGGCTCACGTCCTCTAAGATTGGCGCCGATTCCGGTGGATTCGTATTCGGCATAGTAAGCCGTCTTTAATCTGTTGGTCTTGCCAAGTTTCCACTCGCTCCAGCCGTCCGCCATCACCGGCGCATTCATCTTGGTGGATAAGAAGATCACCGTAGCGTAAGAGCGCCAAGGGCGTCCGAGGGTGATGGCACGTGCGGCGGAATCGGCGGTCAGAGTGCAACGGTCAAAAACATAGGCGCTGTCCTCGTCCGGCGAAGTTCTGCTTTGTGCGGTATATACCACAGCTTGGCTGGCGATGCCGTGAAGTTCACAATGTTGGAAATAGGCCTTCGCGTTGCCAAATATATAGTCAACATGTCCCTCGATATAGCAGTCTGAAAAGTATTGCCGTGCCGTTCGGCCGTTCGGCCCCATATTGGCAAATAGTGTGTCTTGTGCGCCGAGCAGGCGAACGCGAGTGATCACGTCCTTGTCTCCTGTAAGAGACAGCGCCACGGCCTGTGATGGCGGATTGGATGGATTCAGGGAGTAGTCGTTTTGGATCGTTAGATTGTCGAGCCGGAAGTCGTCGCCAGACGCGTCCATGGTGGCGGAATGAATGGTTCCACCCGCCTTAATCGCACCGTCGCCATAGACGACCACCGTGTCCTCCGGCTTCTTGCCGGTTCCTTTGATGTGAACGGCAGGTTTGCCAATCCTGATCTTCTCCCGATAGATGCCCGGCGCGATCAGAATGTCGCCGCCTCGGGCCGGCAATGCATCTACGGCCTCCTGGATCGAGCGATAGGTCAAGCCGTCGGATTTTGAGACAAGAAGCCTCTCCGCATTTGCCTCTGAAAGTTGGAAGCATCCGGTCAGAATGGCAACGGAAATCAGGAAGTCTCGCATAATGGTCTCCACCTTTTGCTGGACCAGCTTCACGCTTGTTGCAGCGGTTCTCCTGGAACTCACCTGGCGCGATCTCGACAACGCTTCGTCTAGCTGCGCCCAAGTGTACGTTTAGAATCAGCGTCTTCCCCATCCCGCATCTGGAAAGCAGATGGGTAATTGCAATCGTGACCCACCCCGCCGCTTCTGGCGTAAGAGCGCGCATCAAAATTTGTCGGAAAGCGCCCTTTGGTCTTCGTGTCTGGTCATGCTTGCATTGGAGATGCCCATGTCAGAAACACGACATTAGGACGAGAATGTTCCGTCCGAACGACGCACATCATTGTCTCCCTTTCAATCGTGGCTCGCAGACTTGGCACCCCGATTGCTCGATAGCAGAAAACGACCATTACGACGATGGCCACGTTATAGCCGCCGGCGACGGAGTTCGATGAGCAAGGTTGATGCCTTGCCAGACCTCGACGTTCCGAGCGGCCTTGCAGCCGGGCGTCTTGAAATGAATCTTGTGCCAATCGGTCTCAACCAAGAAATGAGGGATACATGGTGCCCCTGGTCATCGATCGACCGCGCGATAATGCGCGTCGCGTCCGAATAATATAAGCCGCTCTACTCCGCCATAGAGGAAAGCAGATGAAGTTTGGAGTGTTCTACGAGCACCAATTGCCGCAGCCCTGCGAAAATGGTGGCGAACAGAAAATGTTCAGCAACGCGCTGGAACAGATCGAGCTCGCTGATCGAATCGGATTCAATTATATTTGGCAAGTTGAGCGCCACTTCCTCAAGGAGTACTCCCACTCGTCCGCACCAGAAGTCTTTCTTGGGTGGCGTTTCGCAGCGTACAAAGAATATTCGCATTTGGCCACGCATTTGTCTTCCCCGCCCCGCCATAATCATCCCGCGCGGCTAACTGAGCGCCTCGCGACGCTCGATCTGATCTCTGGAGGACACGTTGAGTGGGGGACCGGAGAATCCGCCTCGCTAATTGAGATGGATTTAGGATAGAGCCTGAGCAGAAGAATGCCATGTGGCGGGAAGGCGTTGAACAGGCCGCCAATATAATGACGATGTGTCGTATCCGGGATACGAACGGCAATTCTTCACAATGCCGCCCCGTAACATTGTGCCAAAACCGATACAGAAACCGCATCCACTGCTTTGGATGGCGTGCTCACGGCGCGACAGCATTTTGCGAGCCGCGCGTCACAGGGTGGGAGCGCTGGTCTTTGGGTTTGCGCGACGAATACTATGAGATGATCAATTCTGACGAATGTGTGCCAATCGGTCATTCGGTCAACGCCAATATTGCAACACTCAACGGTATGATGGTTCATGAGAGTGCAGAAGAGGCGATGCGTCGTGGAATCGAGGGTTTCAAGTTCTTCGGATACTCGCTCGCACATTATGCGGTATGTGGCGCACATCGTCCTGGACGCACGAAGTTGTGGCGACGCTTCCAAGCTATTAAGGACGACATCAAGGACACAGCAGACTCAGGTAGCATCGGACGCCCCCAGATCGTCTGCGACCATCTGATAAGTTATGCGCATGTCTGTATCGACCAGATGATCTTCATTCAGCAATGTGGGGTAAATAAGCGCGAACATATCTGCGAAGCACGCGAGCTGTTTGCCGATGAGGTCATGCCCGCGCTGAAAGAACGGCAAAACGAACGCGTCCGACGCAAACAAGAGGAACTGGAACCCTACAAAGAGGCGGCACTAGCCCGCAAGCCTTTGATGCCAGCGCTGCACGAAACCGACATCCCCAACATTGAGGCTATGGACATCGTTCTCGGGCGTCGCACTTGTAAGGATTACGCTTCAGCGGGCGGCACCTTCGAGTATCCGACGCGTGCAGGTGCGATTCCGATCGTTTCACGCGAAACCTGTTGCCAAGGCAGCAAGTATCGACTGATGGCGAACCTCATTGCGGAACTTACCTGAGCTCATGTTGGACGTGTTCGCATCGGAAATATGACAGGGAAGCATCTGAGCGCGAATGAAGATATCGCAAGCGTTCAGGTTCGAGGTGGCCCACCGCCTCCCGGAGACGCCGGCCACACACAAGTGCAGCCGCATGCATGGGCAATCCTATCGAACTGAATTGCAGGTCGGTGGGCCGATAGATCCGGTTACAGAATTTGTCGTAGTTGTTTCTGACCTTGGGAAGTCCTTTGCCGAAATAGTTACGTGTACTTGATCATTGATGTCTGAATGGAGGTGAGGGCCTGGAGAACCCTATGGCAGAAAATATTTCCATGTGGATCTGGGAAAGATTACATCGAAAAATTCAGCAGGTCGTGCGAGTCGTGAAACATCTGACGCTTGGGCCGAGTATGACGGACGATGACAGAAAGGTCAGCCTATTCGGTCAGTGCTCGCGGTGAGTTGAGGCGGCCCGAATTCTTCGTTGCTGGAAATCCGGGGAATGATTGCACGGCGCGGCCCGGATGTCGAGCGAGCTGATCGTATTAACCTGCAGATCGTGACAATTTCCAAGTTCTTATCGGGCAACACTGCGCCGCAAGATCTTACTCCTTGGGGCGCGGGAGGACGCCGCAAGAAGAAAACGAAACGCCCCGGCGCACTTCGTCAGGAAGAGCGCGCCGGGTCCGCCAGACATCGTCAGTGCATTCTGACAATGTTCCCTCAAATCAATCAAGCAACCTGGCAAATCTGAGGCTGGCCAATCGGTTAAGGGTGTTGTCTCTGCAAAATTCTACACAAGAGGGCCGACGGAGCTTGAATCGCACGTAGCGTCAAGTTGTAGATCGCATCGTAGGCGTCTCCGACACAGCCAAAGGTGGCTCGATTATATGGCGTGTTCACTGTGCATGTGGGGAAGAGAGGAGAGTGTTGCTCTCCTTTTCATCTTGGTCTCCATTTTCTTTGCTAGCTTCGGGCTCGCATATGCCGCGCTGGAATCGCGCTTTCGTCATTGTGACGGCTATGTACTCTACGTGTTTGATGTGATCTCCCATGACCGTTCTCCGGACTCTTGCGGGCGGAACACCGACGGCTAATGATCCGAAGGATCGATCTAGAAGCAACAAAGGTGCCTCCTATCGTTCAGTAGCGCGCTCTAGTTCCGCAGCATAAACTGCGTGCGAGATAAGGTACAAGAGGTGCCGCGTTTATGTTCTCATGAGTATCGACGTTGCCTCGGTGCGCGATCTTGGCAGCACATTGATCCGATCAGGTCATCGAGAGCATTGAGCGACATAAGAATGCGTGAAACAAAGGCCGCGCCATACTTGACCACTGTTCTCTTCAAGCTGTGACCATCGGCGATTAACGCACGCGAGAGAGAATCTAGCGAGCCATTTGTGCCTTCAGAATGGAAAAGGTCTAGCTTGCCGGAATTGCTGTGGATCGAAAGTATGAGCAGCGTTTGCGTCATTGCTCGAAGGCAGTCGTCTTGCCGTGAAAACAGAGCATGCAAGCTGACGTTAGGCGCGATTCTAATGTCTTTCGAAGTGCTCGCATGGAGTATGTTTCGCTTCTGCAGAGCCAGGGCCTCAGTTTTGCCACGCTAGTCGCTTCTGTCAGGATAGCATCATCACGGATGTACTGATGGTGCAGAGGTGGGACCCGGCGCATTTTACGTACGAAGACGGCAAAGTGCGCCGGGCGCCTCGGTTGATCGCGAACCCAGTGCGTGAAAGCTTGCAACTGGGCGCAGCTGCGTTGTCTGGTTCGCGAGTGACGTCGCGGGGCCTCAAACAGAAAGCCGACTTTCAAACCAATGCTGCCGAGAATACATCGTCTTGTCAGCTCCGGTCGCTACGTGTGCCGATCTCGGCACCGCAGTTAGTTCTGAAAGGCCACAAGCTTTTGCAGAGAATCAACGAAGATGTCTTAAGCCGACATTCGGAAGAGAGGGGGCAATCCTGCAGTTGCCGCCCTCGGCCCGGATTTCGCAAAACGTCCTGCCGAAGATGTCGGATGTCCTAAAGGAGCTCGCTTGTCCATTCACGGATTAGATGGAGACGGTGCAGTTGAGTCGTCCTCTGCGCCAAATCATGCACTCTGTCCTTTTCACGATGTCAGCTCGCACACGAGGCGGGACGGAAGGAAGACACTCGTACTGACAGGCGCCTCGCGCGGCATTGGCCACGCTACGGGTAAGCTGTTCTCGGAAGCTGGTTGGCGAATTATCTCCTGTTCCCGACAGCCTTTCGATAGCCGTCGATGTCCCTGGGAATTAGGCGTCAGTAACCACGTGCAGGTTGACTTGAGCGACCATCGCGCGTTGCCGCGTGCGATTGTCGAGATTAAGAAGCGGCTCAACGGAGAGCCGCTTCACGCGCTGATCAACAATGCTGGCATTTCTCCAAAGGCGCCGGATGGTAGTCGGCTGAATTCGCAGACGACGTCCATCGGAACTTGGATGAGCGTCTTTCACGTCAATTTGCTCGCGCCGATTCTCCTTGCTCAAGGCTTGTTCGAAGAATTGAAAGCGGCATCCGGCTCGATTGTCAATGTCACCTCAATCGTTGGCACTCGGGTGCATCCATTTGCCGGCACTGCCTATGCGACATCCAAGGCCGCGCTCGCCTGCCTCACGCGGGAGATGGCTCATGACTACGCTCCGTTCGGAATTCGTGTCAATGCGATCGCGCCAGGCGAGATCAAGACCGACATCCTCTCGCCGGAAACCGAAGCGAAGCTGGCACCAATTATACCGCTTCATCGTGTTGGTACGCCGGACGAGGTCGCAAAGGTTATTTTCTTTCTCTGCTCAAATGCTGCGAGCTACGTCACCGGTGCGGAAGTGCCAATCAATGGCGGACAGCACGTGTGATATTGGCGGACAGATCAGTCGCAAACGAGATCCTTGGATCGTGCTGGTTTAGGCGGAAGATCTCTTGGCCTGCCGTGCAGCATCAATTCCAATGTTGTAAACTGGGAGAACAATCCGGCGAGGGCGACAAGAGACTGTCAGTAAGAAGACAGGCTGAGTATGACCTTCCACATGCCTCGCAACAAAGCGGAGTGGCGAAGTTGAGGAAATTGAGGCTCATTGCATGAGCCACGGTCCATGGCGAGAGCACGAGTGTGGCGTAACCGAACATGGGACGGCCGCACTCTCCTCGTGTTGGAGTCGTGGCCGAACGGCTACACGCCTTAGGCCAAATAGTTGTTATGGGACCGTCGCGGATGTGGCGTGCCATGGGCTCGCGACGATACGCCTCTCATAGATTGGTGCCAAATGGTCGATCTCTCGCATGTGGCACGAGGTTTGAAGGGCAGCTGTCGAAGTACAACGACATCGTTTACTCCTGGGAGTCTCAATTCATGGCTTACAAGATCGTCGCCTCGCAATGCTCGGCTTGCGGTGCATGTGAGTTCGAGTGTCCGAACGGCGCGATCAGTCTAAAGCGCGATACCTATGTGATAGATCCTAAAAAGTGCACAGAGTGCGAGGGGCACTGCGATACACCGCAGTGTGCGGTGGTCTGTCCAGTCGAAGACACATGTGTCCCGGCCTGAGGATTTCGAACGGATCATTCCGCCGCTGACAGGTCGGTGATTGTCGGTAATGCACGCGGAATCGTCGAGCAGCGTGTGCGCAGCTTGCGGACAGCCTTGAAATTGCGTTCAATGCCACGGGGCCGCCGGGCCAATAAACACCGAAGACGAAGGCAGTATCGCGCCGATACATTGGTTCGCATGCGCAGCAATGCACGCGCGGCCTGCAAATTCGTCGAAGTGAGAGCGTGAAGGATTTTGACCAATCGCATAGTGTGAGGTCTTGACAGAGGGTCTGTCGGACGGTTGAGGAATGTACCGCAGGAACGAGCTCGCCCGGTTGCATGTAATGGCGTAGATATGTTGCTACCGGCTGACCATGACCCGTCGCCCCGGGCGCACGTCGACTATTCCAACAGTCACGTCTCAGGACAGACTACACGGAGCCGAAAAGACCATCTCGTGATTTCGATAAGAGAAAGTCGGCTATCCGGAAGACGCGGGAGAAGCTGGGCGTTCCCTGTGCGAGCTCCACGACGCTGGTGATCGTCGGCGCGAAAAAGGCAGGGCGAACCGGCCCTTCGACCGAATGTCCGCAGGCAGAACCTTCAAGGAGAGGCGGAGTTTCATGCTGAGCGCAAGCATCCCCGAACTGGTGCAGGCGGCGCCATTCAAAGCCGAGTAAGAAGCGCCTAACCGAACGCGACACGAACGAGACGCGATGGCGCGCCGGGAAAGTCCGGTGCGCCCAAGACGACCCGGACGGCATCGCAGACAGAATCAAAGGAGATTGGATTACTGATGACTCCATGGGCGCCTTGTTTAAGCCCAGCCTGCGCGACAGGATCGCAAATCCGTTCCGCTACGAGCAAGATCTTGGTCGTCGCGAACACCGTGCTCAGTTCCGCCAGGACCTCCTCGCCTCGGTCGCGCAGGATGGCAATGCCGATCAGCACCACAGCGGGAGCTTTCATGGGCGAGGCCATTGCCTCATCCATGGAGGCAAAAGCATGTGTCCCATAGCGCTCGCGCAGGATATATTCGAGCGCGGAACGTACCACCTGCTCAGGTTCGATCAGGAAGACGGCCGGACGGGCTGTCCTCGCGTAGACCTCGGTATGCTGCATGATATCCTCGATATCATTGATTGATAGGCATCAAGCAAGCTCTGGGCCGTGATGTGATTAGCCGTTTGCGCAGGGAAAACTGCCGATTTCGCTAGCCGGGTAAAGCAAGGTTTGCCGTGTTTCGGACAGGCGAGTGCGACGCACACGTCTTGAGACTTGCCGATGTAGGACTTGCAACAAAGCCCATCTGCGCCTGTATCTATCTCCATTTACACCGCTTTTTCCTCGCGAGCAGGCACTGGCACGCTCGTTGCAAAAGTCATTGCTCAAGCGGCGCGGCTGTCGGCCTTTGTATCTCCATTAGCTGCAAAGGCGGCGAACCGCGCGATGGGATCACGACGAAGCGCATTATGCATATCGGCAATCGGTTGATGGAGAACAGCATGTCTTCACTGAGACAAATCGCGTTTTACGGCAAGGGCGGTATCGGCAAATCGACGACATCGCAGAACACGCTCGCAGCCCTTGCCGAGATGGGTCACAAGATCCTGATCGTCGGCTGCGATCCGAAGGCGGACTCGACCCGCTTGATCCTGCACGCCAAGGCGCAGGACACGATCTTGAGTCTCGCGGCAAGCGCCGGCAGCGTCGAGGACCTCGAGATCGAGGACGTCTTGAAGGTCGGTTACAAAGACATTCGCTGCGTCGAATCCGGTGGTCCGGAGCCGGGAGTGGGGTGCGCCGGCCGGGGCGTCATCACCTCGATCAATTTCTTGGAAGAGAACGGCGCCTATGAGGATATCGACTACGTGTCGTACGATGTGCTCGGCGACGTCGTCTGCGGCGGCTTTGCGATGCCGATACGCGAGAACAAGGCGCAAGAGATCTACATCGTCATGTCCGGCGAGATGATGGCGATGTACGCTGCCAACAACATCTCCAAGGGCATTCTGAAGTATGCCAATTCCGGCGGCGTGCGGCTCGGCGGCTTGATCTGTAACGAGCGGCAGACCGACAAGGAGCTGGAGCTGGCAGAAGCACTCGCCAAGAAGCTCGGCACCCAGCTGATCCACTTCGTGCCCCGTGACAACGTCGTCCAACACGCCGAGCTACGCCGCATGACGGTGCTGGAATATGCACCGGACTGCAAGCAGGCTGACCACTATCGCAATCTCGCGACCAAAATCCATAACAATGGCGGCAATGGCATCATCCCGACCCCGATCAGCATGGACGAGCTTGAGGACATGCTGATGGAGCACGGCATCATGAAGCAGATCGACGAAAGCCAGGTCGGCAAAACCGCTTCAGAGCTTGCTGCTCTCTCGGCTTGAGGTCGGACCTCACATTCGGCAGTTTCGACGAAGCGTCGGTCCGTAAAGCGCAGAGACAATCAGAAGGATACTCGTATGAGCCTGGCATCCACCCAGAGCGTTGCAGAGATCAAGGCCCGCAACAAGGAGTTGATCGACGAAGTTTTGGAAGTTTATCCGGAGAAGACGGCCAAGCGACGTGCCAAGCACCTCAACGTGCACGAGGCTGGCAAGCCCGACTGTGGTGTCAAATCGAATCTCAAATCGATCCCGGGCGTGATGACCATTCGAGGCTGCGCCTATGCCGGCTCGAAAGGAGTGGTGTGGGGTCCGATAAAGGACATGATCCATATCAGCCACGGTCCGGTCGGTTGCGGTCAGTATTCCTGGGGATCGCGGCGCAACTATTATGTTGGTACCACCGGCATCGATGCCTTCGGAACCATGCAGTTCACCTCCGACTTTCAGGAAAAGGACATCGTCTTCGGCGGCGACAAGAAGCTCGCCAAGGTCATCGATGAAATTGAGACCTTGTTTCCGCTCAACCGCGGAATCACTGTCCAATCGGAGTGCCCCATCGGTCTGATCGGCGATGACATAGAGGCAGTGTCGAGGGCCAAGTCGAAGGAGTATGATGGCAAGACAATCGTGCCGGTGCGCTGCGAAGGGTTCCGTGGCGTATCGCAGTCGCTTGGCCACCACATCGCCAACGACGCCGTACGCGACTGGGTATTTGACAAGATCACCTCAGAGGCGGAGCTTCGATTCGAACCAACACCCTATGACGTCGCCATCATCGGCGACTACAACATCGGCGGCGACGCATGGTCCTCTCGCATTCTCCTGGAGGAGATGGGTCTGCGGGTGATTGCGCAGTGGTCCGGCGACGGCAGCCTCGCCGAACTTGAGGCGACGCCAAAGGCCAAGCTTAACATCCTACACTGCTATCGTTCGATGAACTACATCTCTCGCCACATGGAGGAGAAGTTCGGCATTCCCTGGTGCGAGTACAACTTCTTCGGTCCATCAAAAATCGCGGAGTCACTGCGCAAGATCGCGAGCTTCTTCGACGACAAGATTAAGGACGGGGCCGAACGCGTCATCGTGAAATACAAGCCGCTAATGGATGCCGTCACCGCCAAGTACCGGCCGCGCCTAGAAGGCAAGTCCGTGATGCTCTTCGTTGGTGGCCTGCGCCCTCGGCACGTGATAGGCGCCTACGAAGACCTCGGTATGGAGGTCATCGGGACTGGCTACGAGTTCGGTCACAACGACGATTATCAGCGCACCGCCCGGCATTACGTCAAGGATGGTACACTGATTTATGACGATGTCACTGGCTACGAGTTCGAGCGCTTCGTCGAGAAGATGCAGCCCGACATCGTTGGCTCCGGCATTAAGGAGAAGTACGTGTTCCAGAAGATGGGCGTGCCGTTCCGGCAAATGCACTCCTGGGACTATTCGGGTCCTTATCATGGATACGATGGGTTCGCGATCTTCGCCCGCGACATGGACATGGCAATCAATTCCCCGATCTGGAAGAAGACCAGGGCGCCCTGGAAGGACACCCCGCGTCCAAGCCTGATGGCTGCGGAATAAATAAGCCGGACCAGTCGTTCGAACAGGAATTCAACAAGGACGCCACGATGCCACAGAACGCCGAAAACGTGCTCGATCATTTCGAGCTGTTCCGAGGTCCGGAATACCAGCAGATGCTGGCTAACAAGAGAGCGCTCTTCGAGAATGCGCATGATCCCGCGGAGATCGAGCGTATCCGCGAGTGGGCCAAGACACCCGAATATCGAGAAAAGAACTTCGCACGCGAGGAACTCACTATCAATCCGGCCAAGGCGTGCCAGCCATTAGGCGCCGTGTTTGCTTCGGTCGGCTTCGAGCGCACGTTGCCTTTTGTCCATGGCTCACAGGGCTGCGTAGCCTACTACCGAAGCCACCTGTCGCGGCACTTTAAGGAGCCGACCTCATGTGTGTCCTCGTCGATGACCGAAGACGCAGCCGTATTCGGCGGTCTCAATAATATGATCGACGGACTCGCCAACAGCTACAACATGTACAAACCGAAGATGATCGCGGTCTCGACTACCTGCATGGCGGAGGTGATCGGCGACGATCTCAACGCCTTCATCAAGACGTCGAAGGAGAAGGGGTCGGTGCCGGCCGAGTTCGACGTGCCCTTCGCTCACACGCCAGCCTTCGTCGGTAGCCATATCACTGGCTATGACAACGCCCTGAAAGGCATTATCGAGCATTTCTGGGACGGTAAGGCCCGGGCTGAGCCAAAACTGGAGCGCGAGCCGAACGAGAAGATCAACTTCATCGGCGGCTTCGACGGCTACACCGTAGGCAATATTCGCGAAGTAAAGCGCATCTTCGAATTGATGGGGATTGGGTACACGATCCTGGCGGATAACAGTGACGTGTTCGATACGCCAACGGACGGTGAATTCCGGATGTATGATGGCGGCACCACGCTGGAAGACACCGCGAATGCTATTCACGCCAAGGCGACCATCTCCATGCAGCAATATTGTACGGAGAGAACGCTGCCGTTCATCGCGAGCCATGGTCAGCAAGTCGTTGCGTTCAACCATCCGGTCGGCGTCAGCGCGACAGACGACTTCCTTATGACGCTGTCGCGGATAACCGGTAAGGCGATTCCGAAACTCCTCGAACGGGAACGCGGTCGTCTGGTCGACGCCATGGCGGATTCCAGCGCGCACATTCACGGTAAGAAGTTCGCGATCTATGGTGATCCCGACCTTTGCTATGGATTGGCGGCCTTTCTGCTCGAGCTCGGTTCCGAACCGACCCACGTCCTCTCAACCAATGGCAACAAGGGCTGGGAGGATAAGATGCAGGCGCTCTTCGCCAGTTCGCAATTCGGCAAAGACTGTCATGCCTATCCGGGTAAGGACCTCTGGCACATGCGTTCGCTGCTGTTCACCGAGCCGGTCGATTTTCTGATCGGTAACACCTACGGAAAGTACCTGGAACGCGACACGGGCACGCCGCTGATCCGCATCGGCTTTCCAGTGTTCGATCGGCACCATCATCACCGCTATCCGGTATGGGGTTATCAGGGTGGTATGAATGTGCTGGTGAAGATACTCGACAAGATCTTTGAAGAGATCGACAGGAACACCAACGTTGTGGGCAAAACCGATTACAGCTTCGACATAATTCGTTGAGGTGAGCGTGTCTATGCCTCATGCAGCTTGTCGCGGTCGTGAGGTGGGAATGCAGGGCATCAGCCCATCAGCCGGCCTGTCGACCCTGGCCGGACTAGAAGCGTCCGCGGAAGGAGAAATTGTGACTTCGCTATCGGCTACCATCCAAGACGTCTTCAACCAGGCGGACTGTGCCAAGAACACCAACAAATCGCAGGCTGTGCGCAAGAAAGGCTGTACCAAGCAGCTGCAGCCGGGCGGAGCCGCCGGAGGATGCGCATTTGATGGCGCTAAGATTGCGCTGCAGCCGTTTACTGATGTCGCTCATCTTGTTCATGGTCCGATCGCGTGCGAAGGCAACTCGTGGGATAATCGCGGCTCTGCCTCCTCAGGCTCCGATCTCTGGCGGCGGAGCTTCACGACTGATATGCAAGAGATTGATGTCCTATTCGGCGGCGAGAAGCGGCTGTACAAAGCCATAAAGGAAATCATCGCGAAGTACGACCCGGCGGCGATTTTTGTCTACCAGACCTGCGTTCCAGCCATGATCGGCGACGATATCAATGCGGTTTGCAAGGTGGCCGCGACGAAGCTCGGCAAGCCCGTGATTCCTGTCAATTCGCCGGGCTTTCTTGGTTCGAAGAATCTCGGCAACAAGCTCGCCGGCGAAGCGCTGCTGGGATGCGTGATCGGTACGCAGGAGCCAGATTTCGTCACGCCCTACGATATCAATCTTATCGGCGAATACAATTTGTCCGGCGAGCTTTGGCAGATCAAGCCGCTGCTGGACGAACTCGGCATTCGCATCCTGTCCTGCATATCCGGCGATGGGAAGTATCGTGAGGTGGCCAGCTCGCACCGGGCTCGCGCCGCAATGATGGTGTGCTCCAAATCCATGATCAATGTTGCGAGCAAGATGAGGGAGCGCTACGGGATCCCGTTCTTCGAGGGCTCATTCTACGGGATTCAGGACTCAAGCGAATCGCTGCGCAAGATCGCGCACATGTTGATCGAGCGCGGCGCAGCGACCGAGTTGATGGAACGAACTGAGGCCGCAGTCACTCGCGAGGAAACAAAGGCCAGAGCTGCGATCGAGTGTTTCAAGCCACGCCTAGCTGGCAAGAAGGTGCTGCTCGTCACCGGCGGCGTGAAATCGTGGTCTGTCGTTGCGGCTTTGCAGGAGGTCGGGCTCGAGATCGTCGGTACTTCCGTAAAAAAATCAACCAGGGAGGACAAGGAGCGCATCCAGAAAATGATGGGCCATGATGCACACATGATTGAGGAGCTGGCGCCGCGTGAAATGTACAAGATGCTCAAAGAAGCAAAAGCCGACATCATGCTCTCGGGCGGAAAGTCACAGTTTGTCGCCCTGAAGGCTACGACACCATGGCTGGATATCAATCAGGAGCGCTGCTACGCCTATATGGGGTATGTCGGCATCGTGAAGCTGATCGAAGAGATCGATAAGGCGCTGCACAACCCGGTATGGGATCAGCTCCGTAATCCTGCGCCGTGGATTGATGACGACCTCACTTGGCATGCCAAGGCGCTTGCGCAGATGGATGTCCGGTCCGCGGAAGTTGCTCCGAAGCCGCTCCGCGTCGAAAAGGCCAGCCCCGTCAAGAGACCCTGCTCCTGCGAGGCCGTGGGTCGCCGCGTCATCAAAGACGCCGGTGCCGCCCACCGCTTGACAATTGTCGATGGAGCCGCGCCGCGCACAGGGGCCAGCGTCTGCCGCGCGAGTAAGGAAACCATCCAGGACGTTACCGCCCATTGCGCGTCCATGCCGCAGGCGGCGGAGTAGGGGCGGCAAAGCTGAGTCCAAGCCATGGCTATCGTTACCAGTTCCAACAAGGCTTGTTCGATCAATCCGCTGAAGATGAGCCAGCCGATCGGTGGCTCCTTTGCCTTCCTGGGGCTTCGGGGTGCCATGCCACTCCTACACGGCTCTCAAGGCTGCACATCATTCGGCTTGACCCTGTTTGTCCGCCATTTCAAGGAGGCGGTGCCGCTGCAAACTACCGCAATGAGCGAGGTTGCGACCGTGCTCGGTGGATACGAGAATGTCGAGCAGGCTATTCTCAACATCTACAACCGCACCAACCCCGAAATTATTGGCATCAATTCGACCGGTGTCACCGAGACCAAGGGCGACGACGTCGAAGCCTTCATTCGCCTCATTCGGCAGAAGCATCCGCAGCTTGAAAAACTTCCGCTCGTCTACGTATCGACGCCGGATTTCAAGGAGGCGTTTCAGGATGGTTGGGAAAAGACCGTGGCGCGAATGGTTGAGGTGCTTGTCGAACCTGTCGACGCGGCCGCACCGCGCGATCCCTCGCGCATTAATGTCCTGCCTGGCTGCCATCTCACCCCCGGCGACCTTGACGAGCTACGGGCGATTGTTGAGGACTTCGGGCTAAGGCCGTCATTCCTCCCAGACATCGCCGGTTCGCTCGACGGTCACATCCCCGACGAGTTCACGTCGACCACGATCGGTGGGATCGGGGTCGACGAGATCGCGACCATGGGGCAGGCGGCTTGGACCATCGCAATCGGAGCCCAGATGAGGTGCGCAGCCGAGGCGATGCAGGCGAAGACGGGCGTGCCGTTCCGGCTGTTCGAGCGTGTCTGTGGCCTCGTCCCCAACGATGTATTCATCGCTTTTGTGAGCGAAATCAGCGGCAGGCCCGTGCCCGCGAAATATCGCCGGCAGCGTGGCCAACTCGCGGACGCCATGCTGGATGCGCATTTCCATATCGGCGGTCGAAAGCTCGCCATCGGGGCGGAGCCCGACCTCTTATTCGACGTCTCCAGCATGCTCTACGAGATGGGCGTGCAGGTGACGGCCGCGGTGACGACAACAGCGTCTTCTGTGCTCGAACGCGTGGCGATCGGAGAAGTCGTCATCGGCGATCTGGAAGATCTGGAGGACCTTGCCAAGGCGCGGGACTGCGATCTCTTGATCTCCCATTCGCACGGTCGCCAGGCGGCGGCGCGGTTGAACATTCCGTTCTTCCGAGCCGGCTTTCCGATGTTCGATCGCCTTGGCGCAGCTTACCAGATGACGGTCGGCTATCGCGGCACGCGCGAGCTGATCTTTGCACTCGCCAATCTCATCGTTGCCGATCGCGAGGACAACCGCCAGCCGACGCCGGACACCTGGCGCACCACTTAGAACGGCCCGCATGTCGTTCTGCCGCGGCTGGATTGACGGAAGAGAGGAATACGCCGATGAAAGTCGCATTCGCCACCCAGGATCTGAAGCACGTCGATGCCCATTTTGGTTGGGCCAAAAACATCGCCATCTATGATGTCAGACCCGAGGGCCACCGCTTGGTCGAGGTTATTCAGTTCGATGGTGAACTCAACGAAGATGGCAATGAGGACAAGCTGGCGCCGAAGGTCAAAGCCATCAAAGACTGCGCCATCCTCTACGTTGCTGCTATCGGCGGCTCCGGCGCCGCTCGCGTCGTCGCAAGTAATATCCATCCGATCAAGGTGAGCCAGCCTGAAGCGATCGACGATCTTTGCATCAAGCTTGAAGGTGTATTGAAAGGCTCGCCGCCACCTTGGTTGCGCAAAGTGCTCGCTACGGAAGGGGATCGCTCGTTTGATTTCGAGGACTGAGGAAGATAATCATGACTGAAGCGGCTGAATTGATCCAACCCGGCTCTGAGGCGGAGGCGCCCTTTGTGAAGGAGCTCGTCAAGATCTGGCGCGCCCAGGACGGGCATGGCGCTTGGGAAGGCAAGAAGGATCTCGAGCTGCTTGAGCCCTATGTTCTCGACCGGGAGAAGCGCCGTGCCTTACCCATCGTCGGCGATCCCGATCCGGACACGATCTGGCGGCTGGAATTGTTCTTCAACGCCGTTGCAGTGTCTATTGAGAAGGGTACCGGCGTCATGATCTCGCCGATGCTGAAAATGCACCATGAGGGCTTTGGCCGCATAGTGTTAATCGGTGGACGGCTCATTGTCGTAAACAAGCAACTGCGCGATGTGCATCGTTTCGGCTTTGACACTCTCTCAAAGCTGATCAAGGACGGTGACACATATGTCGACAGCGGAATCGAGATGATCCGCAGTTTTCCGGAAGTCGCGAATTACTGAGGTGACGAATGAGCGATCTTGAGGCACTGAAGGCCGAGATCAAGAAGCTGTCGGCCAAAGCCACTCAGGCAAAGATGGATCTCCACGACTTCGCCGAGGAATTGCCGGTCAACTGGACCTCGATCCTAAGTGTTGCCCAAAAGGTCCACGACGCCTTCGACGAGCTCGAGCGTAAGCGCGAGGATCTTAAGGCGCGGGAAAAAGCATACGGATCGTGACCATGTCATTTGCAACGCGCGACGGCCGCGTCTGGAATCCGAAGTATCTGGTTTCCATCGATCCAAAGAAGTGCATCGGCTGCGGCCGGTGTTACAAGGTGTGTGGCCGCGAGGTCATGATGCTGAAGGGCATGAACGAGAACGGCGAGATGATTGATCTCGAAGACGATGATGACGAGGTCGAGAAGAAGGTCATGGTGCTAAACGATAACGGAGCGTGCATCGGCTGCGGCGCCTGCGCCCGGGTGTGTCCGACCAACTGCCAGACCCACACTTCAGCTGCTTCAGGCTAACCATCGCGAACAGAGAAGCGGTAAAGACCCTTGGATCTTCTGCAGCGGAGCAACCTGTTGACACCGGAGACACGGTCGCCTGATGCTGCTATGCGCGGCGCCGAACCCCGCTCCATCGCCGTCTTAACCTTCATGTAGCTTGCGGCGGGCGCGCTCGGCGCGCGCGTCAGCCCGCTATGTCGACGATCTGCTCGCGGGACGTATTCCGAGACCGCTGCGGCAGGCTCTGACCGACGCGCAGCGGTGCGCCCTTTCCGAAGCTGCGGACAAGCTCGATGAACTGCGCCACGAGAGCCTCAAAGACTGATCAGTCTTCAATTTCGGTCTCCGTACACGCCGGGTCGGCATACAAAAAAGTTAGATTGCAGAAACCTTCCAACGGTGGCTCGTTGCATCTACGATCCGCTGCGATGGCTTGCCGATATGCGGCGCCGGCCGAGCCACCGTCGCGGAATCCGCGTTTGAGAGAACCGTGGACGCACGGGGCCGACGGATCTCTCCTTATGGCGGACTATCACCGGGCCGCATCACGGCTGAAGGGCGCGCTGATAGATCCGAGGGCCTGATGACGTTTCGCAAGGCGCTGCCTCTGGCGATCGATTTTCCAACTGGCGAGTGTTGGTGGAGTGCGCGAAAGTTCGCAGGCCATGCGACTGGCGGCACGAAATGGCGCCGAAAATCTGGCGCCCACCGATGGAATCGTCCAGTACCTGGCGTAACTGTTTCAATCTGGCGACTATACGGCGCTTCTACGCGTCGCGGCATGAGCTGCACCGCTCATGCTGGTGTGGTTGCGGCTTCGCAAGAAGCTGCATGAGTGCGGCCATCGGTGCGCCAGGAGTGCGGCACATTCCTGCTTGAGCGTCGGGAGATGGCGCTCTAGACGCGGGTACTTGATCTTGGCGCTTCTCACCGTCTTCCCCGCGCCTATCTGTGAAAATTCCCGATGACGCGGGGGATTCTGCACTTGGAGCGCTTGAAGCCAGCTCCACGCATATATGACGCTGCGAGTTGCAGACAAAAGTCAACACTACTCCTGCTACTCGATCCCCTCTTCACGTGCCTTCATCATCGCAGCAATGCGAAACCGCTCGTGGATGGCGACGGGATTGGCGAGCATATCAGCCTCGGTTTCCTTGAAGGCGGCAAGAACGATCTCTGCTTCCTCGCGCGTCAACGGGACGCGGCCGGCCGTGTGGGTCGCGTTAGGTACTGCGGACAGGATCGCTCGGCGGTAAGGATGATCCTTGACTTCCATGAGCTCATTAGCTTCGAGCTTGCCCCCGAGCAGGATTGCCAGCCCTAGTACCTCGAGCTTGCGGCCGTCCTGGGTGGTCTTGACAAGCGTTGCCATTTCTATTCTGCCTCCTGTGTAGCAACCCACATATTGCCCGGTCTTCCAAGTGCGACGCTTTGCCAAATCACGCGATCATCCGCCTCGAAGAGAGGTGTCCGTTCCGCGAACATCGACCACGTAGAAAGTTGCTCGGGGTCGTAGCACAATGGCGGATGGGTCTGCTGATGCTTTCGCAATTGTCTTCTTTAGATTGTCTGCCCCGCGGACAAGTCCCTCACCACCCCGCCAACGGCCTAGGAGGATGGAAGAAGCGATGCGATCGGGCGCGAAGTTAGACGGGACGATTCTCGTTGCGGTTCCTTACTGGCTGCATCTTGGCGAGCCCCTCCTCGTAGGAGAGTTCGGCATAAGAGGCATCGACGCTCTTGGCGGCATCGAGCAGATGATCGAGCTTGCCGGCAGTATCGAGTTTCTTGATGTCGTTCTTATCGACGCCCGTGAGATCCATCATCTCCTTCCACACCGTCGACTCGTCACATGGCAGCACGTGGAATGTGATGTCGCCGAACTTGATGCGATATTTCGCCAGCAGATCGATGTTGTTGCAGAAAATGAAATAGGTGCCCTTCGGGCTTAAATCGCCGTCCAGTACTTTTACGACATCGGCAAGATATTCAAAAGAATGCAAGTAGCCAGCCAGTACCGGGATCGTGGTCTGCCCTTCGTCTGCGACCGTCAATACCTGTTCGATCGAATAGTCGGGCGGACGCTTCTCGTCTGCGAGCTGAGCTTGGAACCTTAGCGCAATGTCGCCGCGGAAGCCGAAGCGGCCAGGCTTCGTTGTGTCACCCTTCAGCACCGCATTTAGCAACCGACCTTCCTTATTGAGTCGGCAAAAAACGGTGTTGTCGATCGACGTCATGAAATCCTCCTCGTTTGATGTGGCGGGGCAAATGTCGCACGTAGTCTCGCGTGCCCTATGCAAATTATTTGCCGTCCTCACATATGCGGAAAAGGTCAGAGAAGTGCCGTCTTCGATGTGGGCAGACATGCGTAGTTGGCGGCGCGGTGATGTCGCGCCAGACTTTCCAAAAATTTAAAGCCTTGTGTCGCAATCCCGACACGCCTTACAAGGCAGTCACGCGACATTTAGCAGAAACCCAGCATTGTCAGCGGTGTAATCGCTGGCATGGGACTTGCCCAACTCATCCCGAACTGGCGCGGTAGTGAGGGATAACAATGATCGAACTGACGAAGAGTGCGGAGAACGCGTTGAAGAGCGCGATCTCTACGGCGGCGAAGCCCATGACGGGCTTGCGGATAATGGTCGAAGCTGGCGGATGTTCCGGATTCAAATACACGATGGGACTTGCCGACGAGCCAAAGCCCGATGAGACCGTGATTGAGCGAGGCGGCATCAAGCTGTTTGTCGACAACAACAGTCAGGAGCATCTTGCCGGAACGACGATCGACTTTGTGGTGGCGCTGGAAGGCTCCGGTTTCACGTTCAGCAATCCCAACGCAAAGTCGAGCTGCTCATGCGGCAAGTCCTTTAGCTAGTGCCACGTTCGGACCAAGTTAGCACAGAAAGACCTCGAACAATGCTTGTCGAGACCGCACAAATGGGCCGGCCGGAGGTCGCAAGACCTGCCGAATTCGAGCAGATCGTACGCGCTGTGCTCGATGAAGTCCGGCCAAATCCGCAGCATGACGGCGGATGTTGTGAGTTTGTCGGAATCGATGGCAACAAGATCATGGTCACGCTCACGGGCGCCTGCGTTTTCTGCCAACTTGCGAGTGCTACTCTGGAAGGCATCCAGGCACGCCTCGTTGAACGGCTTGGCAAGTTCGTTCGTCTGGTCCCTCCCTGTCGCGGGACACATCAACGCCAAACACTAACGAAGGCGTAAGGTGCAAGCGATCTACCTTGACAATAACGCAACGACTCGAACGGATCCGTCCGTTGTCTCGGCGATGCTGCCGTTTTTCTCCGAACGATTCGGCAACGCCTCGTCGGCGCATGCTGTAGGCAGCGAAGTCGCTGAAAGCATAAGACAGGCTCGCAGGAGCGTGCAGGCGCTGATCGGTGCAGCCTTTGATCACGAGGTCGTATTTACCTCGGGCGGTACCGAATCGGATAATACGGCGATTCTCTCAGCACTTGCCGTGCAGGAGCGACGCGACGAACTCGTCACCACGACTGTCGAACATCCGGCGGTGCTATCGCTCGCAGACGAACTTGGCCGTCGCGGCAACAAATGTCATCTCGTTCCCGTCGACTGCTCTGGCCGAATCGATATCGATGCTTATCGCCGTGCGCTGTCCCCGCGCACGGCAGTCGTCTCCATCATGTGGGCCAATAATGAGACCGGAACGATTTTCCCCGTGGAGGTCCTCGCCACAATGGCGCGGTCCATTGGCGCGCTCTTTCACACTGATGCGGTGCAGGCTGTGGGGCGAATGCCTATCGACGTGAAGACCACCGATATCGACATGCTGTCGCTTTCCGGCCATAAGCTGCATGGTCCAAAAGGGATTGGCGCGCTCTATGTGCGCAAGGACACTAAGTTCAGGCGGCTGATATTCGGCGGGCCGCAAGAGCGCCGCCGACGTTCCGGCACCGAGAACGTACCCGGTATCATCGGGTTGGGGAAGGCTGCAGAGCTTGCGGCCGTGGAACTCGGTGGGGACGGGCTGAAAATGGCCGCGTTGCGCGACCGGCTGGAGCAGGGCGTTCTTGAGTTTGGCAATTGCGTGGTGCTCGGCGACGACGAGTGTCGCCTGCCAAACACGTCGAATATCGCCTTCGGGCACCTCGAAGGGGAAGCTATTGTCCATCATTTGAATCGCGCCGGCGTTGCCGCCTCCATCGGATCAGCCTGCGCGTCAGGTTCCATGGAGCCGTCGCATGTGCTTCGAGCGATGAACGTACCCTCGAATTTGCTGCGCGGCGCGATCCGCTTCTCGTTGTCTCGCGAGACCACCTGCGAGGAGATCGATCATGTCCTTGTTATGCTGCGAAACATCATCACTAAACTGGATAGGGGCGTCACCTGAAAGGCCACAGCGTGCCGGATCCATCTCTCGATGCAATGAGGTCTTTCCGATGAAAATTATCATACGTCGTTCACCTGAAGCTGGCCTCTCGATTTACGTCCCCAAAAAGGATCTCGAAGAATCGATCGTTGAATCCGAGCATGAGGCACTGTGGGGCGGCTGGATCAGAATCGCCAATGGCTGGGTGCTCGACCTGCCGCGGATGGCGAGCGACACCACTTTGCCGATTACGATCAACGCCAGGAGGCGTGACGGCGACAGAGAAGAGACGTGACCGTGCCGGCTCCGCAGATCGAGTTCGTCGATGGGCCGGCGGCCGAAGCCATGCTCCGCCAAGTTGCGCAGGAGCTTCGTAGTGGCAATGTTGTTCCTTATCTCGGGCCAGGCTTGGTGGAATTGTCGAACGCGCCCGTGCCGACACATCCGGACGACTTGGCGGCATTCTTCGGCACCAAGGTAACGTTGCCAAAGCGCGCGAGAGGAAATGCCTGGGCCTGCGCACAACACATCGAAACCACGAAGCATCGCAGCATCGTGACAGCGATGATGACGGATGCCTTTAGCGCAGCGTTCGCGCCGACGGAATTACAGCGGCATCTTGCGACGCTGCCGCTGCCGCTGATCGTCGATAGCTGGTATGATGGTGCGATGCGCCAAGCGCTTGCCGGACGTAGCAATTGGGGCGAGATCCAAGGAATTCCGCGCGCCGGTCTCAGTGACGAACGCTGGTACCGCTTCTACGATGCCGCAGGCGCCGAAGTCGATTGCTCTCTGGCAAGAAGTTGGACAACGGTTCTCTACAAGCCGCACGGCAGCGTCACCCCGGCGAAGAATTTCCTGGTCTCCGATGCCGACTATGTTGAGGTGCTGACTGAAATCGACATACAGACGCCGATTCCCGACGAGGTGAAGGCTCGCCGCACCGGCCGCAGACTCCTGTTTCTGGGCTGCCGCTTCAACGACCAGCTCCTGCGCACCTATGCGCGACAGGTCTCAAAGCGCTCGTCCGACGTCCACTATGCCGTGGTCGGGCCCGACACGCTCTCCAAGAATGAGCTCCGCTTCCTGGTTGACCAAGGCCTGACGCCACTCGCAGTTCCGCTTACACGTGTCCTTGAGATCGTTCTGGCGGATTAACAGACGCCTCTCGCGTTGTCATTTAACCGCCAGTTCGTCAGGGCATCCTCTGCTGCGTGCTATTTCTATCATTGCGCATGTCAGCTTTCCAACACGGAGGAACATTGGATGCTTTGCTAACTCATTGGACAAGACGATGAAAGTCGTGAGCCGGAGCCATGGCACGCCGGTTGCTAAGATGCGGATACCGGAAACTTCTCAGGCCTGAAGGGAGAACTGGGCAAATGGGGGCTCTAACGCATCGGAAATCATCAAGCGACGCAGTTGAGAACGGCGAGATCAGGCTGTCGATTGCCGAGCACAAGGGCTGCGGTGCGACGGGCCGCAGCGGGAGAGCTAGATGCGGCTCGCCGGCAGGCCCCAGTGATCTGCCAGCTGAGACGTGGGAGAAGGTGAAGAACCATCCCTGCTATAGCGAGGAAGCGCATCATCACTATGCGCGCATGCATGTCGCGGTCGCGCCGGCCTGCAACATCCAGTGCAACTACTGCAACCGCAAATATGATTGCGCCAATGAATCGCGCCCGGGCGTGGTCAGCGAGAGGCTCACGCCCGAGCAGGCCGCCAGGAAAGTGATGGCGGTCGCCTCTACCATCCCGCGGATGACCGTGCTTGGCATCGCCGGTCCTGGCGATCCACTCGCCAACCCGGAAAAGACCTTCAAGACGTTCGAACTCGTCCATAAGGTTGCGCCCGATCTGAAGCTGTGCTTGTCAACCAACGGTCTTGCGCTACCCGATCACATCGAAAACATCGCCAAATTCAACGTTGACCATGTCACGATTACGATCAATATGATCAACCCCGAAATCGGCGCAAAGATCTATCCCTGGATCTTCTACAAACACAAACGCTACACCGGCATCGAAGCTGCAAAGTTTCTTACTGATCGTCAGCTCCAGGGCCTGGAGATGCTCACTGGGCGCGGCATTCTCTGTAAGATCAACTCCGTCATGATCCCTGGGATCAACGACCGACACCTCATCGAGGTCAATAAGAGCGTAACGCGGCGCGGCGCCTTCCTGCACAATATCATGCCACTGATATCCTCGCCCGAGCACGGAACCGTGTTCGGCCTGAACGGGCAGCGTGGCCCGACGGCGCGGGAATTGAAGGCGCTGCAGGATAACTGCGAGGGAGATCTGCACATGATGAGGCACTGCCGCCAGTGCCGCGCCGACGCGGTCGGTCTGCTCGGGGAGGACCGTCGTGCCGAATTCAGCATGGAGAGGATCGAGCGGATGGATGTCAAGTACGATGTTGAAAGCCGCAAGGCTTATCAAGCTAAAGTAGAGGAAGAGCGCGCCGCCAAGGCAGCCGCTGAGTGCGCGGAGCTTGCGGAACGCGCAGATAACTTCGGCGGCATTAAGGTGCTGGTGGCGGTCGCGACAAAGAGCTCGAGCCTCATCAACGAGCACTTTGGTCACGTCAGGGAATTCCAAGTCTATGAGCTCTCCTCCGGTGGCGTCAAGTTCATCGGCCATCGCCGCGTCGATCTGTACTGCCAGGGTGGCTATGCGGACGAAGGAAGCCTCGCGACTATTATCCATGCTATCAGCGATTGCCACGCGGTGTTCATTGCCAAAGTCGGCGGCTGTCCGAGGGACGAGTTGATCAAGGCCGGCGTCGAGCCGGTCGATCAATACGCTCATGAGCCTATCGATAAGTCGGCGATCGCCTGGTTCAAGGCCTATCTAGACAGGGTCGACAGTGGCGCGATCAAACATATCGAGCGTGGGGATGCGGCGATCCATCGGGGCACGTTGAATTCCGCGGCATGAGATTGGATCAAACGATGCCGTTCAAAATTATCGCCTCTCAGTGCACGAGCTGCTCGGCCTGCGAGCCACAATGCCCGAGTGTCGCGATCGCGGAGAAGAACGGAGCCTTCGTGATCGATCCCAAGAAATGCTGCGAATGCATCGGCTATTTTGACGAGCCCCAATGCGTGGCAGTCTGCCCAGTCGACAACACCTGTGTCGTCGACACCTCGCTACCACGCTACCAGGCGCCCGCTTGAGGGGACGACAGGACATGAACTTTGGGAATTTATTAGCGATCCGCATGAAGCTTCAAGCTGGCGCACGCGCCGGCTGCGACCTCTGCCTTGCGATTAGCCCGATCGGATGTCCCGGGCTCGGCTGTGGGAGCAGCCTGCTCGAAAGATCGCGGTTCCCTGATGCTCTTTCCGAGCGCGATTACGTCAGGCCGTTTACTCACCGGGAGAGCTCGCTACCGAACGGCGGTGTGACGACCGATTTTGTCGATAAGCCGAAGCAGACTAGCATATTGCAGAATCGCAAGTCAGTCTCTTGCGGACACCATTGATTGCAAGTGACCAGCGATGCCAGCTGCTCTGTTCAGTCCGCAATCCGAGATCAACGAAGCGCTCCTCACCAGCACCTTGCTTGGAGATGGGCTGCCCAGCGAGGCGGAGCATCACCTATGGCAAGCGAGCCTCTCCTATCACCTTGATGATATTGCCGAAAGCCACTTGCGCAAGGCTGAAGCGCTCGCACCCGCGCACGCGGCGGTGCTGATCGGCCTCTTTCGTTTTTATTTCTATAAAGCGCGCCTCACCGAGGCGCTTCAGCTTGCCAAGCGCTGTATAAGCAAGGCGGCCGAGGCCAACAGTCTCCCCTCCGACTGGCGCCTTGTACGAGCTGATCATGCGCAGTTCAGCCACTATGAAAAAATCCTGCCTCGCTTCTTCCTGTTTTCGCTGAAAGGATACGCTTACCTGCAGGTTTGCCTTGGTCAAACCGAGGAAGGTCGACTAGCCGTCCAAAAACTCCTGGAGCTCGATCCCACCGACAAGATTGGCGCCAAGGTTCTTCTGCGCGTACTCGAACGCATGGGGGAGGATGAGTGACGACATTAACGACCTCCGAAATTGGAAGGGCGACCAAGTCGATTGCGCCTCCTTTCTGTTGCCACCGTTGCTCAGCGACAAGAAACCGTGCATTGGAGCGCCGTCCGTCGTCTGTCCAAGCGCCATGCTCTGCAACTTGGCAACGATCCTCATCACGATGTTAGGATGTGGGTCGCAAACACCACTTGAAGGCTATGAACTGCTGTCGCTGGCCGCGGATGAATATGACTACGGTCGCCCTGTAGTTGCACGGCGGAGGACGCCATTGCTGCTCTACAGACTGACCCCGACGGGGAAGCTGAAGTCGGCGCGTCGTGGCGCGACGCGTCCCGCAGGAATGGTTGCTCAGTATGGTCGATAACCGTGAACGCGTCGGTGGGGTTACAGGTCGCCCGACGCTTGTCGGCGTCGCTCCTGGCTCCTTTGCGCCGTGACTCGGATTGGCGCATCCGGCACGAGGACGCAAGCCGGATCGCGCCCTCCCAACTTGTAGGCCTTGCCGATGATCACTATCGCCTGGCGTGCGAGCTCGCGGCGGCTCTGCAGCCATAACAAAGGAGTCCGGCGTGAGCAACATTGTTCCCGACAGTGACATAGTCGAGCTGACGGCACCGCCGTTCTTCGACTTTGGCGAGAAGGTGCGTGCCAACCGCACCATCCGCAATGACGGTACCTATGCCGGCAAAGAGATCGGCGACATCCTGGCGAAGAAGGGCGAGGTCGGCTACGTCGTATCGATCGGCACTTTCTTGCAACAGTTTTACATTTACGGCGTCGAGTTCATCGAAAGCGGCAACCGTGTTGGCATGAAGCGCAAGGAACTTGATCCGGTCATCCCATCCGACAGCGAAGACCTGCTGTTGCCGGGAGCCAAATCACGGTGATCAAAGTCAAGCTGCTAAAATATCACCGGGCCCAGCGCGTTAAGCGATGCTCGACTTGATCAATGAAGGGTCCTTCTCTGATGCTCCAGCGGAAGGAATCCTGGTCAGTTTCGGCGCGTCATCTGAGTTGGCCGGCATACGGGAGCAAACCTGCCGATCTATCTCGTGAGGTCGGTGAGCGGTTGGTCGTCGGATGCCTCGAAAGAGAAATCTGCATGATTTAGAAAGTAGACCGATGAAACCTATCTTGGGAACTAATCCCGGGGACCCATGCACCCCAACGACATCGACCGCAAGCGAACCGAGCGCGCGCTAAAGTCGAGAGAACGTTACCGTTACGTCTCAGTGAATATCAGCGTAGTTTCCGGCGGCTACTTGATCGAAAGTCCGTGCTGCTCGCGCAATATCGGCGTCGAGGGTGGCGTCATGGACGTGGCCATGCTGCAGCACGACGGCACAAGCGCCAGCTGGCACGTGTTCCGAAAGGATCACAAGCAGGGCATCTGGAAACTGCACCCGACGCACCGGCACTTGGCAGCGGTTACCGATCTCTTGAACACCGATCCGGAACGCGTGTTCTGGCAAATAAGGACCGCCGGATTGCTTTGGAAGCAGGCGAAATTGCGGCCATCGAACAGGTGCTCGCGTCGTGTGATGATGCGTCTCAAGCCTATAAGGCGTTGCGACAGAAATACCCGCACCTCGCCTGGATCCTGCGACTCCTCCGACCTCACCGAAACACCGTTTCGCAGCACCTGGCAATTCGACCTACATTTGCTTGATAGCGCAGATCATTGTACGCGGATCACGGACGATCCGGCGCGGGCGACCGGCGTTGTGCTGGCCAAGCGGAGGAGAGAGCCCTGACCGTCACTCGTATCAGCCGGACGAGCGTTCGGCTGGCCACAGCCGAAACAGGGCAGTTCAGCGATCTCACAGTGACTCTCGCGGGTCTTCGCCGGGCCAATGGGCCATTTCTGGAGCGAAAGCGCAACCGGCCGCTCGCTGACTAGCACGAGACGGTTGGCATGAAGTACGCCTCAAGGTCGATGCTCGGCGTATACGTCGTCGCCGCATTTCTTGAGCCCGACGGAAAGCCGAGCAGCCTCATCTCCGCATGACGTAGTCGATCGAAACACTATTGTTATCTTCGCGACAGTTCGCTCGCGGGGTTGTCGGCGAACGGACGCAAGATTGGCATCCGCCTCGGCGGAAGTGTCTCAAATGGTCCTCTCTAAAGTTGGTGTGGAGCTTGCATGAAACAGCAAGAGCAGGGAGTAAGGGACATGGTTATCGCCGGGCCGGCAATCGAAGACTTGATCCGCGAGGCGCTTCCAGAGGCTGATGTGATCGTGACCGAGCTGGCGGGCGCCGGACACCACTGTGGGGCACGAATCGTCTCGCGGGCTTTTGCAGGTAAGAGCCGCATCCAACAGCATCGGATGATCTATGCCGCGTTAGGGGGAAAACTGATCGATACGTTCGACGCGCTCGTCCTCCAAACGGCGGTGTCGCATTGAGCCACTTGCAAGGAAGTGACACGGTGAGCAATCTACCCGAAACGTCAGTTGCGGACGTGGCATCAAGTCATCTTTGACCTAGCCGATCATCCTGTGGCTCAATGCCAGAGTTGGATCTCTCGGCGACTGCGACATCGCTCCCCAGAGTTCCAGGTCGGATGAGTTCACCACTCTTGAAAACAGGCGCATTGCAATAACAGAAGTATGAGCGGAAGCATGAACGAGTTCGAACTCCCACAGATCTACCGGCATCACGTTTTTGCGTGCCACACTCAGCGCCCACCCGACCATCCGCACGGCAGCTGCGGGGCGGCGGGCGGTGGACCGTTGTGGGAACGGCTCGGCAAAGCGATCGAGGCGAGAGGGCTGGTCGATATCGGCTTCACCGCAGCCGGCTGTCTCGGCTTCTGCGGCTCCGGTCCTCTGATGGTCGTCTATCCTGACGGTGTCTGGTATCGTCCGAGTACACCGGAGGACATTGACGAGATTGTTGAGTCTCATCTGAAGAATGGCCGCCGCGTCGATCGCCTCGTCATCGTGCTCACACGAAGCTAGCGGCTCCTTGCTTTCCCTTTGCGGGAGATGGTGCCTTGGGTGGGCTTCGGCCACCGTAAGAAGGACGGCGATGGCGTGCCCTCGGTCGTGCCTGTCGACTATTTTCCGAGCATGAGCGGGCGCTCAACGCGCGGCGGGTGGCACGCTAGTTGCTATTCGATTGCTGCAGCTACGAGTTAGGGCTGAGGCCACGCCGGCGCCTATGGCGAGCGATGTTCTCCTTCCCGATGCCCGTGTGCCCACGTTTCTGAGAGAGAAACAATCCTGCGCAAGCCGAGCGCGAAATCATTGGCAATCGGTTGATGGAGAACAGCATGTCTTCACTGAGACAAATCGCGTTTTACGGCAAGGGCGGTATCGGCAAATCGACGACATCGCAGAACACGCTCGCAGCCCTTGCCGAGATGGGTCACAAGATCCTGATCGTCGGCTGCGATCCGAAGGCGGACTCGACCCGCTTGATCCTGCACGCCAAGGCGCAGGACACGATCTTGAGTCTCGCGGCAAGCGCCGGCAGCGTCGAGGACCTCGAGATCGAGGACGTCTTGAAGGTCGGTTACAAAGACATTCGCTGCGTCGAATCCGGTGGTCCGGAGCCGGGAGTGGGGTGCGCCGGCCGGGGCGTCATCACCTCGATCAATTTCTTGGAAGAGAACGGCGCCTATGAGGATATCGACTACGTGTCGTACGATGTGCTCGGCGACGTCGTCTGCGGCGGCTTTGCGATGCCGATACGCGAGAACAAGGCGCAAGAGATCTACATCGTCATGTCCGGCGAGATGATGGCGATGTACGCTGCCAACAACATCTCCAAGGGCATTCTGAAGTATGCCAATTCCGGCGGCGTGCGGCTCGGCGGCTTGATCTGTAACGAGCGGCAGACCGACAAGGAGCTGGAGCTGGCAGAAGCACTCGCCAAGAAGCTCGGCACCCAGCTGATCCACTTCGTGCCCCGTGACAACGTCGTCCAACACGCCGAGCTACGCCGCATGACGGTGCTGGAATATGCACCGGACTGCAAGCAGGCTGACCACTATCGCAATCTCGCGACCAAAATCCATAACAATGGCGGCAATGGCATCATCCCGACCCCGATCAGCATGGACGAGCTTGAGGACATGCTGATGGAGCACGGCATCATGAAGCAGATCGACGAAAGCCAGGTCGGCAAAACCGCTTCAGAGCTTGCTGCGCTTTCAGCGTAACTATTGTGTCGATCGTCAGAAAGAGGGCCAAAACTGACACGGTCCGACCGATGGAGTTGTCAATGTATGCAGCGCAAACAGATCTAATCACTGCGATATCAACTCCGTCGGACGGGACCTCCCCTGACAGACGGCATGCCGGAATTGAACTCTACCATCTTCTATCTGGCTGCGATCCAGTCGACGCCGACGTAAGGGATGACGACAATTTTGACCGGCACGTGCTCGCCTCTGTTCTTTGTGCGGCGGTAATGGATGGAGGGTCGCTTCCCGACCGCGCGGGCCTGACGGTGGAGCAGCTCAATGAACTCCTGGCAAAATGTTTCCCATTCGCGCCGGTGCGGGTCACCGTCTCGATGCAAAAGGCCGGTTCGGCCAGCGACGAGGAGATAATGGTGCGTGACCTCCTGCTGGCACAGCGATCGACCAAGGGCGAAATCAGTCGCTGGCTGGCAGCCATGATCGCGCGGCGTGCGATGGAGCCGAACCATTTGTGGGAAGATCTCGGATTGCGTGAGCGGGCTGAGTTGTCGCGTCTGTTGGCAAGACATTTCGCGCCGCTGGCTGCGCAAAACGCCAAAAATATGCGCTGGAAGCGTTTCTTTTATCGAAGATTGTGCGAGGACGAGGGGTGGGCGATGTGCACCACGCCAGTGTGTGCGGAATGCATCGACTTCAATCACTGCTTCGGTGAGGAGAGCGGCGAGAGCCGGATGGCGGAGCGCTCTAGCGATCATTTGCGCGAATTCAAAAGTCATGTGGAAGCTTCCGGCAGTCCGCAAGCGTGAGTGAATCGACCATGGACGCGTTCCCCGCCAACTCCCTCGCGGGGCCCCCGAAGCTGAGGCGCTCGAACTCTCGCGCGATGGTCTGTCGGAAAGTCCGCGAAAGCGTGCATGCGGAAGTTGCGAGAGGCGGCCCTGCGGCCGACACGCCGGCGTGTGCTGCTTTGTTCTTCGATATGCCGATCACTGAATTGGGTATCCCAACTTGAACTCGTGCGGACACAGGCGGAGAATATCCAAGCGCCCCCCAGAATGCACCGAAGGTGAAACCGCCTTACGCCTTCAGTGACTGCCAAGCACTTCATTGAAATACGCCAATGCTTCTTCGACGGTTCTGGTGCTGATCGAAAGCGGCTCTGCTCAGTTGCTGTTCGCCGGGACGACCGCCACGTCACTGCCGAGATGCTCTTCCATGAGGCGATCGAAGCCAACATCAAACTCTCGATTGCGACCGTATACAACACGCCGAACCAGTTCACGCAAGCTGGCTTATTGCGCCGCATCATGCCTGACAGCTTAAAGTCATTCTTTGACATCGATACCAGCAAACACCCGCATTTCTATCTTATCGGCGAAGACAATTTGATCAACATCCCCGAATGGCCCTTGCTCGCGCAGATGCCGGAGGCCTTGCCGGCTTCGAGATTGCCCAGCTCGACATCATCGTCCGCAGTGGCCGTAGGCCGATGGACATATGTGGCGTTGGGTCTCCGACATTGTCGCATTTACGACTGGTTCAGCCGCTGCCCAGAAACGCTGTGATTCCAAGAGTCTGCATCACTCAATCGCTCTGGCACAGCTGTTGCTCACGATTTGGCGGAAAAGACGGGAATGCGCACATGGCCTTCGGTGGAACGGCTCTCACCTGCAAGTCGCAGACAGGACAGATAGTCCTGAACGACACCACGTTACGCGACGGCGAGCAGGCACCCGGCGTGGCCTTTACAACAGCGGAAAAAGTATCGATCGCACGTGCGTTAGCAAATGCCGGAATTACCGAGATCGAGGCCGGTACGCCGGCTATGGGCCATGAAGAGGTCAGCGCGATCCGCGCTGTTGTCGACGCTGACCTGGCGGCGACAATCATTGGCTGGTGCCGAATGAAACCCGCTGATGTCGATGCTGCAATCGAATCTGGTGTCTCGATGGTCAACGTCTCGATCCCATCCTCCGACGTGCAGATAGCTGCCAAGCTCGCCGGCGGCCGGGTCGCCGCGCTCGAGCAGGTAAGGCGGATCGTCGGCTACGCTCGCGACAGGGGGCTCGAGGTCGCAGTCGGAGGCGAAGACGCCTCGCGGGCCGACGTCAACTTCCTAGCCGAGCTGATCATCGCCGCAAAAGATGCCGGCGCTCGGCGCTTTCGCGTTGCCGATACCCTCAGCGTGCTCGATCCCGATGCAGCCTTTGCGTTGGTGGCGGCGCTACGTGCCGCCGCCGATCTCGAAATCGAATTCCACGGCCACGACGATTTGGGCCTAGCGACCGCTAACACGCTCGCCGCAATCAAGGCCGGCGCAACGCATGCCTCCGTCACCGTGATCGGTCTTGGCGAGCGTGCAGGCAACGCGCCGCTGGAAGAGGTCGCCGTCGCGCTCAAACAGCTCTATGGACGCGATACGGGCGTCGTGCTCTCGCAGCTCAACAATGTCGCGGCCGTCGTCGCGGCCGCCGCCGTCCGAATCGTTCCGCTCAACAAGGCGATCGTCGGCGAGCATGTCTTTACCCACGAATCCGGCATCCATGTCGATGGCCTCTTGAAGGACCAGCGCAGCTATCAGGCGCTCGATCCACGGTTGCTCGGCCGCTCTAATCGCTTTGTTATCGGCAAACATTCAGGGCTCGCCGCTATCACCGCGCTGCTGGCTGAACTGCAGCTTTCCGTCAGCGCCGACGAAAGAAAGGTCATCCTTGCGCGCGTCCGCAAGCATGCCATCGAGCACAAGGGCGGGGTCGCGCGCGAGACTGTCATGGCGATTTGGCGCGAGGTCCATGAGCACTCCCTGCTGAACGGAATGTGAGGCCACCATGTTCCGAATAGCCGCCCTCTCTGTCATCGACCAGGTCGTTAAGCCGCCGCGTCAGCGTGTAGGCATCCCGATGATCAGGAAGCGGGCCACACGCAGTATTGCACCACGCTAGAAAGGCGGACGGAGACGACGAATGGTTGATGGAGTCCTGTTGAGATTGAGCAAGGCGGCTGCGGCCGAGGAGTTCTTCGACCTACTCGGCGTCAAGTACGATCCAAATGTCGTCAATGTAGCCCGGCTCCACATCTTGCAGCGCATGGGGCAGTACCTAGCGGTTGAAGACTTGACGGCAGCAAGCGATGCATTGGTCGCCGAACGGTGTAGGGCCGTACTGGAACGGGCATACGCGGATTTCGTCTCTTCCTCTCCAATCAATCAACGGGTTTTCAAGGTCCTCAAGGAGGCCACCGCACCACACGCGAAGATAACGCCAAAGTTCGTGCAGCTGGACACGTTCAAGTGACCATACTTCAACTTGAACGGACGCGTCCTCTTCCTGATCGTCTCACAAGGGCGATGGACCTAATGCCTCTGTACGATCTCCGACGCGTGCCGCCGCACGCTTGTCGGCTCTGGTGCCTCCTCCAGACAAGGGTCAAGCCGCTGTGGTCGTAAACATCTGTACTGATACGGTTCTTTTTTAGGTCGTGTGCACAGTTGGTACGACATTTGCTGTCTCTGTTCGCTGCAAAACCTTGGAGAAGCGAATGCGCATCGTCGTATGCATCAAGCAAGTCCCGCTCCCCGCGCAGAGTCGGGTGCCCTTTGTGAGCAAAACCATCATGCGTGAGAGGGGGAAGACCAACTAAGACCTGTTTGCACTCTGTAATGCGGCCTCCACGGCTCGCCGTTTGTGTCAACGCTTCTTCGCGTCGGGCCGCGTAGCAACGGCAGCTCAAACCGAGACTCCGGGGACGAACCGGACGCGATGCTGAGAGAGGCGGCCCCCAAGCGCCGAACGCACCTGCAAGTCGATCTCGCGAAGCTGGTGCGTGGCTGGTAAAGCAAGGAAACCAATATCATGAGCTCTACATCAAAAAGTCGTGCGCCGGCCGCTGCCTCTGGCCGCGCTGCGACCAAGAAGGAGTTGCCCGAGCACTTCAAGGCCTACAAACACGTCTGGGTCTTCGTCGAGCAGGAACGCGGAGTTGTGCACCCGGTGTCTTGGGAACTCATGGGTGCCGGCCGCAAGCTCGCCGATAAGCTCAAGGTCGATCTCGCGGCTGTCGTCATCGGCCCGGTAGGCGAGGCGACGCAGCAGGCGGCTGCTCAGTCCTTCTGCTATGACGCCGATCTCGTGTACATGGTTGCCCACGATCTTTTGGCCGACTATCGCAACGAGTCCTACACCAAGGCCCTGACCGACGTCGTCGATACCCATAAGCCGGAGATCCTGCTATTGGGCGCCACCACGCTCGGCCGCGATCTCGCAGGCTCGGTCGCCACTACGTTGCTTACGGGCCTTACTGCGGATTGCACAGAGCTTGATGTCGACGCGGACGGATCGCTCGCTGCTACGCGACCGACCTTCGGCGGCTCTTTGCTCTGCACGATCTACACGCTCAACTACCGCCCGCAAATGGCAACCGTCCGCCCACGTGTGATGCCGATGCCGAAGCGCGTCGCGCGCCCGGTCGGCCGCATCATCACTCACCCGCTCGGTCTCGTCGAACACGACATCGTCACAAAAGTGCTTTCCTTTCTGCCCGACCGCAATTCAGAAAAATCCAACCTCGCTTATGCCGACGCGGTCGTTGCGGGTGGCCTTGGGCTTGGATCACCGGAGAATTTCCAGCTGGTACATCGACTTGCGACCGTGCTTGGGGCCGAATACGGCAGTTCGCGACCGCTGGTACAGAAGGGCTGGGTCACCTCTGATCGCCAGATCGGTCAGACCGGCAAGACGATACGGCCAAAACTCTATATCGCCGCTGCCATTTCGGGTGCGATCCAGCACCGTGTCGGCGTCGAGGGGGCCGATCTGATCGTCGCTATCAACACGGATAAGAACGCGCCGATTTTCGACTTCGCTCATATAGGCATCGTTACCGATGCCATCGAGCTGTTGCCGTCCCTCACCGCCGCCTTCCGCGCGCGGCTGTCGCCGCATTCCAGTGACCGGAAGCAGCTTGAAGGAGTACGATCATGATCGAGGAGAAGTTCGATGCCATCGTTGTCGGCGCAGGCATGGCCGGTAATGCCGCGGCACTCTCCATGGCCCAGCGTGGCATGAATGTGCTGCAGCTCGAACGCGGCGAGTACTCGGGCTCAAAGAACGTGCAGGGCGCGATCCTCTATGCGGACATGCTGGAGAAGCTAGTTCCAGATTTCCGTGACGACGCTCCGCTTGAGCGACACTTGGTCGAGCAGCGCTTCTGGATGCTGGACGACCGTTCGCACACCGGCTTGCACTACCGCTCGGACGACTTCAACGAGGACAAACCGAACCGCTACACCATCATCCGCGCTCAATTCGACAAATGGTTCTCGCAAAAAGTTCGCGAAGCCGGCGCCACAGTGTTATGTGAAACCACCGTCACGGAGCTCGCCCGAGACGCCAACGGTAAGGTCATCGGCGTTCGCACCGATCGCCGCGACGGGGAGATCCGTGCTGATGTCGTTGTCCTGGCGGAGGGCGTCAACGGCATGCTCGGTACGCGCGCTGGCCTGCGCGAGCGGCCAAGGCCCGAGAAGGTTGCGCTCGCAGTCAAGGAAATGCACTTCCTGCCCCGCGAAACCATCGAAGCGCGCTTCAACCTCAAGGGTGATGAGGGCGTAGTGATCGAAGCCGTCGGCACGATTTCTCGCGGCATGACCGGGATGGGCTTTATTTATGCCAACAAGGAATGCATCTCGCTTGGTATCGGCTGCTTGGTCGCCGACTTCCAGCGCACCGGCGAGACGCCTTACGGCTTGCTCGATCGGTTTAAGCGGCATCCTTCGGTCACACCGCTGATAGAAGGCTCCGAGGTGAAGGAATATTCCGCCCATCTGATCCCCGAGGGTGGGTTTAAGGCGATCCCGCAGCTTTACGGCAATGGCTGGGTCGTGGTCGGCGACGCGGCACAGCTTAACAACACAATCCATCGCGAAGGGTCAAACCTCGCGATGACCTCGGGCCGGATTGCGGCGGAAGCGATCCTTCAGATCAAGTCGCGAAGTCAACCGATGACCCCGCAAAACCTGGTGTTATACAAGAAGAAGCTCGATGAATCCTTCGTGATCAAGGACCTAAGGAAGTACAAAGATATGCCGGCGCTGATGCACACCCGGTCCCAAAACTTCTTCCTGACCTATCCGCAGCTCGTCTCCAAGGCTATGCAGAACTTTCTGCGTGTCGACGGTACACCCAAGATCGAAAAAGAGAAGCTCACACTGAAATCGTTCACCAGGGTGCGCTCGCGTAGCGGTCTGTTCGGCGACGCCTTTGGCCTCATGCGCGCATGGCGGTGAACAGAGAAACAGGAAGTACCAACCACGGAGAACGAACTATGTCGATCGAACCATCCATGCGTGTCG
Source organism: Bradyrhizobium sp. CCGB01 (assembly GCF_024199795.1). Lineage (NCBI taxonomy): Bacteria > Pseudomonadati > Pseudomonadota > Alphaproteobacteria > Hyphomicrobiales > Nitrobacteraceae > Bradyrhizobium > Bradyrhizobium sp. CCGB01. The sequence continues at coordinate 1,782,365 of NZ_JANADK010000001.1, forward strand.
AGGACAAGCTATTCTATAACCGCTATCTCGTCGATACCGGCCGTCCCCATATCAAGGTGCGGCCGCACGCAAAGCCATCACCGCAGCTTTTGTCAATGCTCAAAGCCTGTCCAGCGCGCTGCTATGAGCTCAATGAAGGGGGCCAAGTGGAGGCTACAGTCGATGGCTGTATGGAATGCGGCACTTGCCGGATAATTTGCGAAGAGAGCGGCGACATCGAATGGAGCTATCCCCGAGGCGGCTACGGCGTGCTGTTCAAGTTCGGCTAGCTCGAAATAGGAGTCCTTTGGCGAAGATTCGACGATCAACAATTGCCAAGCTTCGAGCCACTTATCGGAGGCGCGGCATGGGGCTATGCGAGAATGATCGGCTATCGGGCAAATGGCAGAACTCTCCTATAGATTGGCGCATGATTAGAGCAGATCTATCTCAACCATCGCAGAGGGTTCCGATGAAGACAGAACCGCTGCTTCCTACGTCCTGAGGGGTGGAGAAGAGTGGCCGCGTCTTGCAGTGGTCGCCCGTGTGCTGGCTGAGCCGACGAGTTTGCTGCTTGATCGATCTGAACCGCTTGAGGGCTGCACAGCTGTCGATGCCGGTTGCGGCGGTGGCGATGCATCGTTCGAGTTTGGAAAAAGGGTCGGCCGAGTCGTTCAAGTCATTGGTTTCGACATCGAACGAAGATAAAGTAGTTCTCGCGCTGGCGGAGACGAGGCGTGGTGGTATACCCAATGTCGAATTCTGCTGCACAAATATCATACGGCATTGGCCGGTACGCGGGGGCGTCGCTGGTGAGCGTGCGGTTCGTGCTTTGCTATCTCATCGATCCTGGCGAGGCACTCAAACAAGCGTACGAGGCGCTCCGTCCTGGGGCATGATCTTGGTGCAGGATATCGATTGCATGACGAGTTATGCGATCCGGCGTCGGCTGCATTGCGGCCCAAAGGTGAACTCTTCGACGAGGCGGTGCGGATGTCGGCGATCCCTTGATCGGCCGCAGGCTTCTTCGCCTCCTTGAAGCGCGGGTTTCTCTGATGTTCGCTCCTCAATGGTCCAGCCATACGGCCGCAATGGTGAAGTCCAGCGAGTTCCATTGCTGACTTTCGCGACAACGCCCTGATTGAACTAGAGCTTACGAGCATGCAGGAAATCCGTGGCATCAGGGCCGAACTCGAAGCGTTTCTCGATCGGCTTGACACGACCGTCGTGCCGCCTCGCATCCTTCATGCTTGGGGACGCAGGCAGTGAAGCGCGAGTGGACCGCTTGGTATCAATTCATGCGGGCGTCACGATCGTTCGGCAGGGCGCGGCGGTAGACGCGCGCGCCGGGGCCGTCCTTAACTGCGCCGCGCGCGAGAGCAGTGATCGCCAGCAACACAGGCGGTACGAGATGTCCTCAGCGTCTTCTCACCACCTCATTCGGCAAACGAAGCACATCGAGATAGAAGTGTGGCCAGGACGATCAACGAGAATCTCGCTGCGATGCGCAGTCATCGAAATCGCATCCACCGCTATCGCCGTTACTTGAAGTTCAGCCGACTGACCTTGAGCGCCAATATCTTGAGCGGCGCTTGTCCGAAGAGCTTCGTGCCTTCGATGCGTTAATGAGTGATAGCATTCTTGTGGTTTTCAGAAGTCCCAGGTAGTGCGCTCGGGACGGTCCGCCCCAGTCACAACAAGGGTGACCCTGGGGCTGAGGTCGCCCGGATTTCGGGCCAGTCATGTGAGGTATCCGCTCCACATCACAACAAGAGATCTTACGACACCGAGATCATACCCTATTCTGTGATCTGTGGTCCGGCTTCCGCGCAAGATCAGAGGAGCATCTATCATCGAACACTATAAGCGAAGTAGGAATCCGCGTTGTGGTCGAGCATATGGGCTTTACGATGCATGACGTTGATCGAGAAGGAGGATGACGTGTCATGATCAAAGCCGCTGTACACCATCGAGCCGCTCGGCATGAGCGTGAAATACGATTGCTCACCCTGGTGGTATAGGTGCGGTAACTTGCCACTGACGTAACAATGGCTGATGTAGTCATATCCGCAAACTCTGTCGTCCCGCACGGATACACTTATTCTATGGTAGGCGTGAGTTTCGTATTTGTACACCCCGATGACAAGACGTTCGAGGCTGTGAGCCAACGCGATCGCAGCCGCGGCCGTTCGAATATGCGGGTTCAAATTGCCTCCTTGCTGCTTGACCGTCGAAGCGAAGGCCACGGCAGCCGGCGCCTAGCCCGAGACCCATCGAGCTCACCTCAGCATCCCCTGGCGATCTGGTGCCGCAGGAAGCAAGCAGTGTGCCGCGCCGCGGGTGTGGCTGCTCGCATTCCGTGTCCAATCGTAAGTAGCGTAACTCTTGCGACCACCGGCTGTAGCTGAAAAGAGGCTGGAGAGGACGCGTCGTAATTGTGGATTGTGCCTGTCTTACGCTCTTTCCGAACGCCAATTGGGCTTTGAACCATCCGGCATGGGACTTCGATGTTGCCGCGATATTCTCATGGCGGGAGCCACCAGTGCTCAACTCGCGAAGGTGAGGAGGATGTCTCTCTTCGAAGAGGGCTTGAATCGGACGTTACGTCAGGCTGTACGTAGCGGCGAAATCGTTCCACAAGAGATAGCCGGAATGACACAGCCTTTCCTTGTTGCCTTACTATGTTCCACATTCGGTTTGATTGGAATGAGCGGAGTTGCGCGAGCGGATGCAATCGGGCGCTACGACTGCAGCACGGTGGCGACAGCTCGAGAGCCGGTGGGTGATCGCAATGAGCACGACATCATCAGCTTCCAATATACGTGCCGTGGTGTGGATGGGCTGTTCAAGAATGGTATAGTTGCCGCAATATCTGTCGCGAAGTGTGATAGTGAGAAGGGGACCTATTTGTCATCGTTCGGTCTTCATCGCTTGCCCGACGGCTTTGCGGCTGAGCAGCTGTTGGAGGGCATCGGCTACATCGTCCTAGAAGACGACAAAGTCGTTGGGGTCGAAGCGTACGGCAAGACATCATTTAAATTCGCATCCGGTGCCTTGGAGGGTCTTACAGAGAAGGCCGTCAATTTCACGGCGACTCCCACTGGTATTGGTCGGTTCAAGTTGGAGTTTACAGATTAATGTAGGCGTCGACTGAAGCCGTCGCCAGTCAACGCATATTCTGCTTTATGAAGCAATATGATGGCGATCCTGTTCTCTGCATTAGCCAAACTCGTCGGGCCGCCATACGACGAGTGCGGCTCGAATTACGGTTCAGCGATGTGCGGGAAATTCTATGAATCTGGTGTTGGCTGCTGGGTAGTTTATGCGCGTCTGGCTGGTGGGCATAGTGTCTATTGGTGGCTTAGCTGCGCTTGCCGACCTCGTTCGACGAGGTCGCTAACTAGCGGCTCAGAATGTTGCTTGAATTCACATTCGCTTAGCCGGAAATCATATGGGAACAAGTGAAGGCGGGGCTCGGCGCAGCATATTCAGCGTTCCGCTTTTTAACATCAAAGAGGCCATGACATTTGGCCCTTCGGCCGATCGTTAGAATATCGTAGATCCAAAGCGATCAACCGAAACGTCGATTGCAGCGGGACCACGCGAACCTTCGCTGGCTTAGGACGGGCCTCCCCCTGGCCGATCAGGCCCAATTCACCAATTTGAACGCCACGGCCCGCGGCGCTTGTCTCGATTGTTGTGCGGCGATGCTCGAGCCCGCGTATCGAACGACCTGATTTCAAAGCTAAAGAGGGGAATTTGCAATCCGATGATTGGCCGACGGACCTCGCCGGATCCGCCATTGGGTCGACAAGTCATCCGGGGTACCACAGCCATGGCGTAGCTTGGACCAAACCTGGTTCGAACGCACGTTGCTGGTGCATCTAGTGACTTGCGGAACCTCGCAGATCCGTTTGTTCGACATCGCGCGTCTGGCTGTCTGAGCGTGCACGGGCCGATGTCGGGAACTCACCAAGTTGTCGCCAGAGTGGCATGGGGTCCGAAAGACCACATGCGCGATCGTTTGTATGTCACTGGCGCAAATCCTGCACCGCATAATGGAAGACGGTGATCGCTTGCTCCCGGGTACACCCGTTTGCCGGCACAGATCATGGCGCCTTGCGTGATGCGGAATCGGGAGAATTCATGGACGAGCAATTGGATTTGGCATCATTCAAGCTGCACCCTGAGCGCGCCTCTGTGCTCGGCGAAGTCCATGCGCGCCCTTTCACAGGTCTTGTTTCGTCTCTCGGCATGGTCAGCTTCGTGTTTCTCGCAAAGGGTGATGATGCCGCACGCGATCGCCGCCGGTTTACCGATTTCTGTCGGGGGCACAAAGTGTCTCCGCCGGACCCGACGGCGAAACATCATCAGGTCGGATTTGGGCCGGTGGTGCTGCGCTGGGAGCAACACTCAGAATTTGCGACCTTCACATGGATCTGGAGCACCGCGAACAGTCCAGCCGCTCGTCAATTCGGGGACGTCAGCGAGGCCGCTCAATCACTCATCCGCGCACTATCGCAAACTGGAGAATTGCTCGCCGCGATCAAGTTGGAGGTAGAACGGGATGGTTGCCCAACAGAGCGCGCCGAGCAGATCTTTGACAACAGTAGTCTGGCGATGGTCAACGTCAAGGGCGGAGCAGGGGTCGTGGCCTCGGACTTTCGCGCTGACGACAAAGGTTTCACGAGAATTCTGGTCAGCGATCTCGGGCTGACGCCGCATGATCTCGGCGCGCTGGTGCAACGTCTCTTAGAAATTGAGACCTACCGCTCGCTGGCGCTGCTTGGTCTGTCGACCGCGCTAGAGCTTGCGCCATCGGTCGATCGAATCGATCGCCGTCTGGTCGAGGTGCTTGAGGAAATGCAGGGCGCGAAAGGGCTGAAACTCAACAATCATCTGCTTCAGGAACTGACGGCGTTGGCCGTGTCCTTCGAAAGAGACGTGGCCGGCAGCCTGTTCCGCTTTGGTGCCAGCAGAGCATACAACGAACTCGTGCAATCGCGATTGTCAATCGTTGAAGGTGAGTGCGTCTCAGGTGTTCCAACTTGGTCTTCCTTCCTGGCACGCCGTATGGCGCCTGCGATACGAACCTGCGCAACGATGGAGGAGCGTCAGGCAAATTTATCGGACAAGCTGGCACGCGCCGCCGATTTGTTGCGAACGCGTGTCGACGTTGAAATCGAAAAGCAGAATCGCGACCTGTTGCGGTCGATCAACGAGCGCGCGAGACAGCAACTTCGTCTGCAGTCGACGGTCGAGGGATTGTCGGTTGGAGCAATCGGATATTATGTGGTGAGCCTGTTTGCCTACCTAGCCAAAGGCGCTCAGGATGTCGGACTGCATGTAGAGCCCGCGTCCGTGACCGCCGCCTTCGTGCCGGTCGCCGTCGGCTTGATCTGGCTGGTCAGTTACAATGTGCGGAAACGGCACCTTAAGCCAGACGACGCGTCAGCGAGTGCTGGCGAGTAGTGTCGTGGTAGAGACATGTCGATCGCGATGTTCCCGCCGCACGGGCGAGGTCCGCACAAGTATATAGTCAGTTTAATGGGATGGCGCTCCTGCGTTCTGTCAATGCGCCCGCCCTGTGTACGGACGAAACCGTCAAGCTCGCCGCGGCGGCTCACACTCGCGAACCAGCGAAACTCGACCGCAAGCGCCGGTCGCGGTCTTCTTGAGACATATCGATATGCGACACAAGAGCTTGAGCGTCCGGCGTGCTTCCGCCGGGTCGATCTTGGTCAGGGCATAGCCGACATGGATGATCACAAAATCGCCAATGGGGAAATGCAGCCGTGATGGGAGTGTTGTCGGATCTGCGGGTCGTGGAGATTGGCAACTCGGCGGCAACCAGCGAGTGCGCGCGTTGTTTGCCGATTTCGGCGCGGATGTTCAGAAGATCGAGCCGCCGGCGGGCGCTCCACTTCGTTACTGTGCGCCGTTCACTCCGGTAGGTCAGAGCGCTTGGTTCGCGTTCCTGAAACTTTAATAAGTCATGCACGATCATCGATCCTGCTGACGCGAATGCGATCGCGCGGCTGACAGCAATGATCGACCATTTCGATATCCTGGTTGATGGCAGGGACATTGATCCGGCAAATTGTCCGCCGCCCATTGATCGCTGAGATCCGGCAGCGGCGATCCAGCTTGATTTACCTCCAAGCGAGCTGGTTCGGCAGCGAGGGTTCTTATGCAGGATTTGCCGAACCGATACGACCATCCGCGCGCTCGCTGGCCTCATCAAGCTGGTTGGTCCGGCCGAGGGCCCACCGTTGCACGCACCGGACTTCCAGACGGGTATCCTCGGCGACTGTGGGGTTCATCGCCGCCGCTTCATCTTGTCGCGCGAATGGGGGTGAAGCAGGACTGTCCTGGTCTGTCAGCATCTTTGAATCATGCCTCGCTCTCAGTGAAGATTGCGCCCTGCGCGTATTGCAGATAGGATCTAGTTCAAGGCACATGTCAACGGGCTGGTGCGATGCCAATGCGGAAGGCGCAAGGACGCACGCGGGACCTCCTACGAAGAGGTGTCGCCGATGCAGCTCCAGCGAGCCGTTCTGATGCCTTCCGACTCGATCACTTCATCGATATTGGCTGTTTGAGACTCAGATGCAGTGGTGGCTGGCAGCGGGTGTTTCCCGCTTCGTGTCTCGTATCTGGTAGAGCCCGCACGAGCGCCGCGGATGAAGGAAAGTCATCTCTCTTAGGCCAAATGGATGGCACACAGGAGTTGCGTGCACCTGCCGAGTAGGAAAGTTCGATTTTCGGGCTGAGCAACGTTCCGCACAACGTGCGGCAGAGTGCGCTTGGGCGCGCTTCGCAATCCGACCGATGGAGTCCGTTGCCCACTATCAAATGGAAGTACCGATGGATCGATCGTATCGATTGCATGAACAAACAGCGCCGCAGCAGCCCCGCACGAGCACATCGCTCGCGTTGACGGTCCGAATCCAAATGAATTCGGCCGGTGAGAGACACCTCAGCCAACGCCATTCGTCTGATCGGGACAAAGCAGCATCGCTTCTACGAGCAGAGTGAAATGCAAGCGCCTGGGGTCGGCGTTCGTGTCAATGCCACGGGTAACAGATTCCTGCAGACCTACGCCGACAGTTTATGGAAAACAACGTGCTCGCCCTGCGTGAATGCTCGCGTTAGCCCTCATCATGAGGCCAGACTCCACCAAATATGGTCGAAGTGTAGTTTAAGCCATTTGCTCTCTCCTGCTTGCATGTGCCGCAAGCGACAAGAACGGCCCGGAGACAAAAAAGTCTGATCCGGTCATTCCCGGCATAGGGTTGGTCAGAAGCTATCAGCGCAGGGCGCGTCCTAACAGGGCAAGTGGCTCGGCTCACCCAATGTAATGCGCGCTCCGCACAGTTTGTCGGACAGTTGTAGCCGGGCCGAACTGAAGACGGCGTCGCTTGCGTCAGAGGCGGTGGGCGTCGGTGCGAGCAATACTCGTAAGCGTCATGTACCAGCGGCACGCTACTCTAAGAAAAAGCTGTCATGTGGGCCTCCTGGTGGGGTAGCCAACTATTCATCGTTCCAGCCCCCCCTTCAATCCGTAGGGTCGGTAGCTGCCAGGAACCATAGTGAAAGTTAATGCCAGCCCCGGCTGGTAAGTTGAGCGTCCCCAAGGGAGGGAAGAGGACTGCAGGCCTGAACAACTCCGCGCTGCCGAACAATGGAAGGAGACCTTTTGTGGCTTCACGCGAATAGATCACATCCTGCGCAGCCCGCTGCGTGGCGTCTTTCATCCAGACCTGAAGAAGGCCAATCTGATCGGTTGAGGAACTCGTGGAGCTAATTTTTCCAAACACTTCCATCGCCTGCGTGGATTCAGTTTGAACTCGCTCCTGCCAATGACAATAGATATCAAGAAGTTTTTTCGAGAATTCCGTCTGCGTTCCGATGGATCGCTTGGCAAAGTCGTGAAATGCGCTTGTTGAGATGCCAAACTCATCGTTGAAATTGCTTTGCTTCGTCATCACGATCTCCTTGTTATGATTGCCAGCGTTGGTCTCCAATCTATCCCAGCAATATCCGCGCCACTAATGAGGTTGTGGGAGCACTTCAGATGCATATGTGCTTTGCACGAGCACTGCTGGAACGTGTCGACTTTCGTGTAGAGGTGTGGACATCCGTGGCTCTGGACGGACAGACGTGAAGATCTGCCGGCGCTTCGAGTTTTGCGTGGATGCTGTACAAGACAGAATACGGTGCCTAGGCTGATCGACCTCATGAAGAATTGCGAGACTGCCAATGATGCGGTGTGGCAGACAGGCGCATTCGTCAAGCGATCAAATGCCTGCCCCTAATAACGCTATTCTCAGGTATCGAGGCCGCGGGCCCGAGGACTGCACTTCCGACAGATCAAGGAGTGATTGAACCGCGGACCAGGGCAGGACGTTCATCGTTGCCGCGGTCTGGCTGATCAGCCGTTCGCCGGAGCGGCATTTTCCCCACTGCCGTCCCTCTCGTACTCGCGAATAAGTTAGCTGTGTCGCGCGGGGGCAACCGTCTTCAGGTCGTTTAGCGCGCGTCTAGCTTCCAGATCGGCGTCTTGGCGGTAGCGGCCCTCGATCTTGTTCACCGCGTCCACCATGCTTTTGGCCGCCGCAGGAAGGACTCCAGCGAAGGTGTCTGTCCGAGTGCCTTCGCGAGCATGCTGAGTTTTTGATCAAGTTCTTTAACGGCTTCGGAAAGCGCGCCGAACCATTCGGTCATGCTTATCTTTTTGGCCAAATCCTGGTCGAATCGCGCGCCAACGTTGGCCTCCAATGTCCTGAGTCACTGCCCCGCTCAGCGGTGCAAAAGAATGGAAAGGAGTACCACGAGAATTAATTCGGATTTGACATCGATATCTTCTCGACCATCGAGATGGTGGCGCTCTTTGTCATGTTCGAGAAATTGGCGTGCCAATCAACCGGTTGTGATCACTACACGAAAAAACAGCCCGCAGTCGACCTCCATCGAGTGCTCAGGAAAGGGCTTGCGTTGCACAAGTACCAAGCTTGTTAAAAGGAAAAGACGGACTACATGGCTGTCGTGATCGGTAAACCGTCAAATAATTTCGATTAAGAGCGGAGCCAAAAATATAGAAAGTTGGAGAGGCTTCTACACCGGCATTGATGGGCGCGGCTCCGCGCTAGTGCTGAGACGTCCTTGCGACTGAGCTGATAATCGACAATCGTTGCGAAGCTCGTTGGGGTGGTACGGTCGGCGCGGGCCCCGAATTGTGCCTTCTTTGCGAGTTGGTCGTCGGCATTGGGTGCGATCACTCGTTCATAGGCGTTCGGGAAGTGACTCTTTTTCGACAAGAATCGAGAAGCGCTTCGGCGTGCACTCGAGCGGGCATCGCCCGAGAGGGTAGGGACGTCGACATCGGCTGGTTTTCGTGTGAACGACCGCTGGAGCCACGCGACCGCGAAACATTGATCTTCGGCAGTAAGGAGGCATCCGACCGTTCGCCGCAAAGCAAATCGAAGCCCAGCTAGATGAGTCGGTCGACAATCCATGAGCTGAGTGGTTTGGCAATTGGTCTTGGTCTTGCTCCACTGCTTATCGGCTGGGCCGCCCGGATTGTCCGCCGCGGAGCACGGGCATGCACGGATACTTCAGTGTATCAAGCAAGTGATATCGAACGCGCCACCACCCATCGCGAGTACAGATGAGACTCGGATTGGTAATCATTGCGATTCAGTCAGGAAGCTGACAATCGGCAACAACAACCTTCGAGGCGGTTCGCGCTGACGCGTGCCGCTGCGACCCGACCAGGTGGTGCATTGGCATCACCATCGACGCTGAGCGCCGCGAGATTTAACGGATTCAAAAGGGTTCGGACAATGCCAGCCTGGGCCGAATCTTCCGCGCCGACATCGACATCCCGGACGGTGAGAGCCCAGCAAACCGCTCTGACGTCGAGGCGCTGTTTGAAGGCTTGCCTGAACCAATCCACCTTGAGTTCGATCTCGCGAACCGCGTCCTCTATTTGACGGACCGCGGCGATCTTCCGCGGGGCAATACAGTCAATCGCGCGCGCGTCGACACCAAAACGGAACCGGAAATTCTTATCACTCACCTAATGGAGGGCATTGGCATCGCACTCGACGTTCCCGGTGACCAGATGTTCATCATCGACCTGGCCGGGTCGATGTATTCCGCCGATCTCGATGGAAAGAACAAGCGCAATCTCCTCTGGTCCCGGGGCAATTTCACTGGCATCGCGTGTGCCGCTAACGCATAGAGGCAATGAAATGGCTGGAACCAAGCCGATGTACGAACGTCGCGGTTGGTCGCCAGCTGTCGGCGCGAGCTGGGGGCTGTTTGCCGCCAGGAAAGCACAGATCGGCGCAAGCGACGTGGCAGCAAACGCAGAACGTGCGCTGACACAGTTCGCGGCGGCCCCGCAGTCGAACTGCCGGGTTTCGCATTCAAGGTTCCACACCCCACCCGGAAACTCCGCGATCTCACTAGCACAAGCTGCCGGCGGCTCCGTTTTCCTGCAACTGTCCGAATAGCTCAGCTCAGCGGGCTATTGAGCTGCTCTTCCCTCACACGAGCATGGTGTGGAGGTCGCGGCCGTGTTTCGGCGAGCCAACTGCTCCGGAGAGTGAACGCCACGCCTTGGAGACGTGAGCCTGTTGCAGAGGTCACCTCCAAATCGGCGTCATTGTCAAAGCGTTCCCAAGGCAAGTTCGCCAGATCCGCCCATAGATGACTTAAGCCCTCGATGACAGGAGACGCAGTAAGCAGTTTGAGAGCAAAGTCATTGTCACAATTGCTCCAACTGGAGGTGTGGTGAAAAAAAATCGCACAATCCGCACCTGCCGACCCAGCCTAGCTAGATGGCCGAGGATGTGTACCGGTGCTATGATGCGGGTGCATCTATCGTGGCGCCGCATGCGCGCAGGCGGGACGACAGTGCGACCTGTAATCTGGAAATCTACCAAGACATCAACGCCCAAGTGCGGCATCATCAACAACAGTACGGGCGAGGGCATTGATGGAGATATGGTGCGATCGATAGAATCAGGTCTCGATGAGGCCATATTCGAGGAGCGTCTAAAAGGTATCGAGGCCGGCGCCGACATAGCGACATTTGACGCGCACAGCGTTCTAGCCTGCGTTGGTAATCGCGAGATTGTCGTGAACACCTCGCCCACCCGCTGCGACATCATGGCAAAACGATTCCAAAAGATGGGCATCAAACCTGAATGAGAATGTTTCTTACTTTCCCATTTTCTCCAAGATCCGATACGCCTCATCAATAAGGGGTTCGAAAAACCTCCCTATTGGATCAATTTCGTTCCTGGTGCCGAGCGCGGAATTCAGGGCGGCTTGCCTTACACCCCGCAGATTCTCGATACGATGATCGGAAATCTTCCAAAAGGAGCCATGTTTTGCGTTAGCGGAATCGGTCGAGCTCAGCTGCCGGCAACAACTCACGCGGTGCTTGCCGGAGGTTCACGTCCGCGTCGGGTTGGAGGACAATCTGTACCTCGAACAGGGCGTGCTTGCCACTAACGTGCGGCTCGAAGAGAAGACAGTAAGGGTTATCCGAGAACTTGGGTACGAGCCCGCAACCGTAGTGGAAGCTCGCGCGATGCTTGGGCCTCGCGCCTCGCAAATTATCCAAATAGCACCGCCACCCTAAATCCGAAGCAGCGTCATCCCGGCGTCATCTGGTACATCTCCACCTGGTTTCCGGCGCGATCAAGAAACGGGCGTCGTCGCCTGGTTTATGGCTGCAACGCCGCTGTCCGCGTTAGTCGGCAATCCACTCTCGCTTCGCTCCTGGAAACGGACGGAGTGTGGAGACTGGCTGGCTGGCAGTGGATGTTCCTGATCGAAGGCCCTCCGGCTTGCCTGCTCGGGGTCCTATGCCTCGTTCTGCTTGCCGATACGCCGGAGAAGGCCTCTTGGCTCACGCCTACAGAGCGCAATGCGTTGCTGAACGAACTTGCAAGCGAGAAGCACGAGAAGGTCGAGAGGGATCTCTGGGCCGCAATAAAGGACGCTCGCGTGTCAAAGTTGACGGCGATCACCTTCGCTTTCACGATCGGCTCCTATGGGATTGGCATCTGGCTCCCTCTGCTTCTAAAGGACCAGAACTTGAACAACATGCAGATCGGGTGGCTCTCGGCCGTGCCCTATCTTTTTGTGACATTTGGCATGTTGCTCTGGGCGCGCTTTGTTTATCGCAAAGGGCATAAGATCTACGATCTGATCGCCGCATTGATGCTAGGCGCGACCGGCCTCGTGTTTTCGGTAGTGCTCGCGTCGCTTATATCGACGCTCATATGCATGACGCTCTCTCTGATCGGCACCATCTCCGCGCGGTCAGTCCTCTACACGATCCCACAGAGTTTCCTTGCTGGCGCCGCTGCCGGCGAAGGTATCGCGTTCATCAACTCTATTGGTGCTTTTTGCGCCTTCGTCGGCCCGTACATGCTCGGCTTCCTTAAGGATAGGACCGGATTCTTTGACATTGCCATGATCGCAATGGCAATCACGCTAGTTGTTGCAGCGGGCATCGCAATCAGTCTTAGGCTGGTGCTCCCGTACGATGATCACGTTCCTGTTTGAGCAGAACACTTAAGTTGAGGACGTTCCCGGTAAGGTGTGTCGCAAGGCGGCGTCTCCTGTGAATTCGCATTGCGAGTGAGATCAGGATCGGAGCACTTCCAAACGCGTACATCGCCAGGATCGAGTTGCTCATTAAAAAAATTACCAGCCCAAAACCGGCACGCAAAAATGGCCATTACGTTCCACCAAACGGAGTAGATTCTTGCGCCTGCGCGCCGCGCTTTCGGCTGGTTTCCGGCCACTAACCTCTTACCACCGATATCTGCTTGATCAGCTTGCGAACTTTCCGCGATCGGCGAGCTCTAGGTAAACACCGAAGTTCAGAATCCAACGGAACGTCTCGCGACTTGGCGGCGGTTTAACTGCAACAGGCGATCCATTTCGCACATTGAATCGACGATACGCTGAGCCTGCGCGTCCTCAAACGAATAAAACCGCGCCCGAATAGATCAGGCCGTCGGGCGCGGCAAGGCCCCATCTCGAAATCGCTAACCAATCAGTGCGGATGAACTGTCCGTGATACGTTCCTTCCCGCGCCCGTGGCAGGTCATGTCATTTGCGATTCTTTGTATTCGAGAGCTTCTCGCCTGCGCCTCCCTTGGCCGCCTCTCCGGCAGCGGACGGAAGCTTTGATTTGTCGCCGCTTGCGAAAGCGAAAGTGTCCGCGCCAGCGCTGATGCCATTCCACGCCACCGCTTCGGCGAGTGAAAGTAGCCAGAGTCCCTGAAATCCCGAGGTAGCGTTCAGCTGTCCCGTCCACACGGTTGTCGAGCCGCAACCTGCAAAATTCACCGAAAAGCTGATCGCCGTGCCAGTGTTAGTCTGTGCGAGCCAGCCTGTCATCAACTGAGGCGCACCTTCGTCGCAGCTATTGCCCGCATTGTTCGTGTAAGTGCCGGCAATCGCACCTGTGTTCGCATTGTAATTCTCAACCACTAGGGTTGAGCCGTATTGGTTGATCCAGGTCCAGATCGGTTGCGCCGCTGCAGGCGCCGTTGGAAGTACACCTAGGCAGGCCGCACCGATCCAGTTCGTCAATTTCCACTTTGCTTGAGACATTTCCGACTCCATACCGCTTCAGTAACGAATCGACTTGGTTATAAAACTCGACGTAGGTAATTCAAACGAGCGATTTGACGTGGTAGCGCTAGCAGGTTGAGATGTGATCGACGTTTGCAATTCCGTTAGGCAAAGGCAAAGTGGTGCGGTTAGTCAGACGCGGGCGGCTGACCCGTGACCGGCCGATCTGGTTGCTTTAGCTGTCCGCAGGTCTGCGCCTTGTACGGCAATGGGGGTAGCACACCGGTCGGCCGCGTCAGTAACGATCCCACGGAGTCCCTCTAGGTACTGCGAGGTGTGGCCACCGCGTAAGTGGGACTAGTCCAGGTGCAGCCCGATGCTTGAGGCGTGTGATGGAAAACGTCGCCGGTGACTTTTCACGAATATGCAATCTGATGTGTTATTGTTCGTACTAGCTGTCGAACACAGGGTTATCGGCATGGCCGCGGAGCCTCCGATAAACCCGTCTTCGTCGCTCCCGCCGGCGAAGCTGCTGCGGGGGCAGTTGCGGGTGGATCCGACAAGCTCCGTCGAACGAACGCGGCTCTATGGTAAGGTCACGCTGGAATCAGCAGGCCTTGCGCAGTTCGCGGGCGGCTGCGACCATGTTGGCCAGTGCCGGACGCACTTCGTCCCATTTGCGAGTCTTCAAGCCGCAATCCGGATTGATCCAGAGCTGTGAGTCCGACAGCCGTCGGCGAGCCAGCGCGATCAGATCTCCCATCTCATTGGCTTCCGGAACGCGAGGCGAGTGGATGTCATAGACGCCGGGGCCGATGTCGTTCGGGTATTTAAACGCCGTGAATGCATCAAGCAGCTCCATCTTAGAACGGGACGTTTCGATCGAGATGACATCCGCGTCCATCGCGGCAATTGCGTCGATGATGGCGTTGAACTCCGAATAGCACATGTGGGTATGGATCTGCGTTGCATCGACGACGCCGGACGAGCATATGCGGAAGCTGTCCACTGCCCAGTCCAGATAAGGCTTCCACTCGGATCGGCGGAGCGGCAAACCTTCGCGAAGCGCAGCCTCATCGATTTGGATCATGGTTGCACCGGCCTTTTCGAGGTCGGCGACTTCGTCACGGATCGCGAGCGCGATCTGTCGGCAGGCCTCGCTGCGCGGAATGTCGTCACGGACGAACGACCAATTCAGGACCGTCACGGGCCCCGTAAGGATTGCCTTCATAGGCCTTTTGGTCAACGATTGCGCGTAGCTCCACCACCGAACGGTCATCGGCTTCGGCCGGGAGACGTCACCGAACAGGATCGGAGGGCGAACATAACGAGAGCCGTAAGACTGTACCCAACCGTGCTTGGTGAACACGAATCCGGAGAGCTGCTCAGCAAAATATTGGACCATATCGTTGCGCTCGAACTCGCCGTGGACGAGCACGTCGAGCCCGATGTCTTGCTGCCAGTGGACGGCGTGAGCCGTTTCCTTCTTCAGAAAGTGTTCATACTGTACGTCTGTCAACTTCCCACTGGCATGGGCCGCGCGGGCCTTGCGAACTTCGGTCGTCTGCGGGAATGATCCGATCGTCGTCGTGGGGAAAAGGGGCAGGCCGAATCGCTTGCGCTGAATTTCGGTCCGGCTCGCAAACGCGCTATTGCGGCGGCGCATATCATCGCCAATCGCGGCCGTCCGCTGCGCGACGGCCGTGTCATGGATTTTTGAGGATACTCGGCGAGCCGTTGCCGCAAGGTCTGATTCGGCAAGCGCGGCGACATTCTCATCGCCCGCAAGCGTTTTCGCCAAGGCCGCGAGTTCCCCGATCTTCTGAACCGAGAATGCAAGCCAGCTCTTCACGTCCAAATCGAGCTCGGTCTCGAGCTCAAGGTCGATGGGGACGTGTATGAGCGAACAGGAGGGCGCCAGCTGCAGGCGATCCTTGCCGAGCCTGGCAACGACGGGCTTGAGCCGGTCCACAAGCGCCGACAGGTTGGAACGCCACACGTTGCGACCATCGATCACGCCGAGCGAAATCATAAGGTCCGCGCGGGCGCCGAATTCAATCTGATTCAATTGTTGGGGAGCGCGAACAAGATCGACGTGCAGTCCGGCCACAGGCAGCTCCAGAGCGGTCGACAGATTGTCGCCGATCGCCCCGAAATAAGTTGCAACCATGACCTTAATGCCAGGTACGTCGTCGGCGAGACGCTTATAGGCGCGCTGGAGCGCATTCCGCGTGGTCTCGTCAAGATCAATCACAAGGCACGGCTCATCAAGCTGAATCCACTCGGCTCCGCGTTTCGCTAGTTCCTTGAGTACCTCAACATAGACCGGCACGAGGCTATCGAGCAGCGAAATCGGATCAAAAGTCAGATCGGCGCCCTTGCCAAGCTTCAGGAAGGTGACTGGTCCTACCAGAACAGGACGCGTCTGATAGCCAAGGGCTTTCGCCTCCTCATATTCCTCGATCGGCTTTCGGGAGGAGAGCCTGAAGGTCTGACCTTGATGGAATTCGGGCACCATGTAGTGATAGTTCGTATCGAACCACTTGGTCATCTCCTGCGCGGCAGAGGGGCGGGCATCATCGGCGTGGCTGCAACTCGCTTCATGATCCTCGGTTTGCGAGCCGCGCGCCATAGCGAAATAAGTCTTCAGCGAAACCGGACCGCCGTCCCAGCCATACGCTTCCGGAATGGCACCAACCATGACGCTCGTGTCGAGAACCTGATCGTAGAGTGAAAAGTCATTTGACGGGATGACGGTGACGCCAAGCGAGTTCTGACGCGCCCAATTTGCGACACGAAGACCGGCTGCAGTTTCAAGAAGCTGCTGGTTGCTGATCTTACCGGCCCAGAAGCCTTCGAGTGCCTGCTTGAGTTCGCGGCGTGGCCCGATACGTGGCATGCCGAGTGTTGCGACAGGAAGTGAGAGAATAGACATAGCTTTAACCCCATTGTTTGGGGGGCAGCCATGGCGGACGCAGGCAGGAGGGCTGCGAAGCGCCTGCTGCTTTAGCGTACCACCGGACACCCCGCCCGTGGACGATTATGTTGTCGGGGCAGGTCTCCTGGCTCGCAGGTCATCGCCTACATCCGGTCTTCCCGAAGCGTCTGCTTCAGTGACACGTGTGAATGCAGGCTCGCCGCTTACAGTTGCGGGGGCAGCGCCGGCATTACTTCGATCCCGAAAGGATCCAGAGCGCACCGGCTTCCCTCTTAGCTCCAGATCAGGCGAGACCTGAAGAACCTCGACGCCTTCGATTATCTGTAACCTAAGGATTACGTCAACCTCATGATCACCTTTTCCGCGGCATGCTGGCAGGTATGAGGTTCTTAAGTCCGTGGCAATCAATGGTGTAAACCTCTGCGCTTGCATCAGCCCGACGAGCTTGGCCGAAAAACGCTAACCTTGCGCCGTAACGTGTTTCCTAAGCCTTGTTCGCCCCGGAGCGCTGGGGGAAGGCCATATGATCGCGTCGCCGATGGTGTTGGACCTCCGACGCTGTGAGGACGGTAACACCGATCGAACAACTCTACTCTTGGGACTTCCGATCGCATGAGATTAGCACTGCGGCTCTTTAGCGCTGAGCTTCCCATCAGGATCGATCTCACGGGCCCTCTCTCATTCCTCTATCCACCCGACTGGTGTTTTTTTGCGCGTTCGGCGCTGAACGGAGCTGCAATTTCTGCATCAATTGGCCAGCGAGTAGTAAAGCCTATGCCTCAGTCAACTACCAATGTTAGCAATTGATCCAACTGACAGATTCGGTCAATCAATAGATAAGAAACCGTCACGCAGGCCAGACCTCACCTCTTCGAGACCCCGAAGCGCGCATAAATCGGCTCCTCGGGGTCACTCGGTTTTGACGGATTGGCGCTATGCTGTCCGCAACGTGGCGTTCGACAGGTTCTATCCCAGCTGAGTAGCTTGGTCTGGCGATCGAACCGCAGATCTCTCAATTTGGAGAGTGCCGCTGTGAATGCAATGATCGTCTCGGATAGTGTCATTCCTCGCGCCGACGTCATCAAACGCGCAGCGCGCATCGGCGCAGAAATTCGAAAGGTCAAGCTCTCGGGCGATCTGCCCGACCAAACGATCGCCGCCATCAATGAGCTGTTGCTCGAGCACAAGGTTGTCTTCTTTCGCGACCAAGGACATCTCGACGACGCCGAACAGGAGCGCTTTGCTCTTCGTTTCGGAAGTCTGGCGGCTCATCCGATGCGCGGTGCCATTAATGGAACAGCGTCGATCATCGAGCTTGATTCGGCTCGCGCCGGTAGCCGAGCCGACCTGTGGCACACGGATGGAACGTTCGTCGATGCCTACCCCAAGATAGCGGTGCTGCGCGGCATTGTGATGCCATCTTTCGGTGGCGATACAGTCTGGTCAAATGCCGTCACGGCTTACCTCGACCTGGCACCGCCGCTGCAACGGCTTGCGGACAAGCTCTGGGCCTTCCACAGCAATGCATTCGACTACGCAATAATGCCCCGCGCCAGCGAGCTCGATAAGAAGCACTTGGACGAAGTCTTCACGAAAACGGTCTATCAGACGGAGCATCCTGTCGTGCGCGTCCACCCTGAGACCGGCGAACGCACGCTGGTGCTCGGCGCCCTAGTACAACGTTTTGTTGGCATCCCAAAATACGACGGTCAGAAGCTGTTTGATCTGTTTCAGTCCCATATCACTGTGCCCGAAAACACTGTGCGCTGGAGCTGGAAGGAAGGTGATGTAGTGGTCTGGGACAATCGCGCCACGCAACATTACGCGGTGAATGATTACGGCGACCAGCATCGCGTCGTTCGTCGCGCCACAGTCGCAGGCGAGATACCCATCAGCATCGATGGTCAGAGCAGCGTAACCCGCATAACAGCGACCAAGAAGCCTGTGGCAAAGGTCGCTTAGCGGGTCTACAGGATGGATTGCCCGCAAAACAGGCAGGGCAGTCTCTGCTTAGTCCGCCTATCGCTGCATCATGCCAACGGTCATTGACCGCCGTGGTGCTAGCTCTCAGATTAGAAGACGCATCGATTCCTGAAAGGCCCCATTGGCTTGACCAGCTGTGGGATTGTAAGAAACGAACTGCAAGCGGCGGAACTTGGGTTGCGTTGCGGCTGCACAGAGCGCGATTCCTTCGAAAAAGAGGTATCGTGCAAGTTTATTGGGCCTAATGACTTCCTTACATCGGGCTCTCGATCGGCTTGCTTGCTCGCGTGCGCTGGCCTCGACTCTTGTCGAGCCTCTGCCGGACCTGCTGAATAGCAGTCAGTATGTATTTTGTTCATCTCGGACAAGTTCTAACACCGCCCATTGGATCGCAATATTCAGCAGATCGCCACACGATGCCTTCATCCATCTGCACGAACTACTATACTCAGCAAGGCCGATTTGCGGTATCGAAAGTGTTTCCACCGGAACGCGTCCGTGGCTTTGAGAAGCAAGTTATGAGCGGGGAAGCTCACTTCTTCCAGCAGACGTACCGCTCCAAGTCTTCATGAGCGGCGATGTCGAGAGCACGCTTTGCGCGCCTCTGTGTCTGTAAGCTCACCCCCCGACGTAGTCCTTGAACAAGTTGTAGGCGCAAGATGCCGCGCAGAAGCGGCCGCTCTTTGATTATGCGCCCGTTGGTGTTTGACGACACGAATCGGAACGCAACGCACTGCGCTGGGTCACCTACCAACCTTGGTGATTGATGGAGATGGGGGACGCATGGCACTCGTGGGGCAACGAAATCGGCGCCTTTCACGCTAAGGGAGTCGGGATGCAAGCGAGATCTGGTCGCGTTACGGGCCTGATGGATCTGCTATCTCGTCATCTCAGCAATGAGATCTGCTCCAGCTGCTTTCTCTCCCGCCTCATTGAAGCTGCTAATGAATCATCTTGCGCGATCGTCGAGCGCTGCTCAGGCTTCAAAGGTGTTGAGGCTCCGGCCCCGTCGATTGCTTTGCCTTGCGGCTAGCGCGCTGGACACGAGGGTTCGTGCAGTCAACACGCAGAGATGGTTTGTTGTGGCACTATCTCTCGCGGCGAGCCCCGTCGGAGGCGCGGCGCCGGCAAAAGCTACCAACGTGCCTGGCCCCAAAAGCGGCACTTCAAGTGAAGTTACTCAAGAAAGAACTCAAAATAAGAATCGTCCGGTTGTCAGATCCCGAGGCGTCTGGTCCCAAGCAGTAGCGTATCCCACCGATGGCTCGGCGCCCGTAGAGACTATGAATTCACTTGCACCAAAATCTGACAGAGCGGATGCAATTGCTTGGAGGAAAACTCAAAGGAATGACCCGTTCGCAAAGTTCGAGCACCTCCGCGAAAGAGGTATGTGGCTCAATATTCCAGGTCCGGCCGATACGATAGATCAGGATCAGGGTGGCGTTAGATCTGCGCTGGCGGATGTCGGGATCGGCTATGTTGGCGGGACGGTAAACACATTCGTAGTCAATCAATTGCCAAGTGCAGCAAGGAGCACGATCCACGAGCAGCTATATGCTGGTCAGAACCCGACATTTAACACGCTTAACTTCATGATCGGGACGTACGATCTCAGTCGCTTTGGGATTCCAGATGGTCAGATTATTTTGGGAGCCCAGCAGCAATATTGGACATGGAAGCCGGGGGGCCAGATAGAGTTGGGATCAATACGATCGCCTACTATCAGACGTTCTTGGACGGGAAACTCGAACTCAAAATGGGCTACCTCAGAAACATAAATGAGTTCGCAGGTACCGTGGTTGGAGGGAATGCAGCAGTTAATGTTTTTGGAGCTTCATCGAATATCCTGTACCAGGCAGGCATGAGCAACAATGCCGCGCCGACGCCCGGTCTCAATCTGAAGTACAATTTCGATGATCGATTCTATATGCGGATGTCAATACAGCGTTCTCTCAGTCCAGACGGTCAATTTGCGCACATTACCGAAAATCCGGACGGGTTAGACTGGACTACGACCAACGCGGGCGTTCTTTTACTCGATTGCAGTATCCGTCGCAGCCGAGAGCTAGCGCGAACAGCATCTACTACGTGGCAGCGGACAGGCAACTCTGGCAGTCTGATGCCCAAGGCTCGGCAGTTCGTGGCGTCTATGCAGGATTTTCTGCGATGTACGCGCCGCCCGAGCTAAACAGAGTGAGTCAGTATTACGAGCTCCGTCTGTACGCCAAGGGGCTGTTTGACGGCCGCCCACGTGATCAGATTGCTATTGTTGCCACCAATACCGCGTGGAGCGATGCTGCAGTAAATGCCGCCGTGGCCAAGGGCCACCTTGTGCATCGCGACAGCACAGCGATTTCGGGCACATACACGGCGCATCTGGCGCCGGGATATACTCAAGCTTAGGACTGACATACATCAATAACCCGACAAGCATCACCTACACGGTCAAAACGGGACATGCTTTGAACTTGTTGGTGTCCACGTCGATATTTTTCTGAGAAGAGGGTTTGGCGAATGCGGGTCTTGGAACGCTCTCGGCGTCTAGCATACTAGCTGGTCAGGAGACCATCGCGGCCAGCACCGCGTGAAGCCACCGCAAAGAGGGCCGCTTTGTCGGGAAAGGATCGTAAAGTTCAGTATCGATCGTGGCGGTTGCTCCGCAAATGCGATCTTTTGGTCCCATGCAGTTTAGCATCAGTCGTGGTGTGGATTAGACGGCATGCGCCATTTTCCGGAAACTATTTTGTCTCGTCTGATCAATGTGTCGGCAAAGCTCACGGCCCCCTTCACCAGGAAACGGCCCGCACCGCTAAACTGCGGGTGTCAAAGCGGTGCTCATCAGGGCAGCTCTACGAGTTGACCTCGCAGCTTGCGGTCGTGCTCAAACTGGGGCTGAAGTTGCTAGATATAGCTTCCCGCTACAATCTTCGGATGCGGCGATGCTTCGTCGGGAATCGATGGCTAGCCATAAAAATACGGAAAAGGTGGTGTCATGGGCCCAATGCGAACCGAAGAAGACGTTCTTGGTGAGAGGAAGCTGCCTGCGGACGCGCTCTATGGCATCAATACTCTTCGAGCTTTGGAGAACTTTCCGCTGACCGGCCGCACCATCGCGACGCTGCCTGAGTTTGTCCCAGCACTGGCGATGATAAAAGAAGCGGCAGCGCTTGCCAACAAAGAGATCGGCGCGCTTTCGGGAAGCCCTCATTGAGGCTGTCCAAGAGATTCGCGTTGGAAAGCAGGATGCCCACCTGATTGTCGACGTGCTCGAAGGGGCGGGTGGCACATCGTCCAATATGAATCTCAATGAGGTGATCGCAAATCTAGCCGCGCGGCTGACCGGAAAGCCGGTTGGCGAGTACGCCTTCGTCCATCCGAATGATGACGTCAATCTCGGTCAATCGGCCAATGACACGGCCATGAGCTTGCGGTCTTTCGGATGTCGGAGGGACTTCGCTCGCCGTGATGCAACTGGCCGCCGCGTTCTCGGACAAGAAAAAGGAGCATTCGCAAACCCTTCGGCTTGGCCGGACATGTTTGCAGGATGCCGCTCCAATGCTATTCGGTCAGGGCATATGAGGCTGTCGTAGAACGCCATGCCAAGTATGTGAAGGAGTTGCGGCGGCAACTCCCGATCGTTCCACTCGGCGAAACCGCAGTTGGTACCGGCTTGAATTCGAGGCCGGGCTACAAATCGGCCGTTCTCCGCCATTTATCAGCGCTGGCCGGCCACGAGATCAAACCAGCGGCTGATCCATTCGACGGAATGCAGAACTTGGACGCGTGCGCCAGGTTGTCGGCTGAAATCCGGAATTGCAAATTCCCTGGAAGATCGCTAACGACCTCGAACTGGCGGGGTCTCAGTAAGCAGCGCAGAAGCAACGGTAAGCGCCGCATCAATAAGCTGCGCAATGTCCAAAGCGTGTCAGCCACCTCCAGCGCCTTCTGGTGGCGCAGGGCTTTGTTGCTCGGGATCGCCGATACTACGTGACGGCTTTACAGTTTACTACGGCAGCGGGGAGTACCGGTCCTGCGTTTCCTTGACAAATGCGTTACGCTGTAGGTCTTTAAGAGGCGTCCAAACCGAAAGCGTCGCGTGTTTTGCTACGCGGTAGGGATGGAAGGACATTTCAGGTGGCCGACAACACGGCTGCGGAAGTCCATCGTGCTTTCCGCATTCCGGTTGCCGGCGCCCCAGCCAATCATTGCCTTCTGCGCCCCAGCTATGCCGATGAAAAAGCAGCGATCGCCCTCGGCATTGATTCCGTGACGCCAGATCTGTCAAAAGAACAAATCGTGAGGTCTGACGGGAGGGATCTGATCGAGGAAGATCTTCCGCAACGTTCCACTCTCGCAGCGGCGAGCGCCGAACGACCTCGCAAAGCGTAGCGATGCTTTCGGGGCGCTGCTCTTGTCATTCCCAAGTCAAGGCACCTCCGTTCTGGTATTCGATGACGCGGGTCTCGAAGAAGTTCTTCTCCTTCTTCAAATCCATCGTCTCCGACATCCACGGGAACGGGTTCTCGACCTCGGCGAATACAGGCGAAAGTCCGATCTGCGCACAGCGACGGTTAGCGATGAAGTGCATGTACTGTTCGCACAGTGCCGCATTGAGCCCGAGGAAGCCCCTCGGCATCGTGTCGCGTCCATAGGCGGCCTCCAGCTCCGCCGCCTCGCGGATCATGCCGCGTACCTCGTCCTGGAACGCTGGCGTCCACAGGTGCGGATTCTCGATCTTGATCTGGTTGATCACGTCGATCCCAAAGTTGAGATGGATGCTCTCGTCACGGAGGATGTACTGATACTGCTCGGCGATGCCGACCATCTTGTTGCGGCGGCCGAGCGAGAGGATCTGCGCAAAGCCGGTGTAGAACCACATCCCCTCGAACACGACGTAGAAGGCGACGAGATCGCGCAGAAAGGCGCGGTCATTGTCCGGCGTGCGCGTCTGAAACGAAGCATCATCGAGATGCTGCGTGTGCTTGAGCGCCCAGGCCGCCTTGTCGGTGATCGAAGGTACCTCGCGGTACATGTTGAACAGCTCGCCCTCATCGAGGCCGAGGCTTTCGACGATGTATTGGAAGGTATGGGTATGCACCGCCTCCTCGAAGGCCTGCCGCAGCAAGTACTGGCGGCATTCCGGGTTGGTGAGGTGCCGATAGATCGCCAGCACGATGTTGTTGGCGACGAGGGATTCGGAGGCCGCGAAGAAGCCGAGATTGCGCTTGATCGCGCGCCGCTCGTCTTCCGTCAGCCCGTCCCGCGACTTCCACAGGGCGATGTCGGCCTGCATCGAGACTTCGGTCGGCATCCAGTGATTGTTGCAGCCGGAGAGATATTTCTCCCAGGCCCATTTGTATTTCAGCGGCAGCAGCTGGTTGACGTCGGCGCGGCAGTTGATCATCCGCTTCTCGTCGACCGAGACCCGGCCGCCGCCGCGATCTATCGCACCCAAGCCGGTGGGGTCGACCGGCTCGAGCCTGAGCTGGGTCTGCGGACGGAGCGCGGTGGCGAGGCTTGAGGCAGCCGGAGTCGCCGCCGTGGTTTCGGTGTCGGACCAATCGAGCATCGTCATCTCCTCACTGGCACGCTTCGCATTCGGGATCGTCGATCCGGCAGGCCTTGATGCCTTCGAGATCGGGAGCTGCCGCCGCCGGGATCATGATCGGGGCGTGCGAGAGAGCTTCAGATGCAGACACCGCGTTGAGCTTGCCGTCGGTTCCCTTGAGCGTCGACTTCTCGACATGCGTGGCGCTGCGCGAGCGCAGGTAATAGGTGGTCTTCAAGCCGTGCCGCCAAGCCAGCCGATAGAGCGCATCGAGCTTCTTGCCGGAGGGATTGGCGATGTAGAGATTGAGCGACTGCGACTGGTCGATCCACTTCTGCCGGCGCGCGGCGGCCTCGATCAACCAGGCGCTGTCGATCTCGAAGGCGGTGGCGTAGAGCGCTTTCAGATCGTCAGGGACGCGGTCGATCTGGCCGACGCTGCCGTCGAAATATTTGAGGTCGGAGACCATCACCTCGTCCCATAATCCCCTCGCCTTGAGATCACGAACGAGGAACTCGTTCACGACGGTGAAGTCGCCGGACATGTTCGATTTGACGAACAGGTTCTGGTAGTTCGGTTCGATCGACTGCGAAACGCCGCAGATGTTGGAGATCGTCGCGGTCGGCGCGATCGCCATCACGTTCGAGTTGCGCATGCCGCTGGCGGTGACCTTCTTGCGCAGGCGATCCCAATCCCGCGTCGAGGAGCGGTCCGCACCGAACCCACCGCGGGACTCGGCGACGAACTGCATGGAGTCGAGCGGCAAAATCGCCTTCGACCATAGCGAACCCTCGAAGCTCGCATAGCGGCCGCGCTCGGCGGCGAGATCGGAGGACGCCTCGATCGCGTAGAACGAGATCGCTTCCATGCTGACGTCGGCAAAGGTCACCGCCGCCTCGGACGCGATCGGGATACGCTGGACTTGAAGCGCCTCCTGAAAACCCATCAGGCCGAGGCCGACCGGCCGGTGGCGCATGTTCGAACGACGCGCCTCCGGGATCGTGTAAAAACTGATGTCGATGACGTTGTCGAGCATCCGCACGGCGGTCGTGACCGTCCGCTTCAACTTGGCCTGGTCGATACCGTCAAGGCCGACATGGGCGAGCATGTTGACGGAGCCGAGATTGCAGACTGCGACCTCGTCGGCCGAGGTGTTGAGCGTGATCTCGGTGCAGAGATTCGAGGAATGGATCACGCCCATGTGCCGCTGCGGCGAACGCAGATTGCAGGGGTCCTTGAAGGTGATCCAGGGATGGCCGGTCTCGAACAGCATGGTCAGCATGCGGCGCCAGAGGTCGGTCGCGCGCACCGTCTTGAACACGCGTAGGCCGCCGGCCTTCGCCTTGGCTTCATAGCCCTCATACGCGGTCTTGAACGCAGTGCCATAGAGATCGTGCAGGTCGGGCGTCTCGTCCGGCGAGAACAATGTCCACTCACCGTCGGCATCGACGCGCTGCATGAACAGATCAGGCACCCAATTGGCGGTGTTCATGTCGTGGGTGCGGCGGCGATCGTCGCCGGTGTTCTTGCGCAGATCGAGGAACTCCTCGATGTCGACGTGCCAGGTCTCGAGATAGGCGCAGACCGCGCCCTTGCGCTTGCCGCCCTGGTTGACGGCGATCGCGGTGTCGTTGGCGACCTTCAGGAACGGGATGATGCCCTGGCTCTCGCCATTGGTGCCCTTGATGTGGGCGCCGAGACCGCGGACCGGCGTCCAGTCGTTGCCGAGCCCGCCGGAGTATCTTGCCAGCAGCGCGTTGTCCTTGATGGATTTGAAGATGCCGTCGAGGTCATCGGAGACGGTGGTGAGGAAGCAGGATGATAATTGCGGGCGCAGCGTGCCCGAATTGAACAGCGTCGGCGTCGAAGCCATGAAGTCGAACGACGACAGCAGATCGTAGAACTCGATCGCCCTGGCTTCGCGGTCGATCTCGCGGACCGCAAGACTCATAGCGACGCGCATGAAGAACGCCTGCGGCAACTCGATGCGCTTGCCGCGCTCATGCAGGAAGTAGCGGTCGTAAAGGGTCTGGAGACCGAGGAACTGGAAGTTCAGGTCGCGCTCCGGCTTCAGCGCCGTGGCGATCCGGCCGAGGTCGAAACGGGAGAGCTCGGGATCGAGCAGTTCGGCAGCAATGCCGGCTTTCACATAGGCCGGGAAGTATTCGGCATAGCGGGTCGCCATGTCGGCCTGCGAGGCGGACGAGGGAATGCCGTGGACATGCGAGAGCACTTCGCCGCGGAGCTTGTCGAGCAGCAGACGCGCGCTGACATAAGCATAGTTCGGCTCCTGCTCGACCAGCGTGCGCGCGGCCATGATCGAGGCCAGCGCTAGCTCGTCCTGGCTGATGCCGTCGTAGAGATTGCGGGTGGTCTCGGCCAGCACCGGGGCGGCGGAGACGCCGTCGAGCCCCGCGCAGGCTTCGCCGATGATCAGCGCGAGACGCCTGGTATCGAGGCCGATGCGCGAGCCGTCAGCAAGCGTGACGTGTAGCTCCGGAACGGCAACGGGCGCTGGCTGCGCAGCCGCCTCTTCTGCGCGCTGGCGCGATCGCTCTTCGCGGTACAGCACATAGGCGCGCGCGACCTTGTGGTGCTCGCTGCGCATCAGGGCGAGCTCGACCTGGTCCTGCACATCCTCGATATGGAAGGTGCGTCCTTCGCCTGCGCGCCGCATCAGCGCTGCGACGATCTCGGCCGTCAGCTGCTCGACGCTCTCATGGACACGGCGCGAGGCGACCGCGCTGGTGCCTTCGACCGCAAGGAAGGCCTTGGTCATGGCAACAGCTATCTTGGCGGAATCGAATGGCGAGACCTTTCCATTGCGGCGGATGATCTGCATGGCCGGCTCGCTGAAAGCAGCCGCAAGTGACTGTGGACGCAACTGGATGATGGGTGCGGAAGCGCCTTCCGCGTCGTGCAGGTTCAGTGACATCAATAGGCCCCGTGATGCGCGTTGTGTTTGAACGGGGCGTTGAGGAAGGACGCTGCAGATCGCCGGCGGAATGATGCCGACGGCGCATGCAAGCGACCGCCGGGACACCCCGCCCGTGGACGTTCAGATCATCACGGCAGGTCTCCTGGCTCGCAGGTCGTTGCTCGCTTCCCGTCTTCCCGGTGCAGATAGCGCCAGTGACGATTTTCGGAAACAGCTCGCTGCTGACAGTTGCGGGGGCAGCGCCGGAATTCCACGCCAAAGCGCAGTCACCGGCTTCCCTCTTAGCCACTAAATCTTGCGATCCGGTGGAACCATGATTACTATATGTAGCGATGGTTCGGGCCTCCTGTCAATGGCTGATAACGTGCCGATACCGATTTGCCTGCGGAATGCTGGAATCTCACGGGCTCTGAAAGCTCCCGATTCGCAGGCAAACGTGTGCTCATAGATTTGGGTAGAACGGTGAGGCCTGCGCACTCGCGTTGGAAACTGATCTTGCTTTGGCCACGATATCCGACCATGGCGAGTTCGATCACATTCTTCGTGACTCCGTTGACGTTCCGAACTTCGTCGCCAATGCCGGCGTGTACAAACCTAAGCCCGTAGGCTGGCCGGACGGCAGAGGCCGCGTCGAAAATTTGTCGCGACGACCGGAATGACATTCATCAGCGCCATGCCGGATGACCCTGAGCATGTCCTTCCAGTTCAGCTTGATAGCCTAACGACATCACTGCCGCTCGCAACTCGCTTCCGTTCAGAAGGGTCCGTCGGCGAAAGCGCCGGAGCAAGACATCGAGGAATGACTCGCGCGAACCAGATCGGCATTGAGGCCGCGCGAATTCACTCCACGGACGAAATTCCCGTCCAAAAGACTGACAGTGCAAAGAAGACCTGCATCCGACGCCACCAAAACAACGAGCGAGCCGCCGAGGTTCATGGCACCACTCCTCTTTGTTGTGGTTATTGTTAGCATTATGCTCGCGGTGACCTGCCACTGAATTGTCATCCAGCGGCAGTTAGAGTCCCGAGGGTTTTGAAACGCTCTCCAAAACTAGGCCAGCCGGAGCTGGAATTTTCCGGATTCGGTTCATGCCGGCGGCGGGAGCCATTCAACAGCTATATCGGGCCTTGTTGCCAATCGCGCTGTGTGGGCGGACTTCGTTGTGGTTTCTACGCCATTCTCCATTTTCTGCCGGGCATCGTCAAGGCTGAGGAACCAGTGCGTGTTCAGGCATTCGTTTCTGAACTTGCCGTTGAAGGATTCGATGAAGCTGTTGTCCATTGGCTTGTTAGGCCTGGAGAAGTCGAGAACGACATTCTTCCTGATAAGCCCAGATGTCGATATCGCGGGAGACGAACTCCGACCCCTGGTCGACGCGAGTGGTCTTGGGGCAGCCGACGGTTTTGCACGCGCGTTCCAAAGTCAGCACGACATCCTCGCCTCAATAGCTGAAGCGCGGATCGACAGCTGCAGAGAAACGACTGAAGATATCGACGATGGTAAGGCACACGAATCTTGCCACCGTTGGCGAGCTGGTCATGAACAAAGTCCATCGCCTAGGTCTCATTAATTTGACC
The DNA here is from genome assembly GCF_024199795.1 of Bradyrhizobium sp. CCGB01. Classification (NCBI taxonomy): domain Bacteria; kingdom Pseudomonadati; phylum Pseudomonadota; class Alphaproteobacteria; order Hyphomicrobiales; family Nitrobacteraceae; genus Bradyrhizobium; species Bradyrhizobium sp. CCGB01. The sequence continues at coordinate 1,810,937 of NZ_JANADK010000001.1, forward strand.
TTCAGTGGATCTGAATTGGAAAATTGCCAGTTCAGACTGGCATCTTGGCGGAAGCAGGTCATGCCAGCATGGTGAATCAGAAGCACACTGATTTGGGAATCCCAAATCGATCCAACCTAACCCCATCCCGCTTTAGATGAAGGTTCAGCGGTAGGCCAGACGGTTTACACCGACCGGACGCGCTGCCACCGCGGCGGTATGCCTGATCCTAATGTTTCCCGCCGATCCCCACTCAGAACTTCCATCTGCGAGAACCCGCAGAGTACCGGCTGTGCTATCTCCGGATTTTGGTCATCCATGGCTTGAAAATGCAAATGGGGAAGCATCGAATTTCCTGAACTTCCGGCTTTGCCTACGGCGTCCCCCACCTCTACTAGCCGACGTTTGCACAAATCGAACCCCGCCGTAGATGGGAAGCACAAATAGAGACGGCCATCGAACACGATTACGAAATTGCCGAAAAGGTCCCGCCAACTGCGGCGCGTCACCTTAGAAAGAATGCGCACCCGAAGTAGGTCCAACGGTAACGACTCTCGATCTTCCGACTCGCACCAGCTGTCAAGCACCTCACCATGTGACGCTGACATCCATTTCCCAGGAGAGAGCGTTCGCCGCCCGCTCTACGAAGAATAGATGGCGGAACGACATACCTGATCTGAAGATGTGACGACCCATCGGCGGAGTCCGTCGAGCTCGCTACGGCACGGGGTTCTGCGGTGAGTGGGGCTTGCCGATACATCCGCGAGCCGGTGCCACTCCCCGGAGCTGGTAGGTTGAACTTAGATCGGACCGCGCCCCTAATGATTAATCATCAGGCGATACTCAGGCCGCATTAATAGGCGGGCGAGAGGGGCGATCCCAATTTGCCCTGACCGCGAGGAAGTTCGTGTCGTGAACATTTCTTCAGCGGTTTAGCGATCAAACGGAAGGTCAGACGATGATCCGTACTCTCTTTCTGATCGGCTTAACGTTTGTCCTCACGTCGAGATTGAGCGCCCAGGGAACCGACGCCAATCCGAACTATGTTGAGCAAGGTGCGGATTGGAGCACGACAGCGAGAGCGGACTTCTATTCGCGCGATCAGGGCTCGCGCTTGATCACACTGTCTTGGATGCAGGCTCTGAAGCAAAGGAACGGACAACCGTTCATCGCATGGTCTATCACGATACGGTTATCTACCGAATCCTGGAAACGCGGCCAACCTTCCCGTCGGCTTTCATGCTTCTGGCCCTCAAGACTTCCAGGTCGTCGGAATGACCTGCTCCGCATGTCACACGCGCCAGATTGAAGTTGACGGTCAGGTGTATCGCGTCGATGGCGGTCCGGCGTTTGTGGACTTCTACGCACTGCTTAGCGATCTGGACAAGGCAGTCGGCGATGTGATTGCCAGCGATAGCTCGTTCGCTCCGTTTGCTGCAGTTGTTCTGCGGTCCGAAACGCCGGATCCGGCCGACGTCGCAGATCTTCGTCGATAGACGCCTGGTACTTGCGGTTTCATACCCTCATGGTCCGCGCACTACCCAAGAACGGCTGGGGAGTTGGCCGTCTAGATGCGGTCGGGATGATCTTCAACCGCGTATCGGGACTCGACATCGGCCCGCCACCCGACTTCATGATTCCGGAAAACATGAAAACCGCCGATGCTCCAGTGAGATATCCATTCCTTTGGAATGCGCCGCGGCAAGACAAGACACAGTGGCCGGGATTCGCAAAAAAACGGAAGTGACATCTTGGGGCTGGCTCGGAACGTGGGCGAGGTTCTGGGGGTTTTCGCCACGTTCGAACCGAAACGTCAGGGTGCGGTCATCAACTTCCTCAACAATAATTCCGCCAACTTCGACGGCCTGAGCAAGCTCGAAAACTTGGTAAAGCGAATTGGCCCTCCGAAATGGCCTTGGAAGATCGACGCTGCCCCGGCGACCAAGGGCAAGCTGATTTTCGAAAGAGATCCCGCGGAAGGTGGATGTAGCGCATGCCATGGAATTCAAGAGGGCGAGCAGCGCTTTCCATTCATCAAGACGTGGAGAACTGCGGTCCAGAACGTTGGAACCGATACACGGGAATACGACGTCCTCGCTTGGAAAGCGAATACCGGCGTGCTGAAAGGAGCGTACATTCCCCTGGCGACCGCCCCACTGAAGGACAATGACCAAGTTCTTAACATTCTTGCTACCTCGGTTATTGGTTCAAATCGCAGAACACGTGTTGACCCGCTTCCACCAACGCGCGGGTCGCCGCAGCGCCAGATCCGGGGTCGTCCGACACACCGGAGTCTCTGGGGCTAGTACGATTACCGCCAACGCTGCAGGATCTGCTAACGGCATTCGATACTGCCAGCACGTCGGCAGCGATCGAACAGACCAAGCGGCAGGGAGCAGAACGAGCGTCTCGCAATCGTCTCCCTCCATGGGGCGCTTACGAGGCTCGTGTTCTGCAGGGTATTTGGGCAGCCGCACCCTATCTTCATAACGGCTCGGTCCCCACCTTGGCGGAATTGCTCAAGACATCAGGGCACCGCACATCACAGTTTAGCGTTGGACGGAAATACGACATCGAAAACGTTGGTCTTGCGACTACCCAGGAGCCGCCGCTGAGCGAACACGATCCGTAACGGATTGCAGTGATATCAATACTGGAAACAGCCGATGTGGCCACGAGTACGGGACGAGTTTGAGCGACCAAGACAAAAAAGCGTTGCTTGAATACCTCAAGACACTGTGACCCGCTGCAGCGTTCCCTGTTGAGCGGATTTCGGACAAAACGGGCCGTTACTCAGACCCTCGCGCAGCCAGATAGAAGGTCCCCTTTGCGCTAGAATCGCCCTATCGGCGAGGACGCCTTCTGGCCACCGCATCAGATCACTGCGACGCGAAATATGGTCGCTATCGGGATATAGGGGACTCTAGCGAGCTGTCCGTGCGGCTTTATGGATTCACGGCTCTAGTCTTCCGGCCAAAGCGCGCTGCTCACGCTTCCTTACATGTGCAGTGACAAAGCCACGCGTTCCAAACGCGGGGCCATCCCGTTCTATCAGAAGCCGCGCCTCTTGGGCGCGCTTGCTCACACCGCTTTTGCCGAAACTTGAGCGGGGGCTAACAAAGACGCAAAAATTGGTCCTCTACTCCGACTCTCTGAGCACTTTGATTGAGAGCCGAGATTAGTTACAGGACCGTACCAAGCCCCAGCCCATCCCGATCCAAAGCCGTCAGCCAATGCGACTGCGACGAGCCAAATGGTTGGATCACTGCTGGGCGTCAATAATAGCGCCAGGATCTCATCTCGATTGAAAATCGAGAAATCCCATTGATCGAGAGGTACTGGCCACGCCGGGACCTCATCGCGGCAGTCATCCGCCACCCTCCCGGTCCTTTCCAAGGCATTCGCACGGTGCAATGGCATGATCGGATCCCTTGTGGTCCTCCAGGATCATGCCGGGAACTAAACTAATCTTTAGGGGACGATTCCACCTCGGCACGAATAGCTACTGCGATGGCGCATGGGTGCAGGCGGACGGAGTGTTTGCTGGGGAGTTTCTGTCGGCCAGTTGCGGCGATTGATCTCAGGGAATCTTTCGATGCTGAATGTCAAGAACAATGGTTCCGCTCGTTCTGAACTCATATAGGGTGCTGGCTCAGAGGCGTTTTTTTACCATGGCGTCCCGTTGGGGGACTGCCACGCGGTACAAAGTCGTCGTGGTGGACACCAGCAGGCGAGTTGTTTTCGCGGCGAAGCTTGACTGCAATGACGAGCAGACCGCGAAACATCGCGCTGAGCAAATGTGTGGCGAGCATGACGTTGAGCTTTGGGAAGCCGATTGCCTCGTTGCGATCTTTCGAAGCGCGAGGTCAGCGGCAGCCACGGGCGACCGCGCCTTCTAAGGGACTTGGTGCCGGGGCTAGCATTTCCATCCCAACAGAATTCAACCGGCAATGGCGTCGTCTAGCAACCGTTTCAGCCGCGTGTTCTCATCCTCCAGCGTCTTCAGCCGCTTGGCCTCCGAGGCTTCCAGCCCCCCGAACCCGGCCTTCCATTTGTAGATGCTGTCGTCGCTGACGCCATGCTTGCGGCACGGATCGGCGATCTCATGCTCCTTCAAGTTCCCGATGATCTGCTCTATGCTCTGGTCCTTGTCGTGGGCTAAACGAACTTCAAACTGGATTAAACCCGCGGGCAAGGTCGGCTGCCTCGGCAGCGCATCTGGTAGTCGTCGCTCTGACGATTGAGCGGCAGATGCAGGCCGTACTTGGCGAACAGGATATGGGCCAGCAGCTTTGGCCCTGCACGCCCGCGCGCAATCGGATGCGAGGGGGCCGGCGGCTGGGTGATCGCTTCGCAGGCCCGGCAGACGAGCTTCTCGCGCACGTGCTGGATCACCTTCCACTGGCGCGGAACGAGCTCCAGCGTCTCGGTCACGTCCTCGCCAATCTTGCGCAATCGGCTGTCGCCGCAATGGGCAGATCGCAGGTGTCGGATAGACGATGCGCTACCGTGGCAGATGCTCCGGCAGTGGCCGGCGGGCTGGCTTGCGGCGCTCGAACGATGGCACCGCAATCTTCTCGGCTGCCATCTGCGCTGTGGTCGCAGCTTGCGCCGCGTTATCCTCCAGGTCGGCGAGCTGTAGCTCGAGCTGGTCCAGCAATGCGCCCCGCTCAGAGGACTGTCCGAACTGCTCGTGCCGGAGCTTCTTGATCGTGAGCTTGAGCTTCTCGATCAGCAAGGTCCCCGCCTGGGCTTCGGCTTCCGCGGCCAACCGGGCCGCTCGCTCGGCGCGCAGCATCGCCTGCAGCGTGGTCACATCGTCGGGAAGAGAATCATCGGCGCCCATCGCCGACCAGAGAATCACAAGACGCGGTCTCTGTCCGAACCGCTGATCGTGCCACCGATTAAAATCCCAGCGATCAGCCAGCCGCCTGCGGTCGCCAGGTATGTTGCGGCATCCGCCAGTCGATGCCCTCCAGCAGGTAGCCAAGCTGGGCGGGGGTGATTGTCACCACGCCATCAGCCGACGACGGCCACAGGAAGCGGCCGCGCTCCAGCCGCTTGGCATAAAGCGACATGCCCAGTCCATCGTGCCAAAGGATATTGATCAGCTTGCCCGCTTTTGCCACGGAACACGTAGAGATCGCCGCCGTGCGGGTCTCGCTTGAAGGCTTCCTGCACCAGCAAGCCCAGCGAGTTCATGCCGCGACGCATATCGGTGTGGCCGGTCGCAATCCACACCCGCACGCCCGACGCAACGGGAATCACCGCAGGCGTCCATCTGCCAGCGCCGCCACGGCGGCCTTCAGCGTCGCCGCGTCGACCGCGCCCGTGATCCGCATCCGAGCCCCGGCAGCAAACTCGATCTCGATCGACCCGCCGCTGCTGGCCGGCGTGGCTGGACAAGGCGTCGGCCCTGATTCCGCGACCACCATCGCCGGTACGAAGCCCGGTTGATCGGCGGCATCCTTCGGCTCCGGCCGAAACGACCGTCGCCACGCAGCAGCAATGAACGCGACACGCCATACCGCCGCGCTGTTGCCGCGACTTGGCGCGGCGCCTGTAAGCTCTCCAGAACGATCTTGAGCTTCTCATCCTCGGACCAGCGCCGCCGCCGGCCCGTGTCCACCACCTCAAGCCGTTCGACTTGGGCACTGCGCCTATCACTGTCCATAAGGACAGTTCTCAACAAAACGCCTCATTCGGCAAGGCGGCCTTCACCGGAGGGATACGCTGAAATTCTGAGAGCGATTTAGAAATTTGAAGCGGCGGAAATGAGCGGGCGGTGCCGTCATACAATCACTAAGCCCCGCGGCAATTTGCTCAAGACATCGGTTGTACCGGGCAATTGAAGCCGGGAAGAAGTGGCCCTCACTGGAAGGCAAGCCAATCGAACTTGATATCGAGATCGATATCAGCGGTCTCGGGGCCGCGACCCCAGTCCTCCCACTTCGTGATTCCTCGGGTGTGGTGATAAGGAGCGGTGGCGGCACGGAAGTGACAATGCCTCATTCCGTGCTGATAGGTAATTTCGCGACATGGATATCGCTCAGCGAACCTTAAATAGCACTCGTTACGGTGCTATTTTCTTATCGGCACAAGGTCTTGCTACACTTCAGAAATGGTCAAGAAAGAAGAATCCGTCTTCGATAGACTTGCTCGCCTGCTCAAAGAGGGGGCGAGGACATTCCGGCGCGTCTGGCGCCGAATGTCCTTTGCATTTGTTCTGCCGGCGCTTTGCCCGGCCCGGATTTCTGTTCCATCGATGCTCCGGGTGGCTACGATGACCAGAAATCCTTCATGGGCAAAACCCGTCAATTGTGTCTCACATGCTCTGACAGCGAGCCCTGATGAACCAGAGCCTCTCGCTGATCAGTCTTCAGTTCCTGGCTGCTGCGCACAAGCCGGGTCGGTCAAACAAAAAAGAGATCGCAGATGCCATCCAATGGGTACTCCTCGCATTGAGGGTATACCGTGTCGGCTACCCGCGCCTTGGCGTCGACCGATTGTGCGGCAACCCCAGCGACGAAAGTCGGCACTGCCGCTGTAAGCGCCACGGCGCTCGCAGTTAAAAAAGCCAATTTTTTCATTCGAGAGGCGCTCCCTTAGATTGGTCTCAGCCGCCCTCAATGTGTCCTATATGGCGATCCCACGAGCTGTAAACTCCATGCTTTGATGGGATCCATCTACAGTATGGATGAGTATCGCGCCTTCGAGATCGCCGTTTGCGATAGTCGCATAATCCCGGGTCTAAGACTCGCAAACAGCATCGGTATGATCGGGACATGCTTCCGACAGGTCATGAAGCCTCCCCCGAGGGTCTCGAAGAGTACAAAGCGATCTACAAAGAAGCGTACGGTGAAGAAATCACCCGGCCCGACGCAGCTGAAATGACCCGCCGACTCCTCTCGCTCTACCAGCTCTTCGGCCGACCTTTGTCATATCGACGAAGAGCAGCGAGCCTCTCCATCGCCTCCTCGTCTCGATTCAGCACAGCCCTGATGCAGTCAAATGTATGCTGCCCCTCTTCGGTCTTCGAGTACTGCGTCATCCCTTTTGCCAGCTTGGCAATTGTGCCCCGTGAAATCGAACGTCGTCGACGACTCCCTTACTTGTTCATACTTAGTGTGAGAAACGAAAATAGCTCGCAGCTGAGCCATATTTTGCCGATTTAGCATGAACTCCGGTCGTGCATCAAAGAGGCGCGGCCGCTAGATTTCGACGCATGTCGCGCACCACGTCAATCTTCTCGGTTTCTTTGCCACCCGAGATGCTCGCCGAACTCGAGCGGGCGCGGAAGGTAGAGTCTCGCACTCGATCCGAGCTTATACGCGAAGCGTTACGCCGGTACTTCAGAGTGGATGCGTTCAGACGTTCGACTGGTCAAGACGTCTGCGAAACCAGCATAATTAGACGACCTTGGCCACAGCGTCGGTCAAGTCGGCCGTCGCCTTACATTTCCGACACTATGGGCTGAACCAGACATTGGTTGAGAAGGGAGGCACAAGCAAAGCGCAGCTCAGGCGGGACGCAGTCGCTCGAATTGCAAGCTGCCTTCCGAGCCGAAAGGGGAGATACCAACTCCCATCCTCTCAATCCACCACCATCGGCTGCTTATGGTCAAAGCGTTAGCAACGGCCCGTTCACGCGTGTGAAAGAAGATCGACAACCAGCAGCCTGGAATCGTACTCCTCGTACGTGCTAAGCATGATCTGGCCAACGGCCAAATTGTGCACGGGATCGATGACTGAGGGCGAGTCGTAAGTTAGTGGAACAGGGCGTTAATCAAGACCACAAAGTGAACGTAAAGTGGGTTCCTTCCCGGCAATCAAACATGCAGGTACGACCGCAGCTGATCTTCTCTGCAAAGTAGGCTGCGGTATCGTGATCGAAGCCGACGTACTCCGAGGCGCTTCGGAGCGAGCTGCAAGCGCGCCCCCGTTCCATAGTGCTGCAAGCTAGGTAACGAGCCGCTGAAGCGACAGTTGTAATCGTACTGGAATCCGTTCGCGTTATTTCCGCGTACAAAGACGCCGGTCCTGCTGTAACCCCGCGTTTCCTACTCATAGACGCTCACAACTTCGCGCCGAAGGCCGTGCGCAAATGCGGTTGCTGCCGCGGCAGCTAAACTGGTTTCATTACGCAACACACCAACATGCACATCGCAATTGAAGCGCTTGCCGGCCGACCTCGTTGCGCGAGGAACCTACAAGGTTTGGCAGGCGGCTAACTCAGCAGGATTAGGTATGCTAAAGGCTTCTGTTGTGCAGTTCCAAACGAAGGAGGCCTCAGATGGTCTACAAGAAACTCGTCAGTCAAAGTGTGCTGACGCTTACGCGTGTTGCTCATCACGCGTGTTGGTTCGGAGTCGAACCAGTAACGGGCTATTGTCGCGGCGGCGCTACCGGCGGGCGGCAGGCAAACGGATGAGTCGGTAATACGCAGAATCCTTCCCTCAACGGGCTCATGATTTGCTCGTCTTCCAATGGTGCGTTTTCGAGCGCCCCACAGACCTAGCAACTCGTGGCAACAGCCGGGACCATCTGCTGAAACGCACACGAAACACTAACCGCTCAGCAGAGCGGGTAGGCCGAACTGATGGGCTCGAACACATGAATGTAGCTTACGGCCTGCTGATCCCAGCCGCGTGACCTGGGCCGCTTCTGGACGACAAGGCCGATCCTATCGGCGCCGCCGACTGTTTGACGGGTGCAGCAGACGAAGGGAAAGCACCGGTACGGCGGTGATCGCGCGGACCGCTTTTTGAATGGCCTTCCGACCGCGACGCACCGCGGCTCCTTCATCTGAGTAGTACAGCCGGGACCGAAGGTGCTCTAGGTCAGCGTATCCTCGGAGACGCTCGAGAGCAGGTCATCATGGGTGACGGTAAATCATATGAGCACCAATCTTGCGGTACACGAACCGACCAACGCACTCCGGCTGGTTACACAGGCGTATGTGAGCCTTCTCCTCATCGCCTTCGCCCTGATGCCCGCCCAGTTCATCACCTACCTGTATTTCCAGCAGGATCCCGCGCTAAAATTCGAAAATCACCTGTTCCACGAATTCGCGATTGCTGTCGCCACCCTCGAAGGGCTATTCGTCACCTATGTGACGTGGCGTTGCTACCAGTCTTCAGGCGAACCTCTGTTGCGTTGGTTGACGCTGGGTTTTCTCGGCTTCGTGCTGATCTATTCTCCGCACGGCGCCTTCACCGGGATGGCACATCGCAATATTTGGCTGTTTCTGCTCTATGGGCCGGCATCGCGTCTTGCGATGTCGATTCTGCTCTTTGTTGGGCTGCTCAGCTACAACCAGCCGTCAGACGAGGTCGAGAAGCGTTCGGATACGCGCACGTGGCTGATATGGATCGGCCTATTCCTGACGATGGACATAGCCGTCGCCCTGATCGCCTACTCCCCCTATGCGGGACATCCCGCGGTACGCTTGTCCATGGAGGGCGGCGCACTGGTGTTCAGCACGTTGAACGTCACAGCCATGCTCATGCGACGGATTCACTCGCCGCTCATGCTTATTTTCGGCATTTCGGTCGCGTGGTTTGCGCTATCGTCGCTCGCATTCATTCTGGCGGCGCCCTGGAACCATATGTGGTGGCTCGCTCACGCGATCTTTGCTAGCGGGTTCTTTCTGCTCAGCTATGGTGTTGTCCAGGCTTTCCGAACGACGCAATCATTCTCGACTATCTATAGCCAGGAAGAAATGACGGCTCGCCTGACCGAATCGATGGCCGAGACCCAAAGGGCGCTCCAGCAACTGCAACTGAGCAATCAAAGGTTGGAACGCCTTGCCGCCACTGACCCACTAACCGGTGCCGGAAATCGGCGCCACTTCATCGAGCATATCGGTCATGAGATCGCGCGGGCCAAACGAAGCGGTGCTCCATTATCTCTGCTGTCAATCGACCTCGATCATTTCAAGTACATCAATGACTCACGCGGTCACAGTGTCGGCGATGAAGTCCTCCGCGCATTCGTGCGAAAGTGTCTGGAAGCGATCCGCCCTTACGACTCTATCGCGCGCGTGGGCGGTGAAGAATTTATGGTGTTGCTGCCGGGAGCGACGCTCGACGCGGCTTGCGCGGTAGCCGAGCGCCTTCGATCGGCTATCGCACGCGCCGCGTTCGATGTCGGAGCCCAACAGTCTGTTGGTGTCACCATCAGTGTTGGGGTATCGGAGTTCGGGCGCGATGGAGACACGCTTGACGGATTCCTTAATGTCGCCGATCAGCGGCTCTATCGCGCAAAATATGAAGGTCGCAATCGTGTGATTGTCGCGTAGGCCGCTTCCCAGGAAGCGCCATGTCGTTGATTGGTACGGCGTTGTTCAATAGCTTTCGTCTGTCGCGCGTTCAGACTTCTGCGTTGGCGGAACGCATGAGATATTCATGTCGAAGATCGAGGTCGACGGCGTAGGCAAGATGGTGTTCCGACTCTACCGATCCTTGTCGCGAACGCAGGCCGCCCCTGTGGGCGGTCCGAAGCGACGGAGGCCGATAAGTCGACGCCGTCAAGGTCCGGATCGGAGGGCCACTGTGACAAGACCCTAGCGGACTGGTCGCGGTGTCGCGCCCGAGCTTGGTTTCAGCGAGCTGGCGGTGGCCGACTTCTAAGCTTCTCGTCCACGACACCGGCAGCTTTTTCGTCGACCATCGCGACATCGAGAAGGTTCCTAGGTCGCGACACTGGTGCTGCCCTCGGGCCATCGTGGCTGCGAACAAAACGTAGATCGCGTCTTGCTGTACACGGTCTGTGAGCCGCTTTATCGATCAACGTCGTAAGCGAACTTGCCGGGTATCGAAACCACTCATGCCGGGGACGACTATCGCGATCCGAGGGCAAGGCGCGTTTACCGTCGCGGCCTGCGAAGCGTTAATCCGGCGCACAACATCTGGTATTCAATTAACATCTGTGCTATCTATAAGAAACTCACTCTTGAACAACCAGCCTCAGCGAAGGTTCGACTGTGATGAGTTTGTCGACTCCACGATCACGCGTATTGCACGCCGATTGGTTCGATTGGCGTAGTTCTGCCACAAGGGATTTCGTTGCACTCTTTGGGGGCGTCGTTCTCGCCTCGATTTTGGTGCATGTCTATGAGGTTGGACCTCTTTTGTTCAGCTGGGGCGGGCTATATGGATACGGCACTCAACGACATCGTATTCATCATATTCGTCGCGTTCTTCCTGTGCGCTGCGCTGACAATTTTTAGTGTCCGCCGCTATCGAGATCTCGCCCGCGAAACCAAAGCGCGAGCCATTGCGGAACGAGAAGCGCGCGACCTAGTGCGACACGATCCATTGACCGGCCTGCCAAACCGTGGCCTGTTTGATGAAAAACTGGATGCGTGCCTTGGCCTCGCCCGCGACAAGCACCAGGTGGCCGTTCTGCTGCTTGGCCTTGATGGCTTCAAGAGGATCAAGGACACGCATGGCCACGCAGCGGAGGACAAGGCGCTATGCGAATTTGCCAACAGGGTCGCCGACATCTTGCGCAAGGATGGCGTCCTGGCGAGGATTGGAAACGACGAATTCGGGATTGTCCTACCAGCTATTAGCTCCCTTGAGGTTCCCGCCAATCTGGCGCACCGTATTGTGGCGTCCGCCACTGAAACCTTCGCGATCGAAACGGGGGCAGCCGAGCTTGGGGTTGGAATTGGCATCGCCATCGCTCCGATTGACGGCGTCAATCTCCACGAATTGGTCAGGCGCGCAGAACGTGCACTTTATCGCGCACAAGGCGATAGCAGGTCGCGTGTCCGCTTTTTCGAGCCAGAGATGGACATGCATGTCGAGCGGCGCACTCAGATCGAGCGAGAGCTTCGCAGCGCTATCACGGCCGATATTATCGAGCCGTACTACCAGCCGCTAGTTTCACTCAAAGGTAATTGCATTATCGGGTTCGAGGCACTGGCGCGTTGGGAGAACAGGACATTGGGGCGTATTCCGCCCGACGTGTTTATTCCGATTGCGGAGGAAACGGGTCTCATCAACGCGCTTGGAGATCAGCTTTTCCGTCGCGCTTGTTTCGACGCCAATGCGTGGCCGGAGGCGTTTACGCTTGCCTTCAACATTTCCCCCATTCAGTTGCGTGATCTCTCGCTTGGACAGCGCATTCTATCGATCCTTGGGCAAACCGGGTTTAGTCCCCGCCGCCTGGAGATTGAAATTACCGAGAGCGCGTTTGTGGAAAAGACCGGGGTTGCGAAGACCGTGATTGATGTGCTCCGCCAAGCGGGCGTCCGCATCGCGCTAGATGATTTTGGAACGGGTTATGCTACGCTGAGCCAGCTGCTTTCGTTTCGTCTCGATAAGATCAAAATAGACCGCAGCTTCGTTTCGCATCTCAACGACAGTGCCGACAGCCGGGTGATCGTTCGTGCTATCCTTGGCCTTGCCAAGGGATTTGGCTTGACGACTACCGCCGAGGGCGTCGAAGACGCAGGCCAACTAGACTTTCTGGTGGCCAATGGTTGCACAGAAGGACAAGGCTACATGTTCAGTGATGCCGTCCCAGCCGCCGGTATCAATGCCCTGCTTAATCGCGAATCCGGCCGCACGACGGTCGCTGAAGATGGAACAAGAAGCCTGCATGCGTGAGACGGCGTGCTCGGTTGTTCGGAGCGGATTGGCAACAAGACGCCATCTATGTCGGCTTCTCGAGCATGATCCAGAGAAGTGAATATCGGTTTTTCGAGAAGGTCACGTTGAAACAAGAAGATGGAGCAGGACGATGGTTCGAAGATCAGCCATCACGCTCCAAATCTGCGATGGGGATGAGCTGTCGTCCAGATGAATTCCGGGCCATCGAGGGCCGGGCAGAGGAACGGGGCGACCTCGTTCGATGTCGCCGGGCTAGGTAGTAGTAGTTATCCAGCAGAATGCGGTTCTTGAGGACCTGGTGCCAACGCGCGATCTTTCCCTGGGTCGGGGATGACACGGCGCGCCGCGTACACGCCGCATGCCTTTCTTCTCGAGCCACCTGATCAGATCCATCGTAAGCGTCATTTTGAACCCACCTTCTCGTGACGCGAGAGATAGGCGAGGTTCACGATTTCTTTGAAGTAATCGGCTCGTGTCTATGCTTGACCATACACTGAAGTCGGATGCGGCGGCGCGCCGGCTCGAAGTGATCAGGGAGACGGACGACGTCGTTGGTTCCAATGATGCCAAGGCCCGGATAGTCGAGGAGACGCTGGCACTAGGTGCGGTCATTTTCCGACGTCGGCGTGTGCCGCCGCCTTAACGCTTGTTGTAGAGCCCGTCAGCAGTCTTTTGCCGAGCTCGTGATAGCCGTGGGGATGTCCCGATTGGTGTTGAAGTATGTCGGGCCGACGTTGCCGGAATGGATGTTACGCGGCTCTCGTGGACCTAGGCAACGGGGTTGATCGTCATGCGATTGTGGCGAATGCGCCTTCAATCGTCGGAAGCCCTTGTTGGCCTCGATCATGCCGGCCGCGACCATCGCAAGGCCGTACCGGCGTCCCGCCGGAGTTTGACGTTGCGCGTGACGCGGCGAATGGTGCCCATCGTGTTCTCGGCGATGTTGGTAGAGGCGAGCGATCGACGAAGCTCCTTCGGCAACTTCAACCGGACGACAGTCAGGATTTCATCGAGGCCTTTGAGGATGCTGGCCGCTACGCCGGGCCATTGCTGGTCGAGTCGACGCGCGAGATTGCGGATCAATTTTTCAGTCTTGTCGGCGTCATCGAGCTCCCAGGCCTAGCGCAGCACCCGACGGGTGGCCGCATGATGCTCTTTCGGCAGGCGTTCCATGATGTTGCGCGCCTTGTGGATCTGGCAGCGCTGGCTCGCAGCGGCCGAACCAAAGGTGCGGCGGATCGCCTTCGACAACGCTTTGGCGCCGTCGGCGATGAACAGTCTTGGCACCGTCGGGTCGAGCCCGCGCGAGACCAGGTTGTCCAGCAGGGCCTGAACCGTTGCGGCATTCTCGGTCGCCCCTTCCACCAGCGCCAGCGGATGCTTGTTACCTTCGCCGTCAACGACCTCTTCAACAGAACCCGGGACATCCCCGGTCGATTGCGTGCTCGTCGTAGAATAGGATAGGGTTGTCATAAACCTCTGCCGCGATCGTACACATCAGCGCATCACGCCCTGCTACACTAAGCCTCTGGAAGAGCACGCATCACAATCGGCCCGGTCATGTTTTGATCTCGCCACGTTCATCCTCAGGCTCGAACTTGCGGCAGAACTGTCCGGGCATTTGAGTCGATCCAGGATCGGCCGATCTATATCGAAAGATCAACCGCCCTATGATCGACGAGGGCAAGGCGACGCCGGCCGAATATTGGGTCGGGCTGCAGTACGACAAGATCAAGGCTGGCTCGAGCAACACGAGAGCAGGAACGTTCGTGAGGATGCTTCAGGCCGGGAGAGACCCAGTTCAGTCCGTCAGTCATAGACTGTCCGACTGAAGTGAGCGAACTGAGGTCTCGCGCCGGTTAGCACCCCCGGTATCCCGCTCAGTGAGCGATCCAGAAATCACGAGGCGGAGCGGAAACGCTCAAGAGTCTGAAACCGACATCAAGACTTTTTCGCCAGCTTCGCTCAGCTGACGCGCCAGGCCTGTTTGCAATCCTCTGCCAACCCCTGATCAGATGGTGGCAGGACCGCCTGCGGCCAGCTACCAACTCGAGCTCGCGGCTCATCGTATGCATCGGTCTGCCCGCACCTTCGTTCTCCTGGTGTCTCCGTCCCGATGCTCGCATCGTACGCTACGATCTTGAATATCGCAGCGGAACATCGGCACCGAGAAACTCTGATACCGGTTACCAACCCCATCGAAAACACCTTCGCTACCGTGCCCCACCGCACGATCGCGCAAAGGGCTGCCTGTCGAGCAGGACAGCCCTCGCGATGGTCTTTAAACTGGTCGAAGGAGCCCAGAAAAGCTGGCGCCGTCTCGATGGGGCACAACCAGCCAAAACACGTTCTCGGTGTGACATTCAACGATGGGGTCGAGGTCATCGTACAACAGATCGACCGTCAGCCCGCAACCGCCGCCGGCTGACCGCCTCGGCGGTCACCAAAATTTGGCGATAGCTCGTGCGTCGCTGCACGTCCAAGACCCGCTTCAGTGCCTCGCTCTCGCGCTCAACCTCATGCAGCTTCGCAGCCGCAAGTCGCGGGTGAAATGACCCATCAATGGGGGCATCCCCCCAATCTCATGACCCAATCGTGACACGACACAATGATGGAAATACAAGATCTCCCTCCAATGCGGTACGAAGATGGCGGTGAAACGCGTAAACTAAACCATTTCTGCAAGACCGCACCATTGGCATGCCAATTGCTTGTCACGAATTGTCGGATGTCGAGGAATAAACGCGGTTCTCCGACATTACTACAACGTCGAGTGACACTCGACGCGATCGCAGTATCCACTGCGCCGGGGGCTAACGCTTAGACTCCGTCTAATATGAGGATGGGAGTATCTTGATGCTTGAGTCAGTGCGGGAGGGTCTTGTATCCGAGGCACGAGTGCCGTCAGGAAAGAAGGTTCCCTCCGATGCTACGCTCATGAACTTCATCGAATGTGCGCGCTTCGTTCAAGAAGAAGAGTTGCATGCGAATGACATCACGCAATACCACGTCACGAAGTTCTATCGCGAGCACATTCGAAAGAACCGATACTACGAGCAGCTGAAACATATAGTCGTGCCTTCGCTCAAGGAGTTCGAAAGTCCCGGAAGCCTTGACACGAGCGGCGAGCACGACAACACCGTCGTGCCCGGCTTGCAACACAAATACCCGCAGACAGGACTGCTGCTCGTCACCGATCGCTGTGCATCATATTGCCGTTACTGTTTCCGCAAGCGCATTGTCGGCAAGGATTCCGACGAGATCGCGCCGGATTTCGCTGAAGTGGCTCGCTACATCGGCGCGCATCCGGAGATGAACAATGTGCTGCTCTCGGGCGGTGATCCGTTCATCCTAAGCACCACCAAGCTCGAAATGATCGTCGACCACCTGCTGCCGATTCCGCATCTGACCTCCATCCGCTTGGGAACCAAGATGGTGGCCTTCTCTCCCAAGCGGCTGGAGGATCCGACCCTCGCTGCTCTGTTCCGGCACATGCGCGAGGCGGGCAAGACGCCGATCATCGTCGCCCACTTCGATCACATAGGCGAAATCTCGTCCGAAGCAGAGCATTGCATCCGCGGGCTGCGCGCGCATGGCGTCCAGTTCCTCAATCAGACGGTGCTGCTCGCGAACGTGAATGACGACCCCGCTATCATTGCCGACACCTTCGCCAAGTGCCATGAGATCGGCGTGCAGCCGTACTATCTGTTCCAGGGGCGACCAGTGAAAGGTGCGTCGCACTTTCAGGTGCCGCTCGCCCGCGGCATCGAGATCGCCAAAGGGGCCAATCAGCGGCTGAGCGGGATCCAGAAAACGTTCAAGTACATCATGTCGCATTATACCGGGAAGATCGAAATTCTCGACCTCGGCGACGATGGCCGCGTGTACATGCGCTACCACCAGAACAAATATCCGGACAAGATTGGCAAAATCTTCTCCCGCCCGTATGTTGAGGACGCCTACTGGCTCGACGATTTGCCGGAAGCCTGACCCGGAGCGTTCGCGATGCCGGCCGCAGATCGAAAGCCCCGCGGCGTTGCGCCCGCGGAGGGACGCAAGCCGGCAAGCCTGGCAGCGGTGGTGACGGCCTTTCCGCTCGCCACCGCTGCCAGGCTTGCCACATTGCGTGCCGGCGGCAACGCCATGGACGCAGCGGCAGCCGCCGCGTGGGCGTTGTCCGCCTGCGAACCGAGCGCGTCCGGGCTGGGTGGACAGACGTCGATGCTCGTGCGCCGTACCGACGGATCAATACGGATCATCGACGGACCGTCGCGCGCACCCGCGGCGGCATCGCTCGAGACGATCACGGCGGTCCAGCAGAGCCGCGGTCATCGCGCCTGCACGGTTCCGTCGGCTCCCGCCACTCTCGACTGGGCGCAGCGCCAATATGGCGTGCTTAGTCGCGCCCAAGTGTTGGCGCCGGCGATCGGGATCGCGGAAGACGGCTATACCATCACGCAGCTGCAGCATCGGCAGTGCCGATGGTTGGTCCAATATCCGCGCGCCGGCGCGGCGGCGGAGTTGTTCCTGCCGGACGGCCGACCGCCGCCCCTCGGCTCAACGTTCCGCCAGCCCGCATTGGCGGTCACGCTTCGCGAGCTCGTGCGTCGCGGCATCGAGGATTTCGACCAGGGCTCCATTGCCCGTCGGATCACGGCGGACATGGCGACGTACGGCGGGCTCATCACTGCGGCCGATCTCTCAGCCTGCGCTCCGCCGGTCGAGACAGATCCGCTATCGGTCGAGTACGCCGGCTGCCGGATTGTCAGTGCTCCGGCGCCGAACGGCGGCCCGCAGCTCCTCATGGCATTCAACCTGTTGAAAGAGCTCGCGGAGCACGGCTTTGCGAGATCGGAAAGCGGATGGCGCAAGGTGCTCGCCCTTGCCGTGTCGGCCGCGTTCCGCGAACGCGAGCACATGAGCTCGCAGCAGCCCGCGCTAACTTTGCGCGACCCGCTGAGTCAGGATCATGCAAGGCGGGTTGCGGCCGCGATTGCTGGCTCGCGAAAGCTCGCCTTCACGGCCGATTGCGCCGAAGAGCCCGGTGATGCAACCCATCTGGTGGTGTGCGACCGGCACGGCATGATCGTCAGCCTGACTCAGTCGATCCAATCGGTATTCGGCGCGAAGGTCGCCCACCGCACGCTCGGCTTTGTCTACAACAATTATCTCTGCACCTGTCCGCGCACACCGCATGCTCATGCGCTCGCGCCGCGGTGCCGGCCCCGCTCGAACATTGCGCCGACGCTGGTGTTGGGCGGCCCCGCCGCAACGCCATTGCTTCCATTGGGCGCGGCCGGCAGCCGCCGCATCATCTCGGCCATTCTCCAGGTCACGAGCGAAGTCATCGATCACGGCCGTGACATCGTTTCGGCCGTCAATGCGCCGCGCGTGCACGGGCTCGTGGGCGGCAAGGTCTGGATCGAGCGGCCGGCCGCGGACGACGCCTTGCTGAGTAGCCTCCTGGCGAGCGGACGCGAACCCGTCATCCGGTCACGCTATAGCTACGCCATGGCGGCCGTGCACGCGCTGCAGTTCTCGCCGGACGGCGGCGTCACGGGGGCGGCCGACCCCCGGCGTGACGGAACGGCGGGAACGTTCCAGTGATCGAAAAATCGACCACCCCGCCCGAGTCGACGCGCGCGAGAGCTAGGACCGATTGGCTCTTGGTCTTCTTGTTCGCGCTTCCGGTCGGGATCGCGCTCGCGAAGATTCCGGTCTTCCCGTCCGCCGCCGTGACGACAGGCTTTTTCTCGCTTGCCGACGTGCCTGTACATTTTCACGCCGCGGCCGAAAATGTGATGCTGGTAGCGCTGGGCGCCGTGATCGTCGCGGTTTTCCGGCTAACGCTCGGAGTGAGGGTCCTCAGTTTTTTTCGTCCCATCCTCCTGGCGATGGGGTTCGATATCCTGGGTATTCCGATCAGCCTCGCGTTCGTTCTAGCGGTGCTTGTGGTCATGGTCGGGCTTCGCCGGCTGCTCACGACCAATCACAACTACTCGCGCCTCGGCGTGCTGTTGAGTCTTGCCGCGGCGTGTCTGTTCGTCCCGTTGATAATCGGAAGTTGGTGGAATATCGCATGGCTGCGTGAGATTTCCCTGTTTCCTGTCATCGCGCTGTGCCTGACCTGCGAGAGCTTCGCTAAGGTGCTCGACCAGGACGGTTTGGCAGAGGCCCTCTGGCGGATGCTGATGGCGGTGATCGCAGCCGTCCTGATCGTGAGCTTGATCAAGCTGCCGGGCACGTTCAACTTCTTTCTCCGATTCCCCGAAATGGTGCTGGCGCTCGCCGGCAGCATTCTGCTGATCAACAGGTATCTTGACGTTCGCTTGTTCGAAGGCATGAACCCGTTCGCTCGAGAAAAGACGGGCCCCTTAGTTGAGAAGCGGATGCCGACACGCGGTCGGAGCAAGTGATGACTTGGAATATCAATTGGAGTCTGACATGCGCGCAGCTGTCGTTTGGAACAGCGATCGTTTGGGAGTGATCAACCGGTTCGGACAGATATGTCCCGAGGAATACGGGCGCAACGCCGTCGAAAACGTGATGGCGGCCCTGCGCGACGGAGGGCATGAAACCCTCCTTTGCGAGGGTGACAAAACCCTGCTCGCCACGCTGGAGCGGTTCATGCCGCCGGATCGCCAGGGGCGGCCGTCAGGCATCGTATTCAACATGGCCTACGGAATTCAGGGAGAGTGCCGCTACACGCATGTTCCGGCCATGCTTGAGATGGCAGGCGTTCCGTACACCGGGTCGAGCCCGCTCGGCCACGCGCTCGCCCTGGACAAGGTGATCACCAAGGAGCTCATCCGTGCTGCCGGCGTCCCGACGCCGAATTTCCAAGTCATGCGGTACGGCACCGAGGCGATCCGCGAGCTGCAGTTTCCGGTGGTGGTGAAGCCGCGTCACGAATCGACGAGCTTTGGTCTGCAGCTCGTGCACGAGCCGGCTCTGTTGAAGCCTTCCGTGGACGCGATCGTTGCGCAATACGATCAGGACGCGCTGGTCGAAGAGTACATTGACGGCCGCGAAATCTGCGTCGCATTGCTCGGCAACGAGGTGATCGAGACCCTGCCGTTGGTAGAGCATGATTTCGTCGACCGGCCCGTTCGCCTGATCACCTGGGAGGACAAGTCGCATCGCGCTGTGGCCGAACCCGAGAAAATATGTCCGGCCCTCGTGGACGAGGACCTCGCAAAGCGGCTACGTGACATTTCAGTCGCGACGTTCCGCGCGTGCTTCTGCCGCGATTATGCGCGCGTTGATATCCGCGTGGACCGCGCCGGACAGCCGTTCGTGCTGGAAATCAATTCCATGGCGGCGCTCGGGCAGGGCGCTTCGTATGTGCTCGCCGCCCGCGCGGCGGGCCTGGGCTTTCCGGCGCTGGCCAATCGCATCGTCGATGTCGCGCTGGCACGTTATGCATTGTCCGACAAAGCGGAGCCCGTTCCTGCGCAGCAGGGGATGTCCCGGGTTCTGTTGAATTTCTGAAGAGGTCGGCGTTGCCCACCTTCAGCCGGTAGGCTCGGGGTGCTGATTCCACAAAGGAGAGCAAGGCCATGACGAGAGATATCACACCAGCTGGTTGGCCGGCGACCGGGGCTGTGGACGAAGCGTTTGCAGAAGTGCGGGCGAGCTTCGATCGGTTCTGCCTTGCGGCAGGGATCGAGGCGCTCGGCATGATGATGGAGGCGGACGTCACGGCGGTCTGCGGGCCGCGCCACGGTCGCGACGCGGCGCGGCGGGCGCACCGTTGGGGCCGAACGCGGGGACGGATCGGCTTCCATGGCGGCAAGATCGAGGTCGAGCGTCCGCGGGCGGGGTGGACGGCCGCGAGGTCACGATCCCGAGCTGGGAAACGGCGGAGGAGGATTGGCTCGGTCGCTGGGCGATGAACCTGATGCTGATCAATGTGTCGACGCGCCGGTTCGGCCGCGCTGTCCGGCTGCCGACGTGCCGGCACCGCTCGGATCGGGAGTTTCGAAGTCGGCGGCCTCGCGGAGGTTCGTAGCGCTGTCGGCGGCGCGGCTGGCCGACTTCATGGCTGCCGACCTGTCCGCGCTCGACTTTCTGGTGGTCCAAATCGATGGGCTGCATCTCGGCGACGATCTCGTGCTGGTCGCCGCGATCGGGGTTGACGGCGAAGGCAACAAGCATCCGCTGGCGCAGGTGGAAGGGGCGACCGAGAATGCCGCAACGGTTCAGGCCCTGCTGGACAACCTGGTCTCGCGCGGGCTCGACCCGACGGTGCCAAGACTGTTCATCGCCGACGGCGCCAAAGCGTTGTCGAAGGCGAACCGCCGCACCTTTGGTTCGACCGCTGCGAGCCAGCGCTGCCAGATCCATAAGGCGCGCCACAAGATCAAGCAATGTCGGCGTGTCGCAACCAAATATGACAAGCCAGCAGCCAGTAACCTAGCGCTCGTCAAGCTCACATCTCATGCGGCATTGGCTACGTGCCTAGCGAGTCCGCGGCGCCCCAGCCGCCACGCCCGTTTTCCCAGTTCTTACCGTTGCCCCCGCACGTGACCGGGTTCGCGCTCGTCGTGCTACCGACCAAGCGGATCCGAACTCAGCTTCAGGAATCTATCGTCTACCTTGATGCCGAAGCGGTCGGGAAAGTTCTCGGCCGCATGCGACATGCAACCCAGCGAAATGTCCGAGAGGTATGCTTCGTTTTCCGGATAGCTACCGCCGACATCGGAGTGTTTCCGGCAGACCTGCTGCAGCCAATCCGCATCCTTGAAATATAGCGCCAGGGCTGCCCCGCACATTCAGCGCGAGAGCAGGCTTTGTCGGGCACTTGCTGCGCCGGTTGTCGGCATTGAGACTCAATGCCAGAAACCTGACACTACGCGCCGCTACGAAGTGCCTGCTGAGCCTGCGAATTCACTTCGGCACGCGATTTGCTCTGTTCACGGCATCATCACCAATCGCGGTGTGACGGTCTTCGGGACGGACACGCCACGCGTCGCTGTTCGCGTCTGGTCGGTTCCGACGGTTTGCTGTGGCAATGACTTGCCGCTCGGTTGTGAACAGAGAAAATGCAGGGAAGTGTTGGATCCGATCTAGAGTTCTTCTTTTGGCAGCCACAACAATTGTGCTCGTCGCGAGCGGTGCAACCAAAGCGGCAGACCGTGAGCCAGGAGTGAAACTGCCACCGGCGGTGTGGGCTAGTCCGGAGGCTATGTTGGCGGACACGTCGGCGGCGGGTACGGTCGAACCTCCTTCACCAATCCCTACGGTCAGTCGATCTAGGGCGTGCCTGAGCGCTGCGTTGGCGCGCCTAAAATTGCGATGCGCCTTCCCCGCGCTGTTCGTGCGGCTGGAGGATCTCGCGCCTACCATCGCCGCGGAGGACGTCGTCTACATGCCGTCTTACGTCATCCTCGCCGCAGCGCCTGCCGGTCACCTTCCGCTTAGAGAGTGAAGTGCCACCATGTCCGAACAACCCTTGCCGACGCTGCCGATGTGGCGCGTCGATCACATCGAGCCCTCGCCTGAGATGTTGGCGCTACGCGCCGACGGTCCGATCCACCGCGTGCGCTTCCCGTCCGGGCACGAAGGCTGGTGGGTGACAGGCTACGACGAGGCCAAGGCGGTGCTGTCCGACGCGGCTTTCCGGCCCGCGGGAATGCCGCCGGTGGCATTCACCCCGGATTCGGTGATTCTCGGTTCGCCGGGATGGCTGGTCTCGCACGAGGGGGGCGAGCATTCCCGGTTACGCGCGATCGTGGCGCCGGCCTTCAGCAACGCCAGGATGAAGCTGCTTGCGCAGGAGGTAGAGGCGATCGCCGCGCAGTTGTTCGACACGCTGGCGGCCCAGCCCCAGCCCGCCGACCTGCGGCGCCACCTCTGCTTTCCGCTTCCGGCCATGGTCATCAGCGCGCTGATGGGCGTGGCCTACCAGGATCACGCCTTTTTCGCTGGCCTGTCCGACGAGGTGATGACGCATCAGCATGAAAGCGGCCCGCGCAGCGCGTCGCGGCTGGCCTGGGAAGAGCTGCGCGTCTACATTCGCGGCAAGATGCGGGACAAGCGCCAGGATCCGGGCGACAACCTGCTGACGGATCTGCTCGCGGCGGTCGATCAGGGCAAGGCGACCGAGGAGGAGGCGATCGGCCTGGCGGCGGGCATGCTGGTGGCGGGGCACGAGAGCACCATCGCGCAGATCGAATTCGGCCTGCTGGCCATGTTTCGTCATCCGCAACAGCGCGAACGCTTGGTCCGCGATCCATCCCTGGTGGACAAGGCGGTGGACGAAATCCTGCGCATGTACCCGCCTGGCGCCGGCTGGGACGGCATCATGCGCTATCCGAGGACCGACGTGACCATCGCGGGCGTGCATATTCCCGCGGAGAGCAAGGTGCTGGTCGGCCTACCGGCGACGTCGTTCGATCCGCGCCATTTCGACGACCCGGAAATTTTCGACATCGGACGCGATGGCAAGCCGCACCTGGCATTCTCCCACGGGCCGCACTCCTGCGTCGGCGGGGCGCTGGCCAGGCTGGAGCTCAAGGCGGTGTTCGGTTCGATCTTCCAGCGCTTTCCCGGGCTGCGCCTCGCCGTGGCGCCCGAAGAACTGAAGTTGCGCAAGGAGATCATCACTGGCGGCTTCGAGGAGATGCCGGTGCTCTGGTGATGCGTCGACGCCGGGGATCGGGATCTTCTCCGCAATTTACCGGACGCGCCTGGTTCGCGCCGGTCAGATCATCCAACCAACAGGTAACCAAGATGGACGCGAAAGAAACAACGGCAGCTTGCCGCGATGCCTTCGACGAACTGGCGTCGCCAGCGTGCATTCACGACCCCTATCCGTTCATGCGGTGGTTGCGCGACCACGATCCGGTGCATCGCGCGGCGTCGGGCCTTTTTCTTTTGAGCCGCCACGCCGACATCTGCTGGGCGCTCGAGGCAACGGGCGATGCGTTTCGGGGACCCGCGCCGGGCGAACTGGCGCGCTATATCCCACGTGCGGCGACCAGCCTGTCGCTCAATCTGCTGGCCTCTACGATAGCGATGAAGGACCCACCGACGCATACACGTCTGCGCCGGCTGGTCTCGCGCCATTTCACCATGGGCCAGATTGAGAACCTGCGGCCGAGCATCGCGCGCATCGTCGCAGCGCGCCTGGACGGCATGGCGCCCGCGCTGGAGCGCGGGGAGGTAGTGGACCTGCATCGGGAATTCGCCCTAGCCTTGTCCATGCTGGTCTTCGCCGAACTGTTCGGCATGCCCCAGGACGACATGTTCGGGCTCGCCGCCGGCATCCGCACCATTCTGGAAGGCCTGAACCCGCACGCGAGCAATCCCCAGCTCGCAGCGGCGGACGCGGCCAGCGCCAAGGTGCAGGCCTACTTCGGCGGCCTCATACAGCGCAAGCGCACCGGACCCCGCCACGACATCGTGTCGATGCTGGTCGGCGCGCACGACGACCATGCCGAGACGCTGTCGGATGCGGAGTTGATCGGCATGCTCTGGGGCATGCTGCTGGGTGGCTTCACCACCACTGCTGCGACGATCGACCATGCGGTCCTGGCCATGCTGGCGTATCCCGAACAGCGGCACTGGCTGCAGAGAGACGCCGTCGGTGTGAAGGCATTCGTAGAAGAAGTCCTACGCCGCGACGCGGTCGCCCTGTTCAGCGCCACTCCGCGTATCGCCCAGCACGACATCGAACTGGGCGGCGTGGTGATCCCGAAGAACGCGGACGTGCGCTTGCTGATCGCGGCCGGGAATCGCGACCCCGACGCCTTCGGCGATCCCGACCACTTCGATCCCGCGCGGTTCTACGGCACCAGTCCTGGCATGTCGGCTGACGGGAAGATCATGCTGACCTTCGGCCACGGCATCCACTTCTGCCTCGGTGCGCAACTGGCCCGGGTGGAGTTGGCCGAGAGCCTGACGCGGATCCAGGCACGCTTCCCCAGGCTGGCATTGGCCGAGCAGCCGACTCGGGAGCCCTCGGGGTTCCTTAGGACGTTTCGCGCGCTGCCGGTGCGGCTGCATGCGCAGGGGGGCTGAGATGCGCGTCGTGGTCGACCAGCATTTGTGCGGAACCTTCGGCCAGTGCGCGCTGACTCTGCCGACCACCTTTCGCCAGCGCGAACCGGACGGCATTGCCGAAGTGTGCGTGGCGACAGTGCCGCAGGCGCTGCACGCCGCCGTGCGACTCGCGGCCAGCCAGTGCCCAGTCGCCGCCATTCGGCTCATCGAAAGCGACGCTCGGGATGACAAGCGCGCCAGCGCCGACCCTGCGCCTTCTCCGGCGCAGGCCGACCAGCATGCCGCGAAAGACCATCGCAGTCCAGGAGGACACGATGAGATGGTTTGAAAGAAAGGTGGCCGTGGTGACCGGCGCCGGCACTGGTAAGGCATGCGTCCTCCTTATCGCGCGCGAGGGCGGCAAGGTCTGGGATCAGACCATGGCGACCAATCTGCGCGGCACCCTGCTCTGCTGCCGCCACCGCCATCCCACGGATGATCGCCCGCGGCGGTGGCGCGATCGTCAACATGTCGTCGTGCCAGGGGCTCAGGGGGTGACATCGGGCAGACGTCCTACGGCCGCGTCGAAGGCGGCGATGAACTTGCTGGCGGCCTCGCTCGCCAGCCAGTACGGTCACGCGCAGATCCGCTGCAAGGCGGTTGAGCCGGATCTCATCATGACCTGGCGTTTCCTCACCAAGCTGGACGGGTGCATGCAATGGCATCTGCGCCGGCACCAGCTTCTGCCTCGCCTCGGCCGCGCCGAAGCGGCTGCGGCGCCGCACTGCTGATGCACATGCTGCTCAACCCGCTGGACCGCCGACACCGGCTGCGCTACGACATCCCGGTGGTGCCCGGCGCTTTCCCCCTGGTCGGGCATCTTCCCGCGATTGTCTGCGACCTGCCGCGCCTGCTAAGGCGCGCCGAACGGACGCTGGGCAGCCACTTCTGGCTGGATTTCGGCCCTGCCGGACACCTGATGACCTGCGTGGATCCGGATGCGTTCGCACTGCTCCGGCAGAAGGAAGTGTCCTCGGCGCTGATCGAAGAGATCGCGCCCGAATTGTTCGGCGGAACGTTGGTTGTCCAGGACAGCGGCGCTCATCGGCAGGCGCGCGATCCAATCAAGGCGGCGTTACTGCCTAAGGGGTTGACCCAGGCCGGCATCGGCGAGCTGTTCGCGCCCGTCATCTGGGCGCGGGTGCAGGCGTGGCGTGACCGCGGCAAGGTAACCATCCTGCGCGAAACCGGCGACCTGATGCTCAAGCTCATCTTCGGCCTGGTGGGAATCCCCGCGCAGGACCTGCCTGAGTGGCATCGCAACTACCAGCAACTACTGCAGTTGATCGTGGCGCCCCCGGTCGACCTGCCCGGACTGCCCTTGCGGCGTGGCCGCGTCGCCCGCGACTGGATCGACGCGCAGTTGCGCCAGTTCGTCCGCGACGCACGGGCGCATGCCGCGCGCACCGGCTTGATCAACGACATGGTGAGCGCCTTCGATCGCAGCGACGATGCGCTCTCCGATGACGTACTGGTCGCCAATATCCGCTTGCTGCTGCTTGGCGGCCACGACACCGCCGCCTCGACGATGGCCTGGATGGTGATCGAGCTGGCGCGGCAGCCTGAGCTATGGGACGCCCTGGTCGAGGAGGCGCAACGTTTGGGCGCGGTGCCGACCCGGCACGCGGACCTGGCGCAGTTTCCGGTCGCCGAGGCGCTGTTCCGCGAGACCTTGCGCGTGCATCCGGCGACCACGCTCCTGCCGCGTCGCGCGCTACAGGAATTGCAAGTTGGCCAACGGCGCATTCCCGCGGGCACCGATATGTGCATCCCGCTGCTGCATTTCTCCACCTCCGCGCTGCTGCACGAGGCTCCCGATCAGTTTCGCCTGGCACGGTGGATGCAACGCACGGAGCCGATCCGACCGGTGGACATGCTGCAGTTCGGTGCCGGTCCGCACGTCTGCATCGGCTACCACCTGGTATGGCTGGAACTGGTGCAGTTCTGCATCGCCTTGGCGCTGACCATGCACAAGGCCGGGGTACGGCCGCGGTTGCTGAACGGCGTTGAAAAAGGCCGGCGCTATTACCCGATCGCACATCCGTCCATGAAAGTTCGCATCGGCTTCTCATGAGCTGGCATCGCATCACATGTCCCGTGTCGCGAGGCAGGCCTTGCTGTACCCGATGCGACGCCTGCAACATTTCGGCAACTTGCCACTCGCCGTGGCCGTTTCCTGTCAGGCACTAGGATATGAAGAAGATGCAGACCGGTTCCTCACTATACGACGACCGGACTGACATTTCCGCGCTCGGCGGATTGGGCGCGCAGGCGCGCGGCACATCTGGCAGGCTGCTGCCGGAGATCTGGATGCAGGAGGGCGCAAAGTGGGTCGAACAGGCGCTGGCTCGTCTTCTCTGCGCCGAAGACGACGGTGAGACCGAGCTGTTGGCGGCGATGCGCTACGCCACCTTGCATGGCGGGAAGCGCACCCGCGCCTTGCTTTGTCTGGCTGCCGGTGCACTGGCCGACACTCCGGCGCACATGCTCGACGACGTTGGCGCCGCCATCGAGATGATGCACGCCTGTACCCTGGTTCACGACGACCTGCCCGCGATGGACGACGACGTGCTTCGCCGCGGGTTTCCGACCGTGCACGTCAAGTTCGGCGAAGCGACTGCGATCTTGGTCGGCGATGCGCTGCAGGCGCACGCCTTCCTGACCCTGGCGAACCTGGATGCGCCGGGCGACAAGCGTATCGCGCTCGTGCGCGAACTGGCACAGGCGGTGTCCGCCAAGGGCGCTGCAGGGGGACAGGCCATGGATCTGTCGCTGGTTGGAAAGCACGTCGACTTGGACAGGATTTTGGCCATGCACCGGATGAAGAGCGGCGCGCTAGTGTGCGCGTCCGTTCGCATGGGCGCGCTATGCGCCATCGCGGAAGATGCCGCAAACGCTGCGCTGTACTGTGCTCTCGATCGCTACAGCGCCTGTTTCGGCCTGGCATTGCAGGTGATCGACGACATTCTCGATGCGACCGCGGATACCGCGACGCTGGGCAAGACCCCCGGCAAGGACGCGGCGGCGCAGAAGCCGACCTGCGCGTCGATCATGGGGCTGCAGGCAGCGCGCCAGTTCGCGCTCGATCTGTTGCGCGACGCCGGGGAGGCCATCGCCCCGCTGGGGCCGCGTGCGGAACGGTTGGCGCAGATCCTGCAGCGGGCCAACACGTATCTGTTCAAGCACGCGCCATGCGCCTGAGCGAGCCCGTCCGCATGGAGTCGCCCCTGTGCCGCTGCTATCGGCGGACGGCAGCGGTGCATGCTGCACTGTGTTCGAGTCCGCGGCTGCAATCGCAGCGGTTGCCCAGCACGGATGCGCACAAGCGGCCTATGCGGCAGACCGGCGCCAGCATCGAGGCGCGTCGCCGCGCCGGAGCAGGGCGGCCGTCCGGCGCTGCCCATCCGGCGGGCGGCGACGTGCGCGGCGTTTGCCCGATCCTGGTTCTCGTCAAGTGTCTGCAGAAGGAACATCTCGCGTGAACGCGCTGTCCGAACGGATCCTATCCGAATTGCGCCACCTGCTGAGTGAGATGAGCGATGGCGGCAGCGTCGGTCCGTCCGTCTACGACACGGCGCGAGCTCTGCAGTTCCACGCCAACGTCAACAATCGGCAGGACGTATACGCGTGGCTCATCGCGCAGCAACAGGCCGATGGCGGATGGGGAAGCGCGGACTTCCCGCTGTTCCGCCATGCGCCCACGTGGGCGGCGTTGCTGGCATTGCAGCGTGCCGGTCCTCTCCCCGGCGCTACCGACGCAGTCCAGGCTGCAACCCGGTTCCTTCAGCGCCAGCCCGATCCCTACGCGCATGCGGTGCCGGAAGATGCCCCGATCGGCGCGGAGCTGATCCTGCCGCAGTTTTGCGGCGAAGCCGCATCCTTGCCGGGCGACGTCGCGTTTCCAAGCTACCCGGCGCTGCTGCCGTTGCGGCAAGCGCGCCTGGTCAAGCTAGGGGCGGTGGCGATGTTGCCGAGGGGCCATCCGTTGCTGCACTCCTGGGAAGCCTGGGGGACATCGCCGACCACTGCATGCCCGGATGAGGACGGCAGCATCGGCATCAGTCCGGCGGCCACCGCCGCGTGGCGTGCGCACGCCGTGACACAGGGGAGCACGCCGCAGGTCGGGCGCGCCGAGGCGTATCTGCAGGCGGCATCGCGGGCGACGCGCAGCGGCATCGATGGTGTCGTACCCAACGTCTGGCCGATCAATGTGTTCGAACCATGCTGGTCGCTGTACACCCTGCATCTGGCCGGGCTGTTCGCGCATGCCGCGCTCGCCGAGACGGTGCGCGTGATCGTCGCGCAGCTCGACGCCCGCCTGGGCGTGCGCGGTCTCGGCCCCGCCTTGCACTTCGCGGCCGATGCGGACGACACCGCCGTTGCGTTGTGCGTCCTGCGCCTCGCAGGCCGCGTCCCGACGGTCGACGCGCTGCGCCATTTCGAAATCGGCGAGCTGTTCGTCACCTTCCCCGGCGAACGCAATGCCTCGGTGTCGACCAACATCCATGCCCTGCATGCGTTGCGACTGTTGGGAAAGCCCGCCGCTGGCGCCAGCGCCTACGTCGAGGCCAATCGCAACCCGCACGGTCTATGGGACAACGAGAAATGGCACGTTTCGTGGCTGTATCCCACCGCGCATGCGGTCGCTGCGCTGGCGCAAGGCAAGCCCCAGTGGCGCGACGAGCGCGCGCTTGCGACGCTGCTGCAGGCGCAGCGCGACGACGGCGGCTGGGGCGCCGGTCGCGCGTCCACATTCGAGGAAACCGCCTATGCGCTGTTCGCGTTGCACGTGATGGACGGGAGCGAAGAGCAGACCGCGCGCCGGCGCATCGCGCAGGCGGTGGCGCGCGCGCTGGAGTGGATGCTTGCCCGCTATGCGACGCATGCAATACCGCAGACGCCGCTGTGGATCGGCAAGGAACTGTATTGTCCCACCCGGGTCGTGCGTGTGGCCGAACTCGCGGGGTTGTGGCTGGCGCTTCGTTGGGGGCGGCGCGTCTTGGCCGAGGGAGCAGGAGCGGCGCAATGATCCAGACCGAACGCGCGCTGCAGCAGGTGCTGGAGTGGGGGCGCTCCCTGACCGGGTTCGCTGACGAGCATGCCGTCGAAGCGGTCAAGGGCGGCCAGTACATCCTGCAGCGCATCCACCCGAGCCTGCGCGACACCAGCGCCCGCACCGGCCGCGATCCGCAGGACGAAACGCTGATCGTAGCGTTCTATCGCGAACTGGCGCTGCTGTTCTGGCTCGACGATTGCAACGACCTTGGCCTGATCGCGCCGGAGCAGCTCGCCGCGGTGGAGCAGGCGCTGGGGCAGGGCGTGCCGTGCGCGCTCCCCGGATTCGAGGGCTGCGCTGTGGCGCGCGCTTCGCTGGCCGCGCTCGCCTACGATCGTCGCGACTATGCTCAGCTTCTCGACGATACCCGGTGCTACTGCGCGGCGCTGCGCGCCGGACACGCGCAAGCGGCAGGCCCGGAACGCTGGTCCTACGCCGAGTACCTGCACAACGGCATCGATTCGATCGCCTACGCGAACGTGTTCTGTTGCCTGTCGTTGCTGTGGGGACTGGACATGGCGACCTTGCGCGCGCGTCCGGCGTTTCGTCAGGTCCTACGGCTCATCTCCGCGGTAGGGCGCCTGCAGAACGATCTGCATGGACGCGACAAGGACAGGTCGGCCGGCGAGGCCGACAACGCGGCGATCCTGCTGCTGCAGCGCTATCCCGCTATGCCTGTGGTGGAGTT
This sequence comes from Bradyrhizobium sp. CCGB01, assembly GCF_024199795.1. Taxonomy (NCBI): domain Bacteria; kingdom Pseudomonadati; phylum Pseudomonadota; class Alphaproteobacteria; order Hyphomicrobiales; family Nitrobacteraceae; genus Bradyrhizobium; species Bradyrhizobium sp. CCGB01. The sequence continues at coordinate 1,841,324 of NZ_JANADK010000001.1, forward strand.
CCTCAACGACGAGCTGGCCGGCCATACGCGGATCCTGCACCGGGTGATGGCGGAAGAACGCTTTCCCGCGCCGTGGGGACCGCTGATCGAGGCTATGGCGGCCATCCGCGCGCAGTACTATCAGACCTCGACCAGCCGCTACCGCAGCGACGCTGCCGGGGGAGGCTACCGTGCGCCGGCCTGAACGCGCGGGAGCCGGCGGCGTACGCGCGCTGCCGTCGGTCCGATCCGACGCAATGCCGTCGCCCGATGGGACGGATGGAGCGAGCATCAGCGACACCGCCTGAGCCGCGCAATCTGGACCTCGTGCTAGATCGGCGAACGGCGCCGGCCACGTTCGCCGCCGGCTGAGTACATCCGGTTCGAACACTGCGCATTGCCCGAGTTGGACCTGACGCCTCGCTGCTGGGCAAGACTATGCGGGCGCCGCTGCTGATCAGCTCCATTGACCGGCGGCATGCCACGCGCCGAGGCCATCAACCGGCGTCTGAGTGAGGCAGCGCTCGCCTTGGGCATCGCCATGTGCGTCGGTTCGTAGCGCAATCCCGCAACTCCCAGGGGCGGACGCGCCGCTGCGCCGCCTGGCCTCAGACATTCTCTTGTTGGCCAATATCGGCGCCGCCTCGGCGCGGCCGACCGTGTCTGCGATGTCGTCGGCGACCTTGGTAAGCATGCCCGAGCAGTTCCCCAACTTCGCCCATCGGGCGGGTCAGCACCACCTGTCAGGGCACCGCACGTGCCCGCCGCCACAAAGACAAATGGGAGCCGGTCTTGTAATGGTGATAGCGGTCGATCGGGACGTGCGTCACGTGTCCGGCGATCAGCCCATGACTGGAGCCGACTGCCTCCACGAGCGCCTCGATCATGCGCGCGATCAACTCAGGTGCCCGCGCAGCCTGCAGGCTTAGGTGTTTCTATTCGCCGTCAGGGCCTGTGAGACAAGTTGAAGGGTTTTTCGGGGGGAGGATTTCTGATTCATCGTAGCGTAAGCGGCAAAGAGACTCCGCTGACGGAGTGGGGATCGATCGGGTATCGGCTGCTGAGCTTGTGAGCCGATGTGAGCTTCTATGTCTGCGCCTAGTTCTGGAACTCAAACCTTCCATATGATCAAAGCGGTCGCCGGCCGTCTTGAGGGAGGGCCGCGGCAGCTTCGCCGACGCTCGTCGGGCGAGTTCAAAGCGCAAGTCGTGACAGAGGCGCTGGAGCCTGGCACGAGCGTCTCGGCGATCGCCCGCCGATCGGCATTCACCCGTCGCATCTGTTTGCCTGGCGCCGTGATGCTCGGGCCGAGCGGCATTATCGCTTGCGGCACTCGCGTTGCGAGGGTGTGGTGGGGGCTTGGCAGGCGCAGTGATCGAGATTGCCACTGGCGAGGTCGTCGTGCGTGCCGGCGTGGACTTCGACGAGGCGCACTTGCAGCGGGTGATCCGGGCGGTGCGTTCGGTATGATCCCCTCGGGTGTGAAGGTGTTCCTCGCCAGCCATCCAGTCGACTTCCGGCAACTGTCCCGAATTTTTCGCACTTTGATCAGGCGACGGCTCCGGCTTCAGAGAGTTGTGGTTGATAGAGCGGTCGCATGTTCATGTAGCATTTGGTCGGCCACGCCGTTCCGGCAATGTGCCGCAGCCGGGCCGCCGCCAAGTTACGACAGAATCGACCATCGGGGAAGGCGCCGACGATACGGGTTCGTCGCCGGATCTCCTTCATGATGCGCTCGAGCGAATTGTTCGTTCGAATCTTCCACCAATGAATGTCCGGAACGACGTAGTAAGTGAGCGTCTCGTGAACCGCCTGCTCGACGAGATCAGCAGCTTTGGCCATACCGCTTTGCCCGCAGATCCGCGATGACGGTCCTGGCTTTCTCGTCGGCCGCGGCGCTGGGCATGAATGGCCTTGAGCATGTGGCTCACCTCGCGGATCCGGGTCGACGGCACGTGGGTAAGCGGCAAGCTGAGGCCATTCACGCGGCGTAGTTCCACGGCTTAAGCGCGTCGATTTGGCTGCTTGGCCAGCCGTTCGCGATACGCTGCAGCGTGAGGGTAAGCCAGGCGAACGGATCGACGTTGTTCATCTTCGCTGTCTGCAGCAGCGTCGCGATGGTCGCCTAGGTTCGCCCGCTGCCGTCACGGCCCGCGAAGAGACTGTTCTTTCTCGTACTTGTTTGTGGCCTGATGGCGCGTTCGACGATGCTGGAGTCCCAATGCGTCCAATCTGTGATTCACTGCGTTGCATGAATGCGACTGCGACGCTTTCCGGATGACGTTGCCGCCCTGAAAGAGGCGCTGGCAGCTGAGCGCGCGAAAGGTTTGGAAATTGCCGCCGAGCTTGCGGTCGCCCGCGCGAAAGCATAAGACGAGGCGCTGACCGCGCAGCAGAAGCTGCAGATCGCCAAGCTGAAGCATCTTGCCGCGCGAAGGAGTGGTGATCAATCCGCCGACGGCTTGCGAGTGCTGTGGCAGCAATCGTCTTCACAAGCTCGGCGAGGGCGTGACACGTACGCTGGAAGTGGTGCGGCGCCAGTAGAAGGTGATCGAGACGGTCCGGGAAAAGTTCTCCTGCCGCGACTGTGAGAAGATCAGCCAGGCGCCGGCACCGTTCCATGCGGTCGCTCGGGGATGGGCTGGCCCGAGCCGCCGGCAAGAAGGAGATCCCGCTCTCGCCGATCGCGATCGAGGTCGTAAGGCGGACTGATGCGCTGTTCGAGATCGAGCGCTCTATCAATGGAAGGAGACCCCAGGAGCGTCTTCAGGTGCGGCAGACGCTGAGCTGGCCTCTGGTCTAGGACCTTCAGGTCTACGTGCGCGAACAGCTCGCCAAACTGTCTTGCGGTCACGACCTGGCCAAGGCGTTCAACTACATCGCTGAAGCGATGGGCGAGTTTCACGCTGTTCCTAGAAGATGAACGCGTGTGTCTCTCCAGCAATGCCGCCGAACGGGGCTTGCGAGGCATCGCTCTTGGACGGAAGTCCTGGCTATTCTGCGGATCTGACCGCGGAGGGCGGCGCGCCGCAGCTATGTACAGCCTCATCGTCACGGCGAAAATGAATGGCATCGACCCGCAGGCGTGGCTTACGGATATCCTTGCCCGGATCGCAGCGAAGATGAAGCAGAAAGCCGGACCGGGCAAAGTGCCGGCAGGACAAGTACTAAAGGACATTCGCCGCGCAGACCCGCCGGCAATATTCGGCGGAAGAGAAGATCCGCATCGTGCTGGAAGGACTGCGGGCGAGGAGAATATCTCCGAGCTCTGTCGCCGAGAAGGCATCCCTGCCTCGATGTATTATGGCTGGTCCAAAGAGCTCCTCGAAGCTGGCAAGCGCCGCCTGGCGGGCGATACCGCGCGTGCAGCAACCTCCGGTGAGGTCTGCGTCGTGAGACGGCCCCGTTGAAGGAAGTCGTGGCCGACCTCACCCTGGAGAACCGGCTGCTCAAAGGACGTATGGCCCGCCCCGTCTGCAAGGGGATCTGAGATTGACAGCTAACCAGTCTACTTCAACGTATCCGGCCCCGAAGCGCAGCCTCCGGCCATGATGGAGATACGCGCGCCCCGGTCCTCATAAAGCGTCCGGCGTCGAGCCGCGGTCTTTTTGACCAGGCTTCCGAAGCGCCGTTCGACTGTTAGAGCATCTCGTCGTCACCCTCTCGCAAACATCCGTGGCAGCCAGGCGCCCGGCCGGGTCCCAAGCCTTCTACGCCGCCGTGGTCCTGGTGACCGCAAATCGCTCTCCGCTTCGCAGCACAGCCCAGGCGATCCTGGCAAGCTTGTTTGCGACAACGGCGACATTGTGATGAGCGCGTTCCATGAGCACTTTCGCCCACCGTCCAGCGGCGTGTCACGCTCTGCCACATGGGGCAACGCCGCGCGCGCTCCATTGATCAGCTGCTTGCGGAGATGTGTATTGCCGCGCTTGCTGATTCCGAGCAGCTTCGGTTTGCCTCCGGTGGTGAACTGACGTGGAACCACGCCAAGCCAGGCCGAGAGATCGCGGCTCCGATCAAAGGACTCCGCCCGTCCAATCGCGGCGACGAGCGCCGTTGCCACGATCGTGCCGATGCCGGGGATTGTGGTCGGCCGGCGTGTGTCTTCGTTCTCGTTCGCCCAGCGGACAAATTCCGCATCAAAAGCTGCGATCCGACGGTCAAGCCTGACCCATTGGGTGCGCGCGTCGGCGACCAACGCGATCATCCGCGGGCTCAATCCCGCGCCGCCCTGTTCGTCCATCAGCACGCCCAGGAATTGTTCATGCTTCCGTTTGCCCTGCGGCGCGACCAGGCCGCTTTCAAGCCGGATCGCGCGCAGCTGGTTGATAGCGCCGTCCGCTCACCGATCAGTCGGTCCCTGGATCGGTGAAGCGTCTGCATGTCGAGTTGGTCTTGGCTCTTCAGTCCCACAAAGTGCATCGTCGGCCGCGTCGCAGCCTCCGCGATCCCCTCAGATCGCGATCATCGTTCTTCTGCGCCTTGACGTACGGGCGGACATATTCGGGCGACGTCAGCCGAACCTCATGACCATGGGCGGCGAACAACCTGCCCAGATGATGAGCCCCGCAGCACGCCTCCATCCCGACGACGCACGGAGGATGCTTCGCCACAAGAGCTATCAGCGTCTCGCGCCTAAGCTTACGCCGCATCACGACCGCGCCAGACGCGTCGAGCCCGACGATGCTGCAGACATTCTTGCCAAGATCGACACCAAGCACTGCAATATCCATTTCCGTTCCTCGTTCTGGACCGTCGGCGATCCTACGACGCCGGTGCAAGGGCGGCCATTCCATAAAGCATGAACGGGCCTTTTCGGGGAATGCCCTTGCATTCACCTATCGGGTAAGAGATGGGGAGGACGAGGCATGAGATACCCTGCGTCCGAGAAGGCCGAGATCATCCGGCTCGTCGAGCAATCCACCTGCCGGCCAAGCGCACGCTGGACGAGCGCGGCATCCCGCGAGCCACGTTTTATCGCTGGTTGGTCGCCGTCAGGGCCTGTGAGACAAATTAAATGGTTTTGCGGAGGGGCCCACGATGCGTCTCGAACAGTACACTACCGCCTCTTGCTCTTCGGGTGTCCGTCGCAGCGTACCGGAGGACAGCCGATACTCGTTTCGATCAAGTCTCGGCGCTCCATATTCACCTGATAGTCACTAAACTAATCCGCCAATGAGGGGGAGGCGGGCAATGGGAAACGGCACTTTTGCATGGGGATGCCTGCCCATAGTTTGCGCCCGCGCCACCCTTCCCCTTCTTTTTGTCAAGTTCTGTATACGCTAGATATTGCCAAGGGCGGGCTTTTTCACCATCACCTCGTGACCACCGCCGAGGTGCACCGGAAACGTACGAACGGAAACATTTTCGCCTGCTACGGTTCGTGGATCGGTGAAGGCGCCATCACCAGATGGGTTTCGTGTTGGCACGTGTTTTGAATAAGAGAGCCTAGGAGAGTAGCTCAGTAACAGACGAGGTGGTGCCTCATAAGATCATTGCCTAATCTGGACCTCGACGCGCCACGCCTGCTATCCGGCACGCTCACGCTGAGAAGTGCACGTCATCGCGCGATGTTCGCATCATGCGTGCCGTGACTTTTCTCACCTGCAACTCAAGAACGACGTTTGCGTCGTTCTTTCGAGGGCGGTTGCAGGCCGCCAAACGGCGTTCGACGTCAAAAGAAAGTCGAACCTCTGCTGAAGATGAGCCGGCTCGGATGAGGCTTCCAGGCCCGGAGGCACAGAAACGCGAAGCTCCAGATCCAAACCACCGTGGTGCCTTCGAGGTAGAAGGAGAGCCCGGACTAGATACCAAAGCATTCACGAAACCTCAGGGCGCTTCCATTATTGCTTTCGTTGAGAGGCATTTGTCCTATGCTCTACCTTTGCAATTCTAACGCTCAAACAGAGACTCAAAAACGAATCATGATAGCGGAATCGGGGATCAAATCTGCGAATGGAAATATTCGGGCAAACACTGTTTGGACGATTGTGCTCGGGTTTGCCGCCGACCCGTTGATGCGATGGAGTTGGCCCGACCCGCGGCAATATCTTAGGACCATGCCTCAGTTCATTAATGCCTGTGGCGGAAGAGCGTTCGAGCATGGCACAGCATACGTCACCGGAGGGATTCGCGCCGCGGCCCTGTGGCTGCCTCCTGACGTGCAGCAAGACGAGCAGGCGCTGGACGCAATCATGGCGCGGTCCCTACATCCGGAGATCACTGAGGATATGACACAGCTACGGCAGGGAATGGCGGAACATCATCCTACCGGGCCACATTGGTATCTGCCTCTTATTGCGGTCGATCCGACCTGGATCGGACGAGGGCTTGGCACATTGCTGATGAAATACGCTCTTCAACGATGTGACGAGGAGGGCATCGCTGCTTATTTAGAAAGCTCGAATCCGGCGAGCATTCCCTTTTACGAGCGTCATGGTTTCAAAGTCGTTGGTGAGATACAACACGGTTCTTCGCCGCCGCTCATGCCAATGTTGCGAGCGGCTTATTGAGCAGATTCGGGGTTCTTGGCACGCTCCTGCTCAATTTTGTTGGTGAGGGCGGCCTAATGATCAGGTTTCCGGAGCGTTCCTCGCTCCAGTGTGTGTCAATGCGGATCTTTTCCGCCGAATAATGCCGGCGGGTCGCCGTCGAATATCCTACAGAAATTGTTCTGCCGGCGCTTTGCCCGGTCCGGATCTCTGTTTCATCTTCGCTCCTGGAGGCTACGATTAACCAGAAATCCTCCCTCCGCTGAATACCTCAATTTGTCTCGCAGGCGCTGACGGCGAACAAATACCAGAATTGGTCATCAATTGACATCTCAGGAGCTTGGCGGCTCGACGCCGCTGAACCGGTCGATTTGGAATGCCTTCGGCGCTATCAGCTTCGTATCGAGCGCCAAATCCGCGAGCATCGTACCGATCGCGCTGGCGAACTTGGCACCGTGACCGGAGCAAGGCGAGGCGACGATGATGCGGGGATCGGCCGGAAGTCGATCGATGATGAATTCGTTGCCCTCGTCCGGTCGCAGGTCTGCTCGGAGCGTGTTCGTGTAGAGGCAGGTATCGCGTTCGACGATTGGGCCAGCCGCACCGGGGACCAATTCGGCGAGTGTCAATGCAACAGTCTCCAGTTCTGCGTCGGTTGGCGGCGGGGGCCAAACGTCCGCCCCCACGACTGGTCCATGGTCGTGCTGTGCAGCTTTCACACCTCGTCGCTCGAAATCGGGAAAGCCGTATACCGCTCCTTTCTTCCCTTCGACAATGAACGCCGGGAACTCACCGTAACGCACCAGTTCGGGTTTGGCCGGCTTGAACCACCCAACTGTTTGCCGGGTGATCTTTAAGTGTCGTGCGATTCCCGGGACCAGCCCCGGCAATCCACGGTCCAGCAGCGATGATGGCCCTCTCGGCCAAGATTACCTCTTTAGGCGTTGAAATACGGATGCCGGCGGCCACCGGCCGGATTTGAGCGGAAGACTGAATGATGCGGTGCTCGGCTCCTTCGCGAAATGCGCGGATCGCAGCTTCGGCCAACAGAATCCCGCCGCTTTCCTGGACAGCCACATCCCAGTGTTCGGGAAGTCGGAACGCGGGAAATGCGGCGTTTACTTCCGCTCCCGTTGTGAGGCCGGGGACGCCGTCCTTCAGCGCGGCAGCGCGGGAGTCGGCTACCATCTTTGATCCGGGAGGTCCTGCTTCGAGTACCCTAGTCGGCATGAGAATTGTCCGTCCGCTGGCGGACTCCAACATCCGCCATCCCTTGAAGGCAGCCTCACTAAGGTCCGTGTAAGCCGCGCTCTCGAAATTGAAGCGACGGTACACTCGGCACGAGCCATGGGACGAGCCGCGAGCCTCGCCCAAGACAAGAGGGTCGAATCCGAGCACGTCGGCCCTACGTCGCACCAGCGAATGGAACGCAGAGCTTCCTATCAGTCCCAGGCCGACGACGGCGACTTCGCAAACCCGCATCCTCAACTCCCTCTTCCGCTGTCCAACGCGCGGCTATTGATCTCCGCCGCGCTACCGTACTTTTGAGGGCTGCGCCCTCTTGAGGACGAGCTACAGCCGCAGCAAAGCATAAGAATCACCCGCCGTACCGCAGCCACAAAAAGGAAACGCCGCGCTATTGACCACGGAAGTTACTATAGTCCGAGAGTGAGCGGCGCTCGACCCGCCTGGGCCAAACGGCGAAATGCGGTCTCGTCCGGCATTCGCAGGCGAGTACCGCTGCCATCCAGTGCTATTGAGGGCCAACAGCGCGTCCGCGAAGACCACGCCGCGAATGACTGCAGAAAGGTCGCGAGCGCTGCGAGTAGGGCTGCGGCAGAGAACGGTGCGGAGACCGGAAGCAGTAGTCGGCAGGCGCGCACTATCGCAGCACAGCATTCTCGGCATCGTCCTGTCGTCGCGATGTGAGGTTGGTTTGAGCAAAGCAAGCGACGTGCCGAACTGAAAGTCGCTTCTGCAAGCACACAGTTCTATTGGGCATCACGACGCTTGTTGATGTTAGATCAAAGCTGACGAGATTTTGTGTGAGCACAAACACGCGACGTCTTGTTCTGGCCGTGGCGCCATCCCTCGCGGCGGAGGAGGACGTGGACACGTGCGATAGCCGTAGTGAACGCGTGCATGTCAGATCTCCTTGATCCGATGTTCGAGGGCAGCCTGGCCGGAGCGGCGCGATTTGAAAGGGTAGGCCGATCCGTCGAACTCGAGCGCCGCACAGGTCCGGCGGATCGAGACCTGCCACTCGTTGCGGACTTCGTCGAACAGCTTGCGCTTCCGCCCAGGCTTCATAGCTTTCAGCGGATCACGTCCTGCAGCATCTCCTTGTCGAGCGACAAATTCGCCACGGGTTTCTTCAGCTTGATGTTCTCGTCCTCGGGCTGCTTCAGCGGCCGCATCTCGGTCGGCAGCAGCCCGTCATACTTGGTCTTCCAATTGAAATAGGTCGCCTGGGTGATCCCGGCCTTGCGGCAAATCTCCGCAACCGGCATGCCGTCGGCGCCCTGCTTGAGAATGACGCCTTCTGGACGTCTGAAAACTTCGAGGCCCGCGTCGGTCTTCGCTCCTCCCAGTCTGGGACTCGGTGCGAAAAACGCTAGCCAAAAATGGTCCAGTTTGCCGGCCTCAGATCATCTTTGCAGCGTCCGATCGGGCCCGTTGAACCTAATCGTCCCGCCAGTGTTCCGGTCCAGGATCACCCTGAGCATGAGCACAAGCGGCTTGAAGCGCACGTAGCGTCAGGTTGTACGATCACAGGAAGTTGCAAATGGCCTCAGAGGCATTCATCGAGGAGTAAAATGCTTCAATTCTCAAATGAAGATCCAGGTCATCCGTTTGAAACGCGCGGTGAGGCCGCTGGGGCGAGGTAGCCGACTTCGTTGATGTTCCAGGCCGATGAAGCATCGTAATGAATTTGACGGATCGAAGCGGTTTGGCAGCACTGATATGTAGCTCTTCGTGCGGCCGCGACTTAGCGCGCACCACTTACGCCCTGTGTCGCAGCTCCTTTCCCGGACTGGGTTATCGGAGGCAAATGCCGAATCGACTAGAAGTTGGTGCGTGTGGAGCACATCTGCCGTGCAGCCGGTCTCAGGCGCGAATCCGGTTGAGCAGTGATGGTCAACAGACGCTTGCTTGCCGGACGTTCAAGTGTCCCTTGAACTAAGCCGCCCTCCCGGGTCAATGCGAAGTGTGCAAACTTTTTGGTAGCTCCGAGCCCCTCGCGTCCCGATGCGAGGGCAGCATCGTTCGCGGTCACATAGATGTCAGGAATATAGAAGCCGGTCTACCCGCCAGGATCACGAACTTCGATTCCAGAATGTTGCTCCAGATATGGTCCGACGATGCTTGAGCCGTAGCTTGCGATACCTACTACCCCGATTGGGGGATTTGCGGCAGGAATTAGCTGCTTTGGTAATAGGCGTCCCACGTCGCTTGCAATTGTAAAGATGGCTTAAACGGCTTGGCAATTAAGAAACGCGCTGTCATGCCCTTCACCCCCGTGATAAAGGGGCGCATCGAACGGAATACCTGTGATTTCCGTCATAATTTACCCTCCGGTTAAGCATCCTGAGGGCGCTTGGTGAAATTCGCGGGCAGGTTACTGATCACGCGCATAGTGGTTCGCAACTACAGACCCGACTCCCACATCAAGGTTGGGCCCGTCTTGCTGCGAGAAACCGAACTATGGATTACCCAGAAACCAAAGGTCTATGTCCTTTGGGGCGAGCGATGCGACGAAAGCACTAACTCTGGTGACCCCGACTGGGGCGGGCCGGAAACTGGGCTTGTCTGTACGATGACGCTGACCGCGCGTTAGCGATGGCGTTGCCTATCGCGAGCGACTTCAAACAGAACAGTATCACCGACGTAGAGCGTATCAGTACCCCTTGACGCACTACCGTGAACACACTGATCCGCGCTACCGTCGTCACATCGAATGAACCGTAATCGCGCTCGCGAATCCTATCCAGTAGGTGACTTGGCCCGTCTTCATTCCTGCTCTCCGTTAATCAAGACCACAAAGTGAACGTAAAGTGGATTCCTTCCCGGCAATCGAACATGCAGGTACGATTGCAGCTGATCTTCACCGTAAAGTAGGATGCGGTATCGTGATCGAAGCCGATGTACACTCCGAGGCGCTTCGGAGCGAGCTGCAAGCGCGCCCCCGTTCCACAGTGCTGCAAGCTAGGTAACGAGCCGCTGAAGCGACAGTTGTGATCGTAGTCGAATCCGTTCGCGTTATTCTCGCGTACAGAGACGCTAGTCCTGCTGTAGCGGCGCGTTTCATGCTCGTAGACGCTCACAACATCGCGACGAAGGCCGTGCGCAAATGCGGTTGCTGCCGCAGCAGCTCGAACATGTGGTTTCATCACGCAACACACCAACATGCATTTTTAGCGGAGCCGCCTGAGGCGAGCCCCACCCTACATCACCGGGGCGGGTGAACGGAATTCGGTGATGTCATCATAGCGCAGCAAGTTGCATGCCAGCATCGCAATTGAAGCGCTTGCCGACCGACCTCGTTGCTCCAGGAACCTACAAGGTTTGGCAGGCGGCTAACTGGTTAGGTGTGCTGGTGCAGTTCCACACGAAGGAGGCCTCAAATGGTCTACAGGAACCTCGTCCATCAAAGTGTGCTGACGCTTACGCGTGTTGCTCATCACGCGTGTTGGTTCGGAGCCGAACCAGTAACGGGCTATTGTTGCGGCGGCGCTACCGGAGGGCGGCAGGCAAACGGATGAATCGGTAATACGCAGAATCCTTCCCTCAACGGGCTCATGATTTGCTCGTCTTCCGATAGTGCGTTTTCGAGCGCCCCACAGACCGTAACAACTCGCAGCAGCTGGGACCATCTGCTGAAACGCACACGACACGCCGACCGTCAGCGGAGCGGGTAGGCTGAACGTGATGGGCTCGAACACCTGAATGCAGCTTACGGCCTGCTGATCCCAGCCGCGGGACGTGGGCCGCTTCTGGACGACAAGGCCGCTCCTATTGGCGCCGCCGACTGTTCGACGGGTGCGCAGATGAAGGGAAAGCAGCGGTGCGGGGTGATCGCGCGGATCGCTTGTTGAATGGTCTTCGGACCGCGACGCACCGTGGCTCCGTCATTTGAGTCGTACAGCCGGGACCGAAGGTGCTCTAGAGCCATCGAAGCCCGGAAACCGGTGTTCATTGCAGTCAGCGCCGACACCGTGTCGGAATTTGACGCGAAGAGATCGTTGAAACGTCTTTGGAAATACCTGCGCAGCCCTCTCGCGCAGGCTGGCGTGCATGATGAGGTATTCTCGGTAGCTGGTCCTGGCGCGAGCGCTCTCCTTGGCATCCAAAGCGATCCGCTTGAGACAATCGATAGGCGCCTCATGGAAGGCAACAAGAGCCGCTTGTCCGCTTCCGCGAATGGAGCGATGAAGGCTTTTAGCGGGCGGGCGTTCAGTAGATTGCGCAGCTGCTCGTCACCCCCCCATCCAGAACGGATCGCCCGTGACGGGCTTGTCTTCGCTCGAGTTTTCCTTGTCGAAGACACCACGGCTCACATTCCTGGATGCGTAGAAGTTACGGTCGAATGCCGCTGTGAACCGGTCGAGATCGATGCCCAGCGATTTCACAAGCGCTACCAAAGAAGGTAGGCGTGGAGATGTTGGAGGTTGTGCTACCTTCCGAAGAGTTGATGATCGGAACTGAGCAGAGAACCACGTCGCACGTTGTGAATCTTTACTCAGGTTGGGAGATATCGAATGCCCACGATTGCAGCCGAGGGATGAGAAACGCGAACGGCGGCACGCTCAGTGCCCGAGCTGGCCGCCCTTCGCTTCCGCAGCATATGGCGTTGCAGAATCGGCGGAGCCTGCACCGCGCAATTCAATTGGGTTTCTGGAATATCAAGCCACTCTCCTGCTGCCGGCTCCAAGGACTTCTTCGGAGTTATTGAAGTGGCAGTTCCCGGAGAAATTCTGCTCCGAAGTCGTCCAGCCACGGCTCGACAATATTGGACCAGCTCAAAACGCAGCCATAGTTTACAACGCGCTAAACAATCGGCCGAGTATGAACAAAGGACCACCACGCTCTACTCCCTCCGGGTAGCTCGCGAGAAACGGCGCCCGGACGATGTTGTGAAAAACCTACTGCTTCGAGGGCATACTGGACTGTCTCTTGTCAAATCGTGACCACTCAATAGTGAGCAACTTCAGGGTGAGGTTTCTTGCTCTCTCGCTTCCGTAAATTCGCCTCTAAGTTGCTCCATAAAAGGCTTGGAATGCGGTGGGAATTTTCTCATGAAGCTCGCGCGTGTGGCCATCGGCTTGGTTCTCCTCGTCGGCGGATTGTACGTCATCATCGGCGAGCACTTCGCTGGAACTTCGGCAGATGCCACAGTAAATGCTCGACTTTACGTCGTGCGTGCGCCCATCGAAGGCCGGGTCACCCTAGCCGTCAAGAGCATTGGGGGACGCATTAACGCCGGGGAACTTGCGGCTGAAGTGGCCGACGAGCGCTTCGATACCGCTCGGCTTCTTGATCTTGAGCGCGACCGGGACAATCAACGGAGCGAACTCAAGCGCATTGCTGGTCAGCGTGACGCACTATCGCAAGCGAGAGCCGGATTTGACGCGCAGTCAACCGACTACCAGCGCGGCAGAATTCGGCAGATCGAGGCGCGGATCGCCGAGACGAGGGCGACCCAGGATGCGGCAGTCGCGCGCCTGCGCGAGGCAGATGCGGAATTCAAGCGCGCCAATGAACTGAACAATCGCGGCGTTCAGACGGCTGCAAGCCTCGATCGGGCGCGCGCGAAGTTCGATGTCGCGCAGCAAGACGTGGAGAGTGCGCAACAGCGCGTCAACTATTTCGAGACGGAACTCACCTCAGCCCGCACCGGGGTCTTCATCGGCGAGTCCTATAACGATGCCCCTTTCTCGATGCAGCGCATTCGGGAACTCGATCAGCGCCTGGCGGAACTGAATGTCGACGAGCAGCAGATTAGAGGGCGCATCGCTCAATTCGATCGGCAAATCGACGCCGAGCGTCTGCGCGTCAATCGCCTGACGTCCGCGGCGCTTAATGCCCGGGTCCCGGGCCTCGTCTGGGATATCCTGGTGGATGATGGCGCGTACGCACGGCGTGGGCAAGACCTGGTCAAGCTCGTCGACTGCAATAGCCTTGTGGTCACCTCGGGCGTATCCGAATCGCTTTATGACAGCCTCTCTGTCGGCGCGACGGTTCAGTTTCGGCTGTTCGGCGACGAACGAATTTTCGATGGAACCATCACCCGGCTCGGCGGATCCGCCGCGTCACCGCTCTACGCAAACCTTGCCGTGGGTCCGAGTCCGCAGCATCTGCAGCGCTTTGACGTAACGGTAACGGTCCCGGGCCTCGCGCAGCAGCCGGATCTTGGCTGCGCCGTCGGTCGCACCGGACGTGTTGTATTCTCGAGCGGCCCGATCGCCCAATTCCGCCGTTTTCTCACGCGTTATGGCTTCTAATGCTTATGCTGTCGCCTCTGCTGGCCTCCTTGGCGGGAGCCGCCATCATCATCGGACTTCGCCTGACCGTCCTCCCGCTGCTTGACCCGAGCCGATGGTACTGGCGTGCCCTTCTGCTCGGCCTGGCGGCAACTCTCTCTTGGCGTTACGTGATATGGCGGTTCACCGAGACACTGGTGCCACTTGACTGGACTGCGGACGCATTGGTCAGTTGGCTCTTCGCCGCGCTCGAGAGTATGACGGTCCTGTCCTCGTCCGTCGCCTTTGTAATCCTTTCACGCGTTAAGGAACGCACCGCGGAGGCTGACCAGCACGCCGGATGGTGGCTGCCTGGAGAGGCACCAAGCGTGGACATCTTCATCGCGACTTACAATGAGTCGCTCGAAATCCTCGAACGAACGATTATCGGCGCCAAGGCGGTGCGCTTTCCGAAGCTTCGCGTCTTTGTGCTTGACGATGGCCGCAGGGACTGGCTGCGACAGGCCTGCGAGCGGCACTCTGTCGGATACATCGTGCGGTCCGACAACGCACATGCCAAGGCGGGAAACATCAACCACGCGCTCGCTGCGCGTGCCCAGGACCCGGATCGACCGGATTTTGTCGCCATCCTTGATGCGGATTTCGTTCCACATGTCGATTTCATCGACCGCACAGTGGCGCTGTTTCACGATTCGCGCGTCGGCCTGGTCCAAACGCCTCAACATTTCTTCAACCCGGACCCGATCCAGCACAACCTCGGCATTACCGCCGGGTACCCGGATGAGCAACGACACTTCTTTGATAACGTGGAGCCGGCGCGGGATGCCTGGGGAATCGCGATCTGCTGCGGTACCTCATCCGTGCTGAGGGTACGAGCAATCCAACAAATCGGCCTGCTTCCAACGCAAAGCGTGACCGAGGACTTCCTGCTCACGCTCAAGCTCGCGGAAAACGGATGGCAAACCGTCTATCTAAACGAGCCGCTGACCGAGGGGTTGGCTCCTGAGGGCCTCAAGGAATACATCGTCCAGCGCGGCCGCTGGTGCCTCGGCCTGATGCAGATTGCGCGCAATTCCTACAATCCATTCGGCTCCAATCGACTGGGTTTGATGCACCGGATGAGTCTCATCGATTCCCTGCTCTATTGGTTGACCACCTTTCCCTTCCGGTTGGCAAGTTTGATTTGTCCACTCCTGTACTGGTGGCTCGGTATTACGATCGTAAATGCCTCGCTCGTCGATATCATCAGGTACTATGTCCCGTACTACGTCATGGTCCTGGTGGCCTTGAACTGGCTCTCTAAGGGGCTGTTTATCCCCATCGTCAACGAAACAGCCCAGCTGATTGCCGCTTGGCCAATCTGTCGGGCCGCGGCGCTCGGCCTCTTGACGAGAGGACCGCATAGATTTTCGGTGACGGCCAAGGGCGGCGATAGAACGAGGGTAGTTGTCCAATGGTCATTGATGCGACCGTTTCTGATCCTGTTTGGATTGACCGTTGGCGGCTTGATCGTGCCGCTGAATTCCGATTTCGTCTTCAATACCTCGTCGACAGCCGGCGACGGCGTCGCCATCGTTCTGTTCTGGACAGTCTACAATGTCCTCGTCTTGGTGGTGGCGATCGCAGCGTGCATTGAGCGCCCCCGATATAATCGACCACAGCGCCAGGTGCTTGAACCGATCACGCTGAAGATCGGAGACGATCGGCACCGTGGCTGGCTCGTGAATCTCGGGCCGGAAGGCGCTCGCATCAGCGGACCATTCGGCCTTTCCGTCGGGGCGACAGGCAATTTGACGATCCCAGGTATTGGCGACCTCGATGTGCGTGTTCTTGCGCCAACTCGTGACGGCTACCGGTTAAAGTTTTCGCCGAGCATTGAGCAGCGACCCCAAATCATCGAAAAGCTCCACACCGCCCGAGCTCTTCCGGGAACCGATCGCGGGGACATCGTTCGCATTATCCGCGAATTGGCTCGGGCTCTAACTCGTTGAGGAGGCGTGATGGCGAAAAGACGACTGAGCTTGCGCACGCTTGTGTTCTTTGGCGGCGCAACGTTGATGCTGGCGCCGGCCATGGTGACCGCGACACTGTACACCGCGTCGTTGGAGCGGCGCGGCGAGGAATTGCAGGTGGAGAAGTTGGCGACCCGCGGCGAACTGAGCGCGAACCTGCTGGCGCGACGCCTCTATGGCGTTTGGATGGACGTGGCACGTATGGCCGACCTGATCGACCCCACCGATCTGGCAAATGCCCGTGAGCACATCAAATTCCTGAGCCGTTTGGATGGCCGATACGCCTGGCTCGGCATAGCCGATCTTGAGGGCAAGGTACTGGCGGCCAGGGACGGGATGCTCGAGGGCGCAAGTGTTGCGCAGAGGCCATGGTTCAGGCGTGGTCTTGATGCGCCAACTGCAGTCGATGTGCACGAGGCCCAACTCCTGGCAAGCCTCTTGCCTGTATCCGCTGAACCCTATCGCTTCGTCGATCTGGCCGCACCCTTGCGGCATGATGGGTCCGTCGCCGGCGTGATCGGAGCGCACCTCAACTGGAAATGGGTGGAGGAGGGCATGGCCGCGTTGCAGGCGCCTGGAATCGATGTGCTGCTGCTATCGCGGGACCGAACTGTCCTGTTTGGCCCGACCGATGTCGTCAACAAGCGGCTAAGCGTCGGCTCAGCGTTCGCGGCCAGCCGCGTCACCAGCGCGTTCCCGAGCGAGCGATGGCCCGACGGAAAAGACTATTTCACCGTGATCGTTCCGAGTGTTGGTTTTGCAGATCTTCCAAGCTTCGGCTGGTCTCTTCTGGTCCGACAGAACGCCGACGACGCGATGGCGTCAACCCGAGAATTGATCCATGCGTTCTGGTTCATTCTCGGTGCGGGCGCCGTCGTCGCTCTGGTGCTGCTCCTGTGCGCCGCTCAATGGCTCAGGACGCCGCTACGCCGACTCTCGGAAGCTGCCGAGGCCATCATGGTCGATCCTGGCTCGCGCCCTCCGCACCAGGAAACCCGATTCGAAGAAGCGGCAAGGCTGAGTGACGCGCTCGCCCACCTGCAGTCGAAGCTTTTGGGCCGTTTCCAGACGTAAGCGCCAGAGGGAGAGTGGAGAAGCGCAATTGGCCCACCGAGCGGCTTGAACGTGCGCACTATTCAACGGATAGAGCGTGGACAAGCGCAAGCGTCGAATCCCTGACGGCGGTGGGCGCCGTGGTCGAGGTCGATTGTTCAACTCTCAAGGAGCCGACCATGAATACCAGTGCGAGCCCAACTGTCAGCCCAGATGGAGCCGCCACGCTTGAGGACGATCTGAACTCCGTATGCCAACGCCGAGCCGGAGGTAATTAAGGGGCCGTCTTGCTGCAAACGACCCAAAAAGGCCTACCGTTCGGGCCGACGATCACCTCATCGACGATCCCAAGTAGTCACTTTGAGATCACGGCCCAATGGTTGACGTCAAACCTTCGGCCGCCGGCGGACGAGGTGATCTCAACGCCGTATTGGACGCTGCCGACGGTTATGTCCCCAAAATATCCCGCCGACTTTATCCATTGCAGGATACTCTTGATATCCACGGTCTCGCTGTTGGACTTGGAAGTGCGCAGGAACGAGATAACCTTATGTTTGTTCCAGCCTTCAAACACGTTCCAAGTCGCTCCGCCCACATTGACGCTTGTGTGGACTGGGATCGCGGCAGTCCCTGACGAATTATACTTGTAAGAAATGGGCTTAACATCGCCGCTTCCATCGGGATTCCCGGTGTAATTGGTCCAAAGCATTATTTCGTAGGCATTTGAGCTGTCCCAGATATCGTAGGCGAAGTTCCAGCGGCCGCTACTCGGGACGCTCTGATTGAAGCTTGAACTCAGGTTGTTGATCGCGCTCAGCGGTTTCCCAACATTGAAAGCCTCGTGGGGATAGCTCTTGATGCCGCCGGTATCAGGTTGGTTCGACCACACGCTCCATTGATTGACCGAATGGACCGAGATCGTTTGAGGCCCAGCACCTTGACCATACACGTCGTTGTTCCAGGAATAGCCATTAAGGGAAAAATTGCCGTATTGATCGCTCGAACTCCAGATCGGCGCTTTCGCAGATGCTGGGAATAACGCAATCATTACCGCAAAAGGCAGCGCAAGTACTTTTACCTTCGACAACTCAAACATTCTAATCTCCACCTGAGACCTGCCCGTCAGCGAACCAAAAGTAAGCAAAAGTGGGGCCAGAGTCGGCTCGGGAAATCTGAACAGCACGATAAGTGGAGTTTCTGCCTGACGGCGGGCAAGATTGGCCGGCGAATCAGGAGAGACGATGAGCAGACGAGCACGGCGGAACCATACTCCCGTCTTCAAGGCGAAGGTGGCGCTTGCCGCTGTCAAGGGTGACCGGACGCTGGCGCAACTGGCGGAGCAGTTCGACGTCCACTCCAATCAGATCACATCATGGAAGGCGGCGCTGCCGATATGTTCGGTCCAGGCAGCGGGAGCCGGCTCGCCGAGCCCATGATCGACGTGAAGTCGCTGCACGCCAAGATCGGCGAGTTGACGCTGGAGAACGATTTTTTAGAAGGAGCGCTCACCCAAGGCGGGATTGCTGAGAGCAAAATGATGATCGACCGTGAACACGATCTGCCGATCAGCAAGCAGGCGGAAGCTCTGAACATCAGCCGCGGCAGCGTCTACTATCTGCCGCGCCCAGTGCCGCCCAAAGACCACGCGCTGATGCAAAGGCTCGACCGGCTGCATCTGGAGTTTCCCTTCGCCGGCTCGCGAATGCTGCGAGGCCTGCTGGCTGCCGAGGGGTGCAAGATCGGCCGCCGGCATGTCAAAACGCTCATGCGGCGGATGGGGATAGAGGCGCTCTACCGCTGTCCGCACACCACCCCACCTGAGCCCGGCCACAAGATCTATCCCTATCTACTGCGCGGCATGGAGATCACGCGTCCCAACCAGGTCTCGGCGATGGACATCACCTAGATCCCGAGGCGCGAGGACAGCGACTTCCTCAATCTGTCGAAGAGGCGCATCTCACCTTCCGGGGCAAGTCCGATGGCGAAATCGCCTTCGGCCCTCAAGGGCTTCCTGGACGTGCGCTACGGCATTCGCGACAGATCGGCCTGCGTCGAGTTCTCATGGGAAGGGCACGACGAAAATGACCCCGTCTGCGGTCGCGGATGGGTTATGATCGGCACCGCGGGCAGATTCGTCGGCCACTTCTACATCTACAATGGCGACGATTCAAGCCTCGTTTGCGAACGTGGCTGAGTTCTTCATCAGCCTGCTAGTCGCGCTCCCTCTCAGCCAACGTCCGGAGCGTTCGCATGTCAACACGTCCGTCCGCGGGAGTATCAATGTAGTCGATTTGTACGTCCGACATCTCAAGAATCTCTGCTTTGGATAGGGCTTCTCTCGCGGTGGACCTTTGTATGGAGAAATACTTCCGGCCGTACTCCGTTCGATGACAGGTAATAGTGTAGGTCACAGGCAGCCCCCGTTGAAGGTAGTGAGTATACCGACTTATTGAAATAAGGGACCGACCAATACTGGTAGTGCGTCTGGGCGACACAATGTCGCCCCGAGCTGTCGGTGTTCCGGCTGTATTGTTCCGGCTGTCGTTGTTCCGGGCTCGCCGCTCGGCGTAGTACCCAGGACAATGCTGTCCACAAAGTTGGCGGAGCATTATAGGAAATGCGTTTCATGGGTATACTACCAATGCCGAATAACTTCCTGTTAATTCCTGGTGGCGAGCAAACGGAGAAAAAATCGCAGCAGCAGACATCTGCAGGTATTAGGTTGTCGGTGCTCTCACAATAGCAGACATGATTGTAGTGCTCGACGAAGGCGCGTACTTGCCACGAGATCGCCAGGCAGGTAGTAATTGTCGAGCAGAATGCTGTTCTTCAGGGTCTGATGCCAGCGCTCAATCATTCCCTGGGTCTGGGGTGGTACAGAGCACCACGAACGTGCTGCATGCCCTTCTGATCGAGCCACTTGGCCAGATCGTCCGCGACGTAATTCGAATTATTGTCGCTGCTCGGGAAATCTGAACAGCACGATAAGTGGAGTTTCTGCCTGACGGCGGGCAAGATTGGCCGGCGAATCAGGAGAGACGATGAGCAGACGAGCACGGCGGAACCACACTCCCGTCTTCAAGGCGAAGGTGGCGCTTGCCGCTGTCAAGGGTGACCGGACGCTGGCGCAACTGGCGGAGCAGTTCGACGTCCACTCCAATCAGATCACATCATGGAAGGCGGCGCTGCCGATATGTTCGGTCCAGGCAGCGGGAGCCGGCTCGCCGAGCCCATGATCGACGTGAAGTCGCTGCACGCCAAGATCGGCGAGTTGACGCTGGAGAACGATTTTTTAGAAGGAGCGCTCACCCAAGGCGGGATTGCTGAGAGCAAAATGATGATCGACCGTGAACACGATCTGCCGATCAGCAAGCAGGCGGAAGCTCTGAACATCAGCCGCGGCAGCGTCTACTATCTGCCGCGCCCAGTGCCGCCCAAAGACCACGCGCTGATGCAAAGGCTCGACCGGCTGCATCTGGAGTTTCCCTTCGCCGGCTCGCGAATGCTGCGAGGCCTGCTGGCTGCCGAGGGGTGCAAGATCGGCCGCCGGCATGTCAAAACGCTCATGCGGCGGATGGGGATGATAGAGGCGCTCTACCGCTGTCCGCACACCACCCCACCTGAGCCCGGCCACAAGATCTATCCCTATCTACTGCGCGGCATGGAGATCACGCGTCCCAACCAGGTCTCGGCGATGGACATCACCTACATTGCGATCTTGAACGTTCACCGCTCGTTGTTAAAGGCTTCCCGTCATGGCGGCCGCGATGCGGCACGTGGCTCATCTGGCTATACGCAATCGCGGTGCGATCGGCGGCAGCTTGTCCCATGCTGATCGGGCCGCCGAACTGCCGATGCTATCGGCATTCTACGATGCAAGGATCTCCATTCGAGGACCAAATGGGTCCCGGACCGTCGCCGCGGAAGAGTTCTTCATCGATGCTCTGACGAGTTGTTTGGAGCCAAACGAAATCGTCGTGGAAGTTAAATTCCCGATCCTCGATCACGATGGTTGGGCCTTCGAGGAGGTCGCGCGGCGCTTCGGCGATTTCGCGCTAGCAAGCATCGCTCTTTCCGTTCGTCGCTCGGGCTCAAAGCCTCGAGACGCGCGTATCGCGGTAATGTGCGTCGCGGACACTCCGCTGCGCTTGAAGGAAGCTGAGCGAGAGCGCGTCGCCCTGACGCTTGACGAACAGGCTCCGGAGCTCACGGGCTCCAGTGCGGCCACTGCACGCCCGGCATGTTGATGACCGGCTAGGACTTGCTTGGAAAGTATCCTCTCGCGACCGACGAGGACATCCGGGAGGGTCTTTCCGGAAATCTTTGCCGCTGCACTGGCTACCAGAACATACTGGCGGCGATCCGCGGCGCCGCTACGAAGCGCTTGGAGAGAAAGCTATCAAGCTGAATTTTCTCGCCGCCGGACGTCTGGATGAAAAAGAGCATCTTTGTCGCCGACGCAGAGCGGAACGAGACGATCGATCTTCCAGTTAGCAGCGCGTTGATCCGGCACAAGCAGGGTAACGTGTTGTTCCACACTGGATGTCATCCGTCCGTCGTCACCGATGCGCAGGGGCGTTGGGGTCAGCTCGCAAAGGTCATGAGGCCGATGATGGGCGCGAACCAGACACTGGTGCCGAGCCTGGCTTGCACGGGCCTCGGGTCGGACGACGTCGACATCGTCATCAACTCACACTTTCATCCGGACCATTGCGGCTGCAATCAGTTCTTTCGCAAGGCGACGATTTTCGCTCATGCCAAGGAGATTGAAGCGGCGAGGGCGCCTGGCGCCGACACCGCAGGATATCTCAAAGTCGACTTGGGATTACGGACAGCCCATAGAACTCGTAAACGGCGAGAAAGATCTGTTCGGAGACGCCACCTTGGTGCTGGTTCCGCTTCCGGGCCACACGCTCGGGACGATGGGCGCGCTCGTTAGGATTTGTACTGCACCACATTTCTAGAGGACTTTACTGCGAGGTACCCGAATGGTGCACACTTCATGCCATGGCCCTGCGCGAATTTCGGCGAGCCTCGCTGATGCCAGAGCGATTGAAAAGAAACAAGCGGAGCCACAGCGTGCACGTGGCGCCTGAGGCGGTCGAACTATTCAGGCCAGGGATGTGCGACCCTCACAGTCAGGACATCCGCATCCGATTGGCCGTGGCGCTTGCACGCAGCAAATTTGCAGCGCGCCCGCTGCGATGGCAGGCCTCGGCCTTGATCGGCTCTGGCCGCGAACCGGCGACGTTGCGCTCGGGCTGCGGGCGCAGCTGATGAAGTCGGCGAACCGGCCGGCTAGCGATTAACTTCCAACGGAGAGGTCAATGCCAATTTTTACTGCCGCCACAACGGCTGTTCTTGCGACCGCCGGCATCACCAGCACCTTTGTCGATGAAGCGGAAATCGTGGAATTGGACCCAAGGCCTGAGGATGACGGGGGAGAAGACGAATAACGGCGATCTCCGCTTTCAGATCCCCGGATTTCGTACCTTTTTTTACGAGCTTCAGTTGTCCCCGTATGCCGCATCGACCTGACGACAGGCTGACGACTCCAATGGATGGCGAGATCATTTGTCAATCCCGCAGACGCGGCGATGCGGCTGGCTGCCGAGCTATCATTGAAGTCGGCCGTGAATTGATTGAGCAGAAGAAGCCGCTCGGACACGGCAATTTTCCTGCCTTGGATCGATGCAGATTTTGGGATGGCAAAGAGCGCGGCCGGCAACTTCATCAATGTTGCAA
The DNA here is from genome assembly GCF_024199795.1 of Bradyrhizobium sp. CCGB01. Taxonomy (NCBI): domain Bacteria; kingdom Pseudomonadati; phylum Pseudomonadota; class Alphaproteobacteria; order Hyphomicrobiales; family Nitrobacteraceae; genus Bradyrhizobium; species Bradyrhizobium sp. CCGB01. Next base: position 1,864,085 of record NZ_JANADK010000001.1, read on the forward strand.
ATGTTTATGGCACCAAACTTCCAACCATTGGAAATTTGGCCCCAACCGCTCTCTACGCTCTTGCTGCGCCGTCAACGCCGCCCGAAGTCCACGAGCAAATCGAAGACCGCGCTGCCAAGGGAGAGAAGGTAACGCCCCAAGGCCGACGCATTCGCGGCGTCTTGTGCAGACCTCATTCGCGCCAAGGGTAGATGTTATTGAGAATCACAAACACTCAGCGAGTAAAAGAAGATTGTCAGGTTGAATGTCGTCCGCCATCGTCTTGATGTACTTGTGCCCCTCGTGCGTGGCCCACACCACCTCGACCCTGCGGCCGTTTTCTTCGACGTAAAACTCCCATTCGTCGCTCTCGATATCTTTGATAGCCTGATCGATGGATCGCTTCCACGGCGTCCCGTCGGGGTTTGCTCCTCCAACATGTGTGATTCTTTCGTGAGGGTTCTTTTTGTCCGTCTTGCTGACGCAGCGAATGCGTGCGCGTTTAACCATTCTAGTCTCTCCTAAATCTGAAAGTCCCGAAGGCCCAGCATAGATCAATGGTTGGATTAGGCGGCCACCAATCCTGGTAGGTGCGGGGGACCTTTCACTATACAGCTTGGAGGAGTCGCTCATGGACTGCCATCCGCGCGCGCCGCGCTGGTCAGCTTTGCTAGGCAGGCGGCAGGGCGGCAACCAAAGTTAGCGAACCGTGATAGGGACAGCGCGTTATAGGGAAGGACAAAGCGCCGAGTCATGTCGTCACTAACTTCACTGACAGCGCGAGCGCGGTACGGACAGCGTCGGGCTACGCGATCCTCCGACTCCGAGTCACGCTGCTTCTGTCGCGAGCCGCTTTGTCTTGGAAATCGGCCCGGAGTTGAGCGAGCAAAGCGCGGCACTAAGCGCATTTATGAAATCCCACATGGCCAACGCGCCACCTTGGGTTGAGCTCGCCTAGCAGGTCGGCCAGCGAGCGAACGGGCTATTCCGCTCGGCGTATAAGCTGCGCTGGGCAGGAGTTCTCGGCCGCCAGTCATAGCCCGCCCATCAAGCCCGCTCCAGCGTACGCTGGGGCGGGCTTTCCCTGTTCTTTTTGCCGACTGGCGTTAACGCTGGTTCTAGGGGGCGTTGGGGGAATACGTGAGCGCGGCTCGCGAGTTTATCGACTTCTGAACCGAGAACAGCATTCAAGCCGTCGAGCAGTACAGGACTCCCGGCGCGTCGCAGGATGTGGCGGAACTCAGCCGATATCTTGTCGAGGCCGCTGGGGAGCGGGGTATTTCGGAGCCCGACTTGCGGGCTGAGATCGGCGAAGTCTCCGAATACATCAGGGACCGGCTCAAGGCGGTGAACGACGCTGAGCGCAAGCGGCGGAGGTTGGCCACGGCGCCGTGCTGCGAGTCGATGCTCTAAAACGTTGCCAGGCCCTAGCCAGAGCCATCCTTCTGAACATAATTCAATGCACCGGGGCAAGCACTGGGTAAAAGTTACAACAAAGTACAAGTCCGGTTGGACTAACGGCTTCCGATGCAGGATAAGGATTGCCTTGGCACGCAAAGCCTTGAGCATGGTTCGTGCAAGTCCCTTGTATTGCCCCGCCATTGGCAGGCGAAAACCAACAGTGCCGAACCCCGTTGATTCTTCCAGTACGACGGAGCAGGAAGCCCCTGCGCCATGGCCTCAGAAAGAAGAAGAACTGGGCGAGCACCAAAAGTGACAGAAATCTCTGTCCAGCTCGGTTGATATCTTTTTTGAATGGGTGTGCGCGGCACAGCCCTTGTGCGAGCTCTTCAAGGTGGCCATTTCCGCGGCGTTCAACCGTGGTCTGCGAGTTGTTCAACATGGTGCTGCGGGATGTCGCGTTCTTTGAATAGAAGGATTTTCAGCAATAGGCGGTGGTGCGGCGAATGGCAACCGATCTCAACCTTCCGATCGACATCGTCGCCGCGCAAACGGTTCGCGATCCGGATCAGCTCGCAATGACCAGCCGGAACCGGCGTGTCAGCGCGACTGAACGCAATCGAGCCCCTTTCGGTCAGTCGAAGGCTGTTCGAGGCAGAGGCCGAGCTTCGGGCAGGGGAGCACGATCCCGTCCGGCTGTTATCACTCGCCAGGCGATCCATCGAGAAGGTCGATGGGCTGCAAACCTGGAAACCGTAGATGTCGAAACGCTCGAGCCAGTCACAAGCCGTATCGCGTCATGTCGCTAGCTTGACCGGGCTGACGACAATATCGTGCTCGATCCCGATGGCTTTGCCGGCTGATGCCGAGCTCCGAGCGAGTCGCGATCTTGGTGTGAAGCGCAGACCGCCGATCAGCGGTCGCGCGCGCGTTTCCGTCGCAGGGGCGACTCATTGAGATGATGGAGCTGGTCGCTCCGATCTTAGCACTTTAAGCGCGCGACGCTTCATCGTCGCGGTCAGCTTTTTTGCTTTGGATCGACCGGGTGTTTTGGATGCAAGACTGCCGATGCTTGATCGTTGCTCCTGCTTGGTCTGCGTCATCGCCATCCTCCAAATAGATTCATCAATACGAGCTGGAGCATGCTTGCGATCGCAACTAGCGCCTCAAGCACGGCCGCTCACGGGCTCGGGCCAAAGCTGGTTGTGGCGAGCAGACCGGTGCGGTCAGCAGCAGAAAAAGAATCCTGTTCGCTTCATAACCGGCGGCTGCTCGACTGCGTTTAGAACCCGACATCACCAGCGGGCCTTCGTGCCTAAAAAGCGACCTGACCAGCTCCGCCCGCGGCGCTTAAGCGAAATCTCATAATAGGAAAAATGGTCGGACATCCACAATCGTTGCATTTCTGTTTACGGCGAACTCCGATCGTGGCGCCGCCTCCTCTGCTCAACGTATGGGGCCGTTGTGAAGCATCGTGCGACGTTGCTGACAACCCCTTCGACAGTTTTGCACATCGACTGCGGTGAAAACTATCAAAAAATGTCAGTCCAACGCTAGATTCCGTCAAGCCCGCTGTTGCGTAGCAAATGGCTTTATAGGAAGAGCAACATCTTCATTGTCGGTGAGGTGTATGTTCGGTTGGACTTTTCAGCTGAAAGAGCGCATTCGAGCGTCTCCAATGTGCTTTCTCGTAAGCCCGTTCCTTCGGGATGAAGTCGGTCAAAGGAGCAGCGTGCATTGTCCTTGTTCCCCCATTTGCATGACGACGCTTTTCTGGCCTTTTTCGCGCGATTACAAGCACATGTACGCAGCGTGCCTACTCGACATCCATGAGCGCTACTTTTCGAGCGCGCCGGCGTTTCCGACGCCGCGGCAGGTCGGTCATGGCATCGACGACGTCATGCGGGCGAACCGCGGGTTGTGAAACGAAGGCCTCGATTTGGGCGCTCCACCGGAAACGATCTCGGCGGGCCGCCGACGACGCGGATGTCGTGCTCGCCTCGGTTGCCGGCAGATCGCGGCCGAACGCCTTGGCGGCTTTCAGATTGACTACCAGCTCGTACTTGGTCGGTGTTTGCACCGGCTAATCAGCCGGCTTCGCTCCGGCCCTTATCAGCGCAATCATGGGCCATGCAGGAGCGGCCCCAACGTAAGCGTCTTCTTCGCTCAAGGCTCGGACGAAAGTTTCGGACGCCAAAACCTCGCGCTGCTTAGGTTTACATTTCTGAATCTGAAATGCGGGTCAGCATCTTCACGTGCGGCCCCGCCCGTTTGAAGACCGGCTGCCAAAAGGCATAGGCCGACTCGGCGAAACTCGCGCTTATGGCGAACTTCGTGAGCGCCGCTCGATATGCGGCCTGTAGCGGGCAGCCTTGCCCCTCGACAAGGTGCCAGATGAAATGAGCGACCTGGCGCGCGTACGTACTAGGATACCCTCGGAGGTTGGCTACGATCTCAAGCCGCACGGTCCCGGTGTCGCGCGTCGCCGGTTCCGTGATATTGGCAAGCCAGATGAAGATTGATGGATCAATGCTCGCTGCATAACCGTCGCGCTTGAGCTGCTGATTGATTATAGAGAACGCGATGGCGGCTTCTCTGAAGCATTCGCTCAGGATAAAGTTCGCCTGATTCTCCACCTTGCCGTTCTGAAGATCATTCAGCAATCTGAGAGCCTCGTCAGTAAGCCGCCGCATGTATTGCGGCTGCGCCGCGCTATCGGCAAGTTCCTTCTGCACGATCAACTCGGCCGCATCCGCGCGGAGCTCCGTCGCGGTTTCTTTGAGAACGGTCAAAAAATTGCTTTCAAGAGCGGAGCCGATGTCTTTCGACGCCGCTTCGCCCCCCGCCCGTTCCTCTACGAGATCGGCAATCTTCACCATCATCTCAGTGGTAGTGTCGGAATTTAGGAGTTCGTCCTTCAGCGCTGCCGCATTCCGAGATTCAAGCACAGCAACGGGACTCGGAGCCGTCGCTTGCCTCGCCAGCGTTGTTTCATCACACGTCTTCTCTCCTGTGCGCTCCGATCGCGGATTGGAAGCAGCAATCCCGCTGGACAACACAAACAGGCCATCGTCAACGGCTCGGCTCGCCGCCGCGGTAAGCTCCACTAGCGAGCGTCGCGCGCAACGCGCGTGACTAGCACGGCGCCTTTTCTGTGTGTGGCTCATGATCTAACGACCCCTCGACAAGCTTCTTCAAGACCCAGCGCCACAACTCACGAACTTCCTCCGAGGCTCTTCCCTCTTGTGCAAACTCGGTCACGCCTAATCCTGACCCAAGCGCGTCCTGGTGGTCATTGCGCTGTCCGACATAGGGAAGCGCAAGCACCCCGAGCGAATTGAGCGATGTTGCAGCTTCACTCAAGCGGCAACCCCGCGGCGGCGCCTGATTAAGGACGAAAGCGAATCGGCGGTTGAGCCTACGAATAGCAATCAGCGTCGGTATCGCAGCTTCGATGTCGGCCAGGCTCGGACGCACAGGGATCAGGCAAAGATTGGCCCTCGCGATGGCGAGCACGGCCAGTGCATTGTTCGTGGCGGCGGTATCGATGACAGTAAGCCAGGTTCCCTCAGCTTCAAGGCTGTCGAGAGCCACTTCAATTTCGGCGGGATCGGAGATCCGAACGACCCGCGGATAGAGGTGGCCGCGTCGCTCTTTCCATTTTGAAATCGTGCCTTGTGGATCCGCCTCAACAATTGCGACGCGCTCCCCGTTCTCCATCGCTGCGACTGCAATTCCAACCGCCAGCGTGCTCTTGCCGCTTCCGCCTTTTTGGGTGATCAGAGCAAGGACATACATATCCTGCGCTTCCCGAATGACAACGAGATCGCATGAGTCGTTGAAAAAGCTGAGCCTACCAATCGGTGACCTACCACTCCCCAGCGTGAATCGCATCAAGAGCGAACGTGGAACTCACAACCAAATCGAGTCCCCGCCACGAACGATATACCGCGCTATATGTTGCCCAACGATTGCTTTGGCCCTCAGTCAACTACCAACCATTGGGAATGGATGGGAAGATGATCACGTGGCAATCCTCGTCCAGTAACCCCCACCGCCGGATGAGAGGTTGTCCTTTTTACGAGCTTCAGTTTTCCCGTATGCCGCATTCACCTGACGAGAAACTGACGACTCCAATGGAGGGCGAGATCATTTGTCAACCCGCGCAGGCGCGGCTGGAGAGGGGGAGCCGGCCAGCGGTTGGGCGGCGGGCGGTGAGGGGCGCGTCGGACGCGAGACTGTAGCGGCCAGCGGAGGGCTCGTTCTCGTTCAGCACATCCACAAAACGCGCGTGTAGCGTTATCTCATGCTTTGATCCGTCAAGCAGAACACGAAGGCGGTAGCGCGTTCCGCCAGATCCGAGAACAAAACCATGTCGGCCGACCATTCTGGGACCCGCTGCTGCGTTCACGATAATCCGTTGCCCTTTCACCATCTCATTTTTGACGAGTGTGAGGTCCAGTGGCTTTGCCAGGCTGCGTCTGTTTGGCGGAGGCATGGTGGAAACTTAGCGCCGCCGGTCGCATGCAAGGAGTTTCCTCGTCGTACCAGGTAGTTTGCGATCAGTAGCCTGACAGCCGGGATGACAGTAGCAATCTCGCGGATCATTTGGACCTCAAAACGTTCATTTACCTCACGAGACGATCAAATCGTCAAGCCTCGTTGTGTTGCGCTCGGACGAGAAGGCCGCCCGAAAGAGATGCATCGGCTCGCGCCGCAGCGGAGCGCATTCGGGGTCGCACGCAGCTCGCGGCCGAGTCTATCATTAAGGTTGGCCGCAAGTTGGTTGAAGAGAAGGCACTTGGTCATGGCAATTTTCTTGCCATTGGTTGAGGCTTAGTTCGGCTGGGGAATTAAGACGGCCGATCGATACATGATGATAACCAACGGATACGGAGAAAATTGGACATGCGTGTCCGATTTGAAATACAGAGCACTCCTTTCTTCGTCGTCTGCAGAACCAGAAGTCCGCCGTCAAGTCGAGGGCCGCGCGACGCGTGGCGAGAAAGCAACGAACTGTATATATCGTTTCGTCCGGCTTTTGAGCAAACCGCATTCGCGCTAAGAGTAGATGTTGCTGAATATCGCGGACACTCAGGCAATAGAGGAATGTTTGGATGAATATCGTCCGCCGCCGTCTTGATGAACTTGTACCGCTCGTGCGTGGTCCACGACATAAACTCCGCGGCCGTTTTCTTCGACATAGAACTCCCACTCGTTGCTCTTCTCGGATAGCCTGATCGAGGGATCGCTTCCACTGCGTTCCGTCGGGGTTTGCTCCGCCATCATGTGAGAATCTTTCGTGAGGGTTCTTTCTGTCCGTCTTGTTGACGTAGCGAATGCGTGCGCGTTTGGTCATTCACGTCTCCTGAATCTGGCAAAAGGTTGAGGACCAGCCGGTTGGATTAGGCGGCCACCAATCTAGGTAGGTACGCTGCAGTGCTTTTCCGTGATACAACTTCGCGGCTCCCGGGGCCCTGCCGTCACCGCCGGGAGCCGGTGGTCAGCTTTGCCATTCAAGGTGGCCAGGCCGGCCACTGAAGTTAGCGGCGCGTGATAGGGACAGCGCTTGCGTGCTTGCGACGCCCCAAAGCGCCGAGTCACGTTGTTGCTAACTTCACCGGCAGCGCGAGCGCGGTAGGGACAGCGTCGGCTACGCGACCTATCGACGCCGAGTCGCGCTCGACGCGCTGCTTCCGTGGCGAGGATAGCTCACTGCGCCCCCTATGTTTTTCGCCCTACCGGGTGGCGACACAAACTCGGTTACAAGGTGGGTGGTCAGTAGAATCTTGGTTGGCTCATAGATGGTGAAGAACCTTGACGATCTCGGGCGTATGGCAGAGGTCGAAATCAACGAGTGCCGAGATCATAGTTGAGCAGCTCGATGGCGAGATCACTGTCGCAGTCGCCGGCGTTGTGGGCGTTTATTTGCAGCTAACGGCAGATAGTCGCGCAAGCTCTCTCGTGCCATGGCCGTGGCCGCGAAGAATGCGCAGAAATTTACCGCGTCAGTTGAGACGTAGTGGCTACTTTCTCACCGAGTGCTCTTGCATAAAGCGCGTGGCACGCACGCGCGCTCGCTCCAGCATGGCTTCCTTGCTTTCGCAGCGGCAAGCTTGGCCCTTGGTGTAGCCATTGTTATTTGGGCTCCATGCCGATAGCGTAGGTCCAAGCGAATGCCCGGTGCCGCGCGTGAGGCTATGGTGGAATCAACCGGTGCTCGCACCACAGCCCGCGCAAGGGTCCAGCGGTTGCCGTTACCCGTCTTGTAGCCGGCCGGTTGAGCAGGCCCGTAATCAGGTCGTCGCTGATGTCGCTCGAACAGCTCGCCATCGCAGAGCGCACTTGCCGACTGAAAGGTAGGGTCCCAAGATGGACGAGATCGTTACCAGGAGAGTGACCGCTGCAGATGCAGAAACCGTCGGCCGCTTTGTCGATTCACTTTTGGTCGAACTAAGGGGCGAACCGTCCGATGCAAGTCGCAGGATCAACAGCGCGCGAGCACTTTTGGCGGACAGCAGTAATTATCTTGGGTTTCTTGCAGAAAAGAGTGCCGGGCCGCTCGGGCTCATGATGATTATCGAATTCGCCGCCGTCTACACGCTCGGTATAGCTGGGACGATCACCGAATTGTACGTTTTGCCGGCGTATCGCTCGAACGGCGTCGCCGAGCGGCTGCTTGGCGCTGCGATCGCACATGGCAAGATGCGCGGCTGGAATAGGCTCGAGGTGGGCGCGCCCAGGCAACCAGCGTGGCAACGATCTCTTAAGTTCTACAAGCGCAACGGGTTCACCGAAATCGGGCCGCGCTTAGGCTTGAAACTTGGCTGACCGGTTGGTGCCGCCTATCTCATCGCGCGCTCAGCTTAACATGAATCCCGACGGCGGCAAAAACCGAGCGACAATAGGATTTATGGAGGCACCTCATGTTCGACACGGCAACCGCCGCGCTTTGCGGCGCTCCTCGACGAAGTCCGCGAAGCGTCTCGCACGGGGATGTCCCGGGTTCTGTTCAGTTTCTGAAGAGGTCGGGGTTGCCCACCTTTAGCCGGTAGGCGCAGGGTGCTGATTCCACAAGTAGAGCAAGCCGTGACGAGAGATATCACACCGGCTGTTTGGCCGGCGACCGGGGCTGTGGACGAAGCGTTTGCAGAAGTGCGGGCGAGCTTCGATCGGTTCTGCCTTGCGGCGGGGATCGAGGCGCTCGGCACGATGATGGAGGCGGATGAGACGGCGGCCGGAGGGCCGCGCCACGGTCGCGATGCGGCGCGGCGGGCGCATCGTTGGGACGGATCGGTTTCCGCGGCGGCAAGATCGAGGTCCAGCGCCCGCGGGTTCGGGGGTGGACGGCCGCGAGGTGACGATCCCGAGCTGAGAAACGGCGGAGGAGGATTGGCTCGGTCGCTAGGCGATGAATCTGCTGATCAATGTGTCGACGCGCCGGTTCGGCCGCGCTGTCCGGCTGTCCGAGGGTGACGTGCCGGCACCGCCCGGATCGGGGATTCGAAGTCGGCGGCCTCGCGGAGGTTCGTAGCGCTGTCGGCGGCGCGGCTGACGGACTTCATGGCTACCGACCTGTCCGCGCTCGACCTTCTGGTGGTCCAAATCGACGGTCTGCATCTCGGCGACGATCTCGTGCTGGTCGCCGCGATTGGGGTTGACGGCGAAGGCAACAAGCATCCGCTGGCGCTGGCGGAAGGGGCGACCGAGAATGCCGCAATGGTCCAGGCTCTGCTGGACAATCGGTATCGCGCCGGCTTGCCCACCGACGGTGCCAAGACTGTTCATCGCCGACGGCGCGAAGGCGTTTGTCGAAGGCGTCCGCCGCACCCTCCGTTCGGCCGCTGTGATCCAGCGCTGCAGATCCACAGAGCGCGCAGCATCGTGGAACGCCTGTCGAAAGAGCATCATGCGCCACCCGTCGGGTGCTGCGTCAGGCCTGGGAGCTCGATGAAGCCGACAAGGCTGAAAAATTGATCCGCAATCTCGCGCGTCGACTCGACCAGCAATGGCCCGGCGTAGCGGCCAGCGTCCTCGAAGGCCTCGACGAAATCCTGACTGAAGTTGCCGAAGGAGCTTCGTCGATCGCTCGCCTGTACCAACATCGCCGAGAACATGATGGGCACCATTCGCCGCGTCACGCGCAACGTCAAATGCCGGCGGGACGCCGGTATGGCCTTGCGATGGGCCGCGGCCGGCATGATCGAGGCCAACAAGGGCTTCCAACGATTGAAGGCGCATAAGCAATTGTCAGTTCTGTGTGCCGCCCTTCAGGCTCGCCACAATCGCATGACGATCAACCCCATCGCCCACGTCAAGAGGGCCGCGTAACATTCATTCCGGCAACGCCGGCCCGACGCAATTCAACACGGACCGGGACATCTCCTCCGCGGCATCAGAACCGGGGTTAAGAGCATCTCGAAGGAGTTCTTCGGAATGCTTCCAACTAGCATCGGCTCTCCGCGATATACTCAAAACAGGCGCGGAACGTCAGAGCGCGGCCAACGATCGCATGGGGTAGCAATCCACCTCGCTCAGCCACCGCCGCAAAAGAGCTCTATTGTTCTTCGCTGTCGAGCTCAATTGAGTCAGAATCGTCAAAATCCAAGAGAGCCGGCATGCCAGCAGTGATTCGCCTTGTATTTCTGCGTTTTTTTTAACCACTTGCAAATTCTTTGCAGCGGCGTCATCGGTGTGATCCACATCTCGGCTCAAGTTGAAGCGCGTACCGACGACGAGCCAGGTCAGTGCCACATGCCGTCATTCGCTATCCCGAACGAGGCATTCGCGCTGCCAGTGAAGTTTGCAGCGTTGTGGCTCGGCGCCGGCATACTGACAACGATGTCCCACCACAGGAGGCTAAAGTGGCGGCGGCCATGCTGCCGCCTGCATCGCAAGGCTGACAGCGTGCTCCCCGGAGGGCAACCTACGGGGTGGCCTTCAAGTTGTATCGCAGAGAAGGCCTGTAAGTCACCGACCAGAATTAGTCGGCGGCCGCTAGGAGAGTGGTTCTTTACCCGATACTCTCTAGGCCGATCGGAGCATATGTTCGCGTGATGTGAGTCGCCGTAAAGCAGGTAATCTTGCTTGTAAAACAAAAGCTGATGTTGAAGCGAGGATATCTCCCACGGATTCTTGCAGGCCGAAGTACGGGCCGCATTGGAATCTTCCTGTCTGTTGACACGAATACAGGCGTGGCCGGTTAGTACATCAACATTGGCTACACCTTGGGGCTAGCAATATCAGCCCTTGCTCGGAGCAGGGCCCATTACGGCATCTAGGGCTGAGACTCGATCAGAGCTAGAAGGCGACGGCGGTTGCGAGCGCCACGGCGGACAGGGACAAGATGTAACCTGACGTAGCGTTAGATTTGCGTTTTGCATTCGCTCTGTTAAGCAGAAGGACGGCTGGGGTTAAGCTAAGGAAGTGACGCTCGAATGAAAAAATGCTTGTTTGTGACTGCGACCGCCATCGCGCTTGCAGCGACGGGGCCGGCTTTCGTCGCTGAGGCCGCAGGACGGGCCGACACCAATGCACAGCTCGACGATCCCTCAGGTTTTTGCAGCTCCAGCCCGTCGACGGAATGGCTCTGCCGAGTTTTTTCTTGCTTAACCGACCCGGAGTGCGTCCTAGGGTCCGTATCTAATTAAGGGCTGAGACTCGATCAGAGCCAGAAGGCGACGGCGGTTGCGAGCGCCACGGCGGACAGGAAATTGGCGGCGAGCTTGTCATAGCGGGTATGGACGCGCCGGAAGTCCTTGAGGCGGCAGAAGGCGTTCTCGATCAAGTGGCGGCCCCGGTAGCGCTGCTTGTCATATCGGATGGTGCGCCGGCGGTTGCGGCGGCCGGGTCTGACGGGCGTGGCGCCCGCTTGGCGGGCGAGGCGGCGTAACCGGTCGGCGTCATAGCCTTTGTCACCCAGCAGGTATCGCATCGGCCCGGCCCGTTCGAGAAGCGCGGCAGCGGCCTTCATGTCGCTGACATTGCCGGGTGTCAGCATCAGGGCATAGGGACGGCCAATGACGTCAGTGAGCGCGTGGACCTTGGTCGTCCAGCCGCCGCGCGAGCGACCGATCGCCTGGGCCGCACGCCCCCCTTTGCTCCGAACGCCGCGCGTTGCGCCTTGATGTAGGTGCTGTCGATGGCGGTGCTCTTCGTGACCGCCCCTGCCTCCACCAGCGCGTCGAGCAGCTTGAGCCAGAAGCCTCGGCGCGACCAGCGGTTGAACCGATTGTAAATCGTTGTCGAAGGTCCGTAGTCGGGCCGGGCAATTGCACCAGCGGCAACCGACCTTGAGCACGTGCAGGATGCCGGAGATCACGCGTCGGTCATCGACGCGCCGCGCGCCGGGCTGGTTCTTCGGCAGATGCGGCTCGATCGCCGCCCACGCCGCATCCGACAACCAGAACAACGCCATACGTCGCCTCCCGAGATCCACACCCTCTGAGAATCAGGAAAACCGAACCTGCTCAACCCGCTGATTGGGTTTTGACCCTAGTATCTACGCTTAACGGATTCATGTCGGTTGGGCGGAGCGGATGAGGTGCATTTATGACGCACGACTCCGACGGTGATGGCATTCGAGCCTCAGCGCGGATCATACCGGGCGCGGCTTGTGTTCGATCGCGATATCGGCCAGCTCTGCCAAAGAGCGCCCGATTTCGGCGGTCGGGATCAGAACCCGCGCGCCGTACCGCTTTTTTTGACACTTCAATTAAGTATCCAGGCCAATCCGGAACGAGAGTTGTCTAGGCGGCCGGCATCGCGACTAACCAATTCGGGTAGGCGCCTTGCGGATCTCATCCGGGATAAAATCCGGACCGGCTGCACGGGTAGAGAAATGACCGCATGCTTTGGTTTCGGCTCTGTCTCTGCCTCGGTTTCAGTCTTGGCCTACAGAGTTTGCGGGGTAGCCGGCCGGTCAGGGCGTTGACGTTCGGGCGAATGACAACGCCCTTATTGACCAGTTTAGATCAACTTGGCGAGCGCAGGATGGTGCGACGGCGGTCTCGACGGTAGCCCACTTCGTTCCCAGGGGATGGGCGGTTGGCCGAGACGGACATTGGCGAGCCCGTTGTCTTTATCATGGGCCAAACGCCGGTCTGCCAAGGACGAATATACGGTCACCTAGGAGGTAGCACCCGATGGCACAATGAAACTGTGGCTCCATATATACGAAACCAACGGAACGAGACTTGCAGGCGTTCGCACTTTCCCTTGTTGCTCACGAGTTGATAAACAACGAAAAGGCCGTGAACCATCGCTTTCTACATGACCTCGCTGACTTTATCTTCATGACGACAACGCGAGGCAACTGAGCGATCTTCTGCGGCGCGGTCGTTGCATTTTTGGCGATCTTGTTAGGGGGCACTACTTACCGACGGTGGAGCAACAAACGGCAAAGGGCGACTTGTGGCGCGTTCAGCTTTCAGTCGACTGCGATTTTCAGGGGACTGCTAGGCATTCTACCCGCAACGTCATCATTCTCGAAAAGCGCGATGGGTAAGATTAGAAGTCTCAATCGCTCCTGGCTCAGCGTATCATGACTATGCCCAAGATTTTGTTTGATCATACGGAACCAGAAGATCAGGAAGCAATCGAGGCGGCGACGGCAGCCGTCCGGTCTGTCGATCTCAAAGAAGGATGAACTAGCATTGATTACCATGAGTAGGACGTAGCCGATCGACCCGAGATCCCAGCACGTGTGGGACGGTCTAACCGTCCCATCCCAACGAAGTTGATGCAGTCCGCGATCGGCTGGCACTCAAGGAAATAAAATGCACAGCACCAGACGTCTGCCGCGCGCGAGGGCATATCTGGCAGCGGCCGCATTCCTCTCGCTAACGCTTGATGGCGTTGCCGCGCAGCGAGGCGCGGAACTGCCTCCGCCAACGGTCAGCGTGATCGAAGTCAATGCGCATCCCGTTCCGGTCGTGAACGAGCTTCCGGGACGCGTCGCTGCGACGCGTATCTCCGAGGTTCGCGCGCGTGTTTCCGGAATCCTTCAGGCGCGTGTGTTCACGCAGGGTACTCCGGTCAAGGAAGGCGACCTCCTTTACCGCATCGATCCGAAGCTCTTCCGGGTGCGCGTGGCGAGCGCCGAAGCCTCGCTGCGCCGAGCCAGGGCCGTTCAGCAAAATGCGAGTCAGCAGTTCGAGCGCCAGAAGATTCTTCACGAGCGCGACGCCACCAGCGGTGTGAACCTGGATGCGGCAACCGCGACACTTGCCCAGGCCGATGCCGACGTTGCATTGGCCGAAGCTGCGCTCGCCGAGACGAAGATCAATCTCGACCACACCGAGGTTCGCGCGCCAATCAGTGGCCTCATCGGCGGCGCTCTCGTCACTGAGGGCGCGCTTGTCACCGCCGACGGAACGCAGAATCTGGCGCTGATCCAGCAGGTGGATTCGGTCTATATCGACTTCACGCAATCGGCGCAGGAGTTGCTCGCACTGAAGCGCGCGGTTGAGGAAGGCAAGCTCGCCAGCCCGGCGCCGGGAGAGGCTCGGGTCGAGCTCGTTTTCGACGACGGCAGCCTCTATCCGGAAGCGGGGCGGTTGCTGTTCGCGAGCGCCAGCGTCGATCCCACCACCGGGCAGGTCACTCTGCGCGCCCAGTTCTCCAACCCGAAGCACGACCTGCTGCCCGGCATGTTTGTTCGGGTGCGAACCGCGCAGGCAGTTCGCGAGGGCGCGATCACCATCCCTCAGCGTGCCGTAACCCGGGCACGCGACGGCAGGGCGCAGGTCTATCTCGTATCGGAAGGCGGGATTGCAGAGGCGCGTGACATCGAACTTGGACGGGCGCTCGACTCGGAATGGGTCGTCGAGGCCGGCCTAAAGGAGGGAGAGCGGGTCGTCGTCGAAGGCCTGCAGAAGGTCCACTCGGGCGGCAAGGTTGTGCCGGAGTCAAGGAAGCCTGCCGACCGGGAAGCAGGAATCTCTGCCGAGCAACCGAACAACCGAACAAGGTAAGTTGATGCCGCACTTCTTCATCAGGCGGCCGGTCCTGGCCTGGGTTTTTGCCCTGTTCATCTCCATTGCCGGCGTCATTGCGATTCCGCTGCTGCCGGTCGCGCAGTACCCCAAGGTCGCGCCGCCGCAACTGACGATTTCGACTTCGTATCCGGGGGCCTCGCCGCAGGAACTCTATCAGGGGGTCACGCGCCTGATCGAGGAGGAACTGAATGGCGCCGCCAGATTGATGTATTTCGAATCGACTTCGGACGCGTCAGGCTCGATCAGCATCAACGTATCTTTTGAGGCCGGCACAAGCGTCGAGCAGGCTTCGGTCGACGTGCAGAATAGGCTCCGGCGAATTCAATCCCGACTGCCGGCGGCGGTGACCGCGCAGGGCGTGACAGTGGAAGAGGCTTCAGCCGGGTTCCTCATGATCGTGTCGCTGACGTCCACCGACGGCAAGGTTGATGAAGTCGGGCTCGGCGACTACTTCAGTCGCAACGTCCTTGGCGAACTGCGCCGTCTTGGCGGAGTAGGGCGCGCGCAGCTGTTCGCCGCTCAACGCGCGATGCGCGTCTGGATCGATCCAGACAAGATGGTCGGCGTCAGGCTGACTGCCGCCGACATCAACAATGCGGTCCTGGCACAAAATGCCCAGGTTGCGGCCGGGCAGATCGGCGCATCACCGAATCCAGTCACGACCGACCTGACGGCGACCGTTCTCATCAAGGGGCAGCTCGCCAACGTCGAAGAATTCGGCAATATCGTTCTGCGGGCAAATCCGGACGGCAGCACGGTCCGGCTCAAGGATGTTGCGCGTCTCGAACTCGGCGCCGAGAACTACAACTTTTCCAGCCGCCTGAACGGCCAGCCGAGCGCAGCCGTCGGCATCCAGCTTTCCGGTAGCGGCAATGCGGTTGCGACGTCGCGTGCCGTCCACGCGAAAATGGAGGAATTGTCGCGGTTCTTCCCGCCCGGTGTGAAATACTCAGTGCCCTACGACACCAGTCCCTTCGTCGCCGCCTCGATCGAGAAAGTGCTGGAGACGTTGCTCGAAGCGGTGGCGCTCGTGTTCGTGGTAATGTTCGTCTTCCTGCAGAACTTCCGCTATACGCTGATCCCGACGCTCGTCGTGCCGATCGCGTTGCTCGGCACCGGCGCGGTCATGCTGGCGGCGGGGTTCTCCATCAACGTCCTGACCATGTTCGCGATGGTGCTCGCGATCGGAATCCTTGTCGATGACACCATCGTCGTCATCGAGAACGTCGAGCGTATTATGGCCGAGGAGGGCCTGTCACCGAAGGCCGCCACCAAAAAGGCTATGAACCAAATCACGGGGGCCATCCTCGGGATCACGCTCGTTCTTTCCTCCGTCTTCGTTCCGATGGCGTTCTTCCCTGGCTCGACGGGCATCATCTATCGCCAGTTCAGCCTGACCATGGTCGTTTCGATCCTGTTCTCGGCATTTCTGGCGCTGTCGCTAACGCCGGCACTTTGCGCGAGCTTCCTCAAACCGATCAAGCATGGTTATCATGAGAAGGGAGGAATTGGGCGCTGGTTCAACCGCAACTTCGAAGCATTGACCGACCGCTACACCGGCGCTGCAAGCGGTAGCGTGCGGAGCGCCGGACGCATGATGATGATCTACCTTGCCCTGGTCATCGGCCTTGGCTGCTTTTTCGTCAGCCTCCCCAGCGCCTTCCTCCCAAATGAGGACCAGAGCTATCTGGTCGTCGACATTCAGGGCCCGCCGGAATCCAGCGCCAACCGGACCCTGGCGTCGATCAAGCAGATCGAGGCGCTTCTCAAGTCTGAGCCTGCCATACGCGATATCGTGGCCATTCAGGGATACAGCTTCTCGGGCAACGGCGCGAACGCCGCCTTGATGTTCGTCACCCTCAAAAACTGGAGCGAGCGGGGCGAGGGCCAGGCCGCCCAGGAGATTGCCGACCGGGCCAACGGGCAATTGCTTACATTGAAGGACGCGACCAGCTTCGCGCTTTCACCGCCGCCGATCGAGGGCTTCGGCAACACTAGCGGCTTTGCCTTTCGGCTTCAGGATCGCAAGGGTCTGGGTCAGGCAGCACTGGCGGAAGCGGCGGCCGAGTTGATTGAGAAGGCCGCCAAGAGTCAGATGCTAGCAGGCCTTCGTATTGAAGGATTGTCCGACGCCGCGCAAGTGTTGCTCATTATCGATCGCGAAAAGGCCAACACGTTCGGCGTGACCTTCGCCGACATCAACAACTCCATCACAGCCAATCTCGGATCGTCCTACATTAACGACTTCCCGAACGCCGGTCGCATGCAGCGGGTCATCATCCAGGCTCGGGGGTACGACCGGCTTCGGGTGGAGGATCTGCTGAAGCTCAACGTCCGCAATGCGAGCGGCGGGATGGTGCCCTTATCCTCGTTT
This sequence comes from Bradyrhizobium sp. CCGB01, assembly GCF_024199795.1. NCBI lineage: Bacteria > Pseudomonadati > Pseudomonadota > Alphaproteobacteria > Hyphomicrobiales > Nitrobacteraceae > Bradyrhizobium > Bradyrhizobium sp. CCGB01. The sequence continues at coordinate 1,880,837 of NZ_JANADK010000001.1, forward strand.
GCCATGGCGCAGTGGCGGAAGGGCCCGCCGCAGATCGTTGGATATAACGGTTATCCGACGGTGCGCATCGCGGGCGAGCCGGCTGCAGGTCATTCGTCGGGTGCAGCGGTCGCCGAGATGGAAAGACTTGTCTCCGAGTTGCCGAATGGTATCGGTTCCGAATGGACCGGGCAGTCGCTGGAAGAGATCAAATCAGGATCGCAGGCGCCAATTCTGTTCGGCCTAAGCATCCTCTTCGTCTTCCTGCTGCTCGCCGGCCTCTACGAAAGCTGGTCGATCCCGCTCTCAGTGATGCTCGTCGTGCCGCTTGGCGCAATCGGTTGCGTCTTGGCCGTGATGCTCCGCGGATTGCCGAACGACCTCTACTTCAAGGTCGGACTGATCGCCATCATCGGCCTGTCAGCGAAGAATGCCATCCTTATCGTCGAGTTTGCCAAGGACTACTACGCTGAAGGCCAATCGCTAGCTGATGCCGTAGTTGAGGCCGCTCGCGTCCGCTTCCGGCCCATCATCATGACGTCTCTCGCCTTCACGCTCGGCGTCGTCCCGTTCGCCATCGCATCGGGCGCCAGCGCAGCTAGCCAGAATGCTATCGGGACCGGCGTTCTCGGCGGCATGATCTCGGCGACGGTTCTTGCGATCTTCTTTGTCCCCGCCTTCTTCGCGTTCATTCTGCGAGTGATGCGGACAAGAAGGACGGGCTTCGAACGATGATGCTGCAGTCGAGCTTCGTTTGCTGTTCGCCGTCAACGCCTGTGAGACAAATTGAGGGATTTTGCGGAAGGAGGATGCGCCGCCTGGGGCGAAACGGCGCGCGCGTCGACCTCTGGCGAGGTGAAGGATCTCCGCCGAGAGACTGTGGCCTTGAAGGGGGCCGTGGCCGATCTGACTATGGAGAACCGGCTGCTCAAAAAAGCACGAACGGCGATGGGGAGGACGAGGCATGAGATATCCCGCCTCCGCGATCGGTCTGCCAGCGCATGCTTGGCACAAGATCACGTGGCGTGAGGGCACGGCAGAACCGCTGTCTTCGCGTTTTGCCCGTGTGCGCGTCCGTCTGTCACATCGAGATTACTGGCTCGCCGAATGCCGGCACGAGGAATGGCTGCTGATCGAGTGGCTGAGGGCGAGGCAGCACCAACCAAATATTGGTTTTCAACGCTTGCGGTCAACATTGTATTTCGTCGGCTGGTCGATATTGCAGCAAGCTGCGCTGGCGCATCGAGCGCGACTACCACGAACTCAAATAGGAGTTTGGCCTTGGTCACTTCGAGGGGCGAAGCTGGCGTGGCTTCCACGACCACGCAACATTGTGCATTGCCGCCTGCGGATTTCTAGTCTCCGAGCGAGAGACGAGTCCCTCTCAGAAACAGCCGCCACCAAGCCTTCAAGGAAGTTGCTATTCCCGAAACCTATCGGCCGAGGGGATCCGCCATTGCGGCCTGAACGGCACGTCCCGAATTCGATTGCGACCGTCCGATGAAGATTGAGCGCTGCGCTCGTCGTCACACTATCTCGATGCCCTTGTTGCATCAGGGCAATCTCAAGTCAAAGTAGCTAAGGAAATTTATGACGCAGTAAGACTAGGATGTGCAGACATTATGCGAGTGAAGTGTGTGGACCACCGTTAGAAAGGTCACACCTGTCCTCATTAGACCGTATGTTCGCCCTCTGAGGTGACGTCTTTCGGGTCGGCTCGAATGCTTCCTGCTCTTTCGGGTGTGCAAGCTTAAACCTCCGGTACAGACGTTGCGATAAGCTTGGCGAAGAAGGATTGCGGCTCCCAATCTTGCCCTTCGCGGAATAGTACATGATCGGCCGATGGGCGCGCTTGTCTCCCTCGACTATCGGGACCAAGCGCTCAAACTGTTCGAACTGGACAAAGCTCGGGCCCGGGAAGGGCACGGATGTTGTCCCTCACGGCTGCCGAGCTTGGCAAAGATGGCGGTGCTGCCTTATCGAAGTTCAAGGACCCTGATCGGTATTGTGGCGCCCCGGCTGCGCCAGCTGTCGGTCTTGAGACCAATGTCAGCAATTTGACCTACACGCCACCACGAAGTGCCTCCATAACCTACGAATTCACTTCGGCACGTAACTTGCTCAGTTCACCGCATCATCAACAATCGCAGTGCGATGATCTTCGGGACGGACTTGGCGCAACTCGCTGTTAGCGTCTGGTCCGCCCGACGGATGCTGAGGCGATAAGTTAAGGGCGCTCGGTTGTGGACGAAGAAAACGCAGGGATGTGTCTGCTGCGATCTCGAGTTCTTCTTTTTGGAGCGACGACAATTGCGCTCGTCGCAAGCGACGCAGCCAATGCGGCAGACCTTGTGCCAGTAGTGAACCTGCCAGCGGCGGTGTGGAGCTGGTCCGGGGGGTATATTGGCGGCCACGTCGGAGGCGGCTACGGCCGAACCTCCTTCAGCAATCCGTACGGTCCTTCAATCTATGGCGACGTCGTCGATACCCCAGTATTCCTCGCAGGTGGTCAGGTCGGGTACAACTGGCAGAACAACGGCTGGGTGTTTGGCGTCGAACTTGATGTCAGCGGTGATGTCTCCGACGGCACAAATACCTGCCTCGCCGCGTCCGGCTTTCTCGTGAGCGCAAACTGCAAGGCAGGTCCCAACGTATTTGTTACCGGGACCGGTCGCGTCGGTTACGCGTTTGGCGCGCTGGGTCACACGCTGGCCTATCTCAAGGGGGGCGTTGCTTGGCAAAACAATCGCGGCCACATCTTTAACAACTTTGAAGGCCTCGCGCCACAGCAGAAGACCGACTTCGACTATGGTCGCCTCGGTGGCATCATCGGGCTGGGCGCCGAGCAAGCGCTTACGCCTGCATGGTCGGTCAAAGTAGAGTACGACTATCTGCATTTTGGTGGGCCGAGTGTCGCTACTCCTCCCACCGTGCAGTCTCCGCCGTTTGAGATTCTTCCGGCGAATACAACGGGCCTATCCAGCAATTATCACATCGCAAAAATCGGATTGAACTACCACTTTGGAGCCGCCCCGTGGACGCAGTGGTCCGATGCACCGCTGTACGCGAAAGCGCCCGCCGGCGCGCCGCCGATTGCTTACGCCGCCGGTTGGTTGTTCGAAGGCGGATCGCGGCTCTGGCTCAGCCGGGGACGATTCCAATGGAACGCTAGCGCTGTGCCCCTCGAGATCGCTACTGGAGATCCTAACATTCTTATATCAAGGCTCACCTACCACGGCCTCGACGGGCTTTCCGGGGACGCATTTGGCCGTGTTGATAGCCCGTGGGGAGTATTCCTGAAGGGCAATATTGGCCTTGGACGCTTCAACAAAGGAAACATGAATGATGAAGATTGGGGCTCGCCCTATGTCAACACGATATCAGGCCAGGCAAACGGGAGGTTCAGCTATTACACGGGCGATGCCGGTTACGATTTCTTGCGCGGCGCCGACTACAAGTTCGGCGGATTTATCGGCTGGAGCTACTACGAACAGAGCTCCGACTCGAGGGGGTGTGTACAGATCGCCAACCCGATGACTAGATGCCTGCCACCCGGCGACGCCAGGGTCGTTGGCAGCCAGAATATTCAGTGGAATGCGCCTCGCATCGGCCTAAGTGCCGAAACCATGCTCACCGAGCAATGGCGTTTGAGCACGGACGTCGCTTACCTGCCCTGGGTCGATTTCAAAGGGCGTGACAATCATCTCTTGCGCCCGACGACCACCTTCGCTGAACAACGCGGGAATGGTGGCGGCGGCGTCCATATTGAAGGCGTGTTATCCTACTTCATCACCAAACACTTCAGCGTCGGCGTCGGCGCGCGCTACTGGGCCATGTGGACCAAAAAAGACAGCGAAGTGACATGCACAGGCTGTGGTGGCCCGGGAATCACCACTGGGACTCAGTTCTCCAAATTCAGTATGGAGCGCTGGGGTACGTTTTTTCAGGCTTCCTATAGGTTCGATTGAAATGATCAGCGAAGCTCCGAGCATTCCACGCCATCCTGAAGCGTTTGTAACCGGTATGAGACGTTTCGGTGCTAACGTTCTGCCGCGGTATCCTACATCGTGGCGTATGGTGCGACCGTCGGAAAAGAGGCACCGGGAGCACGAAGGTGCGGGCAGGCCGATACACACGATGAGCCGAGAGCTCGAGTTAGGGTCTGGACCTAGTTAGCGAACTCTGATTCCCTCGAGTCAGATTGATTCCGCGGGGGACTTCGATGCGCAAAGGACCGTCTGGCTCAATGATAAGCAATGGGCTCTGATAGAGCCGCATTCGCCAACGAACCAGACCGGTTCGGAGCGCGACGACGATCGACGCAACATTAGCGGAGAATTTCGATTTCTCGATTCCTAGAAGCGTGCGCACACCTTCTCACTCGAATGGCTCTTCGCGAAGATTGATCGCAGCCTCCACAAGGCGCAGAGATTGAAGCTGATTCCCTGCCGTGAGAATTCCATCAAGCTGTGTCTTGAATGGCTTGTCCTCGTCAGATAATTTGAAACTGATTAGGCGGTTTGGGAAGGGAGGCTCTAGTTCATGCGGGTTAGAGTTTAAACGGCCTGCAACCGATGCTGCAAGCGTCGGTTTGTGGTGTCGCGCTTGATGCGGTTGCGCTCTGCAAGGATCGCCTCGGCCCTGCCGAAGTAGAAGTCGGCTGGTGTGAGGTTGTCGATGCTCTCGTGGTAGCGAACGTGATTGTAGTGCTCGACAAAGGCCCCTACCTGCCGTTCGAGATCGCCAGAAGGGTAGTAATTGTCGAGCAGAATGCGGTTCTTCAGGGTCTGATGCCAGCGCTCGATCTTCCCCGATGATACCGAGCGCCTTGGACATGCTGCATGCCCTTCTGGTCGAGCCACATGGCCAGATCGTCTGCCACGTAACTTGAGCCATTGTCGCTCAAAGCCTTGTGACGGTGATGTGGTCGAAGCCGGACGCTGCGAGTGCCTGATCGAGCGTGGCCGTGACGTCGGAGGCGCACATGGTCGGACCAAGCCTCCAGGCCACGTTGTAGCGCGAGAAGTCGTCGAGCACGGTCGAGAGATAGTACCAACCCCGCTGGTGATCTTGAATGGAGTAAGAAGCGCACGAGCGCTTCTCCTCCCCGAACCTATGGGCACCTTTCAGCGCATACGGCTCTCCGTTCAAGTCTGGCCCGTGGCCGTTGCGACATCAATGATATCGCGAGGTGATGGTCTTCCTGGGCTCCTCCCTGAAGATGTAGGGATTTGCTTCCGGGTTTCTCCATCGGAACTGCTTCTTTGGACTGGATACCAATCGGTGCAATGCTCCCGACACGGGCCTCGTTCACGACCCCGTGGACAAACCTGGTCTTGGCCTGCCCAGCGACTGGTGCTCGATACCAGCTTCGCATCAATGGTTTGATGCGATTCCGATACTTTCTCGCAAGCCAGAGCGCCGTTTTCCAAAACACGACATGATCGACGTGCCGTAACGTGGTCGCAGTGAAGTTCGTGTACTTGTAGAAGGCCGCCGAGCCCCGCAGTTGGCGGTTCAGGCGGCCCCGTATCGACCTTGGCAAGATCATGGTCACCAGAGAGGACCTTCGACAATCTTCGTGCGAATGCCTTGGCCTTCTCTTTGGGTATGGTCGTGACGACCGCCATCCGCCCGCTTGATCCCCGTTTGCGAATGATCCGATGCCCCAGAAAGACGAAGCCATCGTTGACGTGGGTGATATGGGTTTTCTCCATATTCAGCGTCAACTTGCCTTCCAGAAAGGCCCGGCACTCCTTGCGGACGGCCTCAGCATAGGCGTTCGTCCCTTTGACGATGACGTCAGCATAGCGACAATAGGCTACAGCAGGTTTCCACTCGCGGTTCTCGCGAACCGTGATCGGACGCACCTGTTGAATGCCGATAGCACTGCGACCGCATGACGGCTGCGGCTTCATCAAGGCCTCGCTGAGCGAGCGTATGCTCGCCGTTCGCCGTGCCGGCCCGAAGGAAAGTCCCGATCGGATGCCGGCCTATGGCGAAGCAAGGAGATCGTCCGAGCCGGCCTCGGCGCTGCAACATTATCCTCGTAGTGAGTGAGTGGCGGGCGAGGCGCGCGAGAAAGCCAAGGCTTGGCTGGAGAGCAGAGGCGGGGAAAGCCTGATAGGCGAGCATCTGTTTCGTACGGTGACAGCAGGCCACATCGACGGTTCCGGCGCGTTGCCGTCCCGTCCAGTGACGATTACCTCCATGTGCCAGAGCGCAAGAGCGAGACGTTGACGGGAATGGGGGCGTGCTGATCGGGCGGTCTCCCTATGACAATCCCAACCTGCGCCCGCTTGCCTACGAACGCGTCAAGTCGGCAGCTGATGGGATCCGACTGCGGCATTCCTCGATAGATGCGTAGAAGAAATGGCCGGTCGCGCTTTTCGCCTCGGTGCCTTCAGCGGCCGAATATCTAGGAGCAAGATAGGCCACGAGCTGGCCGCCACTCACCCTCAACTATTCCGGACCAGTTCTAAGCATCATAATCTGAGAAATTAAACGTACCTAAACTCGGAGCCATGGCCGGTTGGGCCACTTCGCGATGCAGCGACGATATTGCACCTGATTATCCCCAGAGATAATGTGCGGTGACTTCGGCTTAATCATTCCCGCTAAGTTTTTTTTGGCAGGTGGACTTTTCTGTTTCAATCGCCTTCGTTGTACACTCACAGGACTAGGACCGCAGACGGAGCGAGGAATGCTATCCGCTCGAGAGCAGACGCAGTCTGCTCACTCGATGCTTGGCATTCATGACCCGAGGTGGTCACGTGGCTGCGCGGCCTGAGCGCGGTAAGGGGTGCCAGCTATCAATGCTGCGCCAACGGTGAAAGGCGCACTCAGAGATGGCGCAACGAAATGCATCGTGAACCTACGCAATGCTCTTTGTGCCATGTGCCTTGTTGGCCTGGTCGGCAGCGGCTCGGCGTAGGCGGGAACCAACGACATCCTGATCGGACTTGCCAGCAAGATCACCTATGGTCCTGAAGGCCAAGCGAAGGGCGCCCCGGGTAACGACGCCGTGCTGGTCATTGATGTTTCCGCCCGGGCCAAACCCAAGATTCGCGCCCGCGTGCCGGTGGCGAACTCCCTGTTGGGGCCGCCACTAATTTGCAGAGCACACCCGACGGCAGGTCGGGGCCTGTCGATTTCGAAGGGCGATCTCGCGTTGATTGCCAATCGAGAGGGCAAAAAGTGTCTCTGTTGTCTCGATCCAGGGTACGACGGTCACGGCCGTCCGCGAAGTGCCGGTGGAGCAGCAGGCCGCGGCTGTAGTCATCGCGCCTGACGGCAAGCGCGCCTTCGTCTGCCTCATCTCGCGAACAAAATCGAGGTTTTGGCAATCGATGGACAAGACGTGACCTACGACAATTCGATGGACATTCCTTCGGCATTCAACCCCTACAACATCGACATCACGCCGGACGGAGAATACGTCATTGCCTCAAACACCGGCGCACTGAAGAACAACGCTGATGCGGCGGTGATTATCGAAGCAACCGGCCCACATCCCCACGTGATCGACTTGATGAGCCCCGGTGTCGGACCGGAAGGTTTCTTGATAGCGCCCGATGGAAGACCGCAGCTACCCCGCTCCTGCCTGGCAGTTCGACTAAGAGCGGCGAACTAGTTCTGATGTCGATGGCACTGGCGGTAGCCTGACAGTGACAGCGCGTGCGCCGCTTGGCCGCCTGCCGGAGGGCGTCGCTTACAGCCCAAACAGCGACTACCTCTATGTGGCCAACTATGTGGACAGGGACCTGCAGGTATTTAACCTCGCTGGCGGCAAGCTGGCCGAGACGGATCCAGCTTGAAGCTGCCGGGTCAACCGGCGTTCATGCGTGCGCCTGATCAAGATCTCTATGGATGGCCGTGGTTGTTGGATGGACAAGGTCTTCATCAAGCGGCTATGACGGTCGCTCAAGCATCAGGACATCTGTCTCAAGGGCTATGCGGACGGCAACGAGGCCAAGACAGGGGTTGCGAGCTGGATCGGCTTCTACAACGATCGCCTTATCAGGCGCACGACTATCGCACGCCGATGGCGCTTTGGCGCGAACGGATGCAGGCCAGCGAAGGCTGTGGACATGGTGGACGACGCTGATGCGTTGAAACATGCCCACTGCAACTGCAGCAGACAGAGAGTCTGGCAATGTGATAGAAACGGGTCAGGAGCGGTCAGTTTCCAACTAACAACCGGTCCGATCGGCCCCGCTCCGCGAGTCCATTTCAATATTACAAGTCTGTGCCACGACTCGATACCGTCGGTCAGCTGTTACCCTGGGATGAAACTCGCGTTCGCAGCGCAATCTGTGAGGTCGTCCATTCCCTCAGAGCGCGCGACGTCAGATAGGTATTGGCCAGTTTTCTCCAAGCCTTCCCAGCCTCTATCCAGCAGCTTCGCCGGATGGAAAACTCGTCAAGTATTCTCCGCGCAGTTGAAACGAAGCCTGCAGCGTCAGACCTCGCGTCACGCTCAGCCTCCTCGAGAGCTTTACGAAGAACCTCTTCGGACCGCGTCCACCCTGCCTCAGTAAACCTACGTTCCGCGAAATGCTCGAAGCAGGATCTGAACTTCAAAGCACGGCTGAGAACGGTATAGGTTGGTAGATTCACCTCGGTCAGCCACTGCCTGAGGGAAGCTGTTCGCTCTTGGCCGCTATAATCGATAAACTCAGAAATGTCGAACACCATAAACGCTGCCATATTAGCAACTTCGCTTTGTACCTCTGCGTCCTGCTTTTCGAGCCAATCACTGATTATTTGCAATGGCGTCATCAGTTGGCCCAATGACGGGCCTGCCAACTGAACGCGGGTTTGATGGAGTGGAAACACCGCATTGAGCAGCGACGCAGCGATATCACTTCGATCATCCATGCTGCCTCCTGCGCAAAGCGAACGGTCTTTCCTCATGTATAGGTTGGATACTACTGAAGACAGCTGCGAGTCAGCTACCAAGGTTGGTTGGCCTCGGATTGTTTGTGCGCAGCGTTGGGAGCACCGTTAGAAGAGCAGCTTTGGCAAGAGTGTGCTCGCGATGGACGACCAGTCGGACGACATAGGATGACCGTTGTCGCCGCGTATCGAAGTGCATGCTTGCGTAAGCCGAAAGCGCTGGCGGGACGAGCTGAAGGTACCGATCGTCGCGGAGAGTCCAAGCCAGGCGCGGTTGTGACCGAAATCGCGCGCCGCCACGACTGCCGACCCCAGCAGCCATTGCTGTGTGGTGAACCTGTAACATGCGTTGGGCAGCATTATATACTACTCGAACTTGTAGATAGTAGCACCTCGTTGCCGATATCCTTGGCGGCACTTGGAATGCGGCATTTAAGGAGGTTCACGTTTTCTAGGGGCAGCGGAATCCGTTTCTTCCTTGAGGTAAGTCAGCATGGTGTTACAGGCGTCCTCGGCCTCAGCGAAGCTTTGGAGGGGCGAACCTAGAACCCTGATCGCGCCACGGCTCGGGTCGAGCGGACGCCACGACGCGACGTAGCCCAACCTTCCGAAAAAGCCTGGTCCAGAGGGGCTCTGGAAGCTGATCACGAACGAATAGTCGTCGCTGCTTGCGCTCCATATTTCCATGTCTTCGACTGCACGATGGAATTCGAGGGGCATCAGGGGCCGTTCGCCGGGCCAGCTGAAAACGAAACTGCTGCGGGCGGACGCCGGGCCGGGTCAATACACGGCAGCTCTGGGTAAATCGTGTTTCGTCGCCAAGCCATGGCATCGCTTCCCCTTATACCCACGGCAACACGAGGCGTCATTCCGCTAGTACTGTCAAGACGTGTAAATGTGCCCGTCCGGGAGTCGTCGACGACATTCGAACTTGACGGGGCAGAATTGCCAAGATGGCAAAAGAATTAGCGCAATTCGAAGGCCGAAGAAGGTCAGGCATACGTTTGATTGTATCAGGGCTGTTTTGAATCAGGATGCAGAAGCGATGGAGAGGCTCGCTCCCCTTCGTCGGTGTGCAAAGGTCGGGCGAGGATGTTGGTAGAGCGCGAGGAGACGGCGGATCATTTCACCTGCCTCCGGCCGCGTGACAATACCGACCAAGGGAGCCAGTCCACCAGCGCCGCCCTTACCGGCACGCTGGCCGCCACCGGCGTCAGGATCTCGATGGACGCTCGCGGGCGCTGGATGGATAACGTGTTCATCTAGCGGCTGTGGCGCTCGCATCAGGCGCTGGAAAACCGCGCGCGGTCGGCGGGCTGGTGTCACCGGCGCATTCGGCGAAGAGGCTGTGGATATAAAACTTCGCGCAATCGAGAAGCTTGGACAACGCTGCGCATTGTCCTCAGCCACAATAGCAGCAAGCAAGATTAGCATAAAGTTGTTTAGACAGGTCGCCTTCGAGCCGGATTCAAGTCTGTCTTTAGGGCGAGGATGAACGTGACGTTGCGATCGACGCGCGCAAGCGCGCCGGCTGCTAACGTCGCCACACGGCAGGTGCGTCATCGACGCAATCGGGGGGAGAACGAACGGATGCAGTTCCACCTAAGAAACCGGACCAAGTCGTCCTCAGCATAGGGTCCATTTCACAACAGCGATCGGGCAACCCCGGCCAGCAGTTTGGAGCTGCTTGTCACTGTCGGGCCGCTACCGATTACATCTGCGGATCGGCCGCTGCCCATCTTTCGACTGCCGCCGGTCGAGAAAGAATGCGATCGCTGCAGTTGCAAGTGTGATGATTGTGTATGCGAAAAGCAACAGCTCGCGCTATCCGCGTCTGCATATTCTTCCACACTGTATTCTTCTCTTTTGTCGGCGTCAGCGGTCGCTGAGCCATCGGCGTTTGCTGGGTGTTTGCGTTTGCGGACCGTGCTGAGGTGACTAATTTAGACGTCGGCATGGGATTAATCAGGCGACCAATCCTGGTAGGTGCCTGCAGGATCTCCTAGCTGTATAGATTGGGCGGACATGCACCCATGGGCAGCGCGGTGATCAGCTTTGCTATTTGAGATGTTAGCGGCGCGCGGCAGAGACAGCGCTTCGTTGGTCCGTCACGAAAGGGTCGAGTCACGTCGCTGCTAACTTCGGTGGTGGGTAGTAGTGAGGTGTGCCAGGGCGATCCTGTGGGCCGCTTCGGTCTGGCATCGCATGGTAAAGAAGCCGAGGCAGGAACGGGTACGAAGTAGCGGAGAGCGTCTAGTGTCCAGTTTCGGTCCCGGCATGTTCAGCGATGCACTGGCGCAGGCAACACTGACGGCGACTCTTGTGGCGGCGTTGGGCACGCCCTGGTTCGCTGGAAATGCTCGGTCTCCACGAGGCCCCGTTTCTGACGAACGGCTGAAGAAGGTCTATAGCCCGAGTAGAGAGCTGTGAAGTGGACGTACGAAACAAGTGCGGGGTCAGCCGAGATTATTATCGTCCTGGGCGGATGCGCCCTCCTGTTTGACGGTCAGCTTTTAGGCCAGTACATCTCCCCCGTTGTAGCCGCAGACGAACTCGCGAACGGAACATGCTGTTGGCCCACGGCTGGGAACCCAAAGGAGATGGGCTTTCCGCGAGAGCTGTCGGAGTGGCGGTGCGTTCCGTAATGCGTTGACGGCCATCGCAGTTGCCGAGTGCGTTGTAGTGAAACGTCATCACGCATAGTGGAGCCTCGAGGCCACGCTTACCGTTCAACAAAATCGGCCACAAGCAGACATGCGGACGCGACTTCTGGATTGCGGTCAGCACACCCGGCGCGCGTCGCTCGTTGTCGGTCCGACTCGATCGCGCGCTGGCGCGCACGCGGCAAGAATTCGTGATGTCGGAGCTGTTGACGTAGGCCGGATTCGTCGAGCTTCCGATCGCTCACTCCGCTGTGACCCTGGAGAGCTCGCCTTGATCATTCGGGAAGCCCGGCCTTGATAAATGCCTCCATGAATTCGGCCCTGAGCTGGGGTGACCTCACCCAAGGTGGAAGCACCGCCGTCGATCGACGCCATCCAGGAGCCTGACGGAGACACTCTGTCACCAATCTCCGAGCATCATCCATGCGATCCGCACCCGACATACACAGGATTGCCTGACCCATTCCAACGAGGAAGAATGGAGGATTCCGTCCTTCTGCATTGCTGCGGGAATCTCGCATCTGAGGACGAACGCCTGAAGCACGCGCGCGCCGTTGTGCGTCAGCAACGGAAGTCGCACGGCATAGCCGGAACGCCGATCATACATACTGCACCATTCTAGCGCATACCGACAGTGGATCCGCCTTGGAGGTAAGGAGGGGCGTGAACTGCTAACTTGCCCTCAATTGCCGTTATGCTAGTCACGTGAATCTAGAGTTCGCCACATGAAGTCTGCTGGGCTTTGTGGCAGAAGCTTTTGACGGAAGCCAAAATCTGGTCTGCGGACTTCGTCCATTTGAAGGGCTTCGGTTTTTGTTGTGCAGGTCGATGAAGGTGCGGATGTCGGCCTCGAGCTGCCTGACGGAGTTGTGGACACCTCGCTGGATCTGCTTTCTGGTAAGTTTAGAAAACCAGCGCTCGACCTGATTGATCCATGACGCGGACGTTGGCGTGAAGTGAACATGATAATGCGGACGACGGGCGAGCCACGCTTTGATTGTGGGTGTTTTGTGGGTGGCGTAATTGTCTAGAATGGATATCGAGGCCTTCAGGAACCTGAGCATCGATTCTCTTTTAGAAACTTCAAGACTTCCGCAACCCTCGAACGGATCGACCAGTGCGTCGCGTCGGTGGGCGTCGTACGCAATGTCCGCTCGAGTACCTCAGCAACCTGATCGTCGTTGATGGTTCGAGGACGGCGAGGGCGGGCCTCGTCAAGCAGGCCATCACAGCGATCCTTCAAAAACCGGCGACGCCACTTGCCAACCGTGTGTTCATGGAGGCCGAGTTCAGCAGCCACAGACTTGCTTGACAAGCTATCCGCACACCGCAGGATCGCGCGGCATCGCTCAGATAGCGACCGGGCAACACGATGACGACGAACCTGCCAAGTACGCCCGCTCTTGTTGACTCAGCGCCAACGGCGCGATCGGCCGGCCTCTCACACCTGCATTCGCCACAACCGCTCTCCTTCAGAACCCCAGCGATCTTTTATGTGACGAACTTGTATACCAGATGAATAGAATACCAATCCCGCGCAGCGCGGCAGCCGCCTTCCCGAGTGGCGTAACAGGCTTGACGGTGCCAATTTCATTGGTGCGCATTTCGTCAATTCGATGCAGGAGTCGCGCGAAGCTATTTACTTGTCTGTCCAGCAGAATGATATTGACGTAGTCGCCCGGTTCGGTACTTAGCAGGTATTGCGGTACGGTTACGAGTGCGATGTTGGGGATGCCTTTTAAATAGAGCGGTTGGCCTTCGCCGAACTGAATGAGTGCGTTTGGGACCGATACTCTCGGCGCTTGCGCGGGTGTGCGCCACTCCGATTCGACAAGCGCCGTCAGCTGCGGGTTAGAGGCATAGAGCAATTCGGATTCAGGTTTGCCTGTCGGCCCGTAGCTGTTTTCTAGGGGGTTGTCACAGTATTCTTGAGCGCCGAGATGCTCGATCACCAAACCTGCCACTGCGAGGCGATTTCCGGGGCCACCCGCCCACCACTGTGGGTGATCCTGCAACCAGCGCGAAGTGGCCTGGCCATGGTCGGTGACTGCCGGGATTCGCAGGTGTCCAGCGGCCAATACGAAGATGACCGTGCGTGACAATGGTTCAGCGACAACCTGGCGCGCGAGTTCGGTCAAACCAATATGGCCGTTCTCCTCGACAGCGTTTGTACCGTCGCTGTGGCTTACCACGAGCACAGTTTCATTGCGCGCGTCTCTACCTTCGACGACCGCCCATATTGTTCGCATTGTGCTGTCTCGTTCGATTACCGCGTCAAGGACGAGTACCGCCCGCCTGCACCGAGAGGCGGCGTCCAGCACAAAGTCGGCCTCCTCTCCAGCTACGAAGATGGATGGAATGCTCTGGTAGGGCAACGTGAATGGTAAATACTGTCCTCGGGCGTTGGAGCTGCTTATGCCACGCCAGGCGAATATCACCGCTTCGACACCAGCTCTGCGGGCACGCGCTAGACCGAGGCCGGCGAGTGTGGCGGGCAGTAGCGGCATAGTAGTCTTGCCCCACGCACGCGCCCGATCCCACGTCTCGACCACCGCACTAAACGGAAACTCATGGTTGCGGACCTCGACGACAGCGATGCCTCCGCGCGCTTTGGCCCATCGCGGTATTGCGCCAGGCAATCTGTGCAACTGCTTCTCGGTCCCTCGGGGCCCGGTTGTCCCGGAGTAGGGAAAGACGGAAGAGATCGCTACGTCGCGTCCGTCGATCAAAAGGCCCAGACCGTTGGGGTTTTCTGCAGTCATACTCCAGCGATCGAAATGCAGGACGTCCTCGTAAACTCGCATGCCGAAATCTACCCACTGCTGTTTGACGTGCTCAACCAGTTGATTATGCGGCTTTGAGCCGGAGGGTCGGGCGCCAAGGGACTCCAAGTACATCAGCTCGGCTCGGATAGTATCGTGGTCCAAGACGAAAACCTCCATTTTGCGGTTTCCAGCGGCGAAAGAAGTATCTGGAAAGTAGGCGGGCTCTTATTCGAAAGGGAAACGCATCCGTACACCCCCTTCCTTCCTCAAATCCCATTCTTGATTCTTCAGCCCTCCTTCGATTTAGTACTCAGGCATCCGACCAGCACCATGTGGCTCGCGTGCGTGGTGATCGAGCATTCCCGTCAACAGGTGCGCCATGTCTCAGTTACTCCGAGCTCCGGGACAGAGCTTCGTTGCCTCTCGACGCGGCGGCGCCACATCTTTCCTCGCCAAGCCACCGGCGCGTTACTCGCGCCCCATTTCCACCAACGGATCTTCCGTTACATCGCCAGCGATGGGTGGCTGGTCAAGAACTTGAGCGAACCGCCGTAAGAGAGCGGTCGTGCTTGGCGACATTTCCGCAACCGGGCCGGGTATATAGCATGAGACGAGATAGGCCCGGCGTCGTGCCTCAGAGTCATCCAGTAGCAATGGCAACGTTTCGATTGCTCTTTCCGGCTCCAAGATCGCGATGATGGTCTGCTGGCGAGTGATTGCATTCAGGCGATCAGACGCGAGAGAGCGGAACGGTTCGTCCTGCGTTAGAACGCGCGACCAGCGGTCCAGACGATCGCGGCGAATACCACCGCGATCGTTGACAAGCAGCGTCATCATACGAACGACCGCTTCGATGAAGCCGCCGGTCGCAATCGCCTTGAGTGCGAAGCAAACGTCAGGGCGCGACCGCAATTCTTCGAGTGTCGTTTGCCTCGCATTCACCTCGTAGTGACTACCAAAGTAGTCCTGCAAAGGAGTATTCCACATGCTGTGGAACACCAGCTCATAGATCGTGTCGCGCAGGTCGCGCCAGAAGATGATCGTCCGTTCGATATGCTGCACATACAGCGCTTCCGCAATCAAGAAAGGATTATCCGCTCTAGCCTTTGCTCGAGACCTAAGAACCTGCTCAGCTCGGGACTTGAAGCCGACGAGCATCAGGTTTTGCGAAGAGAGTAGCGCTCGCGACAAACGCTGCGGATGAACAGTTCGACTGGCGTCAGCCGTGACTTTTGTGACCGCCGCTCTGACGAATGGGCGGGCGACAGTGTGATAGACCTGCGCCTGAAGTTGCGATGCGCGGTCCACCGCGCCGAAAGGACGCTCGTCGCGATAATTGTCGTTAAATGCCAGGATGTCCTTGAAACTGCGTTGGACTAGCTCAACACTGTAGTCTTTTCGTCCATCATGTTCCTGAATATCCATGACGCACATTTCGTAGAGCCCGGGCATCAACGCCTCGATCGCCTCAAGAGTGGTTGCGACTTGCCTAAACTCCCGATTGACAACTTTCGAAGAGACGAAGATGCCGAGGTGTCCGACGTCATTATGCACCAAATAGATAATGCGTTGGCCGCGAACGCGGATTTCCTCTTCGTTTTCGTAAGCATCCGTAATCCAATTCAGAGCCTGCTGGGGGGGCGTAACGTTGTCGCCATGGCTGGTAAACACGATGATCGGTGCCCCGATCTGCTTGAGATCCACGTGTTGACGTTCTGATGCTAGATAGGCCCTGTTTCTCGCAAGCCGGTTGCCGATGAACAGGTTTTCTAGAATCCAGCAGATCTCGTTCTCGTGCAGCAGGCAGAAGCTGGCCCACCACCTCTCTGTTGCAAGAAAGCTTTCGCGCGCTGTATCCACGTCGCGAAAAAGGTCGGCGTACTTTAGGAACAGCCGCTCGGGATTGAGCAATTCGAAATTGTGTATTAGATTGGCGCCGTCGAACATTCCTTTGCCAAGGTCGCACAGAAACATTGGAATCCAGACTCCGCCGAATATGCCGGCAATGTAGCGGAAGGTATTGTCGCCGATGTTCCCCGACACGGCTGACACCGGCGATCCATTGATGGTAATGGGGCCTGTCAAGTCAGGGTTTGTTGCGGCCATGACGAGGGTCGCCCAGCCAGCTTGGCAGTTGCCAATGATTGCGGGGAGAGCGGCACGCGGATGCCGGCGCATGACTTCCCGAACAAAGGCCGCTTCCGCATAGGCGACATCAGAGAGATGCTGATCCGGCTCCGGCTCGCGGCGGAAGGAAACCAGATAAACGGGATGACCTGCACGCAATGCGACGCCAACCTGACTATCCGCTGCGTGGGCGCCGACACCCGCGGTGTGTCCCGCACGCGGAGGGATGATAACAAAGGGCCGACGATGCGAGTAATCGACGGTAACATCTTGTGCTGGGATCATGCGTAGCAATACGAAGTTGGATTTTACAGGAAGATCCCGTCCGTCCATGATCGTCTCGTACTCGTAGAAAAGGGCGGGTGGACAGCCCGCCGCCTCATATTCAAGGAAGATGTCGCCGCTCTCTCGGAGAACATCCATTAGCAATATGGCGCGCTCGCCGGCGTCGCGGATGTATTCGCGCCAGGAAAGCCCAATCCGTCCGTCCTTACGGAGGTTCCACAGATCTTTTGCCAGACGTTCGCCGCTTGCCAAAAGCTCGGGCAGGCGCGAGAATGCCATCTCGCAGCTGCGCTTAGCCCGCAGTGTCCACGTCATTTGCAACACGTTGATGGTCTTGGCACCCACCTCTATTGTGCGATCAGCGTAGATTCTGAATGGGCTCTGGTTGAATTCAAGTTCAAGTTCAGCACGTTGCGCTTTCATCGACTCGGCTGCATTAGAGCGTTGGAAAGAGTCAGACATGGCCTGGCCTCCTCTGTTCTAGAGTATGCCCCGTAATGCTGTTCACGCTGTGGTGCCGGATTGTCTATCCATGGCGTGGTTCATCCGGCTAACTGCTCGCAAGCGATGTCAAAGTACGACCTGAGAGAAGCGGCGCTTAGGGGGAAACTGTGCGAGCACGGTGCCTTTTCCACCACGTCCCCAAACCTTTTATGGTGCAAGGTGCATGCCAAACGCATGGTCACTTAGGAGATTGGCCGAGCAGCTTCTGTTCTCGTGTTCGCTGCACAGCTTTTGGCGGATTGAGGACCATGACCGTCAGAGATTGAACACTGCCTTGTCGGACAGCGGCCGTTTCTACATTCCTTAGCGAGGCCTTGCAGGGGCTTCGTCCGCCGATTAGCCTGCTCTAAGCGAGAATTCGGGGCTAGTAGCTCGTCACAGTGATTTTGACTTTTTGGTCATGCCTGGATAGGCGCGCCGCAGTTTGGCGCGAGCTTTGTCTGTTGTGAACATCCAGTTGATACGGGCGCGAGCTTTGTTGCCAACGCTCGGTATATTTGATCGAGCCGTATTGGCTGCCCCGGTCGCTATGATGCACGAGGCCGCCGCGATGGACCGGCCGCCTGTCATTGCAGTGCCTGCTCCAGCGCGTCGATCGACGATTGCCGTCAGTTCGCGGCCCACGCGCCATCCCGAGATCGACATCTCCGGAATGGCGCCCAGGCATTCCTTGGTGACGTCGTCAACGATGTTGAAGATGCGGAAGCGTCGGCCATTGGCGAGATGGTCGTGGACGAAGTCCAGCGACCAAGCGCGCGTTGGGCCTCGCCTCGACCAGGATTGGGGCACGGCTTCCCACGGCCTTGCGGCGGCCCGCCGCACGCGGATGGTGAGGCTTTCTCGCGATAAAGCGCCGGTAGATTCGGTTGATTCCCGATGGCTCGCCCTCCCGCCGCAGCAGGACGAACAGCCGGCAATAGCAGAAACGCCGCTGCTCCTTGGCGAGATCGCGCGATCGGCCACGCAGAACTGCCGTCCGGCGGGCGGCTGCAGCGATATCGGATCATCTTCCGATCCGCACCCAGGATCGAGCAGGCCCGCCGTTCCGACAGGCTCATGACGGCCTGCAGTTGTGCGACCGCAGCGCGCTTGGCGGCGGGCCCTAGCATTTTTTTGAAAGCAACTCGCGAAGTGCGGCCGCATCGAGCATCTGCTCGGCCGGTAGGCTTCTTCAGCTTCGCATCCTCCTCCAGCGCCCTCAGCCGCTTCACTTTGTAAATGTCCATGCCGCTGAATTTGACCTTCCAATTGTAGATCGTCGCTTCGGAAACACCATGCTTACGGGCCAGGTCAGCCATCTTCGTCTCCGCCTCATGCTCCTTCAACACCGCGATAATCTCTTCCGTGAACCTTGCTCGCTTCATCAGTCCGTCCTTCTTCGGGGCGGACTCTAACTCCTTTTTGGACGAAATACTCAGTGGCAGATCAGTGAGAGTAGCGCGCTCCACTACGCGATGCGCGACCGATTGACGGCGCTGGGTTGGTCCAAGATCGAGGCGATCGACGATGACCTTGGACGTTCCGGAGGCGTCGCCTGATTAGCCGTTGACTTTGATGGTCCAACGATGGCTCAGTTTGGCATACTCGGGACTATTCGGTGGAAAGTCCTCGACGAAGGCTGGGAGGCCGAAATTGGCGATCTCCATGACCTAATCTCCCCTGGGGGGCGCCGTGACGGCTTGTATCGCATTCGCAGGTGATTGTGCGTGCGTGTCGCGTTCTGCGTCGCCTAGTCCGCCCGTATTTTGTAACTTAGCTACAGGCGCCGAATATTCCCCAGCTCTCTCTAAAGCGGGTGCCGACGACAAAAGTCACTCCCTTCTAAGCTGTGATTCGCTGGCCCTGTCCAGGTTGGGTCCGCCACTATGATGGTATGATGGCCCCATCTAGGGTTCTTCGATTCGAAAATACGTTTGCGTGATGTGCGTCGAAGTAAGTTGGTAACCTTGTGTTCTGGCCTCCGAAGTATCTGCCAGGCGTCGATCAGAGGGGAGTGTAAGGCGAGAACTGATATTAAAATGAGGATACTTTCCTTTGATACGAGGATGTATTTCCGCCGCAACTTCCACGTCTGATGATGAAACGTATCTCCCGCCCCACCTTTCGATGATATATTTGAGTGAGTGGGTGCGCGTCGAGAATCTCTTCGTCGTCGTCTGCGCATCGAGCCACTCGTATGCGATCCTGATGCAGTCGTGATGTTGGTGAATCTTCTCTTGTCCCTGATAGCGAACTCGCTTCTTGGCTTCCGCTATTTGCTCGGCGCTGAGCATATGTGGTGGCCTTGTTGGTTGTCCTACCGCAAACACAGCGAATATTGGACGGCTCTGAGGCGCCCGGCGGCGATCTTTTAGGCTTGGAATCTTCCCGCCCCGGATATCCGTATCTGCAATAAATATCGCTGATCCCTACTCGGAATTGCTACCGAAACTGGTAGGCTTCCCTGGCGGGCGCCCGCGACGCCCCGAGCGGAAACGTTGTACGGCTTACGTCTAGTTAGTTAGTCGAGTTCGCAGCCGTGCGCGACAACGAACCTACTAAGACTAGTAGGCGGCTCTATCCCAGAGAGAGCACGGGCCGCCTGCGCAAAGGCACAGGGGGCCTACCCAAGCACGCCGGCGCTAGCAAATGCCAGCAGCGTTACATATCGCTCCTGACCGCCCAATGGAGGATGACCGCGCCGGCACCCAATCCGGGCCCGGCAGGCGAAATCAAGCCATCGTGTCAAAAATAATCGAGCGGAAATCGGCGTAAGCCCCTCACATCGCATCGCGGGATGCTGTACGGAAACTTCAAATTGGTGGGAGACGAGCTCATGTCGATCATGACAGATCCAACCGATGCGCTTGTATCATTCCAGCAGGCGCTTCTTGCAGGCGCGCGGGAATTCCAGCGCGGAAGCTTGATCCGCAGCTCTTCATTCATCTCGACCATTCGAATGGTCGCGCGATCTACTTACGTGCGTCTCCAGGGCAGGGTTGTCACAGCGCATTTGATGGCGGTCGATCCTATTGAAGGAATTCCTTGCTTCCAGATTGGTGTCGCCGCTCCGGAGGAATATAGGCGCCGAGGGCTGGCCACGGACGTGGTCCCAGCCGATCAACCGTGGTGCTGGGGTGGCGAGTTGTTTGGTGAGCGCGATCATTGCGAGCAATTTCACATGCTTCGGCTTCGAACACAGTGGATGGTAACTGGTCTGAGCAGCAATCTCGATTTCTGGTGGTCAGTGTGCGTCGCTTGGAAATCAATGTGTTAGTCGTTGCTGAAAGCGTACGGGCATTCTGGCGGTTAACTTCGTGCTCTACGGTTCCTCGATCCGACGATATATCTGGATGATGTGAGCTGCCGTAAGCAGGTAGTCTTGCGTTCTGGCCTCGGCTATGCCTGTAAGCCGATGATCGGAAGGGAGCGTAAGGCGAGGGCTAATGTTGAATTGAGGGTACGTCCCTCGGATTTGAGGGTGTATTTCAGCCGCAACTGCTACATCGAACGATGCGACGTACCTGCCGCCCCAAATTTCGACAATCTCCTTCAGAGGATACGCTCGCCTCAGCTTTCTCTTGGTTGTTGTTTGCGCATCAAGCCATTGATAGGCGATCCTGACGCTATCGTCATGTTCGTGCAGAACGCTTGCGTATGGATACTTGACGCGCTTTTTGGCGTCCGCAATTTCTGCGGCGGTCAGCATCGTTGAAAGCTCCTCCCGACACGCTGCGCGACGATCGCTAAACAACTTGCCAAGATTATCCGCCACGACTGTCCGGAGTACTATCAGCTCTGATAGTTGAGCCTGCTTGGGGCCACCCAAGGATTTCGCCGCCTGGGATGACCAGCCAAGGCTCATAGATGGCTACAGGATTTCTGGGCGATACTTTCCGGCGAATGGCGGCGGCGTAAGCGGGCAGTTGAGCGAACGGAGCGATCAATGTGCGTCATGGTTGCAACCCACGATCCCCCACAGCCTGGACGTAACTACTCAGCGGCTCACAAGTGTTTGCCGACGTTCCCACGCTGCAAGCAGAGGGAGTTTTGTCTGGTTGCTCCTAACGAAGTCAGCACGGGAACAATACGCGGGGGAGCTCGCGCCAGAGCCGACTCAACGACGTTGTTCTTGTCACCCAACGACGCCGAACTGGTCACCGTGGAACTATGGTTGTGCCGATTAGCTCAACAATCCGAACAGTCACTGGAAACCTGACGCAAGCAGTAGCCACCGTGATCTGCTAATCGCGGCATTTAGAGGCGTGCACCTGATCATCGTCATCTGATCGATGTCGTCATGTTGCGCGTTCCCGCCCGGCTTCAATCCGCGGGGCGGTGCCCGCGATCATCAAGCGCCAGGAAGACGAGTGATGGCACCGACCGCCGAGGAACGCGACAATCGCCTCGGCGAGCTCGCCTTTTTCTTGCCGACCCTTGCCCGCCCTCCAGCTTTTCACGTGGCAAGGGCGCCGCGTCCGCGGACAAACCTGCGTCATGCGCGCCGGGGTTGCCGTTGTCGATGGTTAGCCCAGACGCAAAATGGAAGACCCGGTATTTGTCACGGACGACCGCAGCCCCACCTTTCACATAGAGCAGCACGTTATCCAGGCATATCCGCTTGGATGCTACGCCTTCTTCAAGCCTTCGCTGTGCCGCTCGCGCCTCATCCTTCTCTTGGCGTAGCGCGGTAACATTCCTCTCCGTTTCAGCGAATCGATTGAGGGCGCGTCGATCTCGTCCAACCTGAGGGCGCCGGCGCTGAGCGTCTTTATAGCCGTTTTTTGGCGACGGGCGAGGGTGTGCGCAAGCGGTTCTATTCGGTCGATGGCGACGCCGGTTCGATCGCGCTCGTGATCCGCCACTGGCTCGAGAAACACGAGCGGCTCTCCTCGCCGAAATATGTCGCGGGGGAAAGCTAAGGCGGCATTCGCGGACCGAAAGTCTTGCGCACTCTGCAGATGGAGCAGGGCGTAGGCGTGAAAGGTCTGATCATGGTCTCGCCGCTGTTCGTCTACCGCGAGTCCAAAGGCACGAGCCTTCTGCAGCATGTCGCGAGGCTGCCAACCTATGTCGCGGTGGCGCGCGACGCCAAAGCCGACGGCAGGCGAGCGGTCAAACGTGCCGATCTCGCCGATGTCGAAGCTTACGCGCGTGGCGAATTCCTGGCCGACCTTGTCAACGGCGCAACAAATTTCGCCGCGAGTTCGGTCGCAGGAGCGGCAAGGTGACCGCCGGTCATTACGCCTCGGTGCGCGGCCTCGATCCCTATCCGGACTCCGATCGCCACCACTTCGGCGATCCCTCGGGCGATCCGCTAGCTACGCCCATGGCGAGTGCCGCAGTCGATGTCCTTACGCGCAAGCTAAACTGGCGGCCGGACGGTTCCTATGAACTGCTCAACGGCGCGGTCGCGCAGGCTGGCAATTCGGCAACTGCAGCTCCCCGGAATCACTGTCGGCGCAGCGCCAGATCCTTGCGACGGACGCGAAGATGAACGTGCTGGTCGGGCTCGGCCTGTTCGATATTGTCACGCCCTATTTCGGCTCCAGATTGGCGCTCGATCGGCTGCCGCCTTTTGCGTCGGCGCGGCGGCTCAAACTCGTGGTCTATCCAGGCGACCACATGTTCTATTCACGCGACACCTCGCGTCACGCCTTTCGCGCAGAGGTCGAAGTAAAGATGAAGTAGGGCGGGTGTTCATCAAGTCGGCGGCGAACTAAGTCACAAGTCCGTCCTACCTATTGTAGTAGCTCGGCTCTTCTTAATTCGAGAAGCGCGGGGCATGGAAGTGGCCGACGCGCTGGTCGAGCAAATCCATCCGCCGCTCGCATGAAAGAGCCACACAACCAGTGGGCGTTGAGGCATTCGGCCCGGAAGCCGGGAGGCAGCAGAACGTTGACATTTCAGGTAGTTGAAATGGACCCGCGGAGCTTGATTGCCTGAATCGGTTTGTTGGACACTGACCGCTCATTACTATCATTCTGACAGAGCCTCTGTCTGCTCGCCATTGCTGTGAGCATGAGGCATGGATCTGGTTTGGTTGAACCGCGTAGCACTGGGCCAGATCGGCCATCGTCGCCTTCTCCCGTACCGCTTCCGGCGCATTCTTTGCCTTCAGTGCCGCGTCGACCTTGTGTCTCGTCTTCGCCGTCGTCATGCGCTCCGTCAAGCAACGGAGCAGCCCTTTCCAACGAAGCACGTGGTTCCAAAATGGGGGTCTGTCCTTTCACTGTGAGAGCGATCTTGGATGCTTTAGGATACGTGGCGCTTCAATCGACTAGCCTGACCTCGGCGGCTCTGTACTTTAAGCGCCGTTTGTTGAAGCGAAGATCGAAAGCCACGCGCCTGCCCGGCACCAGATCAGTCCCTGAGCAGTTGCGTAGTTCGGACATATGCACGAACAAATCCTTGCTGTTGCAACCATCAGACCTTACGAAGCCCCAGCCTTTTTCGACGCTGTACGACACTACCGTTCCAGTCTGCATCCTTGCTTTAGCTTATCGAAATTGGAGGATTATGCATTGACGTTTAGGCGACGACATCGAGTCCTGAGGCAGGCCTGCGCGGCTGCTTCGGAGCTGCGGGTACACTTAGCCAGGGCAAAGATCTCGTGGACATGCGGCCTCGTCGCCCGCGGCTTAGGGAGACATTGATTCCATAGTCCTTCTGTTCGTGCCGCGTAGTATATGGCGGCGGCGAGCGTGAGCGAATCTGGTCGCCGGTCGAAGATCCTGTTTCATGTCGCCTCACAGCACTACGGGGCGGACCCGACGCTAGCGGCGACGCGCGCCGAGCCCGCCCCTAACATTATCGCATCTGAAAAATAGGCGAGGCTGCCTCGAGCAGAGCAAGGGCCGTGCCGAATCGAGTATCGCAGGTTCTGCAGGCGCTTTGTAGTGGGCTATATCGCCAAGTTGGCGAACATTGGTCTGAAAGCCGACAATCGACGCCAACACTGTCCGACGTCTAGCTTTGGCTGACTTCGGACCAATGGCGGGATCACCGTCGCCTCGCGCTTTGGACATGTCCAAAAGCCCTGGAGGTACGCTGGCCGATTCTACAGCCGGCCTGGGTATCTGACACTTGGCATGAACACCACGCTCACCAACATGTACGCGACTCCATACGGCTACGTCGTGATCGATAGCCAACATCCGACCAATTGCACCGACGATGCGATCGCAAGCACCACCGACCGGTGTCTTTGCAGCGCCCCGTTGCGAGCAATACTTCACCCATCGCAGATTGAATAAGCGTATAGCTCAAAGTTCGTCGCGCTTCTCCGGAATCGCCCTAGACGTTCCGTGCTAAAGTCGTCAATCTCAGACTCGAAAACGCCAGCTGCCGATTGGTCCTGAACGAATGACAGCGACTAGCCCCTGTTTGCCTGAACCCACCGGGATCAAAGTCCGGATGCGCACAGCGTTGCGCCGCCGCTTGCGACTGCGAGTCCTTCCTCACGATTGTCGGTGGTCCCGGTTGATGTCTCCGCACGGCACGCCCCCCCGCTGCAGCAAGGACGCCGCGAGCGAGCCAGGCTGTCCGGAGATTGATGACGGTTATTTGAGGGCCATGCCTCCGTACCGAAGTTGTTCTCCCATTCGTGAAGTCATGCATGCCTGTTCTATGGTAGGCAAGAATTGGACCGGTTTAGAAAGGATTGCGTTATGAATCTGACGCAGAAATTTGAGTTTCGGCAGTCGCTGGTGATAACGCCGCAGTTGATGCAGGCGATCAAGCTGCTGCAATTGTCCAATCTCGATGTCGCGACGTTCGTGGAGGAGGAACTCGAGCGCAATCCGCTACTCGAACCTGCTGGCCATAATGAGCTCTCAACTAGTGATGTTTCGGACGAGACCAGCCTGTTCAGCGACCGTGGAGAACGCGCAAGCCAAGACCATGACTCCTTAGGCGGGGCCGTCGAAGCGTTTGAGCTCGGCCTAGAGGCATGGCCGAATCCCGATCTCGGCAGCCGTGCTGAGATCGCACACAACGTCTTCTCCGAGGAGCCGGCCGAGGCGGCCGCGCGCAACGCCCAGGATGCGACGCCGACCACCTATACCGAATGGGGCGGCGGCGCCTCCTCCGACGAGGACTACAATCTCGAGGCCTTCGTCGCCGCGGAGACCACGCTGTCCGACCATCTCGCCGAACAGCTGTCGGTCGCCTTCACTTCGCCTGCGCAGCGGATGATCGGCCAGTACCTGATCGATCTCGTCGACGAGGCCGGCTATCTGCCGCCGGATCTCGGTCAGGCCGCCGAGCGCCTCGGCGCCTCGGCGGGGGATGTCGAGAACGTCCTTGCCGTGCTGCAAAAATTCGATCCGCCCGGCGTCTGCGCGCGCAATTTGAGCGAATGCCTGGCGATCCAGCTCCGCGAGCTCGACCGTTACGACCCCGCGATGCAGGCCCTCGTCGAGCATCTCGATCTGCTTGCCAAGCGCGACATCGCGTCCTTGCGCAAGCTCTGCGGCGTCGACGACGAGGACATCGCCGACATGATCGGCGAGATCCGCCGGCTCAATCCCAAGCCCGGCATGAAGTTCGGCTCGGCGCGGCTCCAGACCATGGTGCCGGATGTCTATGTCCGCCCGGGTCCCGATGGCGGCTGGCATGTCGAGCTCAACAGCGACACCTTGCCGCGCGTGCTGGTCAACCAGACCTATTACTCCGAGCTGTCGAAGAAGATCGGCAAGGACGGCGACAAGTCCTATTTCA
Source organism: Bradyrhizobium sp. CCGB01 (assembly GCF_024199795.1). NCBI lineage: Bacteria > Pseudomonadati > Pseudomonadota > Alphaproteobacteria > Hyphomicrobiales > Nitrobacteraceae > Bradyrhizobium > Bradyrhizobium sp. CCGB01. The sequence goes on from NZ_JANADK010000001.1 coordinate 1,906,758, forward strand.
CCGACGCGCTCCAGAACGCGACCTGGCTCGTGCGCGCGCTCGATCAGCGCGCCCGGACCATCCTGAAGGTTGCAACGGAAATCGTGCGCCAGCAGGACGGCTTCTTCACCCATGGCGTTGCGCATCTGCGGCCGCTGAATCTGAAGGCCGTCGCCGACGCCATCCAGATGCATGAATCCACGGTGTCGCGGGTCACCGCCAACAAGTACATGGCGACAAATCGCGGCACATTCGAATTGAAATATTTCTTCACCGCCTCGATCGCCTCGGCCGACGGCGGCGAGGCGCATTCCGCCGAAGCCGTCCGTCACCACATCAAGCAGCTGATCGATTCGGAAGCACCGTCCGCGATCCTGTCGGACGACACCATCGTGGAGCGCTTACGCGCTTCGGGCATTGATATTGCCCGCCGCACGGTCGCGAAGTACCGCGAAGCCATGCGCATTCCCTCCTCGGTACAACGCCGCCGCGACAAGCAGAGCGCTCTTGGTAACGTCCTCTCTACCGCAATGTCCGATCGCTCCCGCAACATCGAGCCGGCGTAATTGCGCTGGCTCAAAGCTAGGCATCAACAGGCGAGCCGCCTGAGCTCACCGGATTTGCATCGGCGAAGCCTGCCAGGCCGCGCTGGCGAAGTGCTAATAGCATAACATCAACGCTAGGATTGGTATCTCGTAAAGAGTCTCCGACAGCGAGCTCGGCAAGCACAAGAGTTCACCGCGATCGATCGTTCGTCGCACAGACTTCGAGGCTCGACGTAAATTCCGCAAACATCTTGCGTTGGCGCTCGATCGACTTTTGGCGAAGGCGACAACGACGTCCGGCGCCAGCATCGGAATGGGCGAGCTCGTCATCAACGACGGCCCGGCGGGCGCGAGCGGTTGAAGGATTTCCCTCAGCGCCTGGGGCCTCGATCCCGACGCAAGAGCCGAACGGCGTCAGTTGTGGAACCTATAGCTGTATCGACGCTATTATGAGAACACGCTCGTCTTTACCGTGCCTGCCGGCGAGGCCCTTGCCCGGAGAGAAAACGGAAACGACTCGCCGGACAGTCGGACATTGGCGTGATATATTAACCGGCGACGATTCGCGTGATCATCGACCGCATCAGGCGCATCTCCTGGTCAACGACCCAAGACGGCGACCCGCGCATGGAACGATTTGCGGAAGTTGAGATGAGGGATTTCTCAAAACTGTCATTTCAGAATCGCGTTTCGCGCGCCCCGGAAACGAGCGGAAAAGCGAGCTGAAAGCAAAAAACCCGGCATCGCTGCCGGGTTCGTAGTCGTTGGAGCAAGTGGACTTAGAAATCCATGCCGCCCATGCCGCCGCCCGGGGGCATCGCCGGACCGGCGCCGCCCTTCTTGGGCAGCTCGGCGACCATGGCCTCGGTGGTGATCAAAAGCGCCGCCACGGAGGAGGCATTCTGGATTGCGGCGCGTACGACCTTAGTCGGGTCGATGATGCCCTTTGTGACGAGGTTGCCGTAGTCGCCCGTCTGCGAATCGAAGCCGTAGGCGTACTGATCCTTCTCGAGGATCTTGCCGACGATCACAGAACCATCTTCACCGGCGTTGATCGCGATCTGGCGAGCGGGCCAGGACAGCGCCTTGCGCACGATCTCGACGCCGGTCTTCTGGTCGTCGTTCTTGGTGCGAAGGTTCTTGAGCTGCTCGGAGGCACGGAGTAGGGCGACGCCGCCGCCCGGGAGGATGCCTTCTTCGACCGCCGCGCGGGTCGCATGCATCGCGTCATCAACGCGATCCTTGCGCTCCTTCACCTCGACTTCGGTCGCGCCGCCGACGCGGATCACCGCGACGCCGCCCGCGAGCTTGGCAAGACGCTCCTGGAGCTTCTCACGGTCGTAGTCCGAGGTGGTCTCCTCGATCTGCGCCTTGATCTGGGCCACGCGCGCCTCGATGTCGGCCTTCTTGCCGGCGCCGTTGACGATCGTGGTGTTCTCCTTGTCGATCATCACCTTCTTGGCGCGACCGAGCATGTTGAGGGTCACGTTCTCGAGCTTGATGCCGAGATCTTCCGAGATCGCCTGGCCGCCGGTCAGGGTCGCGATGTCCTGCAGCATGGCCTTGCGGCGATCGCCGAAGCCCGGAGCCTTGACCGCCGCAACCTTCAGGCCGCCGCGCAGACGGTTCACGACCAGGGTTGCGAGGGCTTCGCCTTCGACGTCCTCGGCGACGATGATCAGCGGCTTGCCGGTCTGCACCACGGCCTCGAGCAGCGGCAGCAGCTCGTTCAGCGAGGAGAGCTTCTTCTCGTTGATGAGGATGTAGGCATCGTCCATCTCAACGCGCATCTTGTCGGCGTTGGTGACGAAGTAGGGCGAGATGTAGCCCCGGTCGAACTGCATGCCCTCGACGACGTCGAGTTCGGTCTCGAGCGACTTGGCTTCCTCGACGGTGATGACACCCTCATTGCCGACCTTCTTCATGGCGTCGGAGAGGAACTTGCCGATCTCGGCGTCGCCATTGGCCGAGATGGTGCCGACCTGGGCGATCTCCTCGTTCGAGGTGACCTTCTTGGAGTTCTTCTGGAGGTCCGCAACGACGGCCTCGACCGCGAGGTCGATACCGCGCTTGAGGTCCATCGGGTTCATGCCGGCGGCCACCGCCTTTACGCCTTCACGGACGATTGCAGCCGCTAGCACGGTCGCGGTGGTGGTGCCATCGCCGGCCGCGTCAGCGGACTTGGAGGCGACTTCGCGCACCATCTGCGCGCCCATGTTCTCGAACTTGTCGTCGAGCTCGATCTCCTTGGCAACAGTGACGCCGTCCTTGGTGATGCGAGGCGCGCCGAACGACTTGTCGAGCACGACGTTACGGCCCTTCGGGCCGAGCGTGACGTTCACGGCATTGGCGAGAATGTCGACCCCGCGCAGCATGCGGTCGCGGGCGTCAACGCCGAATTTCACTTCTTTGGCTGACATATTTAGTCCCCTGAGTTGTCTTGGTCTCATCTCACTCTTGGCGAGCCGCCCGGCAGGCGCTCCTCAAGGTGAGCGGTACGAGCGATTGGATTAAGCGGCCTTCTTCTTGGCCGACAGGTCGGTGAGAACACCCATGATGTCGCTTTCCTTCATGATTAACAGCTCTTGGCCGTCGATCTTGACCTCGGTGCCCGACCACTTGCCGAACAGCACGCGATCACCGACCTGAACATCAATGGGGATCAGCTTGCCGCTCTCGTCGCGGCCACCGGGGCCAACGGCGACGACTTCGCCCTGGGAGGGCTTTTCCTTGGCAGTGTCGGGAATGATGATGCCGCCAGCGGTCTTCTCTTCTGCCTCAATGCGCTTGACCACGACGCGGTCGTGAAGCGGACGAAATTGCATACGGTACTCCTTGCATTTGCACGATGGGAAATCAACGTTGTTAGCAGTCGATGCCTGCGAGTCTTAGTGCAGGCGCTGCTGAAATAAGACAGCTTCTTAGGGGAGCAAGGGCCTTTCAGCAAAAAATCAGCATTCAGACTAGTCGGCAACACAGATGCTGCAATCATTCTCAAGTGGAGCGAATGCTCTTGAGAGAGACTTACCCGTCAACTACGAGAACTTTTCCGCGAAATTGATGACCGAGTTGATAGCACTATTGGGCGTCCTTATTCTAGCTCCGATGGCAGCGCTTGGGTACCATTTGAATGAGGGCAGGTCTGATCCGCTCTTAGTCGATGGCTTTGATGAGATCGTGATCCAGTCCTTCGCAATCGATCGCCAAGAAGTCGATCTTGTCGGCATAAGGGATCAACAACTCGTTGATGCCGACAGTGTTCACCTCGATACGGTCTGTATACTTCCTAAGCCGTCGAAGTCGCCGAAATTTTCAATATGTGCTTCATTCACTGAGGAGGCTCATGGGCATTTCCGATGAAGAGCGTGGCAAACGCCTGCGGAGCGGGCAAGACAACAGACGGTTCTCTGGGGCGCGCCGTTCGGATCAGCGTCGCCAATTCAGGATTGGGTTCAACCAGAACACCTAGCGCGCCTCTTTGGTACATAAGATATATACTCGAGCTAGAGACGGGGTGATTGGCGCCGATCTCGACGTAGAAAGCACTATCCCGAGATTTTTGGCTCTTGAAGAGCCTCGCAGACAAAATTCCTTCCAGAATGATGTCTTGTCCGGCTTGTGCATAGCTGGCCGGAGCAAAGTGCTTGATGCGAGAATGCGGAAGATCGAGCCTATCGATCTCCTGGACTCCTGGGACGGCCGCTACCACCGGCTTGCAGGCGGCGCCTCTTTGCTTCATCCCAGCAATCGGCGTGCCAGGCCTAAGTATGGTTTCGCTTGCTTGGAAAAGTGAAGCACGCATGCACGGCAGATGCCCGCGCAATGAGCCGCGACGGTTTGTCGAGTTCGTAACATTGGCGTCATCAACCGAGCATGCATAGTAAGCCAAGACGGGAGCATCATGCTTGCCTCTCCGACCAGCTCGGGGTGATAAATCTCGAATATCGATGATGCGGGTAAATATCCGCCTAACCCAAGCGACTGCCGGATAGCGTCGGCGCAACACGTGTCCCATTATGGCTGATAGCCGGCCCGCGGGTCAAAGAGAGACTCTGAGCGATGCGCATCCGCCCGAGAATTCGGCTTCGAAGCGCGTTCATATCCGTTCGGCGTAGGTCACAGAGTCGCGGCTTTAGCAGTCCGGGATCCTCCTTGTAGTTCACCGCCAGGTAAACTTGCGGTAGGGCTCGCGTTTGCCGATGCGCAATCAATGCCTTGTCCCGTCGAATGGTCACGTCGCTGCACGCCAGGCCGCGTACGGCTTTGCGCTCGCTATGCTCCGCTCGCTAGGATGTGCTAACAGAGTGAGCGGTACGGATAAGCGTCGAATGCGGCGGCGACAGCCCGAATCAAAAGGCGGTGCTCCTGCCTCACGCGGATAAATCCATTTTCGATGTCCACAATCCCACCTTCGGCGAGCCTCGCCAAGCGTTCAGCTGAACTAAGAAAAGGAATCGGATCAAATCCGTGCACGGCATAGATGGCCGGAACGTCGGCCTCCAGATCGCACATCAGCCGCTCGATGATTGCTCCTCGGACGCGATCTTTGTGGGTGAGACGGCAGCCCTTTGATGTCGCCAGTAGACCCTCTCTGATGTGCCGGCTGTAGGAACCGGTTGCAACTTCGTTTTGGACGTAACCCTCGCAAAGACGACCAATGGCCGAAGCTCCGAAGCCGATCAGGTTCTACAGGTGTCTGCCGAGTACCCCAAAGAATTGCGCCGCAGGCGACCGGCTTTCTGCTCCAGAGCGAGCTCGTCTTCAGGCAAGGCAAAATGGTCAAGTCCGATTGGGCCGTAGCCGGCGGCGACCAGGGTACCGGCTACCGCGGCTGCCTGTTCGGCGCGGGCACCGCTATCTGGCAGCGCCGTCTCGTTGATGAGGAGCTGATTCTTCCTAAATGACGGAATGTGCGCATAGCTGAAAACCGCGAGCCGGTCGGGGCACATGCCTACCGCGATTGCTGCGGTCCGTACGCATGACTGCACTGTCTGCCTTGGAAGATTGTAGATGAGATCGAAGTTGATGCGGCATATTCCATGTTGGCGCAGATTTTCAACGGCCGTAGCCGTTTGCGCCGGGTTCTGGACCCGGTTTATCTTTTTGAACGATGGGATCGAAGCTCTGCACGCCGAGGCTCGCGCGGTTCACACCGGCCGCCCCGAAAACCTCGGCCATCTCGACCGTAGACGTGCGCGGGTCGATCTCGATGGCGAAGCTAGCCGATTTCCTGAATGCGAAGCGCAACCGCAAGAGTTTCATCAAGTCCAAAAACTCCATTGGCCTGATGAGGGTCGGCGATCCGCCGCCAAAATGTATGTCGCTCACTGGCAACCCTTGCGGCACTTGCTCTGCGACCAAACGGATCTCCTCGCGCAGCACCGCCAAATAGTTGAGGATCGGCGCATCCCGCTGAGTCATCGTCGTCGGAAAACCACAATACCAACAAATCGATCGGCAGAACGGAACGTGGATATAGACCGAGACTGGCTCGTCGGCCGGCATTCTCTTCAGCCATTGCTCACAAGCTTCGGGACCGACCGCGGCGGAGAACTGGGGTACAGTTGGATAGATGGTGTACCAAGGCAGGCGGGCATCGAAATACTTGTTCAAGATTGACGTCTGCAACGGTGACTATCCCCTGCTTTATATCAGCATCGCCCTGCTCTCGATCGACGGAGTATAACCCGATATGGACTTACCGGCTCTTCCATCCGATCGCGCGACGTAGAGAATTTCATCCGGGTGCTTGAGAGAGGCTCTCTGCTCGTTGTCCTGGCGGTAAGCGTGGGCGCCTTACGCCGCTATCGTATACCATTGAACATAATGATCGATCCTCAGGGCTGGGTCTTGAGGCTATTGCCAATGGGCAGCAGCCGGATTCGCTTCGAGCCACCAATCTGATTGCGCGGAAGCGAATTTACATGCGCTGAAAGATGTGTGTGATAGTACCAGTGTTCGGAGTCTCATTAGACCAGGTTCCGGTAAAGTCGGCGCCTCTAGGACCGCCGAGATCGCGCGGCACCGTAGTGATCGCGTTAGCGTGCTCGCCAAATATTGGGTAGAGAAGCGCGAGCGTGCGCAGCGTGACCGCGGATAATCGTGACATCTTCTTTGTCCTATTGATGCGACATTCAAGAAATTGGCAACAACCATGCCATGCAGCCGGATTGTGAAGGGGTGCGTTTGGAGCAGGTATCGTGTGCGCAGCTCAACGGTGCCTCGTCGGAAGTCCGACAATCGAGCGAACCAACTGAGGCGCATGTTAGACTCCTTACCTGTGAATTTGTGAGCGTGAGCTTGATCATTTCGGCGCTGGTCACCGATGGTGTGACCGGCCCATACGATAGCGAGGTCACCTGCGTGCCCCGTCGCCGCGTGAAAGCTTCAAACGGCGAGTCGTTGCCTCGTGTAGATCGCGCGCCAAACACGTCGGCGGCCGCGCGCCTGTGCTTTCGATCGAGACGTCGAGGCTGCGAGTGCCGCCGCTCAAGCCTTTTGCGCCCACGGCGGCGCCTCAGCGCGCCGAAATCCCGCCAAATGAGTGCCCGGCGATGGTCGCCGCCGCGGCGTCATCGAACGATAACCCACGTTGGCTGAAGAACGAGGGTACAAGGCTAATGTGCCGTTCTCCTTTCAAGGTCCCTGGACATCATCAAGCAACAGTAGGGTGTTTCGATCGGGGTCTCTGGTTCGCAAAAGAGAAGAGCCAATCAAAAAGCGCGGTGCACTAATGCGAGTAGGACGATATGCCGCTATAGCCTGAGGCCAAGACGGCGAAGTCGATAGTCGAGTTTTGGTCTGCTGATCTTCAAAAGACGGGCGGCGGCCGATACGTTGCCGTCTGCTTGGGCCAGCGCGGAGCGATAGGCGGCAACCTCCATTTCTGCAAAGGATCCGTTCGGCAATGATGCGCGTCCCTCCGAGACAGTGTTGTTGTCTTGCGCTGCAGGTGCATTCACTCCAATTAGCGGCGTGCGTCCCAGTCGTCCCTCACTCGTGAGCTGGATTGAGAATGGCGGCAGCAGCTCCGAGCCACTGAACAGATGACCGATATCTATGATGCTACCGTCGTCGGCATAGACGACGCCGCGCTCGATCAGGTTCTGCAATTCGCGGATGTTACCAGGATAGTCGTATTTGAGCAGCGCGTCGGTGGCGCGGCGGCTGAAGCCCACAAGCTGCCGGCTGTGGCGCGCGCAATAGATTCCGACGAAATGCGCCATCAGAAGTGGGATGTCGTCGCGCCGCTCCCGCAGCGGCGGGATCGCAATCGGAAACACGCTCAGCCGGAAATACAGATCCTGCCGGAAGCGGCCGGCCGCGACCTCGGCGGTCAGATCGACGTTGGATGCCGCCACCACACGGAGGTCCAGTGAGTTGGTCTTCGCGCCGCCGACCCGTTCGATCTTGCGCTCCTACAGCGCGCGCAGCACCTTGCCCTGGGCCGAATAGGTCAGTGACGCGATCTCGTCGAGGAACAACGTGCCCCCGGAAGCGCGTTCGAATAGCCGGCGCGCGAGGCGATGGCGCCGGTGTAGGCGCCTTTCTCCACCCCGAATAACTCGGACTCGACGAGCTGCTCCGGGATAGCCGCGCAATTGATCGCTACAAATGGACCGCTGCTGCGCCGGCTCATGGCGTGCAACTGACTGGAGAACAGCTCCTTGCCGACGCCGGATTCGCCGACGAAGAGCACGGTGGCGTCGGTCTCGGCGACGCGTTCGAGCTGGCGGCGGGTGCGAACGAACGCGGCCGAGACGCCGACCGCGACGCTGCTGCCATCGCCTGCGGCGGTCGGGCTTTGGTCTGCCGCGACCGGGACCTTGCCGGTGGCGTGCACCGAGCGGCTCTTCCATTCCAATCCGAAATACTTGCGCTCCGGCGCGTCGTCGCCCCATGCATCGGCGTGCTGGCCGACAACCATGCAGCGTGACGCGCCCATGCCGGCGCATTCGACCTCGCGGAAGATGGCGGGCCAGCCGCAAAGCTTGGTGGTGTAGCCGGAGGGTAGCCGACCTGAAGCCAACAGACCGGTTCGCTGGCGAGGCCATAGCTCGCAAGGTGCTCGGCGGCTTCCGAGGAGTCCTCCCACAGGAATTCGCCTAGATACGTGCACTTGTCGCTGTCAAATTCGAAATGCCGCGTCGTCACCTTGACGAAGCCCTCCAGCGTATACACGCGCGGCCCGGCGGCGAGCGCGTGGGTGAGGTCTTGGTTTGGGAAACGCTTCTGGATCAACTCGGCGTCGCGCGTACCCTGCATGTAACCCACACGCATGAAAAGCGCTTTCGCGGTCTCGATCCCGAAAGCGTCGATGATCTCGGTGCGCAAGCGCCCCAGCACCTGCGACTGCATCAGCACCATGCGCTGGTCGCTGAACCAGGTGCGACCGTCGCCGAGAACGAAATGCAGCGACTCGGCGAGATCGTTGAAGGTTGGCGCAGCGCCGCTCTTGAGCTCGCTGCTGGCACCGCGGGTGAGAATCCGGGCCGCGCGGCGGGATGCTTCCGCTAGGGAAATCCGCGTTTCATCAGTTCTCATGAGGTTGCCTTGGTATTCATGAATTCGCAAATAGGTCGATGAGGGACTTCATTATTTCATGAATTCTTGGCGATGGAAGGGCGTTGGAGACGTCTAAGCCGTGTATTGCGGTGCCAGAACTAAGCAGCTGTTTTAGCTATGTAATTTATTTTGGCTCATCATTTGGTCACAGCCGCCGGGGCGGCTGGCACCGGCTTTGCTATTCGGTGAGCCATTCGCGGGAGGAAGCGAGGCAAGAGGACCGGTTTACGGTCTCGAACCAGAAGTGCGGCGCGCCATCAGGTCGCCGCGCGGGGCAACTTCCTTGCTCTTTTTCTCCCCGGCAAGCCGCGGTCACAACGGCCGCACCGTCAATTGTTCCGCGTTAAGCGGAGGGGAGAATCTCCAGATGAATATGCAAACGCGCGATTTCATTGTCGTCGACCGCTGGCGCGGCAAGGCGTTCTTGGGAATGGAGCGTCACTGACGGCGGCGGCATGGATATCTGTGATTCGGCGACGGGCGCGCTGCTCGGTTCGGTTGGCATCGCCGATCCGAACGACATCGCGAAGGCCGCGCGCGAGGCGCGCCAAGCCCAGCAGGCATGGGCTTTGAAACTACCGCAGGAACGTGCAGCAATCCTCAACAAGGCGGCCGCTCTGCTCGAGCGGAATGGCGAAGAGCTGATCGGCTGGATCATGCGCGAGAGCTGTTCGATCGAGCCTAAGGCTGCGATCGAGATCGAGCACGGTGCAGGCCTCGTGCGCCATGCGGCGGCGATCGCGATCGAGCCGAACGGCATCATGCTGCCGTCGATGGAGCACGGGCGATCCAACACAGCCAAACGCGTGCCCCATGGCGTGGTCGGCGTGATCTCGCCCTTCAACTTCCCGCTGGTGCTCTCCATCCGGGCCATCGCCGCGGCGCTCGCAGTGGGTAATGCCGTGGTTCATAAACCCGATCCCCGAACGTCGGTATCAGGCGGTATCATCATCGCGCGCATTTTCGAGGATGCGGGCTTGCCCAAGGGAGTGCTGCAGGTCGTGCCGGGCGGAGCTGCGGCAGGTGAGGCGATGTGCGCCGATCCGAACATCGCGATGATCTCCTTCACCGGCTCGGCGGAAGGCGGCAGCAAGGTCGGCGAGGTCGCCGGCCGCCATCTCAAGAAGGTGCAGCTCGAGCTCGGTGGCAAGAATTCACTGATCGTCCTCGACGACGTCGATATCGACGTCGCGGCTTCCAATGTCGCCTGGGGTACCTTCCTGCATCAGGGACAGATCTGCATGTCGACTGGCCTCGTGCTCGCGCATGCCAACATCGCCGATGCGCTAGCGGCAAAGATCGCCGAGAAGGCGCGGCATCTGCCCGCCGGCGATCCGTCATCCAGGCAGGTTGCGCTTGGCCCCATCATCAGCGACGCACAGGTCGCGAAGATCCAGGCGATCGTCGACGAGGCGGTGGCCAAGGGCGCGCGGCTGCTGGCCGGCGGTGGCCACGAGGGACGCTATTACCAGGCGACCATGCTCGCGGGCGTGAAGCCGGGGATGCGCGCCTTTGTGGAGGAGATTTTTGGGCCTGTCGCCTGCCTCGTAATCTTCGCGACCGACGATGAAGCTGTCGAGCTGGCCAATCGCTCCGACTGTGGCCTCGCCGCCGGCGTGATCTCCGGCTCGATCGCGCGGGCGCGGGCTGTCGGCGATCGCCTTGCTGTCGGCCAGCTTCACATCAACGACCAGACCGTGAATGGCGGGCCGTTCGCGCCGTTCGGCGGGCGCGGCCGTTCCGGCAACGGCAGCCGCATCGGCGGGCCCGCCATCTGGGAAGAGTTCACGCAGTGGGTGTGGACCTCGGAGAAGCCGCAGGCGACGCCCTATCCGTTCTGAACCAGTTCGCAATATCGCATAGCTTCCGGCGCTTGCGTGCCGGAAGCCTTGCACCTCGAACCGTCTGATTTTTTTTTGGAGATTAGGAATGAAGATTCGTGCCGCCGTCGCCCGCGAAAAGGGCGCGCCGCTGAAGCTTGAAACCATCGACCTTGAAGCCCCGCGCCCCGACGAGATCCTCGTCAAGGTCAAAGCCACTGGCGTCTGTCACACCGATCTCGTCGTCCGCAACGGCATGCTGCCGACGCCGCTGCCGGTCGTGCTCGGCCACGAAGGCGCCGGCGTCGTCGTAGCGGTAGGTGCTGCAATCACCAAGGTGAAACCCGGCGATCACGTGGTGATGACGTTCAATTCCTGTGGCGGCTGCCCGAGCTGTCAGGACCACGCCGCGAGCTATTGCCATGAATTCTTCCCGCGCAACTTCTTCGCCGCGCGCGCGGATGGATCGAGCGCGCTCTCGGCGGACGGCGCTCGTATAAACGGCAATTTCTTCGGCCAGTCGTCGTTCGCGACCCATGCGCTTTGCCACGAGGCCAATGTGGTGAAAGTCACCTCCGACGTCCCGCTCGAACTGCTCGGGCCGCTCGCCTGCGGCATGCAAACCGGCGCCGGCGCGGTGATGAACGTGCTGAAGATTTCGGCCGGAAAATCCTTCGCGGTGTTCGGACCCGGATCGGTCGGATTGTCCGCGCTGATGGCGGCGCACGCGGCAGGTGCCAGCACCATCATCGCGGTCGATATCAACCCCGCAAGGCTCGAGAGCGCCAGATCCCTTGGGGCCACACATGCGATCGATTCGCGCCAAACCAATCCGATCGAGGCGATCATGCGGATCACCGGCACGGGTCTGGATTTCGCGCTCGACACGACCGGTCTACCTGCGGTGATCCGCAACGCCGTGGAGAGCCTTGGCCCGCGCGGCGCCTGCGGCATTCTCGGTGCGTCTGGGCCGGATGCGGAGATCGTGCTCAACGAGACGCATTTCATGAGCGCCGGTCGCCGCCTGATCGGCATCGTCGAAGGCGACTCGGATCCGACCATCTTCATTCCGACCCTGATCGATCTCTACCGTAGCGGCCGTTTCCCGTTCGATAAGCTCGTCAAGTTCTACACTCTCGATGAGATCAACATTGCGATCAACGATTCCGAAACCGGCGCCGTAATCAAACCGATCGTGCGAATGAACTGAAGGAAAGGTCAATCGTAGCGGGCAAGGGGCCGGGCGTGGCACCTCGTCCTTTCAGGACAACATGGCAACAGACCGATCCACCGGCATACCGCTCACCATCGAAAAAGGAGGAAACATGTCCAAGCAGCAGCTCGCAGCGATTTTGCAGAAGAGCGCGCAGTTCCCGCCACCGCCAATGGCAGCCCCGCAGACATATGCGCATGGTTCGAGGCGGTCAATGCGCAGACGCCGATCCTGGACGGCGCCATGATCGAGAGGGTATCGTCGGGGCCTGTCGGTGACCACCTGATCCGCTATTCCAACTCGAACGACAAGTGCTTGATTATCCATCTCCACGGTGGCGGCTTTCTCTTCGGTTCGTCCCGCTCGCACCGGGTCGTCGCTGCTAACCTCGCACGTGCCTCCGGCGTTGCCGTCCTCGTTGGGGACTATCGGCTCGCGCCCGAACATCCGGCGCCCGCCGCCCATGACGACGCGTTCGCCATATACAAATGGGCACTTGAGCAGGGTTTCGCGCCATCGTCGATTTGCCTGTCCGGCGACTCGGCGGGCGGTAACCTCACGATATCGACCGCGATGCGTGCCCGCGACGAAGGGCTGCCCAATCCGGGTGCGGTGGTTGTGATGTCGCCGGCGCTCGATTTCACCGGCCAGAGCGCTTCGTTCCGCTCCGTCGCCGACGCCCCACTTCTCACCCCGCAACTGGCCGAGCTGTTCAGGTACGTCTATTTCGGCGCCAGAGTTCACACATCGCCTTATCTTGCGCCGCTGAATCGCGATCTGTCTGAGCTGCCGGCGACTTTGATTCACGTCGGATCGTGGGAGCTGCTGCGCGACGACAGCGTGCAACTCGCTGAACGACTGCGCCAGGCATGCGTCTTCGCGGAGCTGAAGGTCTGTGACGGCATGTGCCACTCCTGGCAACTGTTTGCGCCGATGCTCCACGAAGGCATGGCCTCGATCGAAGAGGTAGCTGCCTTCGCGCGAGGGCGCCTTGTTCATTGATCGTCGAAGGCGTTCACCGGATTTGTAACGTAAGGACTCCCGAGACGTCAGTTGAATAGTCCGTCGAGCGGCTCGTATTTACTGGCTGCCGGAGCCGCGGCGCCTCGCCGATGCCACTGCATCAGAACCTGAGCAAAACGCTCAGGCGGAATGGCCGCTAGAATTCCTCATCATTGGCGAGGATGCGGGAGCTCCTCGCCAGAAAGCGGATTGCCGCAAATCGTGGCCGCAGCTTGAGGCGACGGTAGGGGATGCGTCGACCCGCAAGCTTGGCTGGCCGTGGCGGGGAACACAGAAAACGGTAATTGGACGCCCTTCCAATGCTCTCCCGCGGATTGGTTGCGATCGCAGTAGACCGTGCGGCGTTCTGTGAATTGTGGATCTCACACCGGTCGCGGATCGATGATAGTGGCTGACTTCTCGAACGCGACGTCAGGTAGTGGGATCTCAACTCGCAAATCTTCTCGAAGGTGCCCATTTCGGGTTAAATGTGAATACTGGTGAAGAAGTAGTGAAGTGCGTCTGAACTTGCGGACATAGTTTTCCGGACGATGCACATGCGAGATGTATTGCGTCTACATGAGATGGATTTTTCTGGAAAAAGGCGTATGAGCGTTAAAGCGATGACCTCGACAATCCTTCAGAACCAACTGGCCATTGGGCGGCGTGCATTCCTTGACGCCATCTGGCTATGCAGAGATCATAGAGCAGCTAGTCGAAGAGCTCAGAGAGTTGGAGCTCAACTTTGCTGCTCGCGAGTTTGATTGGCAGGCAAGAGCCCATTCCCCGCATAGCGCGACGGACCGCGCATCAGGGACAGCCAAGTGCCGGACGTCGGGGGTTGTAGACCTGGAATCGATTTTCGGATGATCGCCGGGTCTTAAGCCAAATCCGCGCCCGATCTCTCGCATGCCTGATCTTGGCGTCAGTAGTGACGCGCACTGAAGAGCGTCTCCATCAAGCTGAGAAAAGTTGCCGACTCCAAATCGCGCAATAGCAATGGCTCTAGCATGATTGTGGTCCGGATCGAACGATGCTGACAAAGTTCAAACGGCCCCAGCCACGGATGGGGTAAGCGGCCGGGGGCGGCATTCCCATTCCATGTGCCGCAATCGGCGGTAGGCGGCACGCTCCAAGTTTAGGCACAGAGGAGCTAACGAACTTTTTCTTGGACCGCTGCCTCGTTTCATTTGGCTCAATGCGAGACGCAGCGAGGACATACGCGGCACCGCTCTGCGCGGTCCTGACTTACGGAGTGGTGGCATAAGAAGTTCCGGTTTTCGGCCGGGATCGATCGGAGCGATGGCGTCTCGATTCGGTCGGAAGATCAATTTGTCCTCGGCGGTCCGGGCTCGACATTTTTCACTTGGGCAGAAGTGACACGAGTTTTCGATAGTGAATCTGCTGCCCATTCTACATTGCAATACATCCACGAAGACAAGAATCGTCTAAATCGAACTATCGCAGGAGGGGGAGAACTTCAGGACATAATCGGTCGAATGCAGTCCATTATGAAAACCGTGCTGGCCAACAGATGCAACTGGACAGAATGAACAGGGCTGCCCAGCGCGAAACAAAACAGCCGTGCCTCCTGCCAACCTCGCCGACAAGGCGAAGAAGCTCCCCATCCCGATCTGAAGTTTGGCAAGGACGACGCGTGAGCGCCGTACTGGTTGACACTGAAAGCAATAGCGCGGCGCGTTGAAAGGATCATTGTCGCAGTAGTCGATGGTGCATCGGGGCAGCGAACCGGTGGGTGGTCCTCCTCGGCTTCCTTGGAATTCCACCTTTGCGTGGGCAGTGATTTACGCGGGCCGAATGGCTCCGGTCGTTGCCGTGCCGGAAGCGTAGGTGCACGCATATGCCCGGACGACAATCCATGCCGTTGGTATCTATCAGCTCTGCGGGCCTCTGATTTGGATCCCCTTCCTAGACTTCCCTGTACGGAATAGCGAGGGTTTCACAGATCGACGCAAATGCCTTTTTTGCCTCGGCGCTCTCGAAGCCAAAGCGTGCCCCGTGGTCTCCACGCTCGATCCACCAATCCGCCCTGTGTCCTCGCGAAACGAAGTATGCCTCTTCGCGCAACTGATCCAATAATCTCCCGTAAGCACGCACAATCACGCAGTGTTCCATCTGAACGCTCATTGAAGGAAAGCAACACAGGCAGGTAAACACATATCCAGAAGACGCTGCAATGACAAATGCGAATCCGCACCTGGTCGTCGTTCCTTCGGACAAGATATCGAAGCTCGATGCGTGTTCCTCGCTCGCCGGGGCCTCTTGCGTTGCGTTCCTGCATTTGTCGGGTGGTAGCCCAGCGAAGAGCTTCTGCGCGGCTTGTGTGCCATTGTTTTTGGCAGCTTTCGATGCGCATCTTGGCGGCTATCTCTAGAAGATGCGATTGATCCGCAAGGGCGCGATGCTCGTCACGTTTCTCGATGGCCCCCATGTCTCCTGGAGTTGGTCGGACAATTATCTGGCCAGCCTAATTGCGCTTGCCGCCGGCGCAATGGTGGGCCGTTTGATCAGGTGCGCAATGATCCACCGTGACTATGCCGCGAACGTACACTCTATGCTTTGTTTAGAGAAACGGATAGGCAGCTGCCCCTGCGAGCGAACAGCGGCGCCAGCTCAGGAGAGCAAATCAGACCACTCGGATTGTCCAGGCTTATCCGGCAAAGCTGTGGATGGCCCAAGCAGCGGTTCTCCGGATTCAGCCAGAGACGCCGATGCCGTACCGAGGATGTTCGTTAACGCTGGCCCGCCGGTGTTGGTACGTACGCTCGTTGCATATCGCCTGGGCACCATCACGAACTCGCGAATCGCCTTCAGCGACGTTGTGGACGACGAGCGCCAAGTGTTGCGCAAAGCTGTGCTCGTTCGCTGGCGCGTACTCAGAATTCAGGAGGACTGCGTTCTGGTCCGTACAGATCGCAACCTAAGTAATGATACGGAGGCCAGCCGTCGCACTTTCTTGATCTTCGAAATGCATCCTCATCTACATGAAACCATACAGACCAATCTACGATCCACAACTCTGGCGAGGTCGTGCGCAAGCAACGCGGCTCAAAGCGGACTCGCTCGGACCCGGCAAACCCAGAGATAGGCTCCTGAAAATCGCTGAGGAATACGACAAGCTAGCCAAGCACGCCGAAGTGCACGACGCGCTCAGAATCAACGAAGATTCAGATTCGGGTCAGGATTTCTGATCGTTCCCCGCTGTCTTTGACGAAATCCCCGAGCGGCTCGCGCCGAGCCAGGCCGATGCCTTGACTCGATCTTGGCCAATGCTTCGGACGCGGTGCTTCCGAGCTTGCGAGAGCTGAGACATTCCGCGAAATCAACCGCAATTCGCGCCTCTTCACACTGTACAGCATGTCTGACTCGCGCAAAATCGACTCATACAAAGGGACTATCAAATTCGCGGGGAGAAGCTAGGGCTGAGACTCGATCAGAGCCAGAAGGCGACGGCGGTTGCGAGCGCCACGGCGGACAGGGACAAGATGTAACCTGACGTAGCGTTAGATTTGCGTTTTGCATTCGCTCTGTTAAGCAGAAGGACGGCTGGGGTTAAGCTAAGGAAGTGACGCTCGAATGAAAAAATGCTTGTTTGTGACTGCGACCGCCATCGCGCTTGCAGCGACGGGGCCGGCTTTCGTCGCTGAGGCCGCAGGACGGGCCGACACCAATGCACAGCTCGACGATCCCTCAGGTTTTTGCAGCTCCAGCCCGTCGACGGAATGGCTCTGCCGAGTTTTTTCTTGCTTAACCGACCCGGAGTGCGTCCTAGGGTCCGTATCTAATTAAGGGCTGAGACTCGATCAGAGCCAGAAGGCGACGGCGGTTGCGAGCGCCACGGCGGACAGGAAATTGGCGGCGAGCTTGTCATAGCGGGTATGGACGCGCCGGAAGTCCTTGAGGCGGCAGAAGGCGTTCTCGATCAAGTGGCGGCCCCGGTAGCGCTGCTTGTCATATCGGATGGTGCGCCGGCGGTTGCGGCGGCCGGGTCTGACGGGCGTGGCGCCCGCTTGGCGGGCGAGGCGGCGTAACCGGTCGGCGTCATAGCCTTTGTCACCCAGCAGGTATCGCATCGGCCCGGCCCGTTCGAGAAGCGCGGCAGCGGCCTTCATGTCGCTGACATTGCCGGGTGTCAGCATCAGGGCATAGGGACGGCCAATGACGTCAGTGAGCGCGTGGACCTTGGTCGTCCAGCCGCCGCGCGAGCGACCGATCGCCTGGGCCGCACGCCCCCCTTTGCTCCGAACGCCGCGCGTTGCGCCTTGATGTAGGTGCTGTCGATGGCGGTGCTCTTCGTGACCGCCCCTGCCTCCACCAGCGCGTCGAGCAGCTTGAGCCAGAAGCCTCGGCGCGACCAGCGGTTGAACCGATTGTAAATCGTTGTCGAAGGTCCGTAGTCGGGCCGGGCAATTGCACCAGCGGCAACCGACCTTGAGCACGTGCAGGATGCCGGAGATCACGCGTCGGTCATCGACGCGCCGCGCGCCGGGCTGGTTCTTCGGCAGATGCGGCTCGATCGCCGCCCACGCCGCATCCGACAACCAGAACAACGCCATACGTCGCCTCCCGAGATCCACACCCTCTGAGAATCAGGAAAACCGAACCTGCTCAACCCGCTGATTGGGTTTTGACCCTAATGCAAAGCGATGAAGATCAAGGGCGACTCGACCCTGATTCCATCTCCGTGGGGGTCTCAATACAGCCCTAATGCTCCTCAAGGTCAGCATTAACCAGTGCCCGGCTGAGACCACCTGGGCGCAACAACAGGTACGCCGCTTGAAATAACTCTCAGCCCTATACGCCTCTCGGCGGCGAACCAACTTGAGACGGCCTCGCGTGTTAAGTTAGTTCCCGCCAGTTCATTCCAGGACTTCACGACCCTCCTCCAACTTTCCTTTCGAGCGGGCAGAAGCTCTAGCATCCTTTGCGCCTTTCGCGCAGCTGCGGACTTCCCGTCGCGTTTGGCCTCTTTCAGTCTTTTGCGCATCAGCTCCTCGGTTCGTTTCCATCCGACATCCGTCATTCTTTCTGCGACAAAACAGTCGAAGAAAGTGCGAAAAGACAAAGCTCGGTCTGCGGCGATGCATGAGGCCAAGTTTGACTCGTTCAACCATCGATGAAGTGATTCGAGCTGTTCTGATCCGCCAAGCGCGAGCACACCTTCATTCCCATAAGTCAAGAACGTCGCGAAGCCCGCGATCTCAAGTTGCATGTCCAAGTCTTGTGATTCCAGCCAACGGGTGACGGCTTCCAATGGAGACATATTTTGCTCTCTTTCTCGGAGTGTGGCTTTGATACTGATTCATCTGGGGGCACCGTGCTTGTCAACCACAGGAATTTGTAGGCGACGGACATAAAGAGCTGTTTGGGGCGCGCTTCTGAGGCTGAGCTACGGTTGAACGCTCATCACAAAGCTATTCCGCACAGGAGGACTCGATCTTCCTGTTAGGCAAGCTGCAAAAGACGCGCAAAAAGCCGAGTAGCTATGTTTTGTACACGAATGGTGAACTTGAAGCAGATCATCGAGAACGCGGCGGAACGTATGCGCCGTGCCTTCGTAGGGCTTGTTTCCGGCCCAAGCAGCCAAACAAATTCGCTACGACGATCGGCCATTGCTAGCGTCGCCATTTGCGAGGTAACCCGTTCCCTGAGAGCTGTGGATGTCAGATTTCGATCGGCAAGTTCTCTCCGAGAATGCCAGACTTCAATCCACCTGCTTTTTCGGGCGGACATATCATCAAACATTCTTCGTGCAAATGGAGCACAATCCGCAGCATCGGAAACTAGCTTTGCGCTTAGTCTCGTCAAGAGCTTGTCCGAAGAAGTTCTTCAGAATGTTTCCATCAAGCCTCGCTAAACTGCTCTCCGCGAAAAAAGGCAAGACAGGCGCGGAACGTCAAAGTCCGGCCGATGACTGCATGCGCGGGCAATTCCCTCGCTCAACCATTGCCGCACAAATCCTTTGTTCTTCGCTGTCGAGCGCAATAAAGTCAGAATCGCGGTAGTTCAAGAGATCCGCCATACCAGTAGTGATTTCGCCCTGTAATTCTGCGTGCTGTTTCTCGAACCATTCGGTCATTGTTTGCGATGGCACCTCGGTTGAGTCGCACTGACCTCTCGGCTCACCTTAATGCGAGTGCCGACGACAACCAATTCAATGTCAAGGGCCGTCATTCGCTATCTCGAACGAGGCAGCGCGAGCGCGGCTCGGCGTCGACGGATCGCGTGACGACGCTGTCCCTACCGCGCCCGCGCTGCTCGCGAAGTTCAGTGGCGATGTGACTCGGCGCTCGTCCTTCCCGGTAAAGCGCTGTCCCTGTCACACGCTACTAACTTCGATGGTCAGCTTTACCGTTTGCCTAGCAAACTGACTGGCACGGCCCGCGGATGCGAATCCACGAGCATGCTCTCGAAGCTGTATCGACGAAAGATCTCCATTGCACCTACCCGGATCGGTGGGCGACCTAAGTCCGGGCACGATGTTTAAGTTGTCCGAGTTTGGGTTCTATCACCTCAACGACGTTATGGAGTCCCGCTTCAGGACGGTTGATCTTCCATTATCTGATGGGTGGTTCGGCGAAGACTCGTTGCTACCAGCTTCGCGCCGCAACTTCTCCCTGGGTCAATGGCCATCGCCAGGATGACCATAGGAGACAGCGCGGACGCGACTCGGCGCCGAGAAACATCTGACTGATCTCTCCTAACGCGCCCGCGCCTCGAGCATGACTCGGCCGCCTTGGAGCGTCATTGACAAAGCGCTCTCCCTCATCACGCACTCCAACGACCTGGCCGCCCTGACCCCAAAGCTGACCACCGCGCTCCTGCGGTGACAGAAGGCCCCGAGAGCCGCCAAAGTGTATCAGCAAAAGGACTGCATCGCACCTACCAGGATCGGTGGGCGGCCTATTCCATGGCCGAAGTCTAAGCTAGTCAGTTAGCATTGCAGACGAAGGAGAGACCCACGTGGCCAGACTCGCACGGATTTGTTGCGTCAAGAAGACCGACAGGATGAATCCCCACGAGAGGATTAGCATTGTCGGCGGCGTATATCCAGACGGACGTCGATGGAAGAAATCTGTCAGTCAAACGATCAAAGACATCGAAAGTGGAGAATGGGAGTTCTATGTCGAAGAAAACGGACTCACAGCTGGTTTGCTCGTCGCACAACACAATGGGCACAAGTACATCAAGACGGCGGCGGACGACATTCAGCCCGACAATCTTCTTTCCCTCGCTGAGTGTCAGTGATCTTCAGTAACAGTGGCATCCATAGGGTCATCCTCAGCTTTGTGAAGGGCCCAGCAGCCCAGGAGTTCGGCGCCCTGCGGAATCAACAGGCGTGGCCCGCCGCGCTGTCATAAGACGTTCTGGCTGGCCCGGCCGTGATGCATTCCGGGAAGGTTGGAATTGATGCCGCTGATTAGTGTTGCGGGAATGATCGAGCCGCGCTTCAATTCGTAAGCGGGACGTCGGCGTGACAACCTTTGCGGGGAGAAAGCCGAGCTTCTGAGGTCCGCGTTGAAGAAGTCCTCTTTCGCTGCCTGTTGGTTCTAATCAATGTTCTTCACGCTAACGCCGGCGCGCAACGCGCCTTATTCAGATCGGCGCGCCCCGCTGCGACGACAGGTGTGTCGTCATTTTGCCGGCGCGGCGTTGCTCGTCGCCGTCGCAGAGCCTGTCTGGAACTTAATCAGATTGATGTCGAGCGGTGAGTCATAGGCGGCAGAGTTGGCCGGCATGCGCGCCATTCGCCCGCCAAGAAAACGCATTGTTTGCTGGCGTTGGTGTGTCGGGCTGCGGCAGTGCGGGCTAGAAGTGTTGCACCTCGGGTCTGATCGCCGATGATGCTGTTGGAGATACCTTTCCTCAATTGGTCGGTCAGGTCGAGGCCGGATTGGACGATGCGGTATCAACGCCGGCATTGCGCCGGACGTACAGACCGCGCGAATTCAGTTGGAAGATCGCCGCAATCATGCGCTGGTGTTCGGACCGATAGGCTCCGGCAAGTCGAGGCTCTCATGAGCCTGCAAGGGGAAGGAACGTCCCGATCTTTCCACCTTTGATATCGAGATGGACCTTCGACTGATTGCTGCGAGTTACGGAAGTTGATCGAGGCCTTCGCCGACCTGGGTCCTCGACTAGCAAGATGCCGGAGACCACCGCGCGAGAAACCAATTTGACGCATGCCCGTCCCGGACATCATTAGCAGTACGATGGAGCACGTTTAGCCCTCGCGCGCGCCTATGGTTGGAGAACATGCAATCATAAGCCCCCGACTCGCGTTGATGAATTGCAGTGGCCCCTACGCGATGGAGAACGCGTGTAAGTCTAAGCAGCGAGACGAGTACACATAGATGCATTCGCTATGTTCCGTCAGGCAGCCAGAGGTCGTCATCAGTACCTTATCTTGACCTGCAGACAAACAATCATAGATGTTCAAATGAACAACTTGCGAGCGGTAACAATAAAGCCTGGTTTACCGGGAAGATGCCTGATGACGCTTCCCGACGATGATGTCGAGATCGTGCCGAAATCCGAGTGCGACAACCAACTTCGCTGCGATGAACACCGGTCCGATTAGCAGATGGGCAGGATTGTCGATCATGGCCGGCCGCCGTCGCTCGAACACCAACTGCCCGATGATCAGCAATGCAGCGCCGGTGACCATCAGGATAGCAGTAAGCGACCACATTCCGGCGGTCGTCACATGGTTAAGGATCATGGCAGCTGCTTCAAGGAATGCGATCGCAGCGCCAAGGATAACAGCGCCAAGCCCGAAGTCGACCACGAGCCAAAAGATCAGCGCCGGCACGAGCGCGATGGTTGCCAGGTGACCTCGATCCCGAATACTGTGATGAACCAGAGGCTAAGAGGAAGAAGGGTAGCCAGGAACAAGAATAGGATGCCGAACACATGCATCGCACAATTCCAGGGGGCGCGATGATACTCCACGTGGTCCGCAAGCCGGCGCCGAAGATATGAGTTCATGCGATCCTAGCCTCGCGTGTCGGCGGCACGGCGCAATCACCATCTATCAAGCGCATAGGCTGGCGACCCGGTCGGACACATACACATATCGGTGCTTAAACCCGGGAAGGCCTCGCGTAAAATCTACCAAAAGCAGCGCGTGTGATAGATTCGTGTACCTGCTCGCGCAACTACGCCGAACCTGTTTGACGGCAAGGGCTCTACACTTGCGCTGGTTGTGGCGTGCGAGACGGTAGCCTCGCGCGGGACACTCGCTCGATCTACTCAGGAGGAGCGGTCTTGAAGCCGATAGCAAGGCCCGCAACCTCAGTTCTCTTGTTTCGATCGGGACGGCTCGTCCGATTGGAGAACGCAGAGATGGGACTGCCACCGAGTTCGTCATGACGGCCCGTTGGAAAAGCTGACGATCGGCCTCGAATCGAGGAGCTTGGCTCTAAACCAGTGACAAGACGCCCGCGTCCGGCGGACGGCACTTCAATCCCTGGAATTGGCGCCGCTCCCGCTGCGCCCAGTGGGCGCAGCGGGAGCGGCCTTGTACGGCAGAGCGCGGGCAATTCGGCCGATAAGTTGTCTCAGCCACCGGTGAGCGGCGGGAATGATGGGCCGGTTCGTCCAGGTCATGCCAATCTGAAACGGCTCGGGGAGGGGACACGATGTTGCCACGACGGATGTCGCGATGTTTGAAGCAATGCGGCTTGGCACCGTCGAGATAAGATCCGTTGCGGGTAGAATGTGCGTGAGGTCGGAAATGCTCGGTATCGCGACCACCAAAGTGAGCGATAGACCACGTTCATCGAGTTCTGACCCCCAGGTGCCGCCATAGGTGACGACGGCGTGGCTCGCCTTGACATAGTCCTCCACGCGCAGCCTCCTGTCGGCGAGCCGATGGCCGCGATGCATGACGCACACATAGTGGTCGTCCAGCAAATGGCGATGATAGAAGCTCTCATGCACGTCGTAAGGGCCGACGAGAAGATCGGCTTCACCGCTTTTCAGATACGCCGTGCCTTTGGCGCGCGCCGTCTTGATCACTGAGCCGCCGCGCAGCTGTCGCGCGGTCTATCCACGGTCTGAATGCATTCGATCAAAACGATTGATTTTTGTCCATCTTACAAACGGTGGATAAGAGCTCAGTTTAGTAGAAATCAAATCAAGCATTTCCGAGTGAGCTATCATCTTTGTCCCGCCCCTGAGAAGAATTCCGAGGGCTGCGCCGAGCAGCATCCGAGGCGCATGTCGCTAATCCACTCCGCTTAGGCCAGCGGCATCGCGCCGGCTCGATGCGGAAACGTCCTACTTATCGCGTAGTGCGCCTGCTACCAATAAACCTCGGTATGGCTTGCCAAGCCTTTTCCCTATTGGTATCTCCGTGCGACCGAGGGAACCCTGGAGCGCTCTGGCCTCGCAAGCAATCGCTAGCTAGCAATTGCAGGTGAGAAGCGCTGTTTGGAGCCAAATGGATCACCTTCACTATTCAATGAATCATGAGTCATGATGTAAGCCATTTGCCTGCGCTCTGCTTTCTTCTGGGTATTCCCCGATCGGGAACGACCCTGCTGGCGCATTTGCTTCAGCGGCACCCAGATATTGTGGCTCCGCCTGAGCCCTGGCTAATGCTGGCACTCGAGGCATTTGGCAGCGTGGACCACCGTCACCCCGCCGGGGCGTCACTCGTTCAGGCAGCGACCTCGCAATTCTTGAGCCGAATAGACAGAACTGTCGTCACCCGCGCTTTGGCCGATGCAGCTTATGGCCAGTATTTGGCAGCGGCGGGCAAGCGCACCTTGATAGACAAGACACCGCGCTATTGGGCGGTGCTCGATTTTTTGGAATCCCTCTACCCGGAAGCGCCGCGAATCGTTTTGATGCGGAGTCCCTACGCCATTGCCGCGTCACTGAAATCGACGTGGGCCGTTCCCCTCCTGGCCGCAAGCTCCCCATCCGCAATCGCATCATGCGTCGCCGACATCGTGCTGGGTCAGCCTACGCCTGCGATCGCATCTTCTCTCGCCGATCTCGTTCTGGGTCTGCCTGCGCTTGCCGCCTGCCGCGGTCAGCGTGAGACACAAACCGTGCATTACGAAGTCCTCGTGGCACATCCCGATGAGGAAATTCGGCGCGTGCTTGCCGGTCTTGGCTATGCGGCGACTGACATGACATCAGCAACGGCAGAGCAAACCGACTATCTCCAGTCCAGCACTTTCGGAGATCGTAAGATCCTAGAGAAGAAGACGGTCGACGACCGCTCAGTCAAGGCTTGGCAAACCGAATTGAGCATCGAAGAGATGCAGGTTGTGACCGATCTAGTCGGGACAGAGCTTTTGATAGAGCTCGGTTATGAGCAGGATCTTCGGTTCGCAGAACAAGCGGGCGTCCTTGATAAGGGTCGGGAAACAACCGAAGGCTATCGCCAGTTATTTCGGACTTGCTGGGATTTCCTGGGCGGCAACATTGGAGGATCGATCGATATCCCTGGCGATGGCGCCGAGCCAAGCAGTAGTGCTCAGCAGGTGGAGGAGAACTTGTTGGCTTTTAGTCCCTCAATACTTCGGGAGGCGCATCGTCTTGCAGTGTCCAAGAAGCAGGAGAGTTTGCAGGTGGTAACCTCAATCGCGACGCAGTTGCACCAGGAGCTCACGGCTTTGAAGGCCGATCAAGGCGCACGGTCTGGCGACCCTTCATGGTGACCGCCGCGATATGATGAGTGGGGCAAGATCGTGCGGCTTGGGCAGGCCTCGTCATTTCAGAAGCCAATGTGAGGCGCGGATCCAAAGTCATGCGCAAGCAACGTGAGCTTGGACAGCCAAAAATTGCGTCACGTGACGCACACTTATCCGGCACAGCTCAGAGGAATTGCTGAATTGCTCTGGTCAGCATGTCCCGATCTCGAGGCGCACATGCAGCCGCAGCCCATCAATCGTCGGAAAACCTGACCTCGGCTGACGTTACGCATCCAGACCGGTGCCTACCCTGAACTGACGCGATTGATGCAGGTCTATAGGAATCTGCATCTATGCTTTCGGTCGTTGTTGCGCCTGCATTCTATATTGCCCCCCTCAAGACCGCAGAGGCCCTGGATCAATTGCCTTCAGACACCATGGTCGTCTCCGATCCCCACACATTGAGTGTCATTAGGGCGCGCTCCGGCTCAATGCTCCATTCTCGTAATCCAATTTTGTTACGATCAACGAGTCTGCGGAGTCGCGCCTCCGAAGAGCTTTGCTGGCATAAGCTCCGGCAACGAGCTGACTTCTGCGCGGCGCTTCGTGAAATGCTGCCGATAGCTGGCGACTATCGACATATGCTGGATCGTCGGTACCTACGCGAATAAGCGCTTGATGTTGTCGTTGCCTATTCATCAAGTACGGCATCTTGGGCAAATCTTCTGCCGCGAGCTATTTTCGTCGTTGTACTCGCTCGATGGCGGTTGAAAAGTTTAGGGCCTTGGACGGTGGAGTTCGGATTGTTCAGGATCTCATCGCGCCATCTTTCTGTCGGCCTCGCGGTAATCATAGTTGCGGCGGGACGCGCTTGCTACCAAGCAGAATAACTGAAAGAGCGAAACCAAAGTGCAATTTTCGATGTGTGCGTTCGTATTTGGCGCCTAAAGACAACTATACGAAGGTATGTAATGCGCCTTTCTTCAGCTGTACTGAGTTTCAGCAGTCGATCTCTAAACCGCTCTTTTGAGCGCTTGTCGCAGTCGAATAACTTGCTGTATTTTGTCTGATTATTAATCTCTCCCCGCCAGAAGGGCCTGACGGCTACAAACATGTTTAACCAGCTCACCACGTTGGGACGCTCCGCGAGGCAGTTTGTCTTCGGTGGGATTACGCTAGCGGTAGTGACGCTGGCTTCCTTGCATACTCACAGTTCTTTCGCAGCGACCGCGTTCGCCTGCCTGGTGGTGATCTTGCTGTTCTCGCAGATAGGCAGCTTCATCGCGTCACTGGCGCTTTCCATCGTCTCCGTCGCTGCTTTGGCCTACGTGTTTACGCCGTCCATGTTTGGACTTCGAATCGACGACCACCAGGACCTGCTGGTGCTTGTCGCTTTCCTTGCTGCCTCAACTGTCGGAGCGTACCTGATCGGAAAAGCCCACGACGAAATGGAAGCTGCGCGTGAGGCCGCAGCCAAGGTACGGCGCGGCGCGTCCGATCTGCATAATCGCGAGAAAATGTGGCGCGCAATCTTTGAGCATAATCCGGCCATGTATTTCATGGTCGATGAAGCCGGGACGGTTCTTAACGTCAATACTTTCGGCGCGACTCAACTCGGCTATACGCCTTCGGAATTACTCGATCTATCCGTGCTGAAAGTCTTTCTGGAAGCCGATCGTGAGGTCGTTCGCAAACGCATCGGGGAGTGTCTTTCAGATATCGGCCAATCGCGGACCTGGGACATCCAGAAGGTCAGAAAGGACGGTTCGGTGCTGTGGGCGCGCGAAAGCGCCAAGGCCATGCTGGGGCCTGACGACAAGCCACTCGTCCTCATTGCCTGCGAAGATATCACCGAGCAAAAGCGAACGGAGCTTGCGCTGCAGCGGAGCGAAGCCCATTTGGCCCAAGCGCAGGAATTGAGCCGCACTGGTAGCTTTGGCTGGAACGTCGCCACCGGAGAGGTCTTTTGGTCCAAGGAGACTTTCCGGATATTCCAATACGATCCGGAGACGAAACCGACACCGCAGCACGTCCTTGACCGCACTCACCCGAAAGATAAAGCCGAGGTCCGAGAGACGATCGATCGAGGGTTTCGAGGCGAGGATTTCGAGCACGAATACCGGCTGCTGATGCCCGACGGGTCGATAAAGCATATTCGCGCGCTGGCACGGGCGACGAGAACCGCGTCTGGCGATATCGAATTTGTCGGGGCGGCGACGGACATCACGGCAGCAAAGCAGACGGAACAACAGCTGCGTCGCAGTGAGGGCTATCTGGCCGACGCGCAGCAGCTCAGTCACATGGGAACATGGTGCTGGGACTGTCACCGTCGCTGTTTTGCATATCGCTCCGCCGAAGTCAGTCGTCTATTTGGCTTTGATCCTGATGAGCCCATCTCGCTTGAGGCCCTCCGGTCGCGCATCCATCCAGACGACTTGCCCCTGCAGCAGGTAGTGCAGCGTCAGGCTATCGAACAGAAGACAGGGAACTTCGAATACGATTTCCGGATCTGTCTTCCCGATGGCAAGGTGAGGCATATACACGCAGTTGCGCACGCTGTGTTGGGAAGCGACGGCTCCACCGTCGAACTCATCGGAACGCATATGGATGTTACCGAGCAACACGCAGCTCGGGAACGGCTGGAAAACACTCTTGCTGCGCTACGTGAGAGCGAGCAGCGCTTTCGTGATTATGCCGAAACTGCTTCCGACTGGCTCTGGGAGACCGGGCCAGACCACGCGGTCACCCTCTTATCAGAACACGCCAGCGCTGCGGGCATCCTGGCCGCAGGGCTCCTCGGCCAGCCTCGCTGGGAAATTGCGTGCGACGTCGAAGAAGAACCTGAGAAATGGCGGCAGCATCGGGCAATACTCGACGTACACCTCCCATTTCGCGATCTGATTTATCGCACCGTCAACAGGAGCGGATCTGCGATCTACGTCCGGACAAGTGGCAAGCCCTTTTTTGATGTAAGCGGCAACTTTCTTGGCTACCGTGGCGTCAGCAGCGACATTACTGTGAACATTCGCGCAGATCAGGCCGAGCAGGAGCTGCGTAAGGCACAAGCGGATCTTGCGCATGTGACGCGCGTGACGACGCTGGGAGAACTAACAGCCTCCATCGCCCACGAAGTAAACCAGCCACTCGCGGCCATTGTCAGCAACGCCGATGCGTGCCTTGGCTGGATGGCGCGCGAAACTCCCGATGTGTCCGCCGCGCGCAGATCGGTGCAGTGGATCATCGACGACGCTATACGGGCAAGCGAGGTGATCCGCAGGGTCCGCACACTAGCGAAGAAAGGCGATATCGAGATGGTAGCGCTCGATATCAATGATGTTATCAACGAGGCCATCGCGCTTTTGACACGTGAGCTGGTTAATCACCAAGTGAGCCTGCGAACCGAGTTGGCGCCCACACTTCCCACGATCCTCGGCGACCGGGTCCAGCTGCAACAGGTGATCATCAATCTGGTGATGAATGGGATCGAGGCCATGCATACAGTTGCCGACAGGCCCCGCGAACTTCTGATTCAGTCATCCAGGGATGATAGGGGACGCGTGCAGCTCTCCGTGACTGATTGCGGCGTCGGGATTGCTGAGGATGATAGAGTTCGGATCTTGGATCCGTTCTTCACAACCAAATCGACTGGCCTTGGCATGGGTCTTGCGATATGTCGTTCGATCATAGAGGCTCACGGAGGGCACTTATCAATCGTCCGCAAGAAAGAGCCCGGCGCGACTTTCCAATTTGCCCTGCCCGTCGTGCATTTGCCTATCAGGCGGTCGGGAACCTCAAGTTCTTATTGAGACCTTAAGCCCGCGCGAGCAGGCACCTTGAAACTGGGCAGCTGCAGGTCCAATGAACAAGGAAACAGCCGCCGGCTCGGCCTCGCCGAGCTGAGCACCACAACCAATTCGGAGCGTTTCCAGGCGATCCCGCAAGGCGTCGCCCGCCCGATGTTCTGCAGTTGCGATAACTGGGTTCAGCAGCCGCTCAAGCAGACATGACGGCGCGCGAATGCATCGAAGCGGTCATTGCGCTTCTGGCGGACCTTGGTTTCGACCCGGATGACATCCGAGATTATCGGCGAGCGGCGCTGCAAGCGTTTAGCGCAGCGCTGCCGAATTGAATTGCGCACTGAAATGCCGCTGGGCACATGTGTCGGCTGGAAAGAGGATCGATGTTTCGGATTCATCAGGCCGGACGAAGGCGGCGGTGATATCTTCGTGCACCGAAAAAGCCTCGTTGGTAGTGCGCTCTGGCTCGAGCAAGGGCAGAGAGTGGAATTCGAGATCGGCTTGGATGCGCGTACCGGAAAGCATCAAGCGCTGAACGTCGAAATTCTTCGGTAGCACATGGCGCAGACCGCGAACACCGAAAAGATCAGCCAGATCCACCAAGCGAAAACCGCGCAGCAATCGCCGCGCGATTCCGACTAGCGCCGCGCGCCGGCCGGTACTGCATCTCGTCATGCCCGGCGTTGAAGCCGCGCGCGTAAAGGCGCTGCCTCGAGAGACCGTGACGGCGTTCCTGCGCCGTTCGGGCTGGGCTACGCGAGATCACAAGTATGGTTGGCGATTCAAGAAAGGCTTGCCAACTATCCTTGAAATCAACGGCGAAGCGGTGTTGCGCCGCGATTGGCGGCGTCGGCGCATTGGCTCCAAGGATGTCGTGCGTTTTGTTTCCTATCCGCTTGGTGGTGATGGTGGCGCCAAGCAGATCAATGGCTTGTTGGCATTGGTCGCCGTGGCGGCGTTTGCTGGCCCTCTGGTGAGGACTCATTTCAGATGCGCTGGTGTTGGACACGAAGGACCAGACAATCGTAGCGATCTGCAACAAGGCGATCTTATTGCCCCAGTTCAACGCCGCAGCGACGATACGAGCCGAGCAGTTTGTTGTCTTCCAGGCGGTCGGGCTTGCTCTGTCGACGATGACGGCAGGCAGTTTTGGTGAGTTCAAGAACACTATCGGTCCAACCCTTATGTAGTTGAACGAGCGGATGGCCGCGATGGGCGCGACGGGTCCATTCGAGGTTTCGGTCGCTGAATTTCGGAGCGGCATGGTCTCTCCGGTTTCAGGATCACGACCCTTGCGGGCGGCAGCGAGCACCTAGAGCCTTGGTGCGCAATTGACGCGCCGCGCGGCTTTAATCCATGCCCCTGCAATACCGAAGCGGACGAACAGGTGATCCGCTCGGCACTAGCAGCTGCGCCGGCAAGCCTGGAGGCACACGCTATTGCTGCGCTGAAAACCCAGCGTGAGATTGCTCAACGCGACTTTGAGGCAGGCCGGAATCCTTGCTGGTTGGCGGCTTTGCGCAAACGACCACAATCTCCGCTGGAGGCATTTCCACGCGCATCATTCATCGCTTGCCTGAAGACGTTGTCGGGCAGAGATTGGCCGCGTGACGCACTAAGGCGTCAAATGATCAATCTCAGCAACTTACCACCCGACCTAACCGAGCCGCCACCGGAGGCAAAGGGCTGGCTCGCCTACCAGCCATCCAGCGGCAAGTTTTGGTGGAGGATCGACGGCGAATGGCTCCCTTGATGAAGCGCTTGCGAGCAGAGAGGCGATGAAGAAATCATAATGACCGCACTTAATTCGTTTCCACCGGCACCATTGACGTTACCGCAGACGGCACGACAGTCACAGGCACGATTTGGTCGAGCGCCGGCAACGTCAAGTCGGGCGACATATTTCAGAACGGTCGCTTTTCTGCAACGATTACCGACGTCACCGACGACACGCATCTTGTCATTACGCCCGGCCGGGCTCGACACTAAGCGGCGCGTCTTATGTTGTCTGGAAAGTGTCGCAGCAGCGCATTGTCGGCGAGACCTACGCGCGATCGGTTGACCAGATCGTGGGGGCGCTGGACACGAGTGGGTTCTTTGTCTTTGTAAATATCAACCAGACCGAGCCCGACCCGTCCCTCGGCGACAATGAACAGTATGCGTTCCAGCCGACTACGGGCAAGCTGTGGTCAAAGATCGCGAGTATCTCGACCTTCCTTGGCATTTACAAGGGATTCAACCTCACGGGCGCGTGGGACAGCGACACCGATTACGTCGCTGGCGACGTCGCAACGCTCAGTGGGTCGAGCTACGTTTGCAATCTCGACCACACCAACCACACCCCGCCGAACGTCACTTATTCATAACTGCTGGCGAGTAAGGGCGACACGGGCGCGACCGGCACGAAGGGTGACGCGAGCGGGATCAAACTCACATATTCCACGACGACGACCGATCCGACCTTGGCGCGGGCATTTTCCGTCTCAACAACGCCACACCTGCGAGCGCAACGGCTGCGTACAGCGACAATACGCAGGTCGGCGGCGCGTCAATCACCGCGATCCTTGACACTTGGGATGACAGCACGGGGACAACGAAGGGTTATGTCCGGTTTGAGAAGACGACCGACCCGACGGTTTGGGCTCAGTTCCGCGTCACGGGTTCGGTAGTCGACGGGACCGGCTGTCGCAAACTGACCCTGGCAAATGGTGCCGGCAGTGGCGCGTTCACCAATGCGGACACCTTCGCAATCGGGTTCTCGCGCGCTGGCGACGCCGGAATCGGCGACATGCTCAAGAGCGACAATCTTTCTGGTCCCGCGAACGTCGGCACGGCCGCAAACAACCTCGGCGATCTCCTACGCGGTGCCGCAATCCCTCACTGCCGGCGACAAAGCGCAGGCGCGCGCGAACATGGGCGTGCTTAAGAAGAACTATCTTCTGAACGGCGCCATTATGGTGTCGCAAGAGAATGGATCGGCGGCATCCTCTGCGAACTTATACTATCCGGTGGATCAATTTCACTCCACGCTCTCGAACGCGGCCACAGTTGCGTTCACACAGGTCGCAAGCCGACACCCGGCGGCTCGTCAAATAGAATTCGAATGACCGTTAACGTAGCCGATGCTTCCGTCGGCACGGCCGATTATCAATACATCACGCAGAAAATCGAGGGTATGCGCTGCGCTGAGCTCTTGTTTGGTGGATCTTCGGCGAAGGCAATTACGATCCAGTTCGGTGGTAAAGCGCCCGCGGGAACATACAGCGTACCGTTCTGAATGGTGCGCAGAACCAGAGTTATACGGCGGAATATGTCATCTCCGGCGGGGAGGCGAACACAGACGTCGTTAAATCTGTGACCATTGCCGGAGATACTGCGGGCACGTGGGCGATCAAAAACACCACCGGCATGGAAATCAGGTGGGTTCTGATGGCAGGGTCGGCCGTTGCTCAACCATCGAAAAACGCTTGGGCCGCTGCGAATTACGTTGGATCGGCAAATCAGTTCAATTTTGTGGGAACACTCAGCAACGTGTTCGAACTGTTCGACGTCGGCATTTACGAGGGCGCCGCGCCGGCTTTCCAGTTGCCGGATTACGATGATGAATTGCGGAAGTGCAGCGGTACTAAACCCAAATTGCAGCAAACGATTATCTGCCGGTTTCCGGCTCGCTTTTAAGCGATGCGACAAGTGGTAAGTTTTTGTCAATGCCGGTGCCCGCCTCAATGCGTGCAAATCCAACAGTGACATTGGGCACCGGATGCGCAATGCTCTCCGGGAGCACAAGCGCCGCCATGACGGGGATTACGGCCGTCGCATCCGACCATGCGACGTTACAACTTTCCTTCACTTGGACCGGCACGGCTGGCTCAACTATCGGCGACGCGATGGTTGCGTTCGGTGGCACCACGCCCAGCAAGTTCAGCGCTCGGCTTTAAAACTTTACCGAGTGTCGCTAACGGTGCACTGATGTGGCGCGCGCCAGCCTTTCTTTAGTCGGAATTCGGGAACTAGCTTTTGTTCTTGGAGAATGGAGAAGTCAAAATGGCTATGGGGACAGTGAAGTGGTTCAACCCAACAAAGGGGTATGGATTTATACAGCCTGACAACGGCGGCAAGGATGTTTTCGTTCACATCTCGGCGGTCGAAAAAGCTGGTTTCACCTCTCTCGCCGAGGGCGCGAAAGTCAGTTTTGACGTCGTGAATAATCGCGGAAAAGACTCGGCGGAGAACCTACGGATCGGTTAATGCAGCGCAGCCTTAGCCAAAGCCTACGCGAAAGCGCGGGGCACCTGAGAAAATGCGGGGGTACAAAACCCCCGTCGATCTAGCCGTGAAACCTTACTAGAAACCGAATGGCGAAAAAGGCGCCCGCCGCCACAATGACGGTAGCGCTAATCGCGAACAGCACTCTAAAGCTATTGTTCATGGTGTCTCTGGGTCCCCGCGCGAAAATAGCCCATTAAGCTCCCCGCGCTCGTCAAACCAGCATGATCCAACCGCAACCGGCCCGCGAGCGCAAGCCATAGCGCACCGGATGCCGCTTCCGCTACTAATTCGGGTAGGCCGCTGTGAGGCGTGTGGCGGGGTGAGGGGCAAGCGGAAGCGGAGGAGGTGAGGGGCGACATTAACCGAAAGTAGAACCCGGGCTGATTGCGCGTAAAAGCTATTGTGAGACCCGCCGCGCGGCGTTATGTCGGTATGGTGACAAAAAGTGTGCTTGCCGCGCGGGGAAAGACGAGTGGCAATGGCTCTGCGCGCTGGTGCGCCTAGCGACGCGCTAGTTTCGCTTCAGCACCTGCTCGCTATCGAAGATCCCTTTAGCGAAGATTTCCGGCGTATCGATTTCGGCGACTGGGCGTCAATTCACGTTTATTTGCCGCACCCCGAAGTGGATTCCAGCATCACCCCTCCATTTCTGGAGGCCTTCCTAGAGCTTCAGAGGCAGTTATATCTGCTCGCGGCGCAAGCGGCGAGCGGCTCACCTGACAGCAGTCAACTATCCGATGAAATCAAACGACGGCTTCAAATCAGTGTCGTTGTCTCCGGAGGAAGCGCCGATTACGTCACCAAGCTTTCCAGCCTGCCCAGGAGCTTTTGAAAACAATGGTTGGCAAGATGACAGGACAGCAGGCTGCTGTTGTCGTTCTAGGCATCGTGTTCTTGATCGGCACGGATGGTCGTTCAGCGCGTAGCTTGAGCAACGCAAGATTGTCCAGATTGAGGAGTTGAAGAGTAAGGACCATGTAGCGGCTCTCAAGGCCCTAAGCCTGAACGGCTCTTCACAACTTGAAACTATGAACAAGATTATCAGTATTGTTGAAAAACAAGGAGATATCGGTAAGCGAGCGACCGAAGCAGCAACGGCCACCAACGATGCTATCTTGAAGGCGGCGTCAAAGACGCCACAGACCGTCATCAACGCGACACATCTCAGTCAGCACGAGGCCGAACTACTTAGGACTTCGCCGCGAAAAAAGCTGAGGTCAGAATTGCTATCCAGCGAATGAGAGTTCTGGATGTGAACTCAAGCGATCCGAATGAACTAAGCATCTTGATTGCGACGCCGGACAAGGAAACTCAGTACCGAATTAAATTCACAGACAGCCTGTTCGGACAGGACGACAGAAGGCGTCTTTAGAGGCGCTCGATAGCAGAGAGTCGATTTGGATGGAGTTCGCGTTCAAGGAGGTGGATGGAGACGTTAGATCAGCAGAACTGATCAAGACGAGAGGGCCTCCCAAGGCTGCCTCTGCCGCCGAAGATTAATGAGTTAGCCGTTGATTGTGCCATCCCACTACTTCTCCTTCAGGTATTTTTCGACCTTCTTCACGGACACCCCCGACAGCGCGAACAGCTCCCGCGAGCGCTTGCCCCGATACGCCAAAGCGCTTTTTCCAGTACTCTTTTTCATAATCCTCATTGAGGTTGAGGCGGCTGCGGTCGCTAATCTGTTTTGCTTTTGTCGTCAGCCATCTCTTCACTCCCTCTGTGGTTATTCTCGTCACCCAAACATCGCCGTGATCTTCTTCGCTTGGCCGCTCACCGTCAAAAATCTGAGTGGGCAAGTAGGGCGAGTCCCATCTGTGATCCTATTGATGGGTGCCGTAGCGATTGCCGGTTCTGGAGTTCGCGTAAGTGCCGCCACGGTGAGAAGAGCCGGTCGCCCAGCGAAGCTTCCCCCGTGGCTGGTTGTATGGTGTCCGACGCCGTAGCTGACGGGACCTCGTGCGATCCGCCGCGAGCGAGGGCATGCTCATTAAGAGCGAGAAGCGTCATCAATGCTACGATCGTTGCAAGCGCTTTGGTCATTCGATCCGCCGTTTACTGACACTCTGGTAAGGCCAAGAGGTTGTCGTTGTAATAGCCGTCTGCGTGCGTGCGGACGTACTTGCCGTTTGAGCCATCAACGACACCGACTTCGGCGCGTTTCCCACCCACCTCGTGAAGAAGGTATTTGAGCCTTGTTCATAAAGAGGATCACCTGCGATCTGGGCCACTTCACCCGATGCCACCGAGATGCGTGATCCTCTCGTGAGTATCGTTTCTGGGTTGCTTGTTAATGCATGTCACCTGAATATCGGGCATCCGAAATCCTTGGTTGAAATCCGCTCAATCAAAGCGCAACCGAAGCGAGAAGGCAAGTCGAGGTGCACCTGATTTCGCCAATATATTTAGTTGGGATATCAAGCGGCGCCAAGAGGTCTGGGAGGAAATTAACGTCTCGGCAAAGGCGATTGGTGGTCGCGCCTCTGCAGCCGCCAGGGGAGGGCGGTTGATCAAGCAAACGCAAATCTGCGTTTGCTACAGCAACGGCAAAGTCGAGTGAGAAGTCCTTGCGCACCGCGGCGAAGCACTCGACCCCGACGCCACAAGATCGCTGGCACCAGTCTTCGTAAGGGCGTCGAGATGGACGCGCTTTCGTCTGCAGAGCTAATTCGTCTTAAGTGGGCAGCTTAGACTTCGGGAATAGGCCGGCCACCAATCCTGGTAGGTGCCTTGAAGTCCTTCTCCGCGATACAGTTTGGAGGGCACGCCCATGGACTGCCATCCGCGCGGGCCGTGCTGGTCAGCTTTGCTAGGCAAACGGCAGGGCCGGCCACTGAAGTTGGCGGCGCGTGATAGGGACAGCGCTTCGTGCTTGCCACGCCCCAAGGCGCCGAGTCACGTTGTTGCTAACTTCACTGGCAGCGCGGGCGCGATAGGGACAGCGTTCGGCTACGCGTTTCACCGACGCCGAGTCGCGCTCGCGCTGCTTCCGTGGCGAAGATGGCTCATTGTGCCCTGTGTTTTTCGCCCCACCGGTGGCAAATAGGATTTTAGTTGGCTCACGGAGCACGGTGATCTGAAGCAGCATCTCCAATATACCAATGCCGGCCGCATGGAGAGTGTAGCGATGGCGAAGGACCCTGACGGCCTCGGGCGTGTCGCAGAGATTGAAATCGACAAGTCGGCCGCGATCTTAGTTGAGCAGATCGATGGTGAGATCACTGTCGCCATCGCCAGCGTTGTGAGCGTTTATTTGCAGTTAACGGCAGATCAGGCGCGCAAGCTCTCTCGTGCCTTAGCTGTAGCCGCGAAGAATGCGGAGAAATTCCAAACCGTGACGAGAACGCAAGGCGCGATGTCGTAGGATTGACATTTGTTTGCCCTTACGTAGCCGCGACTCAGGGGACGCATCCGGCGACGGCCTCTGGCCAGGTCGCTTTGAGCAGACAGCCGATAGCATTCAGGCGGCGTAAGCGATGTTCTGAGGGCGCCAGTTCCAAGGCAGGAGTTCGTGGATGCGCTTGGCGGGATGATCCGGCAAGCAGGCGAGCACGTCGGCGAGCCAGGCCTGTGGATCGATGCCGTTGAGTTTGGCGGTGGCGATGAGGGTGTAGATTGCCGCCGCACGCCGGCCGCCCCCATCGGAGCCGGCGAAGGTCCAATTTCTTCGGCCCACAGCGACAGCCCGTAGCTCGCGTTCAGCGGCGTTGTTCGACATGCAAAGCCGTCCGTCCTCAAGGAAGCGGCTAAATGCTTCCCAGCAGCTGAGGCAGTAATTGATCGCCTTGGTCGTGTCGTTGTTCCTGGAGAGGTTGGCGCGCTGCTCGTGCAACCACGCCTCCAGCTCGACGATCAGGGGGCGGCTATTCTCCTTGGCGCACACGCAAACGCTCCTGCGCAGCAAGTCCGTTGATCTCGCGCTGGATGGCGAACAGGACATCGATGCGCTTGACCGCCTCGGCCGCGATCGGCGCCGTACTGAGCCGCGCTAAATCGAAGAACTTACGCCGGCCGTGTGCCCAGCATGCCGCCTCGATAATCGGGCCCCCTTTGCGATTGACTTCGTAGAGCCTGCCAAAGCCGGCATAGGCATCGGCCTGCATCAGTCCGGCATAGCCCGCCAGATGCTGCTCCGGATGCGCACCGCCACGATCAGGCGAGTAGAAGAACACAGCTGCCGGCGGATCTGGGCCGGCGACGGGCGATCGTCGCGCACATAGGTCCAGAGCCGGCCGGTCCGGGTCTTGCCCTTGGCCAGGACCGGCACCGTGGTGTCGTCGGCATGGATGCGCTCGGCCGCGAAGACGTGGCTTCGGATTGCATCGACCAGCGGCACAGGGTTGCCGCGGAAGCGCCCACCCAGTCCGCCAGCGTCGAGACATCGAGGTCGACGCCTTCGCGCTGGTAGACGTCGCTCTGACGATTGAGCGGCAGGTGCAGACCATATTTAGCGAACAGGATATGGGCCAGCAGCTTGGGCCCCGCAGGTCCCCGCGCAATCGGATGCGAGGGGGCCGGCGGCTGGGTGATCGCTTCGCAGGCCCGGCAGACGAGCTTCTCGCGCACGTGCTGGATCACCTTCCACTGGCGCGGAACGAGCTCCAGCGTCTCGGTCACGTCCTCGCCAATCTTGCGCAATCGGCTGTCGCCGCAATGGGCAGATCGCAGGTGTCGGATAGACGATGCGCTACCGTGGCAGATGCTCCGGCAGTGGCCGGCGGGCTGGCTTGCGGCGCTCGAACGATGGCACCGCAATCTTCTCGGCTGCCATCTGCGCTGTGGTCGCAGCTTGCGCCGCGTTATCCTCCAGGTCGGCGAGCTGTAGCTCGAGCTGGTCCAGCAATGCGCCCCGCTCAGAGGACTGTCCGAACTGCTCGTGCCGGAGCTTCTTGATCGTGAGCTTGAGCTTCTCGATCAGCAAGGTCCCCGCCTGGGCTTCGGCTTCCGCGGCCAACCGGGCCGCTCGCTCGGCGCGCAGCATCGCCTGCAGCGTGGTCACATCGTCGGGAAGAGAATCATCGGCGCCCATCGCCGACCAGAGAATCACAAGACGCGGTCTCTGTCCGAACCGCTGATCGTGCCACCGATTAAAATCCCAGCGATCAGCCAGCCGCCTGCGGTCGCCAGGTATGTTGCGGCATCCGCCAGTCGATGCCCTCCAGCAGGTAGCCAAGCTGGGCGGGGGTGATTGTCACCACGCCATCAGCCGACGACGGCCACAGGAAGCGGCCGCGCTCCAGCCGCTTGGCATAAAGCGACATGCCCAGTCCATCGTGCCAAAGGATATTGATCAGCTTGCCCGCTTTTGCCACGGAACACGTAGAGATCGCCGCCGTGCGGGTCTCGCTTGAAGGCTTCCTGCACCAGCAAGCCCAGCGAGTTCATGCCGCGACGCATATCGGTGTGGCCGGTCGCAATCCACACCCGCACGCCCGACGCAACGGGAATCACCGCAGGCGTCCATCTGCCAGCGCCGCCACGGCGGCCTTCAGCGTCGCCGCGTCGACCGCGCCCGTGATCCGCATCCGAGCCCCGGCAGCAAACTCGATCTCGATCGACCCGCCGCTGCTGGCCGGCGTGGCTGGACAAGGCGTCGGCCCTGATTCCGCGACCACCATCGCCGGTACGAAGCCCGGTTGATCGGCGGCATCCTTCGGCTCCGGCCGAAACGACCGTCGCCACGCAGCAGCAATGAACGCGACACGCCATACCGCCGCGCTGTTGCCGCGACTTGGCGCGGCGCCTGTAAGCTCTCCAGAACGATCTTGAGCTTCTCATCCTCGGACCAGCGCCGCCGCCGGCCCGTGTCCACCACCTCAAGCCGTTCGACTTGGGCACTGCGCCTATCACTGTCCATAAGGACAGTTCTCAACAAAACGCCTCATTCGGCAAGGCGGCCTTCACCGGAGGGATACGCTCGATCGGTATCTGGACGATCCGAAACTCACGGCAGCAGGCTACGATTATAAGGATTTCTTCCCAGCACTACGGAATGCACTGGTCTGGGAGATCAAGGAAGGGCAGATCGAGACGGGAAACGGCCAACGGTGGACGATCCCGCATGGTTTTGAGAACATCCAGCTGTTCCACCGTAAGGACATACTCGACAAGTACGCCATCAAGGTGCCGACGAATCCACCAGAGATGTCGTCAGCCGCCTGCTAAAAACTGAAGGCTGCCGTCGCAGCGATCACACCTTTGGGTGTGCGCGGTGTGCTGCTTTTGGAGCAGCATCGAACCCGACCGGGGGTGTTCACGCGGACGATTGGGTGGGGCGTAAATATGCCGCCTCCCGTTTCCCGCCTTCATCAACTTTCAGCGATAGTTCGCAGTCGGGAAGAGATCTCAGAGAGATTGATCATCTGCTTCAACTCGTTGGCTGATTGACACCCCTCTCCGAAAGCGGCGAGCGTCAGACCGTTCGGGCTGAAAGGCCTCAACTAGAACTAGTAGGGCACTCGCAGGATCACTGTCGCCGCATACGAAAACATCGGCGGCTGCGTAGGACTTCTCAGGCCAAGTATGCAAAGTCATGTGCGATTCAGCCAATAGGGCTATTGCGGAGACGCCATGACCCGGACAAAACTTGTGAACATGAATGTGGAGTAGTGTCGCGCCCGCCGCACGGATGGCTTTTCGAATTGCGTTTTCTGCGAGGGCCGAATCGTCGAGGTTCTTCGCTCCCCATAGCTCGATTAGCATATGTGTCGCACCAGTAGACAGAGTCGGTAGGACATCCTCGTTATCGATAGGCACTAAGGAATCTCCATTGAAATATCGGCCCAAGAAGCTGAGCTATTCGGGGGGGCGGTGACGAGCTGATCAGGCGCTCGGTCTCAATGCCATCGTTGACTCTAAAAACCGCGACGTTTGGCAACTGTTTGGTGCCTTTGAGCAGCCGCCAGGCCCTTGATGCGGCGATCATCAACTGGAACACCAATGGCTTGGCGGCGGCCGGCTTGTCAGGAGGTGGCTTGTGCGCCAAAAGCTGACCCACGCGGTCGGCTTCGGTGAGGCGACGAGGCCGGCATTTTGTGCCGTCGTGGACGGCGCCTCGGGCTTCGAATGAGACCAAACATCTAGCTATTCTCCCGCCAGTTAGAGCCGATCTGACCGCTGCCTGGTACATAGGAGCGACGCCGCCATAGTGTGACGGAAGGTAGGGATTACTGAAGGCGTCTCGCCGGTAACCACCGCCGGCGCGCCCGTGAAGATATCCTCCGGACCAATTCCACGGGGCCGGAGCCAGTGCGCCTGCTGGCTCAAGATCCGCCGAATCGAATGCACCTCTTGCGACAAACGCAATCGTTGTCGCTCCCCGAAAAC
Organism: Bradyrhizobium sp. CCGB01; assembly: GCF_024199795.1. Classification (NCBI taxonomy): domain Bacteria; kingdom Pseudomonadati; phylum Pseudomonadota; class Alphaproteobacteria; order Hyphomicrobiales; family Nitrobacteraceae; genus Bradyrhizobium; species Bradyrhizobium sp. CCGB01. The sequence continues at coordinate 1,946,943 of NZ_JANADK010000001.1, forward strand.
AAACTCGACATCGCATCCAGCACTCCGCGGCCCTTTCTCGATCGATCAACCGAGCACCTTCTGTCACCGGTGATGGCGCCGTGAACAAAGCAAGCAGCGTGCCGCTTGGAAATGGTGATGGTCCAGTTACGTCGCGCCACGTGCATGCGACAAGTCGTGGACAAGGGTCTTGGATCTGACAATCGCGCTGTAGGCTTCAACACATACTTCGCAGTAGAAAATCGCCTCCTCTGTTGGAATCCAGGAGACGTCGATCTCGCCTCCAATCAATATCATGGGAGCGGAGCCTGCCTGGACGCTACACTCGACCACCCGCAGAGTACCTGCAGTGCATGGTTCTGCACGCCGACAACTGGTTAAGCTGTCCACACTTGTCTCATTATAGCCAAGAGCGTCAAACTGCGTGAGCGCTCAAGCATTGCGCTCCAGATGACCATTTAAACAGCCATTGTGGAAAATGTTACATGCCTCTGTGTCGGGTATAGCGCAATCCGCGTACTGACTTGCGTGCTTCCAGCCAACCGACAGCCGGTGCGCCTAGTCCGCCTTCGTGAGGAGAGCGCCAAACTATAGGCCAGACGCTAATGCAAAAAATCGCAAGCCGCAACGAGTCTGGGCTGATTGGTTTTGATCCACGCATGACATCGCGAGTCAACTACAAGATCCGGTAGATGCGAACGCCAATTTGAGGCCTTAGCTTCCGGCCGTGTTCTCCTGCCGATCATCAGGAACATCAGAGAGCGGAACGACGAAGCCAAGAACGAGCAACAAGAACGAGCAAAACGGCGCTATATGATTCGCAAATCACGGGGCTACGGAACGCAGGTCTCGAGCGGAATCCTCACTGTTCTAATTTAGTGCCGAGCAGGCGATGGATGGCGGGACGGGTATGCCGACGGAAGATCGATCAGCAAAAAATCGACTTGTGGAACCTCAACCGATCGATGTGATCACGCTGATCGATGCCCTTGCAAGATCGGATCCCGAGAGGGACGCGCTGAGGTTCGGCGCAAACAAACTCAGTTACAGGGCACTACGATCAAAATCGGATGTCCTCGCAAGGAGATTACGAGAGCAGGGCGCTCACGGCTCGGTGATCGGTTATTGGGGGGAGCGAAACCTCGACTGGGCAACGGCGGTCGTCGCAATTCTGAAGGCTGGATCAACGTACCTACCGCTTGATCCATCGTTACCAGCGGCTCGTACATCATTCATGATCGAGCAGAGTCGCTGCGCTTTGATTGTTGGGCCAAATCAGCTGGATTCGCTTAGGCCATTCCAGGCGGGCAGCAAGTGCTCCACCCGATTCGTAACGATTGAGGCGACGCTGCGGGAGAGTGAGGCGTCGTCTGTTCTTCCGTCATTAAGCGACGATGGGCACGCCTACATTCTGTTTACGTCCGGTTCTACGGGGCAGCCTAAAGGCGCAATGATTGAGCGTGCAGCCTTAAACAATCATTTGGCGGCAAAAAGTGATGCTCTAACCCTCACTTGGACGGATTGCGTCGCGCAGACGGCATCGCATTCCTTTGACATCTCGCTGTGGCAGCTTCTGGCAGGACTTTGCGTCGGAGGCTGCACCGCGATCATTGATGATGTGACGATGCAATCGCCAGTATCGCTTCTTCAAGCCATTCAAGGACACGGCGTGACCGTCGTTCAATTCGTTCCATCGATGCTTGGGGTATTTGTTGAATATCTGCAGTCCCTTCCGGCGGCTCAGCGAGCTTTGGACAGCTTGCGGATTATTTCTACGGTCGGAGAAGCTCTAACACCCGGACTAGCACGGGCGTGGCTTGCCTTATATCCTCGTGCCCCCATTCTTAACCATTACGGACCGACCGAGTGCGGGGACGGCGTCACCCACCATCTGGTCTCCGTGCCGCCTGCGCTGTCTGACACTTATGTGCCGATCGGAAGACCGATTTCTAACCTGAAGGTTTTTGTCGCGGACGGGGCGCGCCTGTGCAACACGGAAGAGGTCGGTGAAATCTGTGTTAGCGGCGTTGGTGTGGCTGGCGGTTACGTCAATGACGATGTCCGTACCAAGGAGGCTTTTGGGCCAAATCCGTTCTCGGATGACCCGTCATACCAGTCCCTATACAGGACAGGTGATCTCGGGCGCGTCCGTTCCGACGGTCTCTTGGAGTGTCTCGGTCGACGGGACCGTCAAGTCAAAATACGCGGGCACAGAATTGAGCTCGGAGAAATCGAGGCCAGACTCTCCACACATGAATTGGTACGTGGCGCCGTGGTGGTCGCCTCAGTCTGCACAGGCGTAAAGCTTACCGCGAGAGACATCGTCGGGGCTGAGGAGGGTACGGGATTCAAGCGACTGATCGCGTATGTGTTGGCTCCGACTGAACTAGGGGAGGGCGAGCTTCAGAATTATCTTGCCGAAGCGCTGCCCAGCTACATGCTCCCAGAAAGGATCATCCATGTCGGCGGAATTCCACTGACTCGAAACGGAAAGGTCGACCTTGGGGCGTTGCCGGATCCGACCATTATTCGCCCCCCACTGCCGACGCCATTCGAGGAGCCGCAAACTGAGCTCGAAGCCAAGCTGTGTCAAATTTGGTCCGGCATTCTGCGTATTGCGAACGTTGGCGTGAATGACCAGTTCATAAGCCTCGGCGGAGACTCGCTTCGGGCGGTGCTCATATTGGGCCAGGTGCAGACCCTGCTCGGAGTGCGACCGGATTTCAAACTGATCGTGAATGGAACGATCCGATCTCTTGCGGCGTCGATCTCTGCCCGACTCGAATCCAAACTGTGCCCAGCCCCTAAGTGCGGCACGCTTACGCGATCGCCTCTGACGCGAGTTCAGGAGCACCTTTGGTTTCTTTCGCAGCTCGATCCGTCTGCCAAAAACTACATCATACAAGGGGGCCTGCGAATAAGAGGCGTTATCGATCTGGCCGCGTTCGAGCGCGCCTGGACCGATGTTGTTCGTTCCCATCAGGCGCTTTCGGCACGCTTCATCGACGAGAACGGTCCGGTTCAGGTTTTCGATGACCCGCAACGCGTAAGTCTTGAAGTGGCTGATGCATCTCATCTCTCGGCGGAGGAAGCTGAGGAGCTAATTGCACAGTTACGGCGAACGGAGATGAATGGCAGCTTTGATCTTACCCAAGGCTATCTGTTTCGTGCGCGCATGATACGATTTAGCGCTGATAGACATCTCGTACTGATCACCGCTCACGAAATCATCATCGATGCCTGGTCGATCTCCGTTCTGCTCAGGGATCTTCGACAAAGGTACGAAAATCCCGCGGCGTTCGTGCCAGAGAACCGCATCACACTTTCGACCTACGCGGTCTGGGAGACAAAACACACAACGCCAGAGACACTGGTCAATCAACGAAGTTATTGGCGTCGTCAGATTGGTGATGATCCGCCGGTGCTTTCTCTTGCAACGAGACGGGTGCGGCGCCAGCCAAATTCCTATCGCGGCGCCTCGCATGCGGTGCTGCTTGGCCGCGAGCTCTCCAACCAGATACGGGAGTTTGCGCGGCGACATAGGTGCACCACGTCGACAACACTCCTCGCGTGCTTCAAGCTGCTGCTGCGGATGTATAGTGGTCAGGACGACATTATCGTTGGCATACCGCACGTCGTACGTGATCAACCCGGCAGCGCCGAAATTGTCGGCTTTCTTCTGAATATGCTGCCAATCCGCACCGCGATCGATGTCCACAAGTCCTTTGCGGTTCATGCCTGCCGCATCCAGGACCTAGTCAGTAGTGCCATCGCAAATTCAGCATATCCGTTCAGCTGGATGGTGAGGGATACCCGTCTGTACCGCGAAGCGGAACGATCACCGATCTTCCAAGTCATGTTCAACATGTACTCCGAAGCCGCGGAACCACCTGGCCTAAATGAGTTGGATTTGACGTTCCGTGAATACGACACCGGCTATGCAAAATTCGATCTGACACTATACGCACAAGATCAGGGCGATGAAATTGCCCTCCAGCTAGCGTATGCGGAAGACGTATTTTCCGGCGATCTGATTGTTCGCATGGCCGAAAATCTGCGCTGCCTGATTGCAGCGTGCATTGAGAACTCGCTTGCGCCCATTAAAGATCTGAGCGTCCTCAGTGCGTCAGACGTCACTATGCTGGACTCGCTGAATAGCTCGGCGCAGCCATATGAGACTGAATGTCCAATTGTCGAGGCGTTCGAGCAAACCAGCGTCTCGAATGGGAGCAGGGTGGCATACTTTGGTGATTTCGGTGAGATCACGTTCGGCCAACTGCGTGAGCGCGTTGCAGCTATCAGGTCGCTACTGCGGGCTTCGGACGTGGGGGCTGACGATGTGATTGCCATGCTGGTCGATCGGTCGCCAGACGTGGCCGCTGTTATCCTGGCGGCACGAGCTTTGCGCTCCATTGTTGTTCCTATATCGCCGAATTATCCGCGCGATCGGATCGAAGATATCCTGCGAGATTGTCAAGCAAAGCTTTTAGTTCACGCAAATGCCGCTGAACTTGGTGTTGACTTACCGTCGGTCTGTCTATTGACCCTACAAGGGGCCATCGCACCCACGCAGGACTTTGAATACTGCGACAAGCGAACAGATCAGGGAATTTCAAACCTTATATACACGTCGTCCTCAACCGGGAAGCCGAAAGGGGTTGCTATACCGGAATCCGCAATTCTCAATCGACTGAACTGGATGTGGCGACGCTTTCCCTTCGATTGTACTGACGTTCTGGTTGTTCAGAAGTCAGCGTCACTTGTTGCGTCCGTTTGGGAGTACTTTGGGGGACTTCTCAAGGGTGTGCCTACGCTGATCCTAACCCATGAGCAGATGCTAGATCCAGATCTGTTGCTATGCGCATTGGCAGAACATCGCGTGACACGCTTATTTGCCTCGCCGCCTCTCCTGTCCGGCGTCATCGCGTCCCAAGAACGGCACCGGCGACCGACCGCCTTGCGGCTGGTCACAAGCAGCGCCGAACCGATGCCTTCCTCGCTCCCCGTTCGCTGGCGTGCGAACTTCCCGAACGTGCCGTTGTGGAACTTCTATGGTGCTACGGAATGTGCATCCAATGCAGCAGTCTACGAAGCATCGGATTCCTACGACGACTCGTCGCTCGTCCCTGTCGGGCGCCCAATCGATAACGTCAAGCTCTACGTGCTCGACCCTCAGTTGAAGAAAGTCCCTGTTGGAGCCGCCGGCGAACTCTGCATCGCCGGACGCTGCGTGAGCGCCGGGTACTGGCGAGATCAAGATCGTACCAATCGCTCTTTCGTGCCTAATCCGTATGATGAGGGTCAGTACGGCGTTCTTTATCGAAGCGGTGACGTCGCACGTATCTCAACAAGAGGGCTTCTCGAGATCTGCGGCCGATCGGACAACCAGATCAAAGTACGAGGCTTTCGGATCGAATTGGAGGAGGTCGAAACCACTCTTGAGGCTCATCCGGCAATCGCCAAGGCCGCGGTCGTCGCAGACGGCATTGATAACCATCGCCGCCTGACCGCTCTCGTTGTTCCGGCTCGCGACGGCTTAAGCTCCGGAGATATTGTCGCCCGCCTGCGCCAATCATTGCCGTCCTACATGATTCCCGCCGCCTTCCGTTTGGTTGACAGTATCCCTCTTACCGCGAGCGGGAAGATAGATCGTTCTCGCCTGTCGTCCGTTCCTCACCGCGAGGTTGGGCCAATTCCAACTGCTGAGCCTCGCACGAGCAAGGAGCGTATTCTTGCTGACATCTGGCAAAATCTATTAGGCGCCAGGTGCGTCGGTCTCGATACGAGCTTCTTCGAGATGGGCGGAGACTCTCTTCTCAGCGTGCGCTGCGTCACGTTGGCGCGCAAAGCCGGGCTGAATTTCACAGTCCGCCAACTCTATCGAACACCGACCATCAGGGAATTGGCGGCAGACGAAGCGACTGCTACATTCCATACCGTTCCTTTCGCGGATGGCTTATCACCAACGACTCCCGTAACCTCATCTTGGAACCGTCTTGCCGGCTTCGATGAGCACTTCAACATCGGAGATCTGTTCTTCTTGCCTAGCGGCGTGCTGAAAATCCAAATGCTGGAGCACGCCCTTAGCTATGTCATGGATAGGCATGAAGGCCTCAGACTCCGTATTGCTCGAACTGCCGATGGTCTATGCCTGACAATCGCACCTTCCGTGGCCGAACGCCTGGTGGAAGAGATCGATCTTGTCGGAATGACGGGCGTACAGCAACGCCAGGCAATCGAGAGCATCTCAGCAAGACGCCAGCATATGTTTCGATTTGACGGCCACACGGCTCTTGTTAACATCACGGCCTTTCGCACAACAGAAAGCGGCGACTACTATCTGCTAATCTTGATGCATCATTTTATAGCGGACGGGATAGGGTATCGACTGTTCCTGGAAGCATTGGATACAGCGTACAAAGTCCTTGCCTCAGGCCGTGCTGTGAGCGCTCCCGTGCAAATGCTCTCTCCCTGGCTGAAGCGCCTTGAGCAATACGCGAACAGCGAAGCGCTAGCCGAGCTCAAATACTGGGAGGGGATTGACTACCATCAGTTCAAGTTCTGCGTGAGCGATACTTTATTAAACAGTGCGAGATTTTCGAAAGTTACCGCGAGAGAGCTGCATTATGCGCGGCTTGAAGGTCGCATGGATGAAGTGAACTGCCGATCCTTTTGGGAAGATCAGGCAAAGTACCATTTAGAGATTGGAAAAAATGCGACAGCTGATCTCTTCAGTATTGCACCTAGATTGGCGCATTGTCAGGACGTTGATGTGTTTCTTGCCGCTATATCTGGCGCCTTTGGACGCGTCTTCGGCAACTACTCGCTATGGATAGATAGCCTTACCTCATTCCGAGGTCAGCTGTTTGACGATTTCGATCCATCTCAGATCATCGGAAATATCAGCGAGCTTGTTCCGCTCCCCTTGAGCCTTTCTGGAAAGGAACATCGTCGCGATCGTGCTCTTTCGATATACCGCCAGCGTCATGCCCTGCCGCGCATGGGAATGGGGTTTCGGGCCCTGAAGTTCCTAAACCGAGATCCAGCGGTGCGGCGACGGATCGATCGCGTGCCCTTACCCAGAATTGGATTGAACTATCGAGCGGGTGTGCAGTGCCATTTTCCACGCCGTCTGTTAGCCAGGGAACCTTCTCCATTCTGGATCGGCGAAGACATGGATGAAGCATCTACGATTCACCTCTTCTGGTTCGACGTCGGATATCACGCCGGACGTCTACAGATTGAGACGAGGTACAATCCAACCGAGGTCAGTTACGAGGTGACCTGCAATCTTTGCAAGGTGTTGCAAGGGGAACTGTTGCAGACGATCAGCGAATTTGAAAGAGCTGGCGACGCTATCATCGATGAATGAGCCAGATGCGGAATTCGCAGTTGAGCGCGATCGCGAGGGGATGCGAAGGAGAAAGACGCATATTGATCTATCGGACTCAAATATCTTGAGCCTAATCTTGCGGCTCGCCATTCCGTCAGTTGTTGGCTTATCAATCAACGCGTTGCAACAGGTCGTAAATGCGATCTTTGTTGGCGCGCTTGGCGCGCAAGCGATCGCAGCTGTCAGTATGACATGGCCGATCGTGGTGTTACTCACCGCCGTCGGACAGGGGATCGGCGTTGGAGCCGGGTCGTCTATATCTCATCGTCTTGGTACGGGTGAGCACCTGGAAGCGAGTCGCGGCGCGAGTACCGCGCTCGCTCTCGCTGCTCCGATCGGCATCGCTGTTACCATTGCTCTGCTTCTAAGCCTGCGAGGTGTCTTCGTAACGCTCGGGGCGACTCCAAGCATCATGTCTGTTGCGCTCGACTACGCGACGACGATTTTGTTCGGGTACACCGTAATGCTTCTAAACATCGTCAACGGCTTTATCGTCAGAGCTGAAGGCAACACACGATTTAGCATGTGGACGATGATCGCGGCCTTTACTCTGAATGCTGTGCTTGATCCCGTGTTCATATTCTTAATGGATCTCGGTGTGCGGGGCGCTGCCCTCGCAACGTTGGTATCTCAGATCGCGGCTATTGGCCTCTATATTGCGTATTTTATGCAGCTTCGCGGGACAGTCCGCATCAGGATATGTCACATCTCGTTCCGACCAGATTCCATCAAGCAACTTGTATTAATAGGAGTACCGGCGACTATGACCAGCATTCTATCTGCTGTCGCCGATATGCTGTTGTACGGAGCTGCTGCGCCGTTCGGCGACGAGGCCATCGCGGCCGTGGGAATTGTTATGCGGATCTTGACGATCGGCTCACTGCCTATCATCGGCTTCTGTATAGGCTCTCAAGCTGTCTTGGGATTCGGTTGGGGCGCGCGCGACTTCGCCCACGTGCTGAAGACCGCGAAGTTTATGCTCTCTATAACCCTGGCCCTCTCCGTTGCGTATTCTGCGGTCGTCGTGAGTTTCGCCCGGCCTTTGGTCGGCCTGTTCAGCGATAGCGAGAAGGTCACGGAAATTGCCATCTCAACCTGCATCGTCTTCCATCTCTTTTTTGGTCTTTTTGGTGTTCAGAGTGTCGTAACCACGATGCTTCAATCGTTCGGAAAAGCACGCCTCAGTGCAGTGGTGTCCTTCGCCAGGCAAGGCTATCTCTTCATACCCGCCGTACTGCTATTGCCGGTCATATTGGGCTTCAACGGATTGTTGGTTAGTCAAGCAATCGCTGAGTTGGGCGCTGGAATGATCGCGCTGTTTGTCATGTTCTACCAGTTCGCAGAGCTCAGACGAGCGCTGCGGCAACCGGCTTCGGTCAGGTAGCGCCGTAGCGGGTGGTCGGAAAATGGAGGCGTCCGGCGGGTAGTCCCCAGAGTCCAGTGCGCTGCTGGCGGAATCACGGACAAAGGGAGGGCGACCTTCGTGTCGCACGAGCGGGCGCTTCTGTTTCGCAAGACCATCAATGTCAGTTCGATGGAGAACAGATCTATCTGTCGACCGTCACGGCCAACGGACCGTGGCGGTGAGCGTCCGGAGCGGCATCCCGTCGACTTCGACGGGACTGATGCAGGTCGACCTTTCGCATTCGCAGCCGAATACTCCTGAGCGATCCCGCGGCTTCGGCAGTCTCCCGTGAGGCACCGAGCGCTGACAAGAGGGATGAGAGCGCTCGACTCGCTCTAGCATTTCAACGAACGTGAATTCAAGGCGCTCGGTACGATCCGGGTGGGTGGTCGCATGGAAGGCGTCCGTTCTCCCCTACGGCCAACATTGCAGATGAAAGGTTGCGAGCAAAGAAGTAATCCCACTTTCTCTGCGGGAAAGGGTTCGTGATCTTTTGGCAACGGGCACCATCGGCGCGATTGTCGGAGTTGCCGGTGGCAAGGGAAGCGCAGTTTTCGGCGAGCTCGTGTCTGATCTGCCTTATGGCGTCCCTAAGCTACTCGTGAGCAGCGCGAGGCCAGCGCCGTTCGCCGAATTGGCCATCTACAACGACATCATCCTCTACCCGACGATCGTCGATCTCTTCGGGATTAACGCCTTACTGAACGGGTATTGAAGAATGCAGGGCGGGCCATTGCGGCCATGCGATATGTGCCCACGAAGCATGAACGGGAGAAGTAGATCGTTGCGATCACAGCCTTTGGCGTGACGATTGCGGCAAATCAGTGTGTGGCTCGACTCGCCGAGGCTGGCGTAGATGCGATTGTGTTTCCCGCCAACGGGTCGGGTGGCCGTAGAATGGAGGAGCTGATCGTGGGCGGCGAATTCGGCGCTGCGATCGATCTGACAACGACAGAGCTGGCATTTTTCGCAATCCTGGCGCTGACAGGGTTTGGCTCGAAGGGGTGAAGGACAATCTCGGAACACTCGGGTCTGCAAACTGAACTGCCACATCAACGATACCGAATTTGCCGAGACTGCCACCACGTGGGGTCGCGCGAGCGATATTCTGCGCGCTTCGATGGTGTCAGATGGGGCACCTAACAGATCGGATCATGCGGCCAGCGTGTTCGAACATTGTGGCTTTGAAGGGTTTACTCTCGACGAGACTATTTCAATGTGTTTCGGTCACGGCGGCTCCTGGAAAGACCGATATCGCTCCGAGGCAGAACTGATCGCGGATGCAGAGCGATGCTGGAATAAATTCATCTTGCCCAAAGAGGCTGAGCGCGACAAGCGGCACACGTCGATTCCTCCCAGCCAATACTGCGGTTGATATCTTCGGCGATCGTGCCGGTGGAGAAAAGGTGGCTTGGATTCTGGCGTAGCCATCACGGGCGGTCTGCGGAAGGCCGCAGACTGCGCTTGTCCCGCCCGCGACACCAAGCGGCCCACGCCATTCGTCCGTAATGGATCAAAAGCTGAAAGTCGGCTGGTTGAGCTACAAGGTCAGCTTTGGGCCACAAGGCGACATGAGTATTATATAAAAGAGGCCGCCAACTGGAGCGGCCTCGTATCATTGCCTTCTGAAAATCCTGGAATTGAAGACGGCCGTTACTTCGAGAACAGGCCCAACTCCATTGCGGACCTCGACAGCAAAGCGCTGATCCAGACACCCTTCGATGACTGCTGCACGGGCTGCGTCCATGAGAGCATCAAGCGCCACCTCGTGCGCCGCTTCGGCGTCCGGCAAATCCATGCCTTCAGGGTCTCGTGATCCCGCATGCACCGACTTGAAGTCGAAGAAATAGCGCTCCACTGGGGGCTACGTCGGCGGCTGCAGGCCACAAGAATTGACCCACTCGTCAATGTGAGACGCCGTGTCAGCCTCTCTGGCCTTTTTCAGCAATTGATCTCGCTCCGTCCCGGGCGGAAGGCCGGACGCTTGGGCGCGGGCTTCCTGCGCGAAAGCCTGCAGTCTCTCGTGGAGAGATTGAGTTTGTTTGAAACGCCGCCGACGATTGGCCATGGCGCGCTCCTTTCCATTCGAGGAAGGCGGGAGCGCAAGTGGCGTTCTCATCACAGATAAAAGCCACGTTCCGTTCTGTGATGAACGACAATAGCGCGGCGCGGGGCTGGGTTCCTAGCTGAATGGTAACTCTTCAAAATACGCCACTCGCAAAATCCAAATTTGGGCATTGCGCTCGGAAACAAGGCCGACGCCAAAGAAGCTGCCAACTGAGGCAACCTTACTGCCGCTTTAGCAGGTTGGCTAAGTCCATCTCGAACGTCTGCTGTGTCTGCTCGAACAGTCTTAGAAGGTCCATTGAGGCTGACGTCCTGTCCCGGGCAACAATCGCTTGCTGGCGCTCAATAATGATCCTGTCCCGATCAACGTGGCGCTGCGCCAGAGTGATCTTTTCATCCAGCGTCATCGGGCTAACGTTCCCTTCTAACGGCGCCCCTCAATGCAGGAAATAGACGCTCGTAATCGCCATCGCGACGAGCACTGAGCCGCCGACAACGGCAACCACGAGACAAATACGAGCTGGGATTGAATATGTATCGAAACGGGGGTGTTTGATCATGGCACACTGTCCCTTCCTGTCTTGCAGGCGGGAGCGCGATCGGTCTCTCAGTCACCGACGCCTATGGCAAAGCCTCGGTCGGTGATGCAGTGACAATAGACCTCTTGCCGGTCAGTTGCTATTGAATGTTCCTCTGTTGGAACACCTCAGTTCGCAATCCGTTCTTCAAAAGTAAAATAGGCCACTGCGAAATTCAATTTAGGCCACTGGTCGGACACAGGCCAGTATCCGAGCCCACCTTAGGAACGGATCGTGAAAAAGAACTTTTGGGGACAATTCGGTCGGATGTCAGCGACGGGTCAAAAGCGACCTTACGGGTTGGTCACCGCAAGGTCTGGTTTACACGGGGAAACGGGCTCATACCCCGCAAGACTCTTCGCTTCAAAAAGGTCATCGGCCGGGTTGGCATCGATCACAGCGACTGCAAGCGTTGCTGTCTTTGTTCGTCAGAGTTTTAGGTAGTTGAGCGTAGTTCGCCACAATCCGCCATTTCCTTCGGAATTCGGCGGTCGTGTAGGGAAATGCCGACTGCTCGTTCAAGATGATTGGACCCGTTCGCGCGAGGTCGTCACGCGTGATCTTCTCGGGATCGTGCATGTCGCAATAAATCGCTAGTTCCTGCATAACCATAGGCGCCTTGCGCAGGTTACCAGTCAAAGTGGCTTGCCCTTTTCGGTCCCTTGAGAAGAGGTTCAAATCTTCATCTAAGTCGGACCATCGGAGGCCGTCGTGCCATTTACCGTATTCGCTGTGAACCACATCGGTCTCAATGGCTTCTGACACGGGCACGTAAATGCCAATTACATCTTTCTGACTCAGATGGAGGTCGTACTGAAGGGCCTGAGCCAATGACATAGCTTCGAAGCCGTACTGATGCGCGGTTGTTCGAAACGCAACTATCTGTTCGTTAGTAATCGCCTGCCCTCGTAACGCAGGCTTTTCGAAACGAATTTTACTCAGCGCGGTGGACAATCGTCGGCACTCACGATCTTCCAGAAACACTTCGCCGAAGCGAAATAGCACGCGAAGTCTGGAGATAAGCGAGTGGGCTATCGCCACCTTGCCAGCGCCGACCCAAACTCTGTGCCAGGCAATAAGATCACGCGGCCTAATTTGCTTGAGCGACGTTTGACCGTGCTCGCGGATTAGACGCTCGTACAACCTTATATGCCTGACTCTGACAGCATGGTTGAGTGCGGCGAATGGCGAATGCGGATCAGCGCGAAACTCTTCAATCAAACGTTCAAGCGTGTAGCGCATCTCTGGCCCTCAGTAAGCGTTCAAGAGAATGAGAATCACCAGTACCGCGCCCACTATACCAGCGATGCCTTCCGCGCTGACCCGTGTACCCAAGACGGCTATTTCCATTCGCTGTCGCTGACGCACGGCCCAATCCTTTCAATCTCAGCGTCCCGACTCTCTCTGGGACTTCAGGAGTACATTGGATGTGCGCTGCCCATGACGACAATGACCAAAAGCCCAAAATGCCGATGTCCAGAAAAATCAGGTACTTAGCTGACACTAAGGGGCTTCATCACTCATGGCAAAAGAGCGCGCATCCCTTGTGGCCGTTTACGCTTTATCCCTAAGCGATTGGAATGCTTGCAGCATTCGTGCGCGGCCTCAGGCGCATCGGGGCGACCGAACAATCAAATGACTGATCACATAAACAACCCCAGACATATCAACTGCCTAGTACGGTTCAGCGCTCTTTACGGTAGAGCGCTGCACCCCTAGGGGGCCGGTCAATCCCTGCAGCAATAAGGGCTTCGACCGGCATATGGCAAAATTCATACGTCCACAAAATGGGGGAACGGAGATCATGTCGGATTGCTGAAGATATGCTTCAAAATCGGTACGCCTAGATCGCCTAGATCGGCCTTTGTGCTGGCGGCGTAGTAACGACTCTCCATGCCTATCCCGATGGCTATCAGTTCGACGTGGCGCGCTTGTTCGATCCAAGAAGCTGCCGCGTAAAGATGCTTCTCGAGAAAGTTTCCGGGATTTACATCTAGCGTTGAATCGTCAACCGGCGCTCCGTCGCTAACGACGAAAAGCATTTTTCGCGCTGCCTCATGAGCTTCTAGCCGCGCGTTCGCCCACAGAAGTGCCTCTCCATCGACATTCTCTTTCAGAAGACCCTCGCGCATCATCACTGCACAATTCGCGACGACATTGCTCGCGGGCTCATCGAAAGATTTATAGATTATGTGTCGCAGATCGCAGAGGCGCCCCGGCTTGAGGGGCTTTCCATCGCGAAGCCATTTCTGCCGACTTTGACCACCCTTCCACGAACGCGTGGTAAACCCAAGAATCTCGTGCCGAATTGCGGCTGCTTCGAGCCATTCGCTCAGTAAGGCGGCCCAAGCCGCCATGTGCTTAACAGGATTCCCGCGAAGGCTTCCAGAATTGTCAAGCAGAAGGGTGATTGCAAGATCATGTGTTGATTGTGTCATTGGCTGGAGCGACTTGAACAACGTTCGGTTTAACTTCTTCAGCCGCCCGATTTGTCCTGATAGCTCCCCCTGCAATTGCATTGCTTCTTCGGCGCTTCCGGTAAGCTGCGCCGCTGAAACAACCTCGTCGAATTCCAAACTGTATGCCCAATAAGAGTTATCCTATGGTATTGTTGCTGTACCATCCGCACCTCTAGATGGCGGTGATACGGGCAAAGGGCGCGCCATGACCGTGGCCGAGGCGGCCTTCCTTTCTTCTGCGGCTGTCTTCGCGGGAACGGCAATCGGTGGGGTTTGCGATGCTTCGGCAACAGCGCCTAATTCTCGCATAGCCGTTCTTATGTTTGTTGCAAGCTCAGCCACGCCCGCTCGGACTTCTGGTCGATCGAACGGCATGAAACGATAAGCACGCCAGTCATTCCAGTTTCGCTTCTTTATAGCGGCGACCAAATGATCTTGATTAGCCTGGTCCTCAATGGCGTCACACGATACATAGTAAACGGGCAACACCAACTTGTTCAGCCCGATTGTCTGCTCCATTCGAAGGAATGCCTCAAGTTCGCTGCGACAAGCCGGACTTGCAAAGAATGAAGGCGTTATGATCGGAATTAGAAACGTAACTTCTGAAAGGGATTCCTGTATTCGTTCCTGCCAGAATTGACCCCAGCGGATGTCATTGCGGTCTTGAAAGATTTCAAATCGCTGGCCTGATTGGACCTTGACCTCGCCCTCAAGCCGTTCACGAAGCTTCGTGACTGCACCAAGATCGTGAGAATCGTCATCACGTACATAGCTAAGGAAAGCGACTGTCTTCGCGGTGGCATGCTATCCCTTGATCAGGCAAATCTCTCATCAGCTTTGTGAGCTGCGTCCTATGGCATTTCCGGCTTGTCGGTACCAAAGTCGAACAGCGGGCCGATGCTGATGTCACCGGTGTTCGCTCTTTTTGAAGTTCGCGCGATCTTGCTCGGCGCGCTCTTTCTTTCGATCTTAAGCAGACGAGGGTCCTTATTCGATACTTTTCTGAGCTTACCGGCCTCAGGGTAGTTGCAGGGGATGTGCCAAAATGAGCCCGGCTTGGCTCGCTTTAACTTCATCGCTATTTCTGGCCACCAGTGAAGTAGCAGCGCACATTTGCGGAAGAATTTCCAACCGGACCACTGGCTCTCAAAAAAAATGACGATCATTCCACATTCGATTAACGCCAATCGTTCGTGGGGTTGTCGCTTCATATCTGTATTGCCCGAAATGATTGCTTTTCCCCCGGCAGCAGCGAACCGCTTCACCCAGGGAACATCACTATGGGGGACGTAGTCAGGATCATCCTTGGTGGGCGAGTAATCCTTCGCGCTCTCCACCTCAAACTTGCCTGATATGAGTTTTTGCAACTGACGTTCGTTGGCGAAAGTCTGGAAGACCCTAACCATTGCAATCGGAACGTTCTCGTCGAATGCGATCTTCAAGCAGCTCTTCGCAATTGATTCTCGAATTTCACGGCTTCTCGAACTTGGCGTTCGGGTATCTCGAAGATGTCAGCAACAAACTTGACACCACCCTCTACATCAACAGCCTTCGCAATCGTTGCTGTTGGAATTCGACTTGTCTTGAGAACTGGATGGCCAAAAGAGAGCTTCGGGTGGACAATTACGTTGGGCGCAATGTCGGGCCGTGGCGTCCACGCGATCATTTCGCCATGAGGATCAAATTCTACGTCCTCACGGAACGACTTCATTACGACGCTGGGCATCTCATAGTTGTGCGAGCGTAGATCATAGACGAGATTTAGGCCATTTCGCCGAGCAATTTCCGCCACTATCTTGCTCCCGTCTGTTTTGAAGACGATGCGGGTCGCGAACGGATGCGGGTGGTTCAACACCTCGCTGGCTTCGTGCATGATGTTACGAATCTCGCGAAGGCCGACGCCCGCCGTCGCAAAGCGCGCAATGAAACGCAGCTCCATTAGATTCGCGAAACTGACGGCGGTCTTCCCACCGACCTTTCCAAGCTGATTTCGAATCACAGGAAGCTGTTTGCCCGTGTGACCTTCCACCCAGACGCGAACGCTGGCTTGTGCAGCATGGACAAGCTCCGCCGCTTCAGGAATCGTATAGATGCCAGCTTCTAGTAGGTCTGGCTGCGCCAAGAATTCCGCTCCCAATCACACGCACCGCGTGCAAAAGAACTTAGCAGTAGAAAAGGCGTCTGGCCAATACCATTCTCTAACGTTGCCCCGGAGTCAGTCGTACCAATCCTTCCGATCACGCGGCAGCACTCGCCCGCGCGCATAACCAGGCGAAGCAAGCTGCTCTATCCGATGAACCTCTTTTTGCCTACGTAGTGCAGGGAATAAAAGAATTCGACGTCATCTGTGACAGATTTTGGAATCGCTAGCTTAATGCTCTTACGATTGATCTTCTCAGCGCCAAGCCCTTTTGATGGGGCTTGGCGAATTTGCTTCCATGGCATCCGGCTAAGCATAAACATGCGGTGGCCGAGCTGAATCCGATCCATGTCTTGGCAGCAATTGAACGAACTGCCAGATCCGTCTTGCATCTTTTCGAATGAAACTGCCGGAGGAAAATCGTCTAGCGTTTGGTCAGAAACGTTCCCTCCCCCTTTTAGGAAAGGGGCCTTACTAGGCTTTTGCTTGAAGGGCTTCCCCATAAATGCGCTTTACATAATCCGCCTCAAGCTGAGGCTGGAAAAATTCTATCATAGATTGAAGAGGAATCTCACTGCCTTGGGCGCGCTTGTACGCATCGGCCCACGGCCTCTCGTCATGCGTCATGTTGCGCAGCTTCCATGCTGAGAACTGGCCGTAGTATTCGAACACATCTTCAAGCGCCTCGCGGTCGCGATGGTCGAACATGATTGGATCAAAATCAGTCACGACCGGAATCGGCTGGCTCCGGTTGGACTTATAGTCGTGATATAGGCTCTCAATCACCGGCCCATGGTCCCAAGCGTAAATGCTTTCGGGAAACAAAGGACGGCCACCCATAGCGCTCAAAATCCCCTGCGCGTAGTAGCAGAGCTTTTTAGCTTCAAGTTGGAAATATCGTTGTCATCAGGCTCCGCCGACGCGAGGAAGAATCGCGCGACATCGGAAACCTTGTACGTGCGGACAGCCATTGCTCACCTCTGGGGTCGTGCCCGGACCCGGCGCTGAGGGGAACGAACTAAGAACAAATATACCGACTTGGTTTGGCTACAATAAGACTCTTGCCATGCCAATAGGTTCGCCCCGATTCGGTCACATTTAGTTAACGGACGTGGTTCCAGAGCCACTGTCCTAATTCCCCTCTGCGGGTGTCCTAATTAGGACAGCACCCGCAACCGCGCGGTGGCCTAGTTTGAAAATAGCAGTGGTCCGATTTGAAATTTGGAACCCAGGTTCCTATGTCAGCTTCGGCTAAAAAGGGAGGCTCAAGTGACCAAACTTTTGAATGCCCGGATCGGTCTCTCTTAGCTGAGATCGCCACCGCCAACTCCTAAGCAGGTAGGAAGGGGCAATAAAGTGGTTTGGCAAGGGACCCTGGGTACTTGCTTGCGCTAAGTAAAGTCGCCTGACCGGTGCGACAGGGGCAGTGAGCCTATTGCCTGCTCGATACTCACACCCCGCCAAGCCGCCTCAGTTGGCGGCCTCTGTGTGACTCACACAGCGCTTGTCCCGTCGGGCAAAACAGGGGCATGATTACCCTGCGGGGTAACCGTGCAGGCGCCTGCAATCAGCCCCGATGATGCTTCAAGCGGCCGAGCGCTTGACGGCGTTGTCGTGCTTGCAGCAACAAACGTCGGCAACACAAGGCTTGTTCCGGTATACTCCTTCGGTCCGCGGTGACCGCGATCAACCGATAAGAGATGTGCCCCAGCTCTCGCGGCGGCGAAGATGGCCACGCTAAGTGCGTCCACGATTATCCGATCGTATGAATGCCCGTCCTGCAAGAGCGTGCTGCGGATGGTAGAGCGCACCGAACCGAGCATGTTTCCGCGCCGGTCGGGAACCTGCCCGATAGAGGCGACTTAGTTCGTTGGACGCTTTTCGAGGGCTTACCGATGGCGATCTATGCTTTCGCGGGCACAACGCCGCTGCTTCTTCCTGAACGATTTTTCGTCGGGCAGCTCGAAGGCTGGGTAGTGCTGGAGAATTTGGTCGGTGGACTACTGAAGCGAGCGGCGATAGCTGGCCACGGCGAACGGGATGCGGACACCGATGCGCTGGTGTTCAACGAGACATATACGTTTGACGATGGACACAGCGACACCTTGCATTGGACGATACGAAAAGGCGAGGCTGGCAAGTACACCGGATTGGAAAATCGACTGGAAGGTGAGGCGGTAGGCGAACAAGCCGGTTGCGCGTTCCATTGGAAGTACACGCGCGACACACCGCAAGCGGGCGGTAAGTCCATCAAGCTGAATTTCGACGATTGGTTCTATGCGATCGATGACAGGGTTTGCATCGTGCGAGGTAGCGCTGGGCGTGCGGGAATTCCATTTGCGACGGCGCATGTCACCTACCGGAAGATTTAGCGCTTCGGGCAAAGGCGATGGCCTGAAGATATAGCTTCCTACCGGTGCGCGAGCTAACCAGATTTTTGATCGACTCGGCCCCCGCGTTCGCGTGAGGCGGCGGCGCACTGCGGACCTCCTTTTGTCGGATGCCAACCGGTACGTAGGGTTTAAGCGGCCATTCAACGATTGTGGATTTGTTCACGTTCGCGCCTTCGGCCAGATACGCTTGCGACCAACCGAGGATCGCGCGGGCCGCCCTGATTTGGGCTGCTAGAAGGGAAGTATCTTTCACAAGAAGATTCCGGAATCAGTTATTGACACTGGGTGGAAATGCGATAAAACGACGGAATTGTCCCGGCCAACGACAATATCGGTCCCGATCAGGGAAGCGTGCAAGATCGCGTTTCCACTTGGTGGGAATGACGGTTAGCGGCCTGCGGCGGGAGGCTAGTCGCGGGCACCTTGCGATCATGAGAATAGCAAACAAAGATTTCGCAACGCTCCGTAACATCCGAGAAATGGAAATCTATGCCGCGTCGTGGCCGGGGACCTTGCCTCTGTTGGCGTCATGAACGTCGCAAAGGCGGGAACGTCATTGCCCGAGCAACCTGGATCATTATCGACGGGAGCAAGCACATTGCCACGGGATGCTTTGCTGGCGAAAATTCAAAAGCACAGGAATGTCTAGCGCGTTACATCACAGAGAAGTACAGCCCTGTTCGTCGTGAGAGGCTGATTGAAACCATCGATGTCGCGGATGTACTGAACGTCTATTATGACGACACCCGCGCGCGCCAAGCTAACCAGTCCAAGTTGGATGAACGGATACTACGTCTGGCCAGCTGGTGGGGTGGCAAGACGCTCGCAGACGTGAACGGCGAGTCTTGCAGGGGCCTTACGCGGCGTGGCGTGGCAGCAATGGTGGAGCGCGACGCGATCTCGAAGACCTCAGGGCTGCGATTAACCACCATGAAAAGGAAGGCTATCATCGCGGCCGAGTTCGCGTGGTTCTGCCGGAGAAAGGGCTTCCCCGTGAGCGGTGGCTCACACGATCAGAAGCCACACTGCTTGTATGGACCTGTTGGCGTTATCGAGAGACGCAAACCGTCCATGTCGGCAGTCTCAAGGGTACGAAGGTTGAAACCGATAAGCGGCCGCTGCGGCACGTTGCGAGATTCATTCTAATTGGACTGTATACCGGCACTCGCGCGGGAGCGATCGCCAGCGCTTCGCCGTTCCGAGAACCAGGCAAATCGTTCGTTGATTTGGATTCTGGCATCTTCTACCGGCTCGCTATCGGAAAGCGTGCGACCACCAAGCGGCAAACGCCGGTTCTTCTTCCAAGCCGGCTTCTCGCCCACTTGCGGCGGTGGTCGCGGCTTGGAATCTCGAAGCGCCACTTCGTAGAATGGAACGGGAAGCCGGTTGCTTCCGTGAAGACAGGGTTCGGATCGGCAGTTCGTCTGGCCAAGCTCGACCTCACGATTGGGGAATGTCACGCCTCACACGCTGCGGCATACCGCAGCGACGTGGTTGATGCAGCGTGCGGCGCCAATGTGGGAGGCGGCAGGATTTCTTGGGATGAGCGAAAAGACGCTTCGGGAAACCTATGGCCATCACCATCCCGATCATTTGCATGGGGCAGCGAACGCCATTGGTACGCACGCGGCACCGAAGAAGAACGTTTCTTTGTTATTCCTTTGGTTGAGGAAAGAGCGAGGCGGGATTTAGCCTCTCAACCGCTTGATCCCACTGGCGGGCCCGGCAGGACTCGAACCTGCAACCAGACCGTTATAAGCGGTCTGCTCGAACCGCCAAGCGGCTAGACCTAATGCACAATTAGCTCCGGCCGCATTGGCTAGCTGCTCAACCGCGCGATAGCTCCTTAAACGACTGATAAGGTCTGGTAGCAAACGGAGTTAGTTCGTCAGCTGATAGGGTTCCTAACTGAAGCTTATCGCTCCGTTGAACTCCATTTGACTCACGTCATTTCTGTACGATGCGCCAGGGCTAAGGGGAATTAGCTTCAGGCATCGGCTTGCTGCACAATTTTAGTTCGGCAGACCGCCTTCACTGTCTCGGCTTTTTGCTTCCGACCGTCCGCAATTCGTGACGGATCATGGAGCGGGGCGAACTCGTTCCGGATGATCTGATGGTCGGGCGGATTTCACCTACACGCCTAGAACAAACGGCAAGGCTGTGCGCTTCATCAGACCGCACTTCGGGAATGTGCTTAGGCCAAGGCCCATCCAAGATCAGAATGGCGCGCACAAGAGCTGCCGGCGGTATCAATGCAACTGGCAGAAGCCCACGCGGTATCGATCTACAAACGCCGATAAGCAGTGGGCTGACCAGGGCAACCTCTTGAGGCTCCACATCCAGCTCGCAAGCCGGGGGGCTTGACGCCGCGAAAAAAATCAGTCTAGTTATGCAAGTAATGGGTCTGCCCGCCCTTCGTCGATTGGTCCGAACCCGTCTTAGCGTCAGAGAGGCAATGGTGGAGGAAATTCGTGTCGAGCGGCGAGATAACGTTGCGCACGTCGTTCTGAACCGTCCATCGGTAAGGAATGCCGTGACGCTTGCGATGTGGCGCGAACTGGCCGACATCTTCTTGGGCTTTGCCAGCGATCGGGATGTTCGCGGCGTCATTCTTCGTGGCTCGGCCAAGGACTTTTCCGTCGGCGCCGACATCTCAGAATTCGAACGCATCAGAGAAGACCACCATCAGGCCGCCGCATACGAAGTCGCGGTCGATGCCTGCTCGGGGGCGATTGCCTCGCTGGGAAAGCCTGTCATCGCCGCGATCACTGGCTACTGCCTGGGAGGCGGTTGCCATCTCGCGCTCGCCTGCGATTTTCGTTTCGCCGATCGCAACGCCACAATCGGCATTCCCGCGGCCAAGCTTTCTATCGTTTATGGCGTGAATAGCGTGCAACGCCTCCTCGCACTCACCGGCCTGTCGAATGCCAAGCGGATACTCTATTCGGCAGACCGCTTCGAAGCAGAACAAGCCATCCGAATGGGCTTGATCGATGAGCTTCACGACAACGCCGTCGCGAGCGCCGAGAAGTTCGCTCAGCGCCTGTCTGCCAACGCGCCGCTCTCGATCGCCGGCGCTAAGTTCATGCTGAACGGTCTCATCATGGGTAACGGAGCAATGGATCTCGTGATAGCACAGCGGCTCGTCGACGAAGCGTCTGACAGTAAGGACTTCCGGGAAGGCCGCGAGGCCTTCGTGCAGAAGAGAGCGCCGCGTTTTCTCGGAGAATAGTTCGCATGGTGAGGATTCGAGATTTGGAGAGGGCTCATGAAGCCTGCCAAGTTTGACTATGTCTCGCCATCGACGGTGGAGGCCGCCATCGAGGCACTTGTCGCCTCGAAAGGAGAAGGAAAGCTGCTGGCCGGCGGTCAGAGCCTGCTGCCGCTCCTGAACTTCCGAATGGCGCGACCTTCGGTTCTGATAGATCTCAACCGCATCGACGGGCTTTCCTACATCGAGGACCGGGAGGATCGGATCGCGATCGGAGCGCTGACGCGACATTCCGATCTCGAATGTTCACCGCTCGTCGCTTCAAGGCTTCCCGTCATGGCGGCCGCGATGCGGCACGTGGCGCATCTGGCTATACGCAATCGCGGTACGATCGGCGGCAGCCTGTCCCATGCGGATCCCGCCGCCGAGCTGCCGATGCTATCGGCGTTCTACAATGCAAGGATCTCCATTCAGGGACCGAATGGGCTGCGGGCTGTCGCCGCGGAGGAGTTCTTCATAGATGCCCTGACGAGTTGTCTGGAGCCAGACGAAATGGTCGTGGAAGCTGAATTTCCGATTCTCGAGCACGATGGTTGGGCCTTCGAGGAGATCGCGCGGCGCTTTGGCGATTTCGCGCTGGCAAGCGTTGCTCTTTCCGTTCGTCGCTCGGGCTCAAGCCTCGAAGACGCGCGTATCGCGGTAATGGGTGTCGCGGACACTCCGCTGCGCTTGAAGGAAGCTGAGCGGGAGCTCGTCGCCCTGACGCTTGACGAACAGGCTCCGGAGCTCTTTTCCGAGGTCGTCGCATCGAAGGTTTTGCCGAACGACGATCTTCATGCTTCAGGCGAGTACCGCACGCATCTCCTAAAGGAACTGTCCAAGCGCGCATTGCGCACTGCTCTGGCATCAAAGGAGCACGCGGCATGACGGATATATCTGTGAAAGTAAACGGAGAGCGATACGTTATCCGGGACGTCGAGCCTCGCATGCTGTTGTCCGACTTCCTCCGCGATCGGCTGGGGCTCACCGGAACCCATGTCGGCTGCGAGCATGGCGTCTGCGGCGCCTGTACCGTGCTTGTGAACGGCGACAGCGCGCGCTCTTGCCTCATGCTGGCGGTCCAGACCGACGGCGCCGATATCATGACCGTCGAAGGACTGGGGTCGCCCGAAGAGCTTAACGTCCTTCAATCGCAATTCCGCGAGCATCACGGGCTTCAGTGCGGCTACTGCACGCCCGGCATGCTGATGACCGGCGAGGACCTGCTCAGGAAATATCCGCTGGCGACCGACGAGGAGATCAGGGAGGGTCTTTCCGGAAATCTTTGCCGCTGCACGGGCTACCAGAACATAGTGGCGGCGATCCGCAGCGCCGCTGCGAAGCGCTCGGAGAGAAAGTTATGAAGCTGAATTTTCTCGCCGCCGGACGTCTGCGAATGAAGAAGAGCATCTACGTCGCCGACGCAGAACGGAACGAGACGATCGATCTTCCAGTTAGCAGCGCGTTGATCCGGCACAAGCAGGGTAACGTGCTGTTCGACACTGGATGTCATCCGTCCGTAGTCGACCATGCGGAGGAGCGCTGGGGATCGCTCGCCAAGGTCATGAAACCGCTTATGAGCGCGAACGAGACCTTGCTGCCGAACCTGGCTTGCACGGGCCTCGGGCCGGACGACATCGACATCGTCATCAACTCGCACTTTCATCCGGACCATTGCGGCTGCAATCAGTTCTTCCGCAAGGCGACGATTTTTGCCCATGCCAAGGAGATTGAAGCGGCGAGGGCGCCTGGCGCCGACACCGCAGGATACCTCAAAGTCGACTGGGATTACGGACAGCCCATCGAGCCCGTAAACGGCGAGAAAGATCTGTTCGGCGACGCCACCTTGGTGCTAGTTCCGCTTCCGGGCCACACGCCCGGGACGATGGGCGCGCTCGTCAGCCTGGATCGGGCCGGCCAGTTCCTGCTCGCGTCTGAT
This sequence comes from Bradyrhizobium sp. CCGB01, assembly GCF_024199795.1. Lineage (NCBI taxonomy): Bacteria > Pseudomonadati > Pseudomonadota > Alphaproteobacteria > Hyphomicrobiales > Nitrobacteraceae > Bradyrhizobium > Bradyrhizobium sp. CCGB01. Next base: position 1,970,546 of record NZ_JANADK010000001.1, read on the forward strand.
GCGGTCAGCCTGCGCCAGAACCTCGATGCGGACGCGGCCCCCCGCAACACTTGGAACGTCGACCAGCAGATGAAGACGTTCGCAGAGATCCGCCGGATCGAGAAGTCCGGTGCTACCGTCATCTGCGGACACGACGATGCGCAATGGCAAGGTTTGCGCAAAGGTGGCGACGGCTATGAATAGAGATCATCGCGCCAATTCGCTCGACATGATGCGCCCGAAAAACGTCGGCGCGCCGATCAGGCGTACCGAGGATCCGCGTTTGCTGGTCGGTAGCGGTGAATACACGGCCGATCGAAGGCCGGACCGCCCGTTGCATATCGCCTTCCTGCGCAGCGCACAGGCGCACGCGAAAATTGTGCGGGTCGGCACCGCTGCCGCTCTGGAGTCGCCGGCTGTCGTGGCGGTACTGACCGCGGAGGAGATTGCCGGCGACTTCAAACCGGTCATCCCGTTCTCGCGGATGCCGAATTACTACGCGACCCCGATTCTGCCGCTCGCCTCCGGAAAGGTGCGTTACGTCGGAGAGGCCATCGCCGCCGTCGTCGCCACCTCGCGCTATCTCGCCGAGGACGCGCTCGAATTGATCGAGGTCGACTACGAACGGTTGGAGCCGATCGCGCGCGCGGAGGCGGCGATCGCCGACGATGCGGCTCTGCTACACGAAGAAGCTGGGACTAACGTCCTGATCGCTCGCGAATTCAGAAAAGGGGACGTCAGGGCCGATCTAGCCGCCGCTGCGGTGAGGGTAGGTGGGCGTTTCGAGATGACCCGCAAGGCGGCACTCGCGATGGAGCCGCGCAGCTACGCTGCCGAGTACGAGAGGCGAAGAGACGCGCTCACGCTCTACACGTCGTCGAACATACCGGGAATCGTTCGCGACGCCATCTCGGAATCGCTGTCGCTTCCGGGGCACCGCTTGAGGGTGGTCGCCCCCGACGTCGGCGGTAGCTTCGGTTCGAAGGGGTCGCTGTATCCGGAGGAGCTCCTGATCTGCATCGCCGCACGCAAGCTGCGCCGATCGATCAAATGGACGGCAGACCGGCTCGAGGACGTCAGCAGTAGCAGCCAGGCCTTTGCCGAGATCGTTGATGCCGAGATGGGATTCGACGCGAACGGTATGGCCACCTCGCTGCAGGCAGACGTGATCGGCGACGTCGGCGCCTTCTCGATCTATCCGTGGACCTGCGGCCTGGAGCCAGTGCAGGTCGTCAGCTTCCTGCCCGGCCCGTATAAGATACAATCCTATCGTGGCGCGGTTCGCGGCGTTGCGACGTGCAAGCCGCCGACCGGTCCCTACCGTGGCGTTGGCCGGCCGGTTTCGACCTTCGTCTGCGAGCGTCTGATGGACATGGGCGCCAAGACGCTTGGGATCGATCCCCTCGAGATCAGGCGTCGCAACCTGGTGCGGGCTGACGAATTTCCATACCGTATCGCGTCCGGTATCATTTGGGACAAGACCGGTTTCGTCGAATGCCTGGAGGCTGCCGCCGAGGCAGCGGGCTACGATCAGCTTCGAAAGGAGCAGCTGGAGGCACGCAAACGCGGGCGACTTTTCGGGATCGGCATCGCTTCGTACGCAGAATTGACCGGCATCGGCTCACGAATCGCCGTGGCGCCGGGTATGCCGATCAATACGGGCTCGGAAACCGCGAAGATCACGATCGATTCGACCGGAAGTATCACCGCAGCGTTCGGCGTCGCCTCCCATGGCCAGGGGCTCGAGACGACCTTGGCGCAGATCGTCGCCGACGACCTCGGTGCAAGTTTTGAGGACATTCGTGTCATCCAGGGCGATAGCGACGAGGTCCCGATGTCGACCGGGACCTACGCAAGCCGTAGCGCGGTACTCGGCGGCGGTGCTGCGAAGCATGCCTCCGAGATTTTGAAGGGGAAGATCAAGCGGGTCGCATCGCATCTCCTCGAAGCCAACGCGGATGACCTCGAGGTTTTCGAAGGCAGGGTGACAGTACTCGGCACCGATCGCACAGTGTCTTTCAAACAGATCGCGAAGGCCGTCTATTCCGACATGAAGACGCTGCCGGTCGACGCGCGGGAGGAACTGACGGCGAGCTACACTTATGATCCGATCAACGGCACGACCGCGGCAGCAACTCACATCGCCGCGGTCGAGATCGATCCGGCGACCTGCTTCGTGAAGATCCACAAGTTTGTGGTCGCCGAAGATTGTGGCCGCATCATCAATCCGATGATCGTGGATGGTCAGGTTCACGGCGGGGTAGCGCAAGGGATCGGAGCGGCGCTGTTCGAGGAGCTGATCTACGACGACGATGGACAACTTCTCAGCGCGAGTCTTGTCGACTACGTGATTCCGTCAGCACCTGAAGTTCCGATGATGGATGTCGTCCACGTCGAAAGCGAGTCGGCGGTGTCGGGCGGATTCCGCGGCATGGGCGAAGGCGGCACGATCGGAGCGCCGGCGGCGATCGCCAACGCTATCGCCGACGCACTATCGTCCTTCGACATCGACGTCTCGATCCTTCCAATGACGCCAGAACGCATCTTCAGGCTCATCCAGAACGCAAAGCTCAAAGCAAAGGGAAAATCATGACTGATCTCAAGGGACGAGTAGCGCTGGTGACAGGAGGCGGCCGCGACGTCGGTGCGGCGATCTGCAAGATGCTGGCGGAACGTGGTGCGTCCATCGCCGTGAATTACCACAGTTCGAAGGCCGAGGCAGAAGCTGTCGTCGCTGAGATCGAAAAGACGGGCGGGAAGGCGAAAGCCTATCAGGCCGACATCGCGGATGCGGACGTGGTCAAGAAGATGGTCGCTGACATCAAGCGCGACTTCGGCGGTCTGGACATACTCGTCAACAATGCTGGATTGGTGTTCCGCAAGCGATTCAGCGAAAGCACCCCCGAAGAGTGGAAGAAGCAGATCGATACCTGTCTCTACGGGGCCCTGAATTGCTCTCACAGCGCAGGGCCGCTGCTTGAAGCATCGGGCTGCGGCCGCATCATATCTATCATGGGGGATTCCTCGCGGGTCGGCGAGTCCGGTTTGGCGCTCGGGGCCGCCGCCCGCGCAGGCACCATCGCGTTGATGAAGTCGCTGGCTCGTGAATGGGGCCGCTCTGGCGTGACCGCCAATTCGATTTCGCTTGGTCTGATCGAGACCGCACACGACAAGTCCTGGGTGGATGCCAATCGCGACAAGCTGGTCAAAGCCTACGCCATTCGCCGTCTAGGCCTGCCCTCAGACGTGGCTCCCCTGGTAAGTTTACTCGCCTCCGACGCCGGCGCCTGGATCACTGGTCAAGTGATCAGCGTGAACGGCGGATATTCGATGGTCTGATGGGAGGCGGCGATGCTGCACGTTGATCTGATCGCACCGATCGCGACGCTCCTCGAGCGTCACGCTAAGAGCCGACCGGAACAGGTGGCGTATTGGGATTCGACGCGGTCTGTCACCTACGCGCAGCTCGCCGACCGAACTGCTTCGATCGCGGCGAACCTGACGACGGCCGGCTTGAACGAAGGCGACAGGCTCGTGATCTACTTGCCGAATGGGGTGGACTGGATCGAAGCCTGCTTCGCCGCGTTGCGCGCCGGCGCGGTCGTGGTGCCGATTAGCTTTGACGCGGCCGAGGGGGAGGTCAGCTATCGCCTGACAGACGCAGACTGCGGTTTTGTCGTCACCGCGGGCGCGCGCAAGGATCTGCTGGAAAAGATATGCCGGGACCAGCATATCTCACCGACAGTGATCTTCGCTGGGGATGATGCCGACGGGGCCGGAGTATCAATGGCGGACCTCGCCAAGGCGCGCGGTGTCGCGTCGTTCGATCCGGATGACATTGATCGGTCCTCATTCATCATCTACACGTCGGGCACCACGGGACGGGCAAAGGGCGTGCTGCTGTCGATCCGCGGCATGCTGTGGATTTCGGCAGCGTGCTGGGCGCCGATCGGCGAATTGACAAGTAGGGACGTGATCCTGTCGCCGCTTCCGCTCTTCCATTCCTACGGCCTTAACCTTTCCGTGCTTGGGGTCCTTGCTGTCGGCGCCAGTGAGCACATCATGGAGCGCTTCTCGCCGCAGCAGGCGCTCGAACTGCTGCAGACTGGCAAATACTCGCTCATGCCAGGCGTGCCGACGATGTTCCACTACCTTCTGCTCCGCGCGCAGGAGGCTGGCATCGAACGCTTGGGGGCCGTGCGCCTGTGCATCTCGGCAGGCGCGATCATGCCTGCAACACTGAACGAGGCTTTCGAGAGCCGCTTCAAGACACGGCTCCTCGACGGATACGGCATCACTGAGACTTCCACGATGGTGACGATGAACTGGCTGCACGGCGGCAGGCCGATGGGATCTTGCGGACTCCCGGTGCCCGGGCTCGCGGTTCGTATCGTCGATCCATCCTCGTTGGAAGACGTCCCGTTCGGCGAGGAAGGTGAACTGATCGTCCGTGGACCGAACCTCATGCAAGGCTATCACAACAAGCCTGCGGAGACAGCATCGGCGCTGCGCAAGGGTTGGTACCATACGGGCGACCTCGCGAAATCGGATCCATCAGGCTATCTGACGATCACGGGCCGCATCAAAGAACTGATCATTCGCGGCGGTCAAAACATCGCGCCGGCCGAGATCGAGGAAGTCGTCGTGAAATACCCTCAGGTCAGGGATTGCGCAGTCGTCGGGCTCAGGCACGCGACACTCGGCGAGGTACCGTGCCTCTTCGTGGTAGCCAAGGATGGCGCTTTCGATATCCCCGGGCTGCTGGAGCATTGCAGGGCGCAGCTCTCCGCATACAAGATCCCGGAGTACACGCATCTCGTGGCAGAAATTCCGCGAACCGGATCTGGCAAGATCATGCGCTTCAAGCTCGTCGAAGCTCTGAGCAATCAAGCTTGCGCGGCTCGGGCGGTCAGTCTACGGAGCGCGGACCAAGCGCGCCGAAGGATTTCGGGTCGTAGGCGAGACGATACCGCATGTCGGTAGCTACGATCGGCGTCTTGCACCGGTCGCAATCGACGACAGGATCAAAGTCGTGGCCGCACTTGATGTGCGTGAGGAGGAGCGGCGGCTTTCCCTTCGAAAGCCAACGATCTCCCCATCGCAGCATGGCGATGAAGGGACCGTAAAGCTCCAAACCCATGTCGGTTAGGAGGTATTCGTACCGGTCGGGAGAACTCTGGTACTGTCTTCGGCGGAGCACTCCGTTGGCAACTAAGCGATTCAGCCGATCCGTCAGGATGTTCGGCGCGATTGCGAGTTCATTGAGGATCTTATCGTAGCGGCGGTTGCCAAAAAAACCCTCCCGGACGACCATGAAGCTCCATTTGTCGCCGATTATCTCGAGGGCGCGGGATACCGAACTTGGGCGGCCGAGCACGAAGCGGCTTCCGTCGGAGGGACGCCGTGTGTTGCGACCAGGCTTGGCGGGACTGCGGCCGGCGCCAGGGCCGTCGCGATACTTCGCGTCCCGAGCTCCAACGCTCTCACTGCAATGGGAACACGTGACAATCGGGTGACTCTCGCAACCGCAAGTCGCGTGGACAAGCGTCAGCGGCGGCGGCTTGCCTTTGGATAGCCAACGGTCGCCGAACTGCATGAGAGCTATAAAGCTCGGATAGAGGTCGAAGCCCATTTTCGTCAGCCTGTACTCCTTCCTTTGTGAGGAGCCGGGCGCAACTTGGCGGAAGATCGCGAGCTGCGTCAGCTTTTTGAGCCGATCAGTCAGAGTAGCCCGGGGAATGCCGAGCGCCGATCGAAAGGCTTCGAACGTCTGTGTCCCGAAGAATGCCTCGCGGATGATCAGGAAAGCCCATGCGTCGGAGACGATGTCCAACGTACGAGCGACAGAGCAGTTGCGTTCCGTTCGTCCAGCAGCCGTACGGGTCGCCGTCGCCGGCGCCTTGTGTTTGGCCGAGGTTATAGGCTTTTGGATTTTAGCAGCGACAGGCATCCGATCGGTCCGCTCACACAGCCGCCACGACCGGACAGCCTTGAAAAGTTGCGCATCTGTAGCACGGTGGCGCGATTGACTCCGTGAAAAAATAAGTCTAGTTATGCATGTAACCACAGTCTAGTTATGCTAGTAATAAAAGCAGGATCGGAAACGAGATTATCCGGGAGGAATGACATGAAGCGGGAAGTGGAAAGTGGCCTGATTGCGGCGGCGATCCTGATGATGAGCTTTGGCGCCAGTGCTCAGACGGTCGCGGTCTCAGACGATGTCGTGAAGATAGGTGTGCTAACCGACATGTCCGGGCAGTTCTCGCACGAATCGGGTGAAGGCGCGGTGACTGCAATCAAGATGGCCGTCGAAGATTTTGGCGGCAAAGTTCTCGGAAAGCCGATTGAGGTCATCGTCGCCGATCATCAGAACAAGCCCGACACGGCTTCCGCGCTGGCGCGAAAATGGTTCGACGTCGAGAAGGTCGACGTGATCGGCAACCTCATCAACTCCTCAATCGCGCTTACCGTCTCCGGCGTGGCGAAGGACAAAAACCGGATCGCTATCATAAACGGCTCCGGATCGTCTCGTCTGACCGGCGATGCGTGTACGCCGAACAGCATACACTATTCCTACGACACGTATGCGCTCGCACGCGGAACCGGGACCGCGCTGGCGAAGGAAGGCAAGAAGTCCTGGTACTTCCTGACAGCGGACTATGCGTTCGGACATGCTCTCGAAGCCGACACTTCAACTGTCGTGAAGGCGATGGGTGGTGAAGTCGTTGGATCGACGCGATACCCGCCTGAGTCCTTCGATCAGTCCTCGTTCCTGTTGCAAGCGCAGTCGTCGAAAGCGCAGGTCGTGGCGTTGGCAGGATCCGGCAACGTGTTGGTAAACTCGATCAAGTCCGCGCAGGAATTTGGAATTCAACAGCGCCAAGCGTTGGCTGGCCTCCTCGTCTGGGAAACTGACATTAAGGTCCTCGGTCTTCCGGTCGCCCAAGGATTGGTATTGACGAACGCCTTCTATTGGGATCGCGACGATGAGACGCGCGCATGGTCGAAGCGGTTCTTCGACAGGATGAAAGTAATGCCACATATGGGGGACGCCGGCGACTATTCATCGACCATGCACTATCTCCGCGCGGTGGAAGCCGCTGGCACCGACGAAGCGCAGGCGGTCATGAAAAAGATGCGTGAGATGCCCATCAATGATTTTTTTGCCAAGAGCGGGCGTATTCGAGAGGATGGGCGCATGGTGCACGACATGTACGTATACGAAGTCAAGAAGCCGTCGGAATCGAAGGGCGATTGGGATTTCTACAAGCTCCGCGAAGTGATCCCGGGCGATCAGGCCTTCCGTCCGCTCAAGGATAGCGCTTGCCCGTTGGTGAAGAAGGGTTGAGCAAGTTGGAGCCGGGCCCGGACGCGGATATGTCATAGGCCCGCATGTAAGGAGGCATCTTGATGGACCAGGAAGTTGTCGCAGTGAGCTCAGCAGGGTTGCTCAATCCGATTAGCACTGGGGCTGAATACATCGAGAGCCTCCGCGGACGTAGATTGACCGTGTATCTGATGGGCAAGCTGGTCGATGAGCCGGTCGACAATTCTATGATTCGACCTTCGATCAATGCAGTGGCAAAAACGTATGACCTGGCGAACGAAAATCCGGCCCTCGCGTCCGCAGTCTCGCCACTCACCGGCGGGAACGTGAACCGGTTCCTCCATGTTTCCGCCAGCCCCGCCGATCTCGTAATGCAAAACAAGATGCAACGCCGTCTTGGGCAGCTGACAGGAACGTGCTTCCAGCGCTGCGTGGGCATGGATGCACTCAACTCGCTGCACTCGGTAACGTACGATTTGGATGGAAAATACGGCACGCACTACCATGCGCGATTCACACAGTTCCTCGCGCGTGTGCAGGCAATGAACCTGGTGATTGGAGAGGCGATGACCGATGTCAAGGGAGACCGCAGTCGGCCGGATGCGAAGAGTTGGAGAGGATCGACGATCAAGGGTTTCGTGCCGTCGCAAAAATGAAGGTGGGACCTGTCTCCGCGCGATTCAAAGGTAGGGTTACCCTGACCGACCTCGATCCGCCAAGGAGCTATAATATCGTTGGAGAGGGGGAGGGCGGTGTCGCAGGCTTCGCGAAAGGTGGCGCAAAGGTTAATCTGCTTGAGCGGGATGATGGCACGCTGTTGACCTATCAGGTCGAGGCGCAAATCGGTGGAAAGCTTGCGCAATTGGGACAGCGGCTCGTCAACGGCACGGCCAAGAAACTCGCCGACGAGTTCTTCGCCAATTTCGCGCGAGCACTTTAGCTGGAGATTACCCAGCCGCTCCAACGTAGGCCGAGCAGCGACCTTTGCGCTCGGCATTCAGCCTTTTGCCGGTGCGCCGACGAGCATCAAGGGCTTCGAGGACGAGCGCACTTTATGTACGCGTCGTGTTCGAGCAGCTGCATTTGCTGCCTCGATCGCCATCCTAACTAGACACGAAGAAATTCGATCGCCCACGATGTCGTGCGTTCCGTGGTTTAAAAGCGCCGCTGTCTAAACAAGCGAGATCTGGCAGGCGAAGGGCCTCACCGCAGCAGTAAGGTCACCGCGAGCGGGACCAATAGCGACGTCACGAGCGCATTGAGGCCCATGGCGATTCCGGAGAACACGCCAGCCACCTCGTCGACCTGGAACGCGCGTGCTGTGCCGATGCCGTGCGCAGCGATGCCAACCGCGAAGCCGCGCGCGCGAAAATCAGTGATCGCTGCCCAATTCATTAGCGGCGTGACGATGATCGCGCCCATGATGCCGGTGAGCACGACGGACACCGCGGTAAACGACGGATCGGCGTGTAGGGATTCGCTGATCCCCATAGCGACACCGGCCGTCACTGATTTCGGCGCAAGCGACAGAATGACGGCATGCGGCAGGCCGAAAGCTTTGGCAAACAGAACGACGGACAGGATTGCCGTAATTGAGCCGACCACTAGCGAGATCATCATCGGCACGATCGCTGCGATCACCCGCTTTCGATTGTCGTAGAGCGGCACCGCGAGCGCCACCGTGGCTGGCCCGAGCAGGAAGTGAACGAACTGCGCGCCGGCAAAATAAGTGGTGTAGGAGGTGCCAGTAATGAGCAGGAATGCGCCGATAATCCAGATCGAATGAAGTACCGGATTCGCCAGAGGATGCCTGTGCGTCGCGAGCGAGAGGCTGTCAGTGACTGCATAGGTCGAGAGTGTCACGGTCAACCAAAGCAGTGGCGACTGCGAGAGATAGACCCACAGCGAGAATGAGGCTGCGTTCATGGCTCTGTTTGGCGTTTCGCGACAAGCCGGCTGATCGCGAGGAAAGTAGCGACCGTCGCGAGCAGAGTGACCACCACCGACGCCGACAGCGTTACTAAAATTGCGGCTCCATGCTCGATAATCAAGTCGAGTTTCTTCACGACGCCTACGCCAGCAGGAATGAACATGAGAGATAGATGAGCGAGCAGGCCGCGGCCCGTTCGCTCAACTGCATCGTTCCGCAATGGGCCATGGCTAAGGGCGATGAAGTGATCTCGAGTCAAGAGAAGCAGCAGCAGCAATGCCATGCCGAGCACCGGTCCTGGCATCGGCAGACCGAGCCCGCGCACAACTACTTCGCCGACCAATTGACAGAACAGAATCAGGCTTAGACCTGCGATCATGCGGGGCGCTCTTCGCGGGACGAATTGGCCTCAATGAAGCGTGCATGAGCTCTGTGCTCGCAAGACGAATGTGGGATCGATATGCGAAGATCCAGCCATCTCGCAGTGGACTTATTGGGCCGAAGCTTAACTTGAATCCACGTTGTCACAGGCGCTATGCCGCGGGAATCTTCAAGGACGACATGAAGTGCTCCATGTTGGCTTCCACGCTTTCCCGACTGAGCATGCCCGTCTGCTGATCTCGGATCATTGCATACATCTTTTCGTGTAGGCCAACGGCACGGTAGCGTCCGCTGACCTCCAGCGATTTGCGGATCCAGGGGGCAACCATGTTCAAAACGAAATCAGCGACCACCACGATGAGCTTGTTGCCCGCTGCAGCATAGACTGCGCGGTGGAAGTCAAGATCGGCTTCCAGCAATTTGTCGACCGGCGAATGGGGATCGTCGGAGAGAGCCTTAAGTCGGTCAATGCTCTCTCTCATGACCGCCAGATCTCGTTGGGTACGTCTTGTTGAGGCCAGCTCTGCGCAATTGCGGTCGAAGATGTATCGAAGCTCCATCAACATCTCGGGAGTGGAATCTTGAAGATAGAGCTGAAACATCATCAGCGGCATCACGGCGGTGCCTTCATCCTTCCGGATATAGTTGCCGTGCCCATGTCGAGTTTCGATCAGTCCCGAAACCGCAAGCGTCTTCATAGCCTCGCGGATAGGGGTGCGGCTGATGCCAAGCTTCTCTGCGAGCTCCTTCTCATTGGGCAACTTGTCGCCGGGATTTAGATTACCGTTGGCGATCTCGCCCGTGATGTAATTCAACGCGACTTCGACACGCGTGGGTAGTTTCTTGTTCTCAATTCGCTCCATCGGTCGCTCGCAGCTCTAATTTTTGGCCGTTGCGGGCATAGCGAACACATAAGGCACCGCGCGACCAGCCCAAACCAACGAACATCCACAAGGTAGGAGGTATGATCTCGGTTGACAACAGGTATAAGGTATGACCTCATATCTCGACAGGGCGCGATCGAAGACGCCTCTGGAGGAAACCGATGCATTTGTCGACCGGGTCAAATCCGGAAGGCCGCGACTATGTCGCCCTCGGCCCGCGAGACGAGCCGTTATTGGTGGCGCACGGAATCGCGAAGTCTTTCAATGGCGTTCCAGCGCTTCGCGATGGCCGGCTTGTCCTCAAGCGCGGAACCGTCCACGCGCTCTGTGGCGGTAACGGCGCCGGCAAGTCGACCTTCCTGAACATCGTGATGGGCTTGTTGCATCGCGACGAAGGCAGCATTCGCATCGACGGGGTGGCCGTTGATTTCAGGAGTGCCGCGGATGCTCTGCGCCATGGCGTGACCATTATCACTCAGGAACTGTCTCCAGTTCCCGAGATGACTGTGGCCGAGAACATCTACTTGGGGAGAGAGCCGAAGATCGGCGGCCTTGTGGTCGACTTCCCGAAGATGCGGCAGGCCGCAAGACGGATTCTGGATGACCTCGAGTTCGACGTTCCCGTCGGCGCCCGCATGCGAGACTTGAGCCTGGCCCAGATCCAGCTCGTCGAGATTGCGAAGGCGCTTAGCCACCGTGCGGACATTGTCATTATGGACGAGCCAACCTCGGCCATCGGCGAGCACGAGGTGCACATCCTCTTCAATGCGCTGATGCGGATAAAGGCGCGTGGATCTGCGATTATCTACGTCTCGCACAAGTTGACCGAAATTTTCGAGATCGCGGACGAATACACGGTTTTCCGCGATGGCCGGTTCATCGAAAGCGGAGCAATTTCCTCGATCGACCGCAATCATCTCGTTACTCAGATCGTTGGGCACGAAATCAAGTCTGTCGAAAAGGGGAAACCGAACGAAGGCGCGCCAGTCCTGCTCGAGGTGCGCTCGTTGTCGCGCGGATCTCACTTCAAGAACATCTCTGTGACCGTCGCTGCAGGAGAAGTTCTGGGCATCTACGGTTTGCTTGGCTCGGGTCGGACTGAGTTCTTGGAAACGATCTATGGCATCCACGCGCCGACCGCCGGCGATGTCTTCCTCGATGGGAAACGGGTCGATCCGGGCAGTCCCAAGAAGTGCATCCAACAAGGCATGGCCATGGTTCCGGAAGATCGGAAGGATACCGGGCTCGTTCTTTGTGCCTCCATTGCCCACAACATTGCCTTGTCATCGCTGGCGCTTCGCGCCGTCAGCGGATTTGTCCGCCGCAAGGCGGAGGCGGCTGCGACCGATCGGATGATGCGGTTACATCGGATCAAGGCGGCATCTCCAAACGTCGCCGTGGAGACGCTTAGCGGCGGAAACCAGCAGAAGGTGGTTTTCGCACGCTGTCTCCTGACCAATCCACGTCTGCTGATATGCGACGAGCCAACACGAGGAATCGACGAGGGTTCGAAGCAGGAGATCTACGCCTTTCTCCGCGAGTTCGCGGCCAAGGGCAATGGGGTGCTTGTGGTCTCATCCGAAGCGCCCGAAATCCTCCAAATCAGCGATCGAATTGCCGTGTTTCGGCAAGGACGGCTCGATCATGTCGTCGACGGGCACGAGACAACCCAGCAGATGCTGACAGATCTCGCCAGTTGAGCGGATCGAAGGGCCTTTCAAGAATTGGCGTGCGAATGCGGTCGAAGCGAGGAGTGGATATGGTGACCAACGTAATAAGCAACGTCGCGACGGGTGCCCGATCCAAAAGTATTGCTGCTGTAGGACCATACCTGAAGTCGTTCAGTATCGTCATCGTGTTCGTGGTGATTTCGGCGTTCTTCGCCGTGGCCAACGAATACTTCATGACATGGCTGAATTGGGTGAACCTGCTGCGACAATCCTCGATAAATGGCGTTTTGGCGATCGGGGTGACGTTCGTCATCCTGACAAAAGGCATCGACCTTTCGGTCGGCTCCGTGATGGCCCTTGCGGGTATGATCGCTGCCAGCCTTGTGACCTCGACCAACCAGCATTTCGTCCTCTGGGCGATTCTGGCGGGGTTGGGAACGGGGGCGGCGTTGGGCTTGGTGAACGGCGTCATCGTGACGACATTCAATGTTCCGCCCTTCGTCGCTACGCTCGGAATGCTGAGTATGGCTCGCGGCTTGACGCTCATCTTCTCCGAGGGGCGCCCTGTTCCCAACCTCTCGGAGTCATTTCGCTGGATCGGCGGTGGCAGCGTTGCGGGCGTTCCGGTACCAGTCTTGATCCTCTTTCTGGTGTTTGCCATCGGGTGGGTGGTGCTCTCTTACACAACCTTCGGACGCTATGTGTACGCCGTGGGTGGGAACGATAAGGCCGCTAGGACGAGCGGCATCTCGACCCAGAGCGTCATTGCATCCACCTACGTGATCTCAGGCCTTCTCGCCGGACTTGCCGGTCTGGTGCTCACGTCCCGCACCACTGCCGCACTTCCGCAAGCGGGCATTGGCTACGAACTCGACGCAATTGCAGCCGTGGTGATCGGCGGGACTAGTCTCGCAGGAGGGCGCGGTTCGTTAGTCGGGACGTTGTTCGGCGCACTTATCATTGGAACGATCAATAACGGCATGGATCTGATGGGCGTGTCTTCCTACTACCAGCAGCTTCTCAAGGGCGCGATCATTGTCGTTGCCGTGATGCTTGACCAATTTCGCAAGTGACAGCTGCGAAGTCCATTACAGACGCGAGGGAACGGCTGTAACGCCCAGCTGGGCGGACTAGGTGACTGACCACATCAATCGGAGGAGACGATGAAGGTTACGCGTAGATCGACGATGGCGGGTTTCGCCGCTGCCGCAATTATTCTATCGACCAGTACGGCCTTCGCTCAAAGCAAGACTCGGATCGCCGCCCTATCGTTCGGAGAATCCGGCGAATACATGAAGGCCTGGTCCAGCGAGATTCAGAACCACCCGGCCGTTAAGGACGGTTCTGTCGCAGTCACGATCTTTGACGGCAAATACGATCCGCTCGTCCAAGTGAATCAGATCGATACGGCTATCACGCAAAAATTTGATGCCATTATTATGTCGCCGTTCGATCTCCAGGCGTCGGCGCCCGCGATCGACAAAGCCGTCGCCGCTGGCATTCCAGTCATCGTATCGGCCCTGAAAACCGCGTCGAAGAAATACACCGCGTCGATTATCGTCAACGACACGGAAGGCGGACGCATTATCGGGGAACAACTTGGAAAGCTGCTTCCGAATGGTGGGAACGTGGTGCTGATGGAAGGCCCGATCGGTCAGTCGGCGCAGATCGAGCGCAAGGCTGGCATTGATGCCGGGTTGGCCACGTTCCCGAAGCTCAAGCTGATCGCCAGCAAGTCGGGTAACTGGAGCCGCGCCGAGGGGCAGGCGCTCATGGAGAATTGGTTGCTCGCGCATCCGGGGCAGATCAACGCCGTACTGGCCGAGAATGACGAGATGGCGCTAGGCGCGATCGAAGCCATGAGGAGTGCCAAGGTCGACTTCAAGTCCGTTCCGGTGCTTGCGATCGATGGCATTCCGGACGGAAAGCGTGCCGTTCAGAAAGGCGAAATGACCGTAACGCTCTACAAGTACGCCCGCGCTGAGGGACAGGGCGCCGTCGATCTCGCCCTGCGTGCCGTCAAGGGAGACAGCTACAAGCCCCGGTCCGAGATTTGGGACTCTTTGATGGAGTGGAAAGGCGGGACCCAGAAGGACTACGTCGTTCCCTGGCTTCTCTTGGATTCTTCGAACGTCGCAAAATACATGTGAGTCCATCGTGCGCACGCGGTGAGTAGCCGCGTGCGCACCAATGCTTAAACAGGGATATTTGGTATGGTGGCTCTGCAGAAGAGGGCGCTCCCGAACGGCAGTCTGACTTTGACCTCGCTTGGGCTCGGAACATCACCTTTAGGCGGATGTGGTGTTCCGGTTAGCTTCGAGACCTTCGAGGCGGTCATCCTGAAGGCCTACGAGCAGGGCGTACGCTATTTCGATGTTGCTCCGCTCTATGGCCTCGGGAAGTCGGAGCATTTTCTCGGCCATGTTCTTCGCGTTCACGGTCTTCGTCCAGATGTCGTGGTGAGTACCAAGGCGGGCCGGCTCCTGAAGCCAGCAAGCCGTTCAAAGCGCGCCGAAAGTCTCTTTGGGATCAATTGGGTTGATCCGCTGCCCTTCGTCGACGAGTACGATTACAGCTACGACGGCATCATGCGGTCCTTCGAGGATAGTCAGCAGCGCCTTGGTCTCGACCACATCGACATTCTTTTCCTGCACGACGTGAGCGGAGTGTGGCACCAGGAGAAGTATCCCCTCTATCTAGGGCAACTCCGCGAGAGCGGATACCGGGCGTGCGACGAACTCCGTCGCTCGGGAGCGGTCAAGGCGATTGGTCTCGGTGTAAACGAGACGGCTTCAGTGCTCGAAGTGGCGGCCGAATTCGATCTCGACTGCTCGCTCGTGGCAGGGCGGTACACGCTCCTGAATCATGCTCCGTTGACTGACTTCTTCCCCGAGGCCCGACGTCGCGGCATCGGCATCATCGCCGGCGGCGTGTACAATTCGGGGATCCTGGCTGAGGGTAGTCAAGGTAACGCCCTAACGCGGACCTACGATTACCAGACGGCTCCCGAATCCATCGTGCGGCGCGTAAAAGCGCTGGAAGCTGTCTGCGAACGTCACAACGTCGTGCTCGCCCATGCGGCTTCCCAGTTTGTCTATGCGCATCCTGCCGTGACGTCGGTGGTTCAGGGCGCGCTCACGACGTCGCATGTGGAGCAGAACGTCGCCTTGATATCGGCGCCAATTCCTCAGGCGTTCTGGATGGACCTCCGGAGCAAAGGCCTGATTCCTGAAGAAGCCCCGCTCCCGGATCAGGGCTCCCTGGCCCTGTCCGGCTGAACTTCCAAGACAAGCAAGGAGAAGAGCGATGATTTCGCTTGAAAGACGAACTCTAGGCCGCGCTAAAGTGACCGTCACGTCCGCGGGGCTTGGGACGGTGCCTCTTTCCGGGTTCAATGTCGGAGTGCCCTATTCCGAATTCGAAGCTGTCGTTAAAGCAGCCTTCGATCTCGGGGTGCGCTACTTTGACTGCGCGCCGATGTATGGTCTTGGAAAGGCCGAGCATTTCCTCGGTCGCGCTCTCCGCGACCTCAGTATCCGAGATCAGGTCGTCGTGAGCACGAAGTGCGGCCGAGTGCTCAAGCCAGCCAGCCGGACACCGAAGCTTGACACAGTGTACGGCATCGAATGGGTTGATCCGTTCCCGTTTAGAGACACGTATGACTATACGTACAACGGGGTGATGCGCTCGTTCGAGGACAGTCAGCAGCGTTTGGGCCTCGACTATATCGATGTGCTGCTGGTCCACGACGTCGGGTGCGCATGGCATGGCGATCAAGCAGAATTTTACTGGAACCAGCTCCGCGAGAGCGGATACCGTGCCCTCGAGGAGCTGAAGAGCTCGGGTGCTATCGGTGCGGTAGGGTTAGGAGTAAATGAGACCGAATCCGTTGTTGGAGTAGCGCGCGAATTCCCGATTGACTGCGCGTTGATCGCAGGTCGATACACGCTTCTCAACCATGCACCACTCGATGGGCACTTCGACGAACTGCAGTCCCGGAATGTCTCGGTGATTGCGGGCGGCATCTACAATTCGGGCATCTTGGCCGCTGGATCGAAGGCGGCAGCCTCGACCTATGACTACCAGCGGGTACCCAGCGCTGTCCTGGAGCGCGTCCGTTCAATCGAGGAAGTTTGCGAACGACACGGTGTTGATTTGCCGACCGTCGCGACGCAGTTCGTGCAAGCGCACCCCGCCGTCGCCACCGTGGTTCAGGGCGCGAAGTCGACAAGTGAGGTTACCCAGAATGTCCGCGCTGTCTCGGCGCCGATACCCGCTTCTCTCTGGCAGGACTTGAGGGCCGTCAAACTGATCCCATCGAATGCTCCGGTTCCTGAAGGCGAGCAATCCTCGTGAGCGGGCTTGTGGTCGCACAGTTCCGTGCCGACGATCCCTTCGAAGGGATTGCTCCGGGTTCAGCGGTCGCCGAATACGATCTCGTCATCGGGCCGGTCGTTCGCTATCTGCGCGACGTTGTGACTGACCGCTCTGTTCGTCTTCTTGCGAACCTCATCGGGGCGTCGCATCTGGAGGACGAAAGCAAGACTGCCGTCGGCGGTCCGGATCATGTGTACGATATTCTTGCCGTGGTTCGGGTACCGCTGCAGCGGCGGCACGAGTATCACCACGTGAAGCAGGCGGCGCATTTGCTGTTGTCGCAGCAGGCAGCCCCCTTGGCGCCGCATCAGCGTACGACCGAGGTGAGCTTGCTATCAAGGGCTTGGGGTCATCTGCGTCGGACGAGCCCGATCGGTTGCGGCGGTTTGATCGACCTGCGGCAGTGCTGCGGCCAACTTAAGCTTGGTGCAGACCTTCTGATGGGAGCCTCCGAATGACGAGATATGCCATCACTGTGCTCGAATACGCAGCGAGCCCCCAACATCCGACAAGTGGGGTGTTGTACGGCCGGCACAACAGCGGAAGCATGAACCTGCCGTTTGCCTATGTGCTCTTGCGCAGCAGCGACACGGTCGCCTTAGTTGACACCGGTTACGATCAATCGGATTTCGGAGGCGAGATCGCCAATACCATCGGCGTCACCGGCTGGACTCCACCTTCTGAGGTCTTGGGATCTGTCGGCATTCGTCCCGATGATGTGCAGCATGTGTTCCTTACACACGCTCATTTCGACCACATGGGTGGGCTGGACTACTTCCCCAACGCCAAGTTCTACATCCAGAAGCGCGAGATCGAGAGTTGGATCTGGGCCATGTCCAAGGGACGTCGTTTTCGATCCCTTCTCGGCGGCATCAACCCTGCCGACATTTTGAAGCTGGTGGATCTCGGACTGAAGAATCGGCTGGTTGTGCTGGACGGTGCGTCGCACGGCATCCTGCCGAATATCGATCTTCTTCCCGCCTTCGACACGCACACTGCAGGTTCGCAGTATGTGGTGGTCCGCAACGGCGGAAGTATTGAGGACCGATGGGTCCTTACCGGAGACGTCGTCTACACGTACGAAAACCTGCACGGAGGCGATCGGGATGATCCATGCTTCGTGCCACCAGGACTTGCGACGGGAAGTCAGACCAATCTAATTCTCGCGGCGGAAGAGATGCTCGCCAGCGTCGGCGGCGACACATTGAGGCTCGTACCCGTCCACGAGGAAAAGCTCAAGGAGCACTTCCCGTCTCGGGTGAGCGATCGAGGACTCCGAATCACCGATATCGCGACACTTTGAAACAGTTCGGGGCAGGCAAGCCAGCGAGGTATCGCTCATGGATTACATACGTTTGGGGCGTTCGGGCCTCAAGATCTCGAGGGTTGTACTGGGTTGTATGAGCTACGGAGTAGGGCAGCGAGGGAATCATCCTTGGACCCTCGGTGAGAGCGACAGCCGGCCCTTCATACAGAAAGCCCTCGATTGCGGGATCAATTGCTTCGATACGGCGAACGTGTACTCGGACGGTACGAGCGAGGAGATCGTGGGCAAAACTCTCAAGGAGATGGTCCCGCGAGACGAAATCGTGATCGCCACGAAGGTTTACGGCCGCATGCGGCCGGGGCCAAACGGGAGCGGACTTTCGCGAAAGGCAATTCTTGCCGAAGCGGAAGCCAGTCTCCGGAGGCTCGGTACCGACTATATCGATCTGTACCAGATCCATTTCTGGGACAACGACACGCCAATCGATGAAACCCTTGAAGCCTTGAACGATCTCGTGCGGAGCGGGAAGGTCCGTTACATCGGTGCCAGCAACACCTACGCTTGGCAGTTCGCAAGAGCTCTCTATCGGGCCGACGCAAATTCTTGGGCGCGTTTCGTGTCGATGCAGTGTCACCTAAATCTGCTCTACAGAGAGGAGGAACGAGAGATGCTACCGCTCTGTCGCGACGAAGGCATTGGTGTGATCGCCTTTAGTCCGCTGGCTCGTGGGCGCCTTACCCGCCCCTGGACTGAGAAAAGCGCTCGCTCCGAGACCGATAACGTAACGTCGCAGTTTTACGGGCACGCCGAAGCGTCCGATCGGAGCATTGTCGACGTGGTTTCCGATATCGCGACAGAACGTCGAGTGGCACCAGCGCACGTAGCGCTGGCGTGGGTAGCCGGCAAAGACGGAGTAACGGCGCCGATCATAGGGGCGACGAAGACCCAGCACCTTGATGATGCAATTATCGCCCTGAGTCTGAAGCTAACGTCCGAAGAAGTCGCGAGACTGGAAGAGCATTACGTGCCTCACAGAGTGGTCGGCTTGAAGTGAGGAGACCAGAGTTCAGCATCCTAGAGGTTATATTGGGCCGAGCAGGTCAAGGCGAAGCGCGTCGGCGAGGATGTGTGCCGTCGACCGTTGAAGGCGAGATTGGCGACGGGTGTTCAGAGATGTCAGCCGAATATCGGCTCGTCATCGGACTGGAGCAGTGAGGCACTTCGCTCAAATCGCGCATGTGTCTCAGCCAGCTTAAGTATTTCTGAACGCGCCTTCACATCTTTGATCTTCATGAAGGCCGCTACAAGACGAATCGATTCGTCGATACCTCTGTCGTGATCCTTGTTTCTCACGAGTTATCCAGGGCTGAGCGCCGTGCTGTGTCGGGAGTCGCGGCTTCGCAGAGCGGAAGAAAGCCAGTGTCAAAAAAAGGGCCGGGATCAGGAAGATCCCGGCCCAGTCGGGGAGAACTGATGGCGCAACGCCTCGCGTCGTCTGGCCGATTGACCGCCTGGCGCCATTTGCTCGCGATTCTTGAACCACTAAATTTCAAGGATTTCCCGAACATCATCTGGAGAAGCAATCTCTCGTCCGCAGCCCCTCGCGATCAGGCACGTTCGGCGAACGAGCTCCTCGTTCGTCAGGCAGTCGTATTCTCTATAGGGATAATCGCCGATTCCGGGAGCAATGTTACCACCGCGCCTTGCTACGCCTTCGCACAGGTTCAACAGATTCCCGCCAACGATGTTGGCGGTCCAACTATGACGGAGCCCTTTCGGCAGGAAGGGCAAGAACGCGTCCAATCCTTCGAACGTTCCAGGATGGCCTGTGAGATACGGACCGTCGGTCATGTTGAGCAGGAAGTAACCGGGCTCAGCCACAAGTCCCATTTCCATGAAGGCTATCGCGCGTCGGACAAACCCGATCGACCAGCAAGTCATCTTCGGCTTTATGCCGGCCGATTTAAGAGAACGAAAATAGTGCTCAACGGCGGAAGTGCGGTTTTCATAGATGCGATCAGAATGTTCGAACACGCGCTTATCTTCGTCGAACACGTCGAGATTGGTGCTTCCGGTATCTATGGGAACGATATCGGGTTTGGTCTCTGGATTCTTGGCAAGTTCGAGAATGCAGTTTATGCGCGCGTTCGGATCCGTATCGTTGGCAAAGAAGCCGAGCGTTGGCAGTATCAGTAGATCGCATTTTTGCCGGACTTTGCGAATGATCTCGGCGTTCTTCTCGGCGGTGTGGAGGGGGGACCCATCGTCCGCGCGAGCGTGAAAATGCAGGATTGACGCTCCTGCCTCGCGACAGCGGGCGGCAGTCTCCGCTATCTCATCTGCGGTCCATGGTACGTGAGGATTCCCATCGCGCATCGCATATTCATTCACGCGGGCCTCAATGATCATCTTCTTCAGCATTTTAGGTGCCTATTGCGAACGACCACGCATGCTTCTGGTCTTGACTGAGTTTCCGCGAGGGTAAGGCGTCATTGTCAAATACCCAAACGAGTTTTGAAGCCCCACTTGTGAGGAAAGCTCACAGCCGTTAGAGTTCGGTCTTTAGGAGGGGTCCGATCGTGCGTCCCAGGCCGTCTCTCAATGCATTGCGTGCTTTCGAAGCAACCGCGAGGTTGCGGAGCATGACCGCGGCCTCGCTCGAACTGTCCGTGACCCATGGGGCGGTCAGCCGCCATATCCGGTCGCTCGAGGAATTACTGGGCGTCCCGCTATTCGTGCGATCGTCCTCCTCGACAGACCCGACGCCCGATGGGATCCGGCTGGCCGAGGGCCTGACAGCGGCCTTCAACCTGATAGATGCGAGCGTGGAGCAGGTGCTGCCTGGGCCGCTGACGGTTTCGTGTTCAGCGACCATAATGATGTATTGGCTGATCCCCCGCCTCGCGGCATTTCATGAAGCTCATAGGAGTATCGAGCTCCAGTTCAACCTGAATTACGATCAAGTGGATTTCATCCGCGATAAGGTGAGTGTCGCCATTCGCTCCAGCACCATTACCCCGCCTCGTGACGTGGTCATCAAAGAGCTTGCGCGGGAGTGGATTTCGCCTGTTTGCGCGACGTCTTACGCGAAGTCTAACAGACTCCAGGACCCTAGCGATATTGCAGGTTGCCGGCTGATGGGGACACGAACACGCCCGGAGGCTTGGTCAGATTGGCTTGACGAGATGCGGTTGCGGCAGGACGTCCGCATTCACGACTCTTACGACCATTTCTATCTTCTCATCCAGGCGGCGCTATGTGGGCTCGGCTTGGCGTTGGTTCCGACGATGTTCGTCCTTGACGAAATCAACAGTGGAAGACTGGTTGCGCCGTTCGGAAGCATCCCCGGCAAGCGTAGGCTGATGCTTTGGACAGCCCCTCATGTCGCATCTCGCCCAGAAAGCAAAGCCGTAGCCCGTTGGCTCACGAACGAAATGTCCGCTACAGCGGAGATTTGCGCAACGCTGGCACCTGTCAACGCCTAGTGACGCTTTCGCACCTGCGAAAGGCCCTTACCGCGGTTATGCTCGAGTAGACCAGGCTAGGCCGGTGTAACTTTTCCTCACATGTCGCTTCACTAATATCGTTTGCGGCCGAGGCTTACTCGGGGTCAAGATATCAACGTTCCTCATACGATCGACTTTTCGCCGTACGGATGAAGGGACAAATTTTCGGAAGAAACGCAGCAAGTTTCGGCAGGGCGTCACAATGCGCAGCGATAGTCCGCGATCTGAGTTTACGGCCCGATATCTCGTCGAGACCGGCGATAGCCTGGAAAAGGCGGCGGAAGTCATCGCAGGAGAGCAGTCAAGCGGGACATTTCTCTCTTTGCCGGGCGAAACGGATGAACTGAAAAAGCGGTCGCGTGCACGAGTGCTTCGGATGACAGAGCTGCCATCTGTCGACACTCCGACCTTGCATAGTGCCTTCTATGAGCGGAGGCAGAGACCAAAGGCGTTTCGGCGCGGCGAAATCGAGATCGCGTTTCCGATCGATAACGTGGGCCGCAATATCCCGACATTCCTGGCGACCGTTGCGGGCAATCTGTTCGAACTCGGTGAGATCACGGGGCTACGGCTGCTGGACATCGGCCTTCCCGTCGACTACGCCGCCAGCTTTCCGGGGCCGAAGTTCGGCGTGGATGGTACCCGACGGTTGGCCGGCGTTTTTGATCGGCCGATGATCGGCACGATTTTGAAGCCAAGTATTGGCATGTCTCCATCCGAGACTGCCTCGTTGGTCGATAAGATCTGCGAAGCTGGGATCGATTTTCTCAAGGATGACGAGCTAATCGCAGATCCACCTTACGCGCCTTTCGAGGAGCGCCTGAAGGCGGTCTTTCCCGTGATCGAGAAGCATGCCGACCGGTTGGGCCGGAAGCCAATGTACGCGATCAATATCAGCGGTTCGATTGACGACATGCGACGTCGCCATGACCTCGTGCTTCGGGCCGGCGGAACGTGCATAATGGTGAGCGTCAATTGGTGCGGCTTCTCTGCGATTGAACATTTGCGAGCCTGCACAGATCTTCCGATCCATGGTCATCGCAATGGGTGGGGCTTATTTACCCGCCAACCCTGGCTTGGCTTCGATTTCTTGGCATTTCAAAAGCTGTGGCGGCTGACGGGTGTCGATCATCTCCACGTAAATGGCCTAAGGAGCAAATTCTGGGAGCCGGATGACTCAGTCATCTCGTCCGCAAGCTCGTGTCTTGCGGCCTTTTCAGGCGTCAAACCGATGATGCCGGTCTTCTCTTCGGGGCAATGGGCGGGGCAAGCCGGAGACACATTCGAGCGTCTCGGCAGCGTAGACCTCATGCACCTCGCCGGCGGCGGCATCATGGGGCATCCTGGCGGTATCGCCGAGGGCGTCATGAGCTTGCGAGAGGCTTGGGAAGCGGCAGTCCAGGGTGTGCCCGTAGCCGAATACGCAAAGTCCCATCCGTCGCTTCAGCTCGCGCTTTCCAAGTTCGGGGGCGCGACGTGACACAAGCTCGCTATCGGTTGGCATTCTACGGTGATGATTTCACGGGGGCGACGGATGCGCTTGAGGTCATAGCATTTGCTGGGCTCCGTGCTGCTCTCTTTCTCCGTCCTCCGAGCCCCGATGTTTTAAAGCATTTTGGGGACATCGACGTGGTCGGCCTTGCCGGGGTGAGCCGTAGCATGTCTCCAGCGGAGATGACCGAACATCTGGAGAAGGATCTACGGTACCTTGCATCGCTTCGCGCGCCAATCGTTCACTACAAGGTGTGCTCAACCTTTGACAGCTCGCCCGAGATTGGCAGCATCGGTCGAGTCATCAAAATCGCAAAGTCAATCTTCGGCGATACAGTTCCGATCGTTGGCGGCACACCTTCGCTTCAAAGATATTGCTTTTTTGGACACCTGTTTGCCCGGTCCGGAACCGATGGCACTGTCTATCGCATCGATCGGCATCCGGTCATGAGCGTTCACCCAGTGACGCCCATGAACGAAAGCGATCTGGCGGTTCACATTGCACAGCAGGCAACGCTCAGGATCGAGAAACTAACATCTCCGGTCCTCGACCAGGGCTTTGAAGCGGCCGCTCGGCGCTTCAATGATCTGGCGGAGGGTGGGGCGGACGCGATCCTGCTGGACTCCGCGAATGCGTCACAACTTACTCAGGTCGGGCGGCTCATCGCTGATTGGGCTGGGGTGAGCGGAAGCGCATTCGTGGTTGGGCCGTCGGGTGTGGAGTATGCACTGACGCAATGGTGGCGGGAGGCCGGTGTTATTCCGCCGCCGTCTAGCACCTACGGCAATCCAGCTGCGATCGATCAAGTACTCGCCGTGTCGGGCAGCGCCTCGCCTGTGACAGCGTTACAGATCGAGGCCGCCGTGCGGGCTGGATTTGCAGAGGTGCCGCTAGACGCTGCTGCTCTACTTGATGATTGCCAACATTCGGCGTCCGCCAGGCAAGTCGTCGGACTTACCGTCTCGCTGCTCAAAGAAGGGCGCAGTGTCATATTACACACAGCCCGCGGTCCTGGTGATCCTCGGATCGGAAAAATGATCGACATGCTCGTCAGCGGCGGCATGTCACGTGAGCTCGCCAAGCATGAAGGTGGCAGAAACCTTGGTCGGAAGATTGGTCAGCTCGTCAGCGACATCCTCGCGGAGGTACCCTTAAAAAGGTTGTTGTTGTCGGGGGGCGACACGTCGAGCCAGGTTGCGCAGCTTTTGGATATCGATGCGCTTGAAATTCAAGCTCGCGTAAGCCCTGGTGTCCCACTTTGCCGAGCAAGATCGATCCGCGGACGTCTCGACGGACTTCAGATTGCGTTCAAAGGTGGCCAACTAGGCGACGAAGAGTTCTTTAAGCGCGGATGGCTTGGTCAAGCCTAACAAAGACGAAATAGGGAGGATGCCATGAGTGTCCCAACACTGCCAGCAAGCGGCGTGGCCGTGCGCGATGATGAGGTAGCCCCAACTTTGGGCGCGCCCTTGGAAGAAACGATGGAGACATCAAGCCATCACGGGCTACTCGCGATCATGGACTCTATCGATCGGCTGATCGGTCGCGGTCTTGATGTCTGCGTCATGCTTTTGCTCACTGCCGAAATCCTGTTGCTGTTCGCGGGAGTCTTGGCCCGATATGTGTTCCTCCGCCCCATCATATGGTCTGACGAGCTGGCCTCCATGCTCTTCCTTTGGCTGGTTATGCTCGGTTCGGCGATAGCGCTGCGACGAGGTGAACACATGCGGATGACGGCGCTATTTGCGTTCGTATCCCCCCGGATGCGTGCTCATCTCGACGCTTTCGCGTTGGCGGCATCGTTGGGGCTAGTCGTCCTGCTGTTTCCCGCAGCGCTCGACTACGCTCTCGAGGAAGCCATTGTCAGAACACCGGCCATGGACCTTTCGAACTCCTGGCGGGCTTCCGCCGTCCCTGTGGGTTTCGGCTTGATGGGCATTTTTGCGCTGTTTCGCCTAGTTCGTCTCGGTGACACAAGGCAAATCTTGTCTGCGTTGGCCATCATTGTACTCCTTGTCGCCGCGTTCTGGCTCCTTCAACCGCTCTTTCGTCCGCTTGGAAATGCAAATCTGATCATATTCTTTGTGATCGTGGTTGCAGGCGCGGTCCTCGCGGGCGTTCCGATAGCGTTTTCTTTCGGCCTCGCGACATTTGGCTATCTGATCCTCACCACCAGAACTCCGCCGCTCATCATCGTGGGGCGCATCGACGAGGGTGTGAGCCACTTGATCCTGCTTTCGGTGCCACTGTTCGTATTTCTCGGACAACTCATCGAAATGACAGGCATGGCGCGGGCTATGGTCGCCTTCCTCGCCAGCCTGTTAGGGCACGTACGAGGCGGCCTTCTGTATGTTCTCGTTGGAGCGATGTATCTCGTTTCCGGTATCTCGGGATCAAAGGCCGCGGATATGGCCGCGGTGGCACCGGTCTTGTTCCCGGAAATGAAGCGTAGAGGTGCGAACGAAGGCGACCTAGTCGCGCTGCTCGCCGCGACCGGTGCTCAGACCGAGACCATCCCCCCGAGCATCGTCCTCATCACGATCGGCTCGGTCACCGGCGTCTCTATTGCGGCTCTGTTCACCGGCGGCCTTCTACCTGGCGTTATTCTGGCAGTCACTCTCTGTTGCGTGATCGGGTGGAGATACCGCAACGAGGACCGCAGCCTCGCGCGCCGCGCGCCCGCAGCTGAGATCGGTAAGACGTTCCTTGTTGCCTTGCCGGCGATCGCATTGCCGTTCGTTATTCGATCCGCCGTGATCGAGGGCGTCGCGACGGCGACCGAAGTTTCGACCATCGGCATATTCTATTCGATCGTGGTCGGTGCTTTATTCTACAGACAATTCGACTGGCGCCGGATCAAGCCGATGCTGGTCGAGACCGCGAGCCTGTCCGGTGCCATTCTCTTCATCATCGGTACTGCTACGGCGATGGCTTGGAGTCTGACTCAGTCGGGCTTCTCCCGCTCTCTGGCTATCGCGATGAAGGCACTGCCGGGTGGGTCGATGAGCTTCATGGCTGTGTCCATCGTAGCTTTTGTTGTGCTTGGCAGCGTTCTTGAGGGCATCCCAGCCATCGTCCTCTTTGGGCCGCTGCTTTTCCCGATCGCCCAGGCGCTTGGTATCGATCTCGTTCACTATTCGATGGTCGTCATATTGGCGATGGGCGTCGGCTTGTTCGCACCACCTTTCGGCGTTGGGTACTACGCGGCCTGCGCGATCAGTCGCGTAAATCCTGATGCTGGAATGAAGCCCATAGTGGGTTACATAGCGGCGTTATTGATAGGACTCGCAATCGTAGCGTTGGTCCCATGGATTTCGACGGGATTTCTGTAACCGCCAAACCGCGCGATATTGCGAGTTAAACGGAGGAAGCCATGAAAGATATTGTCAATCGCCGGACGTTGTTGAAGCGAGCAACTTCGGTGGCTTTGGCAGCTGGCATCGGACTGCCGATCAGGCGCGCCAGTGCTGCGGAGTTTCCGCTCAGATGGGGCTTTAACCTCGCTGAATCCCATCCGATCACCGCTCGCGCAAGGGAAGCAGCTCAGCGCGTGCTGTCCGAAACGAAGGGCAGAGTGGAAATTAATGTATTTCCCAACAATCAACTCGGTGGCGACACAGATATGCTGTCGCAACTACGTGCCGGCGGGCTCGATCTGTTCCTCAACTCAGGGATTAACGTCCTGTCGACAATCGTTCCGTCTGCGTCAATCTACGGACTTGGGTTCATCTTTCCGGACTACGATGCTGTTTGGAAGGCGATGGACGGCGAACTTGGCGACGCTTTGCGCCTCAATATCGGAAAGGCGAACCTCGTCCCCATGGCCAAGATGTGGGACAACGGCTTTCGCAACATCACGACGAGCACGAAGCAGATCAATACTCCGGCCGATTTAAAGGGCGTTAAGATCCGCGTGCCAGTGGGCGCACTTTGGACGTCGATGTTCCAAGCTTTCGGTGCGGCGCCAACGGCTATCAATTACAGCGAACTTTACTCGGCACTTCAGACCAAGATCGTCGACGGTCAGGAGAACTCGTTGGCGAACATCTTCACGGCCAACCTTTTCGAGGTTCAGAAGTACTGTGCTCTGACCGGTCACATGTGGGACGCTTTCTTCTGCGTGGCGAACAAGCGGAACTGGGAGGCCATTCCGAAGGATCTTCGGGACATCGTTGCCACCGCAATCAACGATGCGGCGCTGTCCGAGAGGAAGGATATGGCGACACTGGCGACGTCGCTTCGCGGTGATCTGAGCAAGAAGGGTCTCGTTTTCAACGAACCAGACGTCAACGCATTTCGTGACGCGCTTCGAACGGCCGGCTTTTACAAAGAATGGCGAGCCAAGTATGGCGAGGAACTGTGGACGATACTTGAGCGTACGACCGGCAAGCTGACCTGAACACGATTGCGGGAGTTATCGAGATGAGATTGAACAATAAGGTGGCGCTCGTCACCGGGGGAGCGCGCGGTATCGGCTTCGCGATCTCGAAGGCATTGGCGCGCGAGGGGGCTCGCATTGTGATCGCGGATCTCAACCTGGACGGCGCTAAAGCGGCGGCGGCGGCTCTCGAAAATGCCGATCGTGACCATTTTGGGCTAAAAGTCGACGTGGCCGATCAGCGGTCCGTGGGCGAATTGATAGACGGATTGACCAGCCGCTGTGGCGGATTGGACATTCTGATCAACAATGCCGGAATCGGTGGCAACACTCCGTTCCTCGACATAAAGCTTGAGGACTGGCAACGAATGATCTCGATCAACCTGACCGGTGCGTTCATTGTGGCTCAATCCGTGGCGCGCCAGATGGTTAAGCAAGGGCGCGGCGGCAAGATCATAAACATCGCGTCGCTCTCGGGTCAGCGCGGCGGGAACGGACGCGGCGCATATGGCGCGGCAAAGGCCGGGTTGGAGTTGCTGACAAAGGTCATGGCGGTCGAGCTTGCTCAGTACCGCATCAACGTCAACAACATTGCTCCAGGAGCTATTGAAACCGAGATGGCGAAGACCGCGCACGACTCGGCAACGCGTCGAGCGTATGAATATCTGATTCCGATGAGCCGCTACGGAACTCCGGAAGAGATCGCTGACGCAGCAGTCTTCCTGTCATCGGACGAGAGCAGGTATGTCCACGGCCACACGTTGAACGTCGACGGCGGCTTCCGTGAGGCTGGCCTGATGTTCGGGCCGGACAAGACGCCTCCCCGGTAGCGTGGTCCTTGTGGGGCCGTTTCGTTCGGAGCGAGCCCAGGTTGTCAATTGAGAGGCTATTCACGTGCGCCGAAACCGCCGAGCGAAAATCGTAGCAACGGTTGGGCCAGCTTGCTGGGAGCCAGAGATGCTTCGAACGTTGTTCGAGGCTGGTGTCGACACCTTTCGCCTCAACTTCAGTCACGGGGCGAGAGAGGACCACGCCAAGGTGCACGCGGCGATACGCGCCCTCGAAGTTGAAACGGGTAGGCCAATTGGCATCTTGCTTGACCTTCAGGGTCCTAAGATCCGGATCGGTGCTTTGCGTGATGGAAGCCTGACGGTAGCGGCGGGTGAAATCATTAGATTCGCCCAGGGAGACGCTCTTGACGATCGGAATGCTATCCCGTTGCCGCACCCAGAGGTGTTTGCGGCCGCGGCACCTGGTCACGATCTGCTGATCGACGATGGTCGCCTGCGCGTTCGCGTTAAGGCACTCTTCAGTGACAGTCTCCATGCCGAGGTAATCGTTGGTGGGAAGCTCTCCAACCACAAGGGCGTTAACCTCCCGGGGACAATCCTGAATGTGTCTCCGCTCACCTCAAAAGACCGGGCTGACCTCGACTTCGGCCTTCGGCTCGGCGTCGATTGGGTCGCGCTGTCGTTTGTCCAGCGACCGGGAGATCTCCTCGAGGCGAGGGGGCTGATCGGAGATCGCGCAGGGCTCGTCGCGAAGATCGAGAAGCCGGCCGCTCTCGATCGGATCGACGACATCATAGGCTTGTCAGACGCAGTCATGGTGGCGCGGGGCGATCTTGGCGTGGAGATTCCCCACGAAGCCGTCCCTGGTCGGCAGAAGGAGCTGGTGCGAGCCTGTCGATTGGCGGTCAAGCCTGTGATCGTGGCCACCCAGATGTTGGACTCCATGGTGTCTTCGCCGACGCCGACTCGCGCGGAAGCGTCCGATGTCGCCACTGCCATCTACGATGGAGCCGACGCCGTGATGTTGTCAGCGGAGTCCGCCGTCGGCCGCTATCCACTCGAGGCGGTGGAGATGATGGATCGCATCATCCGCAGCACCGAGCGTCACAAGATGTATCGTTCCATTGTCGATGCCTTGCGCCCGGAAGAAGAGCAAACGCCACCCCACGCGGTCGCTGCCGCTGCGGCGGGCTTGGCCTCAGCGATCCATGCGGCGGCCATCGTCGCGTACACGTCCGGAGGCACGACCGCGGCGCGCATCGCGCGCCGCCGTCCAGATGTGCCTGTGCTTGCTGTTACCCCGAGCTCGGAAACAGCCCGTCGTCTGTGTCTTCTTTGGGGGACGCACAGCATGTTCTCGTCCGACGTGAGCAATTATGAGGAGATGGTGTCACGCGCCGTCTCTACTGCAGTCGGAGAGCGCTTCGCCCAGAGCTCAGATAACGTGGTGATCGTTGCCGGAATACCGTTCGCCCAGGCAGGAACCACCAACAATATCCGGGTCATCGCGGTACCTTGAATCTTTGAAGCGGCCCGTCTTGAACGCAGGCCGCGACCTGCGCACATTTTCTGCCTGTCTTTGGGAGAAATCCCGAAGTGCTGGTGGCTGCCACGAGAACAAGGGGTGAGGAATGGCTGGGCCTACCACGTTGAAATCAAAGCGCGCGGCTTTCCCGACCCTGCGGTTCCGCGCCAAATCGTAGTGGGCTTCGCGACGGTGCTTAGCGTCTCGGCCGGCAGCATGGCTTTCGCCTATTTCGGCTTTGAGCGTATTTCGAATTGTGTCGGCTCCTACCAGGCCAGTGTCTCGGAGGCCGATTTAGCCCGCAACATCGACCGCGAGCTGCTCGCGTATCGCTCAGTCGCCCGGTACTTTGTGATGTCCGGAAGAGACGATGACGCGAAAGCTGCGCTGGATGCTGAGGGCGGCCTTAAGAAGGCGATCGATCTAGCGATCAAGAGCGTCAAGTCGCCAGCGCGACTGGCAAGCCTCGAAAAGCTTGCAAAGGAATTCTCTCAGTTCTCTGCGACATTCGGCAGGATCCTCGCGGTCAAGCGCGATAGTGCGCTGATCGTGCGCGACCAGCTCATGCGTAATGCGAGCCTCTGAAATACAAGCTCGAAGAAAGTCGCCTCGGTACATCCGAGACGGAAACGCAAGCGATCGAATTCGGCACAAAGCGGGTCAATACGCAATTCCAGACCGCAACTGCGGGTGTAAGCAACTTCTTCCTCAACGCGGACGAGTCGGTCCAAGCAAGCGCGCTGGCAGCGTTGAACGCGGGAGAATTCATTGAAAGCGATCTATTCGAAGGATCAGAAGATCGTTTCCGGCCTTAAGGAGGCCGAGGCGCTGCTGGCTGCCTATCGCGGGGCACTGGAGAAGCTTGCGGCGAACGCAAAGATGATTGATCAACTGGTCATCGACATGAGCGCCTCGGCTGGCATGATCATGCAAGGCGCAACTGTGATGACGTCCGATCTCATTTCCGAGCAACAACGACTGGAGACGGAGTCGAGGCGAACGATCGGTCAGACCGAGCAACTTATCCGATGCTCGGGGCCGGCGGTACGCTGCTCGGCGCGGTTCTCGCCTTCCTGCTTGGCATCGGGATTTCCCGACCTATGGTTGCGATGTCCACGGCGATGAGAGAGTTGGCCTCGGGTAATTTTGACGTGGTGTTGCCAGGGCTGGGCCGCAAGGACGAACTCGGGGAAATGGCCAGTGCAGTCGGAGAGTTCAAGCTGCAGGCGATCGCGAAAGCCGAACGCGATGCCGCTTTGAGCGAAGTACAGAGCAAGAAGCAAGCGGCCTCCCGCAGCGCCGAGCTGATACATTTTGCCGATGGTTTCGAGACCGCCGTCGGCTCCATAGTGTCCAACGTCTCGACCTCGGCCGTGCAGCTCGAGTCCGCACGCCACGCTAACGCGCACCGCGGAGACTACGCAAAACCTGTCTAGCCAGGTCGCGGTCGTCTCCGGGCAGACCTCCTCGAACATGCAGGCTGTCGCGACGGCGACGGAGGAGCTCTCGGCTTCAGTTGGGGAGATCGGGCGTCAGGTCCGCGATTCGAGCCGCATCGCAGAAGCTGCGGTGATGCAGGCCAAGGAAACCGATAACCGCATCGGCAAGCTGTCCCGTGCAGCCCAACATGTCGGTGACGTGGTGAAACTGATTACTGCGATCGCCGAGCAGACCAATCTTTTGGCGCTCAATGCCACCATCGAGGCGGCGCGCGCTGGCGAAGCAGGGCGAGGCTTTGCCGTGGTCGCAAGTGAGGTGAAGTCGCTTGCGAGCCAGACGGCGAAGGCGACCGACGAGATCTCGGCCCACATTGCCAATATGCAAGACGCACCGGCTGAATCGGTCGGGGCGATTAAGGAGATCGGTGCTACGATCGGTCAGATCTCGACGATTGCTGCCTCGATCGCGAGCGCTGTCGAGGAGCAAGGCGCCGCCACGCAAAAGATCGCGCGCAGCGTCCAGAATGTCGCGCAGGGCACGCAGGCTGTGGTCACTAACATCGACCAGGTCAACACGGGGCGCGGCCGAAACGGGAGCGGCTTCCGAAGAGCTGCTGAGTTCGGCCAGTACGCTGTCGACTGAGAGCACCCGACTTCGCGCCGAGTTGGACCGCTTCATGGCCAATATCCGCGCGGCTTAGCGGATTTCGATCGCGTCCCGCTCACGTACTTGTGATCGATGGTGGCGACCTCACGTGTGCTTCCGACCGTTTTGTGGGTACTCGCCGCGTTTCGGAGCTAAATTGGCTACCTTGCCGCCATTACGATCAGGGGCGGCTGCATTTCACACGTCTTGTCAATCCGGAGGCTCGGGGCTGCTCTCCGAGCGTTGTGCCTGGCTCGCTCTCTCTCCGATACATTCCAATTTGCGAACCCTGCAAAGTTAACTCACATCGATGTTAAAATTAATCGATTGCCATGTCCTATCCTCATCGCGCCTAGTGAGGCTTCTTCGCTTCGAAGACCGGGCACCGCTCGAGCCCAACGCATTTGGCGTGTCGCAAAGGCATTTGACCGACAATAGGAGCGGAAGCCGGCTTGAAGAATAATCGGAGGAACG
Source organism: Bradyrhizobium sp. CCGB01 (assembly GCF_024199795.1). Taxonomy (NCBI): domain Bacteria; kingdom Pseudomonadati; phylum Pseudomonadota; class Alphaproteobacteria; order Hyphomicrobiales; family Nitrobacteraceae; genus Bradyrhizobium; species Bradyrhizobium sp. CCGB01. The sequence continues at coordinate 2,002,612 of NZ_JANADK010000001.1, forward strand.
CGGATGGACTTGGGGTTGCGTGGCAGAAGGACGCTCGTTCTTGGTGCGGGCGGCGGCCTTGGACGCGCAATTGCCAGATCGTTTGCCGAAGAGGGCGCGCGCGTCGCCCTTGGCGACATCAATGCTGAGAGCCTCGACCTCACGGCGCAAGACATCGTCGCAGCAGGCGCAGACTGTCTTCCGGTGGTTTGCGACTTAGCCGACCTTTCCTCGATTGAGGGGAACGTTGCGTTGATTGAGCAAACGTTTGGCCCCGTTGACGTGCTCATTAACAATACGGGCGGGCCTCCACCCACTCCAGCATTTGGGCAGACGAGCGAGGTGTGGAATAAGTACTTTCAGGCGATGGTGCTGTCGGTGATTGCGCTTGCCGATCGTGTCCTTCCGGGCATGCGTGAGCGCAAATGGGGGCGGATCATCACAAGCACCTCATCCGGGGTGGTCGCGCCCATCCCAAAACTTGATATTTCGAACTCACTGCGGCTCTCGCTAGTCGGGTGGTCGAAGTCCCTCGCTCGCGAGGTCGGGCGCGACGGCGTTACCGCAAATGTCGTATTGCCCGGGCGCATCGCGACGCAGCGAATTCTCTTCTTGGGTCAGGCCAAGTCTGAACGCGAAAACTGATCAGTAGAAGCAGTCTCCGATGAGAGTACAGGGGCAATCCCACTGGGCCGTTATGGGAATCCCGAAGAGTACGCCGATGTCGTGACCTTTTTGGCCAGTGAACGTGCGTCGTACGTGACAGGGCCAGTCATTCGGATCGAGGGAGGCCTGATTGCCAGCATTTAGTAGATCAAATTGAGAGTTTGAGCATGGGGGAAGAGCGTGGTTCTAACTAGCGGCATAAAGGGAGTGGTTCCAATTGCCCCAACACCCTTCCACGAGGATGGTCGGGTCGACGAATCGTCTCTGGATCGCATGACAGATTTCTTTAGGGTGTGGTGTCGACGGCATCACAATTCTGGGCCAGCTCGGCGAAGCACCCAAACTCGACCATCAAGAATCGATCGCGATCGCAAAGCGCATCATTCGACGCGCTAACGTACCCATCATCGTCGGGGTGTCGGCGCCGGGCTTCGCTGCCATGCGCTCTCTTGCGCGAGAGGTCATGGAGCTCGGTGCCGCCGGCGTCATGATTGGACCGCCGAACACGTTGAGAACCGACAATCAGATTGTGACCTACTTCGGTCAGGCCGCTGAAGCGATCGGCTCCGACATTCCTTTCGTGCTTCAGGACTATCCGTTGACCTTCTCAGTCGTGATGACCCCGGCCGTAATTCGCCGGATCGTCTCGGAGAACGAATCGTGCGTCATGCTGAAGCACGAGGATTGGCCGGGAGTAGAGAAGATCACGACCCTGCGTGGATTCGAGCGCGATGGCTCAATGCGCCACATTGCCATCCTGACTGGCAACGGCGGCCTATTCCTGGATTTCGAGATGGAGCGTGGCGCCGATGGTGCCAACACAGGGTACGCCGTTCCCGAAATGCTCGTCGACGTGGTCAAGCTGTCCGCCGCTGGACGCTGCGACGAAGCGCACGACCTTTTCGGCGCGCATCTGCCCTACCTGCGGTACGAGCAGCAGCAAGGACCGCTCGGTCTTGCCGTACGCAAATATGTCCTGAGGCGGAGAGGCGTTCTGGCCTCAGATGCGCAGCGCAAGCCCGCCCTCGCGCTCTCTACCCAGGCAAAGCAAGAGATTGACTACCTGCTAGATCGAATAGCGCGCAACGATAAGCGTGCGGTGCTGGCGAGGTAGGTGCGTAAGGCGGTCCATGAAAACCCGGCGGACCGTTTTATGCCAGCAGGATTGCTGCATGATAGTGGCCTGCGTTGGAAACGCCGGCAGCCTGTGACCAACCTGCTTGTTCCTGCAGGTTGGTCTTATTGGAGGTTGAAAGCATGAGCTGGAGTGATTGCGGCTGCTGCAACGCCAATCGGATCTAGGAGGCAAATCGATCAACCTCGATTGATCGAGCATTGCAGATGGTTGCTCGAATCGGGCGGATGCGACGCAGTCAATCTCCTTGGCACGACCGGCGAAGCGACATCGTTCGCATTGCAACAGCGCGTGGAGGCGATGTCCCACGTATCGAAGGCGGGATTGCCGATGTCCCGGTTTATGGTTGGTACGGGCGCGGCGGCAGTTGACGATGCTATTGCTCTTACAAGAGCCGCCGAGGATATGGGTTTCGCAGGTGCGCTCCTCGTGCCGCCCTTTTATTGCAAGGGCATAACTGAGGACACCGTCGTGAATTACGTGCAAAAGATCATCGATGAAGCAGGTTTGAAGCAAACGAGGCTCTACCTCTATCATATTCCGCAGTTCTCAGGTGTGCCGTACACGATCGACATCGTGGAACGCGTCAAGCTGAAGAATCCAAACGTTTTGAGAGGCGTGAAAGATTCGTCCGGCGATCTAGCATACTCCAGAGAGCTGGCGAGGCGTCTGCCGGGAATCGATGTTTTTCCCTGCTCTGAAGGAACTCTTTCGTCAGCGAACGAGCATGGGTTTGCCGGGTGCATTTCCGCTACCACCAATGTGAGTGGCGCTCTGGCGCAGGAGGCTTGGAGATCGAGGGGAACTGACGCAGGCAGACGTGCGGGCGACAAGGCCATGGCGATCCGCGAAATTCTGTCGAGGTTTCCCCTTGTACCTGCAGTCAAATGGGCAGTTTCACTCGTTCATGCGGATCCGTTCTGGAGACGCTTGCAGCCCCCTTTGGCTTCACTGAGTGCAGACCAAGCAAAGGCCTTGGAAGCTGCACTGCCAGAGCTGAACTAAATAGGCGACGAGCCGTCGGTAGTGCCTGATCGGCGTATTCGCTCGCTCTCGTGTTTTGGTATGGCGAGAACCCGCTTGGCCGATGGCAGCGAAAGACCAATTTAGCCGAGGCGGAGTGAAGGAAGAGCCATGCCGATTGCATTCCCAATACCTGACGAGACCGTACTCGGCCGCCGCGACGAAATTCTGACCGGTCTTGGCCAACTCGTTGCCCCGCAAGCGCTCATCGTGTCCGAAGACGAACGCCGCGCCTTCGAGACCGACGCGCTTACAGCTTATCGGCGCGTGCCGCTTGCGGTTGTGCTGCCGTCGACCACGGCGGAGGTGTCCGCCGTCCTGAAATTCTGTGCGCGAAATCACGTGAGGGTTGTTCCGCGCGGCGCCGGTACATCGCTCGCAGGCGGTGCGATTCCGCAGGAGGATGCGATCGTTCTCGCCGTATCGAAGATGAATGAGATCTTGGATGTCGATTTCGTGAACCGGACCGCCCGAGTGCAGGCGGGCGTAACTAACCTTGCGGTGAGCCAGGCGGTTGCGCACAAAGGCTTTTTCTATGCACCCGACCCATCGAGCCAGCTCGCCTGCACAATAGGTGGCAACATCGGCATGAATTCGGGTGGGGCGCATTGCTTGAAATTCGGCGTGACGACCAACAACGTCCTCGGCGTGACGCTCGTCCTGCTAGACGGAACGATCGTTGAGATTGGCGGCGAGTACCTCGACAGTGCTGGCTATGACCTCCTCGGCCTAATCGTCGGATCGGAAGGCCAACTCGGCGTAGTCACCGAAGCCGTCCTGCGGATTCGTTGTGCAGCGGAAGGCGCTAAGCCAGTTCTGTTCGGGTTCGATACGAGCGAGGAATGACACGCTACACTCCAACGTCGGAGGCTGACGTCTGTGAAATCGTTAGAGAAGCGTCTGCGCGGCGTACTCAGCTGGCGATTCAGGGCAGTGGGACAAAGCGCGCTTTCGGCAGGCCGGCGCAATTCGATTCGATCCTTTCGTCATCGCAAATGACAAGAGTCACGCTCTATGAGCCGGCGGAATTCGTGATTTCCGCTGAGCCTGGCGCCTCTCTCAGCGAGATCGTTCGGCTGCTCGCGGAGCATCGGCAAGAGCTGGCTTTCGAACCTCTCGACTACCGCCCGCTGCTGGGCTGTGACGGTGAACCGACGATCGGGGCGGTCGCCGCGATGAACCTGTCGGGACCACGTCGAATCGCTTGTGGAGCGGCTCGCGATAGTTCGCTCGGGCTGCGGTTCGTCAACGGGCGCGGCGAGGCGATCAAATCCGGCGGCCGTGTGATGAAGAACGTGACCGGCCTTGACCTGGTCAAAATCATGGTCGGCGCGTATGCTACCCTTGGCTTCCTGACCGAAGTCACATTCAAGTTCGTCCCGAGCGCGCCACGTTGCGCAACATTGTGCTTGGCGGACCTCTCGGATCAAACCGCCATCGCGGCGCTGTCGGCGGCGCTCGGCGCGCCCTATGATGTCAGCGGTGCGGCGCACCTGCCCGCGGTAGTCGGTGGCGGCGCGCGTACGTTGGTCCGGGTCGAGGGCTTCCCCGAGTCGGTTGAATATCGCCTCGGTGAACTGCTGTCGCTCCTGAAGCGGTTCGGCGCGGCCGAGGTGCTTGCCGACGACACCGGGAGGGGTCTTTGGCAGGCGATTCGCGATGCAACAGTCCTCGCGGAGCCGCGCGATGCCGCAATCTGGCGCATCTCGACCGCGCCGAGCAAAGGTCCTGATGTCGCGGCGCGCATTGCTCGGGCTGTCGAGGCCGGGTGGTTCTTTGACTGGGGCGGTGGATTGATCTGGCTGGCGTGCCCAACTGCCGACTCCGCCGGTGCAGCGACAATTCGTGGGGCGATCCGGAAAGCCGGTGGACATGCCACCCTCGTGCGCACACCCGAAGAAGTCCGTGCTGCGGTCGATATATTTGATCCGCCGGTCGAAGCCGTCGCGCGGCTTCAGGCCGGGTTGAAAACCTCTCTCGATCCGGCTGGCATATTCAATCCTGGCCGAATGTTCCCCGAGTTGTAACGATGCAAACGACTTTTACCGCCGAACAACTGCAGAACCCCGCGACAAAAGCATCGGAAAAGATTCTGCGGAGCTGCGTCCATTGCGGCTTCTGCACCGCGACGTGCCCGACATATCTGCTGCTTGGTGATGAGCTCGACAGTCCTCGCGGGCGCATCTACCAGATCAAGGACATGCTGGAAGGCAGCAAACCGGCGACGGCTCCTGTCGTCAAGCATGTCGACCGCTGTCTATCGTGCCTATCATGTATGACCACCTGTCCGTCTGGCGTGCATTACATGCACCTTATCGATCACGCGCGGGCCTACATTGAAGAGACGTACCGGCGGCCCCTGCACGACCGGCTCGTCCGGGCCATGCTCGCATTGATCCTTCCGCATCCGCATCGCTTCCGTGCTGCGATAACTGCGGCGCAGATGGTCCGGCCGTTGAAGAATGTTTTGGCCGGTTTGCCGCATGTTGGAAATCGGCTTGTCGCGATGCTCGATCTCGCGCCGCCTCATGTGCCGCCTCGGTCCGCCTCGGAAAGGCCTGGTGTTTTTCCGGCGATAGGCGAGAAGCGCAGCCGTGTTGCAATTCTCGGCGGTTGTGCGCAGCCCGTACTACGACCCGACTTTAACGAGGCGACCATCCGGCTCCTGACCCGCCATGGCGTCGAAGTTGTGCAGGCCAAGGGTGAGGGATGCTGCGGCGCTCTGGTCCATCATCTCGGACGCGAACGCGAATCGCACAAGCTTGCAAAGAAAAACATCGACGCGTGGATCACGGAGATGGATGGCAAAGGTCTGGACGCGATCATCATAACGACGTCCGGATGCGGAACGGCGATCAAGGATTATGGCTACATGTTCCGTGACGATCCCGTCTATGCAGAGAAGGCACGCCGGGTTTCCGCAATCGCGCGAGATATCACCGAATTCCTTTCGCCCATGAAACTGCGCTTCTCGTCAGAAACGCGCGATCTCGTCGTCGCTTACCATTCGGCTTGTTCGATGCACCATGGGCAGAAAAACACTGAGGATCCGAAGGCGTTGCTTAAACGGGCCGGCTTTACGGTGAAGGATATCCCAGAGGGACACATCTGCTGCGGGTCGGCGGGGACCTACAACATTCTTCAGCCCGACATCGCGAAACGTCTCGGTGAACGAAAAATGGCAAACATCCGGCGTGTAGATCCAGACCTGATCGCGACAGGCAACATCGGCTGCATCGCAGATCGGCGATAGCGCCGGCATACCGATCTTCCATACTGTCGAACTGCTCGATTGGGCGACCGGAGGGCCAGCGCCGAAGTCCTTGTCCGCCGAACTGAGAGGCGGGCGAGGTTCAGAGGGCGCATTAGCGCTTCCCCGATCACACTGACAATCAAACGTCGGAGTTCTTAGTCCTTTCCCAAGCTTCGTGTTGGATCGCATCTATGGCGCTTACTGGCTGACTGGCTTGTACATTTCGCACCGCGCATCCACGACGCTGACATTTTCCATCGGCACAGACAATGCGTATATCGGTCACGCCTATGATTATTGTCACGGGTCAGGAGAGCACCCCGTCCGCCACCAGATCGTCGATATCATCGAGCCAACACGGCCGCTCACGAAGCTAGTGCTGCAGACCGCATCTGGAGAAACGGTTCGGCCCTGTCTCCTCGGAGCTCTCGTAAGCTATCCTTATCTGCGAAGCAGCGACCATCATTGACGGATGGACGCATTAGCTCACAATTGCCGTGGTCGGCCGCTACCAGGAACGCGCCTCCTGCGGCGCAGTCCCCTCAGCGATGCGGCTAGTCTGGCTGCCAGGTCGACACTATGCCATGGAGGATCGAGAAAGTCGCCGCTCTAGCCGAAGGCAAAGGGCCGATCTTCCCGGATGTCCGTGCAGAATCGCTCAGACCTATGGGAGAGGCGTCTCGGACAAATTCATCGCTCCCCACCGTGACCTCGGAATTTCCATCGGCCCGGCGGGCAAGCCGCCAGTCCGTTCCGTGCGAAGGAAAGTGTAGCATACGAGCGACGGAAGCCCTCGAAATTGGCTGTGCGCTTGCCCGACGGCTTCGTCGGCTGACTCCTCCGTCAACCTCATGCTTGAAGATCACGAGCATCACCGGGCGGTAGTGCGTCATTCAAAGACACCCACCTAGTTTGATGACATAGAAGTGCGCAAACCTCTAATTCGAGGCCGAGCGGGTTGCAAGGGCCGATCGGCCAAGGAAACGGGCGCTTTGACCCAACTCCCGCTCAATCCGCAGGAGCTGGTTATACTTGGCCAGACGATCCGAACGCGAAAGGGAGCCGGTCTTGATCTGACCGCAGTTCGTCGCTATCGCCAGATCAGCTATGGTAGCGTCCTCCGTTTCGCCGGAACAATGTGACATCACGCAGGCGTAGCCGGCGCGATGGGCGGTCTCAACCGCATCAAGCGTCTCCATCAAGGTCCCGATCTGATTGACCTTAACAAGGAGCGCGTTAGCTACTCCTCGCGCGATGCCCTGCTCCAACATAGCCCGGTTAGTCACAAACAGGTCGTCACCTACGAGCTGCACTTTTGATCCGAGCGAGCCGGTGAGAGCCAGCCATCCCTCCCAATCATTTTCGGCCATGCCGTCTTCGATCGACACGATTGGATAACGGGCGCACAGTTCCTCGTAGAGCCGCACCATGCCAGCCGCATCCATCGTTCGACCTTCGCCGGAGAGCTCATAGCGGCCATTCTTGAAAAGCTCGCTCGAGGCCGCGTCGAGGGCAAACACCACCTCGTCACCAACCCGAAAGCCCGCCGCCTCCACGGCCTTGACTAGAAATGCAAGCGCCTGATCGGTGCTTGACAGATCGGGTGCGAAGCCGCCCTCATCGCCTACGTTCGTATTATGACCCGCATCTTTCAGCGCCTTCTTGAGGCTATGAAAGATTTCAGCGCCAATGCGCAGGCTGTCCGAGAATGTCTCAGCGCCGACTGGCATTATCATGAATTCCTGAAAGTCGATGGCGTTGTCCGCGTGGGCGCCGCCATTGATGACGTTCATCATCGGCAGAGGCAACACGCGGGCTCCAACGCCGCCCACGTATCGCCACAGCGGCTCGCCCAACTCATCTGCAGCGGCCTTTGCACATGCTAGGCTGACGCCGAGGATTGCGTTGGCCCCCAGGCGACTCTTGTTGTCGCTGCCATCGAGTTCACGAAGGATGCGGTCGGTCGCGATCTGGTCGAGCACGTTGTGGTTCTGGAGCGCGTCGGCTATCTCCCCATTCACGGCTGCTACTGCATTCAGGACACCCTTACCGCCAAATCGGCGCCTATCGCCGTCCCGCAGTTCGACAGCTTCTCGCGTGCCTGTAGACGCTTCCGAGGGAACGGCGGCCCGCCCGCGCGCGCCGCTTTTGAGAACCGTCGACTTCGACCGTCGGATTCCCTCGGCTATCGAAAATCTCTTGTGCGCGCACACGGTCGATGATGGTCATCGCTCATCTCCTTCTTAGGTCTGTTCGACCAGAGGGTTGAAATTGTTTGGCCGGCTCATGCGTGCGCCGGTTCGCTCGGCATCCTGCAACGTGCAACGCTTCGTTACCCAGCAAGGCCGAATGGAATGCGGCCTGAAGTATCTCTGGATTTCTCCACGCAGTTCGGTCCCTATCGAGTTCCGGTAGCAGCGTTCGTCGGGCATAAGAATAGTCAGGTGCCACTCGTAGATCGGGTCGAGCCGATTAAGCCAATCCGCGCCGGGCGAGCAGCCAGTATCGCTGCGTGCTAACTGAGCCGCTCGCCGTCACGGTCAATCCGAACCTCGAAATGTCTCGCTAACAGCTCGATCAAAAAGCGCACGAGTTCGCCGCACGCATTTCGCGCAGTAGCACGCTGACGGATTTCAGAAGATTTTGTCATGCGCAACAAGAGGGATGACAATCGATTTCTTGTCAGATGACCGTGAATAAAACTCACAGACTAAATTCGAGAAGTGTTCACGGCGCTCCAGTATAACAGTCATGTCAAAGCGGCCTAAGGGAGGGTTAGTTGCAGCCCAAGAAACTCATCATCGAAGCTCGCATTATCGAGTACATGCCGCGTATCGCGAACCCTCATGTCCCTTACACACCAAACAAAATTGGCGTCGAAGCCGCAAAAGCATGTGAGGCGGGCGCGAGCATAGTTCATTTTCATGCGCGCAACTCCGATGGCACGCCATGAGGCGATTCGAGCTATCCGTGCCCGGTGCGAATGCCTCGTCTTTCCTACCTTGGGCCAGATATCCAACTCAGCAGACACGATGGCGCGGCTCGAGCACATAGAGCAACTTGCACGCGATCCCGCTACGCGACTGGATCTTGCGCCAATCGATACGGGTAACACCAACATCGATCGCTATGATGCAAGCGAGCGTCGCTACGTCACGGATACGCAGACATATCGCAACGACACCGCGACGATAATCGCTTTCGCCAAGCGCTTGCCAGAGCTTGGTGTCAAGCCGCAGTTTGTGAGCTGGACGGTCGCATTTACACGCGGCTTCGAGGCGCTTTGCGAAATGGGTCTTGTGGACGAACCGGCTTACTTCATGTTCGAGCTCACCGATCAGGGGATCTTCGGCGGCCATCCAGGCACCATCAAGGGCTTGATGGCGCATCTCGACTTCCTACCGAAGGCGCCCATCGAGTGGACCGTTTGCAACAAGATCGGAAATCCCATGGGGCCAGCTGCAGCCTCGATTGAGCTCGGCGGACACGTTGCGGTCGGCCTCGGAGATTATGGCTGGCCAGAGCTTGGCACCCCCGATAACGGCGAGGTGGTGCGGGAGATTGTGCGCTTGGCGCGCGCCATGGGACGCGAGATCGCGACACCAGCGGAGACTAGAGCGATGTTTGGGCTCTCGTGAGTAGAGGCTTGAATAGGATGGACGAAAATAACCTCATCCGAATCCCGGAGCCAGCGCTGAACGACTTCTGCATCGGCGTACTGACTAAGCTTGGTGTTCCGCGCGATGATGCGAAGATTGTCGCTGACAATTTGATCGCGGCTGATCTTCGAGGTGTCGGGTCCCATGGCGTAGTCCGCCTCCCTATCTACATCAAGCGGCTGATAGATGGTGGAACTAATGCCCGGCCGGACATTATCACCGTACGCCAAACGCGCACGACTGCCGTAGTCGATGGCCACAATGGTCTCGGACATCTCGTGGGCGTCCGTGCAATGGAGGTCGCAATCAAGAAAGCGTCCGACGGGAACTGCGTCTTCGTCGCTGTTCGCAATAGCAACCATTTCGGAGCAGCCGCCTACTATGCCGAGATGGCCGCTCGAAACGGGATGATAGGACTTGTATTCACGATCGGCGCCATCGATCACATGGCGCCCTGGGGCGGCGCAGAAGCTGTCCTTGGCAACAACCCATTAGCCGTCGCCTTTCCTGCGCCCGGCGACTTTCCGATTGTTCTGGACATGGCGTGCAGCGTAGCTGCGCGAGGCAAGATAATCGTTGCCGCCAAAGAGGGAAAACCTATTCCCGTCGGTTGGGCCACTGGTCCCGACGGCCTGCCAACCACCAATGCAGCGGAGGCATTGAAGGGAGTCGTGGTTCCGGTTGGTGGTCCGAAGGGATATGCTCTTACCCTTACGGTCGGGCTTCTAAGCACCATGCTGTCGGGCGCCTTCTTCGGCCGGGACGTGGGTGATCTCTACGAGAAAACCAGCGAGCCGCAAAACAGCGGACATCTGTTCGGCGTGTTGCCCGTTGCAGCATTCGACGAACCGGCTTCATATGCGGCTCGTATGCGGAAGGGCATCGACGACATCAAGGGCGTAAGAAGGGCGCCTGGCTCGGAGCAGGTCTTTCTGCCGGGAGAGCAAGAGTACTTGGCCAAATTGGTCAACTTGGCCGATGGCGTTCCTATCGGCCGCCTTGGCCGCTAAACCTTCTCCGATCGCGGCTCAGTACCACGTTCCTCTGAAGCTGAAGCATAGCCGTGGGGCGTGATAACGCTTGGACTTTGGCGCAGTTAGACGGCTCTTCATCAATATGAGCAAGCCGTTACTGACCACCGATTGACCATCGAAACCCCGTAAACAAACGGCGTTAAAGGTGGTCAATGGTGAGCGAACTTCATTGTTTGTTGATGTTTTCGTTTGCTATTTGCGTTCGGCACGCGGGGGCAGGCCATCAAGGGCGACGGTGCCAGGATTGTAGGGTGTCCACGCCGCGCCCTGGATGACAGTACGGTTGCCGAGATCGCGCAAGTGGCACGAGATGACCTCGTACCGGCGCGCGCCCATCGCAAGGCGCATGAACTCCGCGACCACGAGGGTTGCGGCAACCGCACCGACGAACGGCGCCCCAATGCTTCGGCCCGCAAGGCGAACGGTGCCGCACTGGTCACCACGTTTCGCGAGCAACCGGCGATAGGCAGGCTGCGAGATTTCGGCCTCGCCGGTGGCGGTGCTCTGCCAGATGGTGCTTGCGCCGCGCGCGGCCGGAATCGTGTGCAGGTCGATTCCGAGACAATCCTGCGGTCCCTTGCCCAGTCCTGCCTCGATGATGCGCTCAAACCCCGCATCCTCGATTGCCTGACGGGCCCAGGGCGTTGTCGACACTGATCAGCGCGAGCGGGGGTTCCTGCGGCGTCACGCGGAAGTTGCCCGCGAAGCGTCGCTCGATGAGAGCGGTAGGGACCTCGTATACTGCGAACTCGTCCGCTGCCAGAGTGTCCTCCGCAAACATGATCACATGATTGTCTTCGGATTCAAGCGCTCTTGCCACATCGGGCAGGCCGTAACCTAGAAGGTTGTAGATTGCGTCATCATCATTTCTCAGGCAATCGATGGCAGAGCCGGGATGTTCGGCGCTCAAAGCGAGTAGCGCTCTTATGAGGTTTGCCGATGCGTCGGGAAAATTCTCGAATGGCATCGCAGCCTTGTAGCTAATGAGCGGAGCGGCGAACGAGGTTCCCGAATGATATTTCAGGAGCTGTTGTAAATACTCGTGGTGCGTTGAAACCCGCGCTGGCTCGCTTAGACCCACTTTGAAGACGTTGGGTCGGACCATCGAAGATCGCTGTTCCGCCGACATCAACCAGGTCCGGCTTGAGGAACCTTATTGGCGCCAGGGCCCGCGCGAGTGAACGGTGAATGGTTGATAGGGTTCGGCGATGGAGCGAACACCCACGTTATCTACATCAATTGCAGAAAGGCCATTTGAATGGGCGATTGATCCGACCGTAAGCACATTGACTGCGCTCGATGGTTCGAGAATGCGATTTGCGTCGTTAGGCAGGAAGTCCGGATAAGTCGCAACGATACCGTCGCCAAGCGACGCGAGATCGCCGCCCGACGTGTTGCCGGCCGAGACGACAATTAGGATGTCCAGTTCTCGGGCAAGAGAATCCAAAGTGGATGCCCATGCGCTGGGCTTCGCACCTACCGGGCGCTTGATACCGCCTAATGATATGTTGATAACACGACAGCCGAACTCATCATGCAGCCTGCGAATGGAGTTTTCCATTTGAGTTGGAACGAGTTCTTCGTCGTCGAAGCGTCCTTCTGCGTTTACAACTCGTGCGCTGGCGATGCGGAATTTCGGCTGAAAGGGTGCCTCTGACAGCCGCTGGCGAATGTTTTTATAGATCGCGATGCCCGAGACCGGAGTGCCGTGGCCCTTCTCATCGCTATCGCCTAGGGCTGCCGGCTCGCCAAATGCCGCTACCCACTAACCCGCGATCAACGGATGAGCGGATGTCAGGCCGCTATCGATCACCGCGATGGTCAAAGCGTCTCGGTCGGCGGCAGCTACTTTCGGCTCGATCTCGCCGGCGGGAAGCTCGGGCCAGTCCGGAGTTGGAGGGCGATCAATCGCGGCGACCTCAGGCAACTCTAAGAGAGAGCGGATGCAGGGGCCCGAGGCTTGCACGCGCATCAGAAGCGCAGAGTTTCCCCGGTAGCTAACTAGAGTTCCTCCTTGCTGACCTAGGATGACGCGATGGATAAACAGATCGGCGGTGAAGTCGGAAACGGGCCAAAGCTCGACATCGTAAGATTCAACCGGTTCCGGAATGTCGTCCGAGTTGTCATAGCCCTCTCGCCGCAGCACCGGGCCAATTCGGTCCGCTGCGTTGATTGTCCGGACGGCTTCAATGGCTTTATTTAGCGCCGCGCAGGGTTGGTTCTTCTGGTTTTCCGCTTTCTCGCCATTATAGGCTGTGACCCTCTCTTGGAACGCCCTGAGTTCAACGTCGTCGGCGAAAAGGATGAGCGTTTGGCCCGGCTCGTTGGCCAAAACCGTGAGACCAACTTTAACCCATTCCTCCTCGCTTAAGCGCGTCTAACTTCGTGATTTCAGCTTGCGCCTCTTCCTTTCGCTTTTCTAGTTCCAAGATTACAGTTCGCCGAGTGCAGCAAGTTGCGACAGCGCGTGATCACGTTCTGCCTGGATTGCCTTCGCATCCGCAACCAAGCTGCGGCCAATTTCGGCAAGCTTTTGCGTCTTTGCTTCCTCAGCGCTCAATCGCGCTTGCAGCTCATCCACTTCCGCCGATAGCGGTCAGGCAAGCTTTCGAGCTCCTAGGAAGGGGATGGACCTGGGGTTGCTAGATGTAGGCATCGACCTTCTTCGAATGAGTTTGGTCAGTAACCTTTTTGCTCTCCCAAACTACTAATGGTTGCAGCCTCGCGCAACTCGCCAAAGGTGCATGTTCTAAGAGGTCACTCGTGGCGTCGGCTGCGAGGTCCTCCCCCTCCACCCTCATCGATCCTGATGAAACCGTTCCGTGCCTTCCCTGACTTCATCGCTTCCGCGCCCGTGCGGACACAGCACGTTCGCCTATGCAAAGGCGCCTGCCGTTATCGCCCCTGAGTGAGTCATTTCGACTCAGGCAACCCTTCTTGCCGGGCGATCCTTTCGAAAAATATGGTGACAACGCTACTCGATCACAAAATGTCAGTGCAGGAAGCCATCGACCAATCGCGGATCTTCGCTCGCAGCTATGTGCTGGAAGGTCGAAGGAACAGTTCCGGCTGCGGTTATTAAGGGACTTCTTGCCTTGGGCCATCTTCCCAAGCGGGCGCCAAATCCACTCGGAACTGCGCAGGCGATATGGACCGACCGAAAACGTGGACTTCTCAGAGGTGGAGCTGACCCCCGTCGGGACGGCATTGCCATGGGCTATTGAGATCAAAGCAGAAAATTCCTTGTCCTTTCCTGTTGTCGGATCAAACGATGGGCTGCCGAAAACTAATCCTCGATGTCGAGCAGCGTCAGGTGTGTTGGAGCAATCACAAATGGTAGCAGCGCCCTCGGCCGGCAACTCCCGTATCATGAGTAATTGCGCTAACAAGACTACTCGATGCGCTTGCAAAAAACCGGGCGCGGCAACATCAGTCCCAGGGGAGTGACTTTCGACGTAGAGCTGCGTTGACCTTCCATCGCTCCGGCAGTGGGGCTTCAAGCCATTATTTCTAGCAGCTCCTCGCGATAACGCAAATAAGCGCGCCACAAATTATTTCGGCGCGCAGCTCTACCTCCGTAAGATGGCGCTTCAACATCTGAAGCAAATTTTCCGTGTCGACGAACTCCCAAGAGACGGACAGAAGCCAACCGGCTGTCGCACGATCGCTGCAATCTGTGGCTTTTATATAAGTCCAATTCGCCTTTGGGATCAGAGATAGCAAAACCGCACCCGCGGTCATGCGAATTCTTCGTGGGACTACCAGACGAACTTCGCGCCATCCGGCAGTTCGCAGACGAAATCTCCCTGGTTCACGACTTCGGTCGCCCCGGCCGCTAGCCTGGAGGCTCGCACGGTGAGCTTGCCTTCGCGGTTCAGACTGTGCCGAATGTATTCCGTAACAGGGTGTCCCGAGGTGTCCACGGTTTGATGCGCATTGGCGAAGCTGATGCCGTGCTGAGCGCTCACCCTGAAGGCGCTGAGAACCAATCCGCCCTGCACGGCCGGCCCGGGCTTGCTGCCGTCGATTGTGGTACAATGGCTGAGGTCCAGTATGAGCTTCACGTTCTTGCCGGCCTGCAGGGCGCCGAGCACCTCGGCATATTTCGGTGAGGGCTCATCGGCGTTAACGATCGTGCTCGCGCTTGCTGCCAAGAGCAACGACGACAGCAGGAACGACAGTCGTCTGCCACTGAACTGCATACGGTCTTCTCCTTCAAAAGATCGCGCGCCGCGCAAACCGAACGTGCCTGATGTCGTGTTCGCAACCAGTTCGCGGATTGACGACATCAGGCACGTTCGGTTTTGGACAAGAGCATGTGCCGCAACTGCTCGTAAATGGTTGGGAGACTAACCTAACGTCACAACCTCGTACGTAAGGATTTCCGAAGTGATGTCAGGATTTGTGATATCCTCTCTGCTGCTTCCGGGCTCGCGCTGTCAATCGTCGGTTGGTAAACTAACAAGACCGGTTGCTTGAGATGAATGCAGGCGGAGTTGCCCAGGTCTCGGGAAGGGCTTCCAAAAAATGCCTGTAAGCAATCGGTCCGCACGTCCCGCGCCACGGCTCATGTCTCGCACTCACACACGCGCACAGCGGAATTGGATAAACTGCGCGTGGCTAAAGGCTCCATCTGACTTCATCCATCGCTTCGCCCGGTACAGATATGCTGGTCATCGTACGAGCATAGGTTGCGCATGCGTACACCCAAAAGATGCCGCCTGGAGCCTCGCAGCCGCGGCGGCCGGGTGTCGCATCGTCCTACTGATGGTCGGTCGCTAAGATTGAGCGGGGCGGCACCGACGACTGGATCGGGGGATGCGCCGAGTCCGCCCCTACATCACCGGGAGGGGTGGTGATGTAACTTGAATGTAGCAAGCAAGCTGACGCAGCAGCTACTGCAACTATCTCATGCCAGCATGGCTTACGATGTGGCTTGAATCCTACGCAGGGTGAAGTTGTACGCTGGGAGTTCGTTTGTGTTTTCCGTCTAGCAAAGATGAGTGCCGTGCTTAGATGACGGCAACGAGTGCAAGCAACGGATGAGACAGGGCAGATGTGGCGAAAGATATCGCCTGGAATCGAGCATCGATCAGCCAATTGAAAATCGATCCTGCTGCTGGTCCCACGCGCCCAACTCGACCAGCCCCGGTCAGCCGACCTCCTTCGAGCTCGACAGTGCTGCGGTCTCCTTGAATGGCATGATCGTTGCTTGAAAAGGGGACTCGGGCAGACAGGCCAGGCGATCGGGTGGCCAACTCTTCGAAAAGGAGATTGTGAGCTCTTGTTCCCGGGCCGGAGCGAAGTTTTGGGCGGGAAGAAAGCCTTGGGCCGGAGCGGAATTCAGCCTGGGCTTACGTCTGTACGACAAGGAGCCGGCTGCACCAGCTCCGTTCGGAGTCTGACACGGGCGCACAAAGTGTGAGATCTAAGACGTCGCCCGCGATTGCGAGCTATCGAAGCGCAATCACGCCCTTATGCTGGCGAGGTGCGCTGGCACGACGCTTGCTCGTTCACACACTAGGCCAATGGAGGCCAATGGAAGGAGCTGAACATGAGCAGTTCGACAGGATGCTGGGCTGGGGGCGAGAACGCGCCGATGCCCAGCGAAGAAAAGACCAAGTCAAAAGAAGTTTGTGGCTCTTCGACCGGCGGTCGTTTTGGAGCCACTCCGCAGGATGCCAAAGTTGCGGCAAGAGCGGCCTAACCGTCTTGAAGAAACCAGGTGCACTACTGCGGTTTAAACAGGGCCGAAACTGCAGTACCGCTGACCTCGCCCTGCCCCTTGACGGCAGGGTGAGGAAGCGACCTCTGCGTTACGTCTCAGAGGCTTGCTAACCGCACGGTTGCTCATTGGCTTTTCTGGAATGAATTGGGTGACTGGAATTGGACGTCCTTTGCGGCAAATTAGGCGACCTGAAACTACAGGACCGAGTAGACTTTGCTGTCGGATGAGGCGCCGCTCCTCGGCACTGCAGCCGCGGATGTCCTTCTCGATGGCGTAAAGCGCGGCGATGTGCTTCAGCGCCTCACTGGCAATCGGCGCCGGGCCAAGGGTAGCGAGTTCGTAGAAGTTACGCCGCATATGCGCCCAGAAAGCAAGCGCAATCTCGCCCCGCTCGGCGAGCTTGGCGTAGCCGGCATAGCCGTCCTGCAGGATTCCCTTGAAGCCTGCCAGATGGGCGATCGGTCGGTCGGCTTTGCGATCGGGAGCGTAGACGTAGGCGACGCCTGGCGGATCAGCGCCGCCCCACGGCAGCCGACCCTGAGTCTGATTTTCGCAATTTGATCGTTCCCCAAGCTTCGAAGAGCCTTGATGGAAAATTTGCGGCTTTATCCTCCCGCGTGGATGCAAGGCAGGCGCTTATGAAAGGATCATCTCATCAACGAAATAAGGATTCCTCAGGGGAGCGCGGTGATGGTTTGTACATACTCATTGGCTGGGATCGTCCTGATGTGTTCTTGCCGGACAGGTTTAATGAACCTTCGACCTTGACAGAAGATGCCACGTGCCATTCGGTGGAGGGCCCAAAATCCGTTCCGCGTCTGGATTGTCGATTCCGATTTTGCAATTGATGCTTGCTTACAAGATCAGACGGTTCCGTTTCTCAGCCAAGAGATGCGATGTAAGCCTCGTGGGCTAGTCGGGCTGAGGTACATCCGGGCCTCTCAAATTGGACTCTTGATAGCGGAGATCGTCTGAGAAAATGGGAGTTTGGGGCGCGCCATGGGCTCTCGTTCGCCCTCGGTCGGCGATACGCTCAATATCTTTGTCCGATCTCACTGGTCGCGATGGCTGCGCAACCGGATGGTCATCGCAAATCTGGCGGTGGTCAGGGCGCTGGTTTCAAAATAGGCTTGGACTTGGCATGGTGGTTGACGCGGCTGAGCCGTTATCCGCATGTACCGTTCGGTCCCTCCAGCGCAATCTTCAAGCATGTGATCAACGTTGGCGTGGTAAACGGTTTTGCAAGAAAACTGATCGCACCCGCCTTGATGGCGCGAGCACGGACTGCTTCATTGGGGAAGGCCGTGATGAATATGAAAGGCGCGTTATGGCCGAGGCTGCGCATATGCCCGAGAAAATCAAGTCCGTTCATGCACGGCATCTGGACATCGGTGATCACGCAGGAAGTATCGCGCAATTCCGCCGAGTTGAGAAATTCATCAGCGGAGACAAAGGTGTGGACGATGTACCCGTACGACGTCAGAAGGTTGTTTGTTGCGTTGCGAACTGATGGGTGGTCGTCGACGATCGAGATAACGGAAGGCATTGACAAGATGATGGCTGCCGATCGGGGAACTGCTTGCCGCGGTTGCGGCTGCAAATTTTAAGTTGGGGGCGCGGCGCAGGATTGAAAATCATACTTAGGTTTGTACGTCCCCTTTTGGACGGGAAATTCCGAGCGCTTCACTCATTTTTATGAGATCGGCCAACGATTTCGCGCCCATTTTGCGCATGACTTGCCCGCGATAGATCTTGACCGTAATTTCCGCAAGGCCAAGCTCGCCCGCCACTTGCTTGTTCAATAGGCCGGATGCGACAAGTGACAAAATGTCGCGCTCGCGCGACGTCAGACTTTCGAAGCGGGATCGCAACTCGGAGACCGTTTTCTCGAGATCGCGTCGCTTGCGATCTCGTTCGATTGCGGCTTGGACCGCGTCGAGTAAGTCCTGCTCGCGCACCGGCTTGGTCAGGAAGTCCACCGCACCACTCTTCATGGCCTGGACGGTCATGGGAATGTCGCCGTGACCTGTGATAAAGATAATGGGTGTGTGGATATTAGCCTTGGCAAGATCGGACTGAAGCTCGAGGCCGCTCAATCCCGGCAGACGGATGTCCAGCACGAGGCAACTCGCCGCCTTGGGCGGGTTGGCTTGCAAAATCTCCGCCGCCGAGCCGAAAGCCTCGACCTGAAGCCCGACCGATTCAAAGAGATTTGTGAGCGCCTGCCGCATAGAAGCGTCGTCGTCGACGACCAAGACAATCGCTTCATCAGGACCTGTGCGCGATCGCATGTCTTGCGAGAGCTCCCTCATGATGCATCCTCTGGATGCAGGCGCACGATAATCTGAAATGTCACGCCAAATCTCCGGTTAGAAAGTGCAAAGAAAGGTCTTGATGCCGCTCGCAACTGCCTGTGCGGCCGAACTCCCCAATTTCCTAATTTGAGCGCAGAACTTCCCATTTTTCAACTATATGGGCGATTCGTTTGCGGCAAAAGGACGATGCAGGCCCCGCTTGGCCCCTGAGTAGACGAAGGTCTCGCTGCAAGACTGCACGAAGGTGCGACCCCTGCGGCCTGCGTGGCGCGAAGGCTCCGACCAGCACTCTGAAGACAGCAGGAGTGACTGCTGCATCATTGCTTTTGCAACGTGTCGGTCTTCGGCCCGCGGGCGAGGGCCGGGCGACCAGGTCAACGATCAGACCGACGCGCCGAAGTGGTAGCAGCCACTCCAAAACTTCCCTCGAAGTGGATGGCCGATTGAAGCAAAATTCGCGACCAAAGACGGGGCCTGGGCCGGAGCAAAGGAACTGAAACAGCGCTTTCCCGGGTCCGAATTCATGATCCTCTGGCGAAGATTAAAGAGGAAGTCCAGCTTTCGCGCGCTTGACTTTTCCGTTTTTTTGCTGCGCGTGCGGTCTGGTGCCGCAGCGACCTCTCGTGAGACGACCCGCCTCGCGTCGACCGCTTGCTCACAAGGATTTGTCCCTCGCCGAACGCGCCGGGGTCAAACGCGCTCCGCGCCGACGAATACGGCCCCTCCTGCGGGACGTCTTGAAGACAACGACTGCGATCAATCATCCGCTCTCCTGTGAAGACGCTGCGCGGCTCCGACTGCATCCCTCATGGCTTTGCTGGCCTCGTCTTGCGCCACTCGGGTACATTCTCTTAACTGAATTGAAGCTCCACGCCTTAAGGGAGGTGGCTTTCCGCGTTCTTGCCGGATGCCTTAAGACAGAGGCGCGCAAGATGCGGACCCGCGATCTTACGTGAAGTGTGTTCCTTCGTGGTTTGAGGGCAGAGTATGACGGGCGGTCGTTTTCCGCGACTGTTCGAAGGCCGGGAGAAAGCGAGGCTCCGACCAGCCGCGAAGAATCCAATGAACAAGCGTTTGATCTCCCATTCACCCTCAGACGACACTGCCCTCACGCGCTGGCACTGAGCAGTACTGGGCTCTGACGTAGGAAGGCAGGCGCATCAAGCCAACTGCGAAAGGAGTGTGGTGACATTTTGCAGCCCAACCTTCTAACGGTCGGTGCCGGAGAGAGGGATGCGTCGAACTCCTGAACAGCTTGCCCCAAACGATTGCAATCGAGACCAAGCATCCTGATGACGGCTGTTGGATTTGCGACATGCTGTCAAGGCCGCGACACGACGCTTCAGCAAATCGCCTTCTAACTCAAGTTCTTTCGCATTGGCATGAGTTTTGAACAGAAGGAATTGTTCAGGACAAAAGCCCAAACATTCACAGTGGTGACCGATGATACTAACAACCTTATGTGTGCAACGTTGCTTCGGGGTATTTTAGCGCCCGTAACCGCAGATGAGGGATTTGCTCCCATCAGTCGGGGAGCAGCGGGTAGGCCGAAGCCTAATGCCAGATGCATCGCGTTGACGCGGGGCGCCCCCCATCGTCTTGCGCAAGTCCTGATGTGAGATCGCTTCGGCGATCAACGCGAATTCGGAGCAGGGAGGCTAATCCTCCTCTCTGTGAAACACAGGTTGTTGGGCCGGCAAAGCAAACCGGACAGCGTTATTTCTATGGACAAACGAGTCGAAAAAACACCGTTAGATTTCCAGCATAAACTGACCACACGCAGGGAATACCATCTACTCGCGGTCGAACTCTCCGAACTTGCGAAGCTCGCATGGCCGATGGTGCTGACGCAGCTTGGGCAGGTCGCGATGATGACGACCGACCTTGCCTTGATCGGGCGCATCGGACCTGATGCCCTCGCTGCGGCAGCGCTGGGTGCGTCGATCTATCTTATTGGCTTCACTCTCGGCGTTGGTATGCTGGCGCCGATCGCGCCCCTGGCAGCCCAGGCGTTCGGGGCGCAGAACCTTGCCGCGGTAAGACGCACGCTGCGCATGGGACTCTGGGCCGCGCTGCTGCTATCGCTTCCCATCGTGGCGTTTGCCCTGCACGGACAGCATATTTTGCTCGCTTTCGGCGAGGCACCCGACGTGGCGCGGCTCGCGCAGCAATACCTCTTCGGATTAGCTTTCGGAGCGCTGCCAGCACTTTTGTTTCAGGGTTTCCGCAACTTCATGGCCGCGGTCCACCGACCGCAGCCGGCTTTGTGGATTACGCTTGGGGCCATCCCCGTCAATGCCCTTGTGGCTTATGTCTTGATCTATGGGAAGATGAGCCTGCCGCCGCTTGGGCTATTCGGTGCCGGCCTTGCGAGCTCCTTCGTGAACTTAACGATGTTCCTCGCCGTTTTGTGCTTCGCCACAATGTGCCGCCCATTCCGTGACTATCATGCGCTTGCGCAACTGTGCCATTTCGATCGGCTCATTATGCGACGGTTGATCGTGACCGGGCTTCCGATCTCGCTTATTGTTTTGCTGGAATATGGATTGTTTTCGGCTGCGGGGCTATTGGCAGGCCTGGTCAGCATCAGCGCACTCACTGCCCATCAGATCGCATTTCAGATCGACTTGATGCTGTATGTAGTTCCCTTAGGCATCAGCACGGCGGCGGCCGTGCGCGTCGGTCATGCAGTCGGTCGTGGTGACGGTCCCGGCGTCAAAAGGGCAGGGCTGATCGCTCTACTGCTGGGCATTCTGGCTGCTGCGATACTCACGATCGCGGTCGTAGCGATGCGCTTTGAAATCGCCGGCCTGTTTCTGGACCAAACGACTATCGATGCGAGTGCGACCACAGAGCTAGCGGCTAATCTACTTTTGATCGGCGGGAGCTTCTTTATCAGTGACGCCGCGCAACACATTGCGGCGGGCGGTCTGCGCGGACTGAAGGACACCCGCGTCCCGCTTCTGTTCGGTTGCATAGCCAATTGGCCGATCGGCTTCACCCTTAGCTACGTGCTTGGCTTAAAGATTGGGCTTGGTGCCATTGGTATCTGGATTGGATTATCGATTGGGACCACCGTCTACGCCGGCCTTCTCGTTCTGCGTTTTCTGCTGCTCGCGAGCAGGTTTGCCGTTCAGAGGTGTCCGTCAATCTCGTAAGTCAGGCTGTTGGCCAGCCAGAATTCCTGGAACAGTCAGATTAGCTCATGCCCTTACTAAGCGAGCCTGCCGGTTCGAAAGATCATGCTAGTATCGGCTTGTCTTATCCATTTGGTCCAGCATTTATCGCGGCATCGAACCCATTCATTATACATTTGGCCGACAAATCAGGCAATGGCGCTCGAAAAAACTAAGCCGCCCTTCCGGCCAGATCGTTTTGGCTCCAGGGAGCGGAAGCGACCGAGTGCCGCCGTCTCTCCGCTATGGGCATCTGATCTCTTGCGGTCAATCTCGCCTGAAGCGCTTTATTCCCGATTCGGTCGGCGGCCGCGCCGTTGACCAAACCGGGAGGCGACAGCATTCCGGACGGCAGTGCGCCGCGAATGCGGCATTCGAACCATGCAAAATGCCTGAGACAAGCATTGTCGGGAAAAGAAGCCGAGACCTCCATGTCCCACCAGTCTCAGAGCGCCGATTGCGCAGCGACCGGCATTCCCGGCATTTGAGAAGCTTTGTCTATGTCCTCGTATGCGCCGGGCTCGAGCGCCTGCCGTATGCCGGATACGAGAGTAAGCGCTCAGCCAATACCCTGGCTCCGGCATTGAGTTAGATGTGCGAGGAAGCTCCGGCTTGAATGGAGGCTTGGGGCGGGATTGGTCGGCAAAAGATGCCTATTTGGACAGCTCAACAGTTAGGCCTGGAGCAGTCAGCCGGCTTGAAGTGCTTGATGGATCGTCCGAGCGTCGCGTGTGGTCAGGCCGAGCGGGCTTGGATCGTCGCCGAAAGTCTTCTGCCCGGCGCTCAGGTGGCGGAGGTGGCACGCAAGCACGGAGCGACGCGCTCGCAAATTTACGATTGGCGACGGCGCTTCCGACAGCGCGGCGAATTACCGTCGCGCGAGGCTCCGCAGCCGCCGTTCACGCCGATGGTCGTGGAGGGGGCGTTAGAGGAGCGTCACGCTCCGGCAGTCAAGCTCGAGATCGCGATTGGTGACGCCGTGCGGACGGACGGGCGATAGATGGGGAGCAGCTGTCTCGATTGACCCGCGCGGTGCGGGCGTCACGATGATTGTCCCCGGCTCCCAACTGAAGATTTGCATCGCGACGCGGCCCGTCGACGGCTCGATGGGCTTGCTGCGAAGGTGCAGGAGATGCTGGTCTCGATCCGTTCAGCGGTGCAGCCGGCGTGTTCCGGTCGAAACGGGCGGACCGGATCAAGATGGTGTGGGATCGAACGGGCCTGATGCTGGTGCACAAACGCCTCGAGGGTTGCAAGTTCGTGTGGCCAAAGATTGCGGGCGGCGTGATGCGGATATCGCCGGCGATGTTCGCCGCGCTGTTTAATGCCTGGATTGGCGGTTGATCCGCCCGGAGGAAGCGCGGCGATCCACAGATCGCTGGCTAAGTGCGGCAGAATGACTCTGTGCCGAGTTGGGCATGCCGCCGGCGGCGCAGATGGGCTCGACATGGCGCATGAGCACCGCGACGCTTCGCGACGAGAATGAACAGCTGCGGGCGCCTTTAGCGCAAACGCAGGCAGCATTGAGCGAACATCAAGCGGCGCTGGCAAAGTCGGGAGAAGCGCGACGCCCGTTGGAGGTCATTCTCGGCGAGCTACACCGAGAGAAGTTCGGAGAGAATTCCGAGAAGCTGCGGCCAAATCAAGTATCATTTGCCGCTCGAAGACGTGGAGATCGCGCAAGGCGTCCTGGACGCGGCCCCAGGAGAAGGCTGCGCCGGTCATCACGGGCCGATCGCTTTCTGGATCGGATCAGGACCGCCATCGCAATCGGGGCTGCTTGCCCGCCCATTTTGCCTCGGGTGGAGCGGATCCTCGAGCCTGCGAGCATGTTCTGTCCGTGCGGTTGCGGCGCGATGACGAAGACCGGCGAGGACGTCAGCAAGTGCCATGACGTGATCGCGGCAGAATGGCGCGTGCTGGTCACGCGCCGCCCGAAATACATCTGCCGCCGC
Source organism: Bradyrhizobium sp. CCGB01 (assembly GCF_024199795.1). Lineage (NCBI taxonomy): Bacteria > Pseudomonadati > Pseudomonadota > Alphaproteobacteria > Hyphomicrobiales > Nitrobacteraceae > Bradyrhizobium > Bradyrhizobium sp. CCGB01. The sequence continues at coordinate 2,026,535 of NZ_JANADK010000001.1, forward strand.
TGCTCCGGCCCTGTCGTGCAGGCGCAAGCGCCGGAGCATGTCGTGCCTGGCGGACTACCGACCGCAGCGGCGATTGCGCAGGTGATCGTCCCAAGATTGCGACCATAAGCGTTTTACCGTCAGGACGGAGATCGATGCGCGCCAGGGGATCCGGCTTGATCGGGCGACACTGGGCAACTGGTCAGGCCGCGCCTGCCCCCATCTGCAACCCGTTGCCGATCGCATGCGGCGCCATCTGGCAGCGGCGGATCGCCTGTTCATGGATGAAACTACGGCGCCGGTGCTCGATCCCGGGCGTGGTCAATACGGCACCGAAGCCATGGCACGCGGTTCATCGCGGGACATTAGGCTGGCCGCACGCAAGAAACACTCGCTGCCCTCGTCGAGGCGTTGAATCCGTGGTTCGAGAAACAGCTGTCGATGATCTCCAGCGGCTCGACGCTCGCTGATGACATCCGCTACGCGCTCAATCATTGGCAAGGGCTGACGCGCTTCCTCGATGACGGGCGGCTCGAGCTCGACACCAATCCGGTTGAAAACGCGATCCGGCCGATCTGCTTGACCAGAAAAACGTACTCTTTGCTGGTCATGAGGTCGGGGCCGAAAACTGGGCCTTGCTCGCATCCATCGCGGCAACCTGTAAGCTCAACGACGTCAACCCGGTCGCCTACATCGCCGTACGCTCACGGCGATCATCGCCAGCCACCCCAAAGCAAAATCGACGACTCAATGCCATGGCGGTCCCGCAAAACGTCAAGCCAGCATCAATAGGGTGGCAGCTAAGCGCTTACATACAAATTAGGTCGCTCTCACACAATCGCGCCCAGAGTGCGCCAATGTCCTTGGCAAGCTCCGCTTCCATCCATGTCTGTTAGTCTGGTCTCCGCGTCGCATCAGCGGCAATCACGAGCGTGGGTCGCCACAATACTGGTCGTCGACTGTTGGCAGCTGCCTACCCGCGCGCGGTCTATCTCTGGTATGAGCATTACCGCGAGAGCGGCGCTGACACGTTGGCGATCATCGATCTCTTCCAAAGCGAGTCTGGAATCGCATCCCGGACGTGCTAGGTCAGATCATCGACCTGACGGCACGGCAGATTTGCACTACCTAAGCGGCCGGTCCACAATCCAAGGCCGACTTCAAGCCGAACGCTCGCCGTCTCTGTCATCAATTAGAGATCACATGATCTTCATCAAACAGTTCTGCTAGTCCGGGAATCTCAACCGCCTGCTGCAATAGTTTGGGGAGGAACGCTGTTTCAACCTGTATTTCCTTGTTGTCACGCAGTCGAGCAATGGCGGCAATTATCTTGCGAACATCGTAGGTCGAGTTGAAGACCTGTGGCACCCCCCGTTCGATGTTGAGAAGGGTGTAGGCAGCCTCCATTGCGGTACGAACCGAATACTCGATGGTGAATACACAATCTCGCTCGGCCGACTGGGCAAATTGTCCGATGAATGCGAAATTGGCAGCTCCTTTTGGTACAACGTCTGGCCGGTCGCCCGCCTGCCTCGGCATGAAAAGGGAGGTGACGTAGGGCATCATGACAGGGACCGCTTTTGCGCCGGTCTCGGCAAGTTGCGGTATGTCCGTAATGGGCACACCAAGGTGATAAAGCCATTCCTCCGTAACCTCCGCGCCTGTACAGGCTTGCATCGGTTTCTTGACGAAGTCACCGAGCTTATCGACAAAGAGAGAATAGAGCCAGACGATGATTTGGTCTTTTGGCTGACACTTGAAGTGCGGCTGGCGGTTCACGGTCCAACTGAGCAGCCAGCTCGAATCCTTCACCGTAACGATGCCTCCCGTGACGACTTTTCCGCTGAACGGATCGCGTTTGGCGACGTTGCGGATATATCTTGGGATGCGCGCGTCCAAGGTCGTGATGGTCGCAGATTCCCACTTGGTCGCTTGGATGTTGCCGCAGAAAACCTCCGGGCGTCCGAACGCCGGGCTCTTTGCGGCGATACGTCGCCAGAGGTCCCATGCAGGAGCAGGGCCTTCATTGAGCTTTGCCTGGGTTTGATGGTCGCCGATATCAGAATTCTCGGTCAAAGACCCGATCGTCACAAAGAGGAGATCGTCGGCACAAAGATCGATTCCACCGTTGACACCGTCCCTCTGGTAGTTGATGCGCGTGGCCTGCTTGTATCCGGACCGGATCTCGAAATCGACGTCGGTGACTTCTACCCTGAATTGAAACATGACGCCCTGCTTGGCCAGCCAGTTGCACAGTGGCAGAACAAGGGATTCATATTGATTATACTTGGTAAACTTCAGTGCCCTGAAATCGGGGAGTCCGCCTATGTGATGGATGAATCGATGGAGGTACAGCTTCATTTCCAGCGCGGAATGCCATTCTTCAAACGCGAACATTGTGCGCCAGTAAAGCCAGAAATTGCTTCTTAGAAGGGCCTCCCCAAACACTTCGTCGATGCGCTTGTTCTCCATCTGCCGAGGGTCAGCAAGAAAGATGGCGATCAACTCCCGTTGCGCCTCCCCGGTTAGGTTGAAAAGGCCGTCGGTATGGGCATCCTCCCCCTGCTTCACCGTCGCTCGTTGCAACGAGTAGTTCGGATCGTCCTTGTTGAGCCAATAGAACTCATCGAGCACGCTGGCGCCTTTCAATTCCAGGGATGGGATCGACCTGAACAGATCCCATAGACATTCGTAATGGTCTTCCATCTCCCGGCCACCCCGAATGACAAAGCCCTTTTCGGGCTGCTTGATCCCATCGAGCGCGCCGCCCGGCAGCATCAACCGTTCGAGAATTGTGATTCGGTTGGCGGCCATATGCCCGTCGCGAATGAGAAATGCCGCACCGGCAAGCGCCGCCAGACCAGCACCGATGAACCAAGCAGTCTTCTTATCGACAGCATCAGGTTTGCGAGGACGGGCAAAGGCTTCGTAGTTTCCACTGCTGTAATACACGGCGTGTTTCCTCCGTTTGGCCAGCATTTATGTCATGAAAACATTTCCTCCAGCGCAGCCCCTTTATATGGGACGCCGATTGTCAAGCCACCATCGAGGACTATCTCAGCACCGGTCATGTAACTGGACTCGTCGCTAAGCAGGAATGCGACCGCCTGAGACACTTCCAGCGGCTCGGCTGCTCGTCCCATCGGAATTGGAAAGAGGGCGGGATCCAAGCGCTCGCTCATCGCCGTGTTGACGAGGCCAGGATGAACTGAGTTGACACGGACGCCGGAAGCTGCGCCCTCCAGCGCGGCAGACTTGGTGATTCCGCGCACGCCGAACTTGGAGGCCACATAAGCATGAAGGCCAGGGCTGCCTCGCAGTCCCTCGACCGATGAGACGTTGACGATCGAACCACCGCCTGCAAGCCGGATCGCTGGCAGCGCCGCCTGAATGCCGAGGAATACGCCGGTTAAATTAACTGCCAGGGTCCTGTTCCATAGATCGAGTGGGAACTGCTCGATCGAAGCCCGGCTCGTGACACCAGCATTATTGACGAGCCCATGCAAGGTACCGAAGGTGGCCTGTGCTGCCGCGATCACAGTTGCCCAGGATGTCGGCTCGCTAACATCCTGGTGCACGTAGATGGCGGCATTCCCCAGTTCGGAAGCGAGAGCCTCGCCGTCTTGATCAAGGACATCGGTGACTACGACTCGAGCGCCCTCTGCAACCAGCAAGCGGGCATGGGCCGCTCCCATACCTCGCGCCGCACCAGTCACCAGAACAACTTTTTCGTTTACACGTCCCATGACATAGTCCTCGCCCCGGGGCTATCGATTAAAAGCTGTGGAGAGGGCGCCGCGCCAAGCCGGCGACACCGGTGAGATACTACTGCAAGTGAGAGTTGGCTCTGCTCCACGCAGTAAGGAGACACAAAGTACATGACGTTCTCCCGCGGGATAGTTGAAGACAATGCTCGTTACAGCCAGTCGGTAGTCGGCCGGTGGCCACGACGAATTCAGATTCGGCGCGATGCTCCCACCAGTGACATGGCAGCCTCGAATAACTTCGGAGTTCTGCCGCAATTGGGATGTCTTTCCCACGCTCTACCACTCTTCTCTTCGTACCATGGTGCGGCGCTGCCCATGATCGTGCGACAAACCAGCACCAGCAATGCCCATGCCAGGAGCAGGCAGGGTGGTCTAAATGACTTTGGCCACGACTTGTGGCCGAGTCACAGCGATCAAGTTGGACATCGTGTCAGATTCCCGACGTTATGGGATCAATCAGACAGGTTGAGAAGGGGGCGACAAGCGAAGCGCAGCTTAGGCAAGCCTCGGTTTGCCCGGATTCCAAGCTTCTTTTGAACGAAAGGGGTGATTCCAACTTCTGTCGTCTCAAGTTAACATCGTAGGCTGTTATCGCCAAAGTTCTCTTCAGCGACGGCGGCCTACACGTCCGAAAGGAGATCGATCGCACGGAGCCTGGAATCGTACTCCTCGTACGTTCCAAGGATGATTTGGCCAACCACCAAATTGTGCACGGGATCGATGGCTGACGGCGAGTCGTAAGTTAGTGAAATGAGGCCCGTGAATAGCACTTCTTCGCCCGACTCATCTCGTCGAAACGCTCGGTCCGTGCACCACTTTACGAGCTGTGTTGCGGCTCCTTTTCCGGATTTGGTAATAGGAGGCAGATGCCGAAGCGAATAGAAGTTGTTGTGCGTCGAATACATCTGTCGTGCAGTTGCTTTCAGGCGCGTGTCTGGTTGAGCCGTGATGGTTAGGAGACGCTTGCCTGCTGGACGCTCAAGCGTCCCCTGAATTAGGCCACTTTCCCGGGTCAATGCGATGTGCGCAAACTTTTTGGGAGCACCGAGCGCCTCGCGTCCGGAGGCGAGGGCCGCATCGTTCGCAGTCACATAGATGTAAGGAATATAGAAGCCAGTCTCCCCACCGGAATCACGAACTTCGATTCCAGAATACTGCTCCAGATATGGTCCGACAATGCTTGAGCCGTAGCTTGCTATACCTACGACTCCGACCGCGGGATCTGCGGCAGGTCTGAGCTGCTTTGGTAATAAAGGCCCTACGTCGCTTGCAATTGTGAAGATGGCTTGCACGGCTTGGCAGCTAAGAAACGCGCTACCATGCTCTTCATCCCCATGATAAAGGGGCGCGTCGAACGGAATGCCTCTGATTTCCATCATAATTTACCCTCCGGTTGAGCATCCTGTGGGCGCTTCGTGAAAATCGAGAGCACGGCCACTGATGATGCAACAGTTGTGATCGTAGTCGAATCCGTTTGCATAATTTCCGACTACGGAGACACCTGTTCTGCTGTAGCCAAGAGTTTCATACTCTAGACGCTCACAAGCTGGCGGCGAAGACCGTGCGCAAATGCGATTGCAGCTGCAGAGCAACACACCAACATGCGTCGTTGACCGGGCGTGTCTCCTTCGAGGCCATGAGCCCGCTCGACATCTGGGAGGAAGGCAGTTGGACCGAATTCAGCGATGTTGTCATAGCGCAGCAAGTTGCGTGCCATCGTTCGCGATTAAGCGCTTGCCAGCTGGCCCTATCCGGATAGCTTTGGGAGTAGAAAGCTACCTAGGGTTTAAATGTCCAATTACACAAATTGGCGGCGCGGTCAGAAACCAAATACCTTTGCTACGGCCGATTGGGGCACAGTACGGCTGGAGGTGCTTTCATTGTGGGGAGGCAATCGCTATCGACATCTATGAGCTTACCGCGCCCATAAATACCAGCTGCTCGCAATACACTTTCATGGCCTCATTCATGAACATGGTGTTATCGTCAGTAGACTCAGGATCGGAAACGGCATTCCGTAAAGACCGCCGGAAGGCGTGCGCTGGTGGCGCGCCCTCACGCCGCACGCTCATGAAGGCTACGGGGTCCGAAAGTGCAACGACCTAGGATAATCTCGATGTTCAGGTGTTCTGCGCGGCTGGTCGAACTTGCGCCGTACGCTGCTGAAGCCTTTGAGTAAGGTGGTGCCGCTGGCGCCGGGACCTTAGTGGGTGCCGCCGCACTCCGTTGAGGCGTTGCATGAGGCCCTCAGCCGTGGCTACATATGAGATAGTTGAATGCCAAGTCTATCCGGCTTGCAATCTGCATTCGTGACCAGCGATTTGAGCGGCGAGCCGACCAAGCCGTTACTAAGAAGCCGAGCAGCGCGAACCACTGTCCTCCGACCAGCGGAGCTCTTGCGAAAGTAAGTCATTCGGCAATCCACCATTGAAACGTTGGATCCGATCTCCCATTGAACCGGCCACATTGCATCGAACGGTATCCTTGCGAGCCATTCGGGCGTCATCGATCAGACTAGCAGGCTGGTAAAGAATAGCTTCGTGATTTCGGCGGCAGAAGGATCCGTATCATCAGAAGTGGTGACGGTGACAAACTCGTTCCTGCAGTTCCAGCAGCGCCAAAGATCTTGAACTTCCTGCTCATCTTTGCGTTCATGCCACTCGAGGCAGACCAAGGCAGAACCACATCGAGAGCATCTTTCATGATGTGCTATTGAGGCCGACGCCATGTTAAGTCATCGCTCCGCTAGTAGCCGCTGGATGAGGTCTCCCCTTCAAGCCTCGTGCCAACTGCGAGAACTTGACCATTTAAGGGAAGTTTGCCGAGCGAGCGTATCAAGTCCTCCAAACAGTCGGAAGTCGGACAGTCGGCGTAGATCATGTGCCAACAGCTGGGCGAGCCAGTGAGTCCGCGCCGCTCTGCAGCCGGAGGATGGGCAACCCGCAGGAGCCGTCGCGGGCGACTAAAGCTCCTGGTTCCGCATCATTCAATGGATGAAGAAACACCTCACAAACATCGACTTATGCGCGTGACATTAGTATCCCTGAGGTGTGTTGGGTGTGACTCCAGAATCGCTGCCACGGCGATGCTTCCATCAGCGCGATCCCTTTCAGGAAGTGCGCGTACACGCTGACTGCCACAGTGTAGATCGCGCGGTGGCGTTCGTCTCGCGGCCCAGCTGCTTTGCGGAAGGCGAGGCGATTGATCCACGCAGCGTTGGTCCAGGAGGCCGACCAGTCTTGGTAGGTGCGGGCGCCGGACCTCTCGAAATACAATTCTCCATCACCCCGGGCTTTCCCACACTTCCGTGGGGCGACCGGTCAGTTTGCTTGCAGGACGATAAGGCTGACCACCGAAGTTTGCGACTCGTGGCGTGAACTGAATCGCCACAACAGTCAGATCGAATATATTCCGGACTATGAGGGAGAGTGAGCATATGCGGCTGCCGATTGCCTTTGTCGCCATCATGGCGATCTTCTTCGACGTCAGAGCGCCGTTCGCGGCGCCGGTCCTGGCACAGGGGATTTCGGACGGAGTCATCAAGATCGGCATCATGAATGACCGGAGCGGCCCCTATGCTGACAATTGCGGAACCGGTTCGGTTCTCGCGGCGCAGTTGGCAATCAGCGACTTTGGTGAAGCTATCAACGGCAGCAAGATCGAACTTATCGTAGCCGACGATCAGAATAAGCCCGACATCGGCGTCGCCATTGCGAGACGCTGGCTGGATAATGAGCGGGTGGACGCGATCGTGGGCTGTTCGGCATCGTCAGTTGCGCTGGGAGTACAAGACGTCATGAAGAATCGGAGGAAGCCCTATCTCCTCGCTGGAACGGCGGCCTCGGTGTTGACCAATGGGAAATGCTCTCCAATGACGAGACAGTGGGCAATGGACACCTATGCGCTTGCAAAGGCGACGGTGAAAACGCTCCTCGCTCGACGACTAGATACGTAGTTCTTTATCACCGTTGATTACTCATTTGGAAAAGTGTGGCAGGCCGATGCGACGCACTTTATCAGAACCGACGGGGGCAGGGTCGTTGGCTCCGTCCTGCATCCGCTAAATAGCTCCGATTTTTCGTCGCCCCTCCTGACCGCCCAATCGAGCGGAGCAAAGGTTGTCGCCTTTGCGAACTCGGGAGCGGACTTAGCCAATGCTCTGAAACAGGCTCTGGAATTCGAGCTCATCAAGAATCAGCAGCTTGTGCCGTTGGGCTTGTTGATAAATCAGACGCACAGTGTAGGCCTGGAATCCCTGCGGAATGTGCGCCTAGCCACTCCGTTCTACTGGGACATGACGGACGAGACGCGAACCTTCTCGCAGCGCTACGGTGCGGCGTTCGACGGCCGGGTCCCAAACGAGGCGCAGGCGAGCACCTACAGCGCGGTCACGCACTATCTCAAGGCGATTGCTGCGACCCAGACCGATGATGGCGGGGCAGTCGTGCAACACATGAAGAACACTCCCATTAGTGATTTTGAGATGGAGAATGTTCGCATCCGTTCCGATGGGCAGGTCATGCGTCCACTCTATGCCGCGCGTATCAAGGCGCCGGGCGAGTCGAACTACCCATATGACTATTATGAGATCACGGCGACCATCCCCGCCGAAGATGCCTGGCGGTCAGCCGCCGACAGCGCCTGCGATCTTCTTAAGAGGTCGTGAGCGGAGCAATCCGGCCTTTCGAAAACTGCCCGACCATCGTGGGCCAGGTCAGCCAATGCGCGGTAGAAATAGCCATCACCGTTTGCTATCTTACCGACCCCGGAGGGTAACTGCCGGAGCTTATTGGAGGCGCAGTCCCCGTTACAGCTACAGATCGGACTGCGATGCGATCGATAGCTTCCTGTTTACAAATAGCGTTAGAACCTTTCCATTATTCCATGCAAACACGTGAAACGTGATGCCCTCGACGAGCTCGCTCGATTTGAGAGTGCCCGCGCAGCCGAACGTTCGGACAACCTCTGCATAGTTTGCGCCCAACTGAACATTACTGAAGTCTGACTTCGTGACGCGACAATGCTCGGCGGGAGGCGAACGTGCGTCAACCGCCTTGTATTCATCGTCCAGACTGTCGAGAGCGTCCCGAGCGACGGGAAGCCCGTGATGCAGCGTAGGCGCCGCGCTATTAGTCGCAGAGTCTGGGAGTGTCTCAGTTGTGCGGATCGAGGGCCGCGCGGGCTGCGCTAGCAGCACAAACAGGCACCCGGCAAACAGATACCCTGCAGTCTGGAGGACCACTCGCCGGTCGATCGAGTGCACTACCTTAGCGAGATGAGATGGTTCCATTAGATACTGCACGTTCTTGAAACTCATGGCAGTCACACGGCGTCACCTGCAATTTGGCAGAAGAAAACAACAGGTGGACCCGAAGCCCTTCAAAGCACCGCCGAGACAAACCTAGATCAACAAATCCCAGCGGGAATTCTCACTAAACGATGCAAGCAGTATGCCGAATGAAGATGTTGTAGCCTCGCTAGCAGAAAAGTTGATTGTTTCGGTCGAGGTCATTTGACGATCTTTCCGGTATCAACCGTCGGCGCTCATGAAGTACGCATGTAGCAGGACCAGAGGACACTTCCGAACAACCAGGTGACGCACGCTTGGATGTTCTGTTGCAGCCCTATCTGCTAGTTTCAAGTGAGACCTGAGCTGACGAACTTTCTCCAACTGGCAATGGCCAGTTTAGATCCAGCTCTGGCGGGGTCTACGTCTCCGCGGTTCATGGTTGCAATGCCGAAGCACTATTTTGCACCAGAAGTCAATGAGGTTGACTTTCGTCCAGTGGCTTGATGCGGTCGGCTCGATCATTCCATTTCTCGCTGATGCGCTTCCGTCGCTGCGCAAGGACGCCGCCGCGGCGCTCGGTGAGATCGCCGATCCGTGTGCCCGTGACGCGCTCGCTGCGCGGGCGCGCGATGGGACCCTGACGTTCGCAAGACGGTCAACTGGGCGCTCGGCTGGTGGTCAAGCTACGATTTAAAGACCTGAAGCGACTATTCATGATGTGCATTAGCAGCCAGTCAAATACACGCGCATTCATGGCGATCTTCACGTCAACAACGTTTTGGTGCGCGGGCACGAGGCGCTTGTCCTCGATTCTATGCACACAATGACGGTCCGATGCTGCTCGACGTCGCCACGATGGAGACAAGCCTCCCGGTAGAAGGCTTTGACGATCATCCCGAACCGTTGCACCGTTGGCTGAAGTCCGTTCCACCGGTGTACGATTCTCCTAAGAGCCTGACCGAAAAAAGTGAGCGGTTTTGGCGGGCCTGTGATTCCTTCGGATTTGCGAAGATTCGAAGGAGGACACCATGCCGTGGACCAAAGCCGCTCGTATCCAATATCAGCGCAGTGGACTGCGTTACGCAAGCGATCTGACCGATGCCGAGTGGGCGCTGATCGCTCGGAAGATGCCGCCTCGATGCCGATTGGGCCGGCCGCGGGAGGTCGATCTGCGCGAGATCGTGCAGGCAATCTTTTATATTTTGTCGAGCGGCTGCCAATGGCGAGCCTTGCCGAAGGAGTTCCCGCAATACTCGACGGTGCAGGGCTATTTTTACGATTGGCGCGACAGCGGCAGGTGGCACCGGATCGTTCGAATCCTGGTGCGGCGGGCACGGAAGAAGCTCGGCCATAAGCCAACGCCAACGGCTGCCGTCATCGACAGCCAAACTGCTTCGACAACGCAGGCCGGAGGGCCTCGCGGCTTCGATCCCGGCAAGCGCCCGCATGGGCGCAAGCGGCACATCGTTACCGATACCAATGGCCTTCTGCTCGCAGCCCATGTCCATCCTGCGAACGTTCAGGATGTTCATGGCGCTGTCCCCTTGCTCGAGCACCTGCGAGATCGCTTTCCCAGGCTCCAACATGTCTTTGCCGATAGGGTTTATCGCGGCAAGCAGTTGACTAACGCGCTGTCCCCCTGCGGGCCGTGGACAATCGAGATCGTCCAGCGACCACCAGGGGTCAAAGGCTTCCAGCTCTTGCCCAAGCGCTGGGTGGTCGAACGCACCTTTGCGTGGTTCGGCCGTTGCCGACGCTTGACCAGAGACTTTGAAGGCTCCGCCGCAACGGAGCTTGCCTGGCTTCACGTTGCCCATCTCAGGCTGCTGACAACGCGCTCGCCGCGCCCTGAAGCGTTCGCCGGCCTTTTTGAGTCAGGCTCTAAGATCGACATGATGCCGCGCTACGGCCTAGGCATCATGCTCTGAGGCTCGGATCTCCAGACCGCAGCAGTTCTCGCGTCGGCTGTGCTTGTTAGGGCATCCAAAGACCCCGGCAAGCTCGGCGCCGAAGATGACCGCCGAGCGAGGCGGGAAGGGCCCAGCCGAGCGATCCGACGGCGCGGAAGAACGCGTCGTAGCGCACCGTCGGAAACAGCACGCCCGTCCAGGCCGCCATGTAGCCGGTGTCGGCGACCAGCGTGATCTCTCCGCCATAGCGCGAGAGTTCGTCGAGCACCGCAAGCGGGGACAGGGCGGCGTTGCCGGCAGTGGCCGCGAGTTGCTCGCGATGATGTGCGGTCCATTTGGCCGCATCGCCGCGGCAACGTTCAAGCCAATCGGATGGCGCCTTGAGGCCCCCTGTTTCACGAGATCGAGCAGGTCCGTGAGGAGGACTTGATGTCGGCGCGGACGCCGAGGCGCGGCGCGTAGGTAATCGACGATATCCGCTTGCCATTTGCGCCGCCGAGGAAACCTCAGCCTATCACGGAGCGCGAGTTCGTGCGCCTGAAGCGCCTGTTACTCAACCGCTTGCGACGTCCGGACAACGAGAGGTTGGGAACGCCATGCGTACATGTTCGCCGGGACCACACCAAGCCGCTCGGCATGAATGCCGCGCTCCACACCCTTGAGGCAGTCTATCCGGCCATAACGCCGCACGCGTGCCGGTCCAGCTTCCGCGATTTAGCCGGTGACGAAACGCGTTTCGAGCCCGAGATTGCGGAAATGGTATCGGCGCATAAGATTGACAACGAAACCGAGCAAGTCGTGTTCTGAGCAGAAGGCAACGAAGGAGTCGTTTGTGCACCAGCACAGCAGCTCACGCGCCCAGAACCCGGTCCAGGGGAGGCTGCCCGTGGTTTCCTTCCCAGATCGGAAGGATCGCAACCTCAATGAGTCGTCATCCACCACCCCAGGACATCGCTCCAGGATGGCCTAATCGGTCCGTTCGGCGGATTCGAAAGCCAAACCACGGTCCCCAGAGACCAGATCGCCCATAGATCGGTTCTCGTCATCGGGGGGGACCTAGTTGTCGGTGCAACCAACACCTCCCGCATTTCGCGGGGCTACGGCATCGAAGCGTAGTCCCGCTACCGGCGGCAGATTGATAAAGGCGGTGCCGCTCGTCTGCATCCGGATAAGACGAACTCGATATTTCTCCACTCGGCGGACAAATGCCAAGCTTCCTGCGCGGCCCGCGACGGCGGTGGGCGATGAACGTGTTTTGCCAAAGGACGGCGAGCTGCGCTCGGTGCGGGCGCGTGTCATGGCGGCCTCATAACCGCGAGCAGTCTCTTCTAGCATGATGGTGTTACTTTGGCGCCGTCTCTGTGGCCCGTGCTGCAATTTTCCTGGCAGATCTCGTGTGCCCGCGCTGTGCCCACGTTTTCTCGGGGCACACTCCCGGGGAATTAGCCCACTAAGTCTTTGAACTTGAGCAGCGAATGGTGGGCGCACAAGGGATCGAACCTTGGACCTCTCCCGTGTGAAGGGAACGCTCTCCCGCTGAGCTATGCGCCCGGGACCATCATGCAGACGGCCGGACCTTTTCGGCCGGCCGGCGCATCGGAGCCCGCGATTTAGAAGTGCGGGCCGAAGGTGTCAAGTTTCCAGGCGCCTTGAGGCCGGAAAACCTTTTGCAGGTCACGTAATTCTGCGGCGAATCCGCGGTTGGGCCCGGCTACGCGCCCTGCTGGCGGGCGCGGGAGGCGTGGGCCTGGAGCGCGCGGATGCGTTCGGCGAGCGTTCCGCCGCCCTCGGGCAGGGTGGCCATGCCATTGCCGGCGGCGTCATTGGCCGGGCGCGGCGCCGGTTTCGGAGGCTGGCCGGCCTCGGCCGCAAGCAGGGCCTCGATCGGCGAGTTCGGCCCTTCGAGCTGCATCGCGAGCTTTGCCACCTCGGCGGCAATGTCGTTGATGCGCTCGCGCAACAGCGCGTTCTCCATGCGCTCGGTCGCCCAGGAGCTTTCGGCCTGCTGCTGGATCGCGTTGATGTCGCGCTGGAGTTTGCCGCGCTCGTCGCGCGCGGTGCGCAGCTGCTCCTCCAGCGCGGTCTTTTCCGCGCGGATTGATTCGAACGCCGCCGACGACTTGCCGCCGCTCAAGGCCGCGATCTCGACGCGCAGCTCCTTGATGGTGCGTTCGCCGCCCTCATTGGCCTGGCGCAGCTGGTTGTTCTCGTAGTCGCGCTCGGCGAGCAGCTTGCCCTGCGTGGCGAGGCGGCCTTCGAGGTCGGCGACGCGGCCCGACAGCATCTCGGCCTCTTTCACCTGCACGATCAGCTGGCGATCGAGCTCGTTGACGCGCTGGCTCAGATTCTCGACGCGGCCGCGCGCGTCGCCGAGCTCGCGCGAGGCGACCTCCGAGTCCGAGCGTTCCTGCGTCAGCCGCGCCTGCGTCGCCACGAACTCCTTCTCGGCGTCGCCGACGCGGTTCTTCAATTCCTCGATCTGCGCGCGGACCGCGACCAGCTCGACCTGACGGCTTTCCGCCATCATCGAGCGGTCGGACAGCTCGGAATTGATTTTTGCGAGCTCGCCCTGCTTGTCGGTCAGCGCAATCTCGGCGGTGCGCAGGGATTCGGTCTTGGCGTTGAATTCCTCCTCGGTGGCGCGGAGCTGCTCCTTCACCGCCTTCTCGCGCGCCTCCAGCGCGAAGATCGTGGCGTTCTTCTCGCCGAGCTCGATCTTCATGCGGTTGATGGCGTCGCTCTTCTTGCCGAGCTCGGCGAGCTGGCTCGTGGTCTTGTTCTTGAGCTGGTCGACGCTCATCTCGAGCCGTCGCGCCGACATGGCGAATTCGGCGCGGAGCTGGTCCTTGTCGGCCTGGATCTCCGCCATCGAGAGGGGGGTGGCGGCCTCGAGCCGGCGCGTGGTCAGGCGGACCGCGCGGTTATGCACCAGCGGCACGATGGCAAGCCCGCACAGCATCGAGAGCAGGAAACCGATCGCCAGGTACATGATCGGTTCGACCATGGGCCAGAACTCCCAGAGCTAAGGAAAAATTTACCAAAGACAATGCATGGCGGGCCGGCAAAAAGCCAGCCCCGCCCTGTTGTTAACGTGAATCCGGAAATCGACTGGGGACGACGGACCTAGAACGGGTTCCAGGTCGCGCGCGGGGTGAATTTCAAATAGCCGATATTGGCTCCCAGCCGCAGGCCGAGGCCCGAGCGGATCGGCACCAGCACGATGTTGTTGGCGGTGAGCGCCGTCATGCCGAAGCCGCCGATGATATAGGCCGAGCCGTCGATGCCGGCGAAGCGCTGGTAGATCGCGTTGGTGGCGGGCAGGTTATAGACCAGCGTCATGGTGCGCGCGCCGTCGCCGCCCCAGTCGAAGCCGAGCGAGGGGCCCTGCCAGTAGACGCGGAGGTCGCCGGCGTTCTTGGTGTAGAGCGTGCCTTCGCCGTAGCGCAGGCCGGCAACGAAGGCGCCGGAGCCTTCCTCACCCAGGATGTAGCCGTTGGGCAGGCCCCATTGGCTGACGGCCTTCTCGATGATCGAGGCGAGCCCGCGCGAGACGTTGCCGAAGAAGCGGTGGCCGGCGGTCACGAGCTCGTCCGGCCCATAGGTGCTGGGCGTCGGGGTCCGCTGCGGCGGCGGCAGATTGGGCGGCGGCGCCTGCTGGGCGGAGGCCGGGACGATCCAGCCGACCAGCGCGGCAAGCGCGACCGCAGCAAGGCGTGATGCGAAAGTCATAAAAGAACCCCTGGTATCGAATCCCGTCGCTTCTTTAACCTGGCGCCAACAGGCACGGCTCTAGGTTGCGCCGGATGTCCCCTCGACTCGGATGTTATCCGCAGCAACTATGACGGCACAACGGCAGGAAGATAGCCCTTTGCGCCCCGGAATTGCCTTGATCGGCTTCCTCGTCTGCCTGTTGGCGGGCATCTGCGTTGCCTGCGCGGGGGGGCCGGCCGCGGCAGCCACCACCGAGCGGATCGTCGTCAATCGCTTCAGCGGCGTGGCGATCGAGGGTTTCGACCCCGTCGCCTATTTCGTCGATGGCGCCGCCTTGCAGGGGACGGCCGAGTTCGAGGCCAACCTCTGGGGCGCGGTCTGGCGCTTCCGCAACGAGGGCAACCGGGCGTCCTTCCTGGCCCATCCCGAGATCTATGGACCGCAGTTCGGCGGGTATGATCCGGCCGACATCGCCCGGGGCGTCGCCGTCGCCGCCAACCCCCGCTTCTACGTGATCGCGGCGCAGCGGCTGTACCTGTTCAGCCGGGAGGCCAACCGCGATGCCTTCGCCGCCGACCCGGAGCGCTTCCTCTATGAGGTGCGCAAGCGCTGGCCGGCGCTCCAGGAACAACTTAGCCAATAGCAGCTCGGTCAGTAGCGGCCTACCGCCTGCGGGTCGCCCCAGGCGATGAACTCCGGGATGATGAAGCCGGTGTCGCCGCGCTGGCCGAATCGGAGTTCGCCACCCTTGCCGTCGGTGACCTTGCCGCCGGCGGCGGTCACGACCGCGCAGCCGGCCCCGACATCCCATTCGCAAGTGGGCCCGAAGCGGGGATAGATGTCGGCGCTGCCCTCCGCGATCCGGCCGAATTTGACCGCCGAGCCGACCGTCTTCCTGACGGCATTGGGCCGGCCATCGATGAACGCTTCGCTTCTGAGGTCGCCATGGGAGCGGCTCACCGCCGCGATCCACGGCTCGCCCTGCGCCGGAAGCGTGCGGCTGCGAACCGGCTCGGCAGCACCGATGGTCGCGCCGTCAAACCTGACGCGCTCGGCGCCGCGGCCGACGATGCCGCGCCAGAGCAGGCCGAGCGCGGGCGCGCTGACGATGCCGAGCAGCGGCACGCCTTCAGTCACGAGGGCGAGGTTGACGGTGAACTCGTCGCGGCCGGCGACGAATTCCTTGGTGCCGTCGAGCGGATCGATCAGGAAGAAGCTGTCGCGAAATGGCGGCGAGGCGAGCTGGGTCCGCTCTTCCGACAGCGTCGGCACGTCGCCCGCCAGCTGCGCCAGGCCGTCAGCGATGATGCGGTCGGCGGCAAGGTCAGCCTCGGTGACCGGCGAGCCGTCGTGCTTGCCGTCGACCCGCATCGCCTTGCGGTTCACGCTGAGGATCGCTTCGCCCGCCTTCACCACCAGCGCGGTAAGCGGCTCCATCAGGCCGATAGCGGCCGCCCCGTCGATGATCCGCTTCACCTGCATGCCTCATTCATCGGCAATTCCATCCCTACGCAACTGATTCGCCGTGGCCTTATGGCCGCTTCAAACCGATCGCAAGCTAGCTGCCACGGGCTTGCGAATGTTAGAACCCGCGGCATTCGTCAAGCATGCGTGATTCGCCGCGTCCGCGCCGTGCAATTCCAGGAACCCTCTATGTCTGACGCTTCGTCACCCGGTACCGCTACCGCTCCAGATGCGCTCGAACTCGCCGCGCTCCTGTGCTCGCGGGTCTGCCACGATCTCATCAGCCCTGTCGGCGCCATCGTCAATGGGCTGGAGGTGCTCGACGACGATCCCAAGCCCGAGGATCGCGAATTCGCGCTCGACCTGATTCGCAAGAGCGCGAAAACCGCCTCCGCCCGCCTCCAGTTCTGCCGCCTCGCCTTCGGCGCCGCCGGCTCGTCGGGCGCGCAGATCGATCTCGGCGATGCCCAGACCATGGCGCGCGGCCACATCGAGGACGGCAAGTGCTCGATCACGTGGAACCTGCCGCGGCTCCTGCTGCCGAAGAATCGCGTCAAGCTGCTGCTCAATATGCTGGTTGTGTCCCAGCACACGATCCCGCGCGGCGGCATGCTGACGGTCGATCCGATCGGCGACGGCGAGACCATGAGCTTCCGCATCACCGCGACCGGACATAATGCGCGCCTGCCGCAGAACATCTCCGAGCTCCTGAGCGGTGAGCGGGGACCTGCCGCGGATGCGCACGCGATCCAGCCTTATTATACGCGGCTGTTGGCGGAGGCTTGCGGGCTCACGGTGAAGCTCGCGCACGAAGGCGAAGCCATCACCGTCACCGCTTCGTAGTCGCGCCGCCGCTCTCAAACGTTAATCGAATCTTTACGAGGCGCTTCGGCTTGTCCGGAGCGCCTTATCTCTTTGTTGGTTCCGTTCTTTTGCACATACTCAACCATTATTAAACGCTTTGCGGTGAAGCTGGCCTCATTCCGAAATGGCGCATCACAAATCGTGCGCGCCCTCCCTGTATGAAGGCCTGTTTTCATGGATGATCTGTTGCGGGAGTTTTTGACGGAGACCAGCGAGAGCCTGGACACCGTCGACAATCAGCTGGTGAAGTTCGAGCAGGAGCCGAACAACGCCAAGATCCTGGATAACATCTTCCGCCTGGTCCACACCATCAAGGGCACGTGCGGCTTCCTCGGGCTGCCGCGGCTCGAAGCGCTGGCGCATGCCGGCGAGACGCTGATGGGCAAATTCCGCGACGGCATGCCGGTGACCGGGCAGGCCGTGACGGTGATCCTGTCCTCGATCGACCGCATCAAGGAGATCCTCGCAGGTCTCGAAGCCACCGAAGCCGAGCCGGAAGGCAACGACCGCGACCTCATCGACAAGCTCGAAGCGATGGTCGAGCAGGGCATGGCGGCCATGGCTGCCGGGGCCGCTGCTCCCGTCGCCGAAGCGCCGCCGCTGGTGCCGGAAGCGCCCGTTGCTGCGGCGCCTGCGCCCGCAAAAGCGATGACCACGGGCTCGCTGATCGACCAGACCCTGGAGCGCCCGTTGCGTCCCGGCGAAGTCTCGCTCGACGAGCTCGAGCGCGCCTTCCGCGAGACCGCGATCGAAGCGCCGGCGCCCGTCGTCAAGGCCGAGCCCGCGCCGGTCGCTGAAGCGCCCGCTGTCAAGGAAGCCAAGGCGCCCAAGGAAAAGGCCGCGCCGAAGAAGTCGATGGCCGACGAGGGCGCCGGCGAAGGCGCCAGCATCGCCAACCAGTCGATCCGCGTCAACGTGGACACGCTGGAGCATCTGATGACCATGGTCTCCGAGCTGGTGCTGACCCGCAACCAGCTGCTGGAGATCTCCCGCCGCAACGAGGACACCGAGTTCAAGGTGCCGTTGCAGCGCCTGTCCAACGTCACCGCCGAGCTGCAGGAAGGCGTCATGAAGACGCGCATGCAGCCGATCGGCAATGCCTGGCAGAAGCTGCCCCGCATCGTCCGCGACCTCTCGAGCGAACTCGGCAAGCAGATCGAGCTGGAGATGCACGGCGCCGACACCGAGCTCGACCGCCAGGTGCTCGACCTGATCAAGGACCCGCTCACCCACATGGTGCGCAACTCCGCCGACCATGGCCTCGAGACCCCCGCCGAGCGTCTGGCGTCCGGCAAGGGCGAGCAGGGCACCATCCGCCTGTCCGCCTATCACGAGGGCGGCCACATCATCATCTGCATCGCCGACAACGGCCGCGGCCTCAACACCGAGAAGATCAAGGCCAAGGCGATCTCCTCGGGTCTCGTCAGCGAGGCCGAGCTCGAGAAGATGAGCGAAGCCCAGATCCACAAGTTCATCTTCGCGCCGGGCTTCTCGACCGCGGCCGCCATCACGTCGGTCTCCGGCCGCGGCGTCGGCATGGACGTGGTGCGCACCAATATCGACCAGATCGGCGGCACCATCGACATCAAGTCGGTCGCCGGTGAAGGCTCCTCCGTCACCATCAAGATCCCGCTGACGCTCGCCATCGTCTCGGCGCTGATCGTCGAAGCCGCCGGTGACCGCTTTGCGATCCCGCAGCTCTCGGTCGTCGAACTGGTCCGGGCCCGCGCCAACTCCGAGCACCGCATCGAGCGCATCAAGGACACCGCGGTCCTTCGCCTGCGCAACAAGCTGCTGCCGCTGATCCACCTCAAGAAGCTGCTCAAGATCGACGACGGCGCCGCCTCCGATCCCGAGAACGGTTTTATCGTGGTGACCCAGGTCGGCAGCCAGACCTTCGGTATCGTCGTCGACGGCGTGTTCCACACCGAAGAAATCGTGGTCAAGCCGATGTCGACCAAGCTGCGTCACATCGACATGTTCTCCGGCAATACCATTTTGGGTGATGGCGCGGTCATCATGATCATCGACCCCAACGGCATCGCCAAGGCGCTCGGCGCCGCCGGCTCCTCGGCCCATGACATGGCCGACGAGAACGGGGCGCACCACATCGGATCGGGCGAGCAGACCACCTCGCTGCTGGTGTTCCGCGCCGGCTCGTCGCAGCCCAAGGCGGTCCCGCTCGGGCTCGTCACCCGCCTCGAAGAGCTCCCGGCCGACAAGATCGAGTTCAGCAACGGCCGCTACATGGTGCAGTACCGCGAGCAGCTGATGCCACTCGTCGCCATGGAGAGCGTCACCATTGCGAGCCAGGGCGCCCAGCCGATCCTGGTGTTCGCCGATGACGGCCGCTCCATGGGCCTCGTCGTCGACGAGATCATCGACATCGTCGAGGAACGGCTCAACATCGAGGTCGGCGGCTCCTCCTCCGGCATTCTCGGCTCGGCCGTGATCAAGGGCCAGGCCACCGAGGTGATTGACGTCGGCCACTTCCTGCCGATGGCGTTCGCCGACTGGTTCACCCGCAAGGAGATGAAGCCGTCGATGCACTCGCAGTCGGTGCTGCTGGTCGACGACAGCGCGTTCTTCCGCAACATGCTGGCCCCGGTGCTGAAGGCGGCCGGCTACCGTGTCCGCACCGCGCCGACCGCGCAGGAGGGCCTGGCGGCGCTGCGCGCGCAAACCTTCGATGTGGTCCTGACCGACATCGAGATGCCCGACATGAACGGGTTCGAGTTCGCGGAAGTGATCCGCTCGGACAACAATCTGGGCTCGATGCCGATCATCGGTCTCTCCGCGCTGGTGTCGCCGGCGGCGATCGAGCGCGGCCGACAGGCCGGCTTCCACGACTATGTCGCCAAGTTCGACCGTCCCGGCCTGATCGCGGCGTTGAAGGAGCAGACCGCGGGCGCCGCCGGCGCCTCCGAGCTGAACCGGGCCGCGGCCTAAAGGGGACGAGGAGATACCGAGATGAGCAACAAGACCCAGTCCAGCGAAGGCGCCATGGTCGAATACGTCACCGCGATGATCGGCGGCCAGCTGTTCGGCCTGCCGATCTCCCGCGTCCAGGACGTGTTCATGCCCGAGCGCGTCACCCGCGTGCCGCTGTCCTCGCGCGAGATCGCGGGCGTGCTGAACCTGCGCGGCCGCATCGTCACCGTGGTCGACATGCGTTCGCGCCTTGGCCTGCCCAGGGACGAGGACGGCAAGACCCCCATGGCGGTCGGCGTCGACCTGCGCGGGGAATCCTACGGCCTGCTGATCGACCAGATCGGCGAAGTGCTGCGCCTGCCCGAGGCCGGCATGGAAGAGAACCCCGTCAACCTCGATCCCCGCATGGCCAAGCTCGCCGGCGGCGTCCATCGCCTCGACGGCCAGCTCATGGTCGTCCTCGACGTCGATCGCGTCCTCGAGCTCGCGCCCGAGATGATGGCCGCCTGATACGGCGGCATCGCCGTTGACGGACTTGCAATTGGAAGTGCCCCCGCAAAGGGGAGGAAGCAGAGGTTCACATGCGAACTTGTCTCGTCGTTGATGATTCCAGCGTCATCCGCAAGGTTGCGCGCCGGATCCTGGAGGGCCTCGACTTCCAGATCCTCGAAGCCGAGGACGGTGAGAAGGCGCTGGAGGCCTGCAAGCGCGGCTTGCCCGATGCGGTGCTGCTCGACTGGAACATGCCCGTGATGGACGGCTACGAATTCCTCGGCCATCTCCGGCGCATGCCCGGCGGTGACCAGCCCAAGGTGGTGTTCTGCACCACCGAAAACGACGTTGCGCATATTGCACGCGCGCTGCATGCCGGCGCCAACGAATACATCATGAAGCCCTTCGACAAGGACATCGTGACGGCGAAATTCCAGGAAGTCGGACTTATCTGAGCGAACTCCCGGAGGCTGAACGGATCCTTCGGCGATTGTTTTCAACTGAACCGTTTCAGTCTGAGTTGGTGAGTAATGAGTGTTGCGTTCGCAGGTAATTCGACCACTGGCACGTCGCGAGACGCCGGGCCGCTGCGAGTGATGGTCGTTGACGACTCCGTCGTCATCCGTGGCCTCATCTCGCGCTGGATCGGTGCCGAGCACGACATGGAGGTCGCGGCCTCGCTGCGCACCGGGCTCGAAGCGGTCAACCAGCTCGAACGCATCAACCCTGATGTTGCCGTGCTCGACATCGAGATGCCCGAGCTCGACGGCCTCTCGGCGCTGCCGCAACTGCTGGCGAAGAAGCGGGATCTCGTCATCATCATGGCCTCCACGCTGACCCGCCGCAATGCGGAGATCAGCTTCAAGGCGCTGTCGCTCGGCGCCGCCGACTACATTCCGAAGCCGGAGTCGACGCGCGAAGCGTCGGCCGCGGACATCTTTCATCACGACCTGATCCAGAAGATCCGTCACCTCGGTGCACGGCTGCGCCGCAAGCCCGCGGTCGCGAGCCCGCCGCTGGCGCCCGCGAGCCCTGCTGCACCGGCTGCACGTGCACCCGCTATCGCGCGGCCTGCTACGCCCGCAGCGGCTCCGGCCATACATGCCCTGTCGTCGGGCCCGCTGACCACGCGCCCGTTCTCGGCGCATGCACCGAAGGTGCTGCTGATCGGCTCCTCGACCGGCGGTCCGCAGGCGCTGATGGCGCTCGTCACCGAACTCGGGCCGGTGATCGACCGCTTCCCGGTGCTGATCACCCAGCAC
Organism: Bradyrhizobium sp. CCGB01; assembly: GCF_024199795.1. Lineage (NCBI taxonomy): Bacteria > Pseudomonadati > Pseudomonadota > Alphaproteobacteria > Hyphomicrobiales > Nitrobacteraceae > Bradyrhizobium > Bradyrhizobium sp. CCGB01. The sequence goes on from NZ_JANADK010000001.1 coordinate 2,048,205, forward strand.
ATGCCGCCGACCTTCACCACCATTCTCGCCGAGCATCTGGCGCGCGCGAGCCGCAAGCCGGCCGCCGAGGCGGTCGACGGCGAGCCGGTGAAGGCGGGACGGATCTATCTCGCACCCGGCGGCAAGCACATGCGTGTCGTGCGCAGTGGCGCTGACGCGGCGATCGCGCTCGATGACGGTCCCGCCGTCAATTTCTGCAAGCCCGCGGTCGATCCGCTCTTCACTTCCGCCATCGACATCTGGCACGGCAACATCCTCTCGGTGATCCTGACGGGCATGGGCTCGGACGGCATGCGCGGTGGCAAGGATATCGTCGCTGCCGGCGGCAACGTGATCGCGCAGGACGAAGCCTCCAGCGTGGTCTGGGGCATGCCGGGCGCGGCGGCCAATGCCGGCATCTGCGCGGCGATCCTGCCGCTCAACCAGATCGGCGCCAAGGTCAACCGCCTGTTCGCGGGAGACCGCTCGTGACGCCGGTTGACTACGAGTATCTGCGCAAGTTCCTGAAAGAGCGTTCCGGCCTCGATCTCTCCGCCGACAAGCAGTACCTGGTCGAGAGCCGGCTGCTGCCGCTCGCCCGCAAGGCGAGCTTGCCCGGCATTCCCGATCTCGTGCTGAAGATCAGGAACGGCGACGGCCGGCTTGCGACCGACGTGGTCGAAGCGATGACCACCAACGAGACCTTCTTCTACCGCGACAAGATCCCGTTCGATCACTTGCGCGAAACCATCCTGCCGGGCCTGCTGCAGGCGCGCGCCGCGCGCAAATCGCTGCGCATCTGGTCGGCGGCGTCGTCGACCGGGCAGGAGCCCTATTCGATCGCGATGTGCGTGAAGGAGATGGGCGCGGCCTTCGCCGGCTGGCGCATCGAGATCGTCGCCACCGATCTGTCGCAGGAGGTGTTGGAGAAATCCAAGGCCGGCATCTACAGCCAGTTCGAGGTGCAGCGCGGCCTGCCGATCCAGCACCTGGTGAAGTATTTTACACAGGCCGGCGAGCTCTGGCAGCTCAATCCCGACATTCGCGCGATGGTGCAGTTCCGCCAGCTCAATCTGCTGCAGGACTTCTCCCATCTCGGCACGTTCGACGTGATCTTCTGCCGCAACGTGCTGATCTATTTCGACCAGGACACCAAGGCCGTGATCTTCGAGCGCATGGCGAAGGGCATGGAAGCCGATGGTACGCTGTTGCTGGGGGCTGCCGAATCCGTCGTCGGCATCACCGATGCGTTCCGCCCGATCACTGAGCGCCGCGGCCTCTACCAGCTCAACCCCGCGCGCTCGGGACGTCCGATGGGCGGATTGATGCCGCCATCGTTGAAGGTCGCAGCTGCAAGGTGATTTTTCTTCCTTCTCCCCTTGTGGGAGAAGGTGGCGCGAAGCGCCGGATGAGGGGTTGCTTCAGCAAACTCCAATGCGAGATGTGTGTGAGGATAGAGACCCCTCACCCGTCTCGCCGCTATCGCGGCGAGCCACCCTCTCCCACAAGGGGAGAGGGAAAGAACGCACCTCACAAAATCGCATGCGGCAGAAATCGCGAGCGGTTGCCCGTGATCGGGCTTTCGTCTTCGCGGATCGATAACCCGCACGGCTCGTGGTTCACCAGCCAGCTTCCTACCACCGCATAGAAACCCGAAAAATTCGGCAGCGGCGACAATGCCTGCCGCACGAAGCCTTCTGCGCCGTAGGGGCCGGCCTGCTCGTCGAGCGGCATGCCGCTTGAGACCAGCGTGACATTGGCGCCTTCGCGCGACAGCAATGGCTTGCGCACGTAGGATGTTCCGAGCTCGGCGGCACGCGGATCGTCCTCGAAGAAGGCCGGCAGCAGATTGGGATGGTTCGGAAACATCTCCCACAGCAGCGGCAAAATGCCCTTGTTGGAGAGCACCGCCTTCCACGGCGGCTCGATCCAGCGCGTCGGCGCGCCCGTGAGCTTGGCGCCGAAGGCGTCCTGGAACATCCATTCCCAGGGATAGAGCTTGAAAGCGAGCGCGATGTCGTTCTCGCCGAGATCGACGAAGCCGCCGCCCTCGTCGCGCCAGCCGATCTGCTCGATGTCGAGCAGCGTGGTCGGGAGTCCCGCCTGGCGTGCGGTGTCCTCGAGATAGGCGAGCGTGCCGGCGTCCTCTTCGTTGCCGGTGGTGCCGGTGAGATGAACATGGCGGCCCGCGGCAATCTCCTTCCATGCCGCGATCAGCCGCTCGTGGATGGAGTTGAACTGATCGGCGCGCGCGGGGACGATGCGGCGTTCGATCGCCTGTTCGAGCCAGGTCCATTGAAACACCGCGGCCTCGAAGATCGAGGTCGGCGTGTCCGCGTTGTATTCGAGCAGTTTTGCAGGACTCTGGCCGTCGAATTTCAGGTCGAGCCGGCCATAGAGGCTGCGGTCGTCGCGGTCCCAGCTCTCGGCGATCAAGCTCCAGAACGCTTCCGGTATCTTCAAGCGACGCAGATGGCGCTCGTCACCGATGACGCGGCCGGCAAGCTCCAGGCACATCGCATCGATCTCGCCGGTCGGCGTCTCGATGCCGCGTTCGATCTCGTCGAGCGTAAAACCGTAATAGGCCCGCTCGTCCCAATAGCGTTCGCCGCCGATGGTGTGGAAGGCGAAGCCGCATTGCGCGGCGGTCTCTCGCCAGTCGTCGCGCTCGAGGCAGGTGATGCGTTGCATGGATCAGCCGCCGCCCGAGAAGCCGTGCCCGAACGAACCGAAGCCGCCGCGGCTCACGCTGCTATGGCCCGAGTCGGATGACGTGCTCGACGAGGAATGGCCGGAGGAATCGCTGCTGTAGTAGCTCGATCGCGACGACGAGCCCGATCCGCCGCTGCCGCCCGAGGAGCTGCTTCTGCTGCTGCTGCACGCGGTGCTCGTCTGCACCGCCGGATCCGCCCCGGGAGGAGGGGGCTCGCAACTCGTCCGCGGCATCAGCGTGTAGGCGGTGGTGCCGACCGCGAGCGTGCCCATCACCAGCAGCGCGACATGGCCGGATCGCTTCACTGGCGGCCGCAAGGGCGGCGGCTCGGCCGGTAGCCGGCGCTTGCCGAACTCCTTTTTGGAGGGTTTGTCGGCCATGTCAGTAGATCATGCAGGCGGCGTTCAGCAGCCCCGCCGCGAGCGAGGACAGCCCGAGCCAGATGGCCGGCGCAAGCTCGCCTGCGGCTATCCGCGCCGACAGGTTCGGCACCGGCACCTTCACGAGGAAGAGCACGATGATCTGCACGATCAGCGCGATGATCGCCCAGATCAGGCAGTCCAGCACATTGGCCGAATGCGCGATGGCGCTCACCAGCGGCGCCACGAAGCCGAGCAGGCTGAGGCCGAGCGCAATCGCGGCGGCCGGCTCGTTGTCGCGGATCAGCTGGAACTCGTCGTGCGGAGTGATGCGGGTATAGACGAACAGATACGCCACGATGGCGATCAGGCCGGTGCAGAAATAGACCAGGAAGGCGGGCAGGCCGGCAAGTGATTGCAGGATCATCGTTCCCCCATCGTGCAGCGACCATTCGTCGGCAGGGGAAGGATAGCGGTTCAATGCCGGGAGGACGATGAGGCCGCGTTCGCGTCCCCAAAAAACAAAACCCCGCCATTTGCGGCGGGGTCCAGGCTGGGAGGAGCGAGCCCCGGGGGCTCGCGACGTAAACCCAGGGATCAGGCGGGAATGCGCTCTTCGTGCTCGTGCGGCTCGCGCAGCACGTAGCCGCGGCCCCACACGGTCTCGATGAAGTTGCGGCCTTCGGAGGCATTCGCGAGCTTCTTGCGGAGCTTGCAGATGAAGACGTCGATGATCTTCAGCTCCGGCTCGTCCATGCCGCCATAGAGGTGGTTGAGGAACATTTCCTTGGTGAGGGTCGTACCCTTGCGGAGCGAGAGCAGCTCCAGCATCTGGTACTCCTTGCCGGTCAGATGCACGCGCTGGCCGCCGACTTCCACCGTCTTGGTGTCGAGGTTGACGACGAGGTCGCCGGTCTGGATGACCGACTGGGCGTGACCCTTCGAGCGGCGCACGATCGCGTGGATGCGGGCCACCAGCTCGTCCTTGTGGAAGGGCTTGGTCATGTAGTCGTCGGCGCCGACGCCGAGACCCTTGACCTTGTCCTCGATGCCGGCGAGGCCGGAGAGGATCAAAATCGGTGTCTTGATCTTGGAGACCCGGAGCTGCTTGAGCACGTCGTAGCCGGACATGTCGGGCAGGTTGAGGTCGAGAAGAATGATGTCGTAATCGTATAACTTACCGAGATCGACGCCCTCTTCCCCCAAATCGGTCGTGTAGACGTTGAAGCTCTCAGACTTCAGCATCAGCTCGATCGACTGCGCGACGGCGCTGTCATCTTCAATCAGCAAAACGCGCATGCCAGTTCCCCATAGTCGCCGCTCCCGGGCGTCAGGTCGGCCGCATTCGCGGCACTCAACAAAACGCCTTTGAACAACTGATTCGGATCCTGACAACAGATGGTTAACAAATCCTGATTCTGGAACGCAAGTCCCCCCGGTGCAATTTTTGTCGAATCGCCCTAAGGTCTTGCGTGTGAAGCAGCTTTCGTCACCCAGCTCCGTTCAAGTTCCACTTTAAGAGACGGGCCTAACCGACTCCCGCGACTCAGCCTTCTTCTGAAGGGGAGTCACGCTCAGTCACAAAGACAGTGACGCAATGATTAACGATGCGGGTAAACACGAAGTTAAGCGCCGTTCAGAAATATGGCGAAACTTAAGGGTTTGCCACGATCGCCCTGAGGATGAAGTCGTCCCCCTTATGAAGGCTCTCTTATGAAGGCGCTTGCCGAACAGATCGGCGATATCGACGGCGTCAATATTTACGGCCGTGTGGTCGGCGTTCGCGGCCTGATGGTCGAAGTGGCCGGACCCATTCACGCGATGTCGGTCGGTGCGCGGCTCGTGATCGAGACCGGCGCGAACCGTTCCATTCCCTGCGAGGTGATCGGCTTCTCCGGCAACAACGCTGTCGTGATGCCGTTCGCCGGCCTCGACGGCGTGCGTCGCGGCTGCAAGGCCGTCATCGCCAATGCCGCCAATCAGGTGCGTCCGTCATCAGCCTGGCTCGGCCGCGTCGTCAACGCGCTCGGCGAGCCGATCGACGGCAAGGGGCCGTTGCCGCAGGGCCCGGCGCCGATGCCGTACCGCAACTCGCCGCCGCCGGCGCATTCGCGCAAGCGCGTCGGCGCCCCGCTCGATCTCGGCGTGCGCGCGATGAACACGTTCCTGACCTGCTGCCGCGGCCAGCGCATGGGCATTTTCGCAGGGTCCGGCGTCGGCAAATCGGTGCTGCTGTCGATGCTCGCGCGCAACGTCGATGCCGCGGTCAGCGTCATCGGGCTGATCGGCGAACGCGGCCGCGAGGTGCAGGAATTCCTCCAGGACGACCTCGGCGAGGAGGGCCTGGCGCGTTCCGTCGTCGTGGTCGCAACCTCGGACGAGCCGGCGCTGATGCGCCGCCAGGCGGCGTATCTCACGCTCGCGGTCGCCGAATATTTTCGCGATGAAGAGAAGGACGTGCTCTGCCTGATGGACTCGGTGACGCGTTTTGCCATGGCCCAGCGCGAGATCGGCCTGTCGGCCGGCGAGCCGCCGACCGCCAAGGGCTATACGCCGACCGTGTTCACCGAGCTGCCGAAGCTTCTGGAGCGCGCAGGGCCGGGCCTGGGTGAGGGCGCCATCACCGCGATCTTCACGGTGCTGGTCGACGGCGACGACCATAACGAGCCGATCGCGGATGCCGTCCGCGGCATCCTCGACGGCCATATCGTGATGCAGCGCTCGATCGCCGAGCGCGGCCGCTACCCCGCCATCAACATCCTCAAATCCGTCTCCCGCACCATGCCGAAATCGGCCGACCCGCAGTTCTGGCCGACCATCCAGAAGGCGCGGGCGGTGATGGCGACCTATGCCGACATGGAGGAACTGATCCGGCTGGGCGCCTACCGGGCCGGTTCCAGCCCCGAGGTCGACGAGGCGATCCGGCTGCACGAGCCGCTGGAAGCGTTCCTGAAGCAGCGCAAGGACGAAAATGCATCACTGGCGGACGGCTACCGCCAGTTGGCGCAAATCCTCGGCAATTTGGAAACGGAACGCTAACTTTGTCCCGTCATCATCCGACCCCACAGAGTAGCAGAGCCGGTCTTGGCCCCCAACGGGCCTTCGGGGAGACCGGTGTCGTCCCACGCGCAGCCAGGGGACTTCTGGGGAGTATGAGTCGATGAAGTCACGAGATACCCTCATCCGCCTGAAGAAATTTCAGGTCGACGAGAAGCGCCGCCGGGTCACCCAGATCGAGACCATGATCGCCGACTTCCAGCGGATGTCGACCGATCTTGAGCGCGAGATCTCGACCGAGCAGGAGCGTGCCGGGATCAACGATCCCTCGCATTTCGCCTATCCGACCTATGCCAAGGCCGCGATCCAGCGCCGCGAGAACCTGACGCGCTCGGCCGACGAGCTCAAGGGCCAGCTCGACGAAGCCAAGGCGGCTTTGGCCGAGGCCTTCGAGGAGCTGAAGAAGGTCGAGCTCCTCGACGAGCGCGACCAGGCCCGCGAACGCGCCGAGGAAAACGCCCGCGAGCAGGCCGACCTCGACAGCATCGGCCTGATGCGCGCCCGCATCGGCGCCGTCGCCTGAAGACGCAGACAGCGGCCAGACCGCCGAGAATTTGCAAAACCCGGACCCGCAAGGTCCGGGTTTTCGCATTTGCTATCCACAGTGTGGCGCCCCGCCCCTTGGTGATGGGCTTTGCCGCGCGCTATGGTAGCTGGGTGCCAGGGCCTGCGCGGAACGCGACAGGCCCGCGTGTGGGGGACTGAATGCTGACGCCAGCAGAGCTGGTCGGGCTGATCGGGGAGGTCGCCAAGGGCGATCAGGCCGCTTTCGAGCGCCTCTACGCCGCCACGCGCGCGAAACTCTATGGTGTCGTGCTCCGTATCTTGCGCCGACAGGATCTCGCAGAGGAGGTCATTCAGGAGACCTACGTCAAGATCTGGAACAGCGCCGGCCAGTTCAACCCGGCCTTGTCGTCGCCGATCACGTGGATGGCATCGATCGCGCGCAACCGCGCCATCGACATCGTACGCAAGAAGACGGAAGTCTCCATCGAGGAGGAGCCGCAGGCGATGGAAGTCGCTGGCGACAGCCCCGATCCGCTGGCGCGGAGGGAGATGACCGAGGAGTTGAAGCGGCTCCTGGAATGCATCGGTCGGCTCGAGCCGGACCGTCAGCGGCTCGTGCTTCTCGCCTATTACAACGGCTGGAGCCGCGAGCAATTGGCGGAGAAATTCGCCGCGCCCGTCAACACGGTGAAGACGTGGCTGCGGCGCAGCATGTTGGATATCCGCGAGTGCCTCGGATTATGAGGGCTCGCACTGTGAGGGTGGTTCTGGACTGCAAGTGATGGCCTACACGGAGGACCATATCGCGCTCGCCGCGGAATATGCGCTCGGTACGCTCGACGCGGACGAGCGCGCGCAGGTCGAGACCATGATGGCCGTGGACAAGGCGTTCGCCGAAATCGTGCAGGCCTGGGCCTACCGGCTCGGCGTCCTCAACCAGATGGTCGGTTCGGTCGAGCCGCGTCCGATCGTGTGGGAGAACATCAGGGCCGAGCTCGCGCGGACGGACTTTGCGCAGGACACGCCTGCGCCGGAAGCTTCGCCACCGCCACCTGTGCCGGAGCTTTCTTCGTTCGACACCGCGCCGCCGGAGTTGCCGTCCGAGGATGTGAAACCACTCGAGGCGCAGCCTCCCGAAGCCGAGCAGCCTGAAACGGTGCGGCCGGCGTCCGATGCGCTTCCCGACGTCGCGCCGATATTCATGCCGCAGGTCCATGCGCCCGATCCAGACGTCGCGCGCGCGCCGCCGCCGCCGGTCGCCGACAACAGCAACGTGATCCGGCTCGAGAGCCGGGTGAAACGCTGGCGCACGATCGCATCCGCCGTCGGTGCACTCGCGGCCGCGCTGCTGGTGACGCTGTCGCTTCAGATCTTCCAGCCCGATGCTCTGCCGGGCAGCTTGCGTCCGGCGCCGCGCATCCAGACGGTGGAAGTGAAGACACCGGCGCCGCTCGCGGCGTCGTCGCAATATGTCGCGCTGTTGCAGGGCCAGGGCGGCGGCCCCGCCTTCATCCTCACCATCGACGGCGCGACGCGGAATTTCACCGTGCGCAAGGTCGGCGCGACCCCGGAGGCCGGCAAGAGTTTTGAGCTCTGGCTGATCTCCGACAAGCTGCCGCGTCCGCGCTCGCTCGGCGTGATTGGCGCGGGCGATTTCACCGCGCGCCCGGTGCTCGGCTCCTTCGATGCCGACGTCGTCAATGGTGCGACCTACGCCGTCACCGTCGAGCAGGCCGGCGGCTCACCGAACGGCCAACCGACCTCGGCGCCGGTGTTTACCGGCAAGCTGATTGAGACCGTGCCGCCTTCACAACCGCAGGTTCCGGCGAAGAAATAGGGGCCGTAGCCCGGATGGAGCCAACGGGTCGGCGCAAAGCGCCGCCCGATGACAGGCTCCGCGCAATCCGGGACCTTCGTGCCATCAGGCGAGAACCCCGGATTTCGCGCTGCAAGGCGCAAACCTGTCGCCGCGGTCCACCCCGTCGTCGCAATCCGACAAATCCCGCTGAATCCGCCCCTGATTTGAACCTCCATCCATTTCGCGGCGTCAAATGCCCGGATTTTGCAGTCGGCGCCGCCGAACATGGTGCCGGAGAGGGGCTAGAAGTCAGATGGATGCAGCAAGGACGCCGGGCATCTTCGTCCACCAATATGCGGGTCTGCCGCACGGTCCGGCCTTCGAACATTGGCGCGAACGGGCGTTCGGCTCCTGCGGCCTCGATATCGGGCCGAGCCATGGCGACAGCATCGATTGCCGGCTCCAGATCAGCGTGGTCGACAATATCGCGTTGGCGATTCCCGAAGGTGCCTCCGCGCAATATTCGCGCAGGCAGAGCCATCTCGCCGACGGCAGCGACGATCTCGTCCTAATCGCCGCGCATGCGGGTCTCGTCCGCGTCGGGCAGAACGGCCATACCGTCGAGCTTGCGCCCGCGCAGATGGTGCTCGTCGACATGGGCGTCACCGGCACCGTCGGCCACACCGACGAGGATCGCTTCACCACCATCCGCATGCCGCGCCGCGCGCTGCTCGACATCAATCCGCGCGCCGAGGACAAGCTGTCGCAAGTGCTCTCGGATGGCGCGGTCGCCGAGACGATCTTCCGCTACCACGCACTTGCCGCCCATCACGCGCCGCATCTGGACGCCGTCGGCCAGCGCCTGACCGCTCAGCACATGGTCGACCTCGTCGGCCTGCTGCTCGGCACCGATGCGGAGCATGCGAGCCTTGCGCGCGGACGCGGACATGCGGCGGCCCGTCTCGATCTCATGCGTGCCGACGTGATGGCCGCGCTCGGCCGCAACGATCTCTGTCTGTCCGAGATCGCGACGCGCTCGGGGCTCAGCCCGCGCCAGGCGCAACGCCTGTTCGAGCAGGCCGGCACGACCTTCACCGAATTCGTGCTGGAGCAGCGCCTGGTGCTGGCCCGCAAGCTGCTCGCCGATCCTCGCGCGAGGGCGCGCAAGATCAGCGACATCGCGCATTCCTCGGGCTTCTCCGATTTGTCCTATTTCAACCGCGCCTTCCGCAAGCGTTTTGGTGCGACGCCATCGGAACTGCGCGACGCCTGAGCCGCGATTTTGTGCAGCGGCGCGGGCGGCCGCAGTTGGTCAATCCGGGCGAATGAGCTATATCTGCCCGTGCGGGCAGGCCGCTGAAATTCTCGAGACAACGCAGTAAACGGACATGGCGCGTATCGTCGTGCTCGGCGCCGGGTTTGCAGGTCTGTGGGCGGCCATCGGCGCTGCGCGCAAGCGCGACGAGATCGGCGCGGCCGGCCGTGACATCGAGATCCGCGTCGTCGACCGCAATCCCTATCACAACATCCGGGTGCGCAATTACGAGGCCGACCTCAGCGAGGTCGCTCTGCCGTTGCCGCAACTGCTCGATCCGATCGGCGTCACTCATGGCATTGGCGAGGTCGAAGCCATCGATCCGGCGAGGCGCGAGATTTCACTCGTCACGAGCAGCGGCGAGGAGGTGCTGAGCTACGACCGCCTCGTGCTGGCGCTCGGCAGCGAGGTGATGCGTCCCGCCATCCCCGGCCTTGCCGAGCATGCCTTCGATGTCGATACCTATGCCGCCGCGCTCCGCCTCGAAGATCATCTCGTCTCGCTCGGACGCAGCGCGCCCTCGCCGGGACGCTCGACCGTCGTGGTGGTCGGCGCCGGATTCACCGGCATCGAGGTCGCTGCCGAGATGCCCGACAGGCTGGCGCGCGCCGGCATCACCGGCAGCCGCCGCATCGTCCTGGTCGATCCCAATCCTGCGGTCGGCGCCACCATCGGCGCGCATGCGCGTCCCGTCATCGAGACGGCGTTGTCGTCATTGGAAGTCGAGACACGGCTTGGCGTGCGCGTCGTGTCGGTCGAGGCCGCCGGCATGCGCCTGAGCTCGGACGAGTTCATTCCGGCGCAGACGGTGATCTGGTGCGCCGGGATGCGCGCGAGCCGGCTGGCCGAGAGTTTCGCGGGCGCGCGCGATCGGCTCGGACGCCTGCTGGTCGATCCTTTCATGCGGGTTGCGGATATCGAGGGCGTGTTCGCGGCCGGCGACGTTGCCTCGAGCGTGGTCGACGGACTGCATCCGACCGTGATGTCCTGCCAGTTCGCCCGTCCCATGGGCCGCTTCGCCGGCCACAATGTGGTGGCCGATCTCGCCGGCCAGCCGATGCTGCCGTTGCGGATCGACTGGTACGTGACCGTGCTCGATCTCGGCGGCTGGGGCGCGCTCTATACGGAAGGGTGGGATCGCGAGGTTCGCACCACCGGCGCGGCCGCAAAGGCGACCAAGCAGACCATCAACTGCAAGCGCATCTATCCGCCGCTGACCGGCAGTAAGGAAGAATTGTTCGCCGCGGCCGCGCCAACCGTGCAGGCGCCGCCGCCGACTTATGGGGCGCGGTAGCCCAAGCAAATATTCGGTGTCATCGTCCGCCTTGTGCGCCATTGCGCACTGGGGCGGACGATCCAGTATTCCAGAGACGGCAGTGAAATACGGCGAAGCCGCAGCGTACTGGATTCCCCGGCTTCGCGGGGAATGAGAGTGGAGCTTGTGGAGGAATGTCCGCGCTACACCAGCATAAACATACCCCAGACATGAGAAAGCGCCCGTGGGGGGCGGGCGCTTTCTGTAGTCGACTTGGGGTTGGGGTCGTCTACATATCCACGTGGCGACTTTGGGGGGCTGGTAAAGAGCCGCGTGAATTCCTGAAACTCGTAAATCTCCTTAGCGAACGAGGGACGCGTTCGAACTGGTGATAGCGACCGGCTTGCCGGCCTTGATCACGCGGGCGGTCTGGGTCAGGCCTTCATCCGAACCCGTACGTGCCGTGATGCCGAAGCCAGCAACCACGATCCCTGCGACGAGCGCCACGACCACAATTTTCAAGTGGGTCGAGCGATCCGCGCTGTAGATCGAATGGTTCATGGAAGCCTCCTGCCGCCACCTACCCGAAGTAGTCGCCAGCCTGTTCAGGCAGGTTCATGCTTCCGGTGCCCAACAACCTAGTATTGGGGGGATTCGTTCCCAAGGGGCGATCACAAGAGCGTGAAAGGACGTGAAAGGCCGCGATCAAAAGCGACCCCTTGTTCGTGCGATTTCGTAATTATTTCAAAGCTGTAATGTGCTTGCTAGGCCTCTTGCCGAGATCTGGCTCGACAAGAGGCCAGGAACTCAAAAACCATTTGCCTGTGGCTGAAAAACACACGGGTTCTTAAGGCAAATCAGACGCTTCCGACCGTTTTCAATCTCGCCCTGGGGTGGATCTCGGCCTGCGACAAAACCGTCGTCTGGGCCCGGAACCGCTCGACCAGGGAACGCACGAAGGGACGAATTGCCGCGGAGGTGACCAGCACCGGGGCCTCGCCCTCGCGGGCGGCCCGCTCGAAGGCCTCGCGCACGGCGGTCATGAATTCCGACAGCTTGGAAGGCTGCATGGCGAGGCTGCGCTCCTCGCCCTGGCCGATGATGGATTCGGCGAAGGCCTGCTCCCACCGCGCCGACAGCGCGATGAGCGGCAAATAGCCGGCGTAGGAGGTGTTCTGCGCGCAGATCTGGCGGGCGAGGCGGGCGCGGACATGCTCGACCATGGTCGCGGGATTGCGCGAGAAGGCGAGCGAGTCGGCGATGCCTTCGAGGATGGTCGAGAGATCGCGGATCGAGATGCGCTCGGCGAGCAGCAGCTGCAGCACGCGCTGGATGCCGGAAACCGTGACCTGTCCCGGCACGATGTCCTTGACCAGCTCGCTCTGCTCTTTCGGCAGCTCCTTGAGCAGCTTCTGCACCTCGCCATAGGAGAGCAGGTCCGACATGTTGGCCTTGAGCAGCTCGGTGAGATGGGTCGAGAGCACGGTCGCGGCGTCGACGACGGTGTAGCCTTTGAGCGAGGCTTCTTCCTTGAGGCTGGCATCGACCCAGGTCGCGGGCAGGCCGAAGGTCGGCTCCGTGGTGTGGATGCCGGGCACCTGCACCTGGCTGCCGCCGGGGTCCATGACCATGAACTGGTTCGGCCAGATCTTGCCGGTGCCGGCGTCGACCTCCTTGATCTTGATGATGTAGGTGTTGGCTTCGAGCTGGACGTTGTCGAGGATGCGCACGGCGGGCATCACGAAGCCCATCTCGATGGCGAGCGAACGGCGCAGCGCCTTGATCTGCTCGGTGAGGCGGTCGGTGCCGTCGGGCCCGTTGACCAGCGGCAGCAGCGCGTAACCGAGCTCGATCTTGAGGTCGTCGATCTTGAGCGCGGCCGAGATCGGCTCCTCGGCTGCGGCGGCACCCGGCGCGCCGGGGGCACCGGCCGCGGGCGCGGCCTTGGCGGCTTCCTCGGCCTTGGCCGTCACGCGGTTGCGGTTGCGGGCGTTCCAGGCGAGCGCGCCGGCGCCGGCGCCGAGCGCCAGGAAGGGGAGGGTCGGAATGCCTGGCAGGGCGGCCAGGACCAGCATGACCGCCGATGACATCGCGAGCGCCTGCGGATAGCCGGAGAACTGCTTCATCAGCGCCTTGTCGGCGGCGCCGGAGACGCCGGCCTTGGAGACGAGCAGGCCGGCCGCGGTCGAAACGATCAGCGCCGGGACCTGGGTGACGAGGCCGTCACCGACGGTCAGCAGCGTGTAGCTGCGGCCGGCGTCGGCGAAGGAGAGGCCCTGTTGCGCCACGCCGATGATCATGCCGCCGACGATGTTGATGAAGACGATCAGAAGGCCGGCGATGGCGTCGCCGCGGACGAATTTGGAGGCACCGTCCATGGCGCCGAAGAAGCCGCTTTCGTCCTCCAGCTCCTTGCGCCGGTGCTTGGCGACCGTCTCGTCGATCAGGCCGGCGCCGAGGTCGGCGTCGATCGCCATCTGCTTGCCGGGCATGGCGTCGAGGTGAAAGCGCGCGGCGACTTCGGCGATGCGGCCCGAACCCTTGGTGATGACGACGAAATTGACGATGATCAGGATGGCGAAGACGATGATGCCGATGACGAAATTGCCGCCCATCACGAAGCTGCCGAAGGCTTCGATGACATGACCGGCGGCAGCTGTACCCTCGTGCCCGTGCGACAGGATCAAACGGGTCGAGGCCATGTTGAGCGAGAGGCGCAGCATGGTCGAGATCAAGAGGACGGTCGGGAAGGCCGAGAATTCCAGCGGCGTCTGGATAAACAGCGACGTCATCAGGATCAGGATCGAGAGCGTGATCGAGATCGCCAGGAACAGGTCCAGCACGATCGCGGGCAGGGGCAGGATCAGCACCACAAGGATGGTGAGGACGCCGAGCGCCAGCGCGATGTCGCCGCGCTTGAGAATTGTGACGATGTCGTTGAGGGAGGGGATGCCGGGCCTGGCTGCGCTTACGCCCTGTCCCGCGGTGACGTCGACCATGGTAGCTGCCTCCCCGCGCGACTGCCGTCCGCGCGCCCCAAACGTCTGCGCGGCGGCCGATGGGCCGCCGTTCCGAAAGTGAGGCACCGCACTGGCGTCCACAGGGGATCCCCCGTTCTACGCGGCCGACGACACTCGACTTCACCCGGCAATTTTTGCCCGGTCTATGGTTAGCAAAGGGTTAACAGCGGGTGCGGCAAGAGTGCGGGGAAGGGTGTTTCGGGGGCCTCCAGATGTCATTCCGGGTTCGGCTCTTCGAGCCGCCCCGGAATGACGGAAGGGCAAGCCGTCCCTACTTCGCCTTCTCCATCTTCGTCACCGTGTACCCCGTTGCCGCCTCCTCGGCGTCAAAGGTCACCTTGTCGCCGACCTTCACCTGCTTGAGCAGAGCGGGGTCCTTGACGCGGTAGACCATGGTCATGGGTTCATCCATGCCGAGGCTTTTCGCCGGTCCGTGCTTGAGCGTGATCTTGCCGGCGCCCTCGTCGATCTTCTTGACCTCGCCGCTGATCGCGGCGCCCTGGGCCGCGAGGGTGCCAGTGGAAAGGCCCACGGTCAGCGCGAGCGCAGCAGTGATTCGGATGATGCGGTTCATAGGAGTCTCCCTCGTTACTTCACTTCACGGTGACGTGGCCGACCATGCCGTAGTCGCGGTGGTCGGGAATCAGGCAGGAAAATTCGAACGTGCCGGCCTTGCTGAACTTCCAGAGGATCTCGGCCGTCTTGCTCGGTGCGAGCCTGACACCGTTGGGATCGTCGTGCTCCATGTGCGGATGCTTCTTCATCTCCACCGCATGCGCGAGATTCTCCTTCGTGGTGGCGAGCAGGAATTCGTGGTCCTCCTTGCCGACATTGCGCAGCACGAAACGGATCTGCTCGCCGCGTTTGACCTCGATCCTGGAGGGTGCGTAGTCCATCTCGTTCAGCAGGATCTCGATCGTGCGCGCGGGCTTTTTGGGATCGCCGGGCTCGCCGGCCGAAAAGGTGCCGTGCGCGTGCTGGTCGTGGGCATAGGCCGGCGCGGTCGACAGTGCGGCCAGTGCGAGGCTGAGCCTGATCGTCTTCTTCATTTTGTTCTCCAGTTGGTGGTTCATCGAAACGCTCACATCTTCATGTTCTTCATCGGTGGACTGCCTGGCTTCTGTCGCGCCGGCTCTGATGCCGGCGGCGTGACCTCGTAGGCGACGGTGCCTTGCGGGAATTGGTAGGGGCCGGGATCGCGGTAATCGTCGCGGGCGAGGTCCTCGCGGATCTTCATCACCGTGAACATGCCGCCCATCTCGATCGGGCCGAACTGGCCGGTGCCGGTCATCATCGGCAGCGTGTTGTCGGGTGCCGGCATCTCCATGTTGCCCATCGCCATGCCGGTCGAGCCCATGGCCATGCTGTCAGGCGCGAGCTTGCCGACGGCCTTGGCGAGATCCTTGCGCGACACCCCGATCAGGTTGCGCATGTCGTGCCCCATCGCATTCATGGTGTGATGCGATTTGTGGCAGTGGAACGCCCAGTCGCCGGGATTGTCCGCGAGCACGTCGAACACGCGCACCGCGCCGACGGGCACATCGGTGGTCGTCTCCGGATATTGCGCGCTCTCCGGAATCCAGCCGCCGTCGGTGCAGGTCACCGCAAAACTGTGGCCGTGCAGATGGATCGGATGGTTGGTCATGCTGAGATTGCCGATGCGCACGCGCACCTTGTCGCCGAGCCGCACTGGCAGCGGATCGATGCCGGGAAATACCCGCGCATTCCAGGTCCACATGTTGAAATCGGTCATCTCGTTGACCTGCGGCAGGTATGTGCCGGGATCGACGCGGTAGGTGCTCATCACGAAGACGAAGTCGCGGTCGACGGGACGGAAGCCCGGATCGCGCGGGTGCACGACGACCATGCCCATCATGCCCATCGCCATCTGCACCATCTCGTCGGAATGCGGGTGGTACATGAAAGTCCCGCTCTTCTTCATCTCGAACTCGTAGACGAAGGTCTTTCCCGGCTGGATGTGCGGCTGGGTCAGCCCGCCGACGCCGTCCATGCCGCTGGGAATGATCATGCCGTGCCAGTGCACGGTGGTGTATTCGGGCAATTTGTTGGTGACGAAGATGCGGACCTTGTCGCCTTCGACGGCCTCGATCGTCGGGCCCGGCGACTGGCCGTTATAGCCCCACAGATTCACCTTCATGCCCTCGGCGAACTCGCGCACCACGGGCTCGGCGACGAGATGGAATTCCTTCCAGTCGCCGTTCATGCGGAACGGCAGCGACCAGCCGTTGAGCGTGACCACGGGGCGGTAGTCCGGGCCACTAATGGGGTGCAGCGGCGGCTGCATCACCACCTTGTCCATGTGAGGCGCCTCCGGGATCGAGGCCGCCTGCGCCCGGCCGCTGACGACGGACGCGCTGGCTAGCGCGGCAGTGCCCAGAAATCCCCGGCGTGAAAACATGTTGGCCTCCATGTCAGTGGCCGCCATCGGCAGGCGCTGCCGCGGCGATCGTGGTTGCATTGTCGCCGCCGGCCGCAGGCACGCCGCCGCCATTGACGGCGGTCTGCAGGTCGGATTGGGCGAGGAAGAATTTTTGCCTGGCATCGATCGCGCCGCGCAGCGACGCCAGGCGCTGCCGCGCTTCTGTGAGCAGCGCGAAAATATCGACCTGCATGCTGGAGAAGCGAAGCTGCATCTCCTCCGTGATGATCTTGCGCAGCGGCAGGATCTCGCGCTGGTAGTGGCCGGCGATGTCGTAGCTGGAGCGATAGACATGATAAACATCGCGCGCCTCGGAGCGCACATTGACGGCACGCTCGGTCAGCCGATTGAAGGCGAAGTTGTAGGTTTCGGCCGCCTGCCGCACCCGCACCTCGCCGCCGTCGAAGATCGGGATCTGGAATTGCACGTCGAAGCCCCGCTCGCGGAACGGCGGGCCCTCCGGATCCTGGGTGCGGCGGGAGATGCCGGCGAGATCGAGCAGGGTGACGAAGCGCGTCGCCTCGGTGAGGTTGAGGGATTTCGCCAGCGCCGTCAGCTCCAGCCGCGCGATCTGCAGATCGATGCGATGGGCGACCGCGTCGGCTTCGATCGAGGGCAATGCATGGGGCCGTCGCGGCAGCGGCGGCAGTTGATTGGGCAGACGGAAGTCGAGCCCGCCGTCCCACAGGCCCATCAGGCGCGCCAGCCTTTCGCGCGCGCTCGTTGCCGCCTGCCGCGCGGTAGCGAGGTCGGCCGTGGTCTCGGCGTAAAACACCTGCTCGCGGGCCTGGTCGAGCTTGTTGAGCGAGCCGGTCTCGCCGAGCTTGACCGCAAGCTGCGCAGTCGATTCCGCTGTCGCCTTCGCGTCGGTGAGCAGCGCCACCATTTCGTTGCCGGCGACGGCACGGACATGGGCGCGCCGGACATCGGCGGCCAGCCGCAGCGTCACCAGCGCCGCGCGCAATTGCGCCTGACGAAAACGCTCGCGGGCGATGTCGGAGCGGAACGGCAACGTCGCCAGCGCGAGGATGTCGCCGACCACCTGGCGCTCGATCTCGCTGGCGCCATTGCCCGAGATCCGCGAGATCGAGAACACGGGATTGGGCGGCAGGCTCTGCTCGACGAGATCGGTCTCGGCCAGTGCCAGCTCGTTATAGGCGGCTTGCAGACCCTTGTTGTTGAGCAGCGCAACCTGCACGGCGGCCTCCGTGCCCAGCGTCCGCGACAGCAACTGGCGGACACGCGTGTCCACCGCGCCGGCTCCCTCGGCCGTCCGCACGAAGGCGACGTCCTTGTTGATGGTCTGGCTGGTCAGCTCCGAGACCGCGTTCATGCCGCCGTCGGGCGAGAACGCAGCACAGCCCGAGAGGCCGAACGCGGCGAGGATCAGCAGGCTGCGCGCGAGATGATGTGCCATGGCGCGCTCCTACCGGTCTTGCTTCGGCTGCGGCGCGACGCTGTCGTTGCGGTCGCGCCAGGGTGCCGGCGTTGCGGGCCGCAGGCTGTCATAAGGCGCGACAGTCGACCGGTATCCGGCACGTGCCACTTTTGCCGCGGGATCGGCAGGATCCGCGCCGGCGACGTGTGTCGTTGCCGTCATGCAGCCGGACAGCCCCAGCGCAACCAAGGCCAGCAGCGGCCAATTGAATAGAAAGTGTCCTCCACGCGCCGCGGATGCGGCGGCGGACTTCGCCCCGGAAAGCGTAAGCATCTGTCATCCCTGATCTGTCCTGGAGACCACAGGTTCGCGCGCGCAGACGCGCGCTCGGCCTGACGTCGTCGCGTCAGATCAGGCGATGGGAGGACGGTAGTGCAGGGGCGGCGCCGCGCTGTGCAGGCTGGCCGTGATCTCGGGCGCACAGGCGGAGACGGGCTGAAGCGGCTTGGCGACGCTGGGCAGATCGGCCGGCAGGGCGCTCACGCACATCATCGCGCAGCAGGGGCCGGCGTGGCCCTTGCCGTCATGCTGATGCGGGGCGGGCTCGTCCTGCGCGGCAGCCTGGTGATGCGCGTGCATTCCCGCGTGGTCATGCGACACGTCGCCATGCATGTGGCCGTCCTGCATCTGATGATGCGCCGGCACGAGGTCCGCAAGGCGCGAATCGTCGAGGCACGGCGCAGCGCCGTTGCCCCAGGCAAGTGCCGCTGCCGGCGCGAGCACGCAGAACAGATAGGCGAGGGCAACGAGGCGCCCCACCCTGATCCGCATCGATCGCGTCAATTGCAGCAACATACCGTCGACATGCCCTTCGCGCGGCAATGTTGCACACGCAGATTGCAAACTAATGGCAAAGTGCGATTTCGCCAAGCTCTTCTTACCGCAGCGCACCGCGCATGCCCAATATCGCGGCAGGATGCTTGACCGCAAGGCGATCAGCGAACATGGTCCGCGCCGTGCACGCGCCAACTCATCCAGGACAGATACCGGCCTCATTCACGCCTGATTCGCGTCAGGCTTGGGTTCGCCTCGTCATTGCGCTGCTGATCGGCTCGATTGGCGGCGTCGGCATGTGGGCCATCGTGGTCATGATTCCCGCGGTGCAGGCCGAATTCGCCGCCACGCGCGGCGCGGTGTCGCTGGCTTTCACGCTCATGATGTTCGGCTTCGGGCTCGGCGGCGTGATCGCCGGCAAGATCACGGACCGGTTCGGCATCGTGCCCGCAATGGCGATCAGCATTGTCTTCCTCGGCATCGCCAATGTGCTCGCGGGTCTGTCGACTCAGCTCTGGCAATTCGTGGCGGCGTACTTCCTGATCGGCCTCGGCACTTCGGCGACCTTCGCACCGCTGATGGCGGAGGCCTCGCACTGGTTCGAGCGCTATCGCGGCCTTGCCGTGACCATCGTCGCCAGCGGCAATTATTTCGCCGGAACCATGTGGCCACCGCTCGTGAACTGGGGCCTGCAGACGATCGGCTGGCGCATGACCCATATCGGCATCGGCCTTGTCTGCGTGAGCCTGATGACGATTCTGGTGTTGGTCCTGCGCGCGCAGATGGGCGACGACAAGGTCCACGATCATGCCAATGCGCCGCCGCCGCGGGTCGATCTCAAGCTCTCGACCAACACCCTGACGGTGCTGCTCTCGATCGCCAGCATCTCCTGCTGCGTCGCCATGGCGATGCCGCAGGTGCATATCGTCGCCTATTGCGGCGATCTCGGCTACGGCGTGGCGCGCGGCGCGGAGATGCTGTCCCTGATGATGGCCTGCGGTATCGTCAGCCGCATCGGCTCGGGCTTCCTGGCCGACAAGATCGGCGGCATTCGCACGCTGCTGGTCGGATCGCTGGCGCAGGGCTTTGCGCTGGTGTTCTACCTGTTCTTCGACAGCCTTGCCTCACTCTATCTGATCTCCGCGATGTTCGGCCTGTTCCAGGGCGGCATCGTGCCGAGCTACGCCATCATCGTGCGCGAGGCGATGCCGGCGCGCGAAGCCGCAACCCGCGTCGGCATCGTGATCTTCGCATCCGTGTTCGGGATGTCGTTCGGCGGCTGGGTGTCGGGCGTCATCTTCGACGCGACGGGCTCCTACGCCGCAGCGTTCGCGAACGGCGTGGCGTGGAATGCCTTGAATATCGGCATCGTGGTAACGCTGCTGATCCGGTCGCGGATGAATGCGGTCAAAACCGGCCCCGGTTTTGCGACCTAAACCTCGCGCCCTGGCTTGAGCAGCGAGCAGCCGGTGATCTTGTAGCTGCCGTCCGGCTGCTGCTCGAGCGTGTACAGCGCTTCCCAGGCTTCGCCGTTGGCGTCGATGATGTGAACGTGCTGGGCAACCCAGCTGCCTTCGCTCTTGCTGTCGCCGAATTCAAAACTCTTGTGCCGGTAGACCGGTGCGTAGCCTTTCTGCACCATGGACATGAAGATGTCGGGCGCGGGAAAGATCTCTCTGATCGCCGGTGCCGCATGGGAATAGGCCGCGGCCGCATCGTCTCGCGCAAAGGCCTGTTCCTGGGCGCGGATGACGCCCTGTGCTGCCGAGACATCGCCGGCCAGCGCCGGGACGCTGCGGAGGGCGATCGTGAGAGCGACGAGCAAGGCGGCGATGCGCATGACAAGCTCCGCATTGAGATCATCCCGGCCATGCCGATCCTAGCATGACTTTGGGGAGATACGGGTGCGCTATCGCTTTCGTTTCACCGTCGGCTTCGCCTGCTTGGATGCGGTACGTGCCTTGACCTTGCCGGGCTGCACCCGCAGCCCGTCGACGAACACGTCGAGCATCCGCAGCACCGAGGATTGCCAGCCGGGCTGGTCGTGCATGTAGCACATGCCGATCAGTGCCCTGAACAGGTCCTCCGGGCTGATATCGGCGCGCATCTGGCCGGTCGCGACAGCGCGATCGAGCAGCGAGCCGACTGCCTTGGTCAGCCGGTCCATCGAGAACGCCGCAAGGTCCGACGAACTCTGGAACGTCAGCGCCAGCGCAGCCGACATGCCCTTTTTCGTGGCAACGAATTCGACGGTGGAGCCCAACCAGCGCCGCAACGCATCGACCGGGTCCTTGGCATTCTTCAATTGCTCGGCAAGCTCGCTGAGTTGCTCGACCTCGCGCCGGTAAACCGCCTCGAACAGATCCTCGCGCGTCGGGAAATGCCGATACAGCGTGCCGATGCCGACGCCCGCACGTTTTGCCACCGCTTCCAGGCTCGCTTCCGGGCCGCCGGCGTTGAAAACCACCTTCGCAGCCTCGAGCACGCGCTCGCGATTGCGCACGGCGTCGGCACGGGGCTTCCGAATCTGGTCGGTGTGGTCGTCCATGCCGGCAATGTAGATCACGAATTGGTTAGATTGAACCCTCGCAAGAACCTTTGCAGGGCTTCATCGCGTTGTACGCCAACGGCCTTTTGACGAATTCCAAATATTTTTCGGCGGCCCTTGTTAAGCGGAGGGTGCCTCCGTATCTTCGATCATGTGCCGACCCGGATTGTGTTCGGGCGGCGCGGTATCGACGGCGGCCACGGCGGTGGCGCGCCGAACGATGAGCCATGTCCATATCTGATCGGAGCCTTGTATGAACCACTCCATCAGCCTCACCGTGAACGGTGCGCGGCGCGACTTCGTCCTCGACGATCCGCGCGTCACGCTGCTCGATCTCCTGCGTGAGCGCCTCCATCTCACCGGAACCAAGAAGGGATGCGATCGCGGCCAGTGCGGCGCCTGCACCATTCTCGTCGACGGCAAGCGCATCAACTCCTGCCTCGCGCTCGCCATCAGCCATGACGGCGCCGACATCCTCACCATTGAGGGCGTCGCGCGTGGCGACCAGCTTCATCCGGTGCAGGCCGCCTTCATCGCCCATGACGGCTTTCAGTGCGGCTTCTGCACGCCAGGTCAGATCATGAGCGCAATCGGCATGATGCAGGAGGCGCAGGCCGGCAACGATCCCGAGCGCATCCGCGAATGCATGAGCGGCAATCTCTGCCGCTGCGGCGCCTATGCCGGCATCGTCGATGCCGTGCGCGAGGCGCAAGACCGCATGGATGAATCCAATCAGAGGCGCTCCGCATGAAGCCGTTCGATTATGTCAGGCCTGCCACGGTCGCCGAGGCCATCGCTGCCGCCGCCCAGCCGGGTGCGGCGTATCTTGCCGCCGGCACCAATCTGCTCGACCTGATGAAGGGCGGCGTCAGTCGACCGGATCGCCTGGTCGACGTCACCCATCTCGACGGGCTCGACCAGATCGAGCATCTCGCCGACGGGTCGTTGCGGATCGGCGCGCTGGTGAGCAACGCCGATCTCGCGCATGACGCGGGCTTCGCAAAGTCCTATCCGGCCGTCGCTGAAGCGCTGCTCTCCGGCGCGTCCGCGCAACTGCGCAATGCCGCCACGGTCGGCGGCAATCTGCTGCAGCGGACGCGCTGCGCGTATTTCTACGACACCGCCAGCCGCTGCAACAAGCGCGAGGCCGGTACTGGCTGCGATGCGCGCGAGGGTGAGAACCGCTCGCACGCCGTGCTCGGGTGGAGCGAAAGCTGCACCGCCACGCATCCGTCCGACTTCTGCGTGCCGCTGATTGCGCTCGACGCCATCGTCGAGATCGAGGGCGGCAACGGCCGTCGCGAGATCGCGCTCGACGCACTGCATCGCCTGCCGGGCAATACGCCCGAGCGCGAATCGGCGCTCGAACCCGGCGACCTCGTCGTCGCGGTGCGCCTGCCGGCCGCGGCGCGCGGCTTCGCCACGCATGCGCGCTACCTCAAGGTTCGTGAGCGCACGTCCTACGCTTTCGCCGTCGTGTCGGCTGCGGCTGCGTTGCGGATCGAGAACGGCAAGATCGCGGAAGCGCGGCTTGCGCTCGGCGGCGTCGCCGCAAAGCCCTGGCGCGCCCGCGCCGCGGAGGACGTGCTCAGGGGCGTCGCACCGACGGCCGACGCGTTCCAGGAAGCGGCCTGGCGCGCGCTCGCCGATGCAAAACCGTCCGGCGACAACGCCTTCAAGATCGAACTCGCGCGCCGCATCGTCGTGCGCGCGCTGACCCTTGCCGCGGCCGGGACGCCTGCGCGTATCCCCGCGCTGCCGGCCTCTCCCTTTGCCTCGACGTCCGGAGCCATCCATGCCTGAGCTCAACCTGACCAGCGCGCCCGCCCATCTGCGCCACGGCTCGAATATCGGCCAGCCGCTGACCCGCCGTGACGGCGTCCTCAAGGTGAAGGGGCAGGCGACCTACGCCGCCGACAATCATCCGCCCGGCATGCTGTTTGCCGTGATGGCGGTCTCCAGCATCGCGCGTGGCCGGGTCGCCTCGCTCGATGTCGCCGCTGCAAAGCGCCATCCTGGGGTCGTCGACGTCATGACGCCGGACCACAAGCCGCAGCTCGCGGTCGATCCCGAGATCAAGACCAATCCCTTCGTGTTCCGGATGGAAGTGTTGCAAAGCAACGAGGTCCGCTACGCCAACCAGCCGATCGCCGTCGTGATAGCGGAAACGCTGGAGGCGGCAACGGAAGGTGCGGTGCTGCTGGCGCCGCGTTACGAGACGCTGCCCGCGCTTGTCGGCCTCGATGCCGGCGAAAGCTTCGTGCCGCCGGTGGTCGGCGTCGGCAATCCCACGGAAAATCACCGCGGCGATGTCGAGGCTGGCCTTGCCTCGGCCGAGAAGCAGATCGATACGATCTACGAGACGCCGCCGCAATATCACAACGCCATGGAGCCGCATGCGATCGTGGCTCACTGGGACGGCGACAGGCTGTCGGTCGACATGCCGACGCAGGGTCTCATGCTGTCGCTGGCGCGCATTGCGGAGCTGTTCGGCATCGCGCACGACAAGATCCACATCCGCAGTCCGTTCCTCGGCGGCGGCTTCGGCTCCAAGGGGCTGATGGCGGGGCCGCAGACCCTCGGCATCATGGCAGCCAAGCTGGTCGGCAAGCCGGTCAAGCTCGTGCTGCGCCGTGAGCAGATGTATGGCCCCGTCGGCCATCGCGCGCCGACCCGTCAGCGGCTGCGCATCGGCGCGGACGGTGACGGGCGCCTGACCGCGCTCGATCATCACGCCCGGACCGTATCGAGCACGTTCGACGACTTCTACGAGCCCGCGGCCGACGCCTCGCATACGCTCTACGCGGCGCCTGCCATCCGCACCTCGCATGATGCCGTACGCGTCAACACCGGCACGCCGCTGTTCATGCGCGCGCCCGGCGAGGCAACCGGATCGATTGCGCTCGAAAGTGCGATCGACGAGATCGCCTGGGCGAGCGGCATCGATCCGCTTGCCTTCCGTCTGAAGAACTATGCCGAGGTCGAGCCGATCACGGGAAAGCCGTTCTCGTCCAAGGCGCTGCGGGCCTGCTACGAGCAGGGCGCGGCGCGCTTCGGCTGGTCGAAGCGTCCGCTCCAGCCGCGGCAGATGCGCGACGATGCCGGCCATCTGGTCGGCTGGGGCATGGGCACCGCGACCTTCCCGGCGCTGATGTTCCAGGCCGAGGCGCGTGCGGTGCTGCGCCGTGACGGCTCCGGTGCGATGGAGATCGGCGCGCACGATATGGGGCAGGGTGCCTGGACGGCGCTGGCCCAGATCGCGGCCGACGAACTCGGGCTCGACATCGACCGCGTCGAGTTCAAGGCCGGTACGTCCGACTTGCCCGACGCAGGCATCGCCGGCGGCTCGGCGCACACGGCAACCGCGGGCGCCGCGATCCACAGCGCCGGCGCGGCCGTGATTGCAAAACTCGCCGATCTCGCGACCGGTGACGAGCGCTCGCCGTTGTTCGGCGCCGGCAATGCCGGCGTGATCGCGCGCGATGGCCGATTGATCCGGCGTGACGACGAGAGCCGCGGCGAGAGCTATGCCGAGATCCTCGCGCGCGCCGGCGTCGCCGAAATCGAGGCGCGCGGCACCGGCGCGCCGAACCCGGCCGCGATGGAGGAATATGCGATGCACGCCCACGGTGCGGTGTTCGCGGAGGTGAAGGTCGATCCCGAGCTCGGACAGATCCGCGTCAGCCGGATGGTCGGCGCCTTCGCGGCGGGGCGCATCGTCAATCCGCATCTGGTGAAGAGCCAGCTGTTCGGCGGCATGATCTGGGGCCTGTCCTTCGCGCTGCACGAGGAAGCCATCACCGATCGTCGCAGCGGCCGGATCATGAATGCCAATCTCGGCGAGTACCACATCCCCGTGAATGCCGACGTGCCGCCGCTCGACGTGATCACGGTCGAGGAGCACGATCCGCATGTGAATGCGCTTGGCATCAAGGGTGTCGGCGAGATCGGCATCACTGGCAGCGCCGGTGCGGTCGCCAACGCCGTCTGGCATGCGACCGGCGTGCGCGTCCGCCGTTTCCCGATCAGGATCGAGGAACTGCTGACGCAGATCTGACGCAGCAGGCGGGGCGAGATCTTCTCGCTCCGCCGGGACGTCAGTTCATCTTCCTGCGCACGGCCTTGATCGCCTCGCGCTGCGTCTCGATGTATTCGGCGATGGCTTTGCGCAGCTCGCGCGAACGGAGCTTGTCGGCATCGCGCTGCACTTCGTCGAGCGCGGCTTCTGCATTGGCGAGCGTGATCGTCATCCGCGAACCCTGTTACGAAGCGTCCCCGGAACGCGAGCAGTCCGGGGCTACGGCCCGCAACATATAGCGGCTTGGCCCGCGAAAATTGAGATGGCTCAATCTCCGTAAGAAACCGGTGGCTCCGTAAGATCCCGGATAGCGCCGCTGTGTTTCAGAATGTCGGCGGCGTGCAGGCCGAGATCACTTCGCACGGCTTGCCGCCGACACAGCGGAAGCGATGCGGGCGGCGGCTCTCGAAATAATAGGCATCGCCGGGATTGAGAATGCGGCGCTCGTCCTCGACGGTGACTTCGAGCTTGCCTGAGATCACGATGCCGCCTTCCTCGCCGTCATGGACGAGATGGACGCGCCCTGTGTCGCTGCCGGGCTCGTAACGCTCTTTCAGGATCTGGAGGCTGCGGCCGAACAGATTGTCGCCGACTTGCTGATAGGAGATCGGCTTCTTGCCGACCTCGGTCAGCTCCTCCGCACGGTAGAAGATCTTGCGCCGTGACTCCGGCTCCAGCGCGAAGAACTCGGCGAGTCCCATCGGGATGCCGTCGAGGATGCGCTTGAGCGCGCCGACCGACGGGTTCATCTGGTTGGATTCGATCAGCGAAATCGTCGAATTGGTGACGCCGGCGCGCTTGGCGAGCTCGCGCTGCGACAGCTTGTGGCGCGCCCGGATGAATCGCAGCCGTCCACCGATGTCGACGCTCATGCCCTTGTCCTGTGTTGCAGGTGTTGCGGATCGCGCAAATATGGACCGGCTGCCCCTGTGAAATCAATGGCTTGCAGGTCACCAGAAAAGGACTTGTTGCCCTCCGGCAGCCGTGGCTCTGCTATCCCGTCAGCAAAGGAGCGTGGCCCGTGACCGTTCATCAGATTCCGAACACTATCAAGACCGACTCGTTCTGGATGCCGTTCACGGCCAACCGCCAGTTCAAGAAGGCGCCGCGCCTGTTCTCCTCGGCCGAGGGCATGCATTACACCACCGTCGACGGCCGCAAGGTGATCGACGGCTCCGCCGGCCTCTGGTGCGTCAATGCCGGCCATGGCCGCAAGCAGATCGCCGCTGCGGTGGAGCGCCAGCTCATGACGCTGGACTTCGCGCCGTCGTTCCAGATGGGCCATCCGCTGGCATTCGACTTCGCCGAGCGCCTCGCCGAGATCGCGCCGAAGGGCCTCGACCGCATCTTCTTCACCAATTCCGGCTCCGAGTCGGTCGATACCGCGCTGAAGATCGCACTCGCCTATCACCGCGCCAATGGACAGGCGAGCCGTACCCGCCTGATCGGCCGCGAGCGCGGCTATCACGGCGTCGGCTTCGGCGGCACCTCGGTCGGCGGCATGGTCGCCAACCGCCGCGCCTTTGCGACCCTGCTGCCGGGCGTCGACCACATCCGCCACACCCATGATCTCACCCGCAACGCCTTCGCCAAGGATCAGCCCGAGCATGGTGCCGAGCTCGCCGACGATCTCGAGCGTTTGGTGGCCTTGCACGGTGCGGAGACCATCGCCGCCGTCATCGTCGAGCCGGTGCCGGGCTCGACCGCGGTGCTGCCGCCGCCGAAGGGCTATCTCAAGCGCCTGCGCGAGATCTGCGACAAGCACGGTATCCTGCTGATCTTCGACGAGGTCATCACCGGCTTCGGCCGCCTTGGCACACCGTTCGCCGCCCAGTTCTTCGGCGTGACGCCTGATATGATGACGACGGCCAAGGGCATCACCAACGGCACCATTCCCTGCGGCGCGGTGTTCGCGAGCCGCAAGGTGCATGACGGGATGATGGTCGGCCCCGAGAACCAGATGGAGCTGTTCCACGGCTACACCTATTCGGCGCATCCGACCGCCTGCGCCGCCGGCATCGCGACGCTCGACATCTACAAGGATGAAGGCCTGCTCACGCGCGGTGCGTCGATCGCCGAATACTGGCGCGATGCGCTGCATTCGCTCAAGGGCCTGCCGAACGTCGTCGACATCCGCAATTGCGGCCTGATGGGCGCAGTCGAATTGGCGCCGCGCGACGGCGTGGCCGGCGCGCGCGGCTATGACGTCATGGTCGACTGCTTCAACACCGGCCTCTATCTGCGCATGAGCGGCGATAGCTTCGCGATGTCGCCTCCGCTCATCGTCGAGAAGAGCGACATCGACCAGATGGTCTCGATCCTCGGCGACGCCATCAAGAAGGTGGCCTGATAATTGCTCTCGCCGTTGCGGAGTTTCTTTTGCAGCGGCGAGCGTGATGCCGCGGGAGTTTGACGAAGCGTGAAAGTTCTGATCCTCGGCAGCGGTGTCATCGGTGTCACCTCTGCCTACTACCTCGCACGTGCCGGCCACGAAGTGACGGTTGTCGACCGTCAACCGGAGCCGGCGCTGGAAACCTCCTTTGCCAATGCGGGCGAGGTATCGCCCGGCTATTCCTCGCCCTGGGCGGGCCCCGGTGTGCCGGTGAAGGCGGTCAAGTGGCTTCTGATGAAGTACGGCCCGCTGGTGATCCGGCCCAATCTGGATCCCGTGATGTGGGTCTGGCTGCTCAAGATGCTGCGCAACTGCACCAGCGCGCGTTACGCGGTCAACAAGAGCCGGATGATCCCGATCGCGGAGTACAGCCGCGATTGTCTGCGCGATCTGCGCCGCGACATCGGCATTCAATATGACGAGCGCGCGCAGGGCACGCTCCAGCTGTTCCGCTACCAACAGCAGCTCGACGGCACGGCCGAGGATATCGCCGTGCTCAAGCAATATGGCGTGCCATTTGAAGTGCTGAGCCGCGAGGGCTGTATCGCGGCCGAGCCGGCGCTTGCCGGCGTGAAGGAGAAGTTCGCCGGCGGACTTCGCCTGCCGCAGGACGAGACCGGCGACTGCCACATGTTCACGCAGGCGCTGGCCAAGCATGCCGAGGCGCTCGGCGTGCGCTTCATGTTCAACACCGGCATCGACCGCATCGTCACCGACGGCGCGCGCGTCAGCGGTGTCGCGACCAGCGCAGGGATGTTGCAGGCGGACGCCTACGTGCTCGCGCTCGGAAGCTGGTCGTCGCGGCTCGTCGCGCCGCTCGGCATCTCCTTGCCGGTCTACCCGGTGAAAGGCTACTCGATCACGGTGCCGATCAAGGACGCTTCCGGTGCGCCGGAATCGACCGTGATGGACGAGAGCTACAAGGTCGCGATCACCCGTCTCGGCAATCGCATCCGCGTCGGCGGCACCGCCGAAATCTCCGGCTTTTCGACCAAGCTCTACGACGCGCGCCGCGCCACGCTCGATCACTCCTTGACCGATCTGTTCCCGCGCGGCGGCGATTTGTCCAAGGCGACGTTCTGGAGCGGTCTGCGGCCGATGACGCCGGACGGTCCGCCCGTGATCGGTCCGACGCAATACGCCAATCTCCACCTCAACACCGGCCACGGCACGCTCGGCTGGACCATGTCCTGCGGCTCCGGCCGCGTGCTCGCGGACATGCTGTCGGGCAGGAAGCCGGAGGTCGATGTGAGCGCCCTGACGGTGGACCGGTATAATCACCGGTTTGGCTAAGACTCTATCCGCTCGTCATTGCGAGAAGCGAAGCGACGAAGCAATCCAGACTCTTTCCGCGGAGACAGTCTGGATTGCTTCGCTGCGCTCGCAATGACGATGTGGAAGCATCGTCGTTCTCTTTCGTAAGAACGAGGGGAGAAGAACTACCCGGCCCCCGTCACGCAATTCACCCAAAGCACCACGGCCTTCGCATCCTGCGCCGGGTTGGAAAACCGGTGCGGCCTTCGGCTTGCAAATCTAAAGCTGTCGCCGGTCTTCAGCGACCACGTCTCGCTGTCCACCGTCAGCATCATCTCGCCTTCGAGGACGAGTCCGGCCTCTTCGCCGTCATGGGTGTAGAGCTCGTCGCCGGTGGAGCCGCCGGGCTCCAGATGCACCAGGAACAAATTGAGCCGGTTGTCGGCGCTGGCCGGGCTCAGCAATTGCTTGGACACGCCGGTGCGCCAGAGCTTCAGCTCGGGCCGTTGCAGCCCGCGCGTGACGACCTGATCTGATGCGCCGTCGGCACTCGGGCTCGCGCCGAATAGCGCGGCGATGCCGACGCCGAGCACGTCGGCCAGGGTTGCCAGCACGCGCAGGGAGGGTGACGACAGGCCACGCTCGATCTGGCTGAGAAAGCCGATCGAAAGATCCGTGCGCGCTGCGACGGTCTCGAGCGAGAATTGCCTGACACGCCTGAGATCGCGGATGCGACGGCCGACCGCGACGTCCATTGCAGGCTCCGTCGGCTTCGCGGCAGCCTTCTTGACCTTCCTGACCGGCTTTGCGGCGGCCGGTTTGCGCATTCTTTTGCCACCGCTCACGTCAAACCGCTTCCTTCATGTGCATGAAAACCGCTTGCATCGTCCGCGAAAGTGTGACCAAATTTTCATATTGGTGAAAATAGGCCGAAACGGCTTGGCCCGCAACGTCTGATCACGACATGCGCGAGCGCCGTCATCGGCCGGACCCAAAGGGGGATGCGATGAAGCGTTTTGGTCTGGCCGCGGTCGCGGCGCTCGCACTGGCAGCGATGGCTCCGGCCTCGGCGCAGCAGGTGCTGAAGGTCGGCTCGACGCCGACCGGCATTCCCTTCACCTTCCTCGATACCAAGACCAACACCATCCAGGGCATCATGGTCGATCTCGTGACTGAAGTGGGCAAGGATGCCGGCTTCAACGTGCAGATCGAGCCGATGCAGTTCTCGGCGCTGATCCCGTCGCTGACCTCGAGCAAGATCGACATCATCGCGGCGGCGATGTTCATCACCGCGCCGCGGAAAGAGGTCGTCGACTTCTCCGACCCGATCTATACCTATGGCGAGGGCCTCGTGGTGCCGAAGAGCGACACCAAGGCCTATGTCACGCAGGATGATCTGAAGGGCGAGACGGTCGGTGCCCAGGTCGGCACCGCCTTCGTCGATGCGCTGAAGAAGTCCGGCCTGTTCGCCGACGTCAAGGCTTACGACACCATCCCGGATATCCTGCGCGACGTGAACACGGGCCGCCTCAAGGCCGGCTACGCCGATTATCCGATCCTCGCCTACAATCTGAAGCAGGGCGGTTTCCCCGAGGTGCGTCTCGTCGACGGCTACAAGCCCGTCACCGTCGGCTCGGTCGGCATCGGCGTCCGCAAGGGCGAGGCCGCGCTGCTCGGCAAGATCAACGCCTCGCTCGCGAAGCTGAAGGCCAACGGCACCATCGACAAGATCCTCGACAAATGGGGCCTCAAGGCCCAGGGCTGACAGAGGCTGATCGAGCTTTACGATGAAAGGCTTCTGGCACGACGCTGTCGAGTTCTTCCCGATCCTGATGAACGGCGTCGCGTTGACGATCGTCGTCACCATCGGCTCGCTGTTGCTCTCGACGGTGCTGGGCCTGATCTGGGCGATGATGCGGGTCTCGGGCATCCGTGTCCTGTCGATGCTCAGCGCCAGCCTGATCAACGTAATCCGCGGCATCCCGATCATCGTGCTGCTGTTCTACCTCTACTTCGTGATGCCGGATCTTGGCGTCACGCTGTCGGCTCTGCAGGCCTCGATCCTCGGGCTCGGCATCGCCTATTCGGCCTACCAGGCTGAAAACTTCCGCGCCGGCATCGAGGCGATCGACAAGGGTCAGATCGAGGCCGCGCAATCGATCGGCATGGGCTGGTGGCTCACCATGCGCCGCGTGGTGCTGCCGCAGGCAGTGCGCATCGTGCTGCCGCCCTACGGCAATGTCATGATCATGATGCTGAAGGACTCTTCGCAAGCCTCCACCATCACGGTCGCCGAGCTCGCGTTGCAAGGCAAGCTGATCGCCTCCTCGACCTTCAAGAACACCAACGTGTTCACGCTGGTGGCGCTGATGTATCTCACCATGAGCATCCCGCTGATCCTGCTGGTCCGTCATTTCGAGAAACGGGCCGGCAAGCGATGATCGAGCTCAGCGACGTCCACAAGAGCTTTGGCAAGGTCGAGGTGCTCAAGGGCATCACGGCCTCCGTCCAGAAGGGCGAGGTGGTCTGCATCATCGGCCCCTCGGGCTCCGGCAAGTCCACTATCCTGCGCTGTATCAACGGTCTCGAAAGCTATGACCGCGGCGAGATCAGCGTCGAGGGCCTCAAGGTGGACCGCGACGCGCCGTCGATCGTGTCGATCCGCACCCAGGTCTCGATGGTGTTTCAGCGCTTCAACCTGTTCCCGCATCGGACAGTGCTCGAAAACGTCGTCGAGGGGCCGCTGTTCGTGAAGAAGGAGCCGCGCGCGCAGGCGTTCGAGCGGGGCCGCGCGCTGCTCGCCCGCGTCGGGCTCGCCGAGAAAGCCGACGTGCATCCGCCGCAGCTCTCCGGCGGCCAGCAGCAGCGCGTCGCGATCGCGCGGGCGCTGGCGATGCAGCCCAAGGCCATCCTGTTCGACGAGCCGACCTCGGCGCTCGATCCCGAGCTCGTCGGCGACGTCCTCGGCGTGATGCGCAAGCTCGCCGATGAGGGCATGACCATGGTCGTCGTCACCCACGAGATGGGTTTTGCCCGCGACGTCGCCGACCGCGTGCTGTTCATCGACGGCGGGGTCATCGTCGAGCAGGGGCCGGCCAAGGCGCTGCTCAATCAACCCCAGCATCCGCGGACGCAGGACTTCTTGCGCCGCGTGCTACATCCGCTCTGACCGGACCTTTGTAATGACGCGCCTGCCTCTGCCGCCCTCGCTCTATGCCGACACCGCCGTTGCGCGGGTCGCCACACCGCCGCTCGACGCGGACAAGAACGTGTCGGTCGCGATCGTCGGCGGTGGCTACACAGGGCTTTCCACCGCGCTGCATCTGGCGGAGCAGGGTGTTGAAGCATTGGTGCTGGAGGCGCAGGAGCCGGGCTGGGGCGCGTCGGGCAACAATGGCGGGCACACCAATCCCGGCCTGAAGCACGATCCCGATCAGATCGAGGCCGATTTCGGCACCGAACTCGGCCGCCGCATGATCGCGTTCTCCTACGGCACCACGAATTTCACGCACGATTTGATCCGCCGTTACCAGATCCCGTGCGAGGCCCGGCAGAACGGCACGCTGCGCGCGGCCTATAACGAGGCCAGCGCCGCCGCGATCGAGAAAACGGCGCAGCAATGCATCCGCCGCGGCATGCCGGTGAAATATCTGAACCGCGAGCAGTTGCGCGCGATGACCGGCACGGACCGCTACATTGGCG
Organism: Bradyrhizobium sp. CCGB01; assembly: GCF_024199795.1. Classification (NCBI taxonomy): domain Bacteria; kingdom Pseudomonadati; phylum Pseudomonadota; class Alphaproteobacteria; order Hyphomicrobiales; family Nitrobacteraceae; genus Bradyrhizobium; species Bradyrhizobium sp. CCGB01. The sequence continues at coordinate 2,080,834 of NZ_JANADK010000001.1, forward strand.
CCATGCTGGACGCGCGCGGCGGCGATCTGCATCCCCTCAGCTACGCCCGCGGTCTGGCGCGTGCCGCGATCTCGGCCGGCGCGAAAGTCCACGGAGAGACGCCGGCGCTATCGCTCCGCCGTGAGGGCACGCGCTGGCGCATCGAGACGCCGCGCGCGGTGGTGCACGCGGACAAGGTATTGCTCGCCACCAACGGCTTCACCGACGATCTCTGGCCGGCGCTCCGCCGTACCATCGTCCCGGTGTTTTCGTCGATCGCCGCCACCGCGCCGCTCTCCGACGCGGTCGCAAGTTCGATCATGCCGACGCGGCCCGTGCTCTACGAGAGCGGCCACATCACCGTGTACTACCGCATCGACCAGCAGAACCGCCTGTTGATGGGGGGCCGCGGCCCGATGCGCTGGATCAACTCGCCGAACGACGTCGCCTATCTCATGCGTTATGCAGAACGGCTCTGGCCACAGCTCAAGGGCGTGGCCTGGACCCATGGCTGGAACAGCCGGCTCGCCATCACCAAGGATCATTATCCGCATGTGCACGAGCCGGCGGACAACATCCTGATCTCGCTTGGCTGCAACGGGCGCGGCGTCGCACTCTCGACCGCGATGGGCGCGCAGCTTGCGCGTCGCCTGACCGGCGGCTCCAAGGCCGAGATCGACATGCCCGTCACCGGCATCAATCCGATCCCGATGCATGCGTTCTGGCCGGTGGGTGTGACGACCGCTGTGATCGCAGGCCGCGTGCGGGACAGGCTCGGTATTTGAAGAAGGCGCCGCCCGGTCAGGGACGGCGCCTCGCGTGAATTGCTAACCGCGTCAGCAGCGGCCCTGCTTCCACAGGCCGGGCGGGCATCCTCTGCCGCGCCAGCCGACCTTGCGCCCATGATGCCATCCGGGAGCTACGGCGTAGCGATGTGCATGGTATCCGCCGTGGTGGCCATGACCGTGGCCATGACCATGACCGTGGCCGCCCTTGGCGAACGCTGCGCCGGGCATGGTGAAGCCGGCCGCGATGATCAATGTTGCGGCGAGCGCAAGTTTCTTCATCCGAAATCTCTCCTGTAAGGCACGCATCTGTCCGTTCGGCGAACGAACATCGATCGCGGTGTCGCGTGCAAATATGGAGGAGTCGTGACGCTCAGCTTTCCGCGACAGCATCCGCCCAGGGCTGGAAGATCTCGACCGCGCCAAAATTCGTGTCGCCGTCGCGCATGACCACGCTCGGGCAGGCGAACTTCTGCGGCAAGGACTGCACCCGGCTCTCCTCATAGTCGAAGCGCGCGGCAAGGGTCTTGCGGACTTCCGCAGGAAGTCTGGCGTCGCCGATCACGACCTCGCCTTCGCTGGCGTCGATGCGCGGCTGGTGGATGGCGCTATCGAGATCCATGCCGAAATCCATCGCAAAGGACACGAGCTGCATCACGGACGGCAGGATGCGGCGGCCGCCGGAGGCGCCGACCGCGAGACGCTTGCCGTCCTTGGTCTCGGCGATGACCGGGGTGTAGTTGCAGAGGCAGCGCTTGCCGGGCGCGAGCGAGTTGGTGGTACCCGGCGTCGGATCGAACCACATGATGCCGTTGTTCATGGCGATGCCGCTGTGCGGTGTCACATATTTCGAGCCGAAGGACGAGAGCAGCGTCTGCGTCACCGCTGCGATGTTGCCGTGGCGGTCGACCACAGAGAAATGCGTGGTGCAGGCGGGCGCCAGATATTCGGCGCCGAGCGAGCGCTTGCCGGCGGCATCGCCCATGTCCTTGAGCCGCTCGCGGAAAGCCGCTTGCAAGGCGAGCGCATATTCGGCGTAGGCGGCCGCATCCGGCGCGCTCGCCGGCTTCAGACTCTGCTGCAACAGGCGTAGCGCATGCGCCATGGTCGGTCCGGCCGTGAGCTCCGGCGTCGCAAACACCTTGCCGTTGCGATAGGGGATTGCCAGCGGCTCGCGCAGATGCGCGCGGAACGCGGCGAGATCTTCCACCGACAGCGAGCCGCCGTCGGCCTTGATGTCGGAGGCGATGCTCCTGGCGAGATCGCCCTGGTAGAAATCGCGGGGGCCAGCTTCGGCGAGATGCGACAGCGTCGCCTTCAGCGTGTCCTGCGGCATCCGCGTCTCGGACTTGATGCCCCACGGCGCGCTCGGCGGCAGGCCGTCCTTCAGGAATGCTGCCGCGCTTGCGGGGTAGCGCCTGAGATCGGCGGCCGAGCCCGAGATCGTCACCGTGGTCCACCAATCGACCAGCAGGCCTTCGCCGGCGAGCGCGGCGGCCGGCGCGACCAGATCTTTCCACGGCATTTTGGCGTAGCGGCGATGCGCCTCCTCCATGCCGGCGACGACGCCGGGCACGGCGATCGAGCCGGGGCCGTGGATGTTGCGATCGTCCTTCACGCGCGGCCAGGGAAACAGATCGGAAGCTGCGCCTTCGCCGCTGAGCGGATAGTCGGCAGCGCGCAGGCTCTGCGGCGCGCACATGCCGTAGTCGATCACCTCGGTGCGATTTTCCTTGGCGCGGTAGAGCACCATGGCGCCGCCGCCGCCGATGCCGCTGTTCCAGGGCTCCAGCACGTTCAGCGCGAAGGTGGTCGCGACGATCGCGTCCACGCAGTCGCCGCCCGCCGCCAGCACCTGTGCCCCGACTTCGGCCGCCCGCCGCGATTGCGAGGCGACGATGCCGCCCTTGGATTTGACGGCGGGTTTGCGGACGGTTTGGTTGAGGCTGAACTGGTGAGGCATGATGTCGTCTTGATCTCTGTTGTTTTGGGCTTTTTGCGCTAACGCGGAAGGTCAGCATTGGCGGGGCACGGTGAGGATGGCACATTGCGGCCAACGAAAACATCCAAAGGGAGGCGCGGCATGGCAGGTGTGAAACAGGCGCGGGATGGCGCCGTCGGGATTCTGACCCTCGACGAGCCGGCGAGCCTGAACGCGATGACGCCGGATCTGCTCGGCGCACTCGCTGCCGCCGTCGCCGAGATGACTGGGGATGCGAACGTTCGCGCACTGGTTCTCACCGGCGCAGGGCGCGGTTTTTGCTCAGGACAGAATTTGAAGGCGTCGGAGGCGCTCGGCGAGGACATCGCCGCCGGCGTGATGCGCTTCTATTGGCCCGCGTTCAAAGCGCTGCGCGAATGCCGTGTGCCTGTTGTCGTAGCCGTCAACGGCGTCGCGGCCGGTGGCGGCTTCAGTCTCGCGATGGCCGGCGACATCATTGTTGCGGCGCGGTCGGCGAGCTTCATCCAGGTGTTCAGCCGCATCGCCCTGGTGCCGGATCTCGGTTCGACCTGGCTGCTGCCACGCCTGGTCGGTCGTCAGCGTGCGCTCGAGCTGATGCTGCTGAACGAGCCGCTGACGGCCGAACGCGCCCGGGAGATCGGCCTGGTGCGAGAGGTCGTCGACGATGCCAAGCTGATGGACGAGGCGCTGGTCCTGGCGCGGCGCCTCGCCGACGGCCCGACGCGCGCTTTGGTCGCAACCCGAGCGCTGGTTGAGGACAGCGAGCACACGACCTACGAGGCGCAGTTCCGCCGCGAGATCGAGGTTCAGGCCACGATCCGCAAGAGCGCCGACGCCATCGAAGGCCGGACCGCCTTCGTCGAGAAGCGCAAGGCAAGGTTTACGGGACGGTGAGGCTCGCCATGTCCGGGCTTGACCCCGGCATCGACGTCTTCGGCGGTGGTCCAAGAACGAGGATGGCCGGGACAAGCCCGGCCATGACGAGGGAGATCAGTGGGAAAACGGCGAAGCCGCAGCGCTCAGAGCCTGCGGTCCAGCCGGCTGGCCCGATACTTGGCGTGCCATTTCGGGCCAGGTCCGCGCATGTAGTGCAGCTCGGGGCGGTACGGGTTGCCCGCGATCCGCACCAGCTTCTGCCATTTGGTGGCGACGAAGGTGATGGGCTGGCAGAGCAGGGTCAATGAAGCGAACAGCATGGCATCACCTCAATGCGGCTTGCCAAGCATGGCGGTGAAGGGGAGGTCGAAAATCTCCTCGCCGTCGGACCCGCTGACATGGATCACCCAGTCGCGCCAGTCTTCGGCACCCGGGGTCTGGATCATCGAGTGCATGATCTGGGCGGCACGGTCACGCGCCTCGGTCAGGCTCGCCACTGCGATGCCGCTGCGATCGATCAGCGTGCCGTCGGTGTTGGAGCAGTGAAAATAGACCTGGACCATATGCGTCTCCTATTGGGAGCGATTGGGATGGCAAACAGATACCACCCGAGGCCTTCGCGAAACATTCGGGGCGAGCCCGGTAAGGGAATCTACGGAGATTGGTCGGCACCAAGGCTCATTCGGGTTTGATCACAGGGGGGTGATGATCAACTGGACGGCGTTCCCGTGACATGAAACAACTTTGGACGGAAAGTCCGGGGGGCGCCGTGAACCACTTCACATTTTCGCGGGGCCGAAGGCGCCTGTGCCTGTCTGCGGCGATCGTCGCCGGAGTGTTGCTCGGTCTCGCCCAGGAAGCCTCATCCGAGCCGGTGAGGAAAAGCGGCTACGCGATCGGCACGGAAACCTGCGGCAGCGGCGATCTCGCCTTTCCCAAGATCCAGATCGACATGAAGGCGGGATTCTGCGCCGGCCTGGTCGCCAGCGAAGAGGATCATCTCAAATTTCCGCGTTCGATCATCCAGGTGCCGGGCCGTGATCTGTTCGTCGTCGCCGACATGGGCGGCTGGGGCCACACCGACGGACGGCTGTTGCTGCTCGATCCGCGCGCGCCCCAGGGGCAGCGGTTCAAGGAGTTGCTGACGGCAATCGAATATCCGTTCGGCCTCGTGATCGGTCCGGACAAGAAGCTCTATGCCTCGACCGCGGAGACGATCTTCCGCTTCGATCCGCTCGCCGACAATCCGCGGAGCACGGTCGAGACCATCATCCGGCACATGCCGGGCCGGCGGATCACATTGCCCGACGGCACAAGGCTCGACGAGAGCGCGCATCCGCTCAAGCAGTTTGCCTTTGACAGGAACGGTCGGCTGTTCGTCAATATCGGCTCGCACAGCGACGATTGCATCACGCCGGCGCCGATCACAAAGCCCTGCGCGGCGGCCGAGGGTGCTTCCGCGATGGCATCGATCTGGCTGTTCACGCCGCCGTCAGGCGGCGTCTTCCCGGCATTGGGGCCGAAAGACCCGGACCCGCCGCACACCGTCTATGCGCGCGGCCTGCGCAACTCGATGGCGCTGGCGCTGCACCCGAATTTTCCCGATGCCGGCTACGCCTTCCTGCAAGGCGAGAATGGCCGTGACCTGCCCGACATCTTCAAACCGAACGAGGAGATCAACGCGATCGAGCAGGGCAGGCATTATGGCTGGCCCTATTGCTATGACCTCTCGACGCCGAGCCCCGAATTCAAGCTCGTGCTGCAATCCGGGGTCTACAAGTCGCTCTGCACGGCCAACGCACTCTACAAGGCGCCGTTCTCGCTGATGCCGCCGCACGGCGCGCCGCTCGCGATGCTGTATTACCACGGCGCGAAATTCCCGGAGCTGGAAGGCAAGCTGCTGGTCGGCCTGCACGGCTATCGTCCGACCGGCAGCCGCCTCCTCGCCTATGACGTCGACGACCATGGCTTCCCGAAGCCCGCTCCGGCGCCGGTGCGCTATCACGTCAGTTGCGCGGCCGATCCGACTCACAGTTTTCAGACCGAGGCCGGCGACGTCGCCGCTGCACCGTTCGAGGAGCTGATCGCCGGCTGGCACCGCGTCAACGGTGCGCGGCCGCAAGGCGCCCCAGTCGGCATGACTGTCGCAGAAGACGGCGCGATCTGGCTGGTCGAGGACAAGAACAAGACCGTGATCCGCATCGACCGCGCCGCGGGCGAGGCGCCTCCGCCGCTTCCCTGCGACATGCGCAGCCAGGCGATGATCGACCAGCTTGCGGCCTTCGTCGCCGGGGATGCGCAGAACAGCGTCCGGCTCACCACGCTGCGCAAGGGCCTCGTCGAGAAGCATTGCGTCGGTTGCCATTCGGATTTCGGCCTGAAGGCAGGGCAATCGGACGCGGAAAAGGACACGACGGTGCTGCGCTTCATGCTGTCGCAGGACGGCTGGATCTATCCGGGCGATCCCGAGTCCGGCAAGCTGCGCACGCGGCTGCGCGGTATCGGCGCCGAGAAGCTGATGCCGCCGGGCGGCGAAGGCCTGCCCAAGACCGAGCCCGGTTACACGCGTCTGCTCGACACCGCGGACCTGCTGGTTGCGAAAATGGTCCCGGGCACGCGGATGCGGATCAAGTCCGGCCCGCCGCAGCGCAAGTTCTTTGGCAAGACCAACAAGGAATGCGGCGAAATACCGGCCGCCAAGGTCGTTGTCGTGACACAAAGGAGCGCTGTAGACAAACCCGGCATCAGCCGGTTCTTCCGGCCGGCCGATCCCTATTTGAATGGCGAGTGCAGCGACGACGATGGCTATTACATCCGGCAGGAATTTCTGGTGCCTGTGCAGTAGCGTTCTTCTCGTGATCGCGACGTCCGCCCAGGCGGAAACGAAGCTGTTCGAAAGTGTGCAGGTGACGCCGTCAGGCGAATACACGTTCGGCATCGAAGGGCCGGCTGCCGATCTCGACGGCAACCTCTTCGTGGTCAATCTTGGCAAGGCCGGTGCGATCGGTAAGCTGCCTGCGGGCGGCGCGGCTTCGGAGCCATTCACGGCACTGCCCGAGGGCAGCGTCGGCAACGCCATCCGCTTCGCGCGTGACGGCACCATGTTCATTGCCGATTACAAGAAGCACAACATCTTCGCGATCGCGAAGGGCGCGAGCGAGCCCGTCGTCTGGTTTCATTCCGACGAGATGAGCCAGCCCAACGACATCACGATCGCGCGCGACGGCACGATCTACGCGAGCGATCCGAACTGGAAGGGCAGGGAAGGCCACATCTGGCGGATTGCGAAAGCCGCCGACGGGTCGGTGCAGGGGCAGGTGATGTCGGCATCGCGCGCGATGGGCACCACCAACGGCATCGATCTCAGCCCCGATGGCAAGACCCTCTATGTCGGGGAATCCAGCAGCGGCCAGATCTGGTCCTATGCGATCAATGGCAACGAGCTCACCGGCGCAAAGATGGTGAAGGCATTCCAGCCCGACACCGTCGACGGCCTGCGCACCGACGTCGCCGGCCGCCTCTATGTCGCGCGCATTCTCAAGGGCACGGTCGCGCTGATGAAGCCCAATGGCGCGGTCGAGCGGGAGATCGTGCTGAAGGGCAAGGAGCCGACCAACCTCGCCTTCGGCGGCAGCGATGGCAAGACCGTCTTCGTCACCCAGCGTCAGGGCGGTTTCGTCGAGTCCTTCCGCACCGACCAGCAGGGCCGCGAGCACTGCCTCCAGCGCGGACGCTGCTGATCTTCAGGGGCGATCTGCTTCCGGCGCGGGGCAGTGCGGCATGCGCGGCATTCTTCTTGCTTGCATCTCGCCGTCGCAGGGACCAAGACATCTGTGGCATCGTCAGAGCGTAGACACCACGGAGTGTTTGAGTGAAAGCCGTCCATACCGAACTGCATCGCAGCCACGATCCGCAATTCTTCCTGGTTCGCGGCGTCGTCAAGCGCACCACCGAACAGCCCGAGCGCGCCGACCGCCTGCTCAACGGGTTGAAGGATGGCAAGCATCAATTGGTGGAGCCGACGACATTCGGGCAGGGGCCCCGCGCGCGCATCCACAGTCCGGAATATCTGTCGTTCCTGAGCGAGGCCTGGGAGGCCTGGACCGCGCTTGGCGATTCCGGCCCGGAGATGATCGGCAACATCCATCCCGTGCGCCATGCCGCGACCTATCCGACCCACATCGTCGGCAAGCTCGGCTGGCACACCGCCGATACCGCGGCGCCGATCGGCCCCGGTACCTGGGCCGCGGCTTGCGCCGCGACGGACGTCGCGGTCACGGCAGCGCAGATGGTGGTGGACGGCGAGGACGCGACCTATGCGCTCTGCCGTCCACCCGGGCATCACGCCTATCGCGACATGGCCGGCGGCTTCTGCTTCCTCAACAACAGCGCGATCGCGGCGGCGCATCTGCGGCTGAAGCACGAGCGCGTCGTGATCCTTGACGTCGACGTCCATCACGGCAACGGCACGCAAGGCATATTTTACGCGCGGCCGGACGTGTACACCGTGTCGATCCACGCCGATCCCATCGCGTATTATCCCTATGTGTGGGGCTATGCGCACGAGCGCGGCGAAGGTCCGGGCCTCGGCGCCAATCTCAACATCCCCCTGGCCATCGGCACCGGTGATGACGGCTACATGCAGGCCATGGATGTCGCGCGCAAGGCGATCGAATCCTTCGCGCCCGGCGCCCTCGTCATCGCACTCGGCCTCGACGCCTCCGAGCACGATCCGCTGCGCGGCCTCGCGGTCACCACACCCGGCTTCCGCCGCATCGGCCAGGCCATCGCCAGGATGGGCCTGCCGACCGTGTTCGTGCAGGAGGGCGGCTATCTCTCGGATATTCTGGGCGCGAACCTGACCTCGGTGCTGGCAGGGTTCGAAGAGGCGCGCTGATCTTCGCCTCTCCCCGCGTGCGGGGAGAGGCCGGAATTTGCGATAGCAAATTCCGGGTGAGGGGGAGTCTCCGCGAGTCCAATCTTCACCTTTCTCGCGGTGACAGCCCCTCACCCCAACCCTCTCAGCGCGAGCGAAGCTCGTCGCGGCCCCGTAAGAACGGGGAGAGGGACTAGACGCGCCCCGCCCTAATCCTTGAACAAAATCTGCTCCAGCAGATCGATCCGGCTGATCCGGATGCTGCTGCCGTCGATGACGATGATGCGGCGGTCCTGGAAACGCTTCAGCATCATCGTGACCCATTGCCGTGTCGACCCGACCATGGCCGCGATCTGGTCATGGGTGATCTTGCGGTTGATGACGACGGTATCGCCTTCGGCAACGCCATGAAGCTCCGACAAAGTGAGCAGGAACTGGGCCAGCCGTTCGATCACCGAGCGTGTGCCGAGGATCTGCGCCATCGAAGAATAGCATTTGCCCTTGGCGATGAGACCGTCAATCAGCGCCAGCGCGAAGCTCGGCATGCCGGTCAGTAATTTCTCGAGCGCGGGGCCGGAGAGGGCCGTGATCTCGCAGGCCTCGATGGCGATGCCGGACCACATGTGAATGCCGCCGCCCGATATCTCCGGGCCTCCGATGAAATGTCCGGGCGTCCAATAGGCGAGCGTGATCTCGCGTCCCGACGGCGCGGTGTAGTAGACCCGCACCTGCCCGCGGCGGATGATGAAGATGCCGTCGTGGCCGTCGCCCTGGCTGAACACCATCTCGCCCTGCGGCACCGTGATCGTGCGGCCGGCCGCGTGCACGCGCGATTGTTCGGGCACCGACAGCCGATCGAGGAAATGCGCCCCGGCGTTCAGCCCGTCGATCGTCTCGCTCATGAACAACGCCGAGCTTGCGGTCTTCGTGCGCGTGCTGCGCACTCGCCGCGTCTTCTCGCGGTCGGTCCAGTCGAACTGAACGCCCGGGTGATGCCGGTTGGCGAAAGCGGCAGGCTCGGTCGCGGCAGCTTCCTTGAGTATGGTCATCGCAATCCGTCAGCTCTTAGATGTCTTGCGAATAGGTAAGAGCGACGATGGTGCGATGTCCATCTCTTTGCGATCGTTCCAAATCACTTAGCAAAGCTTGATACGCGCGCCGACCGGCGGCGAAACGATTCCTCTGTTGATCGCTTCATCCCGAGAAAATCCTTTGCGCCGATGCGCGACGGAATCATGACGCGAGCGCGATGCAAGTAATTGCTTCAAGCAGCGAGCCGCTCCTTCGATACTGCCGGTTCGCGTCGCTGCCGGAATGGCCCGGCCTCCGAGGACAATTCGATGATCGATTTCAGCTCTGTCAGAACGAGTGCGGCCGTCGTGGCCATCACAGTCGCCATGTTCGGTCCATCGCAGGCGGAGACGATACGTGTGGCGGTCGGAACGCAGGATACGACCATCAACTGCGCGACCGGCGGGCTGCTCATTCGCGAGCTCAAGCTGCTGGAGAAGTTCCTGCCCCATGACGGCAAGTACAAGGATGTCACCTACGACATTCAGTGGAAGAACTTCACCAGCGGCGCGCCGCTCACCAATGAGATGGTCGCGGGCAAGCTCGATTTCGGTGCGATGGCGGATTTTCCGGGCTCGTTGAACGGCGTGGCGTTCCAGAAGGCGGGACGCCGCAGCCTCTTCATCAGCGTGTTGTCCGGCAGCACCAAGGGCAGTGGCAATGGCATCGTGGTGCCGTCGGGTTCGCCGGTACAGTCCCTCGACGAGCTCAAGGGCAAGACCATCTCCGTGCCCTTTGCATCGACCTCGCACGGCATGCTGCTCCGCGCCATCGAGGCCAAGGGCTGGAATCCCGAGACCGACGTCAACATCATTACGCAGGCGCCCGAGGTTGCTGGGCCGGCCTTGCAGGCCAACAAGATCGAGGCGCATGCCGACTTCGTTCCGTTCGCCGAACTGTTTCCGTGGCGGGGTTTTGCGCGCAAGATCTTTGACGGCGCGCAGGCGAACGCACCGACATTCCACGGCGGGCTGGTCGATGCCGAGTACGCCGAAAAATATCCCGAGATCGTCGTCGCCTATTTGCGTGCCGCGATCGAGGCGGACCGCCTGATTGCCGAGGAACCGGAAAAGTACAGCGAGCTGATCGCAAAGGTGACCGGCATCGAGGCCGAGGTCGAATATCTCTTCCATGGCCCGCTCGGTCTTCAGACCCGTGACGTGACCTGGAAGCCGGAATACCGCCAGGCAGTCGCAACCTCGATCAAGACGCTGAAGTTGCTCAAGCGGGCGGATAGCGATCTCGATATCAACCAGTTCGTCACGGACAAATTCATCCGCGTGGCGGCCGCGCAGGCCGGGCGGAACTACGACTCCGAGCTGAAGAACTATGCGCAGCTTCCGCTTCGAGCCAAGGACGCCGCGACGGGCGCCGAGATCGGCGACTTCAGCCGTGTTGCGCAGATCTGGATCAAGGACGAGGCTCATGTCCGCCACTACGCGTCGCCCGAGAACGCCTTGAAAGCGCTCGCCGGCCTTGAAAAGGACGGCAAGACCATCCGCGTCGTCTACGCTCAGGATCGCGAGACCGGCATCAAGCTGTTCGCAAACCAGGCCTGGTTCGTGCGATCGTCGAGGGGCGAGCTGAGCGCGTTCCTGCTCAAAGACGCGGCGGAACGCTGGTCGAAGCAGCATGGCGGCGCGGTGCTCGACTTTGCGGCCGCGCGCGAGTCCCTCGTCGCGAGCCGGTAAGGCGATGGCCGCCGCTATCCAGGCACGGCCTGCTGGCATCCGATGGGTGGTCCGCGGCCTTTCGATCCTGGCCTGCATCACCCTGTGGCAGGTCGCTTCGACGACGCATCTCAATCTGGGGATCGTGACCTTCCGCAATGTGCCGCCGCCGGTCGAGGTCGTCCAATCCGCTATCGCCCTGTTTCGTTCGCCGAAACTGGCTGCGCATATCACCAGCAGCCTCTGGCGCGTGTTCGCGGGCTACGGGGCGGCGGTCGTCATCGGCGTGATCCTGGGATTTGCGATCGGCCGGTCGCGCGCGGCGAGCGACCTCTTGCTGCCGCCGCTCGAATTGCTGCGGCCGATTCCGGCGGTGGCGTGGATACCGCTGTCGATCCTGATGTTCCCGTCGTCCGAACTGTCGATGATCTACATTACCTTCATCGGAGCCCTGTTTCCGATCGTGCTGAACACCGTGCACGGTGTTGCGAATGTCGACCGTCGGCTGGTCGCCTCCGCCCGCAGCTTGGGCGCGCGCGGACCGGCGATCCTCTGGGAAGTGGTCCTGCCGGACGCTGCGGCCAGCATCGTCACCGGGCTCGCGATCGGCATGGGCACGTCGTGGTTCTGCCTCGTCACCGCGGAGATGATCTCAGGCCAGTTCGGCATCGGCTACTACACCTGGGAGGCCTACACGTTGCAGAATTATGCCGACATCATCGTCGGCATGCTGATCATCGGCCTGCTCGGCATGGGCTCCAGCTGGCTGCTGACGACCGCCGGGCGGCTTCTGATGCCTTGGCGCAGCTCGCGAGTTGCACGATGAAAGGCGTGGCGTGATGAACATTCGGGTCGCGGATATCGACGCGAAGAGCGTCGGTCGCATCGACATCGCCGATGTCTCGATCTCGCTTGGCGAAGGCAGTGATGCGTTCGAGGCGGTGAGCGGTCTCGACTTTGCCATCGCGCCGGGCGAGCTCGTCTGCATTCTCGGTCCCTCCGGCTGCGGCAAGTCCACGCTGCTCGGCGCGCTGGCCGGACATCTGCCAATTACAGCCGGCCGGCTCACGGTCGACGGGCAGAAGGTCCAGGGGCCGAGCCCCGATCGGGGAATGGTGTTTCAGCAACATACGCTGTTCCCCTGGAAACGGGTGCGCGACAATGTCGCCTTCGGCCCGAAGATGCGGGGACTTGCGAGAAGGGAACGTGACCGCGCCGCCGACGCCATCCTGAGGCTGGTCGGGTTATCCGGGTTCGAGGCGTTTTATCCGGCGCAGCTGTCAGGCGGTATGCAGCAGCGTGTCGAGATCGCGCGGGTCCTGATCAACCAGCCGCGAGTGCTGCTGATGGACGAACCTTTCAGTGCGCTGGACGCGCAGACGCGCGGCATGATGCAGGAGGTCCTGCTCGACATCTGGAGCAAGATCCCGACCACCACGGTCTTCGTCACCCACGACATCGACGAGGCATTGTTCCTCGCCGATCGCATCGTCGTGATGAGCGCAAGACCCGGCCGGGTGATCGAGGATGTGGTGCTGCCTTTCGCGCGGCCACGCAGCCACGATCTCGTCACCGAACCCGAGTTCGTGCGCCTGAAGCGGCATGTCATGCAGCTTCTGCGACAGCCGGAAGGCAGCGAGCCGCTGGCACGGCTCAGTCCGCTCGGTGTTACACCCTAGAACATCCCGCTCGCCGCGAGGGCCTTGCAGACGTGCTGCATCTCGGCCTCGTCCGCGACCATGTCGAGCATGACAGTGGTCAGGCCCTTCGCCGCGAACTCCTTCAGCTTCGCGCCGATCTCGGCATAGCTGCCGACGAGATAGGGACAGTCGGCCTGGAAGGTCAGGAACGGCAGCAGCCAGTAGCCGTTGTCGGCGAGCTCGCCGCTCTGGCCGTCATAGAGGCGCCGCTTCCACACGGAGTCGCTGTTCTCCACGGTGAGCGCGAGCAGCTCGCGATCATCGGAATTGTCGCGGAAGCGCGCCTTTGCCGCGCGCCGCGCCTCGTCGCGTCCCTCGCGGGCGAAAATGCCAAAGTTCATTCCGGGCGCTTCGAGGCCGCGATCGAGATCGGGCGGCAGCATCTGCATCTTGATGCATCCGGTCTCCTTCGCCACGCGCTGCGCCGCTTCAGACTGGCCCGCGACCAGGAATTCCGGCATCAGCTCCGCCGGCAAGCGCGGGCGAAGTTGCAGGTTGCTCGCGCGGTAGAACCGTCCCTCGAAATTCACCGGGCGTGGGCTTTCCAGCAATTGGCGCATCAGCGCGACGAATTCGCCGAGCCTGACATAGCGGTCGGCGTGCGACTGGTCGTCGCCCAGCCCCTGCAGATCGCTGACCGCGGTCCCCGTGATCATGTTGAGATAGACCTTGCGGCCGTGGAGCTGCGCAAAGGATGAGACGAATTTTGCAGCCGTGAACGGGTGCATGTAGACGGGATTGACCGCGATCAGCGGCGAAGATCGCGCCGTCGCAGCCATGATGTGCTGGGCCATCGCCCATGGCTCGACGAATACGTCGTTGCCTTCGAACAGCAAAATGCCTTCGAAGCCGTTGCGGTCGGCGAACCCAGCCACCCGCATCAGCTCGCCGACATATTTTTTGGGATCGCGGTTGCGCGAGATCGCGGGAAAGACGCGCAGCCGCGCCGGCGTCATTCAGCCGCTTCCTGGAGCGGCCAGGCATTGCGCGCGATGGGAAGGCCGCCGGTCGCACGGGAGCCGTCGGCGATCGCGAGACGATGCGAGGGCGATGGCGAGCACAGCGAGAAGCGCCACGCGTGCGGATCGTCGGCGATGTCGGGCTTGAAGCTGATCTCAATGGCCTCCCGCGACACTTGCATTGCGAAAGCGTCGAGCGGCAGATTGAGCCCAAACCCCCGCGCCTTCAAATAGGCCTCCTTGAGCGTCCAGTAGTCGAAGAAGCGCTCGATCGCGGCGGGCTCCGGCAGTCCGCGCAGGGTTTCGACCTCCTCCGGCGCAAAGAAGCGAAGCGCGGTGGACAGCGGCGCGACACGCCGCGACACGGTTTCGACGTCGACCCCGACGGCCTCATGCCTCGACACGACGCAGGCAACGCAGCCGTCGGCATGGGACAGGCTGAAATGCAGCGCGGTCGAGGTCGCGGGCGCTGCAACAAACGGCCGCCCGTAGCGGCCGGCCCCGAACGACCAGTCGGAGGGTGCGACGTTGGAGACGACCTGCGACAGCGCCATGCGCAGCATCGCGTGCGCGAAGATATATTGCCGCCGATGCCGCTCGAACATGAAGCGGTCGGCGCGGATCCGTTCGTCGACCGAGAGCAGGCGGCGGCACGCATCGACCGCGCCCGGCGCGTCAATGGTCTCGATCAGTCCGACAAACAGTTCAATTCTGTCGTCTGCCATTAATTGGGCCCATGGCGTCAGGCGGAGGCCAAATCTCCGACCTGACGGAAGAATCAACTGAGCAAGAATCAACTGAGCGGACCGCTTCTAACGGTCCACCCGGGCAATTTCTTGTCGATTTGCAGGCCGGTTTACAGGCGCAAGCTTGTGCGAGACCCCAACTCGACGAGCGAGCGGCCCATATCCGAAAGTGAAGCTCGAGGTTCGTGCGGCGTCCCGGCCGACGAGCCTTACTTCTTCTTCTTGGCTTTCTTCGAGCCGCTGAGCATCGAAAGGCTGGCGTCGACATCCTTGAGCGCGGACTGGAGCTTCTTCTTCTCGGCGCCCAGCAGCTTTTGCAGGGCCTTGCGGTCCTTGTCGCTCAACGAAGTGCCCTTGGTAAATTTGATGAAACCCATAACAAACTCCCCCGGTTGAAAATAATCGTCCAAATCAAAACGGCAGAATAATCTTGCGCGCTGGCGCCAAATAATCAAGCTGCAACTTTGTCATTCACAGCTTTGGCGAGTGAACCCGTATTCGCCCGTGCTGTACGGCCGGTCACGCCGCCCTGCGAGCGAGCAATCGGCCGAGCGGCGTGTTGGGTTGGGCAACGGCCGCCTCCAGCAGCGCGACGAGATCCGCCATCCACTCGCCGACCCTGCGACCATCGAGCAGCTCGCCCTTGTAATTGCATGAGCCGGTGATTCCGGTCGGGCGCTCCTTGAGCATCAGCGATAGCCAGGTCTGGTCGATCGGCAGCACCGGCTGGCCTTCGCGCGCGATGTGGCCAATCGATTCCATCGTGATGTCAGGCAGATCGAGCGGCTGGCGCAGCGGATTTTGCAGAGTGAAATAGACCTGAACCAGCGAGGCCGGATCGATCCCCTCCTGCTCCAGATGGTCGGCCAGGATGTTGAACGGCAGCTCCTGGCGCGCATGCGCGTCGAGTACGCTCTGCCGCACCCGGGCCAGCGCTTGCGAGAACGACAGCTCCGGCGTGATTCGGGTGCGAATGATCACCGTGTTCTCGAACGGGCCGACGACCCGGTCGGTGTCCGGCTGGGCGCGATTGGCCATCGCGGTGGCGACCGAAATGTCGTTACGGTCGGTCTGCGCCAGCAGCAGGGCTTTGAGGCCGGTGAGAAGGCACATGAACAGCGTGCTGTTATGCCGACCGGCGAACGCCGTGAGCCGGCCGATCAGCTCTCGCTCGAGGCTGACGGGGTAATGCCCGGTCGACGCGCCCGGGCTTGCTTCACCGTCGAAGACCGGAGCGGCGCCGCGCAGATTCTCCGTCCAGTCGGTGGCCTGGCGGCGGGCGGCGTCGGTGCCGCACCACCAGCGCTGCCAGCGGGCGACGTCCGAAAAGGCGAGCGGCAGTTTCGGCAGCGGCACGGACGGACGACCGGCCAGCGCCGCATAGCGGTTGGACAGTTCCTCGAACAGCACGCCGATCGACCAGCCGTCGGCAACGGCATGATGCAGCGTCAGCAGCAGCACATGATCGTCGGCATGGAGCCGCAATAGCCGCGCCCGCAACAGCGGCGGCCGCGCGGTGTCGAACGGGGCGTAGGTCTCCTGCTCGATCAGGAGATCGATCTTCCTGAGTTCGAGGGCTTTGCGCCGCTTATTGTTGTGCGGACGTCCGTCGCCGATGATTTCGATGGTGAGGACGGGTCCGAGTTCGCTGGGTGTGGCGATGCGGCTGACGGGCTCCTCGCCGCTCCAGCCGAATCCGGTCCGCAGCGATTCGTGGCGGCGCACGATGTCGCCGAACGCTTGCGCGAGGGTGGCCGGATCGAGCGGGCCCTGGAGGCGGAAGGCAAAGGGCAGGTTGAATACCGGCAAGCCCGGCAGGTTCTGCTCGATCCGCATCATCTGGTCCTGTGCGATCGAGACTGTCGGAGGCCCGCTTTCAGCGAGCCGCGGCTTGCCTGCGGCCGACTTGCGCGGCTTCGCCGCCACGGCCGCGTCGACCCGCTGGGCGAGCTCTTCGATCGTCGGCGCCTCGAAGATGGTCTTGATCGGCAGCGACACGCCGAGCGCACGGGCGACGCGCGCCATCGCCTGGCCCGCCAGCAGCGAATGGCCGCCGAGATCGAAGAAATTATCCGTCACGCCGAGGCTCTCGACCTTCAGCAGGTCGATCCAGATGTCCGAGAGCACTTTTTCGGCGAAGTGCCGCGCCGGCACGGCGGCATCCGGACCGGACGCTTCCTGCTGCGCCGGCGCCAGCAGCGCCGACCGGTCGATCTTGCCATGGGCATTGAGCGGCACCTGGTCCAGGAACAGGAATGCGGACGGGATGGCATGGCCCGGCAGCCGGCTCTTCAGGAACTCGCGCAGCTCGCTGGCGCTGCTCTGGCTGCTGGCCCTTGCGACGATATGGGCGATCAACCTGACATCGCCGCTCGCCTCGCGGCGCGGCTCGACGATGCCGGCGCTCACGGCGGGATGGTCGGCGAGCGCGTTCTCGACCTCCTTGAGCTCGATACGGTAGCCGCGGACCTTGACCTGATGGTCGGCGCGGCCGAGGCATTCGATGGTGCCATCAGCGCGGCGGCGGGCGAGGTCGCCGGTCCGGTACAGCCGCCTGTCTGCCTGGCGCGAGAACGGATCGGGCAGGAAGCGCCGCCGGTTCTGCGCGGGATCGTTGATGTAGCCGCGGCCGACACCGGCGCCGCCGATGCAGAGCTCGCCGGTCACGCCGACCGGCAGCGGCTGGAGGTTCGGATCGAGCACATAGAGCTGGGTGTTGGGCAGCGCCGCGCCGACCGGAACGCTGCTCGTCGCCGCCGCCGGCGCTTTGGTCAGGCGATGCAGCGAGACGTCGTCGGAACATTCCGACGCGCCGTAGGCGTTGATCAGCGGCACTTTAGGGCAGCGCGCGAACCAGGCATTGCAGAGATCCACGGGCAGCGGTTCTCCGGTCGAGATCAGGAGACGCAGCCTTGCGAAGGCGCGCCGGATCGGCGGCTCATTCATGCGATCGAGGATCACGCGCAGCAGCGAAGGCACGATCTCGAGCACCGTGATGCCCTCGCGCTCGATTTCCCGCGCGAGCAGGATCGGGTCCTGCACGATCGCGTTGGCACAGACATGGACACGCGCGCCGACCATCGGCCCGGCGAGGAACTGCCACACCGAGATGACGAAGCTCTGCGGCGCGGTCTGCGCGATCACGTCCCTCGCCGACAGCCCAAGCTCGGAAATGAGCGACGCCAGATGGTTCGACAGCCCGCGCTGCTCGATCATGACCCCCTTCGGCGCGCCGGACGAGCCGGACGTATAGATGAGATAGGCGAGGCTCGAGGCAGCGCGCCGCGCGGCGCGGGCCGGCCTGGTCGCCCCTGGCGTGATCGCGTCCTCGAGCTCGGCGACATGGATGCGCTCGACCAGCGGTTCGAGCAGCGCCTCGACCATGGCCGACTGGGCACGCCCGGTCAGCAGCATGCGGGCGCAGCTCGATCCGAGGATGGTCGCGAGCCGCGCCGGCGGCTGGTCGGGATCGAGATTGAGGAAGGCCGCGCCTGCGCGCTGCACGGCGATCATCGCGGCGAGCAGGTCGGGGCCGCGATCCGCAAGCAAGGCGACCACGCTCTCGGCACCGATGCCTTCGCGCGCCAGCCAGCGCGCGGCAGCCTCGCTGCGGCGGGCCAGCTCGCGATAGGTCAGGCTGGCACGTCCGTCCGACACCGCAACCGCATTCGGCGTCTTCCTCGCCTGGCGATCGAAGCGTTCGCTGAAATTGCCACGCATGGTGAAATTGGCCGCCATGCCATGGCCTTTCGCCAGCAACTGGCGGCGTTCGGCCTCGGTCAGGAGCGGCAGGCGCGAGATGCGCTGCTCGGGATTGGCAATGACGGCCTTGAGCAGAGTCTTGAACTGCGCGGCCATGTCTTCGATCGTCGCCGCATCTAACAGATCGGTGGCGTATTCGAAGAAGCCGGTGAAGCGGCCGTCGGCCTCGACCAGTTCGAGCGTGATGTCGAAGCGCGCGACCTTCGGGTCGACCTCCAGCCGCCGCGTCGACAGACCGGGGAAACGTGCCGCCTCGATCGAGGCGTTCTGGAGAATGAACATGATACGGAACAGCGGATTGCCGTCCGTCCTTCGCGCGACCTGGAGCGCACGCAGCACCTCCTCGATCGGGAGGTCCTGATTGCGGTAGGCGTCCAGCGTGACCTGCCGCACCCGCCGCAAGAATTCGCCAAAGCTCGGATCGCCGCCAAAATCGTTGCGCAGGATCAGGGTGTTGGCGAAGAGCCCGATCAGCCGCTCGCTCTCGATCTGGTTGCGGTTGGCGATCAGCGATCCGGTCGCGACATCCTCGTGTCCGGTGTGCCGGAACAGCAGGCACTGGAACGCTGCGAGCAGCGTCATGAAAGGCGTGACGCCCTGATCCTGGCTCAGCGCGCGCAAATCGGCCGACAGCGTCTTGGAGAATTCGAGATAGTGACGGGCGCCGTGGCCGCTCCAGATCTCCGGCCTTGGCCGGTCGGTCCGCAGCGGCAGCGTGGTGAGGCCGTCGAGCTGCGTCCGCCAATAATCGAGCTGTTCCTTTGCCGCCGGCGTCTGCGCCCAGGACTGCTGCCACAGCGCGAAGTCGCGGTACTGGAAGGCGGGCGAGGGCTGCGTCGCCGCGCTCGTCTTGCGCGCGGCGGCATAATGGATGGCAAGCTCCTCCCAGAACAGCCGTTGCGACCAGCCGTCGGTGACGAGGTGATGGACGTTGACCACCAGCGCGTGGCTGGATTTGTCGAACGACAGCAGCGTGACCTTCAGCGGCGGCTCATGCGCCAGATCGAACGGATATTGCGCGAGCTTGAGCGCCTCGCGCCTGACAATCGTGGCCCGCTTGTCCGCAGGACAAGGCTTGAGCTTGATCCGCTCGAACCGCGGCGGCGATTGCAGCACGCGCTGCGCCGGCTCGCCCTGCCGTTCGACGAAGACCGAGCGCAGCGCCTCGTGGCGCGCGCAGATCGCGGCGAGGCTCGCAGAAAGCGCGGCGACGTCGACCAGGCCCTTGAGCAAAGCGACTTCGACGACATTATAATTGTAGCGGGTCGGATCGAGCCGCGAGAGCACATACATCCGCTGCTGCTGGAACGACAGCGGCGCCTCTGCCGCTACCGCCGGGCGCCATGCGGGCAGCATCGTCTCGCGATGGGTCGTGGCGGTCTCGACCCAGGCCGCAAGAGCTGAGACCGTGGCGCAATCGAAGATGTCCTCGAACGAGAAGTCGACGTTGAAGCGTTCGCGCAGGCGCGAGCGCATCTGCGTCGCCGCAAGCGAGTCCGCGCCGAGCGCAAAGACGTCCTGGTCGATGCCCACCTGCGGCAGCTCCAGCAGGCCGGCCCAGATCCCCGCGAGCTGGGTCTCCAGCGCGTTGCGCGGCAATTGCGCTTCGTCGCCATGCTCCACGGCTGTGATCAGATCGGCCAGCGCGTTGCGCTTGACCTTGCCGCTCGCGCCCTTCGGCAGTGCGGCCACGCTGCGGATCAGGCTCGGCACCTTGTAGGCCGCAAGACGTTTGCGGGCGAACTGCCGCAGCTGGTCCGATGTTGCTTCGGAATTCGGGCGCAGCACCACGACGGCGGCGACGTTTTCGCCAAGCTTCTGGTGCGGGACGGCGAACACGCCGGCCTCCAGCACCGCCGGATGGCTCAGCAGGATCTCCTCGACCTCCAGCGGTGAGATCTTCTGCCCGCCGCGGTTGATGACGTCTTTGATGCGGCCGACGATGAAGAGATAGCCGTCGGCGTCGAGATAGCCGAGGTCGCCGGTCCTGAACCAGCCGTTGCGGAATGCGGCTCGTGTCGCCGCCTCGTCATTATAATAGCCGCGACTCATGTTCGGCCCGCGCAGCATGATCTCGCCATGCTCGCCACTCGCAAGCATGCGGCCCGCCTCGTCCATGATCGCGATCTCGGGGCCCGCGGCGCGGCCGACCGATCCGACCTTGCGCAGCTCGAACGGATTGGCCGCGATCTGCGAGGCCGCTTCCGTCATGCCGTAGGTCTCGAGCACGGGAACGCCGAACATCGCCTCCAGCCCGTTCAAAATCGCGGGTGCGAGCGACGACGAGGCCGAGCGAATCACCCGCAGCGACGAAGAGCGGGCGCGGTCCGGGTCGGTTTCCGCCGCCGTCAGCAGCGCGCGATGGATGGTCGGCACCGCCGTGTACCAGGTCGGTTGCAGCTCCCGCAGCGAGCCGAAGAAGGACGATGCGTCGAAACCGTTGGTGCAGATCACGCTGGAGCCCGCGGCGAGCGCCGTCAGCAGGCCGGAGATCAGGCCGTGGGCGTGAAACAGCGGCAGGGCGTTGAGCAGCCGATCGTGGGGCCGGAGCGACAGCACGCGGCCGGCATTGTATGCGGACAGGCATACGTTGCGCTGTGTCAGCGGCACCATTTTCGGCCGCGCCGCCGTGCCTGACGTCAACAGGATGAACGCATCGTCGTCGCCGCGCGAGGCGCCGCTGGCGCTCGCAGGGCCGACAACCGGGCCGACGAACGCGCAGCCGCCGAGATTGTCGTCCGGCCCCGGCACGAAATCGATCACCGCGATATCGAGCGCCTTGGCGACGTCACGACTTGGTGAGTTCATGTCGGCCCGGGTAACGAGCGCGGTCAGCTGCAATTCGCTGAAATAGCGTTGCAGCTCATCGGCCGTCAGATCGGGATTGACGGGCACGCATGCGCCGGTGGAGGCGACCGCGATCAGCGCGAGCGCGCTGTCGGCGCCGCGCGGCAGCGCAACAGCAATCCGGTCGGCAGGGGCAATGCCGAGTCCCCGCAGGGTCCGGACCAGTTGCTGGATCAAGTCACCGAGCTTGCCGTAGGTGAGGGCCGGCCGGCCAGGGGCGAGGAGAGCCGGCGCAGCCGGCGTCTTCCGCGCATAGAAGTCGAGAAGGCCGCCGATGTCGGCAAAGGTCCTGGTTTCGGCGCCTGCGTTGTCCGATCCCTCTCCCGCTCCGGATGCAGTGTGCGACAATGCCATTCCCTTTTGATCCGATTGAGCTATTCTTCCCAAGACTTAGGGAACGCGTCCAGTCTGAGGTGAAGTTCGGGCCCCAAAATCTGTGGTTGAGGGGCCTAAAGCCCTTCGACGGAGTAATGGTCGGGCAGAATCACCATGCTGGAGAATGAGCCGGACACGGGGACGGAAGACGGGCTGAAGCGCTGGCTCGAAGGCGTCGGTCTTGGTCATTACACCGATCTCTTCGCGCAGCACCGCGTCGACCTCGATGTCATGGGGGACCTGACCGAATCCGACCTGATCGGGCTCGGATTGCCGCTCGGCGATCGCAAGCGGCTTCAGCGCGCGATGTCGGCGCTATTCCAGGCCGAGACCGCGGAGAAGCCCGAGGCGGCGGCCCGTCCGCAGGCCCGAACGGAGGTCGGTGCCGAGCGGCGTCAGCTCACCACCATGTTCTGCGACATGGTGGATTCCACCTCGCTCTCGGTGCAGTTCGATCCGGAAGACGTGCGCGACATGATCGCGAGCTTCCGCGAAACCTGCGTCCGCGTGGTGAAGCATTACGAGGGTTTTGCCGCGCGCTACGTCGGCGATGGCATTCTGGTCTATTTCGGCTATCCGACCGCGCATGAGGACGATGCCGAGCGCGCGGTGCGGGCCGGGCTCGAGATCGTGCGGGTGCTGTCGACCGCGCGCGCGATCGAGCCGCGCGGTGCGCTGAGCCACGCTCCCGCCGTCCGCATCGGGATCGCGACCGGTCTCGTCGTGGTCGGCGACCTCGTCGGCCAGGGCACCGAGGAGCGCGATTCCGCGGTCGGCGAGACCGTCAATCTCGCCGCGCGCTTGCAGGGCCTGGCGCCATCCAACGGCGTGGTGATTTCGGCGTCGACCCAGTCGCTGCTGAAGGGAAAGTTCGACTACCGCAATCTCGGCGTCCATGCGCTGAAGGGCATCTCGGAAAAGACGCAAGCCTGGCACGTGGTGCGCGCCTCGCGGGTGGAGACCCGCTTCGCCGCCGCGATGGGCACGCGGCTGACGCCGCTTGTCAACCGCGAGGAGGAGATCGCGCTGCTGATGGGGCGCTGGCAGCAGGCCAAGGAGGGCGACGGCCAGGTCGTGGTCAAGTTCGGCGAGCCCGGCATTGGCAAGTCGCGCATCATCCAGGAGATTTTCGAGCGGATCTCGGGCGACCGTCACGGACAGGTCTCGTTCCAGTGCTCGCCCTATTACACCTCCACGGCGTTCTATCCATTTTCGGAGCAGCTCAAATTCTCGCTCGGCCTCGACCGCGAGGATCCGTCGGCGCTGTCGCTGGCGAGCCTGGAGCACGCGATCGCCACCGCCCATGGTGACGTCGAGCAGGTCACGCCGCTGTTTGCGGCGCTGCTGTCGATACCGACCGGAGATCGCTATCCGCCGCTCGACCTGTCGCCGCAGCAGCAGAAGGATGCGACCGTCGCGGCGTTGGTCAATCACTTCCTCGGCCTTGCGCGCGAAATGCCGTTGGTGATCGCATTCGAGGACTTGCACTGGATTGATCCGACCTCCCGCGAGGTGATCGACCTCCTGGTCGACCGGGCGCAGAACCGGCCGATCCTGGTCATCATCACTGCGCGCTCCGAATTCCAGCCGAGCTGGGAGGCGCATTCGCACATCACGACGCTGGTGCTGAACCGCCTGAGCCGGCAGCTGCGCGCAACGCTGGTCGAGCGCGTTGCGGGCCGCGAGCTTCCCAAGGAGGTCGTCGAGGAGATCATCGTCAAGACCGATGGCGTTCCGCTGTTCCTGGAAGAGCTCACCAAGACCGTTCTGGAATCCAACCTCCTGACCGAGCGGCACGGGCGCTACGTGCTGTCGGGCCCGTGGCGGCAGCTCGCGATCCCGGCAACCCTGACCGACTCGCTGATGGCGCGGCTGGACCGGATGGGGCCGTTCAAGCGAATCGCGCAGATCGGCGCCACCATCGGCCGCGAGTTCTCCTATGAGACGCTGCATGCGGTCGCCAACACGCCGGCGGAGCAGATCGAGGCCGCGCTCAATCATCTGGAGGAGGCGGGGCTGATCACGCGCCGCGGCCATCCGCCGGACGCGCTCTATTCCTTCAAGCACGTGATGATCCAGAACGCCGCGCATGCGAGCCTCTTGCACAGCGAGCGGCGCAAGCTGCATTCCCGGATCGCCCAGGTGCTCGCCGAGATGTATCCGGAGAAGACCGAGCGCGAGCCGGAGCTGCTTGCCCGTCATCTCACCGAGTCCGGGCAGAGCGAGGGCGCCGCGAGCTTCTGGCTCAAGGCCGGCAAGCAGGCGGCCAAGAGCGGCGCCAATCTCGAGGCGATCGGCCATCTGCGCCGGGGCTTGAGCGTCGTGCAGGCCAATGCACGCATGCAGGGCGCCGACGAGATGGAGCTCGAGCTGCGCATCGCGCTCGGCAACGCGTTGATTGCCGCCAAGGGCTATGCCGTGCAGGAGGTCGAGGAGAATTATATCCGCGCGCTCGAGCTCGGCCAGCAGCTCGACGACGACGAGAAGACCTTTGCCGCGACGCGCGGGCTTTGGGTCTGCCATTTCATCCGCGCCGATCTCACCCGCGCGCACGATCTCAGCGTCGAGCTGTTGAAGTTCGCCAAGCGCGAACGGCTGAAGGAGCGGACGCAGCCGGCGCAGCAGACCGGCTATCTGATCGAGGCGCACCGCTCGATCGCGATGACCATGCTCTATCGTGGCCGTTTTGCGGCCTCCCAGCACCATCTGCATCGCTGCATCAACCTCTACAGCCCCGATCTGCACTCCGATCTGATGGAGCGGCACGGCACCGATCCCGGCGTCGTCTCGTTGTCCTATCTCGGCTATCTCCTCTGGTTCCTCGGCCGGCCCGACGCGGCGCGCCAGCACAGCGAGCAGGCGATCGCGAATGCCGAGAAGATCCGCCATCCCTTCACGCTCGCCTTCGCGCTCGTGTTCGGCGCCTATCTCTGCCAGCATTTGCGCGACGTCGAGGGCACGCGCGACCACGCCAACCGCGCCATGATCATCGCCACCGAGCACAATTTCCTGCACTGGAAGCAGCAGGCGACGATCCTGCGCGGCTGGGCGCTGTCGCAGCTCGGTGAGGCCGACGAAGGTCTCAGCCAGATGCGCTTCGGCCTCGATGAATACGAGGCGATGGATTCCTGGCTCGCAGGCTGCTGGTTCCGCTGCCTGCTTGCGGAAGCCTACGCCAAGGTCGGGATGCGCGATGCCGCCTTGCGCGCGCTGGACGGTGCGCTCGCGACCGCAAGGCGGACCGGCGATCACTCCTATCTCGCCGAGGTCTATCGCCTGCAAGGCGAGATCACGATGTCGGACGGTGATCCAGCATCGCTGCAGGAGGCCGAGGACCTGTTCGCCCTGTCGCTGGAGACCGCGCGCAAGCAGGGCGCGCTGTCATGGGAGCTTCGCACCGCCGTCAGCCTCGCGCGCCTCTCGCACGACACCGGCAAGCGCGAGCATGCGAGTCTTCTGCTGGTGCCGATCGTCGGCAAGTTCAGCGAGGGTTTTTATACCCCGGACCTGAAGCGGGCGATGCAGCTCGTCAGCGAGCTCGGAGGGGACGTGCGTACCCGTGAACAGGCCGATCCCGTGTGATGAGCGATCTGGCCGCCGCGCGCGCGCGTTACGTCGAGATGATAGCCAAGCGCGAGCGGATCTCCTCGCCGCGCCTGCTCGAAGCGCTCGCCGCCGTCCCGCGCGAAGACTTTCTGCCGAGGGGGCGCTGGCGCATCAAGGGTGAGGCGGCGCGCAGTTATCGGCTGACACCCGACGCCGATCCGGTTCATCTCTATGACAATGTCCTCGTCGCGATCGACGCGCGCCGCAGGCTCGATACCGGTCTGCCGAGCCTGTGGGCGCATTTCATCGACCTGCTCGACGTCGGGGAGAAGGATCGCGTGGTCCAGATCGGCTGCGGGCTCGGCTATTTTTCGGCGGTGTTGTCGAAGATCGTTGGCCCCAAGGGCAGGGTGCATGCAATCGAATGCGACGGCCGGCTTGCGGCGCGTGCCGCGACCTACCTTCGGCCCTATCGCAATGTCGAGGTCGTGGATGGCGATGGATGTGAGGACATCGGCGAACCCGCCGACGTGATCATCGTCCATGCCGGCTTCTCGCATCCGCACCCGCTCTGGCTTCAGTCGCTCCGTCCGCGCGGTCGCCTGCTGGTGCCGTTGACTCAGCGCGACCGCGAAGGCGCCGCCCTCAAGATCACGCGCAAAGGCAAAGGCTTCGAGGCCAAGGCGGTGCAGCAGATCCGGATCTTCCCCGGCCACGGCCGCGGGACGACCGCGCTCGACGACCGCGTCGCCGACTGGTGGCAGCGCGCCTCCGCCCTGGCGCCGCTGCGCTTTCGCGGCATCGAGCAGGGCCTGCCGTCGGATGGCTAATGATTCGTTTCGTTTTACCTTGATTCCGTTTGTGAGTTTGCAGCATCTCGCAGTGTGGCTATGAGTGCGGTCTGATCGCCATTTGAGCACGTTCCATGCATTCCGTTGCCCTGCTGACCGCCAGCTACGCCAAGGATATCGAGCGGTTTTCGCTGCTCAGCGAGAGCATCGACACGTGGTTGACCGGCTACACGCGGCATTATGTTCTCGTTAACGATGAGGACGTGCCGCTGTTCGCGCGGTTCGCGTCCGACAAGCGCGTCATCGTTCCGGCCTCGCGCTATTTGCCGAAATGGCTCTGGGCGCTGCCGCCGGCCCTCCAGTTCATCAGCAAGCGGCGCGTGTGGGTGTCGCTGCTGTCGTCGCCGGTGCACGGCTGGCACATCCAGCAGATCCTCAAGATCGCCGGCGTCCTCGACGCGCCGGAGCAGCGGGTCTGCATCCTGGATTCGGACAATCTGTTCTTCCGCGAATTCGACGTCGGTCAATATGCCGGCGCCGAGAAGACGCCGCTGTTCGTCACCCCGAAGGACATCGGCGCTGACCACCCGCTGCATGGGCTGTGGCTGCGCACCGTCGATCAGCTTCTCGGCATCAAGGACCGGTCGTTCCCGGCAGACGACTATGTCGGCAACGCGCTGGTCTGGGACAAGGACACCGCGCGCGCGATGACCGACGCCATCAAGTCGGCGACGGGACTGAACTGGGTTCTGGCGCTGTGCCGGAAGAAGAAGTTCTCGGAATACCTGATGTATGGCCACTTCGTCGCCAATTCCCCGAAGCATCTGGCGGGGCATCGGGTGACGGAAGACAGCATCGCGGTCTCGCACTGGGACGACACGCCGCTCGACCGTCCGGCCATCGAGGCGATGATGCGCGCCGCTTCGCCCGAGCAGGTGGCGCTCTGCATCCAGTCCTATTCATCGACCTCGGTCGAGGACATCCGCGACGTGTTCCGCCTCAGCTCGCGCGATCGCCGCAGCCCGAGCCTCGCGCCCGAAGACATCGGGGACGAGGTCCAGCTCGAGATGCCGAAGACGCGCTGATATCCGGCGCCGTCACGCGTCTTTGGTAAACTTGCTGATCACGTCCATGAACGGCTTCGGCTTGAACTCGCCGTCGAGTGGCAATGGGCGGTTCGGCTGCCTGTCCGCGCGGGTGAAGGTGCCGTTGATCCAGCTGTAGCGATCCGAAAGGCCCCAGGTCAGGATCGAGCGCACCGGCCCGCTGGTCGAGACCGCCGTCAGCAGATCACCAACGCGCTTGGCGACGATGGCGTCGCGCTCCGCCGGATTGCCCGTCAGCTTCTGATCGTCGACGTCGAGCTCGGTGACATATACCTCAAGCCCCCACGAGCGCAGCTCGGTGACGAATTCGGCGAGGCCATGCGTGTCGATTTCGAGCTCGGCGTGCAGGTGCGATTGCAGTCCCACGGCATGCAGCGGCACGCCCTGATCGAGCAGGTCCATGATCAGATTGCGATAGGCCGCACGCTTGGCAATGAACGTGTCCTTCGCCGACTCGATGTCGTATTCGTTGATCGCGAGCTTGACGAAGGGATCGGCCGCAGCCGCCGTGCGGAAGGCCAGCGGAATCCAGCCGTTACCGAGATGCTGCGTCCAGAACGTATCGCGCCGGTCGGTGACCTTCTTCGGGTTGTCGGGGATCGGTTCGTTGACGACGTCCCAGGAGGTCAGCTTGTCCTTGTAGTAGGACACGACGGTGCCGATGTGATCGACGTAGGCGCGCTCGACGCCCCTGGTGTCCTTGATCTGCTTGGTCCAGTCCGGAATGTCGTGATACCAGGCGAGCGTGTGGCCGCGCATCGTCAGATCGTTCTCCCGGGCAAAATCCAGGATCGCATCGGCGCGCTCGAAATTGAACGTGTGCGCGTTCGGCCGCAGCATCGGCCATTTCAGCTCGAGCACGGGCACCACTTGCGTGCAATAGGTGCTGATGGCTTCGCCGAGCCTGGGATCGGCTTGCAGGTCCCACAGCGTCGCCGCTGCGCCAAAGCCCGGACGGCGCTGCGCGAGTTTCGATGCCGGCGCCGCGGACGCCGTTGCGCCGGCCGCGAGCGTTGCGGCGCCGCCGAGGAGAAATTCGCGTCTGTCGAGCCTGGTCACGTCGGAACGTTCCTTTTGGAACCAACGCGCCATCGTACCAAGCCGCGCCTCGCGACGCCGGGGTTTCCCGTTGTTGGGTTAACCTTTGCCGGGCGTCTGCGGGCCAGCGCGCATGACGCCGTATCGCTGTTCCAGTCTGGACCACGGTTTCGTTCGTGATCGCGGAAACCGCTTCAACGAAAGGGCAAATTTAACGCTAACGGGCGAAAGCGGCGTCAGACCCTCATTCGCCGCCCGATCTCCAGACTTATGTGACACTCTTGAGAGATGCTGCGGCGCAGTTCGCCCCGCCAAGGCCCATTGATTAACGGCCGTCACCATCGCAACGGTCCCGTATGCTGAACCGCCATTTCTCGATCTATCTCGTCGCCTACATCCTGCCCGCGGCGGTGGGATTCTTCGCGGTCACGGCCTACACGCGGCTGCTGACGCCGGCTGAGTACGGCGTCTATGTCGTCGGCATCAGCCTTGCTGGAATCCTGGGCGCGATCTTCTTCGCCTGGATCAAGCTGTCGGTATCCCGCTATCAGGCGATGTCGGCGGAGGTGGATTTTCGCGGCACGGCGATGGTCGCCTTCGGGCTGACGGTCGCGGTGCTCTGCGCCACCACGCCACTGGTCTTCCTGTTCCGCAGCGACCTCAGTGTCGAGCTGCTGCTCGCCAGCATGTTCGTCGCGATCATGGCCAATGCGGTCGACGTCGGCCAGGAATTCGAGCGCGCCAAATTGCGCCCCTACCGGTTTGCGGCGATCTCGATCGTGCGCAGCGTGTCGAGCGTCGGCTTCGGCCTGCTCGGCATCTGGCTCGGCTGGGGTGGGCTGGGGCTGCTGGCCGCGTTCGGCCTGGGCTCGCTCACCGGCATCATTCTCAATCTTGTCGGCGACCGCACGAAGATCGCGCGCTTCCAGCGCAGCCAGTTCATGCAACTGGCGCGCTACGGCCTGCCGCTGACGCTGGCCGGACTCTCCGTTGCGGTCTATTCGGCGTGCGACCGGCTCATCGTCGCTTATCTGCTCGGCAAGGACGCCGCCGGCATTTTCGGCGTCGCCGCCGATCTGCCGCGCCAGTTCATGGTCATGATCGCCTCCAGCGTTGCCGCGGCGACCGTGCCGCTGGTGTTCCGCTCATTGTCGGAGAAGAACAACGAGACGACGCGGGAGCGGCTGACCGAGAGTCTCGAACTGCTGCTCGTCGTCGTCGCGCCCGTCGCCGTCTGGCTCGCACTCGCGGCGGATCAGGTCGCGGGCACGCTCGTGGGTGTCGACTTCCGCGCCGGCGTGTCGGCATTGCTGCCGACGCTGGTGCTCGCCCGCTTCTTCGGCATCGCCAACCAGTTCTACGTGCAGATCAGTTTCCAGCTTGCCGAGCGGCCTTTCATGCTCGCGGCGCAGTCGTTCCTCACGCTGGTCGTCAGCGTCGTCCTGATGTTCGCGCTGGTCGCGGGTTACGACCTCTACGGCGCGGCGCTGGCGACGCTCGCGACCGAGGCGATCGGCTTCGTCGTCGCCGTCGTCCTGATGCACCGCGCCCATCCCGTGCCGTTCGAGGTCAATCGGCTTGCTGGCGTCGCCGTATCCGCGGCGGCGATGGCCGCTGCAATCCTGCTCGCGCGGTCGCAGGTCAACGGCACCGGCTTCGTGGCGTTGATCGTCGTCAGCTTCGCCGGCGGCTTGGCTTATGTCGCCGCGGCGTGGCTGCTGAACGTCGCGAATGTGCGGACGTTGTCGCTGCGCTTCCTGCGGACATTCAACCGCAAGGCCCTGGGCGTGTAGGCCCGCGCGCTACCCCGCCAGAAATCCGCCATCCACGGCAACGACGGTGCCGGTCGCATATTGCGAAGCCGGCATGCAGAGGAAGGCAACCGCGCCGGCAATGTCCTCCGGCTGTCCCCAGCGCTTGAACGCGGTGCGGTCGGCGATGCGCTGATAATGGGCCAGATCGGTGCGGCCGGCGGCGTTGATCGCGGTTTCGACATAGCCGGGCGCGACCGCGTTGACGCGGATGCCGTCCTCGGCCCACTTCAAGGCCAGTGCCTTGGTCAGCATCACGACACCGCCCTTGCTGGCGCAATAGGCGGGAATCCGCGGCAGCGCCAGTGTGGCATTCATCGAGGCGATGTTGACGATCGAGCCCTTTTGCGCCGCGAGCAGCGGGCGGAACGCCATGCAGGTGCGGAACGTGCCGGTGAGGTTGACGTCGATCACCTTCATGAAGGTTTCGATCTCGAATTCCTTGTCGCGCGCGAGAATTCCGGCGCAGTTGACCAGCGCGTCGACGCGCTCGTGCTGCCGGGCGAAGGACGTGACAGCATCGTCATCGGTGACATCGAGCGTTGCGAGCGCGAGCCCGGCGCGTGGCTTCAGGAGAGTGCGCGCGAGATCCGCCTCGTTGGCGCCCGTGGCTGACACCGTCGCGCCGAGATCGCAAAACTGATTGCTGATCGCAGCGCCAATGTCGCCGGCGCCGCCGATCACGACGGCATGAAAGCCGGGCGCGAGAGAAAAATTCGAACTCATCGGCGAACTCATGGGCAGGGTCTCACTTCAGGGATTTCGGAGGCGGAGCCGTGGATTCGCGGACCACCAGCGAGAAGTCGATCTCGCGATGCATGATGGTCTGCTCGCCGGCGAGGCTCCGCACCAGATATTCACCGGCGCGCTGCCAGGTTTCTCCGGTCGGAACGTGGATCGTGGTCAGGCTCGGCCGCAGATGGCGGCTCCAGTCGAGGTCGTCGAAGCCGACCACCGACAGATCGCGCGGCACGGAGAAACCGTCGCGCTCTGCCTCCAGCAGCACGCCATAGGCGATGACGTCATTGCCGCACACCACAGCCGTCGGGCGGTCCTTGAGGTTCAGGAGATAGCGAGCGGCCTCGCGGGCATCGTCCAGCGTATAGGGCACCTCGACGTGCCATTGTGGGGGAAGCTCGAGGCCGTTCTCGGTGAGCGCGCGGCGAAAGCCGGCGACGCGGGCGCTGGCGCGGTCGTTGTTGCGCTGGAGCGCCGAGACGATCCCGATGCGGCGGTGGCCGAGCTCGATGACATGCGCGGCGGCGCGATGGGCGGCGGCCTCGTTGTCGGTGCCGACGCAAGGGTAGGGCCTGTCGGGCTGGTAGATGCCGACATTGATGAACGGCACCGCATTGTCCGCGAGCAGCTTGCGCAATCCCTCGTGATGGCAATCGCCGCG
Source organism: Bradyrhizobium sp. CCGB01 (assembly GCF_024199795.1). Classification (NCBI taxonomy): domain Bacteria; kingdom Pseudomonadati; phylum Pseudomonadota; class Alphaproteobacteria; order Hyphomicrobiales; family Nitrobacteraceae; genus Bradyrhizobium; species Bradyrhizobium sp. CCGB01. The sequence continues at coordinate 2,112,134 of NZ_JANADK010000001.1, forward strand.
CAGCACGAGGCCGTCGACACCGCGGCTGATCAGATTGCGCGCCTGCTGCAATTCGACGTCGAGATCGTATCCGCTGGTGGTGAGAAACAGCATGTATCCGACCGAAGACAGATATTGCTGCAGCGAGGCGATGCCGCGCGCGAACATCGTGTTGTCGATCGTCGGTACGATCGCGCCAAGGGTGCGCGAGCGACGTGACGACAGAATGCGCGCGGGCGCGTGCGGGATGTAGCCGAGCGCCTCGATGGCCTGTTCGATGCGCGCACGCAACGAGGGGCTCACCGCATCGGGATTGTTGAGGGCGCGCGAGACCGATGCCGTCGAGACGCCGGCGCGCGCCGCCACGGCGCGGATGCCCTGTTTCACAGACTTGGCGTTAGTCAGTCTCATGAATGTAACGTTACATCCTGCGGCGCAAGCCGGGTGGTAGCGGAAATGTCGCAAATCTGCCGCAGATTGTGCGGCTTGTCCATCGCTTGACACGGCCGATGTGAGGTCTATTTTGTAACCGTTTTCAAATCGTGCTCAGTCGTGTTCAAAATGGTCCGCCAGCTTAAGGCGGCCAGCCGGGAGGAGAGTTCAATGAAGGCCAGGATGCTCGCGACGCGCGTCGCGTTGCCCGTTCTCGCGATAGCCGCCGTCAGCGCGCAGGCGAACGCCGCCGATTTCGACTGGACGAAGTTCAAGGGCAAGACCGTCACCTTTCTCGCCAACAACAACCCGGTGGCGCAGGCGCTGCTGACCTACAAGGCCGATTTCGAGAAGCTGACCGGCATGACCCTGAAGGTCGACGGCTATCAGGAACAGCAGATGCGCCAGCGTCTGGTCACGGTCATGAATGCGAACAGCGACGAGGTGGACGTGTTCATGACGCTGCCCTCGCGCGAAGGCGAGCAGTTCGCCGCCGCCGGCTGGTACGGCGATCTCACCGCGATGGCCAAGAACGAGGTCGCCAAGGACTACGATCCGGCGGGGCTGAGCCAGGCCTTGCTGAAGGCCGCGACCTTCAACGGCAAGCTCACCAGCATGCCGATGAACCTCGAAGGTCCGATCTTCTATTACCGCACCGACATCTTCAAGAAATGCGGCCTCGAGGCGCCGAAGACGATCAAGGACGTCGAGGCCGCCGCCGAGAAGATCAAGAGCTGCGACAGCACGGTGACGCCCTTCGTCTCGCGCGGCCTCAAGCCCGCGGTCGCCTACACCTTCAGCAACATGCTTCACAATGTCGGCGGCACTTATATGGCCAACGGCAAGTCGAACCTGTGCTCGGCCAAGGGCAAGGAAGCGCTCGACACCTACAGCCGGCTGCTGCGCGATTTCGGGCCGCCCGGCGTCGTCAATTACAGCTTCCAGCAGATTTCGGCGCTCTATCGCGGCGGTCGCGCCGCAATGGCGTTCGAATCCTCGAATGAATTGCGCACGGTGATGGAAGGCGGCGCGCGCCTGAAGGACACCGGTCTGTTGCCGTTCCCGGCCGGCGAGGCCGGCCAGGTGCCGACCACGATCGGCTGGGGCATGGCGGTGTCCTCGCACAGCAAGCAGCCGGAGGCGGCCTGGTACTTCGTGCAGTGGGCGACCAGCCCCGAAGTGCAGAAGAAGATGGCGCTTCAGGGCATTGCCCCGCCGCGTCCGTCGGTCGCGAACGATCCCGAATATCGCAAGTGGATCGACGAGGAGCCGGTTCGCAAGGAATGGCAGGCTGCGCTCGACGTGCTCGCCACCAAGGGCTCGTCGGAAGTCGGCTACCCCATCGTCGCCAATCCGCAATCGCGCGAGTTCATCGGGCAGGCGGTGCAGGATCTGATCCTGAAGCAAAAGACCGTCGATCAGGCTTGCGCCGATGCCGACAAGGCGCTGGACGCGCTGATCGCGCTGAACTGACCGCCCGACGCCGGCTGGCTTCGCGCCGGCCGGCATCCAACTCGATCGAGGACACGAACGCATGTCTGATACGGCTGCGCCACTCACGCAGGACCGGCAGAAGCTGGAAATGGCGGCGCTCTCGGCGCCGGCCGTGATCTTCACGGTCGCAATGATCGCGTTTCCGGTGGTCTATACGATCTGGCTCGGCTTTCAGACATTCTCGTCAACCGGCAAGCAGTCCTTCGCCGGCCTCGCCAATTATTCGAAGCTGATCTCCGACTACGAGTTCTGGCATGGCTTGTGGATCACGATCGCGCTGTTCGTGCTGTCGCTGGTGCTACAGCTCGTCTTCGGCGTCTGGCTCGCACTGGTGCTGTTCCACGCCAAGCGGCTGCCGGGCATCGTGCGGTCGCTGTTCATTTCGCCCTTCATGATGCCGCCTGTTGTGGCCGGCATGATGTGGCTGGTGATCCTCGATCCGTCGCTCGGTGCCGCCAACTATATCCTGCAATCGTTCGGGCTGCCGCCGTCCGACTGGCTGGCCTCGCCCACCTGGGTCATTCCAACCGTCGCGCTGATCGACAGCTGGCAGTGGACGCCCTACGTCGCCCTGATCGTGCTGGGCGGATTGCAATCGCTGCCGCCGAGCGTCTACGAGGCCGCGCAGATCGACGGCGCATCTCCGTTCAAGACGTTTCAGCGCATCACGCTGCCGCTGCTGCTGCCGACCATCGTCACTGCTGCGATCCTGCGCAGCGTCGACCTGCTGCGCTTCTTCGACATCATCTACATCACCACCCAGGGCGGACCGGGCAACGCCTCGAACACGCTCAATATCTACGGCTTCCGGGTGGGCTTCGAATTCTTCAACATCGGCTATGCCAGCGCCCTGATGCTGACGTTGACGGCGATCGTGTTCGGCGCCGTGCTCGCCTTCAACCGCCTGCGCGGCGCAGTGGCGTGGTGATGTCATGACAGATGCCGCCAACACCGACCGCTGGATCCGCTGGCTCAATACGTTGCAGCTCGTGCTCGCCGGCGTGCTCATCATGGCGCCGACGGTCTGGATGGTGCTGTCCTCGTTCAAGCCGTCGTTCGAGGTCACGGCCTACCCGCCGACGCTGGTCTTCACGCCGACGCTCGACAATTATGTCGAGCTGACCAGGACCACGCCGTTCCTGAGCTACGCGCTCAACAGCCTCATCGTCACCGTCGGCTCGACCGCGCTCGGGCTGCTGTTCGGCATTCCCGCCGCCTTCGCAGTCTCCTGGACGCGCATTTCGTGGCCGGCGATCCTGACGCTGGCGGCGCGGATGGCGCCCGGCACGCTGTTCCTGCTGCCGTGGTACGTCATGTTCCGGCAAATCGGCATGATCGGCTCCTACACCGCGCTGATCCTCAGCCATGCGGTGATTACGCTGCCGATCGTGATCTGGGTGCTGCTGCCGTCCTTCGACGCCATCCCGCGCAGCGTGTTCGAGGCGGCGCAGGTCGATGGATGCAGCGTCACGCGCATCCTCTGGCGCATCGCGCTGCCGCTGGTGGCGTCCGGCGTCGCGGTTTCGGCGATCCTCGCCTTCGTCTTCTCGTGGAACTACTTCCTGTTTGCGCTGGTGCTCTCCAATGGCGACACCAAGACGCTGATCGCGGCGGCCTTCAACTTCATCGGCGAAGGCTCGACGCAATGGGGCGCTCTCATGGCCGCGGCGACGTTGATCGCATTGCCGCCGCTGGTGCTGGCGGCCCTGGTTCAGCGCTGGCTGGTCTCCGGACTGACGCTCGGCGCGGTGAAAGGCTAAGGTATCCGATGAACGTATCTCCCCGTTCGAATTCGATCATGCAGGCCGCGGTGTTCCACGGCAACGACCGCATCACCATCGAGCGCGTCGCGATGCCCGATGTCGGCGCCGGCGAGGTGCTGGTTCGCGTCTCGCGCACGGCGCTGTGCGGCTCGGACTTCAAGCTCTGGCACAAGGGTGCCGAGTTCACTGCAGGTCACGAGATCTTTGGCGTCGTCGAGCAGCCAGGCCATCGTCTGCACGGTCGCCGCTGTGCCGTCTACATTCCCTTGCACTGCGACCACTGCGCGGCGTGCAAGCGCGGTGACACCCAGATGTGCCTGGAAGTCTCCAGCCTGATCGGCTGGAACAGGCCGGGCGGCTACGCCGAATACGTGCCGGTGCCGGAAAACTGCCTGCTGCCGGTGCCTGACGATATCGAGGACAGTCTTGCGCCACTGCTGCTCGACACCATCGGCACGTCGGGACACGCCGTGCGCTTCGTCAGCCGCGTGGTGCCGGCGAACGAGGCCGGCCCCGTTCTTGTCATGGGCGCAGGACCCGTCGGTCTCGGCGTCGTGCTGGCGCTCCGCGCGCTCGGCTACGGCGACATCTATGTCGCCGATCCCAATGCGGCACGCCTCAGAATCGCGCAATCCTTCGGCGCCAAGGCGCACCCCGTTGGCGATACCTCGAAGCGCTTCGCCCTCATCATGGAATGCTCGGGCGCGCATGCGGCGCGCAACCTCGGCATCGAGCTGGTGCTGCCGCGCGGCGCGCTGGTGCTGGTCGGCGAGAACGCCGCGCCCTGGACCATCGAGGAAGGCAAGGTGTTCCGCCGCAAGGATTTCTACATGATCCGGACCTTCTATTTTCCGGTCTCGGATTTCGAGCCGAATGTCGAACTGCTGCGCAAGTACAAGGACGAATACCGCGTTCTCGTCGACGGCGAGTTCGGCCTGCAGGCCCTGCCCGAAAATTTCGCCCGCTTCGCCAAGGGCGAGCTAATCAAGCCCGTCTTGGCGCTGGACTGAGCGATCATGGCCTCGATCTCGATCCGCAACCTCACCAAACGCTACGGCAATTTCACCGTGATCCCCGATCTCAATCTGGAGATCGCGGACCACGAATTCGTCGTGTTCGTCGGCCCGTCCGGCTGCGGCAAGTCGACCTTGCTGCGGATCATCGCAGGGCTGGAGCCGATCTCGTCGGGCGATCTCTACATCGGCGACAAGCGCGTCAACGGCGTGCAGGCCGCGCAGCGCGACATCGCCATGGTGTTCCAGGACTACGCGCTCTATCCGCACATGCGGGTCTACGACAACATGTCGTTTGCGCTGGAATTGCGGGGCACGCCGAAGGCGGAGATCGACGCCCGCGTGAAGCGCGCCGCCGCTCTGCTGCACATCGAGCCTTATCTGGACCGAAAGCCGAAGGAGCTCTCCGGAGGCCAGCGCCAGCGCGTCGCCATGGGCCGCGCCATCGTGCGCAATCCCAAGGCGTTCCTGTTCGACGAGCCGCTCTCCAATCTCGATGCCAAGCTGCGCGGGCAGGTGCGCGCCGAGATCAAGGCGCTGTCGCAGGAGCTGAAGACCACCATGGTCTTCGTCACCCACGACCAGATCGAGGCCATGACCATGGCCGACCGCATCGTGGTGCTCCAGAGCGGCACGATCCAGCAATACGACACGCCGGAGACGGTCTACGAGCGGCCGGCCAACCAGTTCGTCGCGGGCTTCATCGGTTCGCCCGCGATGAACTTCTTCCCGGTCGAATGGCGCCAGGAGCGCGCGATCCTTTCGCAAGGTGGAACGTTGGTGCCGCTGGACGGCGAGACCGCAGCCCGCCTGAGCAAGGCCGGCAGCGCCGTGCTGGGCATTCGCCCCGAACATTTCGCCGTCGCGCCCGACGCCGCCGATGGCATCGCCATCAATGTCAGGCTGGTCGAGCCGCTCGGATCGGATACGCTGATCCATTTCGATCTCGCCGGCGTCTCCGCCATCGCGCGGGTCGATCCGTCGCTGCGGCCGAAGGTCGGCGATCGGCTCAGCCTCCGTCCGCAGCCGGGCAAAACGCATTTGTTCGATGCCGCCAACGGACAGGTTTTGCGGTGAGCGCGTCGGCGAACATCGGTGATCTCTCGGTGCTGGCGGACGTCGCGTCCGGCGCAAGGCCCGTGCGCGTGATCTGCCTCGGGCTGTCGGCGCTCGACCAGGTCTGGCGCGTCGATCGGCCTTTCGCGGGCGGAAGCGAGAAGATCAAGGCCACCGGCTACGGCACGCTCGGCGGCGGCATGGCCGCCAATGCGAGCGTCGCGGTGGCAAAGCTCGGCGCGTCCGTCGCGTTCTGGGGGCGGGCAGGGAATGATGCCGCCGGGCATGAGATGAAAGCGGCCTTCACCGCTGAAGGCGTCGATGTCGAGAACTTTCGGCTGTTTCCGGATGGCCGCTCGTCGGTGTCAGGCGTCATCGTCGACAGCCACGGCGAGCGGCAGATCGTGAACTTTCGCGGCCTTTATCCTGAAGCCGCGGACTGGCTTCCGCTCGAAGCGGTCGCCCGCGCATCGTCCGTGCTGGCCGACCCGCGCTGGGTCGAGGGTGCCGCGACGCTGTTCCGCGAGGCGCGGGCGCGCGGCATTGCGACGGTGCTCGACGGCGACATGGCCGAGCCTGATGTGTTCGAGCGGCTGCTGCCGCTGACCGACCACGCGATCTTCTCCGAGCCGGCGCTCGCCGCCTTTGCCGGTTCCGCCGAAGATAAATCTCTGGCTGCGCTCGCGCGCTTCGGCTGCCGCGTCATCGCCGTCACGCGCGGCGAGGGCGGCGTCAGCTGGTGCGAGAGCGGCCAGCTGCACCGGCAGGCCGCCTATGCCGTCGACGTCGTCGACACCACAGGCGCGGGCGACGTCTTCCACGGCGCCTATGCGCTGGCGATCGGCGCTGGTCTCGACGCCCGCGCCGCGATGGCGTTCTCGGCGGCCACGGCCGCCATGAAATGCCGCCACGCCGGCGGCCGCAACGGAATCCCCGATATCAACGAGTGTCTAGTATTTATGAGGACGAAGCCATGAGAACGATTGGAAAGAACCGCGGCCTGGCACGGCTTGCTGACGCGGACGGCCACTTTCGCATGGTCGCGCTGGATCAGCGACCGCCACTGTTCGATGCCATCGCGAAGGCAAAAGGCATCACGCGGGAGCAGGTCGAATATTCCGACGTCACGGCGGCCAAGCGCCTCCTCGTCGAAAACCTCGCGCCGCATTGCAGCTCGATGCTGTTCGATCCGAATTTCGCTGTGCCTGCCGCGATCGACCTGCTGCCGCCGCGCTGCGGCCTGATCATGACCCTTGAGGAGCACCGCGTCGAGGAGACCGCGGGCGGCCGCAAGTCGCGTGCCATCACCAATTGGAGCGTGGAGAAGATCCGCGCCATGGGCGGCGACGCCGTCAAGGTGCTGGCCTGGTACCGGCCGGACGCCGATGCCGCGGTGAACGAGCACCAAAAGAAGTTCGTGCGCGAGATCGGCGAGGACTGCGCCCGCCACGATATTCCGTACGTGCTCGAACTGCTGGTCTATCCGTTCCTCGGCAGCGCCAATCATACCGCCGACTACGTGGAATCGCCCGGCAAGCTCCCGGGCCTCGTCATCGACAGCGTGCGCGAGTTTGCCAAGCCGGAATATGGCGTCGATCTTCTCAAGCTGGAGAGCCCGCTGGCGGCCAACAGCCTGCCGGCCCGTGACGGCAGCGCGGAAGCCAAGGCCGCACAGAAGGAGTTCGATGCGATCGGCGATATCTGCCGCGGGCGCAACATCCCTTGGGTGCTGCTATCGGGCGGTGCTGCGCCGGAGAAATTCGAGCGTGTGCTCGACTACTCCTATGCCGCAGGTGCTAGCGGCTTCCTGGCGGGTCGCACCATCTGGCTCGATGCCGTCCTGAAGAATTTCCCCGACCGTGCGGCGGTGTCGGCGAGCCTGCGCAAGGATGGTCTCAATGTGCTGGAACGGCTCAGCGAGCTGACCACGGCCAAGGGCGCGGCGTGGAAAGCGCGCTTCCCGGGATTCACTGACATCAAGCAGGAAGGTGACTTCGCGCGCGCTTACTGAGATGGTGGCGGCTCCGCGTCGTCTCGCAGGATCTGCAACATGACCGACAGCTTCACCATCCGCTCGATCGAGGCGTTCTGCTATCGCTACCCGCTGGCGACGCCGGTGGTGACCTCGTTCGGCAAGATGCTCAACCGTCCCGCCGTCTTCGTTCGCGCAATCGACGAGGACGGCGCCGAGGGATGGGGTGAAGCCTGGTCGAACTTTCCGGCACCGGGCGCGGAGCATCGCGCCCGGCTCGTCAACGAAGTCCTTGCGCCGGGCCTCGTCGGGCGCAGGTTCGACGGTCCCGGCCAGGCCTTCGAGGTTCTGACCAAAGGCACCGAAGTTCTCGCCCTTCAATGCGGTGAGCCCGGTCCGTTTGCGCAGGCGATTTCGGGCATCGATCTGGCGCTGTGGGACCTCTCAGCGCGCCGGCAGCGCTTGCCGTTGTGGCGGCTGCTCGGCGGACAGTCGAGCAGGATCAAGGTCTATGCCAGCGGCATCAATCCCGGCGGTGCAGCGCAGACGGCGGAAGCTGCGCTCAAGCGCGGCCATCGCGCGCTGAAGCTGAAGGTCGGCTTCGGAGCCGAGACCGACCTCGCCAACCTCTCTGCGCTGCGCGCCATCATCGGCACGGGCATGCTCGCCACCGACGCCAATCAGGGCTGGTCGGTGGATCAGGCACTGGAAATGCTGCCGCACCTCGCCGCATTCGATTTGCGCTGGCTGGAGGAGCCTATCCGCGCCGACCGGCCGCGCGAGGAATGGCGCAAGCTGCGCGCGGCCGCGAAGATGCCGATTGCCGCCGGCGAGAACATTTCCAGCGTGGAAGACTTCAAGGAGGTCCTCGCAGAAGACGTGCTCGGCGTGGTCCAGCCCGACATCGCGAAATGGGGCGGGCTCAGCGCCTGCGCCGCAATCGCGCGCGACATTCTGAAATCGGGCAAGATTTTCTGCCCGCATTATCTCGGCGGCGGCATCGGACTGCTGGCCTCGGCGCATCTGCTCGCCGGCATCGGCGGCGACGGCTGGCTCGAGGTCGACGCCAACGACAATCCGCTGCGCGACCGGTTCTGCGGTGCCGTTGCCAATGTCACTGATGGTACGATCGTCCTCGGCGAGGAACCGGGGCTCGGGTTCACGCCAGACCTGACAGGGATCGCGAACTATCGCAGCCTGTAGACGGCTCCGACGCCGGCGTCGTCGCGCGCCGCGCCGGCGAGTTTCCCCTTGCGTTCTATTCCTTGTCGCGGAAAGCTCCCGGGGCGATGGGCAGCCGCATCACATTTCATAGCGGCGGCCCGAGCCATGTCGTGTTGCGCTTGAAAATCAAAGTTCGTTCTGCTCATTAGAGGGCTGAAATTGCGCTGCAACATGCGCAAAAAAGCCCATCGACTAAAGTCGATAGCCAGCGAGGAAACGAAATAATGCGCAAGCTCACTTTGGCCATTGCCGTGATCGCCCCGATGCTCGGTCATGCCGCGTCGGCCGAGGATACCATCAAGATCGGCTATATCGATCCGCTCTCGGGCGGCGGCGCCAGCGTCGGCGAAGGTGGTTTGAAGACATTCCAGTATCTGGCCGACGAGCTCAACGCCAAGGGCGGCATCCTTGGCAAGAAGATCGAGATCGTTCCGCTCGACAACAAGACCAATCCGCAGGAGAGCCTGGTGCAGGCCCAGAAGGCGATCGACGCCGGGGTCCACTACATCACGCAGGGCAACGGCTCGTCCGTCGCCGCGGCGCTGTCGGATTTCGTCACCAAGAACAACACGCGCAATCCCGGCAAGGAAGTCCTGTACTTCAACTACGCCGCCGTCGATCCGAGCCTGACCAACGAGAAGTGCAGCTTCTGGCATTTCCGCTGGGATGCGAGCTCCGACATCAAGATGGAGGCGCTCACCAGCTACATGAAGGACGTCCCGTCGATCAAGAAGGTGTACCTGATCAACCAGGACTATTCGTTCGGTCAGTCCGTCCGCACCGATGCGCGCAAGATGCTCGGCGCCAAGCGCCCCGACATCCAGATCGTCGGCGACGAGCTGCACCCGCTGCTCAAGGTCACCGACTTCTCGCCCTACATCGCCAAGATCAAGGCGTCCGGCGCCGACAGCGTCGTCACCGGCAATTGGGGCCAGGACATTGCGCTGCTGCTCAAGGCCGCCGCGGATGCCGGTCTGAAGGTCAACTGGTACACCTATTATGCGGGTGGCGCCGGCGGTCCGACCGCGATCAAGCAGACCGGTCTCGATCACCAGGTGTTCCAGATCACCGAGGGCTTCGCCAATTCGGGCAACCAGGCCGCGATGGACTTCGAGAAGTCCTTCCGCGCCAAGGCCAACATGTCGCTCTGGTATCCGCGTGCGGTCAACGAGATGCGCATGTTCAAGGCCGCGGCCGAGAAGGCCAACTCGATCGAACCCGTGAAGGTGGCGGCGGCGCTCGAGGACCTGAAGTTCGAGGTTCTCGACGGCGGCCAGGGTGTTATGCGCAAGGACGACCACCAGTTCTTCCAGCCGATCTACATCTCCTCCTTCGGCAAACTCGCCGCCAACGAGCCGTTCGACGAGGAGAACACCGGTTGGGGCTGGCACCTGGTCTCGAAGGTCGACACGCCGCAGGCCATGGTCTCCACGACCTGCAAGATGGTGCGGCCGTAATCACGACATCCGTCGTTTTCCCGCGGCCGCCATCGGTCGCGGGAAAATGGCGGCCGGACGACGTTTGATTGGACGATGTTCACCCGGGGCCATCAGGCCCCGGCCGGAGACGAGTGCGCTGTGCTTGAACTCATTGTCATTTCGACCCTGAACGGCGTGCTGTTCGGCATGCTGCTCTTCCTGCTGTCGAGCGGGCTGACCGTCATCTTCAGCATGATGGGCGTGCTCAACTTCGCCCATGCCAGCTTCTACATGCTCGGCGCCTTCTTCGGCTTCCAGCTCACCAAGTGGATCGGCTTCTGGCCGGCGCTGGTGCTCGCGCCGCTGCTGGTCGGTGCGATCGGCATGGCGGTGGAGCGCTACGGCCTGCGCAACACCCACAAGCACGGTCATGTCGCCGAATTGCTGCTGACGTTCGGTCTCGCGTTTGCGATCGAAGAAATCGTCTCGATGATCTGGGGCAAGAGCCCGGTCGACTACCGCGTCCCGGCGCTGCTCGACTTCCCGGCCTTCACGATCTTCTCGACCAACTATCCCGCCTACAAGATCTTCATGCTGGCCGTGTCGGTCGTGATCTTCGTCGCGCTCCTGATCGTGCTCAAGCGCACCCGCGTCGGCCTGATCGTGCAGGCGGCGTTGACGCATCCGCACATGGTCGGGCATCTCGGCCACAATGTCGGGCGCGTGTTCATGGTGGTGTTCGGCGTCGGCAGCGCGCTCGCCGGCATTGCCGGCGTCATTGCGGGCCCGGCCCTGGTGACGCAGTCGGACATGGCCGCGGCACTCGGACCCATCCTGTTCGTCGTCATCGTGTTCGGCGGCCTCGGCTCCTTGCCCGGCGCTTTCATCGCCTCGCTGGTCATCGGCCTGGTGCAGACTTTTGCGGTCGCGCTGAACGGCTCGCTGGCGAGTGCATTCGGACCGCTCGATCCATCGGCGGGGCCGTCCGTGCTCACCGACATCTGGAATGTCACGATCGCGCAGGTCGCGCCGATCGTTCCCTATATGCTGCTGGTGCTCATTCTGATCGTTCGCCCCATGGGCCTGATGGGGACGCGCGAGTCATGACGACTGTAAAGAGTTCGGCATCGAAGGCCACGGCGACTCCCGCCGGCGGCAGCCTGCGCTTCTATGGTGTCTGGCTGATCGGCATCGCCGCGCTGATCGTCCTGCCGATGATCTTCTCCTCCGGCGGCTCGCTGACGTCGTTCAGCCTGATCGGCATCGCGATCGTCTTCGCGCTCTCCTACAATATCCTGCTCGGCCAGACCGGCCTGTTGTCGTTCGGTCACGCCGTGCACTACGGCCTCGGCGGTTTCGCGGCCTGTCACATGATGAACGCGGTGGTCTCGCACGGCTGGCCGATCCCGCTGCCGTTCATCCCGCTGTTCGGCGGGATCGGTGGTCTGGTTTTCGCGATCATCATCGGCTGGGTCATGACCAAGCGCGCCGGCACCGTGTTCGCGATGATCTCGCTCGGCATCGGCGAATTGGTGGCGTCGTCTTCGCTGATCCTGCGCTCGGTGTTCGGCGGCGAAGCCGGCATCACCACGGATCGCACCGCGCTGCCCAAGATGTTCGGCTGGTCGTTCGGGCCGCAGCTTCAGGTGTACTATTTGATCGCGTTCTGGCTGGTGCTGTCGGCGATCGCGATGTACGCGCTGACGCGGACGCCGCTCGGGCGGATCAGCAACGCGGTCCGCGACAATCCCGAGCGCGTCCAGTTCATCGGCTACGATCCTCACGTGGTCCGCTATCTCGCCTTCTGCTTTGCCGGGTTCTTCGCCGGCGTCGCCGGTGGCCTCGCCGCGATCAATTTCGAGATCGCTAACTCCGCCTATCTCGGCGCGATCCAGTCCGGCCTCGTGCTGTTCTCCACGTTCATCGGCGGCACCGCCTATTTCTTCGGCCCGATCCTCGGTGCGATCCTCGTCACCTATCTCCAGCTCGGGCTGACCAGCGTCACCAGCGTCTGGCAGCTCTATTTCGGCATCATCTTCATCGGCATCGTGATGTTCTCGCCCGGCGGCATCGCCGGCTTGCTCATGATGCACCGGCCGCTGGTTCGCGCGGGAACGTTGTGGACCGTGATCCCGTCCTATCTCGTCGCTGTTGTGCCGACCGTGGCGCTCGCCTGCGGCGTCATCCTGACCATCGAGACGGTCGCGCGGTATTCCGGCGGCGAGGCTATCAACCTGTTCGGGATAGCATTCAACCCGAAATCGCCGGTGACATGGATTTCTGCCGCGGTCCTCGTGGTCGGCGGCGCGTTCGTCGCGCGGCTGACCTGGCGGCGGATCGCGGACGCGTGGGACAGGGCTGCGACTGTCGCCCGTGACCGGGGGTATCTGGCATGAGCGAAGCCAAGGCCACAGCCATCGAAGTCCGCGCCGTCGAAAAGCGCTTCGGCAATGTCGGCATCATCCGTGACCTCAATCTCAGCGTCGCGAAAGGCGAGCGTCACGCCGTCATCGGTCCGAACGGCGCCGGAAAATCCACGACGTTCAACCTGATCAGCGGCCACATCCAGCCGACCTCGGGCGAGGTGAAGCTGAACGGTGATGTGATCTCGGGCCTGCGGCCGTTCGAGATCAACCGGCGCGGCCTGTCGCGCTCGTTCCAGGTCACCAACGTGTTCGCCCGCATGTCGGTCTGGGAGAACGTCCGCTGTGCCGTGCTGTGGGCGACGGGACATCGCTACGCCTTCTGGAAGAACGTCGACAGCCTGCCGGAGGTGCGCGATCGCACGGCGCAGATCCTGGACGACATCCACCTGACGCACCGGCGCGACGTTCCGGCGGGACTTCTGACCTACGCCGAGCAGCGCGAGCTCGAGATCGGCATCACCATCGCGAGCGGGGCCACCGTCGTGATGCTGGACGAGCCGACCGCCGGCATGAGCCATGCCGAAACCGACCGCGCGGTGGCGCTGATCCGGCGGCTGACCGAGGGCAAGACCCTCGTCATCGTCGAGCACGACATGAGCGTCGTGTTCGGCCTTGCCGACCGCATCTCGGTTCTCGTTTACGGCCACATCATCGCATCGGGCACGCCGGAAGAGATCCGGCGCGATCCGAAGGTCAAGGAAGCCTATCTCGGCGAGGAAGCGCACTGATGCTCGAGGTCAGGGATCTCCACGCCTATTACGGCAAGAGCCACATCCTTCAGGGCGTCGACCTCGATGTCGCCGCGGGCGAGGTCGTGAGCCTGCTCGGCCGCAACGGCGTCGGTCGCTCCACCACGGTCAAGGCCATCATGGGCGAGGTCGCGCCGCAAGGCACGATCCGCTTCAAGGGCAAGGACATCGCCGGCCTGCCCAGCTACAAGATCGCGCGCCTTGGCCTGGGTTATGTCCCCGAGCATCGCGACATCTTCCCGAGCCTGACGGTTCGCCAGAACCTCCTGCTCGGCGTCAAGGACACGCGCCGCCCCGGCAAATGGCGACTGCAGGACATGCTCGACATGTTCCCCAATCTCGCCGCGCGCGCCGATACGGCCGCGGGCGTGCTGTCCGGCGGCGAGAAGCAGATGCTCACGACCTGCCGCACGCTGATGGGCGATCCTGACTTGATCATGATCGACGAGCCGACCGAAGGTCTGGCGCCGCTGATCGTGCAGCAGGTCGGCGATCTCATTGCCCGCATCGCGCAGGCCGGCGTTGCAATCCTCCTCGTCGAGCAGAAGCTGTCGATCGCGATGCGCATCTCCAAGCGCGTCTACATCATGGGCCACGGCCGCGTCGTGTTCGAGGGAACGCCGGACGAGCTGAAGGCCAATGCCGCCGTGCGACAGGAATGGCTCGAGGTCTGACGCTCACTTTGTCGTGTGACGCGCCGTAAAACTGAACGGCTGCAAGCTGCGCATACGCATCTGAATTCTTCGCTACATCTCACGCTGCATAATCAAGGTATCGTCGCGCTCGCCGGCATCGCCATCGATGCGGCCGATGAAAACCAAGAAGAAAGTGGAGGGCGCCGGCGGCAGCCTGTGAGCTCGCACGTCGATGCGTCTTGCCTGTGAAGGAGATGCCGAGCATGCCGGGAAAACAGCTGGTCCGTGGAGCTGTCGCTCTATTGGCAATCGTGGGGGCTGCTTCGGCCGCACGCGCCGGAAATTACGACACCGGCGCGACCGACACGAGCATCAAGCTCGGGCAGACCATGCCCTATTCGGGACCGGCCTCCGCCTATTCTGCGATCGGCCGCGCCGAGATCGCCTATTTCAAGATGCTCAACGACAAGGGCGGCATCAACGGCCGCAAGGTCGAGCTGCTCAGCATGGACGACGGCTATTCGCCGTCGAAGACGGTCGAGCAGGTCAGGCGCCTCGCCGAGAGCGACGAGGTGCTGGCGATGTTCTCGATGCTCGGCACCGGCCCGAATATCGCGGCGCAGAAATATCTCAACGCCAAGAAGATCCCGCAGCTGTTCCCGTCGAGCGGCGCCAGCCGCTGGAACGATCCGCAGCATTTTCCGTGGACCACCGGCTCGCAGCCGACCTACCGGACCGAGGGTCGCATCTACGCCAAGTGGATTCTGGCGAACAAGCCGAATGCCAAGATCGCCGTCATCACGCCAAACGAGGATCCCGGCCGCGACTATCTCGCCGGCTTCAAGGAAGGCCTCGGCGAGCACGTCAACCAGATCGTGTCGGAGGCCACCTACGAGACGTCGGATCCGACCGTGGATTCCCAGATCGTCAAGTTCAAGGCCGCCGGCGCCGACGTCGTCTTCAATGAGTGCACGCCGAAATTCGCGGCGCAAGCGATCAAGAAAATCGCCGAGCTCGGCTGGAAGCCGCAGATCATCCTTCCCGCCGTCTCCAACTCGGTCGGCTCCGTGCTGGTGCCGGCCGGGCTCGACAATTCCGTCGGCATCGTCACCGGCGCCTTCCAGAAGGACCCCGGCGATCCGCGCTGGGAGAATGATGCCGGCATGAAGGCCTGGCGTGAATGGATGAAGACCTACAATTCAGGCGCCGATCCCGCCGACGTCTTCAACGTCACCGGCTACACCATGGCGCAGATCATGGAGCTGGTGCTGCAGCGCGCCGGCAACGATTTGACCCGCGCGAACCTGATGAAGCAGACGCAATCCTTCAAGGACATCGAGCTGCCGATGCTGCTGCCGGGCATCAAGCTGAACACCTCGGCCGAGCAGGTCACGCCGATCCGCCAGTTGCAGATGGCGCGGTTCAACGGCAAGTCCTGGGAGCTGTTCGGCGACGTGCTCGGCGAATAGAATCGACGTCTCGTGGCAGGCGGGCAGGGCATCAGCCTCGCCCGCTTGCAATTGCCCCACTCGACCTTCCTCCAGCCACAGTGAAAAGACGATGACAGCGACCGGCCCCCTCAGCGGTATCCGCGTTCTCGATCTGACGAGCGTGCTGTTCGGTCCCTATGCCGCGCAGATGCTCGGTGACTGGGGCGCCGATGTCATCAAGGTCGAGCCGCCCGCCGGCGACACCTGGCGCTACACCGGCGTGTTCCGGAATCGCGGCATGAGCGGCCAATTCATGGCAGTCAACCGCAACAAGCGCAGCCTCGCGCTCGATCTGAAACATCCGGACGGCAAGGCCGCGCTGGCGAAGCTGATCCGGACGGTCGACGCGCTCGTCACCAATGTGCGGCCTGCGGCGATGGCGCGGCTCGGCTTCGGCTATGAAGCCTGCGCAAAACTCAACCCGCGGCTGATCTATGCTGCCGCGACCGGCTTCGGCCAGGACGGCCCGTGGGCGGCGCGCCCCGCCTTCGACGAGATCATCCAGGCCGCGTCAGGCCTGGCGTCCTCGATCGGATCGGACGAGGAGCCGGAATTCATCCCGAGCCTCGTCGGCGACAAGATCTGCGCCATGGCGATGGTCGGCGCGGTGTCCGCGGCTCTGTTCCGGCGCGAGCGAACCGGGCAGGGCCAGATGGTCGAGGTGCCGATGCTGGAGACGATCGCGGGCTTCAACAGCATCGAGATGCTTGGCGGGCACGCCTTTGATCCGCCGATCGGCCCGACCGGCTACAAGCGGATGAAGAACCGGCGCCCGGTGCAGACCAAGGACGGCTGGCTGACGATGCTGCCTTATTCCGGGGACAATTGGTGCGCCTTCTTCGAGGCCGTCGGCCGCCCCGAACTAAGCGACGAGCTCGGCGTGCGCGATCCGGTGCTGCGCTCGCAAAACATCGACAAGATCTACGACCGCATGAGCGAGATCGGTCCGACCCGCACCACGGCGGAGTGGGAGGAATTGCTGCTGCGGCTGGATGTGCCGCACACGGCCTTCGCCCGGCTCACCGAGATCGGCGAGCAGCCGCATCTCGCGGCGGTCGGGCTGTTTGCGGATATCGATCATCCCACCGAAGGACGGATCCGGCAGGCGCGGCCCGCGACGAAGTTCTCGGAAAGCCCGGCCGGCATCCATCGCATGGCGCCGCGCCTCGGCGAGCACTCGCGCGAGGTGCTCCGCGAGGCCGGCCTGAGCGAGGCCGAAATCCAGGCGTTCGTCGACAGCAAGGCGGTTGGTGTCGCCTCTTGAGCCGGTCGGTGCTCAGGGACCGTCACACATCTCTGTGATGACGGTCACATCCTGCTGCTTCGAGCAGGTCTAGTATGGGGTTGTTCATCAAAGCCCGGATTCGATCATGGCCACGACCGATCTTGCCTTCGTTTTGCGCAAGCTGGGTCTTGCCGCCGCTCTCATCTGTGTCCTCCTCAGCCTCACGGTGTTCGCAGTGTTGCTGGTGAGGGAGCATGACCCGGTCGGGCAGGCTGCCTTGCGGGCTCTGCCCCTCATGGCCTTTGCGTTATTCGGCGTGTTCGGCGCTGCAATGACGCGGCTGATCGGGCGCCGGACCTGTTAGCGGCGCCAAAACCGGACATTCTGCCGCAGCGATTCGCCGCCAGCTCCGGACCAGCTCCGGCCCCGGGCCATCTTCCGCCTTTCCAAGCCGTCGTATATGAGAGATTTGCCGCCGGACCGGACTGAATATTGCCGGATACGGAACGCAAGGTGGCTGCGATTTCTTAATCCAGAGATCGCAATCTCAGACTTAAGGCACGGACTGGTACTGGACCGGGGTATGGCATGAAAGACCTGATGACGACGGCGCAATCCACCACGGCGATGCGGCGTTGGCGGCCTCCCGGACTTGTTGCGCTGGCCGCGGTCGCCGCCCTGACGGCGCTGACCGCCAGCGCCGAGGCGGCCAAGCAGGCGCGCCAGCCGGTCGAGGCGGTGGCGCCGCGCGAGGCCGGTGAACCGATCATGGCGATCGTGTCGATCAAGAGCCAGCAGGTCACCTTCTACGATGCCGACGGCTGGATCCTGCGCGCGCCGGTCTCCACCGGCACCACGGGCCGCGAGACGCCGGCCGGCGTCTTCGCCATCGTCGAGAAGGACAAGGACCACCGCTCGACCATGTATGACGATGCCTGGATGCCGAACATGCAGCGCATCACCTGGAACGGCATCGCGCTGCATGGCGGGCCGCTGCCCGGCTATGCCGCCTCGCACGGCTGCGTGCGCATGCCCTTCAATTTCGCCGAGGGCCTGTTCGACAAGACGAACATCGGAATGCGGGTGATCATCTCCCCGAACGACGCGGCTCCGATCGATTTCACTCATGCCTCGTTGTTCGTGCCGAAGCGCGAGGCCATCGCGGCAGTGCCGAGCCGGGCCGACAAGCTCTCGGCCGAAGCCGAGGAGGCGACCCAGGCCGCCGCCGAAACCAAGAAAGCTGCGGCCGCAGCCGCGAAGGAGGCCGCGTCGCTTCCTGCGTCGCTGCGCAAGCTGGAACAGCAGAAGGCCAAGGCCGACGCCGAGCTCGCCTTCGCGGACAAGAAGGTCGCAGGTGCAAAGACCGATCAGGCGCGGGCACAGGCCGAGGAGCTGAAGCAGAAGGTTGCCACCAAGGCTGCAGACGCAGCATCGGCGCTCGATGCCGCCAAGGCCGCCGCGCAGCCGAAGCGCGACGCCGTCGCTGCCACGAAAGAAGCCGCGAAGGTCGCGGCAACCAGGAAGGCCGATGCGGTGACGGCTGCGACCGACGCCAAGCTCGCGCTCGAGCCGGTCTCGGTCTACATCAGCCGCGCGACGCAGAAGCTCTATGTGCGTCGGAACACGCACAAGCCGGCGCCGGATGGCGGCGGCGAGGTGTTCGACACCAGCATCGAGGTCCCCGTCACGATCCGCAATCCCGACCAGCCGCTCGGCACGCACATCTTCACCGCGATGGCGAAGAACGATACCGGCCTGCGCTGGAGCGTGGTCACGATCGAAAGCGGTGACGACGCCAAGGACGCGCTCGACCGCATCACCATCCCGCGGGACGTGTGGGATCGCATCGGGCCGACCGCATTGCCGCGCTCGTCGATCATCATCTCGGACGAGCCGTTGAGCGCCGAGACCAATTACCGCACCGAGTTCGTCGCGGTGCTGAGCAATCATCCGCAGGGCGGCTTCATCACGCGCAAGCCGACCGCGCCGCCTCCCATGGACGTTGCCAGCGACGACAGCTGGGCCAATGGCGGCAACGGCTTCGGCTTCTTCTTCCAGCAGCGCGATCAATATCCGCAGCCCGTCAATCCGCGCCGGCGCGGCCAGTACCAGTATTATCAGCCGGCACAGCCGATGCAGCGAAGTTTCTGGTAAGGCGCGGCAGACCGGGGCCCGCAATTACCGGCGGGCTTCGATCACGATAGCCTGGATCTTGCCCTCGACCGCACCGGATCCGTGGCGCGTTCGCAGCGCCTCGGCAACGAAGTCGGTTGCAGCCTGAAGCTTGCTGGCATCCCTGGCCTCGATCTCGCTGCGCAGCGGTGTGCCCTGGCAGAGCGCGATCGCGACGTACTCGGCCGACGGCGCGCGGCTGGTCTCGGATCGCGTTTCGATCGTGATGTCGCGGAAGCCCGCACGTTCGAGGTCGGCGCTGATGACGGCTTTGTCGTGATAACCGTGCGGCGTCCGGATCATGAAACGCGGGGGATCGTCGGGAAACATCTTGCCGAGCGCGGCCGTCGCGTCTTGCGAGAGCACATTGTCCTCGATGCGATCCCAGACGTTGAACACGAACGTGCCATCGCCCTTCAGGACGCGCTTCACCTCCTCGTAAGCTTTGACACGGTCCGGAAAGAACATCGCGCCGAACTGGCAGCAGACCACGTCGAACTCGGCGTCGCCGAACGGCAGCGCCATTGCATCCGCCTGGCGCCAGCTGATGCGATCGTCACCCACCTGACGCTGCGCGGCGACTGCAAGCATCGGCTCGTTGAGGTCGGTCGCGACGTAACGGACGCCGCGCGGCAACGCCGCCGCCGCGGCGCGCGTGACGGCGCCGGTGCCGGCTGCGATCTCGAGCAGCGTGGAGGGGGCTCGCGCGGCGACGCGCCTTGCGATGTCCTCCGCATAGACGGAGAAGATCATCGGCACCAGATATTCGTCGTAGAGCTTCGGGATCGAGCCGGCGAAAACCTTGTCAGTGCTAGACATGCTTGCCTCGCTGAAGGTTCGGACACTGGGCTCATGCTACCATGGATCGCGGTCTCACCGCACCGGCAGCTTGTTCCGGTCGCAATCCAGCGATCGGCCTTAGGGTTTCGCGCCGCCGACCTCACGGATCGCTCGCGTGCCGTCCCAGTTCATCGCTGCCTGCCGGACTTTCTCGAAGAACGGCCCCTTGGTGCCGCTGATGTCGGAGATCTCGATGATGGTTCCCGGGTGCGCCTGCGTGTCGAAATAGGCAAAGCGCCCCTTGTCGCCGCCGATCTGGCCCTCATGGCCGACCTTGTAGCCGAGCCCGATCGCTCTGTCGTAGAGCGCCTGGTAGTCGTGGCTCCAGTAAGACATGTGCTGGAGGCCCTCGTGGCCGGCGTCCAGAAACTCCTTGTACAGCGAGGGCGCGTCGTTGCGCTGCTGGATCAGCTCGATCTGGAGATCGCCGGAATTGGCCAGCGCGATGCTCATCTCGACCGCGGAATCCTGGCCGCGATGGCGGAACCAGTCGGTCTTGACGCGGTCCATGTAGTACCAGGGACCGACGCCCATCACTTCGATCCAGTGCGTCATCGCAGCCTGGATGTCCCGCACCACATATCCGTTCTGGCGCACCGCGCCGAAGATGCGGCTCATGCCCGCGCTCCTGTTCCCAATTTTTTCACTTCAGACTGTTGGACGAGTTCGGCCTGCATGGTTCGAGACGCCCGCTTTGCGGGCTCCTCACCATGAGGGGCTGATACCCCACCGCGCAACGGGTCCTCATCCTGAGGAGCCCGCCGCAGGCGGGCGTCTCGAAGGATGGCCGCGCCCGCAGATTCCACGCGTTCTTGTTCACTTGACCTCGATGCCTGCGTCCTTGGCTACCTGCTTCCAGGCTGCGATGTCGCGGGCGTTGATGTCACGCTGCTCGTCGCCGGGCACGAATTGCGGCGTGATGCCGAGCCCCAGCAGCTTCTGCTTCACCTCGGCATCGCCGAGCGCGTCCTTCAGCGCCGCGGACAGTTTTTGCGCGACCGGCGGTGCGAGTCCCGCCGGCGCATACATCGCCCATGACAGGCTGCGGTCGAACGCCACGCCCTGTTCCTTGTAGGTCGCGACGTCAGGCAGGCTCGGCGAGCGCTCGCCACAGGCGGCCAGCGCCTTGATCGAGCCGTCCTTGACCAGCGGCGTCGCGGTCGCCATGTCGAGCGTCGCCAGCGAAATGTGGCCGCCGAGCAGGTCGCCGGCAAGCTTTGCAATGCCGTTGAACGGCACGTGCTCCATCTTGATGCCGGTCTGCTGCATCAGGATTTCCGCGCAGAATTGTCCGGTCGATCCGACGCCCCAGCTGCCGTACTGGATCGGTTCACCCTTCCTGGCCAGCGCGATCAGGCTCTTGATGTCATTGGCGGGAAAGTCCTTGGTTGCCACCAGCATGATCGAGGACGTCCCGACGCGGCCGATGGTCGTGAAATCCTTGATCGGGTCGTAGGCCAGCTTTGGATAGATCGCAGGCGCCAGCACATGCGTGGTCATGCCGCCGACCGTGATGGTGTAGCCGTCATTCGCCGATGTCGCGACCATCTGCGTGCCGAGCGTGCCGGCTGCACCGGTGTGGTTCTCGATATAGATGCTCTGTCCCAGCGTCTTGCCCATCTTGTCGGCGAGCAGCCGCCCGACCACGTCGCCGCCGCCACCAGCCGCGTAAGGCAGCAGCATCTTGATCTTGTGCGTGGGATAGGCGGCCGGATCCTCGGCGCGCGACGGCAGCGCCGCCGACAGCAATGCGAGAAACGAAAGCGTGACGGTGCGCAGCATCATGTGATTTCCCCCTATTCCTCGAAACGAAATCTGTAGGAGTCGCCGTGCCGGATCACGCGTCCCGCGGTCGGCGCCGGAAAATGGCCGGTGAGCAGATAGCTTGGCGTATCGGCAAGCTCTTCCAGCAACGCCATTCGCGTTGCGACCGCGGCGGCCGGATCGACATCGGCGGCATTCGACAGCCACGGCGCGGCGCACTGGATCGGATGATGGATGACGTCGCCCGACATCACCGCGTGATCGTGTCCGCCGTTGAGGTGGATCTGCATGTTGCCGGCGGTGTGGCCCGGTGCCGGCGCGAACCGCAAGGCCGCATCGCGCTCGCTAAACAGGCGGTGATCGGTCTCGACCAGCTCAGCCTGGCCCGCGGCGACCACCGGCAGCACGGAATCCTCGAACGAGCCGTGGTTCACGGGACTCTTCGGCGCGGCGTTGTGCGCGGCTTCGAAGTGACGATATTCGGCGCGGCCCATCAAATAGCGCGCGTTGGGGAAGGTCGGTACCCAGCGGCCGTCCACGAGCCGCGTATTCCAGCCGACGTGATCGACGTGCAGATGCGTGCACATCACGAAGTCGACCTCTTCAGGCGCAACGCCGAGCGCCTGCATGTTCTCAAGGTAAGGCTGGTTGAGGTCATTCCACGCCGGCACCCGCGGCCGCTTCTTGTGATTGCCGCAACAGGTGTCGACGATGGCCGTCCAGCGCGGCGTGCGCACGAGATAGGAGTGGTGGCTGAGGATGAAGCGGCCGGTCTCCGGCTCGATATAGCGGTGATCGAGCCAGTTGCGGTTCTCCGCGATCACCTCGTCGGTGACGTTGGCGAACAGCCAGGTCTTGTCGAACGCAAGCGAAGGGATCTCGCTGACGAGATCCACCCGCATGCTGCCGATCCGCAACCCCCGCATTGGCTCAATTCTTCAGGAGGTCGCCGAACGGCACCCAGCGGGTACCGTCGAAGCGGATCAGCTGGAGGCTCGTCATCGGCGTATAGTGCTCGGGCGAGTTGTTCACCGCGGTGCCGTTGATCAGCATCGGCAAGCGTACGTCCTTCATCGTCGTCGCCTGCTTCATCACGTTGGCGCGGGTGAGGTCGTTGCCGGAGGCCTTCAGCACCGTCACCAGCGTCTGGGCGATGGTGTAGCCATAGACGTTGAGCCAGTCGCTCTTGTTGGCGTCCGGCAGATATTTGTCCATGAAGGCAGCCCATTCCTTATAGCCGGCATCGTCCTTCGACGCCGGATCGGTCGCGTCCTTCAGATACTGGCTGGAGATGACGCCGGTGGAGTTGTCCTTGCCGGCCGGCTCCAGTACGCCGCTGATCGAGGCCGAGACGTTGGAGATGATGGTGACGGGCTTCCAGCCGATCTCGCCGATCTTGCGGATCGCCTGCGCGGCAAATTTCGGCGTCGCCGCCACCAGCACGACGTCCGCGCCGGCGGTCTTCAGTTGCAGGATCTGGGTGTCGACGGTCGGCGCCGAGGTCTCATAGGCCGCGCGCGCGACGATCGCTTCGCCACCGCCGAGCCCTTCCTCCAGCGCTTTCAGGTAGTCCTTGCCGAGATCGTCGTTCTGATAGAGCACGCCGATCTTCGCATTGGCGTGGCTCGCCTTGATGTATCTGGCGTAGGCGATGGCCTCGTCGCGGTAGGTTGGCTGCCAGCCGACGGTCCACGGAAAGTTCTTGGGATCGTCCCACTTCGCCGCGCCAGAACCGAGGAAGAGCTGCGGCACCTTGCGGTCGTTGAGATATTTGTGCACGGCGCTGTTGGTCGGGGTGCCGACGCCGCCGAAGATCAGCAGCACTTCCTCGCTCTCGACCAGGCGCCGCGTCTGCTCCACCGTCTTCGGCGGGCTGTAGGCATCGTCCGCGATGATCATCTGGATGCGCCGCCCGTTGACGCCGCCGTCGTCGTTCACCTTGCGAAAATAGGCCTCCGCGGATTTCGCGATCTGCGCGAACGCCGACACCGGACCGCTGAGCGGCGCGGTGGTGCCGATCTTGATGGTCTTGTCGTCGGCGCCGGGATCGTATTTCGCGGTTTGGGCAGAAGCGGTGCTGGCTGCGAGCAGCGGCAACAGGATGCAGGCCGCGCGAAAGCGGGCAAAGCGCGCCATGACGTCGTCTCCCCAAATTGCTCTCCGCCTCTCATGGAGCGGAGTTGAAACGCGAGAACAGCGCCCGAAAGCGGACTTGCGGGCCGCGACCGTTGTCGCCAGATTGACGAAACGAACGATCGTTCGTACGGTTGACTAGCGAACGATCGTTCGTTAGTCAAGCCGGATGGCTGTCCACACCTCCAGCGCAGCGGAAGCGGCTGCGCCCACCACCCGCGAGCGCATCCTGAGCGAAGCGCTTAATCTGTTCGCGCAGAGCGGCTATGGCGGCGCCTCGATGCGCGAGCTGGCGCGTCGCGTCGGCATCCGCGAAAGCAGCCTCTACAATCATTTCTCCGGCAAGGCCGCGATCCTGGAAGCGATCGTCAGCGAGCACGGTCCGGCCAGCTCGGCGAGCCGGCTGGAGGAGCCGCGCTACAGGCAGCTCGCGCGGCAGCCCGCCGCGCTCTGCCGGCAGTTTGCATTGGACCTCGTCGAGCAATGGTCCGACCCGCGCGAGCATCAGTTCCAGAAGGTCATCACCGCCGAGCGTAACCGCGTACCCGGCATTCGCGCCAAATTCGCCGACCATTTCTATGCGCGCGAGCAGAGCATGATGACGGATTATTTTCGCGGCTTCGCGCTCGCCGGTTTGGTCAAGACGCCTGACCCGCGCGAGACCGCGCGCCTGTTCGCCGCCGGCCTGATCTACATCCGCCTCGAGCATTACGTGATGGGCGCGGCACCTTCGCCGCGGCCGAAGGTGATCGAGGCGATCGACCGCTATCTCGCCTTCTTCCTGTCGCTGATCGCGGCGGATGGCGGCACGAACGACAACAAGAAACGAAGAACCAAGGGAGAGAATCGTGGCAAGGCTGCCCCTGATTGATCCGGAGACGACCAGCGGCGACATCCGCGCCTCGTTCGACCGCATGCCGGTCAAGCTCAACATCTTTCGCATGATGGCCCATGCCGAGGCCAACATGATCCCGGCGATGCGGCTCGGCAATTCGATCCTGCACAAGCAGAAGCTCAGCGCGGTCAACCGCGAGCTTTTGATCTTGCAGGCCGCCCAGCTCGAAGGCGGCGCCTATGAATGGCGCCAGCACGTGCCGATCGCGCTCGGCGTCGGCTGCACGCAAGCACAGATCGATGCGGTCGAGCGCAGCGACTATGATGCCGCCGCGTTGAGCGAGGCCGAGCGCGCCTTGCTGAAGTTTGGCCGCGAAGTGGTCGAGAACGTCCGCGTTCCCGAGACGATCTTCGCTGCCATGCGCAAGCACTTCAGCGACCAGGAGATCGTCGAGTCCATCGTCGCGCTTGGCTTCTACATGATGATGGCACGTCTCACCGAGGCCACCGAGACCGATCTCGATCCGGCAGCGGGCATGAAGGTCTATGACGGCGGCAAGAAGTAGGCGGCTGAGATGACGGAAACCGACAGCAAACCGGAGCGCTACGTCCGTCCGCCGAGCGCGGAGTCCTTGGGCGAAGCGCCGGGCAGGGGACGCCTGAAGGGGCGCCGCATCCTGATCGTCGGCGGCGGCCAGCGCGTGTTCGACGCCGCCACCGATCCGATCGGCAACGGCCGCGCCATGAGCATTCTATGCGCACGCGAGGGCGCGAAGGTCGCGGTCGCCGACCTCAACCACACGTCCGCGCAGCAGACCGTCAAGCACATCACCGACGAAGGCGGCGAGGGCTTTGCCATCACGGCCGACGTCACGTCGGAAGCCGACGTCCGGCGCATGATCGACGAAGCCCATCGCACCATGGGTGGCCTCGACGGCATGGTCCTGAACATCGGTACCTTCGGCAAGACCGGGCTCGATAATGTCAGCCCTGAGGAGTGGAACAGGATCTACGACGTCAACGTCCGCGGCCCGATGCTGTGCTGCCGCGCGGCCCTGCCGAAGTTCGACAATGGCGGCGCCATCGTCTTCATCTCCTCGATCGCCGCGCTGAAGGCGGGCTCGCAGATGGCGGTGTACGACTCGTCGAAAGCTGCGCTCGGCGGCCTGATGCGCAACATCGCCCATCTCGGATCGCGCCGCGGCATCCGCGCCAACCTCGTCTATCCCGGTCTCGTCGACACCCCCAACGGCCGCGAAGCCGGCGCCGGCCGTCCCAACCGCGGCAAGGGCCACGTCCCCTTCGGCCGCCAGGCCACCGCGTGGGAGATCGCCTATGCCGTGCTGTTCTTCCTGTCGGACGAAAGCGTCTACGTCACCGCACAGACGCTCGCGGTGGATAGCGGTTTGAGCGGAATGTAAGACGAAAGCGCAATCTGGCACCGCGGCATTCGACGCCCTCGGCGAAGCAGAAGACTCTCATCACTGCGACGACCCGCAATCGTCGTCGGGGTCTGCTATGCGTTCATCTGCTCGAGTGCTTTCAGGAGATCCTCGCATGCCTTCTCGGCTTCAGCGAAGGTTTTGAAGGGGGAGCCGCCAAGTTTGACTGCGGACTTGTTCCCTTCGACCGGTCGCCATGAGGCAACCAGGCCCGGCTTTCCGTGAAGGCCAGGACCGGTGCGGTCTTCGTTGCTGATCACAAACGAAAATCCGCCGCTGCACGCCATCCAGATTTCAAGCTCATTCACCGGAGTATCGACGCGAGCAAAGAGCAGGGCCATATGACTCTCCAGAGTTTTGCTTCGCGAGAGTTTTGCTCCGCGGGTGCAAGTCGTCAGTGCCTACCTGTGCGAATCCCGGACGGCCGCAACGCCCGGGGTCTCTGATCCCTCGGCTCTCCATGCCGCCAAGTCGCCCGGGAGCAGAACGGGATCGCTCTCAACATGCTTGTTGCGGCGAACTCCCAAGCCGATGAGCCCGCCGAATACAAACGCGGAACCTGCAATTATCAACCAGTGCGGCAAGTCCAACACGGGCATTGCAATTCTCCCACTGAAAGGAGGGCGTTACGCAATTGCCTGCCGAAGCGTGAGCCGATTACCGTTATTCAAGTGTATGGACTATTCCCGTACTCCAAGCGCCGTGCAAGGCACCCAAAAGGGGTAGCTTCTCGACCTAAATTGCCGCCAACGAAGGCAACGGGAAGC
Source organism: Bradyrhizobium sp. CCGB01 (assembly GCF_024199795.1). Taxonomy (NCBI): domain Bacteria; kingdom Pseudomonadati; phylum Pseudomonadota; class Alphaproteobacteria; order Hyphomicrobiales; family Nitrobacteraceae; genus Bradyrhizobium; species Bradyrhizobium sp. CCGB01. The sequence goes on from NZ_JANADK010000001.1 coordinate 2,138,962, forward strand.
AGCCGCTCCGTTGGTCGGCGCCCGCTCCCATCCGTACCGCCATCACGAGATACAGATTGCGCGTCATGGCCATATCGCCTAATGATGTTGTACAAATGACCAAATAAGATGGTCGCGCGTTAAAGTCGCGATCGTGGAGCGCCGCCCGTGTGCGGGGGCAGCCGGGTTGAGGGGGATATCGCAGCATGCCGCAGGCAGATGGTTTTGCTTTGGCTGGCGTGATCGGCATGCCGGTCGCGCATTCGCGCTCGCCGGTCATTCATAATTACTGGCTGCAGGCCCATGGCATCCGCGGCGCCTATGTGCCGCTCGCGGTTGAGCCGGAGCGGCTCGACGATGCGCTTTCCGGGCTCGTCGCGCTCGGGTTCCGCGGCTGCAACGTCACCATGCCGCACAAGCAGACCGCGATGCCGAAGCTCGACCGCGTCAACGAGACGGCGAAGCGCATCGGCGCCGTCAACACCATCGTCGTCGAGCAAGACGGCACGCTCTCCGGCTTCAACAATGACGGCAACGGCTTTGTACAAAGCCTGCGCGATGCGAAGCCCGGCTGGCGCGGCGAGGCCGGGCCGATCCTGCTGCTGGGCGCCGGTGGCGCCTCGCGCGCCGTGGTCGTGGCGCTGCTGGAGAACGGCGCGCGCGAGATCCGCATCGCCAATCGCACGCCGGAAAAGGCGCAGGCCATCGCGACCGAATTCGGCTCCGCCATCAGCACCGTAGCGTGGGACGCTCGCGGCGCCGCGCTCGCCGACGTCGCCCTGCTCGTCAATTGCACCGACCGCGGCATGGTCGGTAAGGGCGCGCTCGAGATCGACCTGTCGCGCCTGAGGCCCGAGACGCTCGCCGCCGACCTCATCTACACGCCGCTCGAAACGCCGTTCCTGGCTGAAGCTCGTGCGCGGGGCTGCACCACGGTGAATGGGCTTGGCCTGTTGCTCAACCAGGCCCGGCTCGCCTTCAAGGCCTGGTTCGGCGTCATGCCCGACGTGACGCCCGAGCTGATCAAAGCCATCGAGGCGACGTTCTGAACCGCGTGCCGGGGAGTTTTGCGCCATGACACTGCCGGCGTCTCCCAGGATCGACTGCCACATCCATGCCATCGATCCCGCCCGCTTTCCTTACCGGGCTGACACGCCATACCGTCCGAGCGGGCAGGAGATCGCGCCCGCGGCGCAGCTCATCCGCGTCTTCGACGCCTTCGACGTCAGGCACGCGCTCGTGGTCGCCACCAACACCGGTTACGGCAGCGACAGCCGCATCCTGCTCGACACCTTGAGTCAGGGCGGCGGCCGCTTCAAAGGCGTCGCCGTGGTCGAGAACGACGTCGACATCAAAGAGCTGGAGCGTTTGAAAGCCGCAGGCATCGTCGGCGTCGCCTTCAACGTACCATTCCATGGCGCCGATTATTATCGCAACACGGCGCCGCTGCTGGAGAAGCTGACCAGCCTCGGCCTGTTCCTCCAGATCCAGGTCGAGCAGGACCAGTTGCTCGACCTGCTGCCGCTCATTGAAAAATCAGATGTGCGTCTGGTGTTCGACCATTGCGGGCGGCCGTCGGTCGCGCAGGGCTTGAGGGGCAAAGCATTCCAGGCGCTGCTGGCGATCGGCCGCGAGCGCGACGCGCACATCAAGCTGTCCGGCTACTACAAATTCTCGCAGCAGCCGCATCCTTATGAGGACACCTGGCCGTTCATCGCGGCCCTCGTCGAGGCCTTCACGCTCGATCGCTGCGTTTGGGGATCAGACTATCCATTCCTGCGCGCGCCTGAACGGCTCGATTACGGGCCGCTGCTCGCGGTGCTGACAAAGCTGTTTCCGGACGCGGGCGATCAGCATCGCCTGCTGTGGCGAACGCCGGCAAGGCTGCTCGATTTCGACGACACGACAGATCGATCATAAAAAGAAAGCAAAGGGGAGGAGGACATCATGAGGCATCTTGCAGGGGCATTCGGCATCGCGCTCGCGGCATCGCTGTTATCAGGTGCAGCCGCCGCGCAGGGTACGGTCTACATCCCCGATGTCATCGAGCTCTCCGGCCCCGGCGCGGTGTCCGGCACCAACTGGCGCGACGGCGTCGCGCTCGCGGTCGACGAGATCAACGCCGCCGGCGGCATTCTGGGCCGAAAAATCCAGACCGAGCATCTCGACACCCAGAGCAACCCCGGCATCTCGCGCGCACAGGTGCAGAAGGTCCTGGACAAGGATCCCTATGTCGTGCTCGGGCCGATCTATTCCGGCTCGGTCAAGGTCAACATGGCGCTGACGCAAGCGGCCGAGATCCCGCAGATCGTCGGCGCCGAGGCCGCCGATATCACCACGCAGGGCAACCCATGGGTGTTCCGCACCGCCTTCGGCCAGCAATTCTCGATGCCGAAGATCGCCAACTACCTGCACGACAAGCTCAAGGTGAAGACTGTTGCGGTTCTCTGGGTCAACAATGATTTCGGCAAGGGCGGCCACGACAATTTTGTGAAGGAGATGAAGTCGCGCAACATCGAGGTTGCGGCCGACATCTCCACCGAGCAGGGCCAGGTCGATTTCGGCTCCGATGTCATCAAGCTGAAGGGCGCCAAGGCCGACGCGATCTTCGTCTATACCAACGAGGAGGAGAGCGCGCGCTTCCTGATCGAGGCCAAGCGGCAGGGCCTGACGACGCCGCTGTTTGGGGAGACCACGCTGCTCAGCCAGAAGGTGGTCGAGCTCGCCGGCCCCGCCGCCAATGGCGTGCGCGGCCATGTCGGCCTTTCCGCCGATGCACCGGTGCCGGCGATCGAGGATTTTGCGGCGAAATTCACGGCGCGCTTCAAGTACCGGCCCGATCACAACGGCATCAAGGGCTACACCGCGGTCTATCTCGTCAAATACGTCACCGAAAAGATCGGCAAGTTCGACAGCAAGGCGTTTGGCGCGGCGATGAAGGGCCTGACCCTGAGGCCGGATAAGGCCCCCGGCATGCTGATGGAGGCGAGCTGGGACCAGAACGGCGACATCGACCGCGCCAGTTTCCTCGCCGAGATCGTCGACGGCAAGCAGAAGATCGTCGAGACATTGCCGAAGCTGAAGGTCGGCAAGGGGGAGTGAGGACGTCCGCCTGCTCCGTAACTCCGCCCTCAGAGTTCGTCGAGCGCGGCCCATTGCGGGACGTGTGCGGCGAGCTTGTCGAGCAGGCGCTCGAATTCGCTGCGCTCGGAGCGGGTGAGGCAGGCCAGCATCGCGCGCTCCCGCTCGCGTAGGGCCGGGATGTATTTTGCGTAGAGCGCACGGCCGGCCGCCGTCATGAACAATTGCTGGCGGCGGCTGTCGGTCTTGTCGGCGGCGCGCCGTATCAGCTTCTTCTTCTCCAGCGCGATGATGCCGCGACTGATATTGGCCTTGAGATGGCCCGAGAATTCGCAGATCTCGCTCGCCGTCACGCCCTCGCGGAAATTCAGGAAGATCAGGGTCACGATCTCCGGTCGGGTCAGGCCAAGCTCCATCTCGATCCGCCGGAACGACGGCTCGCGATAGAAGTTCAGCACGTAGCCCATCCTGTAGGCGATCTGCAGCTCGGTGCCGCCGATCACCGTGGAGAGCGGCTCGGGCACGGTCGGATCTGCCTTGCCTGCGCGGTGGGTCGATTTTCGAGATGGTCTCATATGAGACTTTCTGGTTGCTTTCCGGTTCGGCATGATCTTAACATCGCCGCGCGGCCCGCAAGAACGGCCGTCGTCGATAGTTGTGGAGGATCGGATGGAGGTGACGCCGGCCGGGGCGAGAGCGGTGGACCCGTCGTGCGAGCGCGAGGTTCGTTGCTTCTATGCGGGCACGCCGGCGCATCCGGTCTATGTCGATCATTTGCAATCGCCGCGCGCGGCCACGGGCAGGGCGCCCGTCGTCATGGTCCACGGCGCCGGCCACACCGGGACCTGCTATCTGGCCACGCCGGACGGTCGGCCGGGCTGGGCACAGCGGTTCGCGGCGGCGGGCCGCGACGTGTTCGTGCCGGACTGGCCCGGCCACGGCCGTTCGCCGCAGCCGGCGGACTTCCCGCGGCTCGGAACGGAGGACGTCGCGACCTCGCTGCTGGCGCTGATCGAGCAGATCGGCCCTTCGGTGCTGCTGGTGCATTCGGCGAGCGGGCCGATGGCATGGTGGATGGCGGAGCGGCGTCCCGATCTCGTTCGTGCCGTGGTCGGCATTGCGCCGGGCCCGCCAGCCAACCTGCTGCGTGATCTGCCCGACGATCCCTCGGCGATCCTCGCTTTGCGGGATGACGCTGGCGCGGGTCATCCCGTCTATTCTGACGAGACCAGGCCCGTGCGGCTGACGGCGGAGTTTGCCGCGGCCTATTGGGCCAACGGGCCGCGCTTTCCGCAGCACGCGTTCGACAATTACTGCCGCTCGTTCGCGCCGGAGAGCGCGCGAATCCTCAACGAACGCTTCAACATCGGCGGACGCGGGCTCAGGATCGATGATCCCGAGCGTCTGCGTGACAGGCCGATCATGATCGTGACCGGAGATCACGACCCGCGCCACCCGAGCGAGATCGATGCGGCGACGGCCGCCTATCTCGGCGCGGAGTTCGCCTGGCTTCCGGAGCGCGGCATAGAGGGCAACGGACACATGATGATGGTCGAGGACAACAGCGACGATCTTGCCGCCATGATCCTGGCTTGGCTCGACGCCGTCAAAAGCTGAGATCTCGCATCGAAAGGGACGACAGATGAAATGGATTGCGCGCGCTCTGATATTGTTTGCGCTTCCCGTCGCAGCACAGGCGCAAGTCAGCGGCGACGTCGTCAAGCTCGGTGTGCTGACCGACATGGCCGGCGTGACCGCCGACATCACCGGCAAGGGCTCGCTGGCCGCTGCGGAAATGGCGGCGGATGAAATCGGCGGCAAGGTCCTCGGCAAGCCGATCCAGATCATCTCGGCCGATCACCAGCACAAGGCCGATGTCGGCACCGCGATCGCCCGCCGCTGGCTCGATGTCGAGGATGTCGATGCGATCGTCGATGTGCCGAATTCAGGCGTTGCGCTTGCGGTCCAGGGTCTTGCCCGCGAGAAGAAGCGAATCGTCCTCTATTCCGGTCCCGGCACGACCGCGCTCACCAACGAGCAATGCTCGCCCTACGGCTTCCATTGGACGTATGACACTTACGCCGTCTCCCGCGGCACTGCGTCCGCGGTGGTCAAGGCCGGCGGCAGCACCTGGTTCATCCTCGCTTCGGACTATGCCTTCGGCCATCAGCTCCAGCAGGATGCCACCAGCGTCATCACCGCTGCGGGCGGCAAGGTGCTGGGCGCCGCCCGCCATCCGCTCAACACGCCGGACTTCTCCTCCTTCCTGTTGAGTGCGCAGGCCTCGGGCGCCAAGGTGATCGGTCTCGCCAATGCCGGCAACGACACCGTCAACGCGATGCGGCAGGCCGGCGAGTTCGGCCTCGTGCAGGGCGGCCAGAGTCTCGCCGCGCTGATCCTGTTCCTCCAGGACGTGCACGCGCTCGGCCTCAGGGATGCGCAAGGCACCTACCTGACCACCGCGTCCTATTGGGACATGAACGAGGCGACGCGCGCCTGGTCGAAGGCGTTCTTTGCGAAGACCGGCATGATGCCGTCGATGCTGCATGCCGGCGTCTATGGCGCGGTGCGCCACTATCTCAAAGCCGTCGCCAGCGCCGGCACCGACGATGCCGACAAGGTCGCGGCTGCCATGAAAGCACTTCCCGTCGAGGACGTCTTCTCGGAAGACGCCCGCGTCCGCGAGGACGGGCGCGTGACCCGCACCATGTATCTGGTCCGCGTCAAGAAGCCGTCGGAGTCGAAATACCCCTGGGACTATTTCGAGATCGTGCGCAAAATTCCACCCGAAGAGACAGTCTGGCCGCTTGCGGAAAGCAAATGTCCGCTGGTCAAGGCCTCCAGCCGCTGAATCAGGCGGCGGCCGGGCGAGTTGCCACTCGACGCCAGGGCATGGAGGAGTGAGGGCGACGAGGGCAGGCGCAAGCCCCGCACCATCGTGCGATGGGATCAAACTGCCGGGCAATTTTTGCAGCGTCGCGCGACGTTGAAGCGATATCGGTGAGCTCTAAAAGCGAAAGCCGATCAGAATCAACAATGCTCTCGCTGGCACGTAAATTGCTGAATGTTTCCGCGCAATGACCACAGGAATAAATCCGTGACCAGCGTCAGCTACACCGTCCCGCCGAACTGGACCGCAGGCTCCGACAAATCAGGCGCGAGCAAGAACAAGAATCCGAACGATCCGAACATGCTGACGACGGGCGCCTATGGCAGCGCGTTCGAGCTGATGCTCGACAGCCGCGCCAACGCCGACGGCACCACGACGGAGACGCTGAGCTACAAGAGCTACACCGGCCAGACCAACGGCAGCTTCTCCGCCACGGCCGAGTCGGGCACGGGAGCCGATCTCGGCAGTGCCTATCGGGCGCTGCTCGCGACGCTTCAGGTCAATGGCGAAATGGACGACAAGACCGCCGCGCAGCTCAACGACGCCATGGGCCAGCTCGATGCCAAATCCGAGGGCGGTACCAAGGATGCCGAAGTGTCCGGTGGCGCCATGCTGGTGCGGGCCGGCGGCCCGGTCTATTTCAACGGCATCTCGGCCTATCAGAACCAGTTCGTGGATTCGCTGGTCAACGAGCTGAGCACCCGGCTGAACCTCGACGCCAAGGCGTGAGAAGGCCGCTCGTCAAATCGGTTGGCAAAGCTGCTCCTTCCCGCGCATGATGGGCGGATGATATCGGCCCCCATGCGTTTTTCGGACGGCTCCAGGACATGAAAACCACGCTGCTCAAATCCGAGGACTATACCCGCTCGCCCTGGAAGAACGGCGGCGGCATCTTCACCGACATCGCTGATGCGCATCGTGCGGGCAGCCCGGTGAAGGACTGGGACAGCCTGCTCTGGCGCTTTGCCTCGACGCCGATCGTGGCGCCCGGTCCATTCTCCTATATGCCCGGCATCGACCGGCTCCAGATGGTGGTCGGAGGGCGCGGGCTGGTCCTGAAGTCGCCCGCGCAGGACTTCGACGAGCGTGAACCTTTTACGACCGTGCGCTTCACCGGCGAGCTCGAGATCGTGACCGAGCTCGAGGAAGGTCCGGTCGAGGTCGTCAATCTGATGGCGCGGCGCGGCGCCGCGGAGATCGAGCTCGCGGCGCTCAGGGAGCCCGGCGAGCGGCAGCTCCCCGCCGGCACGCATCTCGTCTACGCGGCGCGCGGTGATTGCCGCATCCGTCTCGGGGCCGAGGATTTTGCGATTTCGCACGAAAACACGCTGAAGGTCGAGCTGACCGCGGTCTCGAATCTCGCGCTGGTTTCGGGGCTGGCGGTGCTGGGATCGATCCGGCTTACCGGCTAGGCGACGGCACCCGATATTCCTGCGCGCAATCCGTGCAATTGGCCAGGTTGACGCCGCCGCGCCGGAGCACGATATCTGCCCTCATGCAGACCGCCGAAGGGCAGATATGAACACGCCAGACAAGAAACTCCCCACGCTGTCCGACGGCGTCGTCGATTGGTTGACCAACGGCACCAGCGACGAGCGCTTTATCGACAACATCTTTGCCGAGATGTGCATCCGCCTCCAGCAAGCGGGCATTCCGATCAAGCGGTCGACGATGCACGTCCGGATCCAGCATCCGCAATGGCTCGGCGCCGCCTTCATGTGGACGGATGGCATGCGCGAGGCGAAGGTCACGCGGGTCGACTTCGACGTGCTCGAGCGCTCCGAATTCATCGGCAGTCCTGTCAGCGAAATGCTGGACGGTGCGACCGAGCTGCGCGAGAACCTCGAAGGCGACCCGTCGCGCGGCCGCAAGCACGCGGTCTATGACGAGATGCGCGCGAAAGGCCTGACCGACTACGTCGCCTGGCCGCTGCATCACACCCTCGGCAAGCGCCATCTCGTCACCTTTGCGACCGATCGCCCCGGCGGCTTCGACGACGCGCATGTTGCTGCGCTGAAGAACGTGCTGCCCGTGCTGGCGCTGGTCAGCGAGATCCGCATCAAGAACCGCCTGGCGCGAACGCTGCTCGAGACCTATGTCGGTTCCCATGCCGGCGAGCTCATCCTCGCCGGGGCCACGCGGCGCGGTACCGGCACGACGGTGCGTGCCGCGATCATGATCTGTGATCTCAGGGATTTCACGAAGATCTCCGACAACTGGCCGCGCGACGACGTCATCGATCTCCTCAACGACTATTTCGACGCGATGTCGGAGCCGATCGCGCGGCACGGCGGCGAGATCCTGAAATTCATCGGCGACGGCCTGCTCGCGATCTTCCCGCTCGGCGCGCCCAACGCCTGCGCGAACCTGCTGCATGCCGTGACCGAGGCCCGCCAGGCCATGGCCGCCCTGAACGAACGCAACAACGGCACGGGCCGCGCGCCGCTGAATTACGGCATCGGCGTCCATGTCGGCGACGTCATGTATGGCAATATCGGATCAACCAGCCGGCTCGACTTCACCGTGATCGGCCCCGCCGTCAACATGGCCTCCCGCCTCGAAGCCCTCACCAAGCAATTGGGACGAGCCGTGCTGCTGTCGCATGCGTTCGCCGAACTGGTGGAGAAGCAGTTCGAGCTGGAGCATGTCGGCAAGCACGAGGTGCGCGGCTTCAGCGATCCGATCGAGCTGTTTGCATTTCACGGCTGAAGGCGGGACGATCGCGGTCACGCAGCCTGCCCCATTCGCAGGACGCGATATTTGACAGCTACTGCTTTGCTCCGGTCCAGGTTCCGACGCATCCGTCGGATCGCCGGAATGTCCCAGTGCCGCTGCAACCCGAAAGCCGGCCGGACATGGTCCAGCTCAAGCCGCCGGCGGAATCTTGCAGCATGATTGACGCGGTTTATCCGGTGGTCTCGCCGCACGCGTCAAGCGCCCGGGAGTCCTGTTGCCAACGCAGGATTGTATGATTACGCTTTGCGCCGGGTCCGCTTCAGACGTTCCTTCGATCGGCCGCGCGTCCATGCCAAAATTCCTTCGCATTGGAATCCTTCAGTCGAACGTATCGGGATACACGTCGAAGGCGTGGTGTGTCAGGCGCGTCGGCTCGGCGGTTTTCCTGAAGTGGGGCGCCGTGGAGGTCCAGGGCGCCGGCGACGGGCGCAAGGTCTACTGGACCCGTTCGCCGCAGGAGAAGACGGTCCGTTGCGGCACGGCGCAGCGCGCCCAGGATTATGCCAAGGCCGCGATCGCGCGGCGCCGCAACCATCGCTATGAGCCGCTGGCCGGCGCGATCGCGCTCCGGCGCGGGTCCGCCGAGCGCAGCACCGATCTCAAGCAGGCCCTCGCCACCATCCTGATCGTCGATATCGTCGGCTCCACCGCGAAGGCCGCCAAGCTCGGCGATGCGCGCTGGACCAAGGTCATGGGCCATTACTACGCCGCCGTGCGCAAGGAGCTGAAGTCTTCGCGCGGCAAGGAAGTCGTGACGACGGGCGACGGCGTGCTCGCGACGTTCAAGGCGCCGGCGGCCGGCATCAGTTGCGCGACCGCGATCCAGAAGGCCGTGCGCACGCTGGGGCTCGAGATCAGGGTCGGCCTGCATGCCGGCGAATACACGGTGAGCGGCGGCGAGATGGTTGGTCTCGCCTTCCACATCGGCACCCGCGTCGCCGCCAAGGCGCGCGCCGGCGAAGTTTTGGTGTCGAGCGCGGTCAAGGACCTGATGAAGACGCAGTCCCAGATTCGCTTTAGGGATCACGGCAGTCATCAGCTCAAGGGCGTGCCGGAGCGGTGGCGGCTGTGGCGGGTGGAGGGATAATGGAGTGCGGAGAGGGGACCGGTGCGCGGCCCCATGCACTCAACGCAACGCCACAAGAGTGCCCGCGCGTGTGTTGTCACCGTCCCTCGTAAACGGGTGGACGCTGTTGTGCCTGGGCATCGCGGCCTTCCCGGAAATCCCTGGTCGTGAACAGCGCACGATACTGGTCGTCGAGTCTCGCCAGCGCCGTCTGTGAATCTTCGAGCGCCATATGGGAGGAGGCCAGGGACGTCTTGATGCCGAGAGGGCCGCATGCGGCGATGTTGTTGGCGATCTCGACGGCCTTCGCGAGAGCCGCATCCCGGTTCGGGGCCACTTCCTGAACCGTTCCCATTCGGAGGGCTTCCTTCGCACCCCAATGATCGCCGGTCAGGATGAACCGCATGGCATTTCCCCATCCGGCTTCTCTGGGGAAACGAACCGTAGCGCCGCCTCCGGGAAAGCGGCCGTGCGTGTTCTCATCTTGACCGAACTCCGTGTCTTCCGACGCGACGCGTATGTCCGCGACAAGGAAGAGCTCGTGCGCCATATTCCAGGTGTCGCCATGCACCGCGACGACCAGAGGCTTCGTGAGCGCTGGCTTGGTCCGCCCCAGAGGGTCGATGAAGCCGGGTCCATCCATCATCTTTTTTCCAGACTGAGCGAACGCTTTGAAGGCGTCGACATCGACACCTCTGGAGAAGCAGTCGCCATGGCCGAATAGAACCGCGGCACGGAGCGAGGGATCCCGATCGTACGCGTCATATGCGCTCGCCAAGCCTTCAGTCGCCTCCGGATCCAGCCGGTTGTGGATGTAAGGCCGATTGATGCCAATCAGTACGATCTGGCCTTTGCGCTCGATGGTGATCTTCGTCTCCTGATCGTGCGGAATGTCCGCCATGAGCGTGGACTGCGCGGTCTCGTCGATTGGTGATGTCATCGATTTTCATCTTCCGATTTTGGGTGCGCAACGCGACCGGTCCGAAAACGACGCCCAGCGTAGCAGCGAGGCGTCGAGCGTATTTCGGGATGGGGCGTCCATTACGCAAACACACGATTGCCGCAATGCGCCCCATGCGGGCGCCCCCGAGTCGTGCGGATAGGTAATAGCTGGCGCCTTGTTGAAAGATATCTCTGCGCAGGACTCGTAAGTTGGCTGCACTGACGGCCATACGGCCGGTGCTGCTCGAGTCGCGGAGGGCAGTCAAATGCGGTGCACGCGATGCAACAGAAAAGGTGATCGGAAACATCGGACACGACGATAACAGGAGACGCCAATGCCAAACTGTTCCGAAGATATTCGCAGTCGAACCGGGCGCTGTGCCGTGTGCGACGGCAAGTTTGGTCTGGTCCGTTACTACTCTTGGCGAAAGCCCCTTTGCTCGAAAAAGTGCGTCGAGCGCTTCACGGCGCGCCGGCAGGGCGACCATGACTGGGTGGGCCGCTTCGCGATCGCTTTCAACATGGTTCCAGAGAACCGCGGGAGGACCCTATGACGATGCAGATGTCACGACGAGGACAGGAATATCTGGAGACGGCGCAGAGTCTGCTCCGCGCAGCTCGAACCATGACGGACGCCGCGGTCGCCGCTCGGCTCGAGATGCTTGCCAATGACTATCAGCGGCGCGCCGAGAAGGCTTCGAGCGTCGATGCGGCCAGAGCATCGGCGCGTCCGGCCGCCAGGACTGAGTACGAATGGTACCCTTGAAGCCGGGGTTGCGCGGCGAGTCCGCCAACCGCGCCACATCAGTCTCTCATCTCTTGCCAGCCTTGGAGCCGATATGGGCGAAGTTGTTCGATTAGTCACAAAGGCCGAGCGCGAGAGAGCTCGTCTGATCCGCGAAGCGCGCGCCAACTATGAAGCCGTCTTTCCGCCGGTTGATCCCGGCGGCGAGCAGCCTGTCAAACCGTACGCCGACCGCGCGGACAGCAATGCAAGCCCCAACAGGCCGAGGGGGCTCTCGTGAGATGATCAGGATCATTGCCGTGCTCTGCAGTCTCTCGTCTCCAACGGACTGCCACGAGCAGATCGTCACGACCTCGGACTTCGCCGACGTGACGATGCAGTCCTGTCTGATGGGGGCGCCGCAGCTCGCCGAATGGATGGCGCAGCATCCGGCCGAACGTCTCGCGGCGTGGCGCTGCACCATCGGCAAGCAGGAAGCTCGCAGGGGAGCGTAGGGCGCGAGGCATCGCGGATTACGGTGATGGGGGACTCAATTCATGAGCTTTCGAACCAGCGAAGGCGGCCGGCGGGACTCGAACCTGCAACCAGACCGTTATGAGCGATGGGATAATATCCCGTTCGTTGCGTTTCGTTCACGCCGTCTCCGGTGGGGAACTGGGGCAGTGCTCCGACACTGGCCAAATCGGCCCTTTCGCGATGGGCATTTTTCGCATTTCGGCAGAGGTTTGGAGCCCGATCTGATCTGCCTGCCCCAGGCATGTGCGGGACAATCGCGTGCGCTTAATGAGCGTTTAATGCTTTTGCGCAACAGATAGATCACCAGCGCGGAATTAGTCCTAGTTACGAGTGCGAGCCGAGCTCCCGAGGAGGAGAATCGGATGGGACTGCTTTTTGTTGGAGTGCTGGCAGGGGTCCTGATCGGCTTTGGCTGGTTCGCGCCTTCCCGAGGGTATTTCCTCGGCTGCGCGTCACCCCCCTGTTTCGACAGGGTTGCGGTCGCCCGACCCGCGCCGCCAATGCAGGCGGCGCCGGCGCCGGTTCCTGCGACCGTCAAATCGGATTCTGCAACTCCGGGGCGGTCCGACAAGAAATCGCCTCCGAAGAAGCGCGGATCGGCCGATCCCGCCAAAGCGGCGTCCCCACGGACGAAGATCAGCGTGCCGGCATCCGAACGGCCCGCGGACGCATCAGATCCTGTCCTGGACAAGGCGAGGGTCACCATCGCGGCGAAGATGGAGGATCCAGGATCGGCCGAATTCACCGAAATGAAGCGCACAACGCGAAAGAACATGCTTGGACGCCCCGTGGACACGATATGCGGGCGTGTGAAAGGACGAAGCGCATCGGGCGGCCAGACCGGAGAGAGACCATTTCTTTATCTTGTGAAGGAGGATGAAGCCTATGTCGTCGACGGCAAAACGTGGTCGGCGGCGTCGACGGCGTATCGAAACATCTGCAAATAGGGGATGCGTCGACTGCGTCAACGCGTGATGCGCGTCCAAATGATTTGAGCGGAAAGAATTTCCACCCAGGCGCCAGGTGATCCCGCAGCGGACACTGCCCTCATGGCGGCACTGCGCCGCTCTCGTGCTGCTGCATTCAGGATGAATGCGGCAGCAGGGGACGCAATACGGAATGGAAATATCGCGGAAGTTCTTTTCATATCGAGGACATCATGCACGACATAACCAACATCTCGAAACGGCTGAATGACTCGCTCCACTTGCCGGTTCTGGTGATCATCGAGCCGCTCCTGTTGCCTCGCACATGCATTCTGAACGTCCTCAGGCGGGAATTGGACGAACTTGAGATCCTTGACATGGCAACGGTCCAGGGCCTGGACTGCACGTCAACCCGCGATGTTCGTGTGGTGGTGCTGAGTATCGCGAACAAGTCCATCGGCGATCCCCTGGTTGAGGACGATCTTGCCTTCGTTGCGGAGTGTTGTCCCAACGCCGCAATTGTAGTCCTGTCGAACCATGACGACGAACCGACCGTGCAGGCCGCGATGCAGCGGGGCGTGCGCGGCTTTCTCTCCACCTCGCTGCCGATCGAGATCGTCATAGCTGGCTTGCGCCTTGTTCTTGTCGGCGGCGTCTACAGGCCATTGCCGGTCGGCGGGACGAACAGGATACCGGATTTCGAGCCGCCGGATGCGCGCGGGCTTGCGCCCGCATATCTTGTGAACGCGGGAGCCGGAGTGGCTATCGACAGGAGCGTGACCGATCTCACGCCTCGTGAGCAACAGGTTCTGGCGGAATTGGAGCTCGGCCTGCCCAACAAGTTGATCGCCGCCAAATTGAGCCTCTCGGAAAGCACGATCAAGATGCACATCCAGCATATCATGAGGAAATGTGCTGCGCACAATCGGACGGAAGCCGTCCTCCGCTGGCGCGGCCGGTTGCCCGCGCAGAGTCGCGATCACGACTCCGGCGCAGCACCAATGCTGGAAAACTAGTCCTCCCTGAAGGCACCACGGAAGCTGTCGAGCAGGGGCCTGAGCGCGTAGAGAGCCACGGTACCGCGCCCTGTCGTGATGAACACCTGAACCGGCATGCCGGGGACGATCTGGATGTCGTTTGCCGCGACCTGCGCGTCGTCGATCCGGATCCTGGTCGCGTAGTATGGCTGGTCGGTACGCTTGTCGAGAAGCCGGTCTGCGGAGACATGCACGACGGTTCCCTTCAGGCGGGGCACGCGACGCTGATTGTATGGCACGAGATGAACCTCGGCACTGAGGCCGGGATGAACCACGTCGATGTCCTCTGGCCTCAGGCGAGCGGACACGATGAGGCGGTCTTGCCGGGGCACCAGGTCCATGAGTGGAGCACCGGCTCCGATGACGCCGCCGGCTGTATGAATCCGCAAATCGGTTATCACGCCGTCCTCGGGCGCCTTCACCTCCGTTCGCGATAGCTGATCCCGGGCCGCAAGCAACCGCTCGCGGAGCTGGAATATCTGGCTCTGCGCTTCACGAAGCGACTGTGCGATCTCGTTCTGCCTCTCGCTCTCGAGCTTGAACAATGTGGCCTGCTGTTCGCTGATGACCTGCCCGGCGCGGGAAATCTGCGCGGCGATCTCGCCGCGGCGGCCTTCGACGTCGGCCAGCTCCCGCTGCAGGTTCAGAAGCCGCGGCCGCCGCTCGAGCCCCTTGGTGACGAGGGTCGCGACCATATCAAGTTCCTCCCGGACGATGTCGACCCGCTGTCCGGTGGCGTTCTCCTGCGCCTTGAGACCTTCGATCTCCTTCTCGACCTGACGCCTTCGTTCGCGAATGACCGCAAGCTGCGACTCGTGAACCTGCAGGCGTGCCTGAAAAATGAACTCCTGCGCCGACACCGCAGCGGCGGCCACCCCGCTCTGCTTGCTGTCCTGTTCCAGCGCCTCCGGAATTGCGATCCTCTCGAATCTCTGCTGCTCGGCCTGAAGCCGTGCGGCGCGGGCAGCTGCATCCCACAATTGGCCTTGAAGGCTTTGCATCTCCGAGCCGGCCCGGGTGTCGTCCAGCGCGATCAGCGTTTGGCCGCTTCGCACGGTATCGCCGTCCGAAACCAGGATCTTCCTGACGATACCGCCTTCCAGATGCTGAATCGTCTTGCGGCTCGATTCCGATTCCACGACACCGGACGCGATCGCGGCGCTCTCGAGAGGCGCGAGGCTCGCCCATGTACCAAGTCCCAGCATGAAGCCGAGCACCAGCAGATTGCCCGCGAGGGTGATGCCGCGAAGTCTGCCGCGCGGAGAGATCTGCGTCGGGGTCGAGCACCATGGAAATTCGAGAGGCTGGAAGTCGTCGATGGCGGTCACCACAATGCCGGATCGCCGGGCGAGCGGGGGGCTCGCCGGAGCTCGCATGAGCTGCTCCCAGATGATGGGAAGTCTCGAGACGGCGGGAAGCATCCGGATGGTGAGGGAGTTCCAGATCATGGCGCAACCTGCGACGTGACCTGGGGGCGGCTCAGGTGCCGTTCAAAGATGTCCTCGCTGTCGCCGAACGCGGCAACCGCACCGTCCTCCATGATGGCAATCTTGTCCGTGGCGGCGAGGAGACCCATCCTGTGAGTGACGACGACGAGGATGACGCCTGCGAGCTTCATGCGCTCGATGGCATCCAGGAGCATGCGCTCGCCGCCGTAGTCGAGGCTGGCGTTGGGTTCGTCGAGAACGATGAGGGGTGGACTGCCGAAGAAAGCGCGAGCGAGCCCGAGGCGCTGCCGATACCCGCGCGAGAAGTTTGTTTCGCTGTGAACCACCGTGTCGTAACCCAGCGGCAGGCGCATGATCGCCTCGTGAATTCCGACGAGCCTGGCCGCTTCGACCACCTTCCGCCGGTCGGCATCTTCGAGGCGTGCGATGATGTCGTTGATGGTGTCGCCGAGCAGGTTGATGTCCTGGGGGAGATAGCCGAGGCGGTCGCCGCTTCGGCCTTCGCGAAGCAGCGAGACGTCGGTATTGTCGAGGAGGACACGGCCATGCGTCGGCATCGACAGTCCGGCGATCACCTGGCCGAGCAAGGACTTGCCTGACCCGGACGGACCGATAATGCCAAGGCATTCGCCGGGCATGAGGCTGAACGAGACGCCGTTCAGCAGAAGATGGTCGGACCCCGCAAGCCTGACGCCGACATTGTCGACGACGAGGCCGCTTCGCGCCTGCGGCGGGACAACCGCCGTGCCCTGCTGCCGGGCGGCGGGGAATGCGGCGAGGAGCGCGCCGAGCCGCTGACAGGCGGTCAGGGCCGTCACGAGTGATTTCCAGCCCGCGACCGCACTTTCGACCGGCGCGAGCGCCCGGCCGAACATCAGCGTGGCAGCAAAGATGATGGCCGGACTCTTGCCGTGATCGAGCACGAGCCACGCGGCCGCCCCCATGATCAGGACCTGCGACAGTGCGCGAACCGGCTTTGCGGCCAGTGAGACGATCTCGCCTCGGCGGAGCGCCACATCGTGCTCTCGGCGCGCGTGCTGCGCGTCGCGGTGGATCATGCGCGCAGCGCTATCGAACATTCCCATGGCGCGGATCATGTGGATGTTGCCCGCGGCAGTCTGGAGACGACCGCCGCTTCTGGACAGGGCGAGGCTGGATCTGAGCAGGGCGTCTTCCGTGACCAGCTCTCCCGCAACCGTGAGCGCGAACAGGAAGGCGACGCAGCAGGCGCCCACCACGCCAAGCAGGGGATGGATCAGAAAGAGGACAAGGAGGAACAGGGGCGCCCAGAGCGCGTCGAACAGCAGGGTACATGCGCCGGACTCGACGAACTGGCGCAGCACGGTGAGATCCCGATACGCGCCCGTCGCTTGCGTCCAATCGCTGCGAAACGCCGATTCGAGGCCGGCCGAAAGCACGCAAGGACGAAGGCGATCGTCGAGCCAGGCGCCAAGGCGTCCGAGGACGGCGCGCCGCAAGGCGTCGAACACGCCGCCGACGACCACCGTGATCGCGACTATGAGCGTGAGCAGGAGCAAGGTGTCGCCGCTCCGGCTCGACAACACCCGGTCATAGATCTGAAGAAGATAGATGGATGGCGCAAACAGCAGCAGGTTGTAGCTGCAGCTATATGCGAATACGAGACCGAGCGGTCCCGCGCAGGACCGGAGGGCGGCGTGCAGTGGCGTCCGGACCTGCGGCAGGATGGGTAACCGAATGGGCGGCATCAGCATGATCGTCATCGCCCGAAATCGAGGTCCGGCGTGCTTGACCGATGGCCAACGCATTCTGGCAACGGCATTGGCGGGTCATGGCGTGAAATCCGGGACCGGCGGTAGTGGCCGCCAGTCCCGCCAGTCGGACGAGCTTGATCAGAGCGTGTCGAGGTGGAACGTGACCCCGCCGCCCCATGCGAAGTTGCCGTCGCCGCCATCGCCGCCGATCCCGCCCGCGGCTTCCTGGTGCTGATCCACCAAGACCTTGTTGATCTGGGTGGCATCCGTGTTGGCGTACACCTTGGAGGTATCGTAGCCGCTGTAGGATTTCTGGCTGCCGTTCGACTCGGCGTCTCCGCCATGGGCCTTGGAAAAATACGAGGCCTTGGCGTTTGCTCCGCCGGCATCCCAATCCGCCGTCTGCTTGACGTGATCGCCGGTGCTCACATGCACATCGGCGCCTACTGCCTTGTTGGTTGGATCGTAGTTGACTGTCGGCTTGCTGATGATGGCTCCCTTGAACGTGCCGTCGCCGCCATTGCCGGCACTTTGACCACCGGTGTTGATCGATTTGACGTCGATCGTATCCGAGATTTTGATTGCCTTTGGCATCATTTGAGGCCTCCGTCGTTCTGTTGATTGTCGTGCAACATCCTCCCGATCAGGCGGACGCGCGGGGCAAGTCTGATCCGCCGATGCGCGATGACATAGATGTCAAATCGGACACTAGCCGGTTTGAGGCCTACGTACGAAAGTACGAGATGTGTCGGGGGAGGGCGCTTCTGCGCCCGCCTTGCATGCGAAGAGTGGCGGCGGCGCGCGCCGCCATGCGATCGATCGTGCGGGGATGGTGCGGCGTTTCGCTATGCCACCAGGTGATGATCTGACAGGAGATGCGCGGCATCGCCACCCAGCGCGAGATTGCCGTCGCCGCCGTTCCCGCCAACTCCGGCGATCTGGACCGCACTCTGGTCGATGTGCACGTTGTTGACCTGATCGGCCACGGCCGTCGAATGGGGACCTGCGATGGCGATGTTGATGGGTGCATAGATCGCGACGCTGACATCGACCATGCTGCCGGCAAAATATCCGTTGCCGCCATTGCCTGCGCTGTTCGAGCCGGTCGCGATCGCGTCGGAGCCGCCCCACAGATGATGGGAGAGAAGGCTTGCATGGCCGCCCGCTGCGACGTTGTCGCTGCCGCCGTGGCCGCCAATGCCGGCGATCTGAACCGCGGATTGATCGATCGAGACAACATTTGTCTGGACCGCGTAAGCGCTGGAGCCATAGCCCGCGATTGCAATGTTGATCGGGTTGTACATGACGAACGAGGTATGGACGAGTTCGCCGCAAAACACGCCGTCGCCGCCATTGCCGGCCTGATTCCCGCCAGTGAGAACGTCCCAGACGTTCCCTCCGTGGCTTGATCCCCAGCTGGGGTCGAGCGTGATAACGCTGCCGCCGGCGGCCACATTGCCATGTCCGCCGCTTCCGCCGACGCCCGCGATCTGAACGGCCGATTGATCGATGTCGACCGTGTTCGATTGACCTGCATGCGCAGTGCCGCCCGCGCTCGCCAGCGCGATATTGATCGGATGATAGATCACCACGGGAGCGTCCACGATCGCACCCGAGAAATAGCCGCTGCCGCCGTTTCCGGCGCTGTTGTCGCCGCTCGCGATCATGCCGGAGCCTGAGGACGTGCTGACGCTCCCACCCGATGCCATGTTGTCATTGCCGCCATGGCCGCCGACGCCGGCCATCTGAAAAGCGGATTGGTCGACATTCACATCATTGGACTGGTTGGCCAGGGCGACCGAGCCGTATCCCAGGCTCACCGAGATGTTGATCGGTTCATAGATCAACAGGGAGGCGTGAATGATACCTCCATAGAAGTGGCCATCCCCGCCGTTCCCGGCCGCGTTCGCCCCACTCTCGACCGAGGCAATGCCCATCCCGGGATGGGATGGGCTGGCAGCAGGCGTCGTGGACGAAACATTCTGGTCCCCCGCAGCGTGGTTGTCGGCGTGGCTGCCCGTGTCGTTCCCCTGATGTCTGGATTGAACCGGGTCGGAGTCCTTGTGCTGGGTATTCGCGCTCGCTTGGTGCGCCCCAGGACTTGCAAGTTGATCTCCAAACAGGCCGGGACGGTGGACCGGGGCGCCACCGCCGACCGCGTCGGTCACGAACGGAGCACTCGGCGTGGGGCCCGGTTCGTCCTCGCCATCGTATCCATCGTGGTGACGAGAGGCGTGATGCAGCCGGATTCCATCCGACATCCGCGAAAAATCCATCGTAGCCTCCCTCATCGCAATCGCTTCGCGCGATCGGACGGGTTCTGCGCTCCGGACAGAATGTCATCCCGGGAAGGTCGAATGCCCAGTCGTCAGTTCGGATATGGCGCTTCGGGTGGCAGCCGTAACATCGGCTACATCCGTTTGGCTGCGGTTACAGCCTTTGCGTCAATCCCCCTTTGTCTGCGCGATCATCTCGCCTGCGGCCAAAATGAATCCTCGCCGTTGCCGGATTCAAGTCGCATTGCGACCCAAATCGCGGCCAAGGCTCGTGGCCGGCCAGGGGCGCAACACCGGGGGTTTCCATGTCCGGTCATTTGCGAATTTGTTTTGCCGCTTTTGCATGTCTTGCCGGTCTTTCGACGACGTCTGCGTCGTCGAACACATTTTCCGCATTCTTCAACGCCGATCCCGCGCCTGCCCCTGCCCCTGCGCCCGCGTCAGCGGAAGTTGGGTGCTTGTCACGGCCCGGCAAGTCGGCCGACGGCCAGCACTGGGTCTATCGCCTGGAAGGCCGGCGCAGATGCTGGTTCCAGGTCGCCGAAGGGGTCGGGAGGGCGAAGGAGTCGGTTCGCTATCGCGCCGCCAGACATCGCGCCGCCAAAGATCGTGTCGCCAAGGCCGAAGAGAACAGGCCCACCGCGCCCAGGCGGAAGGCGGTGGCGGATGCGCGCGCGGAGCTGCAGCGCTCCGCACCCGAGGATACGTCCCGGCCGGGCCCGTCCGCGCCCGTACAGGTGGTTGATGCCGGTCCCGTCCTTGCGACCGGGACCGCGACCCGCGTGTCGCCGGTCCCCCTCTCCAAAAACGATCGGCTCACGGCCAACGGGATCACGCCGCGCCAAATCGACGTCCAGATCGACGTGGAGGCACTCCTGGCTGCCACGCCGGCCGCCAGCGACGTGGTTGCCGCCTCAGCGACTCCGCTCGCCCTTTCCACCGCCGAGGCCGGCGATGGCGGGCAGGGCTGGACCTGGCTTGGCATGCTGCTGATGGCTTTCGGGCTTCTCTCCGTCTTGAGCGCGAGTCGAACCATTCGGTGGGCCGTGCTGACCCCAAGGCCGGCGCCATCGTAGGGCGCGAGATACTCATCCCGCCTCAGCCGACGGCGGAGCTCGACGCGCAGCGCAATGCGAACCTCTCGCGCAAAATCAACCAGCGATACCGTGAAGGCTAAGACGGAGACAATAAAAGGATCGCAACACCGCGCTGATGCACATTGCGCGTGAAACAGTGTCCTGTATGGGCGTGGCCGGAATTCGCCTATTTCAACGGCTCCACCTTCGCTGCCATATCCGGAGCGCGGCTGACCCTGTAGGTGGCGTTGCTGCATTTCAGCACCCAGACGGCATGATCGGCCTTGGAGCGCTTGGCATCTTTTGTGGCCTGGACTGCCTTCTCGCAGGCAAAGCCCTGCGTGCGGATCTGCGCAGCAAGCATCTCCTTCGGCACTTCTTCCGCGGCTTGGGCGACGGATACCGTCAGGTCGGCGTGAGGTGAACCTCCGATCGATGCCGCGAGGAGAACAGCGCCAGCAAGCAGATGAATAGGCGTAACGACGTTGCGATGCATCATAGGCCTCCGGCGCCGGATGATTGAAGAGTCTCGAATAACGCTGGAAGTCGCGAGAATAATCTGCCGATCGACAGCGGAGATCGTCTCCGACAGCCAGCCCCATCGCGTGATTTCGGAATTCCAAGAATGCAGGCCGCGCCGTAGCCGTGTAGCGGCACAGAACGAATAATGACCATGGCTGGCCCTCATTCTAAGATTGTGCTAGTGTGATGCTTGTGGAGGTAGTTGAAGCATCACCCTGCGATAAGACTACAAGCCCATCACGTTTAATTCCAGCGCGCGTTTTTGATCCTGCAGACGCCACGCGGCGTTAACTGCAACCGATATTGCACATCTCGATGCCCGACCTCTCGCCTGGAAGCGAGAGTGGCTGCGCCTTACGACGCGCGTCCGGCCTGCGGCTTATCCGCCCTGTTATTGAGAGATCGACGAAAGGAAGGCTTCGAGACGCAGGCATCAGCGTGCGACGTCGCGTTGCGCGCCCGGATCGCGGACAGCGCAGCGGTGGCTTGATTTAGGTCAACGAATGCGTCCCGCTGCCGGTCCATCCAGCATCGGGTGAGGGTTAGGCCAAGTTTCAGCCCGGACCGGTGACTGGCAACAGGGATGCGTCTTCGGAGCAGTCATGACCCTTGCCGATGCGAATTCGTCATCTGATCATGAACAGCTGCAGTCTGGCGACGGCGCCATGCTCTACGTTCCCGGCGGCACGTTTCGCATGGGGTCGGATCGACACTATCCCGAGGAAGCGCCCGTTCATCGCGTGACCGTCGATGGATTCTGGATGGACCGCGCGCCCGTGACCAACCGGCAATTCCGGCAGTTCGTTGAGGCAACCGGCCATGTCACGCTTGCCGAAACGGCGCCGGATCCAAAGGACTATCCGGGCGCGCTGCCGCATATGCTCAAGGCGGGTTCTCTCGCGTTTGTCGCGCCGAAACGGAGCGTCGATCTGTGCAATTGGGGCCAATGGTGGACGTTCAGGTTTGGCGCCAACTGGCGACGGCCTTACGGACCCGGCAGCTCGATCCGCGGACTGCACGAGCACCCGGTCGTGCATGTCGCCTTTCGGGATGCCCAGGCCTACGCCAACTGGGCGGGCAAGGAATTGCCGACCGAGGCCGAGTGGGAATTCGCCGCACGCGGCGGCCTTGACGGAGCCGAGTTCGCCTGGGGCGAGATGTTCGCACCCGGCGGGCGTCAGTTGGCCAATACCTGGCAGGGCGAGTTTCCGCACGAGAATCTGGCGACCGACGGGTATGCAGGCACATCGCCGGTGACGGCGTTTCCGCCGAACGGTTATGGCCTCCACGACATGATCGGCAATGTCTGGGAATGGACCACCGATTGGTACACGGCGAAGCACGAAGCCGATGCGCCAAAGGCCTGTTGCATCCCGGAGAATCCGCGCGGCGGCCGCGAAGAGCTGAGCTACGACCCGTGCACGCCCGGCATCAGGATTCCGCGCAAGGTGCTCAAGGGTGGATCGCATCTGTGCGCTCCCAATTATTGCCGCCGCTACCGGCCGGCGGCACGCCATGCCGAGCCGGTCGATACGTCGACCAGTCACGTTGGATTCCGCTGCATCAAACGGGAGAAACGTCATGAACGATGAACGGCGCAGTTGGCGACCGAGCCAAAAATTGCTGTTGGCCTCCGGTCTTGCAACATTGCTCGTTGCTTTGCCGGGTCTTCTCGCTGCGCCGGCGGCGGCGCAGCAGATCACCGGCACACCGGGTACGCCCAGCGCCACGATGACGCTCGATGGCAAGCAGCTTCCACCCGAACCTCCAAAGTTCGGCGGCGTGATCAAGGAGGAGGCCAAGGACTCAAAACCATACTGGCCGCCGTCCGTCGCGCCGCCCAAGGGTGCCCCGAACGTGTTGCTGATCATGACCGACGACCAGGGTTATGGCGTGTCCGGCACGTTCGGCGGTGTCGTTCCGACCCCGGCGATGGACCGCGTCGCCAAGGCCGGCCTGCGCTATACGCAGTTTCACTCGACGGCGCTCTGCTCGCCGACGCGGGCGGCGCTGATCACCGGCCGCAACCACCATTCGGTCGGGTATGGCGTGATCGGCGAAATGTCGACCGGCTATCCCGGCTACAACTCGGTCATTGGCCAGGAGAGTGCCACGATCGGGACCATCCTGCGGGACAACGGATTTGCCACCTCGTGGTTCGGCAAGAACCACAACACGCCGACCTATCTCTACAGCGCCGCAGGGCCATTCGACCAATGGCCGATCGGCATGGGATTCGAATATTTCTACGGCTTCATGGGCGGCGAGACCGACCAGTGGACACCCTATCTTTTCAAGAACACGACCCAGGTTTACCCATGGATCGGCAAGACCGGCTACAACCTCATCACCGACATGGCGGATGAGGCCATCAACTACATGAACGGGCTGAACGCGGCAGCGCCCGACAAGCCGTTCTTTGTCTATTACGTCCCTGGCGGCACCCATTCGCCGCACCAGCCGAAAAAGGAATGGATCGAGAAGTTCAAGGGCAAGTTCGACATGGGCTGGGAGAAGCTGCGCGAGCAGATCTTCGCCAACCAGAAGCGCCTCGGGGTCATCCCCGCGAACACGGCGCTCACGCCCTGGCCGGATACCCTGCCGAAGTGGGACTCGCTCTCGCTCATCCAGAAGAAGCTGTATGCGCGCGAAGCCGAAGTGTTTGCCGCCTACGCGGCCTACACCGACAATGAGATCGGCCGCGTCATCCAGGCGGTCGAGGACATGGGCAAGCTCGACAACACGCTGATCATCTACATCAGCGGCGACAACGGCACCAGCGCGGAAGGCACGCTCGAGGGCACGCCGAACCAGATGACCGCCTATAACGGCGTTCTGAAGCTGCCGGAAGTCGAGCTGATGCTGCACTACGAGAACTGGGGCTCCGACAAGACCTACCCGCATATGTCGGTGGCATGGTCATGGGCCTTCGATACCCCGTTCAAGTGGACCAAGCAGGTGGCGTCGCATTTCGGCGGCACCAGGCAGGGCATGGCTATCTCATGGCCCGGCCACATCAAGGACGTCGGCGGCATTCGATCCCAGTTCCATCACATCATCGATATCGTGCCGACGATCCTGGAAGCCACGGGCGTCGCGGCGCCCGCGACCGTGAACGGAATCGCACAGAAGCCCATCGAGGGCGTGAGCATGGCCTATACGTTCGACCAGTCGAACGCGAACGCGCCGTCAAAGCGCACCACGCAGTATTTCGAGATGTTCGCGAACCGCGGCATCTACCACGACGGTTGGTATGCATGCACCACGCCGCCCGCGCCGCCATGGCTGTTGGGAACGGCAAAGCTGCCTGACGTCACCAATTACAAATGGGAGCTTTACAATATCGTCGACGATTTCTCGCAAGCCAATGACCTCGCAGCCAGCAATCCCGACAAGCTGAAGGAGCTTCAGACGCTGTTCCTGGGCGAAGCGGACAAGTACCAGGTCTTGCCGCTGGATAATTCGGTCCTGCCGCGTCTGACGACGCCGCGTCCGAGTGCGACCGCGGGGCGAACCGAATTCACATACAAGGGCATCAATCCCGGCATCCCCGACGGCAACGCCCCCAACATCATGAACAAGGACTACAGGATAACCGCCGACATCACCGTCCCGCAGGGCGGGGCTGAGGGAATGATCGTGACGCTCGGCGGTCGCTTCAGCGGCTATGGCCTCTATCTGCTGAAGGGCAAGCCGGTCTTTGTCTACAACATGCTGGATTTGAAGCGATACCGCTGGGAATCGGGCGTGGGCGCGCGCGACTGGTTGGGCACTGCGCTCAAACCCGGCAAGCACAGCATCGCGTTCGATTTCAAGTATGACGGGCCCGGCTACGGCAAGGGCGGCACCGGCGTGCTGTCGGTCGACGGCAAGGAGGTTTCCCGCCAGTCGATCCCGCACTCGATCTCGTTCATCATGGCGATCGACGAGTCGTTTGACGTCGGCGTGGATACCCGCACCGGAGTGGATGACAGCTACAAGCTGCCGTTCCAGTTCACCGGCAAGATCGACAAGCTGACGTTCAAGCTTGGACCGACGCAGGTCTCGAGCGACGAGCAGCGGATCATCCAGCACGCCCGGATCAGGGCAAGCGACTAGTTCGAGCGCCATCGAGTCTGCGGACATTGAAGAATGTCCGCGGACTCATCCGCACCGATCAAGCTGCCGAATCCACCATCGAGCGGAGAGACAGCAGGGGCGGGCTATCTCACCTTGGATGGATCGCCAGCGGTCCGCGTGAGGCGATCCGCCTTGACCAGCACGCGATCGTCAGCCGGCTGCGGCCGCAATGAGAAGCTGACAGCGACAAAAGCGACGCAGAGCGCGATGCCCACCGCCATGGCGCGCCGATAGGCTGGTCTATCAGCATTTTGAAATGAGGGGAGGCTGCTCCTCCTTGCCTGCTGTTCAAATCCAGCCTGGGAAAGCTTTTGCAATTGTTCGACTTCGCGATGCTCGATGGACAGCGCGCGGCAGTGAGCGGCCATCTCACGATAGTGTTCTCGTGACGAAAAATCGGTCGCCGTCGCAGCGCGTTTTTCAAACGCGAGGGCTCGGTCGGCAAGCTCTTTTGATTTTGACATCGGGCACCTCATTCCAAGGTGGTCCGCCGGACACCAATTCATAGGTCGGCCGGCGCGTCACTTCGGTTCAACGCTCGGACGGCGCCCGTTCCCGACCGGCCCGGCATCTGCCCTGTGCTCACCTTGCCCGCCGCCGGCGGAGTTGAGACAGGGACTCTGCCCCATCGTGCCGTAATAACTTCACAGTTTGAGGAGCCTATACCGGTGCCCGCTGGGGGATCAGCGCATGGGGGAGCCATGACTGACAGCGAGTGGAAGGAGCGCTGGCACGAGGTCGAGCGCTTTCGTTTGATGGCGCTTGAAACGACAGACCCGGTGGCGGCGACTCTGCTTCGCGATATCGTGTTGGACCTGGAAGCGGAGCTGAATGAGCTGGTCGACGTGGAGGCGCAAGGGCTGCCATGGCTTGGCGCAGTGGCATGAGCGCAGGCCTCGTCGATCGATTCAGCTAGAGCACGATCCGGCCCCGAAGGGCCGCGGTGTTCGGTCAGGGGCGCTGCCGAATATGCGCGCCAGGCGCGCCCCCTACCGTTTGTATCGGTTCACCGGCCGCGCGGTCCAGCGGCGGGTGCGGCCGAGCTAGTCCTATTGTCCCGGGAGGTGCGTCGATGCTGGCCGTACGCGTGTCGACGCGATCTGACGTGACCGCTGCTCCAATGGCGATGGCCAGAGCGATAGCACATAGGACCAAGGCTGCTCGATTGGGGTCCATCATTCGACCTCCGCGAAACGGCTCCATGGTGCGGAGATAACGCCCAACTGACGACTTGGTTCTTGCGGTGGTGGGCGATAGGTGCGGTTCACGCGTTCGCAGCAGTTCGTCCGTCTTCGCTCTCACTGCGTTCAAGCTACGCCGGACATCACGCTTCGCCCGCTCGTTCTCCGCTCGGCTGCACCACGCGTAGCCCGCTGGGCGAAGCGTGGTGGGCCCGGCAGGACTCGAACCTCTGAAAAAGATCACATCTGCCTGTCTCGGCCCATTGGCAGTGGCGTCGTTGCAAGGCGCCACCTGAAATTGTATAGTTTCTTTATTCCCGGGAGCCGGTCGCGGCGGGGGCTCCTCCAGGAGGCCGGCGGCGATGCGTATTGTCGTTGCAATGACAGGAGCCACTGGTGCCGTGTATGGCGCGCGCCTGCTCGTCGCGCTTCGCGAACTGGAAGTAGAGACCCACCTGGTTCTGAGCCGGTGGGCTGAAGTCACGATCGCCAAGGAAACCGGGCTTTCCGCTCGCGAGCTCGCATCCACCGCCTCAGTTATCCATTCGCGCGATAACCAGGGTGCATCGATCGCAAGCGGTTCGTTTCGCCACGATGGCATGATTATCGCGCCGTGCAGCATGAAGACGCTGGCGGCAATCCGCTATGGATTTGCTCACGAACTGATCGTCCGGGCGGCCGACGTCGCGCTCAAGGAGCGGCGTCGCCTGGTTTTGCTGACCCGGGAGACACCGCTCAACGACATACATCTCGAAAATATGTTGGCGCTGAGCCGCATGGGGGCGATCATCGCGCCGCCCGTCCCGGCGTTCTACGGCAATCCGAAAACCATTGATGATCTCGTCGATCACACGGTCGGTCGCATACTGGACCTTTTTGGACTGGAGTTTCAGAAACTCAAGCGATGGGACGGCATGCGCCGGGCCAACGAATTGCCTTCGCGTTCCGCAGAGCCGCGGGTCGTCTCCGGGGGAGGAGGTGCGGAATGAAGGAAGCCGAGCACACTTACACGGCTCCAGCGAGCAGCAGCAGGATTCCCGATGCACTGGCGCGTTATCTCGATGGCACCGAACTGCTCACGAAGACGCAGGCACTGCGTCTGTCGACGGTCGATGCCGACGGATGGCCTCGCGCCGCTCTGCTGAGTGCCGGCGACATGCTGGTGACGCCCTCCGGCCGCATCCGCCTTGCGCTGTTCCCGCAATCGGGCATGACGTCCAATCTTGAACGCGACGGGCGGTTGGCGATTGCGCTTTCGATCGATGGGGGGATGTGCGAGTTGAGGCTCCGCTGTCGGCGGCTTGCTCATTCCTCTCCGCAGGTGCCGCTGGCGTTCTTCGAAGGAGAAGTCGAAACGGTGCGCCACCATGTGGCGCCCTACGCAAGCGTGACGACCGGGGTGACCTTTGCGCTGCATGATCCCCAGGCCGTGCTCCCGCGCTGGCAAAGGCAGATTGCCGCTTTGAGGTCAGCTTGAAACCCGTTTCAGCAGAGTGGGGCAACGATGCGAGCCTACAAGGATCTCCGTGAATTCCTGTCGGTGCTCGAGCAGGAGCGGCAATTGCTGCGCATCCATGATCAGGTTCTCCCCGAGCCTGATATGGCGGCCGCAGCCTGCGCCCTCACGCAGATTGGCGAGGAGAGTCCCGCAATCTATTTCGACAAGATCGCTGGCTTCAGCAGCGCTCGGGTCGCGATGAATGTACATGGATCGTGGTGCAACCACGCTCTCGCGCTCGGCATGGACAAGGACGCCAGCATGCGCGATCAGTTTTTCGAGTTCGTCCGGCGTTTTCAGCTCTATCCGGGTACGCTGGAGCGCGTCGAGAACGCGCCCTGGCAGGAAGTTGTCGTCGACAAGGATGTGAACCTCTATGAGCTTCTGCCGCTGTTTCGTCTCAACCGGGGCGATGGCGGCTACTTCATCGACAAGGCCTGCACGATCAGCCGCGATCTCGACGACTGGAACAACGATGATGTCGAGAACGTCGGAATATATCGCTTGCAGGTCAAGGGACGAAACCGCCTGGGAATCCAGACCGTGCCGCAGCATGACATTGCGATCCACATGGCTCACGCGGAAGAGCGGGGGGAGGACCTGCCGGTCGCGATCGCGCTGGGAAATGAACCCATCATTACCCTGATGGGCGCCACACCGCTGCTCTACGATCAACTCGAGTACAAGATGGCAGCCGTGATGCAAGGTGCGCCCTATCGGGTGGTCAAGACCGCCAAAGGCCTGGATATTCCCTGGGGCTCCGAATACGTGCTGGAGGGACGCGTGCTTTGCGGACGGCGCGAGACCGAGGGGCCGTTCGGCGAATTCCCCGGCTACTACTCGGGATGTCACAAATATCCGGTGATCGAGATCGACCGGGTGTCGCACCGGAAGGATCCTGTTTATGACGCGGTCTATGTGGGGCGGCCGTGGACCGAGATCGATTTCCTGCAAGCCATGACGACGAGTGCGCCGATCTTCCTTCAAATCAAGTCGACCTTTCCCGAGGTCGTCGCGGTCAATGCACTCTACACCCATGGTCTGGTGGTCGTCGTCTCGACCAAAATCCGTTACGGCGGGTTCGCCAAATATGTCGGCCTGCGCGTCCTCACCACGACACACGGTCTCGGCTACGCCAAAATAGTGATCGTCGTCGACGAAAACGTCGATCCGTTCGACCTCAAGCAGGTGATGTGGGCAATGTCCGTGAAGGTCAATCCTGCGGGCGATATCGTGACCATCCCGAACCTCGCGGAGAATCTGCTGGATCCGGCGTGCAGCCCGGGAGGCATCGCCACCAAGATGATCATCGATGCCACCACGCCCGTCGCGCCGGATGTCCGCGGCGATTACGGCGAAGAGCTGGACAGGCCGCTCGGCACCGATCAGTGGCAAACGAAGCTCTCGGGCCTGGTGAAGGAGATGCGCAAATGACTGTAACCAGCGTTCGCGTTGCTCCGACCGCATGCCCGCGGTGTCGATCGGCCACGCTCGGGGTAGTTGGCAAATCTTCCGTTGCCGGCGTTTGGACCATCTTCAGTTGTTCAACCTGCTTCTATGCCTGGAGATCGACCGAGCCCGAGGAGAATGTAGATCCCGAGAAATATCCTGCCGCCTTTCGGTTGCGCCCCGAGGATCTTGCGAGGCTGAAGGTCGTCCCGCCCGTTCCGCGGCGCCGGCCGTCCTTGTGAGTTGGCGGAAAGGTCGAGCCCGTCATGCGGCGACGTTGCTCGCGCCGCCAGACTCGCGGAACGGCGAGGGCGCCGGCCTCCAGGTCAGGCAATATTTAAAATTCGATCGATCTGATTAGCCGGACCTTATGCCCGATCCAAGGCGAGGGAATAGTTTTACCGCGTGTTCAGGTCTTGAGTGGTGTCATCGCCCATTCCTTTGAAATCCGCTTTTGTCGTTCGATCATTTTCAAACTGCGAGCGCATCAATGGCTGCTATCACGTCATTCTTGGCCGAGTTGGACGAAGCAGTTGCGAGAGGAAACCCCGAGAGTTGTCTGCGGGCGCTCTGGCATGCGGCAGACATCCTGATCGCCGGAACTTATTCCGAGGAGCAGATCTGGACTTTCGGCGAGGTCATCGGTCGTCTCGCGCAGGAGATTGAAGCGAGCGCCCGGGCGAAGCTCGCAGGAAAGCTCGCATGCAGCCCAAACGCGCCCTATGCGTTGACCCGGCAAATGGCAAGCGACGACTGCATCGATGTCGCCTGGCCGATTCTCAGTCAGTCGGAGCGCCTTGACACCGAGACATTGATTGCGTGTGCCAGGAACAAGAGCCAGCAACATTTGCTTGCAATCTCCAGGCGACAAACGGTCCCGGAAGCGGTCACCGATGTCCTGGTGGTGCGGGGATCTCCCGAGGTCGTAACCTCGGTCGCATCCAACGCCGGGGCTAGTCTCTCCAAATCCGGATTTCTGCACCTGGTGCGGCGGTCGGAAGGGGATTCGATCCTCGCCGAGTCGGTGGGACTTCGAAAGGATATTCCCCGACATCTCTTCCACCAGTTGATCGCCAAAGCCTCCGAAGAGGTGCGGCAGAAGCTGAAGAGGGAGCGTCCGGATATCGAAAGCGAGGTCCACCGCGTCGTCGTGGATGTCACCGGGGCCATTCACGCCAGGTTTGGCCCGGCGTCGAAGGATTACTTCACGGCGAAACGCACGGTGGCAAAGCTGCACGAGAGAGGCGAGTTGACGGAAGACAAGGTCTTCGAACTTGCTCACTCTCTCAAGTTCAACGAGACCACCGTTGCCCTGTCGTTGCTCTGTCGGCTTCCAATCGATGTCGCGGAACGGGCATTGATCGAGAAGGATCGCGAGCCGGTGTTGATCCTGGCCAAGTCTCTCGATTTCTCATGGCCCACCACGATGGCGCTGTTGTTCCTGGGCGCGACCAACTACCGGATAACCGCCGGCGAGCTCGATCAATTGAAGATCGATTTCCACCGGTTGAATGTCAAAGCGTGCCGGGAGGTTGTCACCATCTACCGAACGCGAAAGGAGGAGGTCTTCGGTAGCCCGTTTCGACAGCCTCGGCGCATGATCTAGGACCGGCAATTGCGGTAATAGAGCACTTAGTTCATGAGCCTTCGAACCCGCGCAAGCGGCCTGAATCATCGAGTGTACCGTCACCGTAATCCCGACTTCATACATGCGTGGATCTGGGTGCGGGTCACGCAACGGTGAGCGTCGTTCGCGCAGCCGTGATTTTCCACTGCGTGTCTTTTCTCAAGCGCATACCTACGTAATCCCTGTCCAAAAAAGTTCTAGGAAACGCTTTCAACAGAGCAGCCGATTCCAGCCAACGAACGCTCCGCACGAAAACAACAACCGTTCGGAGTACGACTATGACTGGATTCAGGACTTCCATTATTGCAGCGATGATGTCGATTGGCGTGATAAGCTCTGCAAGTGCCCAGTGCCCGACGTGGGCGAATTCAAATCCAGCGTTGTTTCAGGCGCAATATCCCAACAGGGATGTGTTGAACGGCTGCGAGCTGACGCCGGCAGGCAGAATGGGCCTCGAACTCCCTGGCGGCGCGGCTCCCTGGTTTGGGCCCGACAGGGCTTATGGGGCAATCCCTGGCGTTGCTCAACACCACGGCCTTCAGCACCGATCGCGGTGAGTATCTGAAGATAAACCCGAATGGTCGGATTCCGGCCCGCTGATCGCGACATGCAGATGTTCGAGGTCGCAGCGATCGTTCTTTGCTTGGTTGCTCAGCATCCCGAAGCTCCGTGACTTGGGAATATGCGTCGGGCAACGCACGTCTAGGGATGTTGGATTGGATCTCTTGCCTCGCGGGAGATCATCCAATCGAAAAAAGTGTAAGCGACGATGACATCATTCAGAAATCCCATCGGGTTGGTGCTGTCCAAGGCCCTGTTGACCGGACTGGTCGTCACCACAATCTCTGGCACACCGCTCGTGGCGAGCGAGCACCGCGCCAGCGATCGACGCGCCGAGCAGAGCGTGGGGGCCGGCATTCCTCGCATCGAGGGCGATCGGTCGAGCGCGGCGCTGGCCTCCCACGCATTTGCGCCGGCGCCCTCGGAGCGGCCGGGTGGAGTTTGCGACCACGGGGATAACCCGATGATATGCTGACGGGGGGCGGCGCAATATGTATTGCGGTGGCAGCGCACTCAATTCATGAGTCTTCGAATCCGTTAAGATGGCCGGGCCGTCGTATGCACTATGAACGTAATCCTCGAAGGTCGTTGCTTTCGATCCTCGTCACCAATCGGAACGGTGAAGAGATCGGCCCGCTGGATATCCTGCAGTGAATCGCGATCCAAGATGACGCTCAAGATTGGGGTGATTTCGGACACGCATGGGCTGTTGAGGCCGGAGGCGGAGCACTGCCTCGCCGGCGTGTCCCACATCATCCACGCCGGTGATATCGGCGCTCCGGAGATCGTGGACCGCCTTAACCGGATCGCGCCTGTGACCGCCATCAGGGGGAACGTCGACACAGGTGACTGGGCGAGGCGCTTTCTTGACACCGAAACGTTGCGTCTTGGCGGCCGCGGCCTCTACGTCTTGCACGATCTCAAGCAGCTTGCGATCAACCCGAAGGAGCTTGGGATCGATGTCGTGATATCGGGCCACTCCCATCGCGTCGCGATCGAGACCGTCGATGGCGTGCTCTACTTGAACCCGGGAAGTGCGGGGCGCAGGCGCTTCAAGCTGCCGATCACGCTGGCAACGCTCGATCTGGATCGGGTTGGCGCTCTCCAACCGGTTATTCATGATCTCGGCAACGTGTGACAGCCACACGCATGCGCCTGCGATCGAAGTGTCACCAATGCGAACGGAAATGCGCTTTATTGGTGAGCCCGGCAGGACTCGAACCTGCAACCAGACCGTCATGAGCGGGAAGGTGAGCCCAGAATGGATACCGAAAACGGCGGTGGTCTAGGCCCTGAAGGGCGCTGGCGAGGCCGTACGGCGGTTTTCAACCGCGGCCAGTGTTCGGGTCAAGGAGCTGCCGAATATTCGCGCTATGCGGCCCGCCTATCGTTTGTATCGGTTCACCGGCCGCACGGTCCAGCGGCGGGTGTGGCCTAGCGAGTCCTAGTGTTCCGGGAGGTGCGTCGTTGCTGACCGTACGAGTATCGACGCACTCTGACGTGATTGTCGATGCAATCGCGACGGCCAGGGCGACAGCGGCTATGGCCAAGGTATTACGGTGACAGTGCACTCAACTCACTGGTCTTCGAATCCGCAAAGGCGGTGGAAATTATTGAGTGCACTGTCACCGTAATTACCTGCGTTAGTCTGCGACGCTCGCGTAGCTGATACCCGGTGAGATTGAGACCGGGACGTTCTGATAGTCTGCTGTTGCGCTTGGTATTGCGCGGCCGTTGTTAGGGAAGACATAGAGAAGATAAGACGTGTGGTGAAAATTAGAAGCGTGGGCGGCCCGGTAGGCGACACAGACGACGACTTTGAAGTGAGCAAAATCTCCCACGCGGTCGAATTCTGCGCGGTATTCGCGAACTAGTTCGCTGTCAATGATGCTGTACGTTTCGACAGGAGCGGAGTCGTTGGGGAACAGGCTGTTCGCCGCTGGGGATTGTTCTGCTTGGGCGCAAGCAGTCTTTGTTGCTTCCGCTTCCCGCTGAGTTGAATAGCGAACGAAGCCTTTGTGTTCGCCGCTATACCTCGTCTCGCTGAGGTAAATCTCCGAGGCTGTAGCAATCTGAAGCGCCGGTGATAGTCCGGAGTTTTTCACTTGAGAGGCTATTGAGAAACTCAGCTCGTCGTCAGAGCCGAGTAACGCCTCTTGATTTGCCATCGAGGGATTGGCGAGGCCAATCCATGGGCGCCGATCGGAATCTGCCCTTTCTCTTGCCAGATCGAATTGGCGAAAGGCGAATACAGCGGCGGCTGTTGCTGCAAGAAAGCCAAGCGCTTTGCACCACTCGCGAATGGCGACGAGAAACGGCTCGTCCTCGCTAGCTTTGAGGTAGCGACCAAACTGAATCTTGGTCCGATCACCCGTTTCCCAGACAACGTAGCAAAATGAAATCAACCAGAGACCTATTATCAAACTGCTCTCGTAGCTCATCCGCCTCTTCCCCCAGAAGCAACCGCATAGGTTGGATAGTGCATCCAACATATTTTTATGGTTGTGTCTATGCGGCAGCTGACACCGACACGTGCCCGGCTCTTTGGTACGCACAACCAGCAGCCTAACCGCTGCCCTTCATTGAGTAATCTAATGACCGAATACTTTTCGCGAACCGCAGAACTGCGGACGCAATGGGACCGCGTGACCGGCAAGGTCAGTCCGCGTCCAATGGACCCCGTCTTAATTACGGTGACAGTGCTGGACTGCACCGGGTATCTGATCTTACCCGTGAGCAATTCGTGACGGCTATAAGGGCCGATTGAAAGGCGCGGGTCATTACCACCTTTGGGGCGGTGGTAATTTCAAGCTTAAAAAAAATCGGGGCACGGCGGTTTGGTGGGCCCGGCAGGACTCGAACCTGCAACCAGACCGTTATGAGCGGCCGGCTCTAACCATTGAGCTACAGGCCCCGCCGCGGGACGGCTCGCAGAATCTGCGGCCGGCAACGGTGCGCGGTTCGTTTACAGGGATGGGGGCGGGGGTGCAATGCTGGCTCGGGCGGACGGAAACGCCGGCGCGGCATCGTTGGTAATTTTTGAATACCCGAAATTTTCGATGATGCTCTTATAGTCCTGTTTTGCCCGACGGGTCAAATCGCCCCTCGCGAAGGCCCGTTTGTCGCTTCCGTAACCCCTTGTAATCACTGACCTCTTGTACTGTGCATGGGGTTGTTTTCGTAAGTTTTTGTTGTGAGGGGGACCCGTGGGTCCCCCGAACGTCTTCCCGACGGGCGACGTGGCCGGCGGCGAAGACGCCGCTAGTCCACCGACACCCCGGCGAACTCCACGACCTTCTTCCACTTCTCGGTCTCATCAGCGACCAGCTTGCCGAACTCGGCCGGCGTCATCGGCTTGGGGATGCCGCCGGTCTCGGCGAGGCGGGCGATCAGCTTCGGGTCCTTCAGCGCTTCGCCGACGGCCTTGTTGAGGATCTCGATCACCTCGGGCGGCGTGCCCTTCGGCGCGGAGATGCCGTAGAAGCCGACCGATTCGAAGCCCGGCACGGTCTCGGCGATCGCGGGCACGTCAGGCACGCTCGGCCAGCGCTGCGGCGAGGTCACGCCGAGCGCGCGGACATTGCCGCCCTTCGCCTGCTCCAGCGCGGAGGGCAAATTGTCGAAGATCAGCTGCACCTTGTTGGAGATGATGTCGGGAAAGGCGATCGCAGAGCCGCGATAGGGCACGTGCACCATGTCGCACTTGGTCATGACCTTGAACAGCTCGGCCGACATGTGCACCGAGGTGCCGTTGCCGGACGAGGCAAACGAGATCTTGCCGGGATTGGCCTTGCAGTAGTCGATGAACTCCTGGACCGTCTTGGCGGGAAACGCGTTGGAGACGACCAGCATGTTGGTGAGCTGCATGATGCTCGCGACCGGGGTGGTGTCGCGCAGGAAGTCGAACGGCAGCTTCTTGTAGAGCGAGGTCGAGATCGCGTTGTTGGGCGCGACGAACAGCAGCGTGTAGCCGTCCGGGGCTGCGTTGATCGCGGCGCCGGCCGCGATGTTGCCGCCGGAGCCGGCGCGGTTCTCGACGATGAACTGCTGGCCGAGACGGTCCGACAGCCACTGCGCCATGATCCGCGCCACGATGTCGACCGGGCCGCCGGCGGAAAAGCCGATGATCCAGTGCACGGGGCGGTCGGGGTAGGCGGCGGAGGCGGGAGGGGAGGCGCCGAAAAGACCTGAAATTAACGCGAGCCCAAAAACAGTGTTACGCAAAATTCGCAACATGACGTCTCCCATTGTTCTATTGTCGTTGGGCCGCATGCTTTCACAAAATCGCGCCGCTGCCTACATCGTCGCAAGTCGGTGTTGACGCAGGCCCGCCGGGACCAATCATGAGATTCGCTTCGATCATCCTTCTCGGCGCGGCGCTGCTCGCAGGCCCCGCCGCTGCTCAAACCGGAGGCAACGCCATTCCGATCACGACACTCAGCCTCGGCACCGCGACGCCCGGCGGCGGCTTCCCGCTCTATGGCAATGCCTTTGCGCAAGCGATGAACGCGGCCGATCCGCAAATCACCATCGCGCCCCGCAACACCAAGGGCAGCAACGAGAACATTCCGCTGCTGGAGAAGGGCGAGCTCGATCTCGCTCTGGTCGCGGGCGAGCCGGCCTATGAGGCCTTCGCCGGCATCGGCCGTGCGCCGGTTCGGCTGAAGATTCTCACGGCGATCTATTCCAATCCCGGCATGTTCGTGGTGCGGGCGGACAGTCCCTACAAGACCATCCGCGATCTCGTCGGCCAACCCGTGGCGTTCGGCGCAAAAGGCTCGGGCCTGCCGATCCTGGCGCGCTATGTGCTCGATGGATTGGGGTTGAAGCAGGACGAGGACTTCAAGGCGATCTATCTCGACCGCGCCGGCGACGGTCCCGCGATGGTCGAGGATGGCCGCGTTGCCGCGCTGTGGGGGGCGGGCATCGGCTGGCCCGGCTTTGCCGCGGTGGCATCGAGCGCGTCAGGCGCGCGCTTCATCGCCCCCAGCACCGAGGAGATCGCGCGCATCCGCGCCAAGCATGCGTTCCTGAAGCCACTGATTGTGCCGGCCGCCTCCTATCCGAAGCAGGCCGAGCCGATCGCCTCGCTCGGCTCCTGGAGCTTTGTCCTCACGCGCGAAGACCTGCCCGACGATGTCGCCTACCGTCTGGCGAAGACGCTGCACGGCGTCGAGGCGAGTTTCTGCAAGCAACTCGCGCAGGCCTGCGAGACCACGGCATCGAACACGGTCGCGGCCGCGCCGAAGCCGGAGCTGATCCATCCGGGCGTGATGAAGTATTTTCGCGAGATCGGGGTGATGAAGTGACGGTCGCTTAAGGCGACCGTCATTCCGGGGCGGTGCGCAGCACCGAACCCGGAATCTCGAGATTCCGGGTCTGGTCCTTCGGACCATCCCGGAATGACCGCTACACGCTCACTTCTTCACCAGCGGACACGCCGGGTCCGGCGGCCCGAAGGCCTTGTCGCCCGAGATCGTCGTGAGGATCTTGTAATAGTCCCACGGATATTTGCTTTCCTCCGGCGTCTTCACCTGCACCAGCCAGAGGTCGTGCACCATCAGATTGTCTTCGCGCAAGCGACCGTTGCGGGCGAAGAAATCCTCGATCGGCTTTTCGCGCATCTTCGCGGCGACCTTGAGTGGATCGTCGGTGCCGGTCTCCTTGATGGCGTTGAGGTAGTGCATCACGCTCGAATAGACGCCGGCCTGCCACATCGACGGCATCTTGTTCATCTTGGCGAAATAGCGCTTCGACCATTCGCGGGTCTTGTCGTCCATGTCCCAATAGAACGACGTCGTCAGCAACAGCCCCTGGGCTGCCTGCAGGCCGAGGCCGTGGATGTCGGTGATCAGCGCCAGCAGCGCCGCCATCTGCTGGCCGCCCTTGAACACGCCGAACTCCGAGCCGGTCTTGATCTCGTTCATGTTGTTGGGGGGACCGGCGGCAATGCCGATGATCTTGGCCTTGGAGGCCTGCGCCTGGAGCACGAAGGAGGAGAGGTCCGGCGTTGCCAGCGGCGGCCGCACCGAGCCCAGCACCTTGCCGCCATTGGCGGTGATGACGCTGGAGGCGTCGCGCTCCAGTGAATGGCCGAAGGCGTAGTCGTCGGTGATGAAGAACCAGCTGTCGCCGCCGCGCTTGACAACCGCGTCCGCGGTGCCGACCGCGAGCGCGCGGGTGTCGAACACCCACTGGATCGCATAGGGCGAGCAGAACTTGCCGTGGAAATCCGCCGTGCCGGTGGAGTGGGTGATGAACAGCCGCTTCTTCTCGTTGGCGATGTTCTGCACCGCGAGCCCGACCGCGGAGACCGGCACGTCGACGATCAGATCGACCTGGTCGACATCGAACCAGCGCCGCGCGAGCGAGGCACCGATGTCGGCCTTGAGCTGGTGGTCGCCGATCACGATGCTGATCGGCTTGCCGAGCACGGTGCCGCCGAAATCGTCGATCGCCATCTGCGCCGCCGTCACCGAACCCTGGCCGGTCGGCGCGGAGGCGGGGCCGTTCATGTCGGTGAGCACGCCGATCTTGACGACGTTGTCGGAAACCTGTGCCGAAGCGGTGCCCGGCAACAGCGCCGCCGCCATCGCTCCAAAGGCGGCCGCGACCGGCAGTCCAAATCTTGTTGGATTCACGCTTGTGTCCTCCCCTGATCCGGCGCGTTGGCCGGTGTTGCCCCGGGTATGCCCGGCTGAATTGGTTTCTTTTGCAACTATTTGGGGGCGGGCGTCAACGTCAGGCCGCGAAGCGGATCTGGCCGGCCGGCGAGGGGTCGTAGCCGGTCAGCTCCTCGGCGCGCTGCCGCAGCCGTCTTTCGCTGAGGAACCGGATCAGGGCCTGCATCGGCGGGCGGAAATAGCTGCGCTGCCGCATTGCGAGATCGAGGTTCTCCCAGACCAGCGGCACGAAATCGAGCCCGGCCGAGCGCGCCGCCGCCCGCGTCGCGATTCCGCAATCGGCTTGTCCCGCGCGGACGATCTCGGCGAGATCCGGCCCGGTGAGGGCCGACGTCTCGACCCGGCGCAGATCGCGCGTCGAGGCGCCGGCGCGCTGGAGCAGCACGTCGAGCAGCATCTGCGCACCTGTGCCCTGTTGTCGCATCGCCATCCTGACACCGAGCGCAAGCACGTCGGAGAGGCCGCGCAGCCGTTTCGGATTGCCCGGCGGTAGCACGAGACCTTGCTCGCGGCGCACGAAGGCGACCAGCACCGCATCGTGCAGGTCCGGAGCGTCACGCAGCGCCGTCGCACTGGCGTCGGAGGCAAGACTGCCGTCGGCGTCGAGGCCGTGGAAGTGCACCGCCACCGCCATCACCTCGTCGCGTTGCAGGCGCTCGAGCCCGCGCGCGCTGCCCTCGCTCATCGATCCCAGGCCCGAGCCGGATTCACGCAGGCTCCAGTCCAAAAGCTCGTCCTGGCTGCCGCCCACGACTGGCGGCGGCTCCGCGGTCAGCATGCCGGCCGGACGCGCCATTCCCGACAGCACCCAGAGGTCGAGTTCGTGCCGCGGGAAGAGCCACTTCCCGGTCACCTTGGTGCAGGGGATCGCACCGGTGGTGACGAGTTCGTAGAGCTTGCGTTCGCCGAGCCGAAGATAGTCGGCGGCTTCGCTGGTCGTCAGGAATTCCATCCTGCATTCCTATGCAAATTCTTGCTTCTTTTTGACGATCGACGCAGGTGGAATTCTGCATTTCAATTTGTGTCCGCCGGAACCATGCCCGATCATCTCGCTGCTTTGCAACACATCCTCTCGCGCGATTTTTGCTTTGGTGAATGATCTCGAAGCGCTCGCGAGATGCGGGCCTTGCAGTCGTCGCTCGCCGCATTGCCGAAATGTCCCGAGTGGCGAGCGCAATGAGCAAAGGCGTCACGAGTGCGGCGCAATCGATCATCATCATGATCGCGTCATAACCAATGGGAACCCGATCATGGTCGTCCGCCGCCTGTCCGTTGCACTCGCGCTTCTCTGCGGCCTCGCCGCGGGCGTCGCGGCGTCATCCGCGGAGGACCGCGCGATCGTGCTGGCCTCGACCACTGCGACACAGGAGTCCGGCCTGCTCGATTATCTGCTGCCGATCTTCCGCGAGAAGACCGGCATCGACGTGACGGTGATCGCGCGGCGCGCCGATGAAGTGCTCGACGGGGCGCGACGGGGCGAAGTCGACGTCGTGCTGATGCACGCGCGGCCGCAGGAGGAGAAGTTCGTCGCCGACGGGTTTGGCGTGAAGCGCTTCGACGTGATGTACAACGACTATGTGCTGATCGGGCCGAAGAGCGATCCCGCCGCCGTGAAGGGCAAGGACATCGCCACCGCGCTTAAGATGATCGAGGCCAAGGGCACGCCGTTCGTGACGCGCGGCGATCGGTCGGGCACCCATGCCGCGGAGCTCGCGCTCTGGATCGTCGCCGGTATCGATATCGCCGCTGCCAAGGGCGCATGGTATCGCGAAGCCAAGCAGGGCATGGACGCAGCCCTCGACGCGGCGCGCACGGCGAACGCCTATGTGCTGTCCGACCGTGGCAGCTGGATCGCCTTCAGGGATCGCGGCGATCTCGACATCGTCGTCGAAGGCGACAAGCGGCTGCTCAATCAGTACGGCGCGATGCTGGTGAACCCGGAAAGATTTCCGAACGTGAAGAAGGAGCTGGGTCAGACCTTCATCGACTGGCTGATCTCGCCGGAAGGGCAGGCGGCGATCGCCGGCTACAAGGTCGACGGCGAGCAGCTGTTCTTCCCCAATGCGGGCAAGTCCGGCGGCTGACCTTCGCATCGGCGGCGGTTGCCAAACCGGACGATGCATGGTCCATCATGGCGCATGACCCAGCGCCTGCCGCCATCATTGACGCCGCTCGACACTGCGCTCGCTGCGTTGCTGCGAGGCGTAGATCCGACAGCGGCGATCGAGTTGCCCCTGGCCGAGGCTGCCGGCTGCATCGCGGCAGGGACGCCGCTCCTTGCGGCGTCTCCGCCGCGCGACATCGCCGCTGCGGATGGCTGGGCGCTCTGCGCCAACGATCTTGTCGGTGCGTCCGCCTATTCGCCGCTGCCGCTGACAACACCGCCGGTCTGGGTCGACGCCGGCGACGCGATGCCGCCGGGATGTGATTGCGTGCTCGATGCCGGCACAGTCGAGGTGTCGGGTCCACTCGCCCAGGTGCTGGCGGAGGGCGTCCCCGGACAGGGCGTCAGGCGCGCCGGAAGCGACATCGCCGGGCGCGCGCCTGCCGTGGCGGAAGGGCATCTGATCAATCCTGCCACTCTGCTGCTCGCGCGCTCCGCCGGTGTTGAAAGCCTGAGCGTACGACAGCCGCGGCTGTGCATCGTCAACGTGCCGGGCGCCACCGCGACGATGCACATGATTGCAGAGATCGCGCGCGCAGCAGGGCTGCATGTGCACACGCGTGAAGCTGCCGTGCGAGATGCGGCATCGATCGCGGAGGCATTCGGCGATCTCTCCTGCGATCTCGTCGTGACGATCGGCGGCAGCGGCGTCGGTCGCAAGGATGCCGCCGTCAGCGCGCTGGCCCAGCATGGCGACGTGCTCGCCCATGGCCTCGCCCTCCAGCCCGGCCGCACCGCCGCGGTCGGGCGGCTCGGAAAGGTTCCCGTCGTCGCCTTGCCCGGCTCGCCCGATCATGCGCTCGGGGCCTGGCTCGCGCTCGTGCTTCCGCTCGTCGACCGTCTGTCGGCGCGGCAGCTGCGCCGGCGCATGACCTTGCCGCTTGCGCGAAAAATCGCATCCAGCGTCGGCGTCGCCGAAATCGCCCTGCTGGCCGAGGAACATCATGCCTGGCTCCCGCTTGCGGTGGGGGAATGGCCGCTTCACGCAATTGTCCGCGCCGATGCATGGCTGATCGTTCCCGCCAGCCACGAGGGATTTGCGGCAGGGACGCCGGTGGATGCCTATCTGATGCGGGAATGATATGGGTTTGGGCATGACAACGATCCCGCAATCGCAAGACCGCAGCGCATTCGAGCAGGAGCAGTTCCTCAAGATCCTCTCGCGTGAGGAAGCCCTGGCGCGTTTCGAGGCGGCCCTGT
Source organism: Bradyrhizobium sp. CCGB01 (assembly GCF_024199795.1). NCBI lineage: Bacteria > Pseudomonadati > Pseudomonadota > Alphaproteobacteria > Hyphomicrobiales > Nitrobacteraceae > Bradyrhizobium > Bradyrhizobium sp. CCGB01. The sequence goes on from NZ_JANADK010000001.1 coordinate 2,180,417, forward strand.
TCCCGCGCGCGCTGCCGGGCGAAACGCGCAAGCTCGGTGCAGCACTCGGCGCGGCGCTCGCCGAAGACGTCACTGCGCCGATGGACGTTCCCCCGTTCGACCGGTCGAATGTCGACGGCTTTGCCGTGCGCTCGGCGGACCTTGCCGCGGCCGGCGAAAGCGCACCTGTTCGCCTTGCACTGAATGGCGAGATCATCCACTGCGGCACTGCGCCCAAGCTGCAAGTAGCAGTGGGGACCGCAACGCCGATCGCGACCGGCGGCCCGTTGCCCCGTGGCGCTGATGCCGTCGTCATGGTCGAGCACACCCAGCTTGCCGGCTCCGATGCGATCGAAGTCCGGCGTGGCGTCTCGCCGGGACAGTTCGTGTCCTATGCCGGATCCGACATCGCGCGCGGCGAGGCGCTGCTGCGCGCCGGCACGATCATTGGCTCGCGCGAGATCGGCATGCTGGCGGCTTGCGGCCTCGCCGAGGTGCAAGTCGCGCGCAGGCCGCGTGTTGCCGTGATCTCCACCGGTGACGAACTGGTTCAGCCCGGCGAGGCGCTCGCGCCGGCTGCGATCTACGACACCAACGGCGCCATCGTCGCGGCTGCGATCGACGAGAACGGCGGCGGGGCGGTTTTCCTCGGCGCCATTCCCGACGATGAGGCAAAGCTCGAAGCCGCCATGCGCGCTGCGCTGGCCGAATCCGACATGCTGGTGCTCTCGGGCGGCACGTCGAAAGGCGCCGGCGACCTGTCGCACCGCATCATCGGCCGGCTCGGCGAGCCCGGGATCATCGCGCATGGCGTTGCGCTCAAGCCCGGCAAGCCGCTGTGCCTTGCGGTGTGCGACGGCAAGCCGGTGGTGATCCTGCCGGGCTTTCCGACCTCGGCGATGTTCACTTTTCACGACATGATCGTGCCGGTGCTGCGCAGGATGGCCGGGCTGCCGCCGCGCTCCGACGCCAAGGTCAACGTAACAGTACCGGTGCGCATCGCCTCCGAGCTCGGCCGCACAGAATTCGTCATGGTCTCGCTGGTCGAGGGCAAAGACGGCCTGATCGCCTATCCCTCCGGCAAGGGCTCGGGCGCGATCACGTCCTTCGCGCAGGCCGACGGTTTCCTGCGCATCGACGCGCTCGCCGACCAGGTGCCGGCCGGGACCGATACCGAGGTGACGCTGTTCACGCCGCATGTGCGCGTGCCCGATCTCGTCATTGTCGGCAGCCATTGCACCGGTCTCGATCTCGTCACCGCACAGCTTGCGCATGCCGGCCTCACCGTACGCTCGATCGCCGTCGGCAGTCTCGGTGGGCTTGCGGTGGCGCGGCGCGGCGAATGCGATCTCGCGCCGATCCATCTGTTCGACGACAAGAGCGAGACCTACAACACGCCGTATCTCGTCGACGGTCTCGAGCTCGTGGCGGGCTGGCGGCGGATGCAGGGCATCGTGTTCCGCAAGGGCGACAAGCGGTTCGAAGGCCACGGCGCCAAGGACGCCGTCGCCGCGGCGCTGTCCGATCCCACCTGCATCATGGTCAACCGCAACCAGGGCGCCGGCACGCGCATCCTGATCGACCGGCTGCTCGGCGGCGCGCGTCCGGAAGGCTATTGGAACCAGCCGCGTTCGCACAACGCCGTTGCCGCGGCCGTCGCACAGCACCGCGCCGACTGGGGCATGACCATTGCGCCGGTCGCCCATGCGGTCGGCCTCGGTTTCATTCCGCTCGCGGAAGAGCATTATGACTTCGCGCTGGTGACAGCGCGCAAGCAGCGGCCGGCGGTGCAAGCTTTTCTCGACGCACTCGGCTCGGACGAGGCGCGCGCGGCGCTGGAGCGGGCCGGTTTCCGGCCTGCATAGCGTAGACGACGACGCGGCATTCAAGTCGCGCGGTAAATTGGGTGGGGGACACGATGGCGAGGCCGCTTTCGGTTGCGATCGTCGGTGCCGGCATGGGTGGGCTTGCGACCGCCGCAGCGCTCAGGCGTGTCGGCGTCGACGCGATGGTCTACGAGCAGGCCTCCCAGTTTGCCCGCATCGGCGCCGGCATCCAGATCGGCTGTAACGCCATGAAGGTGCTGCGCACGCTGGGGCTGGAAGCGCGGATGCGCGAGCACTCGTTCTATCCGCGCTCCTGGAACAACCGCAACTGGAAGAGCGGCGACATCAAGTTCGACATGATCTTTGGCGAGAGCGCGGAGGAGAAGTTCGGCGCGCCCTACCTGCTCGCCCATCGCGGCGATCTGCACGCGGCGCTGGCGAGCGTCGTGCCGGATGAGTTTGTAAGGCTCAACCACAAGCTCGTTGGCCTCGACGAGACTGGCGAGGGCGTCCGGCTGCGCTTTGCCGATGGCACGAGTACCATGGCCGACGCCGTGGTCGGCGCGGACGGCGTCCATTCGGCGGTGCGCGACATCCTGTTCGACACCGCGCCGGTCAAATTCACCGGCCGCATCGCCTATCGCACCACCTATCCCGCCGCGCTGCTTGGCGGGGAGAAGATCGACGACTGCACCAAATGGTGGGGCGAGGACCGCCACATCGTGATCTATTACGTCAAGCCTGATCGTAGCGAGGTCTATCTCGTCACCAGCCAGCCCGAGCCGGACTTCCGCATCGAGTCCTGGTCGGCGAAGGGTGACGTGCGCGATCTGCGCGCCTCGTTCGAAGGCTTTCATCCGCAGGTCGGGCAGGTGCTCGCGGCGTGCCCAGAGGTGCACAAATGGGCGATCATGGACCGCGACGCGCTGGAGTGCTGGAGCGACGGTAAGGTGACGCTGCTCGGCGATGCCTGCCACCCCATGACGCCCTACATGGCGCAAGGCGCAGCCATGGCGATCGAGGACGCCGCCGTGCTGTCGCGCTGCCTCGACGGTGTCGGCCGCGACGGCGTAGCGGACGCATTCCGCCGCTTCGAGGCGACCCGCAAGCCGCGTACCACGCGTGTGCAGGAGACCTCGCGTGCCAACATCTGGCTGAAGGAGCGGACCGATACGAGCTGGGTCTACGGCTACGACGCCTGGACCGTGCCGCTGGCGGCTTGAGCCTGATTAAGACGCCGCATCCAGCGCGGCGAGCCGCTCGGCTTCGGCGATATCCTCGACCGTGTTGGCATTGAAGAACGGATCGAGCGGCTCGGCCGGCCATGTCACCGTCGCCAGCGGGTAGCGCGCGGTCCAGCGGTCGATCTTGCGGAGGTCCTCGACGACCAGCGCGTGGCGCAGCTCGTTACGCAAGCCGACGCGCCAGAGCCCGATCACCGGATGCGACTGGTCGCCCGATGCGGCGACCGCGAGCTGGGCGTTTTCCCGCTCGCGGGCTTCATGCAGGCGCGCCACGAGGTCCCGCGGCAGGAACGGGCAGTCGCCTGCGGCGCTCAGCACCCATTCGATGTCAGGCCGGTTCGCCGCTGTCCAGTCGAGCGCGGCGAGAATGCCGGCGAGCGGGCCGGGAAAGCCGGGTACTTCGTCGGCGACGACCTGCAAGCCGAACGGGGCGAAGCGCGCGGGATCGCCGTTGGCGTTGAGGATCAGTCCGCTGCACTGGGGGGAGAGGCGCGCGATTACGCGCTCCAGGATGGTGCGGCCGCCGATGGTCCGCATCGGCTTGTCGCCGCCGCCCATGCGCCGCGCCAGGCCGCCGGCGAGCAGCACGCCTTGCGTGGCCGGAATTTCAGTCGTCACCACCTTCACCCTTGCGCTTGTGCTTCGCGGATTCTTCCTCGACATAAGCGAGGTCCTGGTCGTGGACGATGCGCTCCTCGCCCGCGAGCGCGATGAAGCGCTTGCCGCGCGTGCGGCCGACCAGCGTCAGTCCGACTTGTCTTGCGAGATCGACGCCCCAGGCGGTGAAGCCGGAGCGCGATACCAGGATCGGAATGCCCATGCGCACCGTCTTGATCACCATCTCCGAGGTCAGGCGTCCCGTGGTGTAGAGGATCTTGTCGCTGGGATCGACGCCGTGGCGGTACATCCAGCCCGCGATCTTGTCGACCGCGTTGTGGCGGCCGACGTCCTCGGTGTAGCAGAGCGGCTCGCCCTCCTTGCACAGCACGCAGCCGTGGATCGCGCCGGCCTCGAGATACAGCGAGGGCATGGTGTTGATGGTCTGCGTCATCTGGTAGAGCCAGGAGGTGCGCAGCTCGGCCTTCGGCAGCGCGACGCTCTCGACCGCCTCCAGCAGGTCGCCGAAGGCGGTGCCCTGCGCGCAGCCCGAGGTCTGGGTGCGCTTCTTCAGCTTGGCTTCGAAATTGGTGTGGTGTGTGGTGCGCACCACGACCACCTGGAGGTCGTCGTCGTATTCGACCTCGGTGACCTCGTCACTATATTTCAGCATGTTCTGGTTGAGCAGATAGCCCAGCGCCAGATATTCCGGATAGTCGCCGATCGTCATCATGGTGACGATCTCCTGCGAATTCAGGTAGAGCGTCAGCGGCCGTTCCATCGGCACCTTGATCTCGACCCTGGCGCCGGTCTGGTCGGTCCCGGTCACGCTCTGGGTCAGGCGCGGGTCGTCCGTGTCGGGGACAATCAGGGGCACCGGGGTTTTGTCGATCTTCATCATGGGCGCGACGTTAGCATGACATTCGGGTCAAGCCGATATAAGCATGGTGGGGAATAGGCGAAATGCCTCTGCTCGCCATTGCGAGCGTGGCGAAGCAATCGCGAGTGCCGCCGCGGAAAGACTCTGGATTGCTTCGCTGCGCTCGCAATGGCGGGGAGGAACGATGGTTCCACCAAGGGCCATGTTGTGCGCGGAGACGGAGCTGGAATGAAGGTCATCGGCCTTGCAGGCTGGAGCGGTGCGGGCAAGACCACGTTGCTGACGCGGCTGATTCCGCATTTCAACGCGCAAGGCCTGCGCGTCTCCGTCATCAAGCATGCGCATCACCAGTTCGACGTCGACGTGCCCGGCAAGGATTCCTGGCGTCACCGCGAGGCCGGCGCGGCCGAGGTGCTCGTAGCGTCGTCGAACCGCTGGGCCCTGATGCATGAATTGCGCGGCGCGGCTGAGCCTCGGCTGCCGGAACTCCTGAGCAAGCTGTCTGCCGTCGATCTCGTCGTGGTCGAAGGCTTCAAGCGCGAGCCGCACCGGAAGATCGAGGTGCATCGCGCCGCCAACGACAAGCCGCTGCTGTTTCCCGATGATCCCGGAATTGTCGGGATCGTGGCCGACATCGCCATTGAAACCCGCCTGCCGACCGTCCATCTCGATGATATCGCGGCTGCGGCGGCATTGCTGCTGCGTGCGGCGATGCCGGTCGAAGAAGCGGTGGCAAAAAGCGCCGCGATGCGCTGACGAGGCACCATGGCGCAACTGTCGGACGATTGCTTTGCCTTTGGTGGACCGATGATGTCGGTCGACGAGGCCGTTGGCCTGATCACCACGCGCGTTAATGCGATTGCCGATCTCGAAACCGTGGCGCTCGTCGATGCGGACGGGCGCGTGCTGGCGCGCGATATCGCAGCGCCGCTGCCGCTGCCGCCCTTCACCAACTCCGCTGTCGATGGCTATGCCGTGCGCAACGCCGATCTCCCGCAAAGCGCGGAGCAAGCGTTGCCGCTCGATGGCCGTATCCAGGCCGGCGGTTTGGCGCACGCCGCAATCAAGCCGGGCCACACCGCGCGCATCTTCACGGGCGCGCCGATGCCGCCGGATGCCGAGACGGTCTTCATGCAGGAAGACGTCCGCCTCGATGAGGCCGGCAAAATCGTGTTGCCGCCGGGGCTGAAGCCCGGCGCGAATGTCCGCCCCGCGGGTGAGGACATTCCGCAAGGGCACGTCGCGCTGCGTGCCGGCCAGCGTCTTCGGCCGCAGCATGTCGCGCTTGCCGCAGCATTCGGCCTTGTCAGGCTCGACGTCGTCAGGCGCATCCGCGTCGCCGTGTTCTCGACCGGTGACGAGCTCGCTTCGCCCGGCGAGCCGCGCGCGGCGTCACAGCTGTTCGATTCCAACCGCTTCATGCTGATGGCGATGCTGCGCCGGCTCGGCTGCGAGGTCTCTGATCTCGGCATCTTGCGCGACGAGCGCAATTCGCTCGCAAATGGCCTGAAGCAGGTTGCAGGTAGCCACGACCTGATCCTCACCACCGGCGGCGTCTCGACCGGCGAGGAGGACCACGTCAAGGCGGCGGTCGAGAGCATCGGCTCGCTGGTGTTGTGGCGGATGGCGATCAAGCCCGGCCGTCCCGTGGCGATGGGCATCATCGCGGGCACCCCGCTGATCGGCTTGCCAGGCAATCCCGTTGCGAGTTTTGTCACCTTCGTTCGCGTGGTGCGGCCGACGGTGCTGGCGCTTGCGGGTAGTCTGCCGGAGCCGCTCTTGCCGATCCCGGTGCGCGCGGCGTTTGCCTACAAGAAGAAGATCGGTCGCCGCGAATATGTTCGCACCTCGTTGCGGCGTGCAGAGGACGGCACGCTGGAGGCGGTCAAGTTTCCGCGCGAAGGCGCCGGGCTGTTATCGTCGCTGGTGGAGACCGACGGTCTCGTCGAACTCGGTGAGGACGTCACGCAGGTCGAACCGGGGCAGCGCGTAGGTTTCTTGTCCTATGCCGATCTGCTCTGAGCCCTCGCGTTGACGCCGTTGACCCAGCCCGCCATGTTGCGCCCATGACCAGAACGACGCTTGATCTCACCGGGCTTAAGTGCCCGCTGCCGGCCTTGAAGACGCGCAAGGCGCTCAAGCCATTGCAGCCGGGCGATCAACTCGAAGTGCACTGCACTGATCCCTTGTCGGTGATTGACATTCCGAACCTGATCCGCGAGACGGGCGACACGGTGGAGATCACCGAGCGCAACGAGGCGCGCATCGTGTTCTTGATAGAAAAAGCCGATGGTTCGATAGAGAAAGCCAATGGTGCGCTGCGCTCGTAGTGCACGGTCACTCTGCTGATACCTACCTTTTGTCTATCGACATCAATCATGGCTTCTGCCCCAATTGACAATCTCCGTGCAGGCGCGGAGGTTGAGTCTTGTCTGCGATACGCGGATCAACGGGCCACACTCACGAAGCCTGCACGGTGTATCGGCATAGAGCCCCGCCTGAGGGGTTAACGACTCGGATGCGCGTGACGATCCTGGCGCGCGTCGGATGATTATGCGGAGCAGCAGGGACCGTCGGCTGCCCTGCAACGGGCTGAGGCACAGGATCGTAGCGGCAGGCTTGCTCAGAAGGGCAACTGCAGGGGAGGAATGTATGGCTTCAATTGAGAGCGCTGGGACACTTTCAGGCGCTGGCGCAGGTTTTCTTGATCGCGAGCGGACCATCGCGACCGCCGGGTTCAATCGGTGGCTGGTGCCGCCGGCTGCGCTGTGCATCCATCTCTGCATCGGCATGGCCTACGGCTTCTCCGTGTTCTGGCTGCCGCTGTCGCGCGCGATCGGAGTGACCGCGCCGAAGGCGTGCGCAGACATGTCGCTGTTTCAGGAGCTGTTCACGACCAGCTGCGACTGGAAGGTCGCGAGCATGGGGTGGATGTACACGCTCTTCTTCGTGCTGCTCGGTATCGCGGCTGCGGTCTGGGGCGGCTGGCTCGAGCGCGTCGGCCCGCGCAAGGCCGGCTTCGTCTCGGCGCTCTGCTGGTGCGGCGGCCTCTTCCTCGGTGCGATCGGTATCTACACCCATCAGCTCTGGCTGTTGTGGCTGGGCTCGGGCGTCATCGGCGGCATCGGTCTCGGCCTCGGCTACATCTCGCCGGTGTCGACGCTCGTTAAATGGTTTCCGGACCGTCGCGGCATGGCGACCGGCATGGCCATCATGGGCTTCGGCGGCGGTGCCATGATCGGCGCGCCGCTGGCGAACCTCTTGATGAACTACTTCAAGACCCCGACCTCGGTCGGCGTCTGGGAGACCTTCGTCGCGATGGGCGTCATCTACTTCGTCTTCATGATGATCGGCGCGTTCCGCTATCGCCTGCCGCCGCCCGGCTGGCAGCCCGAGGGCTGGACCCCGCCGTCGAAGGCCAACGCGATGATCTCGAAGAACAACGTCCATCTCAACGACGCGCACAAGACGCCGCAGTTCTGGCTGATCTGGTGGGTGCTCTGTCTGAACGTGTCGGCGGGTATCGGCGTGATCGGCATGGCCTCGCCGATGCTCCAGGAGATCTTCGCCGGCAAGTTGATCGGCCTGCCGGACGTTGGCTTCAACGCGCTCGATGCCGGGCAGAAGGCGCAGATCGCCGCGATCGCCGCCGGCTTCGCCGGATTGCTGTCGCTGTTCAACATCGGCGGCCGCTTCTTCTGGGCATCGCTGTCGGACAAGATCGGGCGCAAGAACACCTACTACACGTTCTTCATCCTCGGAATCGTGCTCTATGCGCTGGCGCCGACCTTTGCGGCGATGGGCTCGAAGCTGCTCTTCGTACTCGGCTTCGGCATCATCCTGTCGATGTATGGCGGCGGCTTCGCCACCGTGCCGGCCTATCTCGCCGACATGTTCGGGACCCAGTTCGTCGGCGCCATCCACGGCCGGCTGCTGACGGCGTGGTCGACCGCGGGCATCATCGGCCCGGTCGTCGTGAACTACATCCGCGAGTTCCAGCTCGCGGCGGGCGTGCCGCGCGACCAGCTCTACAACACGACCATGTACATCCTGTGCGCGATGCTGATCGCGGGCCTGATCTGCAACTACCTGATCAAGCCGGTCGATTCGAAGTGGCACATGAAGGAGGCCGATGTCGCCAAGTTGCAGGCGGCAAGCGCCAACGCCGCTGCCGCGGGGCCGCACGGCTCCTACGGCATCGGCTTTGGCGGGCTTGACGCCAAGGCGGCGATGTTCTGGGCCTTCGTCGGCGTTCCCCTGCTTTGGGGTGTCTGGAAGACGCTGGAGAGCGCGGTCAAGATCTTCTGATCGCCGTCGACACTGCCGCGGGATGCTGATCATCAGCGTCCCGCGGCGTTCGCCTTTTAGACATCATCGAGAATGGGACTTAGGGGGATTGAAATGCTTCGTACCCGAATTTGCCTTGCGGCCGTGCTGCTTGTCGCTGGCCTTCATGCCGCATCTGCCCAGACGGCGACGACACCGGCGGCACCTGCCGCAACGACCGAAGCCAAGCCAGGCAAGATCAAGCTCACCATGCAGAAGCTGAAGGACATGAAGGCAAAGTGGGCGGCCAACAAGCCGAAGCTCAAGGCCTGCCGCGCCGACGTGAAGTCCAAGGGCCTCACGGGCGACGACCGCTGGTTCTACATCGAAGAGTGCATGAGCAAGACCTGAGATCGGGTTCCGGTCGAGTTTGCGTGAGGGGGCATGGCAGCAACGCTGCCTGCCTCTAAATGATTATAGAGACGTTCTAAATTTGCTTGGCGTCTGGTATACCAGAGGCTAGAGTTGCTTGGAATGAGGCCTGAACCGCGAAACGCGGGCGACGTGGTTCCCGATGGTCGGGCCTGGGAATGAGGAGGGACCGTGATGACGGTTCCGCCTGAGATCATCGCGCTTTTTCAGGAGAACGCGACGTTTCCATGAGCAGCAACGACGACGTCCACAAGGTCAGAGAATTCGAGCATCCGGGCGAGGGACGCAAGCGAGCCAAGGCCACGCCCAAGGGGCGGCAGGTCGATCCCACCGCCGCCCATGAGATCGAGCAGCTGCTCGGCGACAGGCCGCGGCGGCGCGACCTCCTGATCGAATATCTGCACCTGATCCAGGACAGATATCACCAGATTTCGGCCGCGCATCTCGCCGCGCTGGCCGACGAGATGAAGCTCGCCTTCGCCGAGGTGTTCGAGACCGCGACCTTCTACGCGCATTTCGACGTGGTGAAGGAGGGCGAGCCCGATATCGCGCCGCTGACGATCCGGGTCTGCGACTCCCTGACCTGCGCGATGCTTGGCGGCGAGAAGCTGCTCGAGGATTTGCAGAGCTCGGCCGGCCCGGGCATTCGAGTGGTGCGGGCACCCTGCGTCGGGTTTTGTGACAGCGCGCCGGTTGCCGAAGTCGGGCATCGCTATGTCCTGAACGCGACCAACGCCGAAGTGCTCGACACTGTGGCGCGGCGCGAGACCGATCCGATCATTCCGGCCTATGTCGATTATGACACCTATGTGAGGGATGGTGGTTACAAGCTGCTCGGCGATCTTCGCGCCGGGAAGATCAGCAAGGACGACATTCTCAAGGTCCTCGACGATTCCAGCCTTCGCGGCTTGGGTGGCGCGGGCTTTCCAACGGGACGCAAGTGGCGTGCGGTGCTCAACGAGCCCGGTCCGCGTTTGATGGTCGTCAACGGGGACGAGGGCGAACCCGGCACCTTCAAGGATCGGTTTTACCTGCTTCGCGACGTCCATCGTTTCCTCGAAGGAACCTTGATCGCTGCGCATGTCATCGATGCCGACGACATCTATATCTATCTGCGCGATGAGTACCCGGCGGCCCACAAATTGCTCCCGGTTGAGATCGCCAAGCTGCCGCCGGGCGGTCCCAACATTCACCTGCGGCGGGGCGCCGGCGCTTACATCTGTGGCGAGGAATCCGCTCTTCTCGAGAGCATCGAGGGGAAGCGCGGTCTGCCGCGGCACAAGCCGCCTTATCCTTTCCAGGTCGGACTCTTCGGTCTGCCGACCCTGATCAACAATCTCGAAACGCTGTTCTGGGTGCGTGACCTCTTTGAGAAGGGCGCATCCTGGTGGATGTCGCAAGGGCGCAACGGTCGCCACGGCCTGCGCAGCTATTCGGTTTCGGGCCGGGTCAAGGAGCCCGGCGTCAAGCTCGCGCCTGCCGGGCTGACGATCCGTGAACTCATCGACGAGTATTGTGGCGGCATGGCCGACGGCCATCAGTTCCACGCGTACCTGCCGGGCGGCGCGTCGGGCGGCATCCTGCCGGCGTCGATGGACGACATCCCGCTCGATTTCGGCACGCTGGAGAAATACGGCTGCTTCATCGGCTCGGCCGCGATCGTGATCCTGTCGCAGAAGGACAGCGTGCGCGCGGCGGCGCTGAACCTGATGAAGTTCTTCGAGGACGAGAGTTGCGGCCAGTGCACGCCGTGCCGCGTCGGAACCCAGAAGGCAGCGCTGCTGATGCAGAAGCCGGTCTGGAACCGCGCCTTGCTGGAAGAATTGAGCCAGGCGATGCGCGATGCCTCGATCTGCGGGCTTGGTCAGGCGGCATCGAATCCGCTCTCCACCGTGATCAAATATTTCCCTGACGAGTTCAAGGAAGCGGCCGAATGACCAAAATCAAGTTCGAGCTCGACGGCAAGCAGGTCGAAGCCAATGCCGGCGAAACGATCTGGCAGGTTGCAAAGCGCCAGGGCCGCGAGATTCCGCATCTGTGCTATTCGCCGGCGCCCGACTACCGCCCCGACGGCAATTGCCGTGCCTGTATGGTCGAGATCGAGGGCGAGCGCGTGCTCGCCGCGTCGTGCAAGCGAACGCCGTCGGTCGGCATGAAGGTGAAGACCGAGTCCGCGCGTGCGGTGTCCGCGCAGAAGATGGTGATGGAGCTGCTGGTCGCCGATCAGCCGGCGCGCGAGACCAGCCACGATCCGGATTCGAAATTCTGGCACTGGGCCGAGACCACCGGCGTCACCGAAAGCCGCTTCCCCGCCGCCGAGCGCTGGGCCACCGATGCCAGCCATCCGGCGATGCGCGTCAATCTCGATGCCTGCATCCAGTGCGGCCTGTGCGTGCGCGCCTGCCGCGAGGTCCAGGTCAACGACGTCATCGGCATGGCTTATCGCAGCCATGGCTCGAAAATCGTGTTCGACTTCGACGATCCCATGGGCGAGTCCACCTGCGTCGCCTGCGGCGAATGCGTGCAGGCCTGCCCGACCGGCGCGCTGATGCCGGCCGTCATGCTCGATGAGAACCAGACCCGTGTCACCTATGCCGACAAGAAGGTGGATTCGCTCTGCCCGTTCTGCGGCGTCGGCTGCCAGGTGACCTACGAGGTCAAGGACGAGAAGGTGATCTATGCCGAGGGCCGTGACGGCCCGGCCAACCACAACCGGCTCTGCGTGAAGGGCCGCTTCGGCTTCGACTACATCCACCATCCGCATCGCCTGACCAAGCCGCTGGTGCGGTTGCCGAATGCGAAGAAGGATGCCAACGACCAGGTCGATCCGGCCAATCCCTTCACCCATTTCCGTGAAGCGAGCTGGGAGGAAGCGCTCGACATCGCCGCCAAGGGTCTCGTCAAGATTCGCGACGAGAAGGGCGTGAAGGCGCTGGCCGGCTTCGGTTCGGCCAAGGGCTCGAACGAAGAGGCCTATCTGTTCCAGAAGCTAGTGCGCACCGGTTTCGGCTCGAACAATGTCGACCACTGCACCCGCCTGTGCCACGCCTCGTCGGTTGCGGCTCTGTTCGAAGGCCTGAGCTCGGGCGCGGTGTCGGCGCCGTTCTCGGCTGCGATGGACGCCGAGGTCATCATCGTGATCGGCGCCAATCCGACCGTGAACCATCCGGTCGCCGCCACCTTCATCAAGAACGCGGTCAAGCAGAATGGCGCAAAGCTGTTCGTGATGGACCCGCGCCGGCAGACGCTGTCGCGCCATGCGACCAAGCATCTGCAGTTCAAGCCCGGCTCCGACGTCGCCATGCTGAACGCGATGATCAACACGATCATCACCGAAGGCCTGACCGACGACCAGTACATCGCCGGCTATACCGAGGGTTTTGAGGACCTCAAGGAGAAGATCAAGGAGTTCACGCCGGAGAAGATGGAGGCGATCTGCGGCATCCCGGCGCAAACCCTGCGCGAGGTGGCGCGGACCTATGCGCGCGCGAAATCCTCGATCATCTTCTGGGGCATGGGCATCAGCCAGCACGTCCACGGCACCGACAACGCGCGCTGCCTGATTGCGCTGGCGCTGATCACCGGCCAGGTCGGCCGTCCCGGCACCGGCCTGCATCCGCTGCGCGGCCAGAACAACGTGCAGGGCGCCTCCGACGCCGGCCTGATCCCGATGTTCCTGCCGGACTATCAGCCGGTCAGCCGTGACGACATGCGCGGGGCGTTCGAAAAGCTCTGGCAGCAGGATCTCGATCCCGTCCGCGGCCTGACCGTGGTCGAGATCATGAACGCGATCCATGCCGGCGAGATCAATGGCATGTACATCGAGGGCGAGAACCCCGCGATGTCCGATCCCGATCTGCAGCATGCGCGCCACGCGCTCGCCATGCTCGATCATCTCGTCGTGCAGGATCTCTTCGTCACCGAGACCGCGTTCCACGCCGACGTCATCCTGCCCGCCTCGGCCTTCGCGGAGAAGGACGGCTCCTTCACCAACACCGATCGCCGCGTGCAGCTCGCACGGCAGGTGATCAAGCCGCCGGGCGATGCGCGGCAGGATCTCTGGATCATCCAGGAGATCGGCAAGCGCATGGGCCTGCCCTGGAATTATGCCGGGCCCGGCGACGTCTTCACCGAGATGGCGCAGCTGATGCCGTCGCTGAAGAACATCACCTGGGAGCGGCTGGTGCGCGAAGGCGCGGTGACCTATCCGGTCGACGACCCGAACAAGCCCGGCAACGAGATCATCTTCACCACGGGCTTCCCGACTGCGAGCGGCCGCGGCAAGATCGTGCCGGCCAAGGTCATTCCGCCGGACGAGCTGCCCGACGCCGAGTATCCGATGGTGCTGTCGACCGGCCGCGTGCTGGAGCACTGGCACACCGGCTCGATGACGCGCCGCGCCCAGGTGCTCGACCAGATCGAGCCGGAGGCGGTCGCGTTCATGTCGCCGAAGGACATGCGCAAGAAGAAGCTCGCGCCCGGCGATTTCATCCGGTTGGAGACCCGCCGCGGCGCAGTCGAGGTCAAGGTCCGCTCCGATCGCGACGTGCCGGAGAACATGGTGTTCATGCCGTTCTGCTACGCGGAAGCGGCGGCCAATCTCCTGACCAATCCGGCGCTCGACCCGTTCGGCAAGATCCCGGAGTTCAAGTTCTGCGCGGTCAGGGCCGAGCGCGCGGAGATGCGGGACGCGGCGGAGTAGGACCTCCGTCGTCATTGGGCGGCACGGCGTCGCCCAACCCACCGCTGTCGTCCCCGCGAACGCGGGGACCCATACCGCGTGATCTCTCGATGGGTAGCGGTCGCAGTCCCGGACCACTACTCTTCACCAAACCACTCCCTGTGGCTATGGGTCCCCGCGTTCGCGGGGACGACACTGAGGGTGTGGCAGGCAAAGGCATCCACACCGTCATCGCGAGCGCAGCGAAGCAATCCAGAATTCCTCCGCGGAGACAGTCTGGATTGCTTCATCGCTTCGCTCCTCGCAATGACGGTGCTACATATCGCGCATGTCCAAAGCCACCCCTGCCACGCGCGCGCTCGCGGCCGCCGGCGTTGCCTTCACCGTCCACACCTACGACTACGATCCTGACGCCGAAAGCATCGGGCTCCAGGCGGCGTCCGCGCTCGGGGAAGATCCGGCGCGCGTGCTGAAGACGCTGATGGCGCTGGTCGACGGCAAGCCGGTCTGCGTCGTCGTCCCGTCCGACCAGGAAGTATCCATGAAGAAGCTCGCAGCTGCCGCCGGCGGCAAGGCGGCGCAGATGATGAAGCCGCCGGAAGCCGAGCGCGTCACCGGCTTCAAGGTCGGCGGCATCAGTCCTTTCGGGCAACGGAAACCGGTGTGGACCGTGATCGAGCAGAGCGCGCTCACGCATGATCGGGTCTATATCAACGGCGGCCAGCGCGGCTTGCAGGTCCGGCTCAAGCCGGACGATGCGCGGGGCGTGTTGAAGGCGGTCGTTGCTGACGTGATTGCCTGAGCGCCTTGCCTTAGCGTCCCGCCGCTATTGCTTCTGCAACAGCTTCAGACGGCAGCGCAGTGCTTCACGAATGTGCGCGCGGGCGAGTTGTTCCGCCTTGTCGCCGTCGCGGGCGGCGATCGCGTCGATGATGGCCTGATGTTCCCCGTGGCTGGTTGACGGACGGCCGGTTACGGTGAAGGTGGTGGGACCGAGCAGCGCGATCCAGTCCTGCAGTTCACGCGAGGCATTGTCGAGATAGCGGTTGCGCGCGGCGCGGCAGATGGCTTCGTGGAAGGCGCGGTTGAGCCTCGCCATCTCGGCGGCGTCGGTTTCGGACGCCTCGACAAACGCCTGCTCGATGTCCCTGAGCGCATCGATCTCTGGTGCCGAGGCATGCTCGGCAGCGAGGCGCGCGGCGGCGCCCTCCATGATCTCGCGCATGGCGTAGAGCTCGAGCACCTCGGAAATGTCGAGGTTGCGCACGATCAGCCCGCGGCCGCCGGCAGGCTCGACGAAGCCGCGGGCCGCGAGACGGCCGAGCGCCTCACGAACCGGCGTGCGGCTGACCTTCAGCCGCTGGGCGACTTCTTCCTCGCGCAATCGGTCGCCGGCGCGGTAGCTGCCGGCCTGGAGCGCCTCGCAGAGCGAGCGGAACACGGCTTCGCCCAGCGCGACGCCGGCGCCGCGCGCGATCGATCCGCCTGTCTTTGCCGGGCGTCTGGCCATGTTCCCTCACGGCGCATCCTGCCCATGCAGAGATGCCGCTTGCACCGCGGATGTATATCTTTGTATACAAAAGTACGCAATGGCCGTCCGGATTGATCGGGGCCATCAGCGGCAGAATGTCTCTAACTTCGTCGCATCGGGCAGACGGCATGAGCAGCAAATACGACGTGCTGGTGATCGGCGGCGGCAACGCGGCGCTGTGCGCGGCGATCTCGGCGCGCCGCGGCGGTGCCTCGGTGCTCGTGCTGGAGGGCGCGCCGAAATTCTATCGCGGCGGCAACACGCGCCACACCCGCAACATGCGCTGCGCCCATGACGCGGCGACGGAAATCCTCACTGGCCCCTACACCGAGGAGGAGTTCTGGGAGGATCTGCTGCGCGTCACCGGCGGGCAGACCGACGAGGTGCTCGCGCGACACATGATCCGCGAGTCCAAGGACATCCTGAACTGGATCGTGGAGCAGGGCGTGCGCTGGCAGCCCTCGCTCGGCGGCACGCTGAGCCTTGGCCGCACCAACTCCTTCTTCCTCGGCGGCGGCCGCGCGATGCTCAACGCGCTCTATCTCACCGCGGAGCGGCTCGGCGTCGACGTCGAATACGACGCCGAAGTCACGGACCTCGTGATCGAGGACG
This sequence comes from Bradyrhizobium sp. CCGB01, assembly GCF_024199795.1. NCBI lineage: Bacteria > Pseudomonadati > Pseudomonadota > Alphaproteobacteria > Hyphomicrobiales > Nitrobacteraceae > Bradyrhizobium > Bradyrhizobium sp. CCGB01. Next base: position 2,196,465 of record NZ_JANADK010000001.1, read on the forward strand.
GCATGTTCCTCGCCGCGCGCCTCAAGCGGCCGATCGGGGGCGAGACCGAGATCCGCGCGACCGCGCTGGTCGCGGCGGCCGGCGGGTTCGAGGCCAACATCGAATGGCTGAAGCAGTATTGGGGCGAGGCCGCCGACAATTTCCTGATCCGCGGCACGCCCTATAACCGCGGCTCGATCCTGAAGATGCTGCTCGACAAGGGCGTGCAGGAGGTCGGCGATCCCACGCAATGTCATGCGGTGGCAATCGATGCCCGCGCGCCGAAATTCGACGGCGGCATCATCACGCGTCACGACTCCGTCGTGTTCGGCATCGTCGTCAACAAGCACTCGCAGCGCTTCTATGACGAGGGCGAGGACATCTGGCCGAAGCGCTACGCCATCTGGGGCCGGCTGGTGGCAGCGCAGCCCGACCAGATCGCCTACATCATTTTTGATTCAACGGTCGTCACGAGCTTCATGCCGACGCTGTTCCCGCCGATCGCGGGGCAGACGGTCGCCGAGCTCGCCGGCAAGCTCGAACTCGATCCCGCCGCGCTGGAGAAGACCATCACCCAGTTCAACGCGGCAGTGCGGCCGGGCACCTTCGACCATACCATCCTGGACGACTGCGTGACCGAAGGCATCACGCCGCCCAAGACGCACTGGGCGAGGCGGATCGAGACGCCGCCCTATCTCGCCTATCCGGTGCGGCCCGGCATCACCTTCACCTATCTCGGCACGCGCGTGAACAAGGAGGCGCGGATGCTGATGGCAGACGGCAAACCGTCGGCCAACATGTTCGCGGCCGGCGAGATCATGGCGGGCAACGTGCTCGGCAAAGGCTATGCCGCCGGCATGGGCATGACCATCGGCAGCGTGTTCGGGCGGATCGCAGGACGGGAAGCGGCGAAACATGCACGGAACTAGGATCCTTGACGAGGCCGACCGCCTGATGACGGTCTGCAATTCCTGCCGCTACTGCGAAGGTCTGTGCGCGGTGTTTCCGGCCATGGAAATGCGCCGCGCCTTTTCCGACGGCGACCTCAACTACCTCGCCAACCTCTGCCACTCCTGCGGCGCCTGCTACGTCGACTGCCAGTTCTCGCCGCCGCACGAGTTCAATGTCAACGTCCCGAAGACGCTCGCGGTGGCGCGCGCCGAGTCCTATGCGGCCTATGCCTGGCCGGGTGCGCTGTCCGGCGCCTTCGCGCGCAACGGCCTCGTCATCAGCATCATTGCTGCGCTCAGCATGGCCGCCTTCATCCTCGGTTTCGCCGCCTTGAATGACCGCAGCGTGCTGTTCGGCGTGCACACCGGGCCTGGCGCGTTCTACAAGCTGATGCCGCACAACGCGATGGCTGCGCTCTTCAGCGCAGCGTTCCTCTATGCGGTGCTCGCGCTGGTCATGAGCGTGCGCGCGTTCTGGCGCGACATCGGTACGCCGATCGGCGGACGCGCCGACGGTGGCTCCATCTTCCAGGCGATCCGCGACGCCGGCGAACTGCGCTATCTCCATGGCGGCGGCGTCGGCTGCTACAACGAGGACGACAAGCCGACCGACCGGCGCAAGTTTTTTCATCACCTGACGTTTTACGGCTTCCTGCTGTGCTTTGCCGCGACCTCGGTCGCCACGCTGTATCATTATCTCCTGTCCCGCGAGGCGCCGTATCCCTGGTGGGACGTCCCCGTCGTGCTCGGCACGCTCGGCGGCATCGGCCTCATCGTCGGTCCGATCGGGCTCTTCGTCGCGAAGGCGCGCCGTGATCCGGCACTGCTCGACGAGAACCGCTACGGCATGGACGTCGGCTTCATCGCCATGCTGTTCCTGACCGGCGTCACGGGTATGCTGCTTCTGGTGCTGCGCGAGACTGCCGCGATGGGGCCGCTGCTGGCGCTGCATCTCGGCGCGGTGTTCGCGCTGTTCATCACCATGCCCTACGGCAAATTCGTGCACGGCATCTATCGCTTCGCGGCGCTGGTGCGCTATGCGCAGGAGCGGCGCAGCGAGGCCGGCTCTTGAGGGGCGTGCAGGGCTGACGTATGTCTTGCGCCCGCTCGCCCAGGAAGCGAATCGCGCAAGGAGCCCGTGCCGATGTACATGTTTCTGCCCTTTCTGCTGGCGCTGGTGGGCTGCGCCTGCGTCTGGCGTTCGCGCGCGGGGCTGAGCTATGCGCTCTGGAGCACAACAATTGTCGTCATCGTCGCGTGGTTCTTCCACCACGCGACTGATCCGCTCAAATTTTCCTTCTGAGGGTGTCGAGATGAGCACCACAGCGATCAACGAGCAACAACCGGTCGGCGCGGTCCTGAACGTGCTCGGGCTGCTCGGGATCTCGTCGGTCCTGACCGTCGCATTCTTTTATCAGCTTGCGCTCGGTGAGTTGCCTTGCCCGCTGTGCCTGCTCCAAAGGGCCGGGTTCATTGCGGTCGGCATGGGGTTCCTGTTCAACATGCGCCTTGGTGAACGTCCCTCGCACTATGCGATGATCCTCATAGCCAGCCTCGTCACCGGCTTCATCTCGATCCGGCAGGTGTCGCTGCATCTCGCGCCCGGCGATCCCGGATACGGCTCGACGCTGCTGGGCTTGCATTTCTACACCTGGGCGCTCATCGCGGCGGTCGGGCTCGTCTGCTATGTCGCGCTTGTCTTCGTTCTGAAGGATGTGACCGGCAAGCGAGAAGGGGACGCACCCCTCAACGGGCCGGCATCTCACGCGGTATTTGCGATCTTCGCCTTGCTGGTCGCCGCAAATCTGCTGTCCACCGTGCTGGAGTGCGGAGCGGGGCAGTGCGACGACAACCCGGTTCGCTATCTCCTGCTCAGGTGAGCTGAGCGTTGCGAAAGCGGCCATCGTGCAGAAAGGCGATTGTCTGCTCGATCGCAACGGTATGGCGGGGCAGTCCGGTATGGGACGCCTTGACGACGATGTGGTCGGCCATGTCGGCCAGTTTCGCGCTCGCAACCGAGACCCTGCCGTCATTGGGACGGGGCAGAACAAAGGTCGAGGCGATCGGCGCGATGGTGCGACACCCCGCGATGATGCCAACGGGGTAGTCGGGCGACGGCAGGTCGGCGAGCGCGGGGGCTTGAGCGGTCGTAAGCTGCAGGCCGGCCGGGCCGAAAACGGCGCGGTAGATTGAAATATCCTTCAGCAGATCGGCGACCTCGCTGCCGCCGTTGGGCGTGCCCAGCATCACGACGCGGCCGAGCCGTGCCGGCCGATGCCTCGAAATATAAACACGCGCGAGCAGCCCGCCCATGGAATGTGCGACGAAGTGGATCGCGCCGTCGCATTGCGCCGCAAATGCAGCGACTGGCGCGTGGATCTCCTCGGCGAGTGCCTCGATCGGTTTCTTGCGGCTGGGGTAGTCGAGGTTGAGCGTCGCAAAACCGCGGCGTTGTAGCGCTCGCTCAAGCCGCTTCAGCGTCCAGGAGCCGACCCCGATGCCATGAAGCAAAGCCACGCCATCGCACCGGGTGTCCGCCGGTGCGATGGCGATGGGTTGGATCTCACGCAACCTCGCGCTCCGCCGAGGACGCCTGCTCGCGGGCCATCGTCGTTGCGGTGACATAGTCGGTCTTGCCGGTGCCGAGCAGCGGCACCTTGTCGACCACCATGATCGCCGCGGGCACGGTCAGTTCGGACGCGCCGATCGCCTTGGCCTGGCCCTGCATTGCGCTGCGTTCGGCGTTCTTCTCCGTCGTCAGCAGCACGATGCGCTCGCCCTTGCGCTGGTCCGGGATCGACACGGCGACCGATGCGGCCTGCGGCCACAGCGCGGTTGCAATGCTTTCGACCGCCGACAGCGAGACCATTTCGCCCGCGATCTTGGCGAAGCGCTTGGCGCGGCCCTTGATGGTGATGAAGCCGGCCGGGTCAATCGCCACGATGTCGCCGGTGTCGTGCCAGCCCTCGGCGAGCGGTTCGAGCACGCCAGGATTTTCGGCCCGCAAGTATCCGAGCATCACGTTCGGTCCGCGCACCGACAGGCGTCCGCCTTCCTCGATGCCGGGGACCGGGTCGAGCTTGCTTTCCATCAGCGGCGACAGGCGGCCGACAGTGCCGGGACGGTTGGCCATCGGCGTGTTCATCGCCAGCACCGGCGCCGTCTCGGTGACACCGTAGCCTTCGAGAATGCGGATGCCGTAGCGCTCCATGAACACCTGCCGGGTGCGATCCTTCACCGCCTCGGCGCCGGCGATCACCAGGCGCAGCGTGCGGAAGTCGTAGGCATGTGCCGAGCGCGCATAGCCGGTGAGGAAGGTGTCGGTGCCGAACAGGATGGTGGCGCCGGTCTGGTAGATCAGCTCGGGCACGATCCGGTAGTGCAGCGGCGAGGGGTACATGTAGATCGGAATGCCCGCGAGCATCGGCATCATCATTCCGCCGGTCAGCCCGAAGGAGTGGAACACCGGCAGCACGTTGAACACCTTGTCGTTGGCGTTGGCGTCGACCCGCGCCAGCGCCTGCGCTGCGTTGGCGAGGATGTTGCGGTGGGACAGCACCACGCCCTTGGGCGTGCCTTCCGAGCCCGACGTGAACAGCACGACGGCCGGATCGTTCGCCTGGCGGGTGACGCGCGGCGCGGTGCCGGCCAGCAGGCCCTTGATCTTGTCGGCCGCGCCGATCGAGGCGCGGACATCCTCGAGATAAACGACGCGCGCCTCGGCAGAGATCGCGGCCATCAGCTTGTCGAGCTTGCCTTTCTCGATGAAGGCCTTCGAGGTCAGCACGGTCTTGACCTGCGCGGCCTTCATGGCGGCAAGCACGTTGACCGGTCCGGCCGAGAAGTTGAGCATCGCCGGGACGCGGCCGATGCTCTGCAGCGCCATGAAGACGACGGCGACGCCCGCGGAATTCGGCAGCAGCACGCCGACATTCTCGCCGATGGAGGTGCCGGTCTCGAGCTTGCGGCTCAGGACCTGCGCGCCGAGGATCAGCTTGCGATAGGTCAGCTTGGTGCCGAGCGCGTCCTCGATGATGACCTTGCCGGTGTCGCGGTCGCGATAGGCATGTCCGAGCGCTTCGAACAGCGAGTGATCGAGCATGGCGTTCTTGACCATCGCATCGATCATCACGTCCTGAAGCGCGGCGCCCGCCGCATTGCGGCGCGCCTTGCCCTTCAGGGCCGGATCGACCGGAAGCTTGACCGGCGGCAGGATCGTGACCGTCACCCGCGGGAACCACGAGCGCTTGATCTGGCTAGAGTTGAGATAGCTGAGATGCGAGCGTTGTGCGCCTTCGATGCGGACGGGCACGACGACAGCGTCGGCCTTGTCCGCGATCATCGCGGTGCCGTCATAGACCTTCATCAGCGAGCCGGAGACGGTGATGCGTCCTTCCGGGAAGATCACCACCGGTTCGCCGGCGGCAACGAGCTTGATCAGGTCGCGCGCGGCCAGCGGCTTGGTCGGGTCCATGGTGTAGTGCTTGACCACGCGAAGGAACGGCTTGGCCCACCAGGCCTTGGAGATGCCGGTATCCACGGCGAAGCTCGCGTCGATCGGCAGCACGGCGTGCAGCAGCGGGCCGTCGATCAGGCTGACATGGTTGGGCGCGATCAGCATCCGCGTGCCGGCAGGCGGCAGGTTCTCGAGCCCGCGAACTTCGGTGCGGAACAGCGCACGGAACAGCAGCCCGCCGAAATCGCGCACGCCTTCCTTGCCCCATTTCGTCAGCACGAACCAGACCGCGCCGAAGCTTGCGACGCCGAGTCCGAAGAAGATCCAGCCGACATGCAATCCGCCCGCCTGCAGCAGCGCCACGAACAGCGAGCCGACCACCATGAAGGCGGCCTGCAGCACGTTGCCGGCGGCGATGATGCGGGCGCGCTCATTCGGCGCCGACCACGCTTGCACGGCGGCAAAGGACGGAACGACGAACAGGCCGCCGCCGAATGCGAAGGCGACGAAGTCGATCAGCATGCGCAGACCCGCGAACGAGGTTGCGAAGTCGACCGCAGCGATGTTCTGCCCCTTGGCGGTCACGGCGATGGCCCAGGCGAGGTCGAGGCCGGCAAAGCCCATGATGATGGCGCCGATCGGCACCAGTGCGAGGTTCGGCCGAACGTGGCTGAGGCTGGCCGCGAACAGTGAGCCGATGGCAATGCCGATCGCGAAGATCGCAAGGCAGAGCGTCACCACGCCCTCGGTGCCACCGACGACCTCCTTGACCAGCGCCGGCAGCAGCGACAGCACGATCGCGCCGACCAGCCAGAACCAGGAGACGATCACGGTGCCGTCCCACAGCCGGTGGTCGGCGTAGAGCGTTTTGAGCAGGCTGAGCGTCGAGGTCCAGGGATTCGCATCGACGGGCAGATCGGGTGCAGAGGGGGTTGTCTGCGGAATGCGGGAGGCGAAGGCCCAGGACAACAGGGCCAGCACAACGACGGCCGATGCGACCCAGCCCATATGGGTGGAGCCGGCCACGAACTGGCCGCCGGCGACGGTGCCGAGCAGGATGGCCATGAAGGTCGCGCCTTCGACCAGGGCGTTGCCGGTCGCGAGCTCACCGAGCTCGAGCTGGTCCGGCAGCATGGCGTATTTCACCGGGCCGAACAGGGCGGCGATGGTGCCGAACAGCGCGAGCGCCGTGAACAGCAGCGGCACCGAGTGGAGGAAGAAGCCGGCAGCAGCAAAGCAGGCGGCGAAGATCTCGACGAATTTGAGCCGCCTTGCGACGACGGATTTGACGTATTTGTCGGCGAGCTGACCGCCGAGGCCGGACAGGATGAAATAGGGGAAGATGAAGACGGCGCCTGCGACCGTCACCAGGGCATCGCCATGGCCGGTTGCGGCGCTGTAAAGCAGGATGATGACGAGTGCGTTCTTGAGCACGTTGTCATTGAGCGCCGAGAAGAATTGCGCCCAGAACAGCGGCGCGAAGCGGCGTGACGACATCAAGTCCCTGATCATGACCAGTCCTGTTTTGAAAGGCAGCCTGAGGTGTTTACGGTAGGTGAAACGTCACGACCGGAAGGATGCGGGATAAACGATTGCAGGGTGACGACGGTCGCTGCCTGCTCTGTCCCCTCGGTCCCCCTGATCCTGTTGGTCTCCAAGTGGTCTCGTTAGGTTCGCAATTTTCTGGTCGCGGCCGCAGTTCGGACGGACGGGTCGCGCCTATCGGGGTATCGCGTGGGGCGATGAGGAAAAGCTGAACCGCATCGCCGAGGATTTCCGGACCGGGTGCCAATGTCGGGACATGGTAAGTCCTTCCTTGCAACCGGATCTTGCATTCGAGCCGACCGGAACGTCCCGGCTGCGCCCGCCTCAGGTGAGATGGGCGAGGTGGCGAAAGGGCGAGAGGCGGCCGAGCAGGCTGAACCGGCGGCCCTGATGATTTGCGCGGCCGCGGCTCGCTCGCCACATCCGGAAGGTGGCGCGACGCTCCGTGAGCACGCCGGCAATGTCGCAGGCATTTGCAATGCGATCGACCGGTGCCATCGCGAACCGCAGGAAGGCGCGGCCAGATCCTGCGATGAGAGCCACGGCGTCATCGACGAAGGTGGAGGCGATATCAACAGCGAGGGTTTGCATTTTGCAGGTCTCCAGGTTAATTTGAACAATGTTCACATGAGTAGCTTTAAAATGAACAATGTTCAAGCAGAATCGCCGCGAGACCAGAAAAAAAATCGGCGCAGGCTCCTGATCCTCGAGATCGCCCGCGGCATCATTGCAGCTAAGGGGCTGAGATCGTTGAAGGTTCGGGATGTCGCGGAGGCCGCCGGCTGCTCGGTTGGCAGCGTCTATAACGAGTTCGGCGACTTCGACGGGGTGATCCTGACCGTGAACCGGGAGACCGTTCAGGCGCTGACGGTACGGCTCGGCGGCGTTCCGGCGGAGGATCCGGTCCGCCAGCTCTATGGGCTTGCCGGGACCTACCTCGAATTCTTCGCGGAGCACGCCAATCTGCTGCGATCGCTGTTCGAGCATCGGATGGAGGACGACCGCCCTTATCCCGACGACATCCTTCAGATGGTGATGGACGCCTTCGCGCTGATGCATCCACCCCTGGTGCGGCTGCTACCGGATGCGGACGATGTGAGGATCGCGCTGCTGTCGCGCTCGCTGTTTTCCGCCGTGCATGGAATCATCTCGCTCGGCCTCGAGGAGCGCATGATTGCAGTGCCGCCCCAGATGCTGCGCCAGCAGGTCGAGCAATTCGTCGATACGCATCTCGCCGGCCTCGGGATCGTGCCGGTCGGCGTACGGTCGGCTTGAGGCGCCAAGCGGCTACCACGCGTATCGAAGGCTCGCGGTCCCGGAATAGGTCGTGCTGTGAGCCGCGAACTCGCCGTCGAATTTGGCCGACAGCGCAACGCCGTTCGAGAACTTCAGCTCGGCTCCGGCAGATGCGAGCGCGGCGTTCTTTGCCGGCGTCGCGCCGTTGACGATGAAGCTCGCGCCGGGCAGCACCTGGAATGCGGCGACGAGCGTCGGATCGCTCACCCAATCATGGGCCCAGGCCGCGCGGCCGCGCAACGTCAGGACCGCATTCGGCGTCAGGAGCGTCGCGCGGTCGAAGCGCGCGCCGAGCTCGCTCCTGACGTCGCTGGCGGTGCGTCCCCGATAGGTCAGGCCAAAGCCGCTGCCGGCGAGATCGGTCTCGGTATAAGTCGGTGTGCGAAATGCCTGCGCCTGCGCCGCCGCGTATGGCGTGACGCCGCCGATCGCCGTGACGAAGCGATAGCCGCCCTCGATGCGGCCGCCGACGGTTTGCGCGTCGAACTTCGCGGTGAGCTGGTTGCCGAACGGCGCGAGTCGGTCCGTCGACATCCAGTGATTGGCCACGGCGAGCGAGGCGGCGAAATAGGCCGGGCCTGTGCGCACCGCGGTGTAGACGCCGGCCTGCATCGCATCGCTCTTGCCGCCGCCGATCGCCTGCGCGAGATCCCATCTGGTGCCGCCGCCCGAGAGCGCGAAGCCGACGAGCGCATCGCGGCTGAAGTGATAATCGGCGCCGGCTGCGACGCCGACGGCGCGCGCGCTGAGGTCATGACTGCCGATCACGACGGGATCGCCGCTGGTGCGGTTGGTGCCGCCGAACGCGGTGCCCCAAGCCGTCCAGCGCTCAGCAAAGACAGGCGCTTTCGCAGGCGGCACGCCCAGAACCTTGTTGTAGGCGAGGGCAATATCTTCAGGCATCGCGGCGCGCTCGGGGCTGAAGCCGAGCGCTGTGTCGCCCGCGCTCACGCCACCGCGCCCGCCGACGAATGGATCGAGCATCAGGCCGAGGAACTGGCTCGTGAACTCGAAGGCGCCCTGCTGGGCGCCGGTCGCCGCTTCACCCGAAAGCTGGTCCAGATTGTAACGGAGCTGGGCGTCGCTCTGGCCTGCGAAAGACGAGAGGAAGGGCAGATTGGGACCGAATGCGCTCAGTGCGCCGGCCACGGCGTTCTGGTTCTGCGTCTGGGCGATGGAGGGGAATCCGGCGTTGTTGTAGTTGAGCGTCAGGAGAACGTTGAATCCGTCATAGCTGAGGGAGGACGCGAACAGCTGCGGATTGTATCCGCTGACAGTCACGCCCGCGAAGCTGCCGGTGAGGCCAGCCGTCGTGCTGAGGATGGTATATTGCGTCGAGGGATTGTAGGCGCCTGCAAGCGTGGTGACGGCGACGGTGCCGCCGGTCAGCGTCGCGCTCACGGCGGCAATCTTGTCTGATTGTCCGGCCGCGTTGACCGAGATCGCGTACGTCGACCCCGACTGGAACGCCGCATTGCTGCTGACGACGAGTTGACCGAGATTGCCAGGCGCGACCGTGCCGCCCGACAGCACTGTGAGCGATCCGATCATGCCGCTGCCACTGAGCGTGCCGCCGCTCACGACCGTCCCGATGTTTGGCATCGAGCCGCTCACCTCAAGGGTGCCGGCCAGGACATTCATGCTCGCGAATTCGTTTGTCGAGCCATGCAGCGTCCAGTTGGAGCTTCCGGTCTTCTCCAGAGCCTCGAATTCCCGGAACTGACCGGACACACCAAACGTGTTGAGGTCGAACGCAGCGTTGACGGTCCCACCCAGACGCAGCGTGTCCGTTCCGTTGCCGCCGAGGACCCGCCCCGTGATGTTCGATCCCGCGCGCAATTCGAAGACGTCGCTGCCGTCCTTGAGATCGACAGCCGTGCTGACGCCGCTGCTGGTGATCGCGCCCGAGTTGATGACGGTGTCCTGATTGATCGAGCCGAGGATTGCCGTGCTAACACTTGAGATCACGCCGGCATTATTGATGACGTTGCCATTGCCTGCGCTGTTGAGATCGATGGCGGCGACGTTGCCGGCCTGGACAAGGCCGCTCGACAGGATGTTCACCTGGTTGCCCGCCGCCCCGGCGCCGATGCCGATGCCGATGGCTGCGGGAGCGGCGCTTCCAACCGTGCCTCCGATCACGACGAGGTTGTTGCTCGAATTGGCCAGGCCGAGGCTCGTCGAGGGGAAGGCCGTCGACCCAACCACGGCCCCTGCATCGATGGTTATGGTATTGTTGGTGCCACCGGTCACGGCGATGCCGTCGCTGCTGGTCGACATGACCGATGCGTTGCCGAAGACCCTGATTGCGCTGTTGGATGCCGCTTGAAGGAGTACGCTCGCAAAGGTGGGGTCGCTCACTGTGGTCGCCGTGGTGCCGTCGCCAATGTTGATGGTGACATTGTTGACCACGGGGGCTGTTTTGATCTGGGTGTTGCTTCCGACGCAGGTAATTGAATCGCCCGACTGAAGAGTCGTTAGCGTGCCGCTCCCGGTCACCACGCACACCGCTTGCGCCGGCGTGATGAACCACGGCAGCGAACTGCTTGCGGCGAAGGCACCGATCGCGGTGCTCAGGAGTAGCGTGCGCCGCCGAAGCGTGTTCGAACGGACGATCTTGCGCGGGGCCAGCAAACGATTCCAAGGCACTTCCGAACTCCTCTCACGGCACGTCCCGGTGGAATCGCGCCGCAAATATTGGGCAGTGCCATGCTTAGCGAGAGAGGCGCCGGCCATCGTGGGCCAGCGCGCAAGGTGATATGTCGAAATGCGAAAGACGCTGCGTTTTCAGAGCGATGTGGCCGCAGCGTCACAACTGCGCCGGGCGCCGGTTTCCCTTTTCGCGCCAAGGCGGATTAGCGCGCCATCGCCAGAGCTTGGGGCGAACCCAGCTTCCCGAGCCGGCAATCAGCCTTGCGCCGCGACGACCTCGCGCGTCCGTGACGCGACCACCACGACGTCCGGTCTGCCGCCGTCGACCTGAACGCGGTTGCGCCCCTTTTCCTTGGCGCGATAGCAGGCGGCATCCGCGCGCCGCATCGCATCCTCGAGCGTGGTGTTGCCGTCTGCGATACAGGCGACGCCGATGCTGGCGGTCACCGCAAAATAATGATCGTCCCAGGCGAAATTGAACAGCTCGAGCGACCGTCGCAGCCGTTCTGCGATATCGACGGCGTTCGAGGGCGCGCACCGCGGCAGGATCAGGCCGAACTCGTCGCCGCCGAGCCGGGCCACCAGATCATGCGGCCGCCGGTCCTGTTGCAGTAGGCGCGAGACCTGGCAGAGCAGGCGGTCTCCGGCGAGATGGCCGCAGCTGTCGTTGACGTTCTTGAACTGGTCGAGGTCGAGCAGGATCAGGCCGAGCGAACCCGTTGCGCTATTGTCCAGCTCGCTTTGCAGGCGCGCCTCGAAGGCGCGGCGGTTGGACAGGCCGGTCAACCAGTCGTGCGATGCCTGCCAGGCCAGACGCTCCTTTTCGGCATGCAGCGCATCCTCGAACGCCTGCCGTTGCAGCATCAAGCGCCGCGTGTGCCAGATCAGGAGCAGGATCAGCGTCGCGGCCGCCACGATGTTGATGCACGTCAGCGTCACCTTGATGGCGCGGGAGCCTTCGCCGAGGACAGCAGAGAACCGTTTTGCATGCACCGTGAACTGCGCGTTGAGGTCCGAGAGCCGCGACGACAGGAGCCGCAGGCGGTCGCGGTCCTCGACGGGGCCGTGCTGCAATTCAGACCGGATGACCTCGCCGAAGATGCTGAGCTCCAGCAGCATGGGATCGGTGGCCGCCCATTCACGGATCGCTTCCTGGAGGAAGCTGACGCGATTGAAATAGCGAAACAGCCAGATCAACCCCGGAATGTCGTCGGGATGGTTGCCGCCTTGCAGAAAGCCGATGCGGGCGGCCTCGACGTCGACCGGATCGCGCTCGAGGGCCCACCTTGCGTATTCGTCGCCGATGGGGACGGCGAGCGAGGTCTGGTACTGCGCGAACTGGCTCGCCTCGCCCGAATGCAGGTAGAGATTGAGGAAGTAGACGGCGTTCTTCTGTGACCGCGACCACATCGCTTCGCCCGCGACATAGGCGCGGACCGATGACATCACCTCGAGGCTGAATCCCGCGATCGCCGCCTGCAAAACGACGACCATCACGAATGGCGAGACGAGCTTGATGACGTGAAGGAAACTGCGTCTCCTCGTCGACGTCGCTGTTCTGCGAAACACCCTGCATTCCCCAAATCGCTCAACGACCCCAGCGGAGCGTCGCGCCTGCAACGCCAAGTAGTGGAGAAAGTTGCTTAACTGGGCATCAAAGACGCAGGCGACTGCGCCGCAGGGTGAAAGCGTTGTGAAGCCGGTGCCGGCAGATCGCTTCAAATGCCGGCAAACCGGAACCAGCGCGGCAATGGCCGCGCCAGTCCCTCGCATTTGTCCAGCGTGGTTTACCTGACCGAGAGATTTGGTTTGGCGCTAGACCAGCACCGGCGTGCGGACGCGGCCGGCGTCGCCGAACACGCGCAAATAACGCTCGATCTCCGACGGCATGCCGGTGGCCTTCTCCGGATTGTCGGAGAGCTTGACGGCCGGGCGTCCGTCGACCGACGACACCTTGCAGACCAGCGAGATCGGATCGAGATTGAACGAGCCGTCCGGTGCGCAGCCGACGAAATCGTTGGTGAGGTTGGTGCCCCAGCCGAACGAGAGCCGGACGCGGCCGGTGAAGTGGTGATAGGTCTCCTCGATCGAGCCGACATCCATCGCGTCGGAAAACACGAGCAGCTTGTCCTTCGGGTTGCGGCCCTTCTTCTGCCACCAGGCAACGATCTCCTCGCCGGCCTGGACCGGGGGGGCGCTGTCGGGGCGGAAGCCGGTCCAGTCGGCGACCCATTCCGGTGCATCGCGCAGGAAGGCCTTGGTGCCGAAGGCGTCGGGCAGCGCGATCAGGAGGTTGCCGCCATAGGTCTGGCGCCACTGGTCGAGGATGCGATACGGCGCCCAGCGCAATTCCTCGTCGTCCTTGGCGAGCGCAGCCGCCACCATCGGCAGCTCGTGCGCGTTGGTGCCGATGGCTTCGAGATCATTGTCCATCGCCAGCAGCACGTTGGAGGTGCCGATGAAGGACGGGCCCAGGCCTTCCTTCACCGCCTCGACGCACCAGCGCTGCCAGAGGAAACCGTGGCGGCGACGGGTGCCGAAGTCGGAGAGCCGCAAATTCTCGAGCTGGCGCAGCCGCTCGACCTTGGTCCACAGCTTGGCCTTGGCGCGGGCATAGAGCACGTCGAGCTCGAAGCGGCCGCGGCCCTTCATCGCGGCGCGCGATCGCAACTCGTTGAGGATGGCGAGCGCCGGAATTTCCCACATCGTGGTGTGGGTCCAGGGACCGTGGAAATGCAGCTCGTACTGGCCCTCGACCTTGCGCAGCTCGTATTCGGGCAGTCGGAATTCGGCCAGCCAGCGGATGAAGTCCGCCGAGAACATGTGGGTCTTGCCGTAGAAGGTGTTACCGGCAAGCCAGATCAGTTCTTTCTTGGTGAAGCGGAGGGTGCGGGCATGGTCGAGCTGGGCGCGCAGCTCGCCCTCGTCGATGATCTCGGCGAGCCGCACATGGCGCGAGCGGTTGATGACCGAGAAGGTCACCTGCTGACCCGGGTACGATTCCCGAATCATTTGCAACATCAATAGCTTGTAGAAGTCGGTATCAAGCAGGCTGCGGATGATGGGATCCAGCCGCCAGCTGTGATTGTAGGTCCGGCTCGCAATGTCGGTCACTGTCATGGGACAATTCTAGCGTGGCCGTCCCGACGCAACCAGTGGGTTTGATGGGGGCGGGCCATCGCATGGGCGCGGACCGCGGAAGAGGCGCGCGGAGAACGGGGCGTAACCCGCGCGCCGAATTCAGCTCCCGGCGGTTGCAGCCACAGACTCCAGTTGTGCCCTGATCCAGCGATGGGCCGGATCTTTCTGGTAGCGCTGGTGCCAGACCATGAACATCGGCAGCTCGGCCAGCGTGCGCGTCCGCGACGCCAGTGGAATCGGCGTTTGCGCGAAACCGCGCATCACGCCGGAGGCGAGCAGGCTCGGCATGCTCGCCAGCATCTGCGAGCCGCGCAGGAAGGGCGGTACGCCGGAAAAGCTCGGCACGGAGATGGCGATGTCACGATGGAAGCCGTTCGCCGCCAGCCGGCGGTCGAAGTCGAGCCGCTCGTTGTCGGTATAGACCACCGTGACGTGGCGCGCCGCGAGATAGGTGCTGCGGCCGGCCGGAGCGGTCCGCGCCCTGGGATCGAAGTAGCAGACGTAGTGGTCGCTGAGCAGGCGCTTCTGCACGATGTCGACGCCGGAGGGCGGCAGCGGCGTGATCAGGAGATCGCAGCGGTTTTCGCGCAGCATCGCGGGCGAGGGCGACTGCGAGGGGATCACGCGCAGGTTCAGGCTCTTCACCTGCGCCGCGACATGATCGAAGAACCGCGGCAGCAGCAGATCGCGCTGGAAATCATTGGCTGCGATCGTCAGCGAAAGCTGCGCCCGCGCCGGCTCGAAGGTGACGCCGCCGGCAAAGCTGCGCATCTCGTCGATCAGCGCCCGCGCCTTCGCAGCCAAGGCCTGGGCATGGGCGGTGGCGACGATGCCGCGGCCGGATTTGGCAAACAGCGGATCGCCCGCGATCCGCCGCAGCTTGTTCAGCCCGTGGCTGACCGCCGATTGCGTCAGTCCGAGTCGCGTGGCCGCCGCCGTCACGGAGCCTTCTTCCAGCACGGCAAGGAACAGTTCGAGGGCGTGGCCGTCGAGCGCCAAATGATCGATTTCTTTCATATAATTCATTATAATCGATCTATTTATCTTGAGAATAGGTCAGCCCATGATCTCCCGATAAGCCGCGCGCCCGGAACCGGCGCCCCAGGGAGAGACAACGCCGATGAATGTCCAGGCGCCAGCCTTGCAGGATCCCCGCCTCAATCGCCCCGAGCCGTTCACGCCGCCGCTCGGCGACGGCGGCTTCTTCCAGCGCGACCGCAATATTCATCCGCCGGCGCATGCGCCCGGTTACAAATCCTCGGTGCTGCGTTCACCGCGCCAGGCGCTGCTGTCGCTTGAGAATTCGATCTCGGAGATCACGGGGCCGGTGTTCGGCCACAACGATCTCGGCCCGCTCGACAACGACCTGATCCGCAACTACGCCAAGGACGGCGATCCCGTCGGCGAGCGCATCATCGTCCATGGCCGCGTGCTGGACGAGACCGGCCGCGGCGTGCCGAACACGCTGGTCGAATTCTGGCAGGCCAATGCCGGCGGCCGCTACCGGCACAGGAAGGACACGTATCTGGCGCCGGTCGATCCGAATTTCGGCGGCTGCGGCCGCGCGCTGAGCGACGACACCGGCTACTATTATTTCCGCACCGTGAAGCCGGGCCCCTATCCCTGGCGCAACTACGTCAACAGCTGGCGTCCCGCCCACATCCATTTCTCGGTGTTTGGCTCGGGCTTTGCGCAGCGGCTGATCACGCAGATGTATTTCGAGGGCGATCCCCTGATCCCGGTCTGTCCGATCCTGACGACGATCCCGGACAAGGACGCGCTCGACCGCCTCGTGGCGCCGCTCGACCTCAACGCCTCGACGCCGCTCGACTCGCTCGCCTACCGTTTCGACATCGTGCTGCGCGGCCAGCGCTCCACCTACTTCGAAAATCGCACCGCAGGGAACTGAGCCATGCCGCAGCCGCTCAACTATCTCAAGGAAACGGCCTCGCAGACCGCCGGGCCCTACGTCCATATCGGCCTTATCCCGGCCATGGCCGGCTTCGACATCTTCGAGAAGAATTTTTCGAACGTGCTGGTGACGCCGGGCACCAAGGGCGAACGCATCACGCTGGAAGGCAAGGTACTCGACGGTAGCGGCTCGCCGCTGCGCGACGTGCTGCTCGAGATCTGGCAGGCCAATGCGGCCGGCCGCTACAACCATCCGGCAGACCGCTCCTCCGGCGCGCTGGACGAGGATTTCCGCGGCTGGGGGCGCGGGGGTTCGGATTTCGACAGCGGCCTCGTCACCTTCGAGACCATCAAGCCCGGCGCCATCACCGACAAGGCGGGGCGCAAATGCGCGCCGCATGTCAATGTCTGGATCGTTGCGCGCGGCATCAACATCGGCCTCAACACGCGGCTCTATTTCTCCGATGAAGAGGCTGCGAACGCCGCCGACCCGGTGCTCAACCTGATCGAGCAGCCTGCCCGGCGGGCGACGTTGATCGCAAAGCGCACCGAGCGCGCCGGCAAGGTCGTGTACTCCTTCACGATCAATTTGCAGGGGCCGGAAGAGACGGTGTTCTTCGACGTGTGAGGGATCGGCGGCCGTCCCGCAGGATCATTCCACCTGGTCGCCGCGATCGATCGCTCCGCGCGAGAGGAATTGCGGTAGCTGACGCATCTCGCGCGATCCCGGCCGGCCAGCCGGATCGCGCCCCACTTTTGGTTTCAGTTCCGCCAAATCAATGAACACGTCCGCCTGTCGGCGTAGGTCGTCGGCGACCATGGGGGGCTGAGTGGAGAGTGTGGAGACGACCGTCACGCGGACACCGCGGCGTTGCACGGCTTCCACCAGCGAACGAAAATCCCCATCGCCCGAGAACAACACGATCTGATCGACGTGCCCGGCGAGTTCCATCGCTTTTACAGCGAGGTCGACATCCATTCTGCCCTTCAACTTGCGGCGGCCGGTGGTGGCGTCGATGAACTCCTTGGTGAGCTTGGTGACGACGGTGTATCCGTTATAGTCGAGCCAATCGATCAAGGGGCGGATTGAAGAATACTCCTGATCCTCGACGACGGTCGTGTAGTAGAACGCCCGCAACAGCGTACCGCGGCTTTGGAATTCGCCGAGCAGACGCCTGTAATCGATGTCGAAACCGAGCGCCTTTGAGGTGGCATAGAGATTGGAGCCGTCGATAAAGAGTGCGATCTTCTCAATCGAAGACATTATGCACAAACCTCCCGTTCCGCGCGAAAGCCGGCCGATCCAGCCGCCAGGGTGCGGTCTGTCGGCCGGAAGATACCGAAGGCGCCGATGGCTTGCTGAAAAAGCGGCGCCGGCGACCGGACGGGGGGCCGCCTTGCGCCAAGGTTAGGGAGGGTTCCATGCCACCAGCGCCAGGGCGCCGAATGCAGCCACGCTAAGGCGCGCGCATTCCCTGCTCAATTGTACTGAGGTTAAGCGCTTCTATCCAAAGGATAGCACCGCATATACGAAGGTAAGTGGCTGCGCCGGCAACAGGGGCCATTGCGGTTCGCAGCGTGGCCTCCGGTCGATGGGCAAGCCTGGTCTTTCGTCCGATGCGTCAGCCTTCGTCGCCATGGAGCCGCGCGCGAAAGGCGCGCGGCGACAGTCCCGTGGCTGCGGCGTAGACGCGGCTGAAATAGGCGGGGTCGTCGAAACCGAGCGTGTAGGCGATCGTCGAGACCGGCAGATTGGTGTAGACGAGATTGCGCCGCGCCTCGCGGATCAGCCGGTTGAGGATCAGGTGCGAGGCGGTGTCGCCGGTCGCCGCCCGCGTCACCCGGTTGAGATGGGTCGGCGTGATCGACAGCGCATCGGCATAGTCAGCAACGCTCCAGCGTTCCAGATGATGCTGTTCCAGCAGCGCCTCGAAGCGGCGGAAGAGGCCGCTTTCCGCCGTGCCGTTGCCGCCGCTCTCGCTGGTGAGCGCGCGAGCCACCAGCCCGATCATCGCCGCCGACAATGCACGCAGCACATGCGCTCGGCCGAAATCGCGCGCGGCGTGCTCGGCGAAGATCTGCTTCATGGTGGTGCGGATCTGCGGCGTGCCGCGCACCACGGCCGATCGTGACAGGGCGCCGCGCAGTCCTTCCGAGGCAAGCAGTGCCTCGTCCAGGATTTCCGCGGCGATGGTCAGCACCCAGCCCTGGGTATCAGGCTCGAAACGGAAGCCGTGGACATGACCGACCGGCACGTTGACGATCTGCATCGGCCGGAGCGGCACCGCGCGCCCGTCGAGCGTCGCCTCGCCGCCGCCGCGCTCGATCAGCAGCACCTGGTGCAGCCGGGCATGGCGGTGCACGGCCAGAGTCCAGTCGTGCAGCACCGAGCGCGACGCGATCGTCTCGCAATGCACGACGTCGGGCAGATCGCCGGACTCGCCGAAGAGGTTGTAGACCCGGATTGCCGGGGCAGGGGCTGCGCTTCTCATGTTCGAATAGTACAAGACAAAGACGAAACCCTCCATCGGTTTGCAGCGCCCCATCTGCAAAAAGCGCACCGACGGGAGGACGCAAAAATGAAAGTTCAGGTCTGCATCATCGGCGGTGGGCCGTCCGGGCTGCTGTTGTCCCAGCTCCTGCACCTGAAGGGCATCGACACGGTCGTGCTGGAGAAATACAGCCGCGACCACGTGCTGGCCCGCATCCGTGCCGGCGTGCTCGAGCACGGCTTCGCCAGGCTGATGCGCGAGGCGCAGTGCGGCGAGCGGATGGACCGCGAGGGCGAGATCCACAACGGCTTCGAGATCGCGCATGACGGCGTCCTCTCCCATATCGACCTGCACAAGCATTCCGGCGGCAATTCGGTGCTGGTCTACGGCCAGACCGAGCTGACGCGGGACCTCTACGAGGCGCGCGACCGGCTCGGCGGCAAGGTCGTGCACAATGCCGAGGACGTGACCCCGCACGATCTGACGTCGGACCGGCCCTACGTGACCTATCGGTCGAACGACGAAATCGTCCGCATCGATTGCGATTACGTCGTTGGTGCCGACGGCTTTCACGGCGTCAGCCGCAAGGCGATCCCGAAGGACGTGCTACGCGAATACGAGAAGGTGTATCCGTTCGGCTGGCTCGGCGTGCTGTCCCGAACGAAACCGGTGTCGCCGGAGCTGATCTATGTGAAGCACGCGCGCGGCTTTGCGCTCTGTTCCCTGCGCTCGCAAGTGCTGAGCCGCTACTATGTCCAGGTGCCATTGACCGACAAGGTGGAGGACTGGAGCGACGATGCGTTCTGGGCCGAGCTGAAGCGCCGCCTGCCGGACGAGGTCGCCGGCCGCCTGATCACGGGTCCATCGATCGAGAAGAGCATCGCGCCCCTGCGCAGTTTCGTCGCCGAGCCGATGAGCTACGGCCGCCTGTTCCTCGCCGGCGATGCCGCCCACATCGTGCCGCCGACCGGCGCGCGCGGGCTCAACAGCGCAGGCTCCGACATCTACTACCTCTACCACGCCATGCTCGCGCATTATCAGCACGGCGACGATTCCGGCCTTGCGGGCTATTCCGCCAAGGCGCTTGCGCGGATCTGGAAAGCACAGCGTTTTTCGTGGTGGATGACGATGCTGCTGCATCGCTTTCCCGACCGGCTCGACTACGAGGACCGGCTTCAGCAGACGGAGCTCGAATACCTGCTTTCGTCCGAGACGGCACAGCGGCTGCTGGCGGAGAATTATGTGGGACTGCCGTTTTAGCGGTTTGTGACCGGTTAGCCGACATTGCCGCTTCGAAGGGGAGCTCTCCTCGCGGCACGAAGCGAGTTCGCCCGTCAGGCCGGTTCCCTTTCAATAAGTGGTGACGGGCGCCGAAATGGTCTGTTGCCTTGTGCGATCGTTCCTACCTCCTCGACCGAACAGGAGGCACGGCGATGACGAACACAGCGCTTGTGGTCGGTGCGAGCGGTATTGTCGGCAACAATCTCGCCCGCCATCTTAGCAATCGCGGCTGGCAGGTGCTTGGGCTCGCAAGGCGCCCACCAAGCGACCTTGAGGGTGTTCGTGCCATCGCGGCCGATCTGCAGGATCCAGCCTCGCTTCGCGACATCCTGGCGAGCCTTCGTCCCACCCACGTGTTTCTCGCCACATGGCTGCGTCAGCCGACCGAGGCAGAAAATATCCGCGTTAACGCTGCGATGGTGCGCAACGTGCTGCGGGCACTCTCCGGCGCAAGTACGCTCTCTCATGTCGCGCTGGTCACAGGGCTAAAGCATTACCTGGGACCGTTCGAGTCCTACGGTAAGGGCAGGCTGCCCGCGACGCCATTCCGCGAGGAGCAACCGCGGCTGGATGTCGAGAACTTCTACTACGCGCAGGAGGATGAACTATTCGATGCAGCCAGGCGCGGTGGTTTCAGCTGGAGCATTCACCGCCCGCACACGATCATCGGCTATGCGATCGGAAACGCCATGAACATGGGAACGACGCTTGCCGTCTACGCGACGATCTGTCGAGAAACGGGGCGGTCCTTTCTCTTTCCCGGCTCGGCGACGCAATGGACTGGCTTGACGGATATGACGGATGCCAGATTGCTGGCGCGGCACCTGGAATGGGCCGCGATGACGACGACGGCGCGAAACCAGGCGTTCAACGTCGTCAATGGCGATGTCTTCCGATGGAGCTGGATGTGGGCGCGACTGGCCGACTGGTTCGGGTTGCAGCCCGCCCCCCTTCCAGACGAAATTTCGCCGCTTCAGCGGCAGCTTGCCGATTCAAGCCGGATATGGGCTGATATTGCGCGCAAGTATGATCTCGTCGAAAGCGACCTCTCCGTCCTTTCGTCGGCATGGCATACCGATGCCGACTTGGGCCGACCTATCGAAGTCGTCACCGATATGAGCAAGAGCCGCAAGCTCGGTTTCCTCGAATATCAGGCGACGGACGATAGTTTTTTCGATCTCTTCAGCAGGTTGCGCGCCGCGAACGTGATTCCTTGAGCCTTCTGACGAAGGGTGAGAAACCGTTACTTTCCTTCCAGCGTATTGACCGGCGTCCACTCTGGCGATGGTGGATTTGCGGCGAGGGCTTTCGCGCGTCTGGCGAACAGTGCCGACGCCGGGTCGATTTTCGCGACGCCGTCGAACGCCTCAGCCGCCCTCGCAAATTCCCTTGTCCGCCAGCAGGCCAGCCCGTCCGCATACGCCGCGGCCACCTTTGTCTGCTCCGTGCTCTCTGCGCCCTTGTCCGCCAGCGGCTCGAACACCTTGATCGCCTCGCCGCGGCCCATCACCCTGATCGCATCGAGCTCGCGCCAGGCAAAGGTGCCGCCGGTCTGCGCCATCGTCGTTTCCGAGGCCATGATGGCGGTGCCGTAATATTTGTTGGCGCCTTCCAGGCGGGAGGCGACGTTCACGGTGTCGCTCATGACGGTGTAGTTGAAGCGGCGCCGTGAGCCGATATTGCCGACGACGGCCTCGCCGCTGTTGAGGCCGATGCGGTGCGACAGGCCGTGGCCGGCGAAGGCCGGATTGTTGGCGTTGAGGTCCGCGAGCTTCTCGTGGCATTTCAGCGCGGCATGCACAGCGTTGCGCGCGTGCGCGGGATCGTCGGCCGGCGCGCCGAACATCGCGACGATGGAGTCGCCGATATATTTGTCGACGTAGCCGCCATGGCCTTCGATGATGTCGGTCATGGCGGAGAGATATTCGTTCATCAGCGTCACCAGCTCGCCCGGCGTCATGGTCTCGGCAATGGAGGAGAAGCCGCTGAGATCGGAGAAGAACATGGTGACGTTGCGTGACTCACCGCCGAGCGCCGGCATCTTGCCGGAGGCGACCATGGTGTTGATCACTTCCGGGGCGAGATAGAAGGCGAAGCTCTTGCGCAGGAAGCGTTCGTCGCGATCGGCCAGCACGAAGCGATAGCCGATCATCATCGCGAGTGCGGCAAGGCTCGCGAGCGCAGGCTCGGTCAAAGGCAGCGCCAGGGCGTGGACGAATGCGCCGACGGCGACGGCGGCGTAAACCGCGGTGAGGGCGAACCAGGCAATGAGGGCGCCGCTCGGTGCCAGCATGCAGGCTGCGCAAGCGATGACCGCCGCGAACACGATCGTAAGAATGGTCCGCAGCGGAAAGCCGAGTTCGGTCACGGCATCGCGCTCGATCAGGTTTCGGACGACGGCCGCATGCACGAAGACACCGGCGACGTCGCTGCGAGCCTTTGCGGTTCTTGCCGGGCCGGGCAGGGCGCATCGCGCGGCCGGCGCGCCGTCATGCCCGCCGGACAGGCGCATCGAGGTGAGCTTGCGGTCCTCGAAATTGAGGATGGTGCCGAGCAGCACGACCTTGCCGTCGAAAGCGCGGCGGAAGAATTCGTGGTCATCTTTTTCGACGCAGGCGCGCAGATCGGCGAAGGAGAAGGTCGGAACGTCGCCGCCCAGCCCTCGAAAGTTGAGTGTCAGCGTGTTCGGCACTGCACTTGGGATCGCGTAGCCCGACAGCTCGGTCGCACCGGAGGGCGCAATCTCGGGCTTTCCGCCGAGCGCGCGCGCCGCGAGCTCGACGGCCATGGCGGGCACCGGCTTGCCGTCGATCGAGAAGCTGAGCGGCATTCGCCTGATGACATCGTCCGCGTCGGTATGGACATTGAGTGCGCGGATGTTGGTTCGCACCGCCAATTGCTGCGCGCGGTAAGGTCTGTCCGGATGGTCGTTGCTCAGGATCTCGCCGAGCACCAGTTTTCCGTTGTCGGAGAGTTGCCGGAGCGCGATCAGATAGTCCCGGTCAAACCCCTTCATGCGCGTGCCAAGCGGCGCGTCGCCAAAGGGAATCTCCGACTGCTCGATCGAGCTCGGAAAGATCACGTCGAAGCCGATCACCTTGGCGCCGCCGTCGGTGATGCTGCCGAGCACCCGGCCGATCTCGCGCGTCCAGGTCTGCGTCGGCGATCCCTTGAAGGGCGGGGTGTCGTAGGTCTCGCCGTCGATAGCGACGACGACGACCGGCGATGTCGCGGGATCGCGGCGGTCGCTGATGAGCTTGCCGCGCAGGGCCGTGAGGATATCGAGCGACAGGCCTTGCAGCGCCTGGAGCGGCGGCGACGTGAAGACCGCGCCCGCAATGAGCGCAATCAGGATCGCCGCAACGATGTCCCGCCTGCCGATCCGCCGCATCGCCCCGTCGCTAGGCTGCCTATTCGAGCCGCAACAGGCGGCCGACGATCGGCGTCGGTGACGACGTGGCGCTGGCGTCGACCTGGAAGGCGTAGCGCTTGGTGCCGAGAATGGCGAGATAGCTGCCGCCCGGGGTCAGCGATTTCCCGGCCTTGGCAAAGTCGTAGAACTTGCCGCTGATCATGACATCGTTCTTGAGCGGCACGCTGATCGTGGGCTCCTTGCCGTCGGTGCGTTCGATCACCAGCGTGCTGCCGCTCTTGGCCTGCACCAGCGGGGCGACGCCGTAGAGCGTCGGCAGCTTGGCCGGCGCGCCCTTCGAGTCCGACCGCATGGTACGGAAGGTCGTCGCGGCGCTCTGGTTCGCCTCGCGCTCCGACAGTTTTGCCGCATTGGTGTCGCAGGGGACCTTCTCCCGCTTGACCTCGCCGAGCTGCACGGTGCTCTGCTCGGCGCCGACCAGGACGACGCCCTCGCTGATGGTCTCGCGCTGGCAGGATTTGAGATAGCTGAGCGTGATGCTGGCCTTGGGCCCGAGCTTGATGATCTTGCCCGGCGCCACATAGTCCATGAACGCGATGCCATCGACCTTGCCCTGGACGTCCTCGACGATCGCGGCCGGGGTCTCCGCCAAAGCGGGGGCCGCAAAACAGAGCGCGCCGACTGCGGCGCCGATCAGGCTTTTCATGGGAATTCTCATCCAATTGACCGATGTATGACCGGTCCCAACCTGGCCCCATGCTTAGCAGCGGAACGTCCAGGCAAGTGTGACCAGAATCACTCTTAGATATTGGTGCACTTTATCCCAGATAGGTTCAATGTGAACGGGATCTGCACCCAAGGATTGCCGGCTTGGCGGGGGCTAATGAGGTCCTCAACCGTTGTCGTGCCGGAGCGCGCTCGCGCAGGACCTGGGTCGTTAAGCCTCACCAGCCGGTCCGGCGTGCTGGCACAAACTGCACATCACAGCAGTCCAATCTTCGGATACCGTTTGTAACGTTGGCGAATTTGGTCGGAGGCGCTCCGCGAATGGCAGGGCGCACGCGGCGGGGTTTTGCCGATTGGTAAAAAAACGCGCGCGAAAGAGGAAGAGATGCTGACGCAATGCGGCGTCTTTCATCTTCACCCCGAGCGCCAAAAAGAGGGGACAAGGGCGATGCGTCCAGAATGCCGGGCAACGTGCCGCCGTCGACGCCTGCTGAAGTCCGCGCCGTAGCATCGGGTGGCATGCGTGTATCGGAGTTTCCACCATGTTGTTGCGGGCGGATCGGGATCACTGCGAGTGGTTGCCGGATAATGTGAAGACCGGCGAGATGGTCTTCATTCCCGGCGGGACCTTCCGTATGGGATCCGACCATCATTACCCTGAGGAGGCGCCGAGCCATCGCGTCTCCGTCGATGGTTTCTGGATCGACCGCACGCCGGTCACCAACCGGCAGTTCAAGCAATTCGTCAACGCGACCGGCCACGTCACCGAAGCGCAGATCGTTCCGGACCCCAAGGACTATCCCGGCGCGCTGAAGGAGATGCTCTACGCCGGCTCGCTCGTGTTCTCGCCGCTGCCGCGCATCACCGACCTGTCCGACTGGAGCCAGTGGTGGTCGTTCATGCGCGGCGCCAACTGGCGACATCCCTATGGCCCCGGCAGCAACATCAAGGGCCTCGACGATCACCCCGTCGTCCACGTCTCCTATAGCGACGCGGCCGCCTACGCCCGCTGGGCTGGCAAGGAGCTGCCGACGGAAGCCGAATGGGAGTTCGCCGCGCGCGGCGGCCTCGACGACGAGGAGTTTGCCTGGGGCGATGCGCTGATGCCCGGCGGCAAGCACATGGCCAACATCTGGCAAGGCAATTTTCCCGTCCAGAACACCGGCGAGGATGGATTCGAGCGTACCTCGCCGGTCATGGCTTTCCCTGCGAACGGCTACGGCCTCCACGACATGATCGGCAATGTCTGGGAGTGGACCGCGGACTGGTGGTCGTTAAAGCACCATGCGGATGCGGCAAAGCCGTGTTGCATTCCACGCAATCCGCGCGGCGGAAATGAGGATGCGAGCTTTGATCCATGTCAACCAACCATACGCATCCCGCGGAAAGTGTTGAAGGGCGGTTCGCATCTGTGTGCCCCCAATTACTGCCGACGTTACCGCCCCGCTGCACGGCACGCCGAGCCGATCGATACCTCAACAAGTCACGTCGGCTTTCGCTGCGTGGTGCGGATACCTGCTGACGCCAGCTCACCGGTACCTTCGGGGAAGTAGGGAGTATCAAAATGGGAAGTGACGTGAAGGAGACGGCCAAGACTTGCGCAAACGAAACTGACAAGAGCCGAAAATCGCTTTTCCGTGGTCTGCTCCGTGCGGCTCTGGTTGCGACAAGCCTGAGTCCTCTCATCGACACGTCAGCCGTCGCGCAGCAGCCGAACACGGCCAAGCCGAACATTCTTGTCATCTTCGGAGACGACGTCGGCCAATCCAACATCAGCGCCTACACGCGGGGCCTCGTCGGATACAAGACGCCGAACATCGATCGGATCGCCAACGAAGGCATGATCTTCACCGATTACTACGCCGAGAACAGCTGCACGGCGGGCCGATCCACCTTCATCACCGGACAAGTCTGCCTGCGCACCGGCTTGTGCAAGGTCGGCATTCCCGGCGCGGCGGTTGGATTGCAGGACCGCGACGTGACGATCGCGCAGGCGCTCAAGCCGCTCGGTTACGCCACGGGCCAGTTCGGCAAGAACCATCTTGGCGACCGCGACGAATATCTTCCGGTCAAGCATGGCTTCGACGAGTTCTTCGGTAATCTCTATCACCTCAATGCTGAGGAAGAGCCGGAGCGTCCTTATTATCCGAAGAACGATACAACGTTCACCAAGAGCAATTCACCCCGCGGCGTGCTCAAGGCCTCGGCCGACGGCAAGATCGAGGACACGGGACCGCTGAACCGCAAGCGGATGGAAACGGTCGACGACGAGACCACGGACGCCGCGATCGATTTCATGAAGCGGCAGGCGCGCGCCAACAAGCCTTTCTTTACCTGGATGAACACCACGCGCATGCACGCCTTCACCCACGTGCGCCCCTCGATGCAGGGACAGAGCGGCATGCCCGGCAATGAATATGCCGACGGCATGATCGAGCACGATGGCGACGTCGGCAAGCTTCTCAAGACGCTCGACGAACTCGGCATCGCCAACAACACCATCGTTGTCTACACCACCGACAACGGCCCCAACCAGTGGTCCTGGCCGGACGCCGCGACGACGCCGTTCCGCAGCGAGAAGGACACGAACTGGGAAGGCGCATTCCGCGTTCCCGCGATGATCCGCTGGCCCGGCCGCATCAAGGCCGGCGAGGTCTCCAACGAGATCGTCTCGGGTCTCGACTGGTTTCCGACGTTGCTGGCTGCGGCCGGCGACACCGACGTCAAGGACCGCCTCCTGAAGGGCACCGATCTCGGCGGCAAGACCTTCAAGGTTCATCTCGATGGCTACAACCAATTGCCCTACTTGACGGGACAGCAGCCGAAGTCGGCGCGGAACGAGTTCTTCTATTTCAACGACGACGGCGATCTGGTCGCTTATCGCTACAACGACTGGAAGATCGTGTTCTGCGAGCAGCGCAAGCCGGGCGGCTTCGAGGTCTGGGCGAACCCATTCACCTGCTTGCGCGCGCCGAAAATGTTCAACTTGCGGATGGATCCTTTCGAGCGTGCCGACGTAGTGTCCGATCAATACTACGATTGGTTCGCGAAGAACGCCTATCTGATCCAGTACGGAACCTGGCGCGTGGCTCCATTCCTTCAGACCTTCAAGGACTACCCGCCAAGCCAGCGCTCGGCGAGCTTCAGCATCGACCAGATGGTCGAAGGACTGATGAAGTCGCTCGATAAGACCGCGCCGAAATAGCGCTTCAGACGCTTGCATCCGGCCGCCGCGTCCGGCGACCGGAGCTCTTCCTGATCCGCAACAATAAAAAATTAGCGTATGAATCAGATGAGAGCCGTGACAGACTCAAAACCTTCGAAGAGCTCATCCGCCCGCGACGCCGTGCTCGATCTCAAGTCGCGCATCGGCAAGTCCGTGCTCGGGCAGGATCATCTGGTCGAGAGCATGCTGATCGGTCTGCTTGCCAACGGCAACCTGCTGATCGAGAGCCTGCCCGGCCTTGCCAAGACCCGCGCGGTCAAGACGCTCGCCAAGCATCTCGCGGCGGATCTGTCGCGCGTGCAGTTCACGCCGGATCTGTTGCCGTCGGATGTGACCGGCGCGGAGATCTACGTCCAGACCGACAAGGGCGGCCAGTTCGAGTTTCAGAAGGGACCGATCTTCGCCAACCTGGTGCTCGCGGACGAGATCAACCGCGCGCCGGCCAAGGTGCAGTCCGCGCTGCTGGAGGCCATGGAGGAACGTCAGGTCACGGTCGCCGGCAAGACCTACAAGATGCCCGATCTGTTCATGGTGCTCGCGACCGAGAATCCGATCGAGCAGGAGGGGACCTATCCGCTGCCCGAAGCGCAGCTCGACCGTTTCCTGATGCATGTCGTCATCACCTATCCGGACGAGGCCACGGAAGGCGAGATCATCCGGCTCAACCGCACCGAGAATGCGCAAGCCCCGAAGGATCATTCCTCGGAGCCGCCGCCGATTCCTCAGCAGGCCATCCTGGACGCGCGCGGCGAGATCGACGGCATCTTCGTGTCGGATCTCGCCGAGAAGTACATGGTCGACGTCGTCTACGCGACGCGTTTCCCCGGCCGCTATGGCGAGCCCCTGAGCAAATGGATCCAGGTCGGCGCGAGCCCGCGCGGCAGCCTCGCGCTCGACCGCTGTGCGCGCGCCCGCGCCTGGCTCGATGAGTATGACTTCGTGACGCCCGATCACGTTCGGGCGGTGATCCACGATTGCCTGCGGCATCGCATCATCCTCAGCTACGAGGCGATCTCGCAGGGCGTCACGCCTGATCAGGCGATCGACAAGATCACCGAACTGGTCGCGACGGCCTGAGGCGGACATGAGCGAGACATCAGCCAGATTGCCGGGTGTCTATGTCGATCTCGACGACATGATCGCGCTCGAATATCGCGGACGCAAAGTCTCCTTCCTGCCGCGCCAGCCGGTTCATAGCCTGCTTTCCGGTCGCTTCGCTTCCCGCATGCGTGGCCGAGGCCTGAACTTTGAGGAGATCAGGGACTATCGCGCCGGCGACGACGTCCGCTCAATCGACTGGAAGGTGACGGCGCGTCTGCAGAAGCCGCATATCCGCGTCTTCAACGAAGAGCGCGACCGGCAGACGATCCTCGTGGTCGACCAGCGCCTGTCGATGTTTTTCGGCAGCCGGCGCGCGATGAAATCGGTCACGGCGGCCGAGGCCGCAGCGATCGGGGCATGGCGCGTGCTGGGCGCCGGGGACCGTGTCGGCGCGGTTGTGTTCGGTGACCGTGAGCTGGTCGAGGTGAGGGCACGGCGCAGCCGCGCGACCGTGCTTCAGATCCTGGCCGCCATCGTCGCGCAGAACCAGGCGCTAGGTGTCGGGCGCGGACTGGTCTCGGCGCCGGCAATGCTCAATACCGCACTCGATCATGCTCGCCGCCGTGCACCGCACGACGCCGTCATCGTCATCATCAGTGATTTCGACGGCGCGGACACGACGACTCGTGAAGCGGTTAAGGCCCTTGCCCGGCACAACGACGTGATCGCAGCTCTCGTCCACGATCCCCTGCAAAGTGATCTGCCGCCATCGGCCAGCATGACCGTGACCGACGGTGAATTGCAGATCCGGCTCGATGTCGGGCGCGCCAGCGTCCGCAAGAGCGTGTCGCAGGCCACGCAGGATCGCCTGAAGGGCATCTTCGACTGGACCCGCGAGATCGGAATCCCCGTGCTGCCACTGAGCGCGGCGGAAGACACCGCTGCACAGCTCCGCCGCCTGCTCGGTGGACTGCCGGCGCGTCAGGGCCGAACGGCCGCGCACAGCCAGACGGAGGCAGCCCTTGGCTGATGGCTCCGCCGCAGCTGTTGATCCCGTGGCCGGCTTGATCGACATCGCGCTGCCGCGCGAGGTGAGCCTCTGGCCGCAAACCTGGGAGGCGTGGCTCGCAATCGTGCTTCTGGTTGCCGCCGTCAGCGTAGCGGCTTGGCGCTATGCGCATCTTCGCCACATCAACCGATATCGTCGCGAGGCGCTCGCAGAGCTGCAAGGGATCGAGCACGCCGGCAATGCGGGGCCGTCGGAACTGCTGTCGCGGCTGACGATGCTGGTGCGGCGCACGGCGCTCGCAGCGTTCCCGCGGGAGAAAGTCGCGCCCCTGGTCGGGCCGGCATGGCTCTCCTTCCTCGATCGCAGCTATGGCGGTGACGAATTCTCGCATGGCGTCGGTCGCCTGCTCGTGAGCGGTCCATATCGGCAGCTCCCGCCCGAGGGAGCAGAGCTGCAATTGCTGGTCCACCTCGTCCGCCGCTGGATCAGGGGGCACCATGCTTGAATTCGCCTGGCCATGGCTGCTCCTCTTGTTGCCGCTGCCGATCCTGGTCTGGTGGCTGCTGCCGCCTTACCGGGCGCGGCAGGCGTCGATCCAGGTGCCGTTCTTCGACAGGCTGGCAGCGGCGACCGGTCAGACACCACAGCGCGGCGCCGTCGTTCTGGAACGGCGGGCGGTGCAGATGATCGCGGCAGCGGTGATCTGGGCGCTGCTGGTTGTGGCGCTGGCACGGCCGCAATGGGTCGGCGATGCCGTGACGCGGGATGTATCCGCACGCGACCTGATCCTGGCGATCGACATCTCGGGGTCGATGGACCAGCGCGACTTCAAGGCGCCGGACGGCACGACGCTCACCCGTCTCGATGGCGTCAAACGCGTGCTCAGCGATTTCATTGCCCGCCGCAAGGGCGATCGTATTGGCCTGATCCTGTTCGGCACCAGGGCGTATGTGCAGGTGCCGTTCACCCAGGACCTTCAGACCGCGCAGCAACTGCTCGATCAAGCTGCGGTCGGCATGGCGGGCCAGCAGACGGCGATCGGCGATACGATCGGCCTTGCCATCAAGACGTTCGCGGCCAGCACATCTAAGCAGAAGCTGCTGGTGCTCTTGACCGACGGCAACGACACGGCAAGCCGCGTTCCGCCCGAACACGCAGCCGACATCGCCCATCAGAACGACGTCACCGTCTATACGATCGGCGTCGGAGATCCCGCAGCCTCTGGCGAGAACCGCGTCGATCTCGGCGTCTTGCAGCGCGTCGCTAGCACCACGGGCGGCCATTTCTTCAGGGCCGAAAACGGTGCCCAGCTCCAGGCGATTTATGCCGACATCGACCGGCTGGCGCCGGCAAAGCTACAGACCCAGTCGTGGCGGCCGAAGCAGCCGCTGTTTCAATGGCCGCTCGGCGCCGCTGTCGTGCTCGGCCTGCTGCTGTGGCTCGCGCTTCTGCTCGGAAGCGAATGGCGCCGGATGAGGAGCGTGAGCCATGCCTGAGGTGGCCACGATGCCCTTTCATCTCCTGCGCCCGCTCTGGCTTCTGGCGCTGATCCCGCTTGCCATCGTGTTCGCCGTGTTGCTTCGCCGGCGAAGCGCGGGCGTGCAATGGGGCAGGGTGATCGCGCCCCATCTCCTGACCCATCTGATCGTGCGGCCGCAGCGCGGACGCCACATCGATCCGCTCTATCTGGTCGCTGGAGCGCTGACGCTCGGCATCGTCGCTCTGTCCGGGCCGACGTGGCGACGTGAATTGCCGCCCTTTGTCGAAGACAAGGCGCCGCTGATGATTGCGCTCGCCGTCGGCTCGTCGATGAGCGGGACCGATGTCGCGCCCTCCCGCCTCGAACGTGCCAAGCAGAAGATCAGTGATCTGCTTGCGGCGCGCGCCGGCGCCAGGACGGGACTCGTCGCCTATGCCGGCACCGCGCATCTGGTGATGCCGCCGACCGACGACCGCTCTGTGATCGCGCCGTTCCTGGCCGCGCTGGCTCCGGGATTGATGCCGACCGACGGCAAGAATGTCGTCGCGGCGACCTCGCTGGCTGCGAATGCGCTGGCGTCAGAGCCCGTTGCCGGAACCATCCTGCTGGTCGCCGACGATTTCGGCGCTGCCGATGCGGCCACGGTGCGTCAGGCGGCCGGGCGCAACAATCTCGTCGTCCTGGCGGTCAGCGCGGACGCCTCTCCACTGCCGGCCGGCTTCGATGCCGTCAGGGTCAGTATCGACGGCACCGACATCGCGCGGCTCGAACGGCGGATCGAGACACGTTTCCAGGCCGCCCAGGGCGATGCGTTCGGCACGCAATGGCGCGACGAGGGTTATTGGCTGCTGCCGTTGCTGGCATTGTTGAGCCTGCTCTGGTTCCGGCGTGGCACGACGGTGGCCTGGATTCTCGCTCTCTGCCTCGTCTCGCACGCATCGCCGTCGCGCGCCGAGTCGGCATCGCGGTTCACCAGCCTGTGGCTGACGCCGGATCAGCAGGGGCGGCTCGCCTTCGACCGCGGTGATTACCGCGCCGCGCAAACCCTGTTCGCTGATCCGATGTGGCGCGGCATCTCGGCTTACCGCAGCTATGATTTCATCGCCGCAGCCGAGGAGTTCGCGAAGGTCGACACATTGGAAGGCAAATTCGCGCTCGGCAATGCGCAGGCGCAGAATCATGCCTACGAGAAGGCACTCAAGATCTACGACGAGGTGTTGAAGGCAGAGCCCGGCAATGCCGCCGCGAAGACCAATCGCGCCATCGTGCAGGCGGCGCTGGATGCGCAGGAGGAGAAGCGCCGCAAGCAGGAGCAAAACGACGCCGCGCCGCCCGACCTGAAGGCGGACGAAATGCGGGTTGATCCCAAGCAGAAGGGCGGCAAGCGGATCACTGTCACGCCGCAGGACGTCACGACGGCCGGCGCGGCCGAAGCCTGGATGCGCCAGGTCCAGACCTCGCCGGCAGACTTTCTCAAGCTGAAGTTTGCGATCCAGGCGGCCGCTCCGGCACAAGGGAGGGCATCGCAATGAGAGCTTGGGTGGGCTCCATCGCTGTGCTGCTCGGCTGTGCGCTCCAGTCGCAGGGTGCGCGCGCGCAACAGGCTGTGACGCCTGATCCGATCGTGCAGATGACAATCGACCCGCCACGAATCGTGGTCGGGCAGCAGACGACGCTGAGCATCCTGGTCCTGGCGCCGAACTACATGACATCGCCGCCCGAACTGCCGGACTTCCAGGTTCGCAACGCAGTGACTCGGCAACTGCAAAGCGTCAACACCAACGAGCAGCGCGACGGCGTGTCCTATGCAGGGGTACGCTTCGAATACGCGATCTCGCCGCAGGAACCGGGCTCTTATGCCGTGGCAGGCCAGAGCGTCAGGATCAAATATGCGGCCGAGCCACCTGCCGTACGCGACGTGAACCTCGCGCTGCCGTCGGCTTCATTCGAGGCGTTCATCCCGGATGCGGCAAGCACGCTGAACCCGTTCGTGTCGGCCAGCAGCTTGACCGTCGAGCAGGACATCAAGCGCTCGGCCGATCCGCTCAAGGCCGGCGATGCCGTGACCCGGACGATCACGATCAGGGCGGAGGGCACGCCGGCGATGTTGCTGCCCCCTCAGCAATTCCCAGTCATCGACGGCCTAAAGCTCTATCCGGCGCAGCCGAAGCTCGATGACAAGGTCGACGGACGCACCGACGTCATGACGTCGACCCGCGTCGACTCCGCGACTTACATGGTGGAGCGTGCGGGCGACTATTTGCTGCCCGCCGTCGATATGGGCTGGTGGAATGTCGGGAGCGGCAAGGTCGAACAAGCGCATCTCGATGCCGTGCCGGTCAAGGGCGTCGCGGCAGCGGCAGGCTCGACCTTCGCGGTCGGCTCGAATGAGGAGCGGAATTGGGACCGCATCGCCGATTTTGTCACGGATCACTGGCTGACTGCGCTGCTGCTGGCGGTCGTTGCTGCCGTGCTGGCCTGGTTCGCACCTCGTATCGCTCGCCGCGCGGCGATGGATTTCCATCGCCGGCACACGGCTTATCTCCGGTCGGAGGCGTTTGCATTCCGACGATTGCGACGCGCGATCCGTCATCGCGACGCCGGAAGATCGTATTTTGCGCTGCTCGAATGGCTGCCGCACGTCGACGCAGCGTCACCGTCCCTCACGGCCCGTGACTTCAAGGCCGCTGCGCGCGATCCGGAGCTGGATCGGCAACTCGGGGCGCTCGAGAGGAAACTGTTTGCAAGCCGACGCGACCCGGCCCGCTGGTCCCCGCGCGATTTATTGCGCCACGTGTCCGCTGCTCGCCATCGGCTGCGTCCGCGTGCCGGCCACAGTGACGCGGCGGGCTTGCCCAAATTTTTGAATCCGGTTGGAACTTCGCACGTCGCTGCACATCAGAACAGAAGGCCCGCCAGATAAGCGAAGCACAAGGAGACCATTTCAGACGGAACGGACGATCGAAACTCGGTATCACCTGCGCTAGCCAACAATCACGTGGATCAAGGAGCGTCGAATGACCAACGAGACGAAGACCGCGAACAATCCCGTTACCGACTCCAACAGCAGCGACAATTCAGCCATCCATCGCCGGGCCGTGCTGCTCGGCACATCGTCCATCGTTGCCGCTGCGGCGCTGACATCGCAGGCGCTCGCGCAGGCACAGAAAGCCGCACCTTCGCCGTCGCCGGCCGCAGCGCCGCCGCCAGGTGGCCGCAAGCCCAACATTCTCGTCATCTTCGGCGATGACATCGGAATTCCCAGATCAGCGCCTACACCATGGGCATGATGGGCTATCGCACGCCCAACATCGACCGGATCGCGCGCGAAGGCGCGATCTTCACCGATTCCTACGGCCAGCAGAGCTGCACGGCGGGCCGCGCGTCCTTCATCCTTGGCCAGGAGCCGTTCCGGACCGGCCTTCTCACCATCGGCATGCCCGGCGATCCCCACGGCATCCAGGACTGGATGCCGACGATTGCGGACGTGATGAAAGCGCAAGGTTACGCAACCGGTCAGTTCGGCAAGAACCATCTTGGTGACCGTGACGAGCATTTGCCGACCAAGCACGGCTTCGACGAATTCTTCGGTAATCTCTACCATCTCAACGCGGAGGAAGAGCCTGAGGGCTATTTCTATCCGAAGGACCCGAACTTCCGGAAGCAGTTCGGGCCGCGTGGCGTCATCAAGTCATCCGCGGACGGCAAGATCGAGGACACCGGCCCGCTCAACACCGCGCGCATGCCGACAGTCGACGAGGAGTTCCTGGGGGCCGCCAAGGACTTCATTGGCCGGCAGGCCAGAGCCGACAAGCCGTTCTTCGTCTGGTTCAACTCGACGCGCATGCACGTCTTCACCCATCTCAAGAAGGAGTCGCTCGGCAAGACCGGCAAGGGTATTCACGCCGACGGCATGGTGGAGCACGACGGGATGGTCGGCGAGTTGCTGAAGCAACTCGACGATCTCGGCATCGCCGACAACACCATCGTGCTCTACACCACGGACAACGGCGCAGAGATCGCGCTGTGGCCTGATGGCGCCATGACCCCGTTCCACGGCGAGAAGGGCACAACATGGGAAGGCGGCATGCGCATTCCGATGATGGTGCGTTGGCCGGGCGTGGTGAAGCCGGGCACGCAATACAACGAGATCATCTCGCTGATCGATTGGTTCCCGACGCTGGCAGCCGCGGCGGGAATCCCCGATATCAAGGAGAAGATGAAGACAGGGTTTTCCGGCGCTGGCGGCAAGAATTTCAAGGTGCATCTCGACGGCTATAATTTCCTTCCGTTCTTCAAGGGAGAGACGACCACGCCGCCGCGCGATGCAATCTACTACTTCGATCAGGGCGGCAATCTCAACGCGATTAGGTGGAACGACTGGAAGCTGAGCTTCGCCTCTTCCAAGGGAAATATTGCGACCGGTACCCGTGAGGTGACCGCTTGGTCGCTGATCGCAAACCTGCGCATGGACCCCTATGAACGAGGTCTGGAGGAGGGCGGGGGAGCCATACAATTCCTCGCCCAGAACATGTGGCTGATCGTGCCCGTGCAGGGAAAGATCAAGGAGTTCTTCTCCGATTTCGATCAGTTCCCCTACCAGGAAGGCAGCTCGCTGAATGCGGGCGGCATCAACTACAGCCTGCTGCGGCAGCAGGCTGCATTGAAGCGGCTCAACGACCTCGAACGCTTGAAGCCGCAATAGTGAGAGGTGCAATAACGGCAAGGAAGGGCAGTTGCGATGATCAACCGGCTTGGCGTCATGCTACTTGCATGTCTCGTGTCCATTGGCGTCGCGGTGGCGCAGCCGGCCGATCCATTGCCGTCCTGGAACGACGGCGCGGCGAAGAAGGCGATTGCCGACTTCGTCGCGCGCGTCACGCGTGACGGCGGGCCGGATTTCGTCCCGCCCGCCGAACGCATCGCGGTTTTCGACAATGACGGGACACTTTGGTGCGAGCAGCCGATGTATTTCCAGCTCGCGTTCGCGATCGACCAGGTCAAGGCGATGGCACCGAAGCACCCGGAGTGGAAGCAGAAGCAGCCGTTCAAGGCGCTGCTCGACAAGGACACCAAGGCACTCGCCGAGTCCGGGCAGAAGGGACTTCTGCAAATCGTTGCGGCGACGCATGCGGGCATGACGACGGATGCTTTCTCGAAGTCCGTCACCGACTGGCTCTCCACCGCGCGCCATCCGCGGTTCGAGCGGCCCTACAACAGCCTTGTCTACCAGCCGATGCTGGAGCTCCTGGCCTATTTGCGGGCCAACGGCTTCAAGACGTTCATCGTGTCAGGCGGCGGCGTCGAGTTCATGCGGCCCTGGGTCGAGAAGGCCTACGGCATCCCACCCGAGCAGGTGGTCGGCTCGTCCGGCGTCGTGCAATTCGAGACCGCTACGGATGGCAAGCCGCAATTGATGAAGCTCGCCAAGATCGAGTTCATCGACGACGGCGCCGGCAAGCCGGT
The DNA here is from genome assembly GCF_024199795.1 of Bradyrhizobium sp. CCGB01. Classification (NCBI taxonomy): domain Bacteria; kingdom Pseudomonadati; phylum Pseudomonadota; class Alphaproteobacteria; order Hyphomicrobiales; family Nitrobacteraceae; genus Bradyrhizobium; species Bradyrhizobium sp. CCGB01. Next base: position 2,232,489 of record NZ_JANADK010000001.1, read on the forward strand.
CGGGATCAACCGGTTCATCGGACGGCGTCCGATCTTCGCCTTCGGCAACTCCGACGGCGATCTGCAGATGCTGCAGTGGACGACCGCCGGAGCGGGCGCGCGCTTTGCGGGCATCGTGCATCACACCGACGCGGCGCGCGAATACGCCTACGACCGTCAATCCAAGTTCGGCAAGCTCGACAAGGCGCTCGACGCGGCCGGGGTCGCCGGGTGGACCGTCGTCGACATGAAGCAGGATTGGAAGGAGGTGTTTCCGGCGAAACCAGACGCCAAGCCCTGAGCGGCCGCCGCAAGTGGCGCTCGAATTCCGGCGCACAGCACATTTGAAAAACAGCAACGGGAAGCATGAAGAGGAACAAAATGTCTATTCAAGCGCGCACAACTTCGCTGGCAACGGCTCTTGTTTTGCTGGCATCCGGCGTGTCCCTGTCCGTTGAGACGGTGTCCGCCGCGCCACTTCAACCCGGTGCAATACACCAGGACGCGGTCGCATCGCCCGACCTCATCGAGGTGCGCGCCGCCGGGCGCCGCGGCGGGGCGGCAGTCGGTCCTCGTGGCGGTGCAGTCGTTCATCGTGGCGGGGCTGCCGTTGGTCCGCGTGGAGCGGCCTATCGCGGTACCACCGCCGTCAGGGGACCGCGCGGCAACGTCGCGGTTCGCCACACGACGGCGGTCGCCGGCCGCGGCGGCTGGGCGCGACCGGGCTGGTACGGCTGGCCGAGAGGTGGCGCCATCGCGGCCGGTGCGGCCATCGGCATGGTGACAGCGGCGACGGCCGCAGCGTGGGCAGGTGCTGCGCCTGCGCCCGGCATGTGCTGGTACTACACCGATCCGTCCCGGACGCAGGGCTTCTGGGACTACTGCCAGTGATGGCAACGCTCCGATGAAACGGAGGTCACCGCCATGAGCGGCTACGACATCTTCGCCTGGATCGTGCTGGTGATCCTGCTTGCCAGTGCGATCGCCGTGGTCTGCATCGCCGGATGGCTGCCCGGGCACATCGCGAAATCGCGTAATCATCCGCATGCGCAAGCCGTGATGGTCGCAGGCTGGATCACGCTGTTTTTCGGCTTCGCATTGTGGCCGATCGCCTTCATCTGGGCCTATCTCGACGTGCCCGCGCGCAAGGCAGGAGATGCGTGATGGCCGTTGCAATTCTCAATATCTACCTCGTGCTGCTCTTCCTGCTGGTGCACTTCAAGATCGTGCCCTTCAACCTGTTCTGGAAAGTGTCTCCGGCGATCGTAATGGTGGTCGTGCTGCTGGGGCTGCTGATCCCGATGGGATGGGGCGCACCGCAGGGCAATGCGCTGGTCGTACGTAACGCCGTCTCGATCGTGCCCGACGTGGCGGGCGAGGTGACGGACGTACCGGTCATCGCCAACGCGCCGCTCAAATCCGGCGACGTGCTGTTCAAGATCGACCCGACGCCTTACGCAGCGCAAGTCAAGGCGATCGACGCCCAGTTCAAGCTCGCCAAGACGCGTCTCGGTCAGATGACGCAGCTGTTCGAACGCGATGCCGGGCGCGGCTTCGATGTCGAGCAGCGGCAGTCCGAGGTCGACCAGCTGTCCGGCCAACTGGAGTCCGCGCAATGGAATCTCGACAAGACCGTCGTACGCGCACCGGCAGACGGTTACGTCACCAACCTCGCGCTGCGCAAGGGGGCGCGTGTGTCTAGCCTGCCACTGTCGCCGGTGATGGCCTTCATCGATACGTCCTCGACCATCATCGGCATCGAGATCAACCAGATCGATGCGCGCTATATCGCACCCGGTCAGGAGGTCGAGGCCACCTTCAAATTTGCGCCCGGGCAAATCTACGCCGGCAAGGTCGAGAGCGTGCTCCAGGCGATCGCACCGGGACAGACGCAGACCTCGGGCACGGCGGTCCTGCCGAAGGCGATCGAGGCCGCGCCGTTCGTCGTCCGGGTCAGGCTCGAGGATGCGGAGTTTGCGAGGCGCCTGCCGGCCGGCAGCGCCGGCACGGCGGCGATCTACACCGACCACGTCAAGCCGGCCCACATCGTCCGTCGCGTGGTCCTGCGTCAGCTCGCGATCCTGAACTACGTCAATCCGTTCTGAATGAGAGGAAGTAATGAGAATAGCCGCACTGCCCGCCTCGATCTTTCTTCTAAGTATCCCGGTTGCACATGCGCAATCACCGGTGCCGGTGACGGTCGACAATTTCACCCGCGCGACGCCCGGAGATCTTGAGCGGCAAGTGGAAATTCCCCGAGCCGCAGCCGGCGAGTGGAACGTAGAGCGAGGGAGGCTGTGATGAGAAGAGCAATCGTCGGCGCCGTTGCCCTGGTTCTATCGGTCCTCAGCGCGCATGCCCAGAATATGTCGCCGGACGAGCTCGCCGCGCGCAACATTCAGCGTCGTGCGGTCGAGGCGATGATCTGGGGCATGCCGGCGGTGAACGCCGATCTGATGCTTCAGACCATGCTCAAGATGACGAAGGCGAAGCCGAACGAGATCGTCTACTGGTCGAAGCCGGTGAACTGGAAGAACCAGACGCTGACGCCCAATCCGGATTCGATCTACTTCATGTCGTTCTGGAACGTGAAGGACGGGCCGGTGGTGGTCGAGATTCCGCCGGCGCAGGGCGGCTCGATCGCCGGCAACATCGTGACGCTCTGGCAGATGCCGCTGGAGGATACTGGTCCCGAAGGCGCCGACAAGGGGCAGGGCGGCAAGTATCTGATCCTGCCGCCTGGGCATAAGGGTGAGGTGCCTGCGGGCTACATTGCACTCCAGCCCGACGTGTTCAGCGGCTTTGCGCTGCTGCGCTCAAATCTCGTCAGCCATGGCGATGCCGATGTCGAGAAGTCGGTGGCCTACGGCAAGCAGATCAAGGTTTATCCGCTCGCGAGCGCGAAGGAGCCGCCGCCGACGAACTTCACGGACGCTTACGACGTCCTGTTCGACGCGACGATTCCCTACGATGCGAGCTTCTACCGCGGCCTCGACCGCGTGGTGCAGAACGAGCCGTGGCTCGATCGCGACCGCGCCATGATCGACCAACTCGCGACCATCGGAATCGTCAAGGGCAGGCCGTTCAATCCTGATCAGAAGACGGTCACGCTGCTCGACCAGGCCGCACGAGAGGCGCATGCACTCCTTGCGCAGATCTATGACGCCGGCTTCCCGGTCATCAATCCCGGCATTCGCTGGTTCCCGGCGGCCGTGCCGGAGATGGTGAAGGCGGCGAGCGGCGGCTACGGCGACCCGAATGCCTATCCGGTCGACATGCGCGGCGTGACCTACACGCTCGGCTACACCGGCATCAAGCGGCTCGGCACCGCGCAGTTCTATCTGATGGCCAACAAGGACAAGGATGGTCAGGACTTTGACGGTAGCGTCACCTATCGCTTGAGCGTGCCGGCAAACGCGCCGGTGAAGCAGTACTGGTCGGCCACCGTCTACGACCGCGAGACCCATGCGCTGGTGCGCAACATGCCGCGCGCGAGCCGCGCGTCGATCAGCCCGGGTCTTCAAAAAAACGCCGACGGCTCCGTCGATGTCTATTTCGGTCCGAAGGCGCCGGACGGCAAGGATGCCAATTGGGTGCCCACTGATCCCACCCGAAAATTCGAGTTGCTTTTCCGTCTTTACGGGCCGGAGAAGCCGTTGTTCGATCACAGCTGGAGATTGCCTGACGTCGAGCGGGTCGCAACCACAATTGGAGGCGCCACGAAATAGGCGGGCCGCGACGAGAGCTAAGGACAGGCATGACCTGTCGGGGTGGACGACTTGATGGAACGGAAGGGGACGTGACATGAGGGGACATCTAGGAAAGGCCGGGTTTGCAGCCACATTGGCGTTGACCAGCTTCTCTGCCCAGCCCGCGCTGGCGGATTCGGGCGGCGTGGGCTTCTGGCTTCCGGGCATCTTCGGCAGCCTTGCCGCCGTTCCGGTGACGCCGGGCTGGGCCTATTCCACCATCTACATCCATCTAAACGAGAAAGGGGGCGGAGGGCAGAATTTCGTCACCAGCGGGGGCGTACCCGGCTCGGTGACCGCCGGCCTCAATGCGCACGCCGATGTGCTCGTTCAGGGCATCACCTACACCTCCGCGATGCCTGTGCTCGGCGGTCAGGCCGCGGTCACGCTGATCACCGCGCCTGGCAACATCGGCGTCGGCGTCGACGCGACGCTGACCGGTCCACGCGGCAACACCATCTCGGGAAGCGCGACCGACAACCGCACCACGCTGACCGACGTGTTCTACCAGGGCACGCTGAAATGGAATCAGGGCGTTCACAACGAGATGGTCTACATCACCGGCAACATCCCGAGCGGCACCTACGATTCCAGCCGGCTCGCCAATTTGAGCTTCGGCTTTCCCGCGATCGACGCGGGAGCCGGCTACACCTATCTCGACCTGAAAACCGGCCATGAGTTCTCGATCGTCGGCGGGCTCACCTACAATTTCACGAACCCGTTTCTCCAGTACCAGAACGGCATCGATTTCCACATCGACTGGGCCGCGTCGCAGTTCGTCAGCAAGACCGTTCACGTCGGGGTCGCCGGCTATTTCTTCCAGCAGATCACGGACGACAGGGGGCCCGGTGCGAAGCTTGGCGGCTTCAGGGGGCAGGCCGTCGGCATCGGCCCGCAGATCGGATTCATGATCCCGATGTCGGACGGCTACCAGGGCTATCTCAATGTCAGGGGATACAAGGACCTCGAGGTCGAAAACCGTCCGAACAGCTGGTCGACGTGGGTTACCTTCTCGGTCTCGCAGGCGGCGCCCGCGACGGCCCCGTCGAAACCGATCGTTCGAAAATATTAATGGAGGCGTCACGGAGCTCCGATGACCGGAGACCGCACTAGCAAGCGCGCGTTGCGCATCGGCTTTCAGACATCGATCATCACGGTGTTCGTGGCCGTCGTGCTGCTCGTGGGCTTGACGCTGGTCTATCTCAGCTTCGAACGCGTGACGGTGATCACGCGGGCCGCGGCCAGCGGCTTCATCGAGAAAGTGGCCCAGCTCGGCGCCGATCACGTCGATGAGCAGTTCAAGAACGTCCGCGACAATCTCGACATCCTGTCCGGCCTGCCATCGATTCAGGAGGCCGAGATTGCCGACAATTCGCGGCTGTACGTTCTGATGGCTGCGATGCTGCGGAACAACCCGCAGCTCTTCAATCTCTATGTCGGTTACGAGGACGGCTCCTTCATCGAGATGGACGTCATCGACCGCGCCAATTCGGCCTTCAGGAAGGGACTGAACGTCGACCAGGATGCAGCTTTCCGGCTGGTCGTGATATCGCGCACGGCCGGCGCCAAGCCTGTCACCCAGTTTCTGTCGGAGAACCTCATCCAGGTTGCGGAAGTCGCTGGCCCCGCAGGTTACGACCCGCGGCAGCGGCCATGGTATGTCGAGGCGTTCAAGAACGACAAGACGCTGCTGACCGGCCCCTACGTCTTCTATGCCACGGGCGAGCCCGGCTACACGCTGCGGTCGCCGCTGAGGGAAGGGCGTCGCGGCGTCGTCGCCGGCGACGTGCTTCTGAACCGGTTCGAGGACATGCTGGCGCAGCAGAAGATCGGGCACTCCGGTCTCGCTTTCCTGTTCAACGAATCCGGTCGCATCGTTGGTCACCCCGAAATGAGCCGCTTGATGGCGGAGATACCGGAACGGCAGGACGATCTGCCGCAGATCAGCGCGCTCCGGCTGCCCGCGATCGCACCGATCATCGCCTCCTGGCGGCAGGGTGGGCCGGCGCAGCAGTTCTTCGAGGATGCGTCGGATCGAACCTACGTCGCGGCAGTGCATCGGCTTGCGACCACCGGGTCCGCCAATGTCTCCATTGCGATGATCGCGCCGCTCGACGAATTCTACTCGCGGATCGTCGGCGAACGCCGCACGCTGTTCGCCCTTGCGCTCGCATTCGTGGGCGCCACCCTGCCATTCGCGTTCTGGCTGGGATCGCTGATGGCGCGGCCGCTGCGGAAGATCGTCGATCAGACCGACGAGATCCAGCGCTTTCAGATCGCAGAGCGGCCGCGGATTCATTCTGTCATCGCCGAGATCGAGGAACTCGGCCGCTCGGTTTTCACCATGCGCAACGTGGTGCGGAGTTTTGCGAGCTTCATTCCTCGCCAGGTCGTGCGGCAGTTGATCGAAACCGGGTCCTCGCTCAGCCTCGGCGGGGCCAGGCGCGAGGTCACGGTTCTGTTCACCGACGTCGCCGACTTCACCGCCAAGACCGAGAGGGCCGACCCGTCGCAGGTGATGGTCTACACCTCGCGCTACTTCGCTGCGCTGTCGGACGAGATCATGCGGCATCAGGGCACGATCGACAAATATATCGGCGATGCCGTGATGGCGTTCTGGAACGCGCCGGCGGATGATCCGAACCACACCGTCAACGCGTGTCGCGCCATCCTGGCATGCCTTGCGGCGAACGAGGCGCTCAACAAGGAGTTTCGGCGCGAGGGCTGGCCGCCTTACGAGACCCGCTTCGGCTTGCATGTCGGCGATGCCGTCGTCGGCAATATCGGGTCGAGCGACCGGATGAACTACACGGCGCTCGGCGCGACCATCAACCTGGCGTCACGGCTGGAGGGCTTGAACAAGAATTACGGTACGCGCGTTCTGGTCAGCGCCGCCGTCCGCGCACGTGCCAGTCATGCGTTCCTGTTTCGAAGCGTCGACAGCATCAGGCCCAAGGGATTTGCCGATGCGATCGAGGTGAGCGAGCTGCGTGGCGAGCTTGCGGAGGCAAGCGAGGCCGACATTGCGATGTGCCGGCGCTGGGACGAAGTTTTCGCCTCGATCGCACGGGAGGGCGCGGCCGAGACGACCCTGGCTCAGCTCTCCGGCTTCATGCTCGATTATCCCAGGGACGGCATCGCGCAACATCATGTCCAGCAGTTGCGTGCCTCCGGGCCGAACAAAGGGCAGGCGGCGTGAACGCGCGTCGCGTCAGCCGGCGGCAATTGCTGCACCGGGCGGCGATGCTGGCCGTTACCCCGACGCTGGCCGCGCCGGCGCTGGCCCAGGCCCGCGCAAAGATCAGGCTCGGCTATCTCCACGTCGTCGCCGTGGATGGCCACATCTGGACCGGGCTCGATCGCGGTACGTTCGACAGGCAGGGGATCGACTTCGAATTGCTGGAGTTCAACACCGGGCCGGAAGTGTTCGAGGCGATGGCGAAAGGCCAGATCGACGTGCTTTCGGCGGGCGGGGTCATCTCGAGCTATCTGGCGCGCGGCGCCGGGCGCGGCTTCCTCATCAACGACATCGAGATCGCCACGGCCCAGCTCTGGGTCAGGCCGGCCCTCGGGGTGGACGGTTTCGCCGCTCTGAGGGGCAAGCGGATCGCAACGACCAGGCAGACGACGGCGCACATCTTCCTGGATCGCGCGCTGCGTGCCAATTCCAACAATCCGTCGGAGGTCGAGGTCGTCAACGGCAGCATGTCGGCTGCGGTCAAGGCGTTCATCGCCGGCGAGGTCCCGGCCGTGGCACTCTGGGTGCCGTTCAATATCGCCGTGCGCGAGGCCGTGCCCGACGCGGTCAGGCTCGTGGATGCGTCGGCGTTCTATCCGCAATCCGCCGTCCTCGGCGGCTGGGCGGCCCGCGTCGACTATGCTGCGGCGAACAAGGATATCCTCGGACGGGTCATTCGTGCATGGGCGGACGCCAACGACTACATGGTGCGCAGCCCTGCGGCCGCCGCCGAAGCTCTCCAGAAGAAGCACTACAGCCAGGCCGCGGTCGCGGACATTGTCGAGGCTTTCAAGGCGCAGAAGCTGTTTTCGTCGCGGGAATGGAAGCGATTATACACCGATGGGACCGTGGTGAAGTGGCTTCAGCAGGTCAGCGATTTCTTCATGGCGGACGCCGGCATCACAGGCGCTGTGCGCGCGTCTGATTACTTCGACACACAGCTCTATCTGGACATCGTGCAGTAGCCCGGTTCGTTCACGCCCCTCGTCAGGCAAGATGCGGCCGATCGGACGAATGCCGGATTGGCGCGGCAATCAGTTCGGGTCACGCGGCCGGGCAGGCCGTTTCCAGGCTATCCCGGGCGGGACGGCCCTCGGCGGTCTCTCTCATGGGGGCCGTGGAGGCCACGGCTTTTTGAAGCAGGGCTGCGCCCCGCCCGGCGGCGATCCCCACGACCTCGTCCCAGCGCGACAGGAAAGCCTCGACGCAGGCCGGATCGAACTGCCGGCCCTGGTTCTCGATCAGGTAGTTGCGCGCGACGTCCAGCGGCATCGGCTCTTTATATGGCCGGCGCGTCGTCAGGGCGTCGAACACGTCGGCGACCGCGACCACGCGCGCGGCAACCGGGATCTCGTCCGCCTTGAGGCCGTTCGGATAGCCCGCGCCGTCCCAGCGTTCGTGGTGACCTGCGGCAATTTGAGCACCGAGCTGGATCAGCTCGCAGCTGGAGTCCGCCAGGATCCTTTCGCCGATCGTCGCGTGGGTCCGGATCACCGCCATCTCGTCGTCGGTCAGCTTGCCGGGCTTGAGAAGGATGCTGTCGGGGATGGCGACCTTGCCGACATCGTGCAGGGGCGCGGCCAGATAGATGTCACGGCAGAGCCGGGCCGGCAGACCGAGCTGCTCGGCGATGATGCGGCTGTAGCGGGCGACCCGCAGCGTGTGCTCGCCGGTGTCGTTGTCGCGGTATTCGACCGCGAGCGCGAGCCGCAGGATGATCTCCTCCTCGCGCTCGCCGAGCTTCTGGGTCACGGCCGCCACCGCGTTCGCGAGATCCGCGGCACGGTCGTTCTGCTTGCGTACGGCTGCACCAAGCCGCACCAAATTGCGCAGGCGCACCGTCATCTCGACGCTCTGTGGCTGTTTCGGTAAGAAATCGGTTGCACCAGCCTGCAGCGCTTCCTTCTTGACGTCATCGGTCTGTCGCGACGTGATCATCGCGATCGGGATGTCGGCGCAGCCGGGCAGGGTGCGGAAGGCGCGGATGAAGCTGATGCCGTCCATATGCGGCATCTCGTAATCGACCAGCACGAGATCGAAGACGCGCTCGCGCGCACAAGCCAGCGCCTCGACGGGATCAAGGAAGGTCGTGGCCTCGACCAGGCCTTCGGCTTCGATATGACGTTTCAGGAAATTGAGGACAGAGCGGCTGTCATCAATCAGAAGCGCTTGGGTCAGCATCGGCGGCCGGGCTCGTTCGGATGGCGAGGCATGACCTCCACGAATAGCCTTTGCGATTTAACGCGGAGCAAACGCTTGGGCTGCGGCGAACTGACTCATGAATGCGCACAACGCATGAGAATTGAGCGATCCATGCACGTCTGCATGCACAGGCGAAGTTCTTCGATATGTGACCCGTAGTTGTACGGTGATGCCCATTAAGGGTTTGCGCACTCTCCAACGCGAATAGTCGTCGTGCGGGATTCGCGCGATGCGTGCAGCGAGTCCCTGGAGTTTGGGGGACGAATGTCGTCTGATGTCACCGAGCCGAAGTGGTCCCTGCGGCTGCCGGCGGATTGCAGCATCGCTGCGATCCGCAACGTCTATGACCTGATCCGCGAAGCCTTCGGCCGGCAGGACCGGCTTGAGATCGATTGTTCGAGCGTCGACAAGGCCGACGTGACCTCGATCCAGCTTCTGCTGTCGACCGCCAGGACGGGCGAGGCCCAGGGCCGCCCGGTGGTGCTCACATCATTCTCCCAGTCTCTGCGCAACACCCTTCGCCGCGCCGGCTTCGCCAGCGATGCGATGATCGATCAGCATTTCCCGCAAAAGAAAGATGGCACCTGATGGCCACGATTCTCACGGTCGACGACTCCCCGAGCATCCGGCAGATGATCAAGGTCGTGCTCGAGCCGGCCGGTCACAGCGTGATCGAGGCCGGTGACGGCGCGCAGGGGCTTGCCAAGGCCCAGGCCGGCAAGCTCGACCTCGTCATCACCGACCTCAATATGCCCGTCATGAACGGGTTGGAGCTGATCCGCGCGCTGCGCAAGCTGCCGAGCGCGGTCGGCATGCCCATCGTGTTCCTGACCACCGAATCCAATGACGCGGTGAAGCAGGAAGCCAAGAGCGCGGGCGCCACCGGCTGGATCACCAAGCCCTTCAAGCCCGAACAGCTGCTCGCCGTCGTCGGCAAGCTGGTGCGCGCATGAGCGCGATGGACCCGACCGAGGTCTTTCGCCAGGAAGCCAGCGAGCTGTTCGAGGTCCTGGAAGGGGCCCTGCTCGATCTCGGCCAGCGTCCCGACGACCGCGAGCTGGTCGATTCCGCCTTCCGCGCCCTGCACACGATCAAGGGCTCGGGCGCCATGTTCGGCTTCGACAAGGTCGCATCCTTCACCCACGAATTCGAGACCGCGTTCGACCGCGTCCGCAAGGGCGAGATCAAGCCGACGCAGGAGCTGATCTCGGTCGCACTCGCGGCCAAGGACTATATCCGCGCGCTGATCGAGGATCCGCAGTCGACCGACGACATCATCGGCGAGGCCATCCTCGACGACCTCAAGCGCTATGTGTTTCCCGACCAGCCTGTCGCGCCCGTCGCCGAAATCGCTGAAGCGCCGCCGCTGGCCCCCAGCGAGAGCAAGCAGGCCGGCTGGCACCTGTATCTGGAATTCGAATCCCACATCCTGCGTAACGGCTCGAACCCGCTCGATCTGCTGGAAGACCTTTGCAAGCTCGGCCCGTGCTTCGTCGTGCCCGTGACCGACGGCATACCGTTCCTCGACGAGCTGGAGCCGGAAGACTGCTATCTGAAGTGGGACGTCAAGCTGCACGCGGCCTGCGACAAGGACGCGATCGACGACGTCTTCATGTTCGTCTCGGACGAGATGAAGCTGACGCTCTCGCCGCTGGAGCATGTCGAAGCGCCCGCGCCGCTACCGCTGTTGCAGCTGCTCGACGAGGAGCCGGCCCCGGTGGCCGAGATGATTGCGCCGGTGCTCGAGGCCGTCGCAGCGCCTGTTGCCGAGCAGCCCATCGCCAAGGCGGAGCCCAAAGCCGAGCCAAAGCCGGAAGCGAAGCCCGAAGCCAAGCAGGATCGCGGCATCGCCACCGTCCGGGTCCAGGCCGAGCGTCTCGACGAGTTGATGGATCGGGTCGGCGAGCTGGTCATCGCGCAGGCGCGGCTGTCGCAGCTCGCCTCGTCCGGCTCGGACCTCTCGATCAAGATGATCGCCGAGGAAATCGAGCGCCTCGCCTCCTCCCTGCGCGACACCACGATGGGCGCGCGCATGGTGCCGATCGGCTCGCTGTTCGGCCGCTTCCGCCGCCTGGTGCATGATTTGTCGCGCGACCTGTCGAAGCCGGTCGAATTCGTCACCACGGGCGAGGATACCGAGCTCGACAAGACCATGATCGAGTGCCTGGCCGATCCGCTGGTTCACCTGATCCGCAACGCCATCGACCACGGTATCGAAGACACCGCGACCCGCGCCGCCAACGGCAAGACGGAGCAGGGCCGGATCGAGCTCGCCGCCGTTCATTCCGGTGCGCAGGTGCTCGTCACCGTGAAGGACAATGGCGGCGGCTTCAACACCGCGCGCATCCGCGCGAAAGCGGAAGAGCAGGGGCTGATCGCCTCCGGCGCCGTGCTGACCGATCACGAGATCCACCAGTTCCTGTTCCACCCGGGCTTCTCGACCGCCCAGACCATCTCGGCGCTGTCCGGCCGCGGCGTCGGCATGGACGTGGTCAAGCGCACCATCGAGAACATGCGCGGCACGATCGACCTGTCGACGCGTCCGGGCCAGGGCACCACGGTGACGCTGCGCCTGCCGCTGACGCTGGCGATCATCGAAGGTCTTTTGATCCGCGTCGGCGAAGGCCGCTACATCATTCCGCTGTCGGCGGTGGAGGAATGCGTCGAGCTGACGGCCGAGGACGAACGCTCGCGCGGCCGCAACTTCCTCAACGTGCGCGGCAACCTCGTCCCGTTCCTGCGCCTGCGCGAGATCATGTCCGCCTCGGGTTCGCCCGACCGGCACCAGAAGACGATCATCATCTCGACCGGGGAGACCCGCGTCGGCCTCGTCGCCGACCAGATCATCGGCAACCACCAGACCGTGATCAAGTCGCTCTCCAAGCTGCACTCGGACGTCACGATCTTCTCGGGCGCGACGATCCTGGGCGACGGTACGGCGGCGCTGATCCTCGATGTCGCCCAGCTCGTCGCGCTGGCGCAGTCGAAGGTCGAGAAGCAGCATATCAGCGAGGCGGCGTGATGAACGAGATGCAGGCTGGCGAGCATCAGGCGGGCGCGATGCAGGTCGTGATGATCGGGCTCGGCGAGGAGAAGTTCGCGCTCGACGCGGGCCTCGTGCGCGAGATCATCGATCCCGTCCCCGTGACCAGGGTCGCGGGAGCGCGCGCCTTCGTTCCCAGCGTCATCAACGTGCGCGGCAACGTTATCCCGCTGGCGGATTTGCGCATCCGCTTCGGCATGCCGCAACTCGCGGATTCCGCCGACACGCGCATCGTCGTCATCGAGATCGAGCTCGACGGCGAGCCGGTGCTGGTCGGCATGACGGCCGACAAGGTCTACGAGGTTACGGAGATTTCGCAGGCCGATGTGCAGCAGACGCCGCGCGTCGGCATGCACTGGAAGCCGGAGTTCATCCGCTTCATCGCCAAATGGCGCGAAGAGTTCGTCATCGTTCCAAACATGGAACGCATTCTGAACTGACATGAGGTCTCGGGGGCGAGATCGGTAGGGGCTGAAGATGAGAATTACGGTCAAGGCAAAGCTTGCCAGCGCGTTCGGCGTCGTCCTGTTGCTCTCGATGGCGGCGGGCGGCCTCGCTTATGTCAAGCTGAGCGAGATGATCGACACCGCCGACAGCCTGGTGTCGCGCGCCGGCCGGATGGACCGTGCGGCGGAAATCGAAAAGGGCATTCTGCTTCAGGTTCGCGCCGAGAAGAACCTCATCGTGGCTCCCGAGAGCGAAGCGGAGCGCTTCCTCGCCGAGATTGCAAAGCAGCGTGAGACGCTTCTGAAGCTGAAGGAAGAAATCCACGCCGCGGCCTCGCCCGAGGGCAAGAAGCTGCTCGACAATTTCGGCGCCGCCTATGTGCGTATGAACGCGGTTCAGGACGAAGTCCTCAAGCTCGCGCGGACGGACAAGGCGAAGGCGGCCGAGCGCTCCATGACCGAGGTTCGCAAGGCCGTCGCCGAGGCGATGGAAGCCGGCAACGCTTACGTCACCAACGTCAAGAAGAACATGAACGACCAGGCGGCTCAGGCGCACCAGGACGGCAACCGGGCTCAGCTTCTGCTGATCTCGGCCGTGGTGGCCTCGCTCGTCATCGGTCTGATCGCCGCGATCTGGATCTCCTTCAGCATCGCGCGTGGCCTCGGCCGTGCCGTCGGCCTCGCCGGTGCGGTTGCCGATGGCGATCTCAGCCAGTCGATCAAGGTCACCAGCAACGACGAGATCGGCGATCTCGTCACCTCGCTGAATACGATGGTCGAGAAGCTCAAGCAGATCGTGGCCGAAGCGCTCACCGCCGCGCAGAACGTCTCCGCCGGCAGCCAGGAGCTCTCCGCGAGCGCCGAGCAGCTGTCGCAGGGCGCGACCGAGCAGGCCTCGTCGGCAGAGGAAGCCTCGTCCTCGATGGAGGAGATGGCTTCGAACGTGAAGCAGAACGCCGACAACGCCAACCAGACCGAGAAGATCGCCGCGCGATCGGCCCAGGATGCCGAAGCCAGCGGCGTCGCCGTCGGCCGTGCCGTCCAGGCGATGCAGACCATCGCCGAGAAGATCACGATCGTGCAGGAGATCGCGCGCCAGACCGATTTGCTCGCGCTCAACGCCGCGGTCGAGGCCGCGCGCGCCGGCGAGCACGGCAAGGGTTTTGCGGTGGTCGCCTCCGAAGTGCGCAAGCTCGCCGAACGCAGCCAGGCGGCCGCCGCCGACATCGGCACGCTGTCGACGGAAACCGTCAAGGTCGCGCAGGAAGCCGGCGACATGCTGTCCAAGCTCGTTCCCGACATCAAGAAGACCGCCGAGCTGGTCCAGGAGATCACTGCGGCCTGCCGCGAGCAGGACGTCGGCTCGGCCCAGATCAACCAGGCGATCCAGCAGCTCGACAAGGTCGGGCAGCAGAACGCCAGCGCGTCCGAGCAGGTGTCATCGACCTCCGAGGAGCTCGCCTCGCAGGCCGAGCAGCTTCAGTCGACCATCTCGTTCTTCCGCATCGAGCATGCCGGCCGCGACGAGCGCGCGCCCGCGCCGATCGACCGGGCGGTCACCCAGCTCCGTGCCAAGGCCGCGCACATGGCGGCTGCGGATCGCGGCGCGAAGAAGTCCGCGCCTGCCCGCAAGCCGGCGCGCGCGATGAAGGTCGCCAGCGGCGGCGGCTTCGCATTCGACATGCATGACGGCGAGGACGATCGCGACGCCGAGTTCCAACGCTGATCTACCGGTCCGGCCTCGTGCCGGACCGCGCCTATTCGCAAACCTTGGGACCTCTGGACTGCATCATGGCCGCAACCTCGCAATATCTGACGCTCGGGCTCGCCGGCGAGACGTTCGGCATCAGCATCCGCAATGTCCGGGAAATTCTCGATATGCGGCCGATCTCACGGCTGCCACATGCGCCGAATTTCCTGCTCGGCATGATCGACGTGCGCGGGAGCGGCTATCCGATCGTCGACCTCCGCACCAAGCTCGGCCTGCCGACCGTGGAGGCGACTGAAGCGACCCGCATCATCATCCTCGACGTGCCGATGAAGGATCGCCTGGTCGGCGTCGGCTTCGTCGCCGATTGCGTGTTCGAGGTCACCGACATCGACGAGCAGGCGATCGAGCCCATCCCCGAAGTCGGCGGCAAATGGCAGTCCGACTATGCCGCCGGCATCGGCCGCAAGGGTGAGAAATTCGTCGTCATCTTCGATCTCGCCAAGCTGATGGCGAACGACGAGATCCCTGAAGGGCGCGATACGTCGCGCGCCGCCTGAGTTTGCAAGTGTGAAGCGTGATCGAGCGTAAGCACCCCAATTCGAACCAACGAGACTGACATGAGATTCACCGTCAAAGCCAAGCTTGCCAGCGCCTTCGGCGTCGTCATCCTGCTCTCCATGATCGCGGGCGCGGTCGGCTACATGAAGCTGGCGGACATGGTCGGCACCACCGAGCTTCTGGTCAGCCGTGCAGGCCGGATGGAAAAGGCCGCCGAGCTGAAGGAAGGCATCCTGTTCCTCGTGCGCGCCGAGAAGAACTCGATCCTCGCGGCGTCCGACGCAGAGCACGATCAGTTCCGGGCCGATCTCATCAAGAACCGCGACGCGGTCGCCAAGTCCAAGGACGAGATCTACGCGGCCGCCAGCGAAAGCGGCAAGAAGCTGATGGAGAGCTTCAACGTCGCGTTCGCCAAGCTGAACGCCTATCAAGACGAGACGGTCCAGCTTGCAAGGACCGACAAGCCGAAAGCGCTGGATCGTTCCATGCACGATGGCCGCAAGGTCGTCGCGGACGCGATCGAAGCGGCCGACGGCTACATCAAGAACGTCAAGAAGAACATGGCCGAACAGGCCGAACAGGCCAAGCAGGATGGCGCCCGCGCCGAACTGATACTGTTGAGCCTAGTCATCGCCTCCTTGCTGATCGCCGCGGTTGCCGCGACCTGGATCGCGCTGAACATCAGCCGCGCGCTGGCGCAGGCCGTGGGCCTTGCCGACGCGGTGGCGATCGGCGATCTCAGCCACAAGATCGAGTCGTCCAGCAACGACGAGATCGGCGATCTCATCAAGTCGCTGAACGCGATGACGGTGAATCTGAATGCGACTGCGGCGCTGGCCAACCAGATCGCCCAGGGCGATCTCACGGTCGAGGCCAAGCCGCTGTCGGACAAGGATACGCTCGGCCTCGCGCTCGAGCGCATGGTCGAAAAGCTTCGGCAGATCGTGTCGGAAGCCCTGACCGCGGCGCAGAACGTCTCCGCCGGCAGCCAGGAGCTGTCCGCCAGCGCCGAGCAGCTGTCGCAGGGCGCGACCGAGCAGGCTTCGTCCGCGGAAGAAGCGTCTTCTTCAATGGAGGAGATGGCCTCGAACGTGAAGCAGAACGCGGACAACGCCAACCAGACCGAGAAGATCGCCGCGCAGTCGGCCAAGGACGCCGAGGCCAGCGGCGCCGCTGTGGGGCGTGCCGTCAACGCGATGCAGACCATCGCCGAGAAGATCACGATCGTGCAGGAGATCGCGCGCCAGACCGACCTGCTCGCGCTCAACGCCGCGGTCGAGGCAGCGCGCGCCGGCGAGCACGGCAAGGGCTTTGCGGTGGTCGCGTCCGAGGTGCGCAAGCTCGCCGAGCGCAGCCAGGCGGCCGCCGCCGAGATCGGTACGCTCTCGGCCGAGACCGTCAAGGTGGCGCAGGAAGCCGGCTCCATGCTCTCCAAGCTGGTCCCCGATATCAAGAGGACGGCAGAGCTTGTCGAGGAGATCACCGCGGCCTGCCGCGAGCAGGACGTCGGCTCGGCTCAGATCAACCAGGCGATCCAGCAGCTCGACAAGGTCGGTCAGCAGAATGCCAGCGCCTCCGAGCAGGTGTCCTCGACGTCCGAGGAGCTTGCCTCGCAGGCCGAGCAGCTTCAGTCGACCATCGCCTATTTCCGCATCGAGCAGGGCCGCGCCCAGGCGGCTGCGCCGATCGACCGGGCGGTCAATCAGCTCCGTGCCAAGGCAGCGACCATGGCGGCCACCGAGCGTCCGGCCAAGAAGCCGCAGGCCAAGCCGGCTCGCGCCGTGAAGGTGGCCGGTGGCGGCGGCTTCGCCTTCGACATGAACGACGGCGAGGACGATCGGGACGCCGAGTTCCAGCGCTAGATCCGTTTACGGAATCGGCCCGCCTTCGCCGGTGGGCCGACCCCTCTTCAGTCACCAGCGTAAACGCGTAGGATTCGAGATGGCCCGTTCGGCCCGACATTCAGTGCAGGCGGCGGCCATCCCGGATGGGGGCAGCCCGCGATGATGCCTGCCCTGCAGGATACGGCCGTCCATCTGTCGGACCGCCACTTCCGGACCATCGCCGAACTGATCGAGGGCCAGGTCGGCATCAAGCTGCCGCAGGGCAAGCGGCTGATGCTGGAGGGGCGGCTGCACAAGCGCGTGCGCGCGCTGAACTTCTCCGACCTCAACGAATATGTCGACAACCTGTTCGATGCGGATCATTTCGACACCGAGCTGACCCACCTCATCGACGTGGTGACGACAAACAAGACCGACTTTTTCCGCGAGCCCCAGCACTTCACCTTCATGCGAGAGGTCGCAATCCCGTCCCTGCTCAAGTCGCACGGGCGCAGGAACGCGAACCTCAAGATCTGGAGCTCGGCGAGCTCCACCGGCATGGAAGCCTACACCACCGCCATGGTGCTGGATGACATGACGCGGAGCGGATCACGGTTTCAGTACCGCATCCTCGGGACTGACATTTCGACCGCGGTGCTGCGCCTCGCCAAGAGCGCGATCTACACCCGTGACGTGCTCGCACCGGTGCCGGAACCTTTCCTGAAACGATATTTTCTGACGTCGCGCGACAAGATGCGCGGCGAGGTGCGGGTGGTGCCGGAGTTGCGCCGCATGACGCATTTCATGCGGATGAACCTGATGGATTCATCCTATCCCGTCGATCGCGACGTCGACATCATCTTCTGCCGCAACGTCCTGATCTATTTCGAACGTGAGACGCAGCGCAAGGTGGTCGAGCATTTGTGCAACCATTTGCGGCCGGGCGGCTATCTGCTGGTCGGACATTCGGAATCGATGATTCACAGTGCAGTGCCGGGTTTGAAGCAAGTTCAGCCAACCATTTTCCAGGTCTAGCCGGAGCGCGACTAAAATGCCGAGGGAGAAAGTTCGCGTACTGATCGTGGACGATTCGGCGTCGGTTCGCCAAATCCTGCAAACGATCCTCAATGACGATCCCGACATCGAGGTGATGGGGACGGCCTCCGATCCGTTCGCAGCGGCGCGGCGTCTCCAGAACGAAATCCCGGATGTCATGATCCTCGACCTGGAAATGCCGCGGATGGACGGCATGACGTTCCTGCGCAAGATCATGGCGCAGCGTCCGATCCCGGTGATCATCTGCTCCTCGCTCACCGAAGAGGGTTCGAACGTGATGTTCGAGGCGTTCGAGGCGGGCGCGGTCGACATCGTGCCGAAGCCGAAGATCGACACGCGGCAGGCGCTGCTCGAATGCTCGACGCGGCTGCGCGAGGCCGTGAAATCGGCGGCGCGTGCGCGGGTGCGCCCGCGGGCGGAGCGCCGTACGATCGAGAGGAAGCTGACCGCCGACGCGATCATTCCGCCGCCGGTGCAGGGCAGGGTCCGGCCGACGACTGAACGCATCGTGTGCATCGGCGCATCGACCGGCGGGACCGAAGCGCTCAACGACGTCCTCGAGATGCTGCCGCCGCACTGTCCGCCCATCGTCATCGTCCAGCACATGCCGGCAGGGTTCACCGCGGCCTTCGCCAGGCGTCTCGACAGCATTTGCCAGATCAAGGTCAAGGAGGCGGAGGACGGCGA
Source organism: Bradyrhizobium sp. CCGB01 (assembly GCF_024199795.1). Classification (NCBI taxonomy): domain Bacteria; kingdom Pseudomonadati; phylum Pseudomonadota; class Alphaproteobacteria; order Hyphomicrobiales; family Nitrobacteraceae; genus Bradyrhizobium; species Bradyrhizobium sp. CCGB01. The sequence goes on from NZ_JANADK010000001.1 coordinate 2,250,981, forward strand.
GCCGGTGCTGCCGGGCTGCGCCTATATCGCGCCGGGGGCCCGTCACATGTTGCTCCAGCGCATCGGCCTGCGCTACCAGATCGCGATCAAGGACGGGCCGCCGGTGTCGCGGCATCGCCCCTCGGTCGACGTGCTGTTTCGCTCGGCGGCCCAGCACGCGGGCGCCAACGCGCTCGGCGTGATCATGACGGGTATGGGTGACGACGGCGCGCGCGGGATGCTGGAGATGCGCAAGCTCGGCGCCTCGACACGCGCGCAGGACGAGGAGAGCTGCGTGGTGTTCGGCATGCCCAAGGAAGCCATCGCGCATGGCGGTGTCGAGAAGGTGGTCTCGCTGCATCATATCCCGCGCGAGATCATGCTCTGGTACCAGGCCGGACATGTGGCGGTGGCAGGTTGATTGCGATGTCCGCCATTCCGGCCAACACGCTCGCTGAGGCGACCGTCGCGATCGAGGATGTCTCGTCGCGGATCGAGGACGTCTTCGCGCGGGTCGGTCACGAGCTCGGTCGCGGCCACCTCATCTTCAAGGAGCTGAACCAGGGCCTCGCGACGCTCTCGGAGGAGCTCTCCGGCGCCGAGATCGAGGGTGCCGCCACCGCGTTGCAGGAGATCGCCGCGCGGCTCAGCGAGCTGGCGGAGGCGCTGCCGGCCGAGAGCGTCCTGCTTGCGACCATCGGCACGAGCACGGCGGAGGCGTCCTCGCTGCTCAAGCCGCTGTTCAAGCACATCCAGATGATCACCATCATCGCGCGCAGCGCGCGGATCGAGGCGGCTTCGCTGGATGGCGACCGCGAGGGCTTTCTCGCCTTCACGCAGGAGGCCTACGATCTCGGCAAGGCCGTGCAGCGTTCGATCGAGGGCTGTGCGCGGGACCAGCAGCGCCTGTCGGAAGCCGTTGCGATGGCGTCCGGCCGGCAGAGGGAGTTCGAGAGCCGTTATCGAAATCAACTGGTGTCGGAGAGCGCCGAGCTCGGTTCAGCCTATTCCGGATTGCGGGCCCAGCGCCGCGACAGCAGCCAGCTCGCCGACCTCGCGAGCATCAGCACCAGGAAGATCGCCGAGGCGGTCGGCGGAGCGATCATTTCCTTGCAGGCCGGCGACAGCGCGCGCCAGCGCCTCGAACATGTCTGTCACGGCCTCGGCCGTGCAGCGGAATCTGCGCCGAGCCTCGTTCCCGAAGCGGTTGCGAGCGACGACGGTGCACGTGCGATCTGCCAGTTGCAGGCGGCTCTGCTCAGGGACGCCCAGCGCGAATTCGGCGGCGACATCGGCCAGATCGTTCGCGCACTCACCGCCATCTTGCAGGATGCGGGCAATGTCGTCGGCCATGGCCGCACGCTGTTCGGCGGCGAGGAGGGCGGCTCATCTTCGTTCCTCGCGCGCATCAAGCAGGCGCTGGCACATGCATCGGCCCTGATTGCCACTTGCGAGAGCGCCGGCCGCTCGGTCGACGAGGCGCTCGCCATCGTCGAGGACACGCTGGCAAAGTTTCGCCAGGCGATCGCCGGGCTCGCCGAGGCGACCGTCGACATTACCCTGATCGGGATGAATGCGGGCCTCAAGGCCAGCCATCTCGGCAGCCGCGGCAGCGCTTTCGTCGTGATCGCGAACGAGCTCAAGGCGACCGCCGATCAGGTCTCGGCCGGCGCGGGGCGCTTGCGGCCTGTGCTCGACGGCATCGAGCGCTCGGCGAACGAGCTGAAGGAGCTCCGCGTGCAGGGCGATCCCACGCAGCTCGCCAAGTTCGAGCCGCAGATCCTCCAGGCACTGCGCGAGGTCGAGGCCGGCAACGAACGGCTCGGCAGGCTGATGGGCCGGCTCGTCGACGAGGGCGCGGAATTCGAAGGCCTGATGAATTCGGCGCAGGGTCTGATGAACTCGCTCGGCGAGAGCTCCGCAGCCTTGCCCGCGGTTGCCGCGCGCCTCGAAACCGCGAGCGCGGGCGCGCAGCGGCCACAGCCGGAGGCGCAGGATCAGGCGATGCTCGACGATCTCTTCGCGCGCTACACGATGGAGCGCGAGCGGGACGTTCACCGCGAATTCCTGCAAACGCTCGGCCTTGCGTCGATCGCCGCCACGCGGCGCGTCGAGGCGGTCGAGACCGCGGATGACGGCATAGAATTGTTTTGACGCTCGCCGCTGACGGCAGGGGTCGGCGGCAATTTGACGGATTGGATTTTCGGCGCATTAACCCTGCTCAAAGGGCCGGCCGTTCGGTCATTGTCGCGCCCCAGAGTTGGTCGCAAATACAGGTCAATTTTCACGTCGGGAAATTTCCCATGCTGAGAGACGGTAAATACGCTGCCTGGTTCAGGACCCCCCGTGGCCAGGGCACCGGGCTCGTGGATCTGGACCACGGCCGGATCTCGGGCCGCGACAGCTTCTTCACCTATGGCGGCTCCTATCGCGTCGATGAGCGGCACTTCTCGGCCGTCCTGACCGTGAACCGGCATGCCGACGGCCCGCCGAGCGTGTTCGGGCCGGACGAGGTCGAGGTCAATCTTGCGGGTGTGTGCAACGGCCTGGTGGCGACCTGCTCGGGAACGGCCAGAGAAGCGCCCGACGTCAAATTCGAGGCGACGCTGATCTACAGCCAGGAAGATGCACCGGCAGCTGACGCCAAATGCGCAGTCGTGAAGCTCAATGCCGACAAGCTGCCAAAGGGGCTCGACAGCCGTTCCAGGCCGCGCCACCCGTTCTCGCCCACCAAGACGCCGCCCGTGTCTTAGGTTTGCATTGACGCTGTTGTCGCGAAAACATGGTGGGACCGCACCACCGCAAGACTGCTTTTAGAGGTGAAATCTAGGTTGAGGCCCACAACAAAAGACGGACAGGGACATGCCTCAGATCTGGATGACATATGACGAACTCGCGACACTCAGCGGCTGTAGCGCCACCGAGGCAAGGATGCAGGCGATGCATCTGTCGCTCGATCGCCGCAAGAGCCGCGACGGGAATACCCGCGTCAAGCTGAACCTCGCCTTGATGGCACGGTTCTTCGAGACCATCCGCGAAGCCGAATTCGATCTCGACGACGCTATCACGGCGTTGCGCGATGCCCATCGCCAGATGTCCGGGGTCCTCTCGATCGATCAACCCGGCTTGCGGCGCGGAGTGGCGTAAGCTCGCCGTGCCGGCGGAAGGCCGCCGCCCTACGAGGGCGGCATCGGCAGAAAAGCCAGAATGGTTTGGGCCAGAAGGACGCCGACGGTGCCGCCGGCGGCCTTTTGCAGCACATCGATGAACCGTGGGTCACGATCCGGCGTCACCGCCTGCAAGACCTCGAGCCCGACTGCGACGGCTAGCACGAATGCGCAAGCCAGCTTGACTCGCCCCGGTAGCAGGAAGGACAGAAGGAAGCCCAACAGGCCGTATGCGCTGAAGCGCTCGATGACGACGACCCAGTAAGCCTCCGCGTGGCCCATGAGTGCCGGCCTGCCCGCGAGCTTGGCGAGCGTGGCATAGACGATGAGCGCGAGACAGATGACCGCGGCTGCAATGAGATGGTTGCGGCGCATGGCGCCAACATAACTGGTCGGCTAGCTGGCCGCTTCGAAAGCCGAGAACATCGTTAAAGTTCATGAACCTTCGAGGGCATGAACCGAGGTTCACGGGCAAACGGCAGGGCGCCGCTCTTGCGGCCCGTTCCGCCTAGACTCAGGCAACATCAAACGCGTCGTTGCTGCCGCGATTTCACGTAGACGGCGCTGAGTTGGCGAGGGCTGGCATCAATCTGCCAGCTCGCTGGTCCTGTCACCCACAATCTCGCGGCCACGAACAGGATGTTGATGGCGAACCACGTCGACATCACGATAAGGAAAGAGTTGGCCATGGCGGCTTCGCCTCCCGCATTCATTTCGGAAACAATGCGAAGCTCGGACGAGAGTTCCGCCTATGGATCGGCGGACGGCGGCAGGCTGTGCCCAAATTGTCGTCATCGACGAATCGAGCCAACCAGATCGTCAGGCACGATGCGACGTGCCTGACTGCATGACCAGCCGTTTGCAGGGACCGACGTTCAACGCCGGTTGTAGGACCAGCCCTTGTCGACATTGGTGGGGTAATGGGCCGCGAAGTACGGATTCTTGAGGCAGTTTCGCGCGGGGTCGTAGATCCAGTCGGCGCATTCCCGGAAGTTCAGGAAGCGGCAGTCGAAACCAAAAGCGCACCACGGCGCGCCGTTCGGAAATCCGAACCGTACGGGGACCTGCGCCGACGCCACTGAAGGCAGAGCCAGGAGCAAAGCTACGGCGAGCGCACGGGACAACATGATGTATTCCTCCAACAAACCATCGAACTGAGACCTAAGCCGGTCCGGCGACCGTTCTGCGCCGGAAAGGGGCGAGGTTCAATCCTCAATGTTGGATAGCCTAACATCCGGGCGCGGAGAGATCGAGAGCGCTGGAGGCGTTGGGGCCTGCGTCGATTGGAGACTGCGATCCATCGGTTGATGAGGGCAGACGCGCCCGTCCATGACCTGTCGCGCACGGCCGGCGCGACGGATACTAGCTCTTCTTGGAGCCCTTGGACTTCAGCGTCAGGCCGAGGCGCAAGGCCATACGCTTGACCGCATCGGGCGAGCGCCCGAGAAGTTTCGCTGCTTCTTCCAGCGAAGTCGAAGACTTGGCCAATTCCATCAGCCGGCGGTCTTCCTTGAACGACCAGGGCCTGCGCGCCATAACCGAAATCATCCTCTCGTCGACACAACGACAAAGCCGCCAAGCGGACCCACGTTCGCTCGACGGCTTTGCTTGGGTGGGGCCGGGCCTTGGGGAAGCCCGGTGAGAGGATGGATATGCGATCCCGCGCGCTTCGCAACAAACAACGCGGATTAAGCTAACTGCTCAACCTTACCGGGATGAAATCGGCGCGTAACGCTCCGTATTACCACGGAGTTTTCGTTGGTTGAGGCCGACACGCGTGCTCCGATCGCGGCGATCGAGGATGTTCTGCCACCACGTCCGGTGGCCGCAGAACCCGCTGACGGTCTTCGCCAGTCCGCTCGCGGGGCGCGCCGATGTGGCAGGTCTTGACGAGCTGGCCGTGCTCGACGACCCGCGTCAGCGTCTCCGCGTGATCCGCGACATCGAGCCGGTCGCGCACGTTGCGGCCGTCGGAAGTTCATTGGTCAATCCGCGAACGATCACGTGCGGAACGAGCGTCTCGGCGCCTGCATCGGGGTGGCCAGCGGGCAATCGGTCATCGGCTTGCCGAAGACAGGTAGAGTTGCTGCTTCAACACCACGCTGGTCGCCGGCGAGGTTGGAACCCGTTCGCCTGCCCCTTTGCATGAAGCCGGGCTGCCGGGCAGGGCGTGCCGCGCGCTCCATCTTCTCGTGGCCGACGATGCGCGATGCCGAAGGTATCGTTCCTGCGCCAACACCTGCGCGATCGGGAATCTGGGCGCGACGGCGCTGCAGCTTCGACGAATCAATTTGAGTTGAAGCACGGTGTGGATTGATCGCAACAGCCTGGAACGAAAATAGATTCAATCGCGACGGATGCATGCGATATCAATCTCGACGAGCAGCATTGCGCTTCTCTCGGGCAAGTCGTCACGAGATCGTCGAATTCGTTCGGCTATGGTCGCGCGCACGAACAAATCCAAATCAACAATCAACAAGAAGACCGAGATGCTTCAGAGAGCGCGAGCGGCACTTCCTCTCACCAAGCTCAGAGAGCGGGCATTCGAAGGCGCCTTTTTCAGCGTTGCGCTGATCGCGATGGCGGGCTGGGTGTATTTCATCACGCTGCTGCTGGTGCGATTGTTCCTCTGGTTCTTCAGTTGAAGCGAGCGTTCGACTGCTTGGCATGCGGTTGCTGCCCAAAAAATCTCCGGCATGACCTGAAAATCAGCGGCGCTCATCATGATCTCGACACAACTCGACGATGAGACTGTCGCATCATGAGACAAGACGCTCGCTAACTGGAGCGAATCCCGAATGATGCTGGTTGCGATCCTGGTTTCGCTCCTTGCCGGCTTTGGTGCAGGCTATGCAATACGCGCGCGGCGCTCTCGCGACCGCGCGGAACGTCATCCGTTCCACCGTCCCTACAGTCCGACCGCGTTCCGGCAGAATAATTCACTGGCGAGGGCGCGGCGTGCATTCTGATGATTTGCAACCTGGGTGTGGTCGTCGTTTCTCGGTTCGCATGATGGCGGAGGGAAGTGGATCATGACGGGATTTCGGGGAGACGGCATGACGGGCCCGACGAACAATGCGCCGCGGCGGTATTTCGTCGACAAGAGAGGCGACCGCGTCCTGATCGGTCTGACGCCGGAGGAGACGTTCGAGTTCGAGCGGCTCGACCGCGAGCAGGCGCCCGGCGAGGGACAGGTCGCGTCCAATGGCCGCAATGCGTGGCCTGACGCCGGCGAGCGGCGCCGGCTCGAGCTCTATGAGAAGCACGAGGGCGCCTGGAGGGACTGGATGGCGCAAAGTCGCACCGAGCGGCGCGAAGGATTCAGTCTTTCTTAACCATCCCGGGCCCATTTTCCGGTCTGGCGCCTCGAATCGGAAATGGACGCATGTTTCAGCTCTTCCTGCGGGCCCGCACTCATAATTTCCTGAAAGATCGCTTCGGGGGAGAACAGACGTTTCGCGCGCGCTCGCCCGAGCGTGACGCCGAGACCGATCGTACGCGCATCGAAGCCATCATGATCGCGATCGACGACGCCCTGCATGCGGCGGAGCGCGAGCAATCGGGTCTCAACCGCCGGGTGGAAGACGTGCTGGCGCGTGCGGCCGTGACGATCGGCAACGGCGACGACGAATATCTCGAGCGCGAGGCGCTCGACAATCACCACCAGGATCTGTTCGACAAGGAGATCCTGAATGGCCAGCGCCGGCTCAAGGAGCTCGGCGCCTCGATCGCCCATTTCAAGTTCCTGAAGGCCACGATGCTGAGCCGCTTCCCGGAGTATCGGGCTCCGGCAAGTCCCACCAACTAACGTCCGGCGCGCCGCGCGCGCGGGGCGCCTAGATCGCGAGCATGCTGTTGCCCTGAATGGACAGCAGCGTCAGGTTGCCGGTGGCATAGGCCCCGGTATCGATGTTGGCCCGATTCTCGAGCAGCTCGGCCTGCTTCACCGGCGTATGGCCGTGCACGACATATTTGCCGAAGCGCCGCTTGCTCTGGAGAAATTCATCCCTGATCCACAGCAGATCCTGCTCGCGCTGCTCGGAAAGCGGAATTCCCGGACGCACCCCCGCATGGACGAAGAAGAAGTCGCCGCATGTGAAGGTCGGCCGCAACTGGCGCATGAATGCAATGTGCTCCGGCGGCATCACGGAAGTGAGCTCGCGCACCAGATCGGGCAGCTCGTCCTTGCCAATGCCGGGCGCGGCCGACACGCCGTACGACATCAGGGTCTGGAGCCCGCCGAACTGAAACCATTCGGCGGCGCGGGAGGGATCTTCCAGCACCGAGGTGAAGTAGGCCTCGTGATTGCCCTTGAGGAAGACGGTGTTGCGGCGGCGGCTGCGCCTGATCAGGAGATCGAGGGTATGGCGCGAGTCCGGTCCGCGATCGATGTAGTCGCCGAGGAAGACCTCGATCGCGCGATATGGCCGGCTATTCGCCATGTCCGCATCGATCACGGCGAACATCTGCTCGAGCAGATGCGCGCAGCCGTGGATGTCGCTGATCGCATAGATGCGCACGCCGTTCGGTAGCTTCGGCCGGGGCGAATTGGGGAACGCGATCGTGGGCATGGGGTCCAACTCTTTCAGAGAGCTTCGCCCGAGATGTCAATATGCTATCGGCGAAATCCGTGTGCCCCAAGCAGCTTTTTTTGACCCCGCCGGCAAGCGAACGCGTGGCCGATCATTCGCCGGCGTTGCGAATCACCTGTCCCCAAGCTTGCGCGAGGCTAGCCGAAGCTGCGGCTGTCGAACGATGGCGCAGTCTTGCCACGGTAGGCCGCCGCTCGCGCGCGGACCAGAACCGCGCCGCAGAAATAGCCGAGCTGGAGCACCGACGCGAAGACGAGGATTGTCACAACCGTGTGAGCTGAATCATGTCCCTGCCAGGCGGAGCCCGCACCAAGGATCGTCGCACCGAGAACGATGGCGGGCGGCAGGATGAAGATTCGGAATCGGCCTCCCAGCAACGACCCGATCAACAGACTGAAAACGGCAACGGTACTCACGACACAACTCCCCGAATTGGTCACGAGTGTTAATGGCTGCGGCCTAATAACGGCTTAAGCGGCATGGTTGAACAGCCGTTCAAATACTCGCGACAATGCTGTGCGAATTTGACGCGATTTGTTGCGAAATGCGGCGCGATGCCCGCTTAATTGTCACGTGTGTGACAGTAGTTTGAGCATTCACATGCAGCGACGCTGCATTGCAGAAAAATCGATTTGATTTTTTCGGTGCACTGCCGCAATGTCGCTTTGTTTAGTTAAGATATACTTCGGCGCACATCGAAAATTTTCGATCGGTTTGCTCGCAATTCTGGTTGCGACTGGCGTGACGAGGCAGCGAGGTTCGGATGGCTGTAGCAACTTACGGTTCGGAAAACTATTATTCGGTTATATCGAACCGACGCGGAGCCCTCCAAAGACCCCTCCAAGTGGCTTTGATCGCCGGCGACTTCGTCGCCGTGCTGCTCAGCTATTTCGCGGCGAACGGTCTCTATCGCGTGCTCGTATCGGAGCAGGACTCATCCGTCGGAGCAGGTCTGGTCGTCGGCGCGGTGTTCGTGACGATCGCTTATTTCCAGGGCGTCTATGATCACCACCGCCTGCTGAACACGGTCTGGCAGCTGCGCAAGGCTTTGGCGGTCTGGTTGATCTCGCTGACCATTCTCGCCGTCGAGGCGTTCCTGCTCAAATCGTCCGCGGACATGTCGCGCGGAACCACGCTGCTGTTCGCCGCGACCGGCGGCGCTGCCTTGGGCGGTCTGCGCGTGTTGTGGCGCCTGGCGCTGACCTCGGGCTACGCCAAGGGCCGTCTGGTGGACCGCAAGGTCGTGCTGGTCAGCCTCAAGCCTCTCGATTTCACCTCGACCCGCTTCAAGGATCTGCGCAAGCACGGCTTCAATGTCGTGCGGCATTTCGTGCTCGATCCGTCCGAGGAGGGTGCGGGCTGGGATCGCGAGATTCGCGACATCACCCGTCAGGCGCGCACGGCGGATGTGGAAGAATATCTCCTGGTCATCGACTGGGACGAAATGCCGCTTCTCCAGAAGCTGAGCCAGCACCTGCGCGTTGTTCCCCAGCCGATCCGCCTCCTGCCGGATTTCCCGATCGCCGATCTGGTCTCGCGTCCGTTCCAGCCCGTCAGCGGCACGGTCGCGATCGAGATCCAGCGTGCGCCGCTCAGCGTGTTCGAGCAGGCGCAGAAGCGCTGCCTCGACATCGGCCTTGCCTCGTTCGCGCTGCTGTTGCTGGCGCCGCTGCTGATCACGGCTGCGATCATGATCAAGCTCGATTCCAAGGGCAAGGTGATCTTCAAGCAGTCGCGGCGCGGCTTCAACGGCAAGCAATTCGATATCTGGAAGTTCCGCTCCATGACGGTGGCGGAAAACGGTCATGTCGTCACGCAGGCGACGAAGAGCGACGCGCGCGTGACGCGTGTCGGCCGTGTGCTGCGGCGGACCAGCATCGACGAGCTGCCGCAGCTCTGGAACGTTCTGCGCGGCGAGATGTCGCTGGTCGGACCGCGCCCGCATGCGCTCGCGCACGACAATTACTACGACCAGATCATCAGCAATTACGTGTACCGGCATCACATGAAGCCGGGCCTGACCGGTTGGGCGCAGGTCAACGGTTTCCGCGGCGAGACGCCGACCATCGATCTGATGGAGAAGCGGGTCGAGTACGACGTCTGGTACGTCAGCAACTGGAGCATCTGGCTCGACATCAGGATCATCCTGAAGACCGCGCTGGCGCTGATCCATCAGGAAGCCTACTAGCGTCAAGCGCTGTCCTGGCCTGCAATCGCGACAATGAAGCCCGGCCGCCTCGTTTGGCGCGCCGGGCTTTTTCTTTCAGCGCGTTCAACCGTGCGGGCGATCCTCGAAGGGATAGCAGCGGTGGCGAAGCGGCAATCCCTTTTCCGTCACGAAATGCATCAGGAGCTCCCGGTCGATGTCCGGGGCATTGCATGTCCGGTCCAGAAGCCCGGGGCGGGCGCTCGCCGCGGCCGCCTGGTAGAGCGCGGCAGCGCTCGGGAACAGGCGCGCCTGGAAGATGTCGGCGAAGTCCTGGACGGCGTAATCCTTGAGCCCGGGCGAGGCCGCATTGAAGATGCGGAGCGCCAGAGGCGCGCGGATGAGCTGGAGCCAGGCTTCGTGCGGCGCGAAGCGATAGGACAGTTCGAGCAACTGCGCCGTTCGCGGCCCGAAGCCGGCCTGGCGAATCTCGGCCCAGTAGCTGCCGAACCAGCCCAGTCCTTCGGTCGGTGCACAGGCGAGCAGAGTGCGGCTCGTGGACGCGACGGCGGCCGCGTCGAGGTCGGTCTGCTTAAGGTCGCCTGAGCGCGTCGATTCGTCCGCGATCGCGAGCTGGAGCAGCAGGATCTCGCGCAGCGTCTTGGCGCTGCATAACCGGCGGGCGGACGGCAGATTCTCCGCCACGATCCATCTCAGGCGGTCGAGCTCGTAGCGCTCGCCGCGCGCGACGCGGCCGGCAATCTGCGGAACAGCGGGATTGGTGACGTCAGGAGCAACGGATGCGATCCAGAGCAGCGTGACCGCAGCGAGAGCGACGGTCGAGCCGCGCAGAACCCAGCGAAACGCGGATCCCGCCGGCTGGGCCGGCGGCTCGCCGCTAGGCTCCCTCGACATAATAGCTGTTGTAGTGCGAACCCTTGTACGCCTCGATCCGCTTGAGCATTTTCGGATTGGCGCGGTTGAGCACGGCACCCAGGAGCTTCTTCTGAATGCCTTCCGAGCTCGCCATCGATTCCTGGAGCGCGTTGCGGGTCGTGCGGCCCCACTCGATGACGTAGACCATCGCATCGACGAGGTGGCTGACGGCCTTGGCGTCGGACACCGGCATCACCGGCGCCAGATCGATGATGATGTATTCATACTCCTCGCGCACGACCGCGAGCAGGTCGGCCATCGACTTGGATGCGATCACGTCTGCCGAGTTCACCATGCGCGAGGCGACGACGGAGGGCAGGAAGTCGAGCCCGCTCTCCTTGCTGCGCTGGATGTGGTAGCCGAACGAGCGCGGATCCTTGAGGGCTTCGACGAGGCCGCTCTTGGAATGGGGTGCCAGCGCCCGCGTCAGCGAGCGGGTGTGGAGGTCGCCGTCGATCAGCAGCGTGCGGTGTCCGGTCAACGCGGTGAGATGACCGAAATTGGCCGCGACCGTGGTTTTTCCCTCCTTCGGGAGAGACGACAGAATGCCGATCACCTTGACCTCGCGCGAGAGCCGCGCGACGTCGATTGAGACCTTGATGTTGCGCAGCGTTTCGGCAAATCGCGAGAACGGGTGCTCGACGACATAGCTGGAAACGTTGGCGTCCGGACCGTCCGCGGAGGTCCTGGACGGGCGGATATCGGGCAGGACGCCGAGGCATTTCACGCCGAGCTGATCCTCGACATCGCTCGGCGAGCGCAGCACGTCGCTGAGCAGCTCTCTCGCGAAAGCGGCACCGAAGCCGAAGCACAGACCGCCGAACAGGCCGCCCATCAGCGCCAGCAGGGTCTTGGGCGAGCTCTTCTTGTCCGGCTTGACCGCCGTGCTGATGATGCGCGCTTCGCTGATCGGGAAGCTTTGGTTCTGCGTCGCGTTCTGGAGCTTCTCGAGGAAGTTGTTGTAGAGGTTGCGATAGGTGTCCGCCGCGCTTTCGAGGTCGCGCAGCTTGACCTGGGCCTGGCTGGTGCTGCCGGCCTGCGACACGAGGTTCTTGAGGTTTTCGTCCAGCGACGTCTCGCGGCTCTTGGCGATCTCGTATTCGCTGCGATAGGCGTCCGCGATACGGCGCACTTCGTCAGCGATCGCCTTGCGCAGCTCTTCCATGCGGTTGGCGAGGTTGATGGCCGCCTGGTGGGTCTTGCCGTAGCGGCTCGACCAATCGGCATACTGAGCCGCGAGGTCGAGATACTGGGCGCGCAGGCGCGTGATCACGGTGTTGTTGAGGGCGTCCGTCACCGTCGGCTGGACGAGGTCCTTGTCGAGCAGCGCCTCGATCCGGTCGAGGCGCGCCTTGGCCTCGGCGGTGGCGGCGCGCGCGGTGACGAGCTGCGAGTTGGCGTCCGCGAGCTGCTGCTCGCTCATCAAGCCGCGGCTGGTGCCGACGATGTTGTTCTCGGCCTTGAAGGTCTGCACGGCGCGGTCGCTCGCCGTCGCCTGCTCGCGCAGCTCGGCGCTGCGCTGCTGGAGCCACTCGCCGGCGCGCTTGGTCGACTGATACTTCGCCTCCAGGGCACCCACGATGTAGGCGTCCGCGATTGCGTTCGCGATCTTTGCCGCCTTGTTCGGATCGATCGAGCGGTAGTTCAGGGAGAGGACATAGGTCGTGAGCACGCGCTCGACCTTGAGATTCTTCTGCAGCAGCTCGACCGCGCCACGCTCGACCCGCTCCTTGCTGGGAGGGCCGTCCGATCCGAACAGCGACATGACCTTGCCGATGATGAGCGGAAGCAATCCCGGCTCGGAGCCGTTGAATTCCGCGTCTTCGGTCAGCTTCAGGCGGCGGACGATCGACAGGATCAGGTCGTCAGACTGGAGAATCTCGACCTGGCTGTCGACGAAGCCCGGGTCGATCAGCGCGTTGGCGGTTCCGCTGTCCTTATCCAGCACCTGGGTTTGTCGCGTGTCCATCAGGATGCGCGCATTCGCGGTGTACATCGGCGTTGCGCTGATCAGGTAGACGAGAACGAGTGCGAGCGTACCGGCCACGATGGCGACGATCAGCGGCCACTGGCGACGCACGATGTCCAGAGCGCGTTCGGCGCTGAGCGTCGTGCCACCGACCTCGATGGCATACTTCGGGCGTTGCGGAAACTGATCTCGTGGCTGAAACATTTCTGGGAATCTTGATTGTCACTCGGGAAGGGGGACGGGTTTGAACGGATCGGCGACGTCGGTCTTCCATTCGCCCGACATCAGGCCGGCGCTCGAGCTCGGACCTGCCGGCAGGTTGGTGGCTGTGGGTGGAGCGGGGCTCCCCGGAGCCGGCGCCATCGCCGCGTCCTGATCCGCGTAATATCCCTTGAGCACCGCGCCGTCGTGCAGCTTGTTGACGAATTCGCTGATCCTGCGTGCGACGTCGGGTTTTGTGGATACGCAACGGTCTTCGGCACGATGAAGCCCGATGCCGATTGCGATGCGATCGGCCTGGCTCGCTTCACGCAGCATGTCGCGCACCGAATCAAGTGCCGCGATATCGGTCACCAGCACGCCGGTCAGCCGGCCCGTAAGCTTGTCTCTGTCGTTCTTCGACAGCCGAAGAATGACCGACGGGTCCGAGATGAAGGCGCTGACTGCGCCGGGAGGTGCGCGCTCGGCGCGGTCGACGCATTGGGCCCGCGCCGGCGTCGCAAGTGTTGCAGACAGCGCAGCGACGACGACCATGACGATCCGTGAGGCCCGGAGAGGACCACGCAACAAGCTATCGAGTTTGAGGAGGATCGCGCTCATATCTCGTTGCGAATTATTGATGCTGTATGGGATTGGGCCGTAGGTCTTTGATGGCCCAAAACTATGTCAAATTCTTGTGCGGCGCAAAATATAAACCAACGCGGACCAAATTGCCATCCTCGCTGGATCTTCAACATGAACGACGCTTGTGCTGCGATCAGGCGCAGATTCTGCGAATGATCGCTCACGTCTTGATGCGTCAAGCTTGATTCTTAGGCAGATGACCATGCAATGACAAAGGCGCGAGGGGGCTCCTCGCGCCTTCAACCTGCGATTGGCGTGTTCGCGAAACTTCGCGCGATCTATTCGATGGTTCGCAGCATCGCAAGACGCGTGGCGCGCAGCCGCTCGCCATGGTCGCCGACCGCGACCCAGAAGCGCGGGTTGCCGCCGGACTGCATCGAGATCCACTCGTACTCCGCAGCGTTCCACGGGCGTACCGAGGCAGAAAGATTGTCCAGAACGAAATCGCCGTCGGCAAGACGCGCGACCAGCACGAGATGGCCCTGGCCGCCATTGGTCAGCACGACCGCAAGCCGCAGTGCTGATTTGGGCCAACCCATCTCGATCAGCTGATGACGCTTGGTGACCGCGTAGTCGTTGCAATCGCCGGCGGACGGCGAAACGGTCCAGCGCGCGACCATCGGATTGGTCGATTTCTGCATTGGCGTGATCGACGCGTTGACCGCACTGTTGACCTCGCGCAGCATGCTCATCGCCCGGTCGCCCGAGGGCAGTGTCCGGTCGGCGGCGTCTACCGCGCATTCGGCGTCATTGTTTATGCAGAACTTGACGAATTGCAGCGGCGCGAGCGCGTTGTCGTACTCGCGGATGAACGCACTCTTCGCCTGGTTGAGCGAGCCGTCGTTCAGAATCTCGGCCTTGGCGGCGGTGCCGGTCGACGCGATCCCGATCGCGACCAGCGATTTGATAATCCAGCTCATGACATCCCCGTCTGGCGTTTTCTTTTGACGCTACGGGTATCTCACAAACGATTTGAGCTTTGGTTCCGCCGAAATTTACAATTGTAGCGAAATCGGCCGGTCGCGAGACCGGCCGAGGGAGGTTGGTTAATTCGCTGCCAACGCAGCGGTTCCGGCCATTAACGCGACGGGCTTACGGACGTCAGAACCGCGGTGGATGTCGCCGCAAACAGCGTCTGTGACGCCGCGCCGGGGCCGCTCTGGTTCACGGCCGTGGGTTCGGTCGAGCTTGCCCCACCACCGCGTGCCTCTGCGGCGGTCGAGCCCGGTCCGCCGCCGGCCGTGGTCTCGCCGGTCGGGTCGGCACCGTTCGTCGCTTCGGTCGGGATATCGCCGGTGATGCTGGTGAACGATTGGATCAGGTCGGGATTCTCCGTCTTGAGAACCGCCTCCTGAATCAGTTGGGCAACGCCGGGCTGCGACAGGACACAGACCGAGGCGGCGGTGCCGAGGCCGGCGCCGATGGCGCGGCTTTGATCGGCGCTGCTGGCCTTCGCCAATGAGGCAATGCCCTCGACGGTCTCGGGACGCGCGGTCAAGAGGTCGCGGACAGCTGAGGCGAGGCCGCCTTGTCCGTCCTTGAACTGATCGAGCAGTCCGCTCGGATTGGCCAGAAAGTCGGTGGCGCGCTCGGCTGAAACAGCGCCGGTGTTGTTGGCAACGCAGCTCGAGCTCACGCCCGTTGCGCCGAATGCTGCCGGCATTCCGGCAAAAAACGCCAGCGCTCCGACGATCACCGTGAAGCGCCTACCAGAATTCCAATTCATCACCCTGCCCATATTCCAATAATTATAATTTTAGTTTAACTCGACTTGCACAGATTTGCCACGCTCTTTTCGCATCTGTGACGGTAGCGATTGCGCGAGGCCGCATCCGACGACAGCTGCGAAAAACACGCCGTAACCCGGTATTTGTAGCGAGAAATCGATGCAGCTATGTGCAACCCCCAAGACAGCGACGCTCGCGCCGATGACGGGTATGTAGCGATCGCGCTTTCGGCGCAAGCTTCCGGTAAACAAATGGTAAAAGTACCAGAGGCAGGCCAGCGCGATGATTGCGAAGGCGGGAATGCCCAATTCGACGGCAATTTCCAGGGGCGTGCTGTGAGCGCGGTCCCAGATGCCGAGACTGCCGAGCGATGCGGGTCTGTTGGCGGGAAAAACAGCTTCGAAATTGCCCAGCCCGACGCCGAGCAGCCCATGGTCTGCGATGATCTCCAGTGAGGCCTGGTAGGCCGTCAGCCTCTGAGGGTCGATCAGCCCATGTTCGACGATTCGGTCCGCCACGATGCCGCCTACGAGCTGCAGGAGCACGAGTCCTGCTGCCGCCGACCCGCCGAGGACCAGCCACTTCCGCGATCTGCCGAGCTCCAGCGGCATGAGATAAAGGATGATGGCCAGCACGAACGCGCCGACTGACAACAGAAGGCCCGCCCGCGATCCGGTCATGGCAAGCGCGATCGTGCAGATCGCAAATCCCGCACCAAGTGCCACCGGCGCGGACAGGATCTGATCCAGCCGCGATCGCCAACCCGGTTGCTCCGCCGGCCCGCCTTCCTGGCGGTGCATCGTGCGCAGAAGCGGCACCAGAAACAGCAGGGCACAGGTGCCGAAGAACGTCGCCGCCGTATTTCGATTGACGAACGTTCCCGTGACAAAGCCCAGATACGCTTCTTTCTGCCTGAACAGGATCATGTCCGGTGCGATCAACTCCGCCAGGATTCCGTAGAGCGCGTACAGACAGCCCGCCCATGCCAGTATGCGTAGCAGCGAGCGCGCAGCGCTCGCCTCGCTTGCAAGGATCACGGCGCGCGTGAAGGCGAGTGAGAGCAGCAGGACTGATCCGAACGCGAGCCAAGGCCCGCGCGCCGTCACGGAGAGGCGCTCAGGCAATGCAACACCGAAAAATTGCCGCGGCAGTTCCCAGACGGCTGCGGATTGCGCAGCAGGGCTGCTCCACATTTGCAACGCGACCATGACGCCCACGGTTGCGATCGCCACTGCCAATGGAATGAGCAACATGGCGTTGCGACGGCTCACGGCGGATAGATCGGCGGTGAGCAAGCTGCAAACGAGCAGAAAATTCCAGAAACAAATCCACGCGAGGTCGAGGGATCCGAGTGGAAGTGGCGCCAGCACGAACACGGCTGCAGCGAAAAATCGCGATATCGCGCCCAAAGGCCCCTCTGTCGTTCAGCTCAGCGGCGATGGAGCTATCAGAACTTCGCGCGAGATCAAGTTAATGCGCATCCGGTCACGATTTCAGCACGATCGGCGCGTTTACCTCCGCCTCGATTCACGAGCCGGACGTCGAGCGACGATGAGCGCTAAGCATGTCGGTAAATCTCGGTTCAACTTGACGGTTAACGGTTGAACCGCAGGTCGAAGGAAGGCATTATGCTGCGACGCAGCATTTCGTTCTCGCTCATTGTCAGGTGCTCTGCCCGTGCCGGTTCATAAGCCAAAAGCGCACTACGTGCCGCTCGACAGCGTTCGAGGTCTCGCGGCGCTGTGCGTGGTCGTTCACCATTTTGTCGGCTCGGAGACGCTCAAGACGATCCTGCCGAACAGGGCGTGGATCGACGTCGCGTTCTTCCACAATTCGTGGCTCTGCGTCGATCTGTTCTTCGTGCTCAGCGGCATCGTCATCTCGATGAGCTACATGAAGTCGGACTTCGGCGCGTTCGACTTCCGTGACTTCGTCGCGCGACGCATTGCGCGAATCTATCCGCTCCACCTGGCGACGTTGCTCGCCTTTCTGTCGTTCCGGTTGATGAAGCTCGGCTTGGTGGCGGTCGGTATCCTGCATTTCGCGCCGCCCGAAATGCCGGTCAACAACTATGTCTCCTTCATCGTGAACCTGCTGCTGCTTCAGGCGTCCGGCATCATCAACTATCTGAGCTGGAACGGGCCGAGCTGGAGCATCAGCGCGGAGTTCTACACCTACCTCGTGTTTGCGGCCGTGATGCTCGCGGCGCAGGCCGCGAGGAACGTCCGGATGGTCTACGCCCTCTCGATATTGCTGGTCGTCGGCAGCCTCGGCATCATCCTGTTCGTGCTCGGCATGGAAACTCTCGACTTTCATTACCAGTTCGGCATCGTTCGCTGCATCCTCAGCTTCTTTCTCGGTGTGCTGACGGTTCGCGCCGTGGCGATGGTGCGGCCGGGCGTCAGTCCCATGCTTCAGTCGGCCGTGCAGATCGGCGCGGCGGTGACGGCGATCGTGATCATCTCGGTGGTCGCATGGCTGCCCGCCATCAGCTTCATCGCGCCGGTGGTGTTTGCGATCCTGCTCGGCTCGCTGATGCTGTTTCCCAACCGCCCCTTGCCCGAGCTGCTGACGGCGAAGCCGCTGGTGTGGCTCGGCAAGCGCTCCTATTCGATCTACATGGTCCACGCGCTGGTGCTCGTCCTGCTCGAATATTTCGCGCGCGGCGTTGGAGCGGCCCGCTTCCAGTCGCTGGATGGTCTGCTGCCTGGCCTGCCTGCCTCGGTGCTCCTCGTCGGTTTCGTCGGTGCCGTGCTCGCGCTTTCGAGCCTGACCTACGCCACCATCGAAATGCCGGGATCGCGGCTGGTTCTCGGGCTGCTCAGGCCCCGTCCAGCCAAGTCGCTCGCTGCGGCCGAGTGAATTGATGGCCGGCTATTCATCATCTCCCGCGCTTGCCGCTCCGGGCTTCCGCTTTGCGGAGCCGCCCATTGACGACGGCGCGCAGGCGAGCGGTTTGACCTTCAATCTCGAGGCAATCGCCCTGTGTCTCTACTTTTATAGAGACGCACTGGCCGGCGCATTGCGCTACTACCTGTCGGTCGCCAAAATCGACGCCATCTGGTTCCTGCCCGACATCTTCGCGATGGTGTGCATCCTCGCGTTCATTCAGCGCTACATCCTGGTGGGAAAGAGCCTGGTCGCGATCCTGACGCTGTTCTACATGGCGTTTGCGCTTTATCTCGGATACGTCTTCCTCGGCTACTTCACCGGCATGATGTCGTCCTTCAAGATGATTGCGCCGGTATTCGTGGGGTTCTGCTTCTGCGGCCGCAATTTCGGCGAGTACCGGCGACTGCTGGCCTGGATCCATCCGCTCTTCTACCTGACGATCTTCGGGATTTTCCTGTCTTGGCGCGTCCAGCTGCCGTGGGTCGGCTTCGCCTACGAGACGTTCGGAGCGACACGGCAGGCAAGCCGGCTCTGGTGGGCAGCGTCGGAAACGCGGCTGGCTGGCCTTGCGGCCGACAGCACGATGGCCGCTTTCTTCGTCTTCATCACCTTCGTGTTGACGTCAGCGCGCCGCAGCCTGCTGTGGTGCCTGTTCTGGGCGCCGATCGGACTCTACGCCATCAAGCTGACGACCAGCAAAACCTCGCTCGGCGTGATGGTGATCTACGTCGTGTGTCTCGTCATCATCCGGATCCTGCCCGAGCGTGAGAAGTTTCCCATGCTCCGGCGCATGTCGCTGGCATCGTTTCTGTCGATCCTGGTCCCGTTCCTTCTCATCGCTCTATTCGCGGGGAACGGGCTGACCAGCATTTCGAAAGGCCTCTTCAGCCTCCAGGATCGCGTCAACAACAGCTGGCAATTGCCGTTCGTGTACATGAGCGACCTGATGCCCGTCGGGTTCGTCTTCGGCTGCGGGCTCGGTTGCTTCAACTATCCGCAGTTGCTGTTCTCGAACAAGCTGAGCTACTACGTGCCGGTCGATAATTTCTATCTCGGCACCTATCTCATGTTCGGGCCGATCTTCCTGGTGTTCGTGGTGCTTTCGATCGTCGCGATCGCCAGGTCCAGGGACATCTACAAGCTCTCGGCGGCCTTCGCGATGAATCTCTTCACCATCACCGTGCTTGCCTATGGTCCTGCGAGCGGCCTGATCATGCTCGCCGTGGCCTTCAGCGATGTCTTCGGCGGATCGAAGCGCGAGGAAGCTCCGGCAGACGTGGCCCCGCTTGCGCCTGACGTCAACGATCTGGTCTCGCGGCCAGCGTGAAACCGATGTCACCCCGCACGGCGTTTTTCGGCGTATCGGCCTTGCCCGGCGTCGACCTTGGATGGCGAACGGAGAACAGGCCGTGAGCGATGACAACAAGGGCTTCCTGCCGGCTATCCAGGGACTGCGCGGCGTTGCGGCGCTGACCGTTCTGATCGTGCACCTTCAGGACATGCCGCTTCTGGCGGGCTTCCTGCCGCCGATCTGGTCGTGGCTCGAGGCGACGATCAACATGGGCGGGCATGGGGTCGAGCTCTTCTTCATGATCAGCGGCTTCCTGATCCCGGCGAGCCTCGTGCGCCACCGCAGCGTCGGAAAATTCTTCCTCGACCGCTGCCTGCGCATCCTGCCGGTGTTCGTGATCCTGCATGTGATCCTGTTCACGATCGGGCCGCTGGTCGGCTACAAGTTCTTCAAGGGGATCGACCTGGCGACGTATCTCAAGCTGTTCTTCGTCAATCTGGCGTTCCTGCCGGATGCGCTGGGATTGCCGATCGGCCAGCAGAACGCCTGGACGCTCAGTTATGAATGGGCGTTCTACATCCTGTTCGCGCTTGCCTTCGTCGCGGCGGCGCGGAACTGGGTGCTGGCTGCACCGTTTGTCGCGCTCGCTGCCGCGGGCATCATCTATCGGCCGATCGCCGCGTTCTTTCTGGTCGGATTGCTGTTCAGCTTCGTCGATCTGCGGATCCGCGTTGCCGGTTGGCCCGGTGTGCTGGTCGGTATCCTCTGCGGCGCCGCGATGTACGTGTCGATCGAATATCTGCATCCCCTGGTGGGGCTCATTCCGGGCACGCTGCTGTTTGGAATGGTCCTTGCTCCGGATTCCGGGCTGGCTGCCGCCTTGAGCGCGAGGCCTTTGCAATTTCTCGGAAAGATCAGCTATAGCCTCTATCTGGTCCATCCCTTCGCGCTGTTCCCGTTGCAGATCATCGGGGCGAAGCTCGCCGCGCACGGCGTGAACCTCTGGCTTCTCTGGGCGGGGTTTGCGGGCCTTGGTTTAATCGTGGCCCTGATTGCCTGCACGGTGAGTTACGAGCTGATCGAGGTGAGACTGCGCCGTCTGCTCGATCCGGCGCTACGGGGCCTGTTGTTCGGAGTGCGTCGTGAAGCGCGTTATGTCGCCTGAGCGCACCCCCCTCGCAATCGATCACGCACGGGTGACGTCATGATCATCAAGAATCTGCTTTCGATGTCGAGCGTGAACGTCGTGAAGTCGGCCGTTCAGTTCCTCATCACGCTGCTGATCACCTATTTCGTGACGCCCACGGAATTCGGGCTCGTGGCGTTTTCGCTGCCGTTCATCGCCTTCATCTCCATGCTGACCGATCTCGGGTTGTCGAGCGCGATGATCCAGCGGACGTCGCTGACGAAGCAGGAGGCCGGTGCGGCGACGACGCTGATGGTCGCGATCGGGATCGGCTGTGCCCTGGTGCTGGCGGCGCTATCGAAGCCGCTGGGAGCCGCCGTCAACATGCCGGGACTGCCGTCGGTGCTCGCGGCGCTCTCCGGCTCGGTCGTCCTGTCCATTTCCGCGATGGGACCGCGCGCGGTTCTGGAACGTTCCCTGCAATATCAGACCATCGCCCTGATCGAAGCTGGCGCGGCATTGGTTTCCGCGACGGTGGGCGTGGTCGGCGCCCTGCTGGGATGGGGGATCTGGGCGCTGATCGCCTACTATGTCCTGATGCAGGCGGTGCGCGCGGTCGCGTTCTATGTGAACACCAGGCGCCACATTCATTTGTGCTTCAAATGGCGCGGCGTCGCCCAGATGCTGTCGTTCGGCGGCTGGGTGCTGGCTTCGAACGTCCTCAACTTCACTGCGAGAAACGTCGGCAACCTCATGATCGGCGCCAAGCTGGGCGCGGCGGCCGTCGGCCTGTTTGGTCTCGCATTTCAGTTCATGACGCTCCCGCTGATGATCCTGTCGTGGCCGGGCGGGGGTGTCCTCATGGCGACCCTGAGCCGGATGAACGGCGACAGTGAACGGGAGCGGCGCAAGGCCGCGATCTGCGCGGTCCTCGGCATGACGGCCATGATCACGTTCCCGGCGATGATCTATCTGACCTTCGGGCTGAAATATCCCGTCGCGACGTTCCTCTCGCCGCACTGGCAGGAGGTTCTGCCGCTGATTGCCATCCTTGCGCCTGCCGGCGCGGCCCAGTCGATTGCGGCCTATGCCGGACCGATCCTGCTGGCCCACGACAAGGCCCGGCTGCAGTTCTGGGTCAGCACCGCCAACAGCGCCAGCATGATCCTTGCATTTGTCGTGGCGTTGCCGCTCGGGCTCACCGCCGTGGCCGTGGTGTATCTGATCGTATCGATCCTGGTTTGCGCTCTCATGCTGATGATCGGGGCCCGCAACTGCGCGGTCTCCTACGCCTCGTTGTTCGGCGCGCTGATGCCGGCCACGGTCGCCACCTCGCTCGGCGCCTTGTGCGCGCTCGTCGCGACCAGGGGCGACGTCGCAAGCCTGTCACATTGGCTGATCGCGACGGCCGTCTATGCGCTGATCGTGCTTGGCAGCTACGTGGTATTCAGGCGCCGGATCTGGACCAGCGTGCAGTCGTTGCTTGGCGGCTCGGCTTCGCCGATTCAGGCTAATCTTCCCTCGGCAAGCTAATAGAGATTGGTAGATGTCTTCAGGAGCGGGAATGGGCGAGGAGCGCCAGGCGGGAATTCCGTGGCGCGAGGACCTGATGGCAAACACCGGCAGGTCCGGCGTCGGTGCCGCCGTCATCGCCTTGCTCACGAGCCCCGGCTTTGCCGTGATCACGACCTGGCGCATCGCCAAGATGCTGCGCTTCCAGACCCGGTGGGGACACCAGATCACCTGGCTGCTCGTGCGCATGCTGATGCGGCGAGGCTGCTACATCTCGGTTCTCGCGGAGATCGGCCCGGGACTGATCCTGCCGCACCCGACCGGCGTCGTGATCGGCGAGGGCGCGCGGATCGGTCGTTCCGTCATGCTGTATCACAACGTGACCCTTGGCCGGCGCGCGTGGGACGAGCCGGGCTGTCCGACCATCGGCGACAATGCCGTCATCTACACGGGCGCCGTGCTCGTTGGCCCGATTACGCTGGGTGCAGGCGTCAACGTCGCGGCCAACGCGGTCGTGACGCGTGACGTTCCGCCGAATGCCGTCGTTGCGGGCGCACCGGCGCGGGTCGTGCGCGCGGAAGCACCGGGAAGAATGCGCGCCTGAGTGATCGGGAACTCGCGGTGCGTGGCTGCGGCCGCGCCGGTCGTCGCAACGAGTTCCCTGTCCGGAGTTCAGCAAGAGCTCCAATCAAATTCACTTGCACTAATTGAAAGCAGATAGCCGGCACGGCGAGCAGGCGCAGGTTCCATTGCGAGTTCTGTCATTCGTGATGGCGATCAAATGCGCGCCCGCCAGAGCCGGTCACAATTCTGATGGTTTGCGATGTATAGTTGTGTCTGGAAACATCTCAGACACCGAGGGCAAGCCGATGTCGTCGATCATCACGGATTTCTCGCAGGTCTATCCCTATCTCGACGGCTCGAAGTTCAAGGACACTATCGTCGTGCAGTATGGGGGCGACGGAGACGTCAGATACAGATGCGACGTCCTGGTCGACATCTGCAGGGGCAAGCGGGTCCTGCACGTCGGGTGCTGTGACCACCTGCCGCTGATCAAGCGCAAGATCGACAACAGGGATTGGCTCCACGGCCTGATCACGGAGTGCTCCGAATACACGGTCGGTGTCGACATCGACGCGGAAGCCGTGCGGGAGGCGTCGCGAATTTCCGGGCTCGACAACATGGTCGCCGGCGACGTGACATCGGGTGAAAAGATCGAGGCGGTATCCAGCCGGAAGTTCGATATCGCCGTGTTCGGCGAAGTCGTCGAGCACATTCCGAATCCGGTCGCGTTCCTGTCGCGCTTCAGGGAGAACTACGGCGACGTCGTCGACCAGATCGTGATCACCGTTCCGAATGCCTTCAGGGGCGGAAACATCAAGGGCATCCTGCAGAACGTCGAGACGATCAACAGCGATCACCGGTTCTTCTTCACGCCCTATACGATCGCGAAGGTCGCAATCGACGCCGGCTACGCGCCGGTCGAGGTGAAGATGGCGACTTTCATGCGCGCCGGAAGGCTGAAGTCGATGCTGCTGCGGCAGCTCCCGCTGCTGGCCGAGGACATCATCTTCATCGGTGCGGCCACGGCTTCGCGGCCGCACTGACGTCGTTTCACCTGTTCGTTCCGCTGACTTCGCCGGCAGGCGTGCCTGCCGGCAAGATCGCGTGCGTCAGACGAACAGGAAGTTGCCGTGATCGAGCGTGGTCGAGTTCACGTTCTTCAACACGATCGAGTCGGTCGTCGAGAGCTGGATCAGCGTATCCGAGCCCGACTGCGAAATCTGCAGGTGGCTGTAGTCGGCCACCAGCGATTTGAGAATCTCGATCGTGTCGTGGTTGGACGCTGTTCCGGCGTGGAAGCTCTTGATCTGGTCGTTGCCGCCGTCGAACATGATGGTCGTGGTGCCCGGCGCCGCGGAGAAGACGTCGTTGCCGCTTCCGCCATTCAGCGTCAGTCCCGCGCTCACCGCCGTGACAGTGTGGGTGCCGTCACTGTTGGCCACGTCGATCGAGAGCAGGGAGCCGCTGGTATTGTAGCTGTCGTGCTCGACGGCACCCGGCAGGCCGGAGACCTTGAACTTGAAGACATCCGAGCTGCCATCGGCGTTGTTGACGGTCTCGGTCGTCTTGACCCCGGTGCTGTCGTAGACATCCGTGATCTTGCTGCCGTCCGATTTGAGGACCTGCGTGTAGTCGAGCGTGCCGTCCGCATGCGAGCGTTCGACTGAGGTCACCTTGTTCGAGGCGTCGAGATGCTGATGCTCCGTGACGTAGCTCTTGCCGGTGATGTTGTACGCATAGTTGTCGTGGCTGCCGTCGGCATTGTTGACGTAGGCCTTGGTCTTGACGCCCGACGAGTAGATGGTCGTCGAGTTCGATCCGTCCTTGTTCAGCACGTAGTCGCTGGTGAGGTCGCCGCTGCTGTCGAACAGCTTGGTGTCCTTGGACCCGTCGGCGTTGACGACGTAGATCGACGTCGGCAATCCGTTCGCGTAGTTCGAGGTCGTGACGTCGCCGCCCGCGGTCTTGACGACGTGCTGGGTGACGTCGCCGGACGAATTGTAGGTGTCCGTCGTGGTCGACCCATCGGTGCCGTTGAGGACCTCGCTCGTCTTGTGACCGTTGCTGTCATAGAGGTCGGTGACCTTGCTGCCGTCGCTGTTGATCACCTGCTTGTAGGCAAGGGTGTCGTCCGCGTGGAGGCGGGTCAGGCTGGTCAATGTGCCGGCGGCGGTGGTGTGCTGGATCTCCGTCGTGTAGCTCTGGCCGGTGATGTTGTACCAGGTGTTGTCGTGACTGCCGTCGGCGTTGGTGACGTAGACCTTCATCTTGACGCCGGCCGTATAGACCGTGTTCGAGGATGAGCCGTCCTTGTTCTGGATCAGGTCGGTGGCGATCTTGCCGCTGGAATCGTACAGCTTGGTATCCTTCGATCCGTCGGCGTTGACGACATAGACCGATGCCAGCAGCGGGCCGTTGTAGTTCGTCGTGGTGACGTTGCCGGAGCTCGTCTTGGCGATCTCCTGCTTCAGCGCTCCGGTCGATGGATCGTAGGTGTCGGTGGTCGTGACCGTCGAGGTGATGGTGACGACCGAGGTCTTGTGACCCGTGGAGTCGTACTGGGTCGTGACCTTGCTGCCGTCGCTGTTGATCACCTGGTTGTAGGCCATCGTGCCGTCGGCATGCGTGCGGCTGACCAGCAGGAGCCGTCCGCTGGCGTCGATGTGGTCGTGCTCGTTGGTGTAGGACTGGCCGCTGATGTTGTAATAGTAGTTGTCGCGGCTGCCGTCGGCGTTGGTGACGTAGACCTTCGTCTTGACGCCGGCCGTGTAGATCGTGTTCGAGGACGAGCCGTCGCTGTTCTGGGCCAGGTCGCTGGCGATGATGCCATTGGAGTCGTACAGCTTGCTGTCCTTCGACCCGTCGGCGTTGACCACGTAGGACGACACCAGCAGCGAGCCGTTGTAGTTCGTCGTGGTCACGTTGCCGGTGGTCGTCTGCACGATCGTCTGCTTGAGCGCGCCGGCCGCGGTGTAGAGCTCGGTCGTCGTGGCCGACGACGTGACGGTGATGACCGAGGTCTTGTGGCCCGTGGAATCGTACTGGGTCGTGACCTTGCTGCCGTCGCTGTTGAACACTTGGCTGTAGGCCATCGTGCCGTCGGCATGCGTGCGGCTGACCGACACCAGCTTGTTGTTCGCATCGAGATGGTCGTGCTCGCTGGTGTAGGACTGGCCGGTGATGTTGTAGTAATAGTTGTCGTGGGTGCCGTCGGCGTTGGTCACGTAGGCCTTGGTCTTGACCCCGGCCGTATAGAACGTGTTCGACGACGAGCCGTCCTTGCTCTGGACCTGGTCGCTGGCGATCTTGCCGCTGGAATCATACAGCTTCGATTGCTTGGACCCGTCGGCGTTGACCACGTAGACCGACGCCAGCAGCGAGCCGTTGTAGTTCGTCGTGGTCACGTTGCCGGAGGTCGTCTGCACGATCTGCTGCTTGAGCGCGCCGGCCGTGGTGTAGAGCTCGGTCGTGGTGGAGGTCGACGTGACGGTGATGGCCGTAGTCTTGTGGCCGGTCGAATCGTACTGGGTCGTGACCTTGCTGCCGTCGCTGTTGAACACCTGGCTGTAGGCCATCGTGCCGTCGGCATGCGTGCGGCTCACCGACAGCAGCTTGCCGCTCGCGTCGAGCCGATCGTGCTCGCTGGTGTAGGACTGGCCGGTGATGTTGTAATAGTAGTTGTCGTGGCTGCCGTCGGCGTTGGTGACATAGGACTTGGTCTTGACACCCGCGCTGTAGAGCGTGTTCGAGGACGAGCCGTCCTTGTTCTGGACCATGTCCGCGATCAGATTGCCGCTCGTATCGTAGGTCTTGGTGTCCTTGTTGCCGTCAGCCGAGATGGTGACGTCGCGCACCATCTTGCCGCCGCTGTAGGCGATATTGTCCGACGACCCGTCGGCGTAGTTCGTGACCTTGCTGGTGATGACGCCGTTCGTGAAGTTGGACGTCGCGGTCGACTGCAGATTCGCCGAGGAGTCGTAGATCTTGGTCACGCTCCAGGCCGCGGTGGAGTTGGTGACGGAGAACTGATAGCCGCCCTGGATGGCCGCCAGCGCCTTGGCGTAGTGCGAGATCATGTATTCCATGGTCGCTTCGGAGGCGACCGGAAGGACATGGGTGTCGGTCAGCGTGATCGTCTCGAGCGAGCCCGAGGCGTTCAGGTCGGACATCTGCGACACGATGTCGGCGGCGGTTCCGCTGACGTCGGTCACGGCGGGCTCGGCTTCACCGCCCCCCGCGGGAGCGTCGATCTCGATGATCAGGGGGTGATCCGAGACCGGAACCACGATCTGGCTGACGTCGGTGTAGGTGGCGATCGGCGAGCTGCCCTTTAACGGGTCGTAAACGCTGATCAGGTGGTGGACGCTGCCGAGGTTGACGGTGACCGACGTGGTCGGATTCGAGATCTCGGTGTCGGTGGCGTCGTTCCAGATCTTGGGCTCGGCCCAGACCACCAGTTCATAGGCACCGTTGCTCTTGCCGAGAACCATGCTGTTGCCGGTCGCCGGCAGACCGTCGAGCGTGTAGTTCAGCGAGGCCGTCGGCGTGTGGCCGCCCTTGCCGTCGTCGGCCAGGATGGTCGTCAGATTGTGGATGGCCGTGGCCGCGAGCTTGGGGGTTCCGTCGCTGTTGAACAGGCCCCAATGCGACTCCGGATCGGACGCATCGTTGGTCGCCGAGGCGTCGAGCAGCTGATACAGATAAGTGGTGCCGACGCCGCCCTTGTAGGCATCGACCAGCGTATTCAGGATCGACTTCGCCTGCACGTTCTCGCTGGCGCCAATATAAGGTGTGTCGCTCTTGGTGGTGTAGCCGGTCTCGGTGATCACGACCGGATCGCTGCCGGTGACCGACGTGGCATTGCCGAGCAGGGCCTGGAGGGCGGCCGCCGGCGTCAGGCTCGTGCTGACATAGGCGTGGGAGTTGGCGTAATCGGTCGCTCCCGAGAGGTCGCCGAGCTTCACGTAGTCGGTGGAGTCGTTGAAGCCCAACGACAAGTTGTAGACCGAAATCTTGCTCAGCGTGGCATCGGCCTTGATGGCGTTGTAATAGGCAGCCTGGAACTGCGCCGCAGCCTCGATGCTCGAGCTTCCATTGTAGCTGAACGAATAGAGGTTGATCTCGTTGAGGCCCTCCATCGCGTCGACGCTGCCGGGATGGCTGGTCGCGAAAGCCTTGACGGAGTCCAGATAGGCCTGGAGCGCGGACGTGCCGCCCTCCGGCACGCTCGACGGAACCACGAAGTCGAACGTGTAGCCGTCTTTCGCGAGTCCATCGAGGATCGGTTGTGCCGACGGGCTCGACGCAAGTCCGTCTCGCAGCTTCGTGACGCCGAGATATTTGAGGTCGTCCTCTACGAGGGCGAGGTTGTTGTAGGCCCCCCACGAATAACCAGTGTGGGTATTGACGCCGATGGAACTGATAAAGGTGCTCGCCGACAGGATCGTCTGATCAGGTGATGCGGTAGTCATCGGTATTCCAAAGCCTTTTCTGGAGCGCGAGATTTCGTTGCCGCTTGTGTCTGTCGTATCGGCCAATCTCTGTTTTTCGAGTTGGTGAGATCGGTAAAAATGGACGCACCCCGGTGATTTTCTTGCCGAGGAGTCCTGCACGATGCGGACCAGTGCACGAATCTGCTTGGACTGAGTTTGATTTCTGATTCACCACGTCAATGTGCTGTCAGCGTGACGTCGGCATGGCGATGCAACGACGATGTTCGATCGATGTTGTGCCGGTGCCTAATCGAAACGCATTTGCTTGTCGCACAGGCAACTCTGCTCGATTGCTTGAGCGCAATTAAGCCTATGGCCAGAGCAGGTCGAATTGCCTAGAAGCGGCTGGCCGTAGATACACGGATCGAATTTCGAATGTGACACTTGTTCTGCGTGGAGCGCTCGACGGGAGTCTTCCGAAATGTCCCGAAGCAACGAGGGAGTCAGCAAGCGGATGCGATGGAACTTTCTCCAGCAGATCAGTGCGTTCCTTTTTGTCGCAGCCATGAGCGTGCCGGCATCGTTGCCTGCCGAAGCGCTCGAGTGGGGCGTGAGCAGTCCGTCATCGATGCGAAAGGATCCCGAGCCGGTCTTTCGCGTGATGAAGGAGCGAGGCTTCACGGTATTCAGGATCGGCGTCAATCTGACGAAGGACACCGAGCAGACGGAAGGTCCGATGCTCGAGAACGCCGTCCGGCTGGCGAAGGTTTACGGGATAAAGCTGCAGCCGGTGCTGGGCCTTCCTTTCCGTTGGGGCGACCGCACCGATGGCGGCCGCTATCCCGCAGGCGATCGCGACGCCCTGTATCAGCAGGGATACACCCGGACCTACGACTTCGTGCGGCAATTCAAGAACGAGATCGATCAATGGGAATTGGAGAACGAGATCAACCTCGTTGCGCGGGGCAGGGACGACAAGCGCCTCTTCGGTAGCGGAACGACCGCTGCGGAATTCGAGATGCCGGCCATGGAGGACTGGGCCGCCGTTCTGCGTGGAGCGTCCGACGCGATCGACCGGATCAACCAGGAGAGCGGGCTGCACATCAAGAAGATCCTGAACACGACGTCCACCATGTTCGGCTTTCTCGATTTCATGGAGCAGCGCGGCGTCCGCTACGACCTGATTTCCTATCACTATTATGAAGTGCTGGGACAAAGCCCGCATCGTGCCTGGAACGGCTGGAACCCGCGCTTCGATCTGTTCAAGAAGCTCGCCTCCTATCGCCGGCACGTCCTCTTCAACGAGGTCAATTGTGGCGAGATCTACAAGCCCGACTATGGAAATGCGCCCGGAGATACTGCAACCGAGCGTTGTCTCCAGAATTTGAACAGCATGTTGACGGCCATCCGTGATCAGAAGGACGTAGCGATCGACAGTGTCAGCATCTACGAGATCGTCGATGAACCCGGCAAGAAGCCTCCGGAAAACCGCTTCGGCCTGATGTACGATTTGAATCGCCCGAAAGTGGCCCTCTATCTCGTGTCACGTTTTGCCGGGGGCAAGCTCACCCCGGCGGAAGCCGCCGAGCTTCAGAAACGCGGCTTTTGAAGCCGCTTTTGATGCCGGGGCGGAGTGTCGCAGATCCGCAACGTCAATATGTTAGGCGCGCAACGCTGTTGCGGGCAAACCGCTAGCACGGCATGGAATTTGCCGCTAAGCACTGACCGAAATGTCGTTGATCGAACGGAGTAAGGCCATTCCCATGCAGGATCCCGCCCCGAATGTCATGTTTCTGGTTGAGGTCGTGAATTGCAATGACGGGATTGCATCCTATTGCGAGACCTTGGCCACGGGACTGCATGGCCGGGGCGTGCAGATTCACCTGGTGTCCGGCGCCGTGCGCTCGGACGAGAAATCCGAATACAAGCGCCAGAAGCTGGCGGCGGCCGTCAAGGAATGGCTTGTCGTCCCCGGACTTCGGAAGCTGCCCTCGCTGTCGATCTTCATGCAGCTGCTGAAGCTGATACGGAAGAACAACATCACCGTGATCAACGTCCACGGGCTGGGCATGCTGATGTGGGGCAGGCTGCTCGCGCTGCTCACCGGCGCGCGCTGCGTCGCGACCTATCATCCCTCGGTGCTTGGCAACATCGAGAAGGTGCAGAATGCGCCGCAATCGACCTTCAGCCCGGTCCAGGTCCTGTTCTTCAACCTGTTCTTTCCCCACACCCTCATCCTGATGTCGGAGGAATCGCTCCGGCATCTGCGCCGCTACGTGCTGTTCGGCAAGAACCGGATCGCCAAGGTCTATGGCGGCGTCGACACGGTGCATTTCCGCCCGCCCTCGGATGCCGAGCGCCGCGATGCGCGCGCGAAATTCGGCGTCGCCGACGGTGAGTTCATGTGCCTGCTGGCGGCGCGTCTCGCCTGGGTGAAGGGCCACGACCTCCTCATCAAGGCGGCGCGCAAGATCCGCGACGGCGCCAGCCCGTCGCCGATCGACATCAAGTGCTACTTCGTGGGCAGCGGCGGAGCCGAGCGCGAGAAGGAGATCAAGTCGTTCGCCTTCGCCGACGAGAAGGACAAGGACACGTTCAAGTTCCTCGGCTTCATGGGCGACGTCCGTGAAATTCTCTGGGCCGCCGACGTGTTCGCGCTGCCGAGCCGGTTCGAGGGATTCCCGCTCGGCGTTGCCGAAGCCATGGCGACGGGACTGGTGCCGGTCAGGACGCCGGCGGGCGGCGCGACCGATCAGATCATCCAGGGCCAGACCGGCTTCATCGTGCCGTTCGAGGACGTCGATGCGCTTGTGGGCGCGCTCGAGAAGGTGGCCGATCCGGCGATGCGCGCCGCGCTGTCGCGCAATGCCCTGGCGCGTGCCCAGCAATATTTCGGCGTCGGTCCGATGGTCGACGAGACCCTCAAGATCTACGGCTTGACCGGCGATGTCAGCGGCAATTCGCTGGCGCATGCGGTGAAGGCCTAGGGCATTTTCGGTTCTGATTGCATCAGAACCGAAGCGCTGGATTGTTGATTGACGCGCTTTCTTCACGCGAGCCGGTATCCGCTTCGCTCGAAAACGCTCTAATTCTAGCTGCGCGCCGAAGCCAGCAGATCGCCTCGCCACGTCACCAGGACGACGGCGAGGCCGGCAAAGGCGGTCTTTCCCGCAAGCCAGAACAGGGAGTCCGACGGAGCTGCCGCGAGCATGGCGACCGCGGCGGCCGCGACGCTTGCTTCCACGATCAGCAGCGCCCGTGGCGCTGCCCGGAACCGGATCAGCGGACCGCTTGCGAACAGGATGATGAGCGCCGTGGCCAATGCCGCGCTCGCGATCTGTCCGGCCACCGATATGTGCAGCAACGCTCCGATCGAGGATGCCGCCGACACGAGCAGCAATTGGCACGCTGCGACGACCACCAGCCTCGTGGCCGATTTGGTCAGATGCGGCACGATCGCGAGCGTGGCCTGAAGGTGGGTGTGGAGGAAGTAGAAGATCGCGGCAATCGGCGCTGCGTTGAGGAAATCGACCAGCAGATCGGCCGGGACGAACAGATGCGCCGCATCGGGCAGGAGGCCGATCAGTCCGCCCAGCATCACGATCGTCGCGCACAGGATGAATTCGAGCATGCGCGCGGTCGCCCTGCGCGCTTCGCCGTCGACGCCGCGCTCGAACTGGACCACGACATTGGGATAGCAGACCGTGTGAATGGCGGCCACCAGGACGGAGAACGGGCGTTGCAAAAGGTCGATCGCCATCGAGAAGCCGGCGGCGCCCGTCGAGGCCCGCCCCAGCGTGGCGATCACGATCAGGCGCAGCGTGACGGGCACGGCGAGGTGAATGACGGAGGCGGCCGCGGCCATGATGCCGTAGCGGCAGAAATTGCCCCAGTCCGTCAGCAATGCATGTCGCGACGCGCGCTGGAGCGACGTGCGATGCACGGCGAGGCTCATCAGAAGCACCGCGCCGTAGCCCGAGGCCATGCCGCACAGCGTTGCCGCTGCCGTGCCGTAGAGCTGGGCGCCCGCGACAGCGCCGGCCAGCAGCACGCTCGCGCGCAGGATCAGCAGGGCGGATGCGGTCCCCAACCGGTCGGAGACGCGGACGATCATGAAATAAAGGTCGGTGGCGCCTTGCAGCACAGCCATCGCCAGCGCGAGGGCGACGACGCTTGTCTCGAGCGTGCCCACGAGGCCCGCCACGGCGCCGACGAGCAGCAGCACCAGCGCGCTGACCAGCCCCGCGGCGAACAGCGAGAAGCGCAGACGCGCGGCCTCTTCTCCGGAAGCGGCGGCGAGGAAACGAACGCCGGCCAGTTGCAGCCATTCGAACACGAAGACGCAGAACAGCTGGCTCGTCGCCAGCGCCAGCGAGAACGAGGTGTACTGGGCCGGCGAGAGGATATGGCTGACGGCGAAGATCAGAACGATCGCGGACGCACTCTGGTAGATATAGCTGCCGAATGCGAGCAGGCTGATCATGTCTGGCGACGCGTGAGGGAGAACATGGTGGGATGATTGGAGAGAGTCGTCGGCATCTGCGTTCGGCCTGCGCTACGTGCGAGGCATGCCGCGGCCGCGCATGAGCTGGTTGTAGACGTTGCGATAGCCGGCGACCACGTCGTCAAAGGCCCATTTGTCGATGCCCGACTTCAATCGTCCGCTCATCTCCACGATCTGCTGGGGCGCGTCGACGATCGCCGCAATGTTCTTGGCGATCGAGTCCGGATCGGGAGACGTCAACCAGCCGGTCAGGCCGGGCTTGATCGCCTCCTGGATGCCGCCGAACGGCGTGCCGAGCAGGGGCTTGCAGGCGGCTTGCGCGTCGGCGACGACGAGCGGGCTTGGATCTTCCCAGACCGAGGGTACGACCACGACGTTCACCTGCTCGTAGAACTGCTTCGGCTGGACGAAGCCGAGAAACTCGATCCGTGCATTGGGGGCGAGGCTCTTGATGTGCTTGCGCTGGCTGTCGGACGCATGGCCCGCGATGACGAGCCGGATTCGTTCGGGCGGGATCGTCGCGATGGCGCGAACGAGATTGTAGATGCCCTTCTCCTCGGTCAGTCGCCCGATGAAGCCGAACGTGACGGTGCCGTCGATCATCGTGTTTTCGTCGCTGCCGACGTCGGCGGTCGAAGCGTTGCGAATGACGATCTTCAACGGCGTCTGCGTGAACAGGCCGAGCTGGGTATGGATGTCGAGAATGCGCTGGCTGACGCCGACGACGGCGTCCAGATGCCGCGTCGCCCCGCGACGGCGAAAGGTCAGGAGCTGACAGCTCATGCAGCTCGATTCGCAGGCGTGCCCGTCCGAGAAGCGCGAGCAGCGCGGGCAGGTGAGATAATAGTCGTGAAGCGTGTGCAGGACCGGAATGCCCATCT
Source organism: Bradyrhizobium sp. CCGB01 (assembly GCF_024199795.1). NCBI lineage: Bacteria > Pseudomonadati > Pseudomonadota > Alphaproteobacteria > Hyphomicrobiales > Nitrobacteraceae > Bradyrhizobium > Bradyrhizobium sp. CCGB01. The sequence continues at coordinate 2,284,542 of NZ_JANADK010000001.1, forward strand.
CTGCCGCGGTCCGCCACACCGCCGTCGTCAGGCCGGAGAGATTGTTGGAGTGCAGGATGTCAGGCTTGAAGGCTTTGATCCGCGCCGCGACGAGCGCCGACATCTGCTGCCAGTCCTCGATCGCGTGCCAGATGCCGCGTACCGGCGAGCTGTGCTGCTTGGCGAAAGGGAAGTAGATATTGTGCACGGGCGCCGAATACACGTCGATGCCGTTGCAGGTCTCCATCTGCTGGTTCGATGCGGACGCGGCACGTATCACTTCCACGCTGCCGTTCTGCCCGACCAGGGTCTCGGCGAGGCGTCGGACAAAAGTTTCCGCGCCCCCGACCACTTTCGGTGCCAACGGCGTCGGATAGAGGGATGACGTGATAAGGATCTTCATCGAAAATGTCTGTCCAGCTATCCTTGCCAAATGGCTTTGCTGAAATCTCCGTTTGGGCTTATGGCCGGTTGGTTCGATTGTTGTTCAAATAGACGTCCAAATATTGTCCGGTCACTGAATCCGCAGAGAACCTCTCGGCAAATCCTGGCTGGGGAGGCCGGGCGGTTTTCCAGCGCGACCGCTCGTTGACTGCCTTCAGCATCAATTCTCCCAATCGCTTGTGATCGTTGGGCTCGTAGGACCCAACCATATTCGAAAACCCCGCGATCTCAGGAATCCCACCCGCAGTCGAACAAATTGTTGCCCGGCCTGCGTTGATGCTTTCGATCAACGTCCGCGGCAGAGGCTCCGGCCAGACCGAACTCACCAGGCAGACGTCGATGCTGGCATAGAATTCGGCTGCCTTGGCAAAGCCAAGCCATTCGACCTGCCTTCCGCTGCGGCTTTTTAGCCCCCGCACGTAATCCTCAAGCCCCTTTCCGGCAATTTTCAGTTGCCAACCCTCCGCGGGCAGCTGCTCGGCGGCTTTTAGGACTACTTCGATACCTTTTTCAGCCTCGAGCCTGCCGATGAACCCGAATATCAGGTCATCCGAGCTTGAAGCTGGTGACGGCACCACGGAGGTGGGATCGGCGATGTTGAAGATGACGCGGCTGTCCGTGCCGGGGAAATATTTCAGCCTGGTGTGCTGGTCGAGCACGAACTGGCTGTTCGAGACCACCGCATCGACCATGCGCGAGGCCAGCAAATAGGGCGACGTCATGGCGGCGCAGACGGTGCAGCGCTGTGCGCATGTCGCATCGCCCCGAAACAGCGTCGAGCGCTTGCAGAGCAGGGAATAGTCGCGCAGCGTGTGCACGATCCTGATGTTGCGCCGCTTGGCTTCCGACCACAGCGAGACCGAGAAACCCGTAAGGTTGTTGGTGTGGACGACGTCGGGCTTCTCGATGTCGAGAATTTCGGCGAAGCGCGCCGCGGACCTGCGATTCCAGGTGTCCTGCAGATGCCATTTCAGGCGCTGGACCGAGGAGGGCTTCCTGTCGTTGCCGAACGGCCAGTAGTCGTTGTCCATCGGCACACGGTAGACGCGCACGCCCTTGAGTTCGTCGATGGTGCGATCCTGCTTGTTCTGAAGGCAGACCACCGACACCTGGTGGCCGCGCTGAGCGAATGACTCCGCGAGCAACGACACAGACACTTCGGCGCCCCCGATGATTTCGGGCGGATAGAGCGTGTTAACGATCAGTATTTTCAAGGTAGCCCCGGATTCAGCAGCTCGCCGCAGCATCAGTTCGATGGCCGGATCTCGAAATCCGGCACGGCCGTGCCCTTGATGCTGACAAGCAACGGCGTTGTCGATAGCGCCGTCCACGCGCCGGCGGCAGGGCCCGGCGCTTGCTGACATACATAGCTGATCTCGGCATTAGGTTCCGTATTTTTTAATCGAACTTCGAAGCGCCTGGACGCGGTCTCCGTCCAAAGCGCCAGTTTGGTTTCCGATCCGCTGTCACTCCGGATCTGCACGACGCCCGGCGCGGGCGTGGTGCGCGTTGCCTTCAGGCTGGTGCGGATGAAGGCCCAGCTCTCGCGAATGGAACACACGGCGGGCTTCGGCGAATTGTCGAAATGATAAATGCCGAAATTGTCCTCCAGTTCGCCAGGCTTCGTCCCGCTGTCCTTCAGCTCGTAAAGCCATATCCCCTTGAGCCAGGAACTGGCGGTCGAGGCCCAGAGAATGATCTGCGCCATGTTGTCGGCGGCAAGCTGCTCGGTCACGCCGCATTTCGCGCTTGGCGTCGGCCAGCCCGTTTCGGTCAGATAGATCGGATAGTCGGGATTGCCGGTCGCCTGTGCGACGCGTTGATGAAGATTTTGCAGCCGCTCGATCGCCTCAGCCGCGGTGCGCCCGGCCGGTGATGAGCAATGGTTATAGATGTGGATGGACATGCCGTCCGCGACGCGCAGCACATCGGTCTTCAAGAGCGCGTCGGTCCATTTCCAGCCCGGATCGTCGCCGAGCGCGCCCACCACGAAGGGTGCGGAGGGCACCGCCTGCTTGACCGCGGGCTGCACCAGGCGAGCGAGCGTCACGTAGTTCTCGACGGTGAAGAGCGGCTCTGCGCGCGCCCTGAGATTGTACTCGTTCCACAATTCGAAGATCGGCCGACGGTTGGCGACCGCCTGCGCGGCCGCCGTGGCATAGGTGACGAATCTCTGGCGCGCTTCGTCGGTCGTCGGCGGATCGGAGTTCGGGACGAGGTGATGGCCGGTGCCGAGAATGAGCAGCGGGATTCCGCCGCTGGTCCTGATCTGGGTCTCGAGGCGGCCGTTCAGCGCATTGAAGCCGAGCCGCTTGCCGGGCAGCTCGAAATCCGACCAGGGGAAGTCGTCGCGGAACGAGGTGACCCCGAGCTCCTTCATCTGCTTGACGGCCGTCGCGGGCACGTAGCCGCGGGCGCTGGTGACGCCGCCGAGGCCCTGGTGCGTGCCGACGCCCAGCAGGAAGCGCTGATCGAGCGGCTGCGCATTCTGCGCGTTGGCAGGATATGAGAGGCTGGCCGCGACGCAGAGCCCGCACATCAACATCCGGAAACGACGCAGGGCGCGCTTCCTGTTTTGCTCGGTCACGCTCGTGTCCACTCCTGCTCGCGTCAACCCGACAAGGCTAATACTCTTCTGTGGCCCCAATGCGGTGGGGCGCCTTGTCTGCGCGCTCGTCATTGAGCGCGCTGAGTTGGGCTATTTGGAGTTCACGACCACCGAGCTGATGTTGTCCGCGTTGGCGGTTGCCGCGTTCAACGGGAGCATGAGCTTGATGAATTCGGTCGACGGCGATTCCGCCACCGAAATCACGTCATGATCGCGCATCCTGAACGTATCCGCCTGGAACCAGCCGTCCGGCTTGCTCATGTCGAACTTGTAGACGGCGGGGACGGTCTTCGTCGGGAACTGGGATACGGCGATGCCGATCTTCTCCAGCAGCGGCTTGGGCTCGAAACGGTAGACGTAGATGGACTTGGAGTCCGCACGGGCGCCGTCGAGGCCGCCCGCCTTCGCGATGGCTTCAGCCAGCGACATGTTGTCGTTCTCGAACGAGAAGCGGCGATTGTTGGTGCCGCCGATCGAGCCCGGAGACGGCGTCGAACCGAACACCATGTAGACGCGCGGAATGCGGGTCAGGAAGACCACGTCGCCCGGCGCGAGCAGCGCATCCTCGTTGGGATTGTGCACCACCGAGGACATCGTCTCGCTGTAGGTGCGGCCCTCGCGCTTGATCGTGATCGTGCTCTCGTAGGACGGATATTTCGGGCCGCCGGCGCGCGCGATCGCGCCCATCAGGCGAATCCCGCCCGGATCGACCGGGAAGCGGAGCGGCGAGTTGACTTCGCCGAGCACGCTGATCTGGTTGCCGCGCTGTTCGGCGACGCTCACGACGGCCTGCGGATCGATGGCGCGGTCCTTGAGACGCTCGCGGATGATGTTCGAAACGGCGCGCGGCGTCAGCCCTGCGACCTTGATCGATCCGGCGTAGGGGATGTTGATGTTGCCGGACTGGTCGACCTGCTGTCGCGGAATGTCCACGAAGTTGCCCGGACGCACGCCGGCTTCGCGCGGAATGAACAGGCCGCCCGCCTGCGCTTCGTAGACGGTCACGGTGACGATATCGCCGATGCCGATCGTGACGTCGCGATAGTTGCCGCCGGGGAGGCGGGAGAACACCATTCCGGAGGAGTCCGTGAACGCGTTGGTCGCCTGCAGGATCGCCGGATTGACCGGCATCAGGGCATAGGCAAGCGGCGCGGTCGGCTCGGTGATGAGCGCGGCATTTGTTTGCGTTGCGACGGCATCAGGAGCGTCTAATGGAATGAAGCTACCGCAACCCGTCAAGGAGACGCTGATCGCAGCAACGGCAAGGATTCGGCTAATACCGAAATCGAAATCAAAACGTTCGGTCTTAGCCACCGGCATTCCCTCGTACTCGTCTAAAATCGGAATCACCGTACAAATCCCGTGCTGCGGAGTCACTGCTACGTCTTCGACTTTATGGTAAAGCACTTATGCCTGTGACCTTATTGCAACTTGTGAACCGCGATATACGCGCGAATTACTGTCCAATTTTTGTGCGGAGTATCTTTTTTCTATGCAGTTCGCAAACTAGACATGCGCGTGTCAGATCGATGTCACGAATGAGGCTGCGATATCTCGCGTCAGCCGCGCGCGGCGATGAAGCTGCACATGCGACGGCGTCGCCGCGTGATGATATCGCGATAAACTTCAAGTGTTGGATTCGAGCGTGAGCTAACCCTGCGTTGTGGTTTCGTCGTCTTGCGACGGACGTGGCGTTCGGGCTGTGGTCTCGCCGGATCGTTCGACCAATATTTCTGCGAGGGGATTCCACCTCCGTTAACGCTTAGATTTGGAAGCTGGCGTCACGCTGGTGTCCGTAAGGTCTTCCTAATCCCGATCCGGCTAGTGGTCGGTCAAACAAAAGGGAAGGCGAAGACGATGTTGCACACCGGATCACTGCTGTTTGCGGCCGGCTTTCTCACTTGCGCGATGGTGGTCATGTTCGCAATCGCTTGGTCCTTCTCCGACAACCGCGTGAATGACGGCGAGTTTGCGCAGGGCGATGCCCGGCGGATGGCCTGATCGGCCGATCGCTACGATCGCACATTGTTCGGGATGTCGGACTGCAGTTTCGCCTGCTGCCCGGATTCGCTCGTCCGCACATGCAGGACGTCGGCATAGACCTGGCTGAGGGTGCGGTGGGTCTGCTCGATGTCGTAGAGGCGGGCAAAGCGCTCATATCCGGCACGGCCGACCGTAGCCAGGTCCAGCCTGGTTGCGCGCTGAAAACCTTCAACCAGCTTTTCGGCCGAGACTTCGTCGCACAGCACGCCCGTCGCATTGTCTTCGACGATCTCCGGCAGGGCGCCGATGCGGAAGGCAATGATCGGCTTGGCCGCCCGCATCGCCTCGATCGCGACCAGGCCAAACGCCTCCCAGCGCGAGGGTATGGCGACCATGTCGGCCTGGTCGAGTTCGGCCTCGATCTGGTTGCGGTTCATCCAGCCCAGAAACGAGACGTTGGCGGGCAGGTCGCTCCTGCGGAATTTGCTGACGACCGAGGCGCCGATGAGGCGCACGTCGAGCTTGTCTCCGAGCGCGCGCGCCGCCTCGATCAGGAGATCGTAGCCCTTTTGACGGTCGAGGCGTCCGATGAAGAGGACCTTGATCTTGTCCGACCGCCACGGCGCCGCGCCCTTGTCGAGCGCGGGGCGCTGCTTGGAAATCCCGTTGTGCACAAGAGCGAGGCGCTTTGCCGCGATTCCGACCTGCCTGGCATCGGCCTGCTCGCTTTCCGAGATGCAGACGATGCGGTGGGTGAATTTCGACAGCACGAGCTCGGTGAATTTCGTGACCTCGCGGCTGAGGCGGCCGGTCTCGCGGCCGAAGGCCCAGCCGTGCGGGCAATAGACGATGCGCGAGCGCCGATAGGTGAGCCAGAGCACCGGGCGCACCACGAGCCCGGCGAAGGACGAGTGCAGATGGATGATGTCGGGCTGAAGCTGCCGGACCGCGCGCATGGTCGCAAACAGCATGCGAAACAGGCCGACCGCGTTGCGGCCGTCGCGCGGAAACGTGGTGACGGCGTCGTCCTCGATATTCACCAGGTCGCCGCGATGGTCGGAGGGAACGACATAGTTGACGTTCCCGCGGCCGAAGCTCGCGCTCTGATGCGGATGCAGCTCGTTGAGGTAGGTCGCGATGCCGCCACGGACCGTTTCGGCGACATGCAGAATTTTCAGGCCGCTGGACAACGGTCATTCCTTCCTTGTCTTGAAGACGCCGGAACTTGCAGGCGCACGTCTAACGCTCCTGGGCAGCAATAATTGGGCCGCATCATGGTTTCGGGCGACCGGGTGCGGTGTGCGGCGCCGGTTTGGCGAGGAACTCGAGCATCGCTGCGGCGGACTTGGCCCAGGAATATGTCGTCAGGCGCTGCCGCTGCTTCTCCTGTTCCGCCGGCGAAATCCTGCCGAGTGCGATTCTTTCGCGCATCCGTGCCGACAGCTCGTCCGCGTCGAGCGGATCGAAATAGACGGCGGCATCGTCGCAGGTCTCGCGCACGGCGTCGGCGGAACTCGCGATGACCGGGCAGGCGAAGAACATCGCCTCCAGAGGAGGCACGCCGAATCCCTCGTAAAGGCTCGGGAACACGAACGCCGCGGCCCGGGAGAACAGCGCCGCGATCTCCTCGTCCTTCAGGCGCCCGGCGATGACAACGCCGGCCCTCGATTCCGCGGCAGCGCCACCAAACACCTTGCTGTTGTCGCCTCCGACCACGACCAGAGGAAACTCGGCGCGGCCAAGCCGCTCGGCGGCACGAATGGCGGTCTCGACATTCTTGTTCTTCGTCATCGAGCCGACGAAAAGGAAGAACTGATGGGGCGCGAGATGCAGCTTGTCGATGATCGAAAAGTCGGGCGCGACGGTCGCGAAATGTTCTGCGCTGTTGGCAATGACGGGAATCGAGGCGGGATCCAGCGACAGCACCTCGGCAAGTTCGTTGCGCGAAAACGCGGAAACTGTTGCGATCGTTGCCGTGCGCGCCAGCAGATGGCCGAGCGTCCGATGCAAAGCGAGGTAGCGCCAGCTGAAGAAGTCCGGCCGCCGGAAAACCTGCGCGTCGTGAATCACGACGAGATGGTCGCGGTGGAGAACCGGACCGGAATTGGCGAGGCTGACGAGGCGCGTGCCGGCCGCGGCGCGCGCCAGATCGATCTGGTCCCACGCGTGCCCCTGCAATGAGCCGACCTGCTTGATGGTGATGCGGCGAAGACCGGGAAGCGTCTGCGCATTCGGCGGCGCCAGGATCTGCCACTCTGCATCCAGCAGTTGCTGTGGAGCCTCTCCGCTCGCGAGCAAGCGGTCCATCGCCTTGACGATCTCGGCTGCGTAGCGCTGCACGCCCGTTAGCGATTGTGACAAAAACCTGCCGTTGATGGAGAGTTTCAAAGTCGATCTTTTTCTTTGCGGGATGTTGCGTGTCTGTTGCGCGAACAATGCCTCAAGACTGGGCATCGCGCCGAATATGCGTTCGATGACGTGTAGCACAAGTGGGCGCTATCGTCAGAGCATCCTCGCAGGCGGATAGCATGCGGTGATGCATGACGCCATCATGTTTCCTACACATTTCGATGCGCTTACATGGGCCGAGTGATTTGATGATTGTCGTGACTGTCCAAACCTTGCCTCTCATGTCCTGGTCTGGCAATGCTTCGCGGAATGAACGAGATGACAACTTTGCGGCCAGTGATCGTGACCGGCGCTGCCGGCTTTATCGGAATGCATGTTTGTGAACGACTGTTGGCACGTGGCGAGCAGGTCGTTGGCATCGACGCATTCACTCCGTATTACGATCCCGCGCTGAAGCGTGCGCGTCTCGCAACGCTCGAGCACCATCCAGGGTTCAAATTCTACGAGATCGATCTCTCGGATTTCGACGCCGTGACGCGCGTCTTCGACGAGGTCTCGCCCGATCGCGTCGTGCATCTGGCAGCGCAGCCCGGCGTGCGCGCGTCGATCGACGATCCCATCACCAGCATCCGCGCCAATTGTGACGGCTTTGTCACCGTGCTCGAAGCCGGCCGGCGCCATGGCCTGGCGCATCTGGTCTACGCCTCGTCGAGCTCGGTGTATGGCGCCAACCGCACCTTGCCGTATTCGACCGAGCACTCGGTGAACCATCCGGTCAGCCTTTATGCCGCGAGCAAGAAGGCCAACGAACTGATGGCGCATACGTTCGCGCATGTTCACAAGCTGCCGGTGACCGGGCTTCGCTTCTTCACCGTCTACGGCCCGTGGGGCCGGCCCGACATGGCCGCCTATCTGTTCACGCGTGCGATCTTCGCGAATGAGCCGATCAAGATTTTCAATAATGGCGACATGTGGCGCGACTTCACCTATGTCGACGACATCGTCGAAGGCGTGATCCGCACGCTCGATCGGCCCGCGACGCGGAATCCCGCGTGGAAGGCCGAGCAGCCGGAAAACTCGACGAGCTATGCGCCGTATCGCGTCTACAACATCGGCAACAACAGGTCGGTCAACCTGATCGAGTTCGTCGAGACGCTCGAGAAGATCATCGGCAAGCCCGCGATCCGCAAGCTGCTGCCGATGCAGGCCGGCGACGTCCTGGAGACGCGCGCCGATATTTCGGCGCTCCAGCGCGATGTCGGTTTCTCGCCGTCGACGTCAATCGCGGACGGCCTTGGCCGCTTCGTCGAATGGTATCGAGAGTACCACGGCGTCTGATCCTGCGATCGGCGGCACCGCGCGCCGGTCGGGAACGCCGGTTCTTGTGCCGGTTCTTGCGCTTTTGGCCGCCGGCGACCTTGTCAGCGGGCGCGAACGGTGGTTATCCCGTCCTCTGAATCTCTTTGACCCGGAACCAGGCGCAGGCCCAAAGCTGAGCGGATCATGGCTGAGCGGATCGCTCTCATCACCGGCGTTACCGGTCAGGACGGCGCCTATCTCGCCGAATATCTGCTGTCGCTCGGCTATGTCGTGCACGGCATCAAGCGGCGCTCGTCCTCGTTCAACACCGCGCGGGTCGACCATCTCTACCAGGACCCGCATGTCGGCAACGTGCCGTTCCTGATGCACTATGGCGACATGACGGACTCGACCAATTTGATCCGCCTGGTGCAGCAGATCCGGCCGACCGAGATCTACAATCTGGCGGCCCAGAGCCACGTCGCCGTCAGCTTCGAGAGCCCGGAATACACCGCCAATGCCGACGCCATCGGCGTGCTGCGCCTCCTGGAAGCGATCCGCATCCTCGGCATGGAGAAAGAGACGCGGTTCTACCAGGCCTCGACCTCCGAGCTCTACGGCCTCGTGCAGGAGATCCCGCAGAAGGAGACCACGCCGTTCTATCCGCGCTCGCCCTACGGCGTCGCAAAGCTCTACGGCTACTGGATCACGGTGAACTACCGCGAGGCCTACGGCATGTTCGCAAGCAACGGCATCCTGTTCAACCATGAGAGCCCGATCCGCGGCGAGACCTTCGTCACCCGCAAGATCACGCGCGGCGTCGCGCGCATCGAGGTCGGGCTCGAGGACACGCTTTATCTCGGCAATCTCTCGGCCAAGCGCGACTGGGGCCATGCGCGCGACTATGTCGAGGGCATGCACATGATCCTCCAGGCCGACACGCCCGACGACTTCGTGCTCGCCACCGGCGAGATGCGCTCGGTACGCGAGATGGTCGAGCTGTCCTTTGCGCATGTCGGCCGCCGCATCGAATGGCGCGGGATGGGCGTCGAGGAGACCGGCGTCGATGCGAAGAGCGGCAAGACGGTGGTGAGGATCGATCCGACCTATTTCCGTCCGACCGAGGTCGATCTCCTCGTCGGCGATGCCAGCAAGGCGCGGGACAAGCTCGGCTGGAAGCCGAAGCGCAGCTTTGCCGAGCTCGTCGCGGAGATGATGGCCAGCGATCTGGCGGAGGCAAAACGGGACGCCGGCCGTGGCAAGCGCAGCGTTTGAGCTGAGCGGCAAGACCGTCTACGTCGCCGGCCATCGCGGCATGGTCGGCAGCGCGATTGCGCGTCGGCTGGCGCGGGAGGACGTGCAGCTCGTCACGGTCGACCGGCGCGAGCTCGATCTGTGCAACCAGGCCGCCGTGTTCGACTGGTTCGCGACAACGCGGCCGCAGGTGATCTTCCTCGCCGCCGCCAAGGTCGGCGGCATCGTCGCCAACGACACGCTGCGCGCCGAGTTCATCTACGACAACATCGCGATCGCGGCGAACGTGATCCAGGCGGCGCATCGGAACGGCGCCGAGAAGCTGATGTTCCTGGGCTCGTCCTGCATCTATCCAAAACTGGCGCCGCAGCCGCTGCGCGAGGATTCGGTGCTGACCGGCCCGCTGGAGCCGACCAACGAGCCTTATGCCATTGCCAAGATCGCCGGCATCAAGATGGCGGAGGCCTATCGCAGCCAGTATGGCAGCGACTTCATCAGCGTGATGCCGACCAATCTCTATGGCCCCGGCGACAATTATCATCCGGAACTGAGCCACGTCGTCGCCGCGCTGATCCGCCGCTTCCACGAGGCGAAGGTCGCGGGCGCGCAGCGTGTCGCGGTGTGGGGCACCGGCACGCCGCGGCGCGAGTTCCTCTATGTCGACGACATGGCGGATGCCTGCGTACACCTGATGAAGACCTATTCCGGCGCCGGCCTCGTCAACATCGGCACCGGCGAGGACATCACCATCGCCGAGTTCGCGCGTGTCGTGGCTGACATCGTCGGCTACCGCGGCGAGATCGGCTTCGACACCTCGCGCCCCGACGGCACGCCGCGCAAGCTGCTCGACGTCAGCCGCCTCACAAAGCTCGGCTGGCGCGCCACGACCTCGCTCGAGGACGGCTTGAAGCGCGCTTACGAAGCGTACCTGTCGCATACGTAGAATGCAGCCACTGCATGTCGCGTATTTCAGGAGTCATCCGCAACGCCTGTCACGCGCGGCGGTTAAGGTTTATTCGGTACGCGACGCAACCTGCCCTAATGTTGGGCGTGCGGCCGGATAGAGAAATGGTCTAGGGTGTTCGGTGGAACATCCGTCTTCAACGGAAAGAGTTTTTCATGCGAATCGCGATGATCGGAACGGGCTATGTGGGACTGGTGTCCGGAGCCTGCTTTGCGGATTTCGGTCACGACGTCACCTGCGTCGACAAGGACGAGAAGAAGATCGCAGCGCTCCATCGCGGCGAGATCCCGATCTACGAGCCCGGCCTCGACGAGCTGGTCGCGACCAATGTGAAGGCGAAGCGGCTCGACTTCACCACCGACCTGTCGAAGCCGGTCGCGGACGCCGACGCCGTCTTCATCGCGGTCGGCACGCCGTCGCGCCGCGGTGACGGCCACGCCGACCTGTCCTATGTCTACGCCGCCGCGAAAGAGATCGCGCAGTCGCTGTCGGGCTTCACCGTGGTCGTGACCAAGTCGACCGTCCCGGTCGGCACCGGCGACGAGGTCGAGCGCATCATCCGCGAGGCCAATCCGTCGGCCGATGTCGTCGTCGCCTCGAACCCCGAATTCCTGCGCGAGGGCGCGGCGATCCGCGACTTCAAATATCCCGATCGCATCGTGGTCGGCACCTCCGACGAGCGCGGCCGCAAGGTGATGGGCGACGTCTATCGCCCGCTGTCGCTGAACCAGGCACCGCTGATGTTCACCGCGCGCCGCACTGCCGAGATGATCAAATACGCCGCGAACGCGTTCCTCGCGACCAAGATCACCTTCATCAACGAGATCGCGGATCTCTCCGAAAAGGTCGGCGCCAACGTCCAGGAGGTCGCGCGCGGCATTGGCCTCGACAACCGCATCGGCACCAAGTTCCTGCATGCCGGTCCGGGCTTCGGCGGCTCGTGCTTCCCGAAGGACACCAAGGCGCTGATCAAGATCGCGCAGGACTACGACGTCTCGCTGCGCATCGTCGAATCCGTGCTGGCGGTCAACGAGAACCGCAAGCGCGCGATGGCGCGCAAGGTCGGCCAGGCGCTCGGCGGTAGCTTGCGCGGCAAGACCATCGCCGTGCTCGGCCTCACCTTCAAGCCCGACACCGACGACATGCGCGATGCGCCGTCGATCCCGCTCGTCACCGGCCTGATCGACATGGGCGCGACGGTCAAGGCCTTCGATCCCGTCGGCATGGAGCAGGCCAAGGGCGAGCTGCCGAACATCATTTATTGCGAGGACGCCTATTCCTGCGCTGAAGGTGCCGATGCGCTCGTCATCGTCACCGAATGGGTGCAGTTCCGCGCGCTCGATCTTGACCGGCTGAAGACGACCATGACGCAGCCCATCGTCGTCGACCTCCGCAACATCTACCGTCCCGAAGACATGGAAGCCGCCGGCTTCGTCTATGAGAGCGTCGGGCGGTCGTCCCAGGCCTAGCGCCGCGCCAGCGACGAGCTGATCTTCGCCCGTCTCATCGCGAGGCGAGCGAAATCGTTTCTGATGCGATATGATCCGGTCGCGGCTGCCGCCATGGAGATTGTCATGACCGACGACACGCACACGATCCGGAGCGGCGGGCTCGCCGCGACCATCAAGGCGCATGGCGCCGAGCTGTGCTCGCTGAAGGACGGCGGCGGCGTCGAATTCGTCTGGCAGGCGGGGCCGGCCTGGCCGCGCCACGCACCGCTGTTGTTTCCGATCGTCGGGCGTCTCGCCAATGACGAGCTGCGGCACCGGGGCAAGACGTATCGGATGACCCAGCACGGCTTTGCGCGTGACAGCCGCTTTGCGTGGGGCGCGCGGGACGCGAGCCGCTGCACGCTGGTGCTCGAAGACAGCGAAGCAACGCGGGCGCTCTATCCGTTCGCATTCCGGCTGACGGCTGCCTATACGATCGATGAATCCGGTCTCGATCTCTCGCTCACGATCGCCAATACCGGCAACGAGACATTGCCGGCCTCGCTCGGCGGCCATCCCGCTTTCAACTGGCCGCTTCAGCCTGAAATGGCGAAGGAGAGCTACGCGCTGACCTTCGCGAACGCAGAGCCGTCTCCCGTCCGCCGTCTCGACGGCGGCTTGCTGCGCGCGGCAGCGGAGCCAAGTCCCGTTAACGGCACGGTGTTGCCCTTGACCGAACGCCTCTTCGCCGACGACGCGATCATCTTCGACAAAGTCGAGAGCCGTTCCGCGCGTTACGCCGCTACGCAGGGCACCGGAGCTTGGCTGAAGATGTCATGGCGCGGCTTTCGCGAGCTCGGTGTCTGGTCGAAGCCGTCGGGCGCGCCGTTTCTGTGCATCGAGCCCTGGCGCGGCTATGCCAGTCCCGCCGGCTTCGACGGCGAATTCAGCGACAAGCCGGGCCTGATGCACATCGCACCTGGTGCGGAGGAGCAGTTGTCGTACCGGATCGAGGTCGGGTCGTCCTGAGGCCGGCCTCCGCGGCTCTCACACCTCGATCCGCGTGAGGTCCTCGCCGAGCACGACGGGACCCGAATAGTCCTGCCTGACATCCGCGAGCAGCGCATTGAGCATGTTATCGTCGGTGCGGGGGCGGTGATGGGTCAGCGCGAGCTTCTTGACGCCCGCCTTGGCCGCGACCTTGCCGACGGTGTCGCCGCAGGCGATCGTGTATTTCGCCAGCCGGCGGAAGTGGTCGTTGTTGATCTCCGGGGTTGCGAGGAAGCAGACCTGGACCAGCAGGTCGGCTCCCTCAGCCAGCCGCTCGAGACCGGGGCAGGGGACCGTGTCGCCGGAGATCGCAATGACCTTGCCTTCCGCTTCGAAGCGGTAGCCGAGACACATCCAGCGTGCGAGGAACGCCGGCGACATGTCGAGGCCGTCACCATGCGAGACGAGCTCGGCGCTGATCTTCCAGCGGCCGGTGTCGAGAACGGGGCCGGGAATGATGTCCGTCGCCGCCACCGGCTTCCAGCCGCCAAAAGTCGGCTCGCCCTGATCGCGCCAGGCGATGTCCTTGTCGTAGACCTGCGTGACCAGCGTGTTGACGAGCCGCTCGGTATCGGGCGGCCCATAGATGCGCAGCTCGTCCTTGCGCCCATACATCCAAGAATTCAGCATTACATCGTAGAGGTCGCCGATGTGGTCGAAGTGGTGATGGGTGAGAAAGACGGTGTTGATGGCGCTGAGCGGTACGCCGGCCTTGCTCAGCTGCACCGTGACGCCGCGGCCGGCGTCGAACAGGATGTTCTCCTCGCCGAGCCTGATCAGCGTGGTCGTCGCCATGCGGCGCGGGTCCGGACGCGGGCCGCCTGTGCCGAGCAGGATGACTTCCATGGGCCTACTCCAGCGTGCAGATTTCGGCGCGTAGAGTAGATTCGAAGGCCCGGGCTAGGCAAGCCGCGTCAGGGTCAGGCTGCGGCAGCAGGGCCTTAATGCATGCTCGTCGCCGTGGCGGCGACGGTCGGCCGGATGGTCGAACGGCCCGATCCCGCCGACGTCAGGCGATGCGCGAGGTCCTGCGCATGCCGTTCGATCAGATGCCACGTCGCGCGCGCGACGAGGTAGCTGAGCGCGGCGGTGACGGCATAGGCGATCAGCAGCGAGACCAGCCCGTCCGCCAGCGGCCAGACCTGGCGCAGGCCGTAGATCACCGCGAAGTGCGACAAATACATCGAGTAGGAATTGCGGCCGAGCGCCTCGATCGGCTGGAAGCGGATCGCAAGCTTGATGCAGCCGGCAACCAGCGCGCCGAGCACGAGGTTGATCATCAGATAGTTGAATTCGTGCGAACCGGTCGCGCGGTCGGCGATGAAGGACAGCGCGATGAAGACCGCGAAGATCGCGGCGTCCGACTTCGCAAAGCCGTCGCGCAGCGAGAAGAACAGCGCGCATCCCACGAGGAAGACAGGCAACTGGTTCAGGAAGCTGAGGTGCAGCGCATTCCAGACGAAGGTCTCGTGGCCGGGTCCGTAATAGGCCGAGAACAGCGCGAAGGCGAACGGCTTGAACAGGCAGACATTGACGAGATGCAGCACGATCGCGAGCGCGAGATAGAGATGGCGTCGCGACCCGAACGCCGTGATCACGAACGGGAAGACGAGATAGAAAATCATCTCCGCCGCGATCGACCAGTCGCCCGGCACGACGCTGTTGATGCTGTCCGGCCAGAAGCCGTGCAGGAACGTCGCCGTCAGGATCACCTGCAGCGGCCCGATGCCGTTGGGCGCGTTGTAGCTCGGACCCGTACCGTTGAGGAGGAGGTAGACCGGGATCGCGAGCCAGAACAGCGGCGCGATGCGCAGGAAGCGCCGGATGTAGAATTTGCGCGTCGGGCTGGTTTCGGTGCGCTGCGTCCACATCAGGCACATCGTCATGGCGCTGACGAAGTAGAACACGTTGACGCCGGTCCAGCCGCACATGAAGGCGTAGTCGACGGCGTGGATATTTGACGGAAAGGATTGCGAAACGTGGATCGCCATCACGCCGACGATGGCGAGGCCGCGCAGCACGTCGAGCGTGTGCGAGCGGCCGAAGGGCGTTACGCCCTGGTCGGTTCGTCCGGCAGCCAACCGGGCCTGCCCATGCATCGCGCCTGCTCCGTGGTTTCGCATTTGCAATCGGGACCATAGAGGCACGGCCGGATTTTCCGTAGCCGAAGACTCTCTTTACGTTAACCAGCGGTTGAGTCCGGAACCGAATGTGCGGGATCGGGGGTGCCGAGGGGCCCGGCCGGCGCTCGCCCGGACCACGCCAGCATGATGATGCGCGCGATGAGAATTGTGGGCCAATTCATACTTAATGTGCCAAGATCATGACCAATATTGTTCGGGCTGCACAACACGCCTAGTATCCGGCAGGCAATTTCGGGGGCTCGAATAAGTCGTGAATGTACGTTCACATGACGGTGCGCTGCGCGACGACTTGGGTTTTCAAGCCGGCCCGCAAGCACACAGGATATCCAACAACGTGTCTGATTCCGCGCGTCAGGAAGCAAGGCCTGCCGGCCGCGAGCGGCTGATCGTCGTCGAAGACGATCCCGTGACGCGGACGATGCTGGTCGGCTATTTCAACGAGAACAATTTCGACGTGGTCGGCGCCGGCTCCTGCGCGGAATGCCGCCAGGCGCTGCGCTCGCGCACCGATCTCGTTTTTCTCGACGTGCAGTTGCCAGATGGCGACGGCTTCGAGCTCGCCAAGGAGATCCAGGCGACCAGCAATGCGGGCATCATCTTCGTGACGCGCCGCGACACCGACGTCGATCGCATCCTCGGCCTCGAGATCGCCGGCGACCATTACGTGACCAAGCCGATCAATCTGCGCGACCTGCTCGCGCGCGCGCGCAGCGTGCTGCGGCGGCGCTCGATCGACCGCAAGGCGGCGCGCAACCACAATTCGATCGCCTTCGGCGACTGGATCATCGACCTGACGCGGCGCGAGCTGCTCGGCAGCGACGGCAAGCCGGTGGCTTTGACGCGCGCCGAGTTCGATCTGCTGGCGGCGCTGGTCGGCGCCGACGGCCGGCCGCTCAGCCGCGACTATCTGATCGAGGTCGTCAGCAACCGCCAGGCCGAGGTCGACATCCGCACGGTCGATGCGCTGGTGGCGCGGCTGCGCCGCAAGCTCGTCGGCAGCGGCACGCCCGTGATCGCGACCGTCACCGGCGTCGGCTACAAGCTCGCGCTCAGCGAACGGCTCTAGCCCCATCGTTCGAAGATCCGATCGCCCTCGCGCCTATCGCGCGCGGGCGCTATGGTCCGTCGATGCCCTTTGCGCGGCCCCGGCCAGCCGGTCATCGACCGCATACAGCGTGCAGGTCGGCGACCATTTCATGCAGGCGCCAAGCGAGTCGCGCCGGGCGTCGTCGACCGTGGTGCGCCCCGAGCGCCAGCCGTAACCGCCGTTCGGCGACACCGCAAAAGCCTTGTGCGGCATGGTGCTGGCGAGATAGCGCGAGAATTCGGCGCGCGCGGCCTCGTTGAGCTGGCTCGGCGGCGGCAGTGGATCGGGCGGGCTCAACATGTCGTGGCCGAGCCCGCGCTCGCGCAGGAAGGCGTCGAGATACGGCGTCCATTGCGGCCGGCCCACCACCGAATAGAGATAGTGGCCGTCGTCGCCGTAGGGCGGCGCCGCGATGAATTTCGCGTTACCGCCGTTGCCGCGAAATCCGCCATAGAGGCGGCGCGCGAGATCGGGACCGAAGAATGAATCGTTGCTCGCATAGACCCACAGCATCGGCACGCGTGACGTCTTGCCGAAGGTGGCAAATGCCTGCGCCAGCCCATCCTCATTGCAGACGTCGTCGTCATCCCGCGAGCCGCGGCCGCCGGCAAAGCTGATCGCGGCGACGAGACCTGCGGGCGCCTGCGCGGTCAGGGCGACGGTGGCGAGCCCGCCGGCGGAATGGCCGGCCGCGATCATGCCCGATGTCGTGACGTCGGCCCTGCGTCCCATGGCGTCGATCGCCGCGCGCAAGTCCGCGACAGCGACCGCCGCCGCCGGCAGATAGGCGGCATTCGCGCAACCACCGACGCTGTCGACGCGCCCGCCGGGCGAGGTGCCATAGCCGCGCCGCATCACGATCAGCGCGGCAAAACCGCGCCGGGCGTATTCCAGCGCGATGCCATAATATTTATGCGCCGACATGGTCGCGCGGTCCTCGAACTTGCGCGGCGAGCCGTGGCTGAGCAGCGCGAGCGGATAGCGCTTCGTTCCGGCCGGCCGGACCAGAAAGGCCTCCAGCCCCTGCGGCCCGGCCTCCGTCATCGGAATGCGCAGGTCTTCCGTGTAGAACTCCGCGGCCATCGCATTGGGCGCGATGCCGGCCGTCGCAAGCCAGGCCATCAGAAGAACCAAGAGCCTGTGAAACAACGTCATGCCCCGACTCGAAAAAGCCCCGATCTGAAAGACCATAGCATGAT
This sequence comes from Bradyrhizobium sp. CCGB01, assembly GCF_024199795.1. NCBI lineage: Bacteria > Pseudomonadati > Pseudomonadota > Alphaproteobacteria > Hyphomicrobiales > Nitrobacteraceae > Bradyrhizobium > Bradyrhizobium sp. CCGB01. The sequence goes on from NZ_JANADK010000001.1 coordinate 2,302,332, forward strand.
CTCAGGAACGGCCAGCCCGTCGCGCGTGTTGTGCTCTTGGCGGGGGGCTGCCCGATGCTATGCTGCTCCGCAATCTCTGGACGACAGGACGAGGATATTTCAGTGGCTGATGTTCATCCCGCGGCGGGCAAGCTTGTCTCGCCGGACGCGCTCACCAACGTTCCGCGGCTGGTGACGGCCTATTTCGCCGGCAAGCCCGATGTCGGCGATCCCGCGCAGCGGGTGGCGTTCGGCACCTCCGGCCATCGCGGCACCTCGTTCAAGAACAGCTTCAACGAGGGCCACATCCTCGCGACCACGCAGGCAATTTGCGACTACCGGCGGGAAAAGGGCCTGACCGGCCCGCTCTTCATCGGCATCGACACCCATGCGCTGGCCGAGCCGGCGCTGGTCAGCGCCATCGAGGTGTTCGCGGCCAACGGCGTCGACATCATGATCGACAAGGACGGCGGCTACACGCCGACGCCGGTGATCTCGCACGCGATCCTGACCTACAACAAGGGCCGCAGTAGCGGCCTTGCGGACGGCGTCGTCGTGACGCCCTCGCACAATCCCCCCGAAGACGGCGGCTACAAATACAATCCGCCGCATGGCGGGCCGGCCGACACCGATGCGACCTCCGTGATCGAGAAGCGCGCCAATGCCTATCTCGCCGACGGCCTGAAGGATGTGAAGCGCATCGATTATGCCAAGGCACGCAAATCATCGAACGTCCACGCCTACGACTTCATCACGCCCTACGTCGCCGATCTCGGCAATGTCGTCGATCTCGATCTCGTCAAATCCGCCGGCATCAATATCGGCATCGATCCGCTCGGCGGCGCCGCCGTGCATTACTGGCATCCGATCATCGAGCGTTACGGCCTGAAGGCCACCGTCGTGAACGAGGCGATCGACCCGACCTTCCGTTTCATGACGGTGGACTGGGACGGCAAGATCCGCATGGATTGCTCTTCGCCTTACGCGATGGCGAGCCTGATCGCGATGCGCGACCGCTTCGACGTCGCCTTTGCCAACGACACCGATGCCGACCGCCACGGCATCGTGACGCGGAGCAACGGATTGATGAATCCGAACCATTATCTTGCGACCGCGATCGCCTATCTGTTCGCGCACCGCCCGGACTGGGGCAAGGATGCCGCGATCGGCAAGACCGTGGTGTCGAGCTCGATCATCGACCGCGTCGCCAAGAAGCTCGGCCGCAAGCTGGTCGAGACGCCGGTCGGCTTCAAATGGTTCGTCGACGGACTCGTCAGCGGCAGCTTCGGTTTCGGCGGCGAGGAGAGTGCAGGGGCCTCGTTCCTGCGCCGCGACGGCACGGTGTGGACCACCGACAAGGACGGCATCATCCTCGGCCTGCTCGCAGCCGAGATCATGGCGAAGACCGGCCGCGATCCCAGCCAGTTCTTCAATGATCTCACCGCCGAGCTCGGCGTGCCCCACTACGCGCGCATCGACGTCGCGGCCACGACGCCGCAGAAGAACATCCTGAAATCCGTCACGCCCGAGCAGCTCGGCCTGAAGGATCTCGCCGGCGATCCGGTTCGCTCAACCCTGAGCAAGGCGCCGGGCAACGGCCAGCCGTTCGGTGGCATCAAGGTCGAAACCGATTTCGGCTGGTTTGCCGCAAGGCCCTCCGGGACGGAGGATGTCTACAAGATCTACGCCGAGAGTTTTCGGAGCACCGAGCATCTGAAGCGGATTCAGGAAGAGGCCCAGGCCGGGCTGGCGAGGGTTTTCGGGGCGTAAGGCGTCGAGGCAAGCGCCTCTTCTCAGACTGGTCCTGCAAGGGAGGGCTCGGGGAGGGCTAGCCGTATCCTGAGCTGTCATCACCCGCGAAAGCGGGTGATCCAGTACTCCGCGGCCCTGCTTGTGTGAACCCAATGTCTGCCGCGGCGTACTGGATTCCCCGCCTTCGCGGGGAATGACCTGCGGTTAGGTTTGTATACATTAGATCACATATAGGTATTATAATACACGTCTTTCGACCTTGAACGATTCTATCCCGCTGCTATTGTATACATAACGCATACATAAGCCTTGGGAGATCGCCGGTGACAAAACCCTTCCCGATGAACGCCTGGTACGCCGCCGCCTGGGACGCTGACGTCAAGCCGGCGCTCTTGCCGCGGACGATCTGTGGCAAGCATGTCGTGATGTACCGCAAGGCCGATGGCTCGGTGGCCGCGCTGGAGGATGCCTGCTGGCACCGCCTGGTGCCGCTGTCCAAGGGCCGGCTCGAAGGCGACACCGTCGTCTGCGGCTATCACGGCCTGAAGTACAATTCGCAGGGACGCTGCACCTTCATGCCCTCGCAGGAGACCATCAATCCGTCGGCCTGCGTGCGCGCCTATCCCGTGGTCGAACGTCATCGCTACATCTGGCTCTGGATGGGCGACCCTGCGCTCGCCGATCCCGCGCTCGTCCCTGACATGCACTGGAATCACGATCCGGCCTGGGCCGGCGATGGCAAGACCATCCACGTCAATTGCGACTACCGCCTCGTGCTCGACAATCTCATGGACCTCACCCACGAAACCTTCGTGCACGGCTCCTCGATCGGGAACGACGCGGTCGCCGAAGCGCCGTTCGACGTCACCCATGGCGAGAAGACGGTGACGGTGACGCGCTGGATGCGCGGCATCGAGGCGCCGCCGTTCTGGGCCAAGCAACTCGGCAAGCCCGGCCTCGTCGACCGCTGGCAGATCATCCGGTTCGAAGCGCCGTGCACCATCGCGATCGACGTCGGCGTGGCGCCGACAGGCACCGGCGCGCCGGAAGGCGACCGCTCGCAGGGCGTCAACGGCTTCGTGCTCAACACCATCACGCCGGAGACCGAGAAGACCTGCCACTATTTCTGGGCCTTCGTGCGCAACTATCAGCTCGGCGAGCAGCGCATCACCACCGAGATCCGCGAGGGTGTCTCCGGCATCTTCCACGAGGACGAGCTGATCCTCGAAGCGCAGCAGCGTGCGATGGACGAGAACCCCGATCGCATCTTCTACAATCTCAACATCGACGCCGGCGCGATGTGGACGCGCAAGCTGATCGACAGGATGGTGGCGAAGGAAAACCCGCCGCAGCACCTCCAGGCTGCGGAGTAAGCTGATATGGCCGAACGCGAGGTCGACCGCTCCGTCTCGCAGACCGTGAAGGCGCAGCTCGCGTTGCGCGACCAGCTCCTGTCGGGGGCGTTGCGCCCGGGTGAGCGCATCTCCGAGCTGCAGGCGGTGGAAACCACCGGCGCCTCGCGCACGCCGGTGCGCATGGCGCTGGTGCGGCTGGAGGAGGAGGGCCTGCTGGAGGCGATCCCCTCCGGCGGCTTCATGGTGAAGGCATTTTCCGAGCGCGACATTTCCGATTCCATCGAGCTGCGCGGCACGCTGGAGGGGCTGGCCGCCCGGTTCGCCGCCGAGCGCGGCGTCTCCGCGCGCGAGCTCGAGCCATTGAAGGAATGCCTTGCCGCGATCGACGAGCTGCTGCGCCAGGTGCCGATCTCGATCGAGGCCTTCTCGTCCTATGTCACGCTGAACGCGCGCTTCCACGCGCTTCTGACGGAATTGTCGCGCAGCCCGCCTTTGATACGGCAGATCGATCGTGCCTCGGCGCTGCCGTTCGCCTCGCCAAGCGGTTTTGTGATGGCGCAGTCGGCATTGCCCGAGGCACAGCAGATCCTGATCATCGGCCAGGAGCATCATCGCGTCGTGATCGACGCGATCGAGAATCGCGAAGGCGCCCGCGCCGAAGCGGTGATGCGCGAGCACGCGCGGCTCGCAGTGCGCAATTTGCGGCTCGCGCTGCGCAACCGGACCCATCTCGACCTCTTGCCGGCGCTCGCGCTGATCAAGACCGCAACCGACTAGGGGAGTGCCATGCGCTTCATCGAAACCTGGATACCGGCGACGCTCGTCTCGACGCGCGATCTCGCGCCGGGCATCCGCGAATTCCTGATCCTGCCGGATCAGTTCGACGGCGCCGCCTATCCGGTCGGCAGCCACATCAATGTCAGCGTGACCATCGACGGCCTGCCGGAGACGCGGTCCTATTCGCTGGTCGGCGAGGTAGCCCCGCGCGGCTTGCGGATCGTGGTGCGTCGCGCCGAGGATTCCCGCGGCGGCTCGCGCTACATGTGGCAGCTCAAGCCAGGCGCGCGGCTCGACATCACGCAGCCCGCCTCGCTGCTTGCGGTGGATTGGGCGCGTGAAAACTATTGCCTGATCGCCGGCGGTATTGGCATCACGCCGATCCTCGGTGCCGCACAGGCGCTGGCCCGCCGCGGCGCGAATGTGACGCTGCATTATGCGGTGCGCTCGCGCTCTGAGGCGGCCTATCTCGACGATCTCACGGATGCGCTCGGCGATCGCCTGGTCGTTCACGCCAGCGACGAAGGCGAGCGGCTCGATCTCGATGCGCTGTTCGCGTCATTGCCGCAAGGTGCACTGACGCTGTTCTGCGGCCCGATGCGGATGCTGGATGCCGCACGCCACGCCTGGATCGGCGCCGGCCATCCGCTTCCCGATCTCCGCTACGAGACTTTCGGCTCCAGCGGGACGCTGCCTACCGAAACGTTTCGCGTGCGCCTGAAGGATACCAATGTCGAGCTCGAAATCCCGCGCGAGCGCTCGATGCTGGATGTGCTCAATGCGAGCGGCCACGACGTGATGTACGATTGCAAGCGCGGCGAATGCGGCCTGTGCGCCATCGACGTGGTCGAGGTCGACGGCGAGATCGACCATCGCGACGTCTTCTTCAGCGATCACCAGAAGCAGAGCAACCAGAAGATCTGCGCCTGCGTCTCGCGCGCCCGCGGTACCATCACCGTGGACACGTTGGTGCGGGCGGATGCGGTCTGAGAGGCGTGTACTCATGCGACAGGTCCGCCCGCGGGAGCGGTCAGATTCGGTTCGCCCTGGCGGGTCGGATAAGGGCCCACAACCGGACCAACGCGGAGGTTTGATCTAGATCAATGCTGCGACTCTTTAGCGAGGGTCGATCGGTAGGGGGGCTTGTTGCAATGGAGCAAGCCATGACAAACCTAAAAGTTCTCGGCGCAATCGTGATTGCGGCATCAGCCCTGTCCAGCTCTGGTGCACTGGCGCAGGCGGCCCTTTCCAATCCTGACTTATGCCAAGCTGAATTCGCGACCTGCACGGGTCTTGGAACCGGGAGCACCCCCACCGGCAACTATCGATATCGGCAATCAACTCCGCGAACGGCATATCGGCAGCCGGTGGCGCCGGCCGCTACCGTTGGCAACTGGGGCAATTCCTACGCCATGTCGTCCGGCGAGATGGGCTGGCACGGCAACTGGAATACGTATGCTGCCCGCAACGGCATCGTCTGCCGGCCCGGCACCTACTTCAAGGGTGCTGACGGTCTCCTGCATCTCTGCCAATAGGCGATCCATGCCAACCCAGGCGGTTCGCCAACGCGCCGCCTGTTTCACGACGGACTGCGATTTTTTTCGAAGTTTGCAATCCATGTCGGGCATCACGACTGGGTGAGGGTGCGGCCTCCGGATCGAGAGTCCCCGCACCATCACCAGTGCTTCGATCCGCCGCCTCCACCCGGACTTCGCAGGCAGGGTCATGTGTGGACGCCGATGACGTGGACTTAACCACCAATGGACTTCGCCAGGCTTTCCAGGTTCTGCGGCCGCACCTCAATCAAGCCGTGCCGCGGAGCATCGATGTCGGCGATCAGGAGGAAGGCAAAGGAGAAGATCAAAGGCAGGACGAACACCAGCCATGCCCCGCTTTTGGCGCTTCGCGATCGATAGCCCATTAGCGCGTTGGAGCATAACGCCATGACCGCCATGAGATACCACGCGGCGATGGGGATCCGGTTCCAGAATGCGGCCTGCGTATAGCCTTGCGAATTGATCACGTCGTTCATGCCGGCAAGTGCCAGCGCCTCGACCGGCGTTGGCTGAGCCGACGCCGACGTGCGGACCGCAGACCAGAGATCGGCCTGCAACTGGGCCGTCCGCTCGTCGATCCGATTGCGCTGATCATCGTCCTTGTTGAGATAGAACTCGATCCGTAGGCGGGTGTATTCCGCAAGAATCTTGCGAACGTTTGCGGCACTGGCGGATGGCAGCAAGTCGGCGCGCAACATTTCGGTTCCGATCGCGTTGGCTTCCGCCTCCTCGAAATGCTTGCGCTGGTCATAGCGATTGATCGCCATGGAAAAACTGAAGCCGATGATCAGGCCGAGCAGCGTCAGGGTGGCCCCAAGGATGACATTGAGATGCTCGTTGTGTTCGTGGTCGGTGTCAGGATTGCGCCGGCGCAACCAGGAGCCCGCCACTGCGACGGCAGATAGCGCTACGAAAGAAACCGCGAACAACAAAAGAGGGTAGTGCGTCAGATTTTCCATGGCCAGCCCGCCGTTGGGCCACCATCCTATTCCTAAATTGGAGGTTTCCCTACGCCGCCTGGATCGCCCGAAGCTTCTTCGGGTCGAGCAGCGCCAGAACGTCCTCGGCCGACACTGGCCGGCTGATCAGATAGCCCTGCACTTCGTCGCAACTGAACTGGCGCAGATATTCGAGCTGGTCGGTGGTCTCGACGCCTTCGGCAACCACGCCGATGCGCAAATCGCGCGCCAGCGAGATCACCGACTTCACGATCGCGGCGCAGTCGGGCTGCACCAGCATGTCGCGGATGAAGGACTGGTCGATCTTGATGCGGCTGAACGGCAGCTTGCGCAAGTACGTGAGTGAGGAGAAGCCGGTGCCGAAATCGTCGAGCGCCACCGTGATGCCGAGCTCGAGCAGCGCGTTCAGGATTGACGCCGCGGAGCCGTATTTCGACAGCAGCATCGATTCCGTGATCTCGATCTCGAGCCGGTGCGGGGGGACCTTCGCGTCGGCGAGCGCCTGCACGATGATCTGCAAAATGCCGGTGTTGTGAAACTGCGCCGCGGAGAAGTTCACGGCGACCCGGATGTCCTCGGGCCAGTCCGACAACGTCACGCAGGCCTGCCTGATCACCCATTCGCCGATCTCGTGGATCATCCCGGTCTCCTCGGCGATCGGGATGAATTCGCTCGGTGGCACCAGCCCGCGCCGGGGATGCTGCCAGCGCAGCAGCGCCTCGAAGCCGGTGATGCGGTTCTCGGCGAGATCGAGGAACGGCTGGAACACCAGGAACAGCTCATTGCGCGCGATGGCGCGTTCGAGGTCCGCCTGCAGGGCCTTGCGGTCGCGTGACACCCGGTCGTCGCTGGCCTCGAAGAAGCAGACCGTGCCGGGACCCGCCTTCTTGGCGCGATAGAGCGCGGCGTCGGCGTTCTTCATGATGTCGAGCTGCGTGGTGCCGTCGCGCGGCGCCAGCACGATGCCGACGCTGGTTGCGCCGACGATCTGGCGGCCCTCGATCTGGAAGGCCTCGGTGAAGGCCGCGACGAAGCGTTCGGCGATCTCGAGCGCATCCTCCGGCCGCGCCAGATTGGCCATCACCAGCGCGAACTCGTCGCCGCCGATGCGCGCGACGTGCTCGGCCGCGCGCGTGCAGCGCTGCAGGCGGCTTGCGACCTGGACCAGGAATTCGTCGCCGGCGGGGTGGCCGAACTTGTCGTTGACCTCCTTGAAGCGGTCGAGGTCGAGCAGCAGCACCGCGAATTCCTCGCCTGATAGTGCCAGCCGCTTGAGCGCGGCCTCGAGCGTCTCGTTGAAGGCGAAGCGGTTGGGCAACAGCGTGAGGGGATCCTGGCGGACCGTGCGCTCCGCCTCGATCTGCCGGATCACGCGCCGCGCGAACGCGAATGAATTGACGAACACCGCGCGCAGCAGCACGCTGCCGTAAACCACCACCAGGATGGCCATCAGCACATAGGCGGGATCGCCGTCGCGGCCGAGGCAGATGGCGATGCCGACGAAGATGGGGCTCGTGAAGGCGATGGCCGCAATCGGGATCGTGGCGAAGGCCAGCGCGCCGCCGGCCAGCATTCCCGAGCAAAGGCAGGTGATGACGAGCTGGCCGCCTGTTGCGGCATTGTCGAAGAAGGCAACCGGGACGATGCCCCAGGCTACGCCGAGCACGAAGGCGTTGCGCACCAGCCGGTGCATCGCCCGGCGCGAGACGAATTGCGGTTTTGTGACGCGGCGCGAGGCGTGGGATTGTAGGCCGAACGCGATCGCGGCCCCGGCCACGATCACGGCCCAGGCCAGCGCAAACTTCCAGTCCGGCGAATGCCACAGCGCGATGGCGAGCACGGCCGCGTTGCAGGCGTTGGCCAGCATGATACCGACGGAATAGCCGAGCACCAGTGACATCTGGTCGGCGCGGATATGTCCGGCGACGGCTTCGTCGGTTGCAGGACCGCCAAAGGCCGACAGATCGCCGGCGAACAGCCGGGCGACATAGCTGGTCGTTTGAGTCCGCATTCCAGGGCCTAGCAGCATGGGCCGTTCTTGTTCGGCTCGATCGGGAGAATTCGCCGCAAACCTTTGACGAACTATGAATTATCCCCGTTCACCACGCCCGCCGTGACCACTTCTGCGTGTTCGTGCGCAGTATCGATAACAAATCGATACAAATGCGGCGCCTCGCGTTACGGCTGTAACGCGAGGAAACGCAGCGGCTGGAAGGGTGCTCGCCACTAACTCCGCTGTCATGCCCCGGCTTGACCGGGGCATCAAGTACGCCGCGGCCCATCGATTGAATCACAGCCGCCTCGGCGTACTGGATCGCCCGGTCAAGCCGGGCGATGACGGCGGTGTGCTGGGTTTGCGCAGTCACCATCCCGGCTGCTTCGAGTGGCAGCCGCTCTTCGCCAGCCTGCCGCCGCGCCAAATCTGTCGCGAATTCTCATCCCGCGCACGAATGTCGCTGCATCACAGCCTCGTGCGTCGAAATACGACGGCTGGTATCTGATTGCCACGCGGTGTTGCTCATTAGACATAGTGTGAACTTAAGGTTCCATTTACTCTATCTAGACGCGATTTTTGGAATTTTGGAATTGCCGGTGGTTGGAATGGGAATGAAGCGTCTGCTGCTCGCGACCTCGGCATTGGCGAGCTGCCTGTTTTCAGCTTCGGCTCAGGCGCAGAGTGTGTGGCACGGCTTCGGCAACTCGACAGCCACCAGCGATTACAATCTCGACACGAACTGGTCCAATCCGCCGGCGGGCGCTCCGCCGATCAATGCCGGCCAGTCCGCTCAATTCAACGGAGGGGGCAGTGCGACCATCACGGTCACTGCCGGCCCGATCACCCCGGATTCGTGGACGTTCGGAGCAAACGCCAGCAACTATGCCGTGTCGGGCTCCGACGTGAACTTCAACGGCGCCGGACCGAACCTCGTCAACAACGCCAATACCAATCAGAGCATCTCGATCAGCAACAACATGACGGGAGCGGGCATCTCACAGGCCGGCGCCAGCACGCTGACGCTGAGTGGGACCAACTCGTTCACGACGACGAGTGTCTCGGCCGGCACCTTCGTCAACAGCGGCACCCTGACGTCTGCCGTGTCCGTTACGAATATGAGCGCGACCTACGACAACACCGGCACGCAAAATGGCGGCCTCGCCAACAATGGCGTCACGCACAATTCGGGCACGCTGAACGGCGGTCTGACCAACTTTTTCGGCTACATCCAGACGGCCGGTTCAACCAATGGCGGGGTGACCAACATCGGCTCGATCGGTGCCCATGCCGGCGCGTTCAACGGCGCGATCGACAACAGCACCGGCGGCCTCTTCGAAATCTTCGGGACGGTCACCAGCGACAGCACGTTCACCAACAGCACCGCCTCGTCTGTCCTGTTTTTTTCCACCGGCTCGTACACCGTCGCAGGATTGATCACGAATTCGGGCACCGATCCGGGCGGAGGCATCGTGGTCAACGCGGGCACGACTCTCAACGCCAATGGCGGCCTGACGAACAACGCCAGCGCGACGATCGTCAACAGCGGCGGTACCGTGACCGGCAACCTGAGCAACGCCGGCATCGTCACCAACAACGGCGCCATGGGGCCGGTGACCAATACCGGGACGTTCAACAACAACAGCGGCGGTTCGATCACGACGCTGAGCAACAGCAGCGGCACCTTCACCAACGCGAGCGGCGCAACGGTCTCCGGCGCGGCGACGATCTCCGGCGGCACCGTGACGAACGCCGGCACGTTCTCCAGCACGCTCGGCCTGACCGGCGGCACGTTCACCAACAACACCGGCGGCCAGGTCCAGGGTGCGACCACCAACAACGGTGGCACGGTGACCAACTACGCCACAATGGCCAGCGTGACCAACACCTCCGGCACGTTCAACAACTACAACGGCGGTACGATCACGACGCTGACCAACAACGGCGGTAGCACCATCAATGCGACCGGCGCTACGATCTCCGGCGCCGCGACCATGTCGGCGGGCAGCTTGGGGAACTACGGTACGATCGCCGGCACGCTCGACATGACGGGCGGCAGCCTTATCAACGGCGTTCACGGGCAGATTCAGGGCACCACCACCAACAACGGCGGCACCGCAAGCAACTACGACACCATGGCGGGCGTGATCAACACGTCCGGAACGTTCACCAATTACTACAGCGGTTCGATCACGACCCTGAACAACAATGGTGGCACCTTCAACAACGACGGAACGATTTCGGGTGCCGTGACGATCTCGGCCGGCACGCTCACGAACTCCGGTAGCAGTGCCCATATCCAGGGCGCGACCACGAACAACGGCGGCACCGTGATCAACAGCTTCGCCACGATGGCGGGCGTGACCAACACCTCCGGAACGTTCAACAACAACAACGGCGGCTCGATCACGACGCTGAACAACAATGGCGGCACCTTCGCGAACGCGAGCGGCGCCACGGTCTCCGGCGCGGCGACGATCTCGGCCGGCACCGTGACGAACGCGGGCACGTTCTCCAGCACGCTCGGCCTGACGGGCGGCACGTTCACCAACAACACCGGTGGTCAGGTCCAGGGCGCGACGACGAACAACGGCGGCACGGTGAACAACAACGCCACCATGGCCGGCGTGACCAACACTGGAACGTTCAACAACAACAACAACGGCACGATCACGACGCTGGCCAACAATGGCGGCATCTTCGGCAACGACACCACGGCGAAGGTCACCGGCGCTGCGACCGTGTCTTCAGGCACCGTGCAAAATGTCGGTACGTTCATGAGCACGTTCGGACTGACGGGCGGTACACTCAACAACTTCGGTAGCGGCCAGGTCCAGGGCGCGACCACGAACAACGGCGGCACGGTGAACAACGACGGCACGATGGCCGGCGTGACCAACACCTCCGGAACGTTCAACAACAACGGCACCGGCTCGATCACGACGCTGAACAACAACGGCGGCACCTTCAACAACGTCGCCACGATCAGCGGAGCGGCGACGATCTCCGGCGGCACGGTGTTCGTGACCGGCAGCGGCACCATCGGCGGTGCGGTGAGCCTTACCAACGCGGCGGGAACGCTCGACATCTCCGGCGTCACCACCGGGCTTTCGATTACTGATTTCTCGGGCGTCAGCGGCAGCACCGTGAAGCTCGGTGCCAAGAATTTGACGATCGCGGGTGGCACGCAGGTCTTTGCCGGCGCGATCCAGGGCAGCGGCAATCTGATGATTTCCAGCGGCGTCTCAGAGGCGCTGACGGGCATCAGCAGCTACACCGGAACGACCACAATCAACGCTGGCGTGCTCAGGGTCGATGGCTCGATTGCCAGCTCGTCGATGACGACAGTGAACAACGGCTCACTCCTGGGCGTCGGCACCGTCGGGAATCTCACCGTCAACGGTGGCCTCTTCACGCCTGGCGGAGGTGTGGTCGGCGGGTCGATGACCGTCTCCGGAAGCCTTGTCTTGGATGCGGCTTCGACCTACCTCGTGGAGGTGACCCCGGCGACGTCCACCTCCGGCATCGTCAGCGGCAATGCAAACCTCGGCGGCGCAACCCTGGGCGCGAACTTTGCGGTCGGCAGCTACGTCGCGAAGCAATACACTATCCTCACCGCGGGAAGCATCACCGGCACGTTCAATTCCACCGTCTCCACCCTTGGCCTGCCAGCGGGCTTCAGCACCAGCGTGAGCTATGACGCAACCAATACTCACGCCTATCTGAACCTCGTGCTGAACTTTGCGCCGCCATCGGGCAGCCTGAACGTCAACCAGCAGAACGTCGGCAACGCGGTCGTCAACTTCTTCAACACGACCGGCGGGATCCCGATGGCGTTCGGCGGCCTCACGCCGGCCGGGCTGACGCAGCTCTCGGGGGAGGTCGGCAGCGCGCCGCTGCAGTCGACGTTCAACGCGATGACCCAGTTCATGGGCGTGATGACGGACCCGTTCGTTGCCGGCCGCGGCGATCCCGTCAGCGCCGGCGGGACGCCGAATGCCTATGCCGAAGAGAGCATGGCTTACGCCGCGACCGGGAAGGGACGTTCGGCGAGCGCCCGCGATGCCTTCGCCGCCTACACCAAGGCGCCGGTCGCGCCGTCCTTCGAGCAGCGCTGGAGCGTCTGGGCGGCCGGCTTCGGCGGTTCGCAGCAGACCGACGGCAACAATGCGCTCGGCTCCAACACCACCACGAGCAGCCTCTATGCGACTGCGGTCGGCGCGGACTATCGCTTGTCGCGCGACACGCTGCTGGGCTTCGCACTCGCCGGCGGCGGCACCAATTTCTCCGTCGCCAACAATCTCGGCGGCGGCCGCTCGGATCTTTTCCAGGCCGGCGCGTTCTTCCGCCACAACGCAGGCCCCGCCTACATCACGGGGGCGCTGGCCTATGGCTGGCAGGACATCGTCACCGACCGCACCGTGACCGTCGCCGGCGTCGATCGCCTGCGCGCCGAGTTCAAAGCCAATGCGTATTCGGGCCGACTCGAAGGCGGCTATCGCTTCGTATCGCAAGGCATCGGCCTGACGCCCTACGCAGCGGCGCAGGTCACGGCGTTCGACCTGCCGGCCTATGCCGAGCAGGCGATTAGCGGCAGCAACCAGTTCGCGCTCGCCTATGGCGCCAAGAGCGTTACGGATACCCGCAGCGAGCTCGGCCTGCGCACCGACAAGGCGTTCGCTCAGAATGACGGCATCGTCACGCTGCGCGGCCGTGTGGCCTGGGCACACGACTTTAATTCCAACCGTGCGATCGGGGCCACGTTCCAGACCTTGCCCGGCGCCAGCTTCGTCGTGAACGGTGCGGCGATGGCATCGGAGACGGCGCTGGTCACGGCATCGGCCGAGAAGAAATGGCTCAACGGCTGGGCGGCGGCTGCGACCTTCGAGGGCGAATTCTCCAACGTCACGCGCAGCTACGCCGGCAAGGGTGTTGTGCGTTACGCTTGGTGAGAAGGGGCGTTAACGCCCCAGTTGTTTCGGGTCGTAATAGAACCGTTCCTCGATCAGCTTGTCGCCTTGCCAGGTCTGCCAGGCGATCTCCTCCAGCGTCCGCGTGACGCCCTCGGCGTTGGTGAAGCTGAAGATCCAGCGCGAGGCGACGCTGTCGCCTTCGATCAGGCTCGGCCCGACGCGCACGGCCTTGACCTCCTTGAAGGCGGCGAGCACGCCGCGTTCCTTGGCTGCAAGCTTGTCCCGCCCGACCGTCGGCGGCGCATTGTTCTCATAGGTCGCCGCGTCAGGCGTGTAGAAATTCTCGATCGCGCCGACGAAGTCTCCATCCTCCAACCGCTTCGCAAACGCTTCGACGATGTCACGGCTCGGCATGCCGCACCTCACGATTAAAACCGACTGATAGTCGGTAAATACCGACTGATGGTCGAAAAGTCAACTGGCCGCTTGTGGCGAATTCAATTAGAGACTGAAGGCATGAGACTCGGCTGGCGCCCCGACGGAGGTGCGTTCCCTCCCCCGCAAGGGGGAGGGCTAGGGAGAGGGGTAGCCCAGCAAAGAGCGCCAATTGTCGAAGATTCACCGAGCGGATGTACGATTGATGGAATCCCCGTGTGGCACCCCTCTCCCTGACCCTCCCCCGCAAGGGGGGAGGGAACAGACAGAGCGCTGCTCGTGCTCGAACGAGCTTCGACCTCAACCCATCACGCACTAGACGAGACCCATGGCGAAACAGGCGGAGCGGCGGGCGGCGACGACGGAGGCGATCCTGACCGCGGCGCGCCGCCTGTTCGGGACGCAAGGATTTTCCGCCACCACGATGGACGAGATCGCGGACAGCGCCGGCATCGCCAAGGGCGCGGTCTATCATCACTTCAAGACCAAGGAGGCGGTGTTCGAGGCCGTGTTCGACCTGGTCTCGCGCGACCTCGTTGCCGAGATCGACAGTACCGCGCGCGCAGAGAAGGACGTGCTCGCCGCGATGGTCGCCGGCACCCAGCATTATTTCGCCGCGACCGCGAAAGGTCCGACCGGCCAGATCATCCTGCGCGACGGCCCGGCCGTGCTCGGCTGGGAGCGCTGGCGCGAGATCGACGCCAAGCACTTCGGCGGCAAGCTGCCGCGCGCGATTGCGGCGGCGATGGACGCTGGCCTGATCGCGCGGCAGCCGGTCGAGCCGCTGGCGCGGCTGCTGCTTGGCGCGGTGACGGAGGCGGCGGTTGCCTGCGCCGGGCGCGCGGATATCGCAAGGGCAGGGGCGGAATATGCCCGTGCGTTCAAGTCGCTGGTCGAGGCGCTGCGTCTGCGCGCATGATTGTGCTAATCACGCAACTGGAAACGCCCACACCAACAAGAAGAAGCGTAGCGCATGAACGCAAATTCCTCCCTTACGCCATCCGATCCTGAATTCGATTACATCATCGTCGGCGCCGGCTCCGCCGGCTGCGTGCTGGCCAACCGGTTGTCGGCGAACGGCAAACATTCGGTGCTGCTGCTCGAGGCCGGCCCGAGGGATTCCAACATCTGGATCCACGTGCCGCTCGGTTACGGAAAACTGTTCAAGGAAAAGACCGTCAACTGGATGTACCAGACCGAGCCGGAGCCCGAGCTGAAGGGCCGGCAAGTGTTCCAGCCGCGCGGCAAGACCCTGGGCGGATCGAGCTCGATCAACGGACTGCTCTATGTCCGCGGCCAGCACGAGGATTACGATCGCTGGCGCCAGCACGGCAATGCCGGCTGGGGCTATGACGACGTGCTGCCCTATTTCAAGAAGGCCGAGAACCAGACGCGCGGGGCCGATCAATATCATGGCAGCGGCGGGCCGCTCCCGGTCTCCAACATGGTCGTGACCGATCCGCTGTCGAAGGCGTTCATCGACGCCGCCGTCGAGACTGGTCTGCCTTACAACCCCGATTTCAACGGCGCCACGCAGGAAGGCGTCGGCCTGTTCCAGACCACGACGCGCAACGGCCGCCGCGCCTCGACGGCGGTGGCCTATCTGGGCCCCGCGAAGACGCGCGGCAATCTCAAGGTCGAGACCGAGGCGCTCGGCCAGCGCGTGCTGTTCGAGGGTCGCCGCGCCGTCGGCGTCGAATACCGGCAAGGCACCACCGTGCGCCGCGCGCGGGCGCGCAAGGAGATCGTGTTGTCGAGTGGCGCCTACAATTCGCCGCAGCTGCTTCAGCTCTCCGGCGTCGGTCCCGCCGATCTGCTGCGCAAGCACGGCATCGACGTCGTGCTGGATGCGCAGGGCGTCGGTCACGACCTCCAGGACCACATGCAGGTCCGCATCGTGATGCGATGCTCGCAGAAGATCACGCTGAACGACACCGTCAACAATCCGCTCCGCCGCACGCTCGCCGGTGCACGCTATGCCCTGTTCCGGAAGGGCTGGCTGACGATCGCGGCCGGCACGGCCGGCGCGTTCTTCAAGACCAATCCGCGGCTGGCATCGCCCGATATCCAGGTGCACTTCCTGCCGTTCTCGACCGACAAGATGGGCGAGAGGCTGCATGATTTTTCCGGTTTCACGGCGTCGGTGTGCCAGCTCCGGCCCGAAAGCCGCGGGTCATTGCGCATCAAGAGCGCGGACCCGACCGTGCCGCCGGAAATCCGCATCAACTACATGTCGACCGAGACCGACCGCACCACCAACGTCGAAGGCATCAAGATCCTGCGCAAGATATTGAATGCGCCGGCGCTGAAGTCGTTCGTGGTCGGCGAGTACGATCCTGGCACGAAGGTATCCACGGATGCCGAGATTCTGGATTATTGCCGCGAGCGTGGCAGCACCATCTACCATCCGACCTCGACCTGTCGTATGGGCAACGACGCGCTCGCGGTGGTGGACCAGCGGCTGAAGGTGAGGGGGCTCGAAGGCCTTCGAATCGTCGACGGCTCGATCATGCCGGACCTCGTGTCGGGGAACACCAACGCGCCGATCATCATGATCGCCGAAAAGGCCTCCGACATGATATTGGAGGATGCGCGGTAAATTCGCGCCTCGAAAGGACGAAGACTTGGCTACGCGATTCAAGATCGGCACACGCAAGAGCGCGATGGCGCTGGCGCAGACGGAAGAGATTGCGCGCCGCCTGAGCGCCGCCATGCCCGGTCTCGACGTCGAGATCGTCAAGTTCGACACCACGGGCGATCTCGACCAGACCAGCAAGCTGTTGCCGCATGGCGGCAAGGGCGGCGCCTTCGTGGCGCAGATCCGCGCCGCCGTGCTGTCGGGCGAATTGCAGGCCGCGATGCATTCGCTGAAGGACATGCCGGGCAACGAGGACACGCCCGGCCTCGTCATCGGCGCCACGCTGTCGCGCGATCCTCCCAGCGATGCGCTGGTGTTGCGGGACGGCGTGACGATCGAGGCGCTGCGCCAGTCGCGCGGCAAGGGTTTCAAAATTGGTACCAACGCCGTGCGCCGCGCCGCTTACGCGCGGCGGCTGTTTCCTGATGTCGAAGTGATCCACTTCCGCGGCGCCGCCGACACGCGCGTGCGAAAACTCGACAATGGCGAGATGCAGCGCTTGCCGGATGGCGGCGCGGTGGGGCCGGCGGATGCGCTGATCATGGCGCGCTCGGGCCTCGATCGCGTCGGCCTTGCCAGCCGCATCGCCTACGAATTCACCGCGGCGGAGATGCTGCCCGCGGCAGGCCAGGGCATCGTCGCGGTCGAATGCGCCGCGCAGGACTGGCAGACAAGACAGATCCTGTCATCGATCGACGATCCCGCCGCGCACGCCTGCGCCGATGCCGAGCGCGAGGTGCTGTGGGTGCTGAACGGCCATTGCAATTCGCCGGTCGCGGGCTTCTCGACCATCGCAGGCGATCAGATGTCGCTCACCGCGTCCGTGCTCGACCTCTCCGGCAACACCATCATCGAAGCTGCGCGCACCGGCCCGGCGAACCGTCCACGCGAGCTCGGCCGTGCCGTGGGACTGGATCTGCTGGACAAGGGCGCCGCCGAGATCATCGAGCGCAGCCGACCGCGCTAGGGCGCGACCTCTGCGGTACGGCGGCTCTCGGATCGACTTGCCTTTAGGAAAGTTTCCGGAGCGCCGCCAGGAGTTCCCTTGCCATCGGGCCTGCGGAGGCCGGATTTTGGCCCGTTATCAGTCGACCATCGACAACCACCTTTGGTTGCCAGTTTTCCGTTGACGAATAGTCCGCGCCTTCAGCCCGGAGCGCATCCTCAAGTTCATACGGGACATCATCGCGGGCATAGTCGTATTCTTCCTTCTTCGAGAACGAGGTGAGTTTCTTGCCGCGCACGAAGGGAACGCCGTCGCCAAGGTCTACGCCGAGCAGCGAGCACGGGCCATGACAGACGGCCGATACGAATTTCCCTGTGGTCCAGGAACGAGCGACGGCTCTTTGGACTTCGGTATTCCGCGCGATATCGACCATTGGTCCAAGGCCGCCGGGAATCAGGATGGCGTCATAGTCCGCGGTATCGACCTCCGATAACTTACGGCTCCGATTGAGACGACGGAAAGCCTTGCTTTCGAAAAAGGTCTTCTGGGCCTCATCCTTTTGGTCGTAGGCATCGTAGGGTGTCCATCCGCCTGCAACGGACGCGAACTCCACCGCGATCCCCGCCCCGTCAAGCACCTCAAAAGGATGAGCGACTTCAGCAAAAAAGAAACCGGTCTTGCGATTGTTCGGCCCGATGATGGCTGCATTGGTGACGATAAACAAAACATGCTGAGTCACGGTGCGGCCCCTCTATCGATTTCTAAATTCCATGCGCTTCGTTTATGGTTGTGTTAGTCCAGTGTGGCAGACACCATCGGACCGATATTTCAAAAAGGAACGGTAGCTGCTGCCTCGGCAGGCGACCCGATGTCGCAGACCGCCGCCGCGCTCGACCT
Source organism: Bradyrhizobium sp. CCGB01 (assembly GCF_024199795.1). NCBI lineage: Bacteria > Pseudomonadati > Pseudomonadota > Alphaproteobacteria > Hyphomicrobiales > Nitrobacteraceae > Bradyrhizobium > Bradyrhizobium sp. CCGB01. The sequence goes on from NZ_JANADK010000001.1 coordinate 2,320,532, forward strand.
CTCCGGCAACACCATCATCGGAGCCTCGCGCACAGGCCCCGCCAATCGCCCGCGTGAGCTCGGTCGTAGTGTCGGACTGGATCTGCTGGACAAGGGCGCCGCCGAGATCATCGCGCGCAGCCGGCCGCGCTGAGCTGGCCTGTGAATTCAAGATCTGCGGGATGATGCCATCCTGCTCCTGTTTTGCCCGACGTGTCAAACCGCAGTGCGATCTGGTGCGATGACACGCCGGCTGATTTAGCGTGCTCTAAGCCATTGATCTGGCGTGGTCTCTCTACTGTGCATGGGGTTGTTTTCGTTGGTTTTGTTTGAGCCCGTTTAAAGCCGCAACAAATCACCCCCGCACGCGCCTCAGCATCTGCTCGACATGGACGATCGGTGTCTCCGGCTGGATGCCGTGGCCGAGGTTGAAGATGAAGCGCCCTTGCGCAAAGTTCGCCAGCGTGTCGTCGACCGCGCGGTCGAGCGCAGCGCCGCCCGTGATCAGCGCCAGCGGATCGAGATTACCCTGCACGGCGACGCGGCTCTGCACGCGCTCGCGGATGAAGGCCGGCTCCGCGGTCCAGTCGATGCTGACGGCATTCACGCCGGTCGCCTCGACGTAACCAGGCAGCTGTGCGCCTGCGCCGCGTGGAAAGCCGATGATCTTCGCATCCGGCACTTTTGCGCGCACGCCCTCGACGATCCGCCGGGTCGGCTCGACCGACCAGCGTGCGAATTCGGCCGGCGGCAGCACACCGGCCCAGGTGTCGAAGATCTGCAACGCATTGGCACCGGCGGCCAACTGCGCCAGCAGATATTCGATCGAGTTCTCGACCAGCACGTCGATGATTTTCGCAAACGCCTCCGGGTGCCGGTAGGCCATCATCCGCGCCGGCGCCTGGTCGGGCGTGCCGTGGCCTGCGACCATGTAGGTCGCCACCGTCCACGGTGCACCGCAGAAGCCGATCAGCGCGATTTTTGCATCGAGCGCGCCGCGCACGATCTTGAGCGCCTCGAATACCGGTGTGAGCTTGTCGAAGTCGGCCCGCGCGGCGAGCGTCGCGACCTTGGCCGGATCATCCAGCGGCTCCAGCCGCGGACCCTCGCCGACCTCGAAGCGCACGGAGCGCCCGAGCGCGTAAGGGATCACCAGGATGTCGGAGAAGATGATCGCCGCATCGAAGCCGAATCTGCGGATCGGTTGCAGCGTGACTTCGGCGGCGAGTTCCGGGTTAAAGCAGAGATCGAGGAAGCCGCCGGCCCTGGCGCGCACCTCCCGATATTCCGGCAAATAGCGGCCGGCCTGCCGCATCATCCACATGGGCGGAATGGCCTGCCGCTGGCCGGAGAGCACGTCGATGAAGGGCTTTGTCGCAGACTGGGGCACGAGAAATCCTGATGCAGATTGAGGTCCCTGATACACCGCCCAAGGCCCGAGCGGAACAGGGGAACCAGCGCAAATGCGCCGCGTTGACCTGCCATGGAGGAGGTATCCATGGCTGAGACATTCAATCCCGCGCCGCATGACAAGCACGCCGACGATCTGCGCGAAGCGCTCGCCGCCGATCGCCACACCAAGCTCGACGCCGGGCTGAAGGACAGCTTCCCCGCGTCCGATCCCGTGAGCGCCGCGCAGCCGACGCCGTCGAAGGCCGATGCGGACGCCGACAATCCCTCGCTGTGGGACAAGGTTAAGGCGATCTTCAGCTAGGGCCGCTCTTCAGCGAGGGCAGAGAGCCGGTTTCCGATAGGGTCGCTAACGCATTGTTAGCGATCCGGCGACGCTCAGGTCCGTAGGAGTACGGGAAAAGCCGCATATCGTTGCGAATGTCCGCAAGCGTTTCAGGGTTCAATAACAGAAGCGGTGGAATTTCCGGCTATCGGAGAATTCTGCCGCATGAACCTCGCCTCACAGAGAGCCGGATGGAGCCGCCTGCCGTTGCGGGCGGCCGCGTTCGTCGTGCTCACTTGCGCGACCATCCTCGGCGTCAGCGGCTGGCGAGAATGGGCCGCGCGAGATGCTGTGCTCAAGGGCGCCGAAACCGAGATGGCGAATGTTGCGCGCTCGCTGACGCAGCATGCGGAGGACAGCCTCGATCTGCTGGATTCCGGCGTCGTCGGCGTCGTCAGCCGGCTGGAGATGGACGGCACCGAGCCGGCCACGATCGCCAAGCTGCGCAACCTCCTGGAGGCGCGCAAGAAGGCGATGGAGCGCGTGCACGGCCTCGCCATCATCGACGACAAGGGCAACTGGCTGACTTCGCCCGGCACGATCGGCTCGACGCTCAGCGACGATGCATTTTTCCGCCATCACCAGCTCTCCCCGAAACGCGAGCCCTATGTCGGCCACCCCGTGAAGAGCCAGCTCGATGGCGAATGGGTCGTCACGCTGTCGCGTCGCTTCAACAAGCTGGACGGCAGTTTCGGTGGCGTGGTGCTCGCGACCATCAGCTCGAAATATCTCTCGCATTTCTACGAGCAGTTCGAGATCGGCCGTAACAGTTCGGTGGCGCTGATGTATGGCGACGGCTTGATCATCGCGCGCAACCCGAGCAACGATAAATTCGTCGGCCGCAGCGTCGCCGACACCCCGCTGTTCCGTGACGCGAGCCTGCAACGGCCGAGCGGCGCCTACCATTTCAAGTCACCGTTGGACGGGGCCGCGCGCGTCAGCTTCTTCAAGCGCTCTGGCCGCTATCCGCTCGTCCTGCTTGCCACCGTCGACAAGGACGAACTGCTTGCCCCCTGGCGCGCAGCCGCGATTTCCCGCATGCTCTACGTGCTCGCGCTGGTCATGCTGATCGCGGTGATCGGCGCGGTGCTGGTGCGGCAGTTGCAGCGCGGCCAGCGCATGGCCGCGGCCCTGGTCGAGAAGGAAGCTCATTTCCGCCTGCTCGCGGAAGGCTCCAGCGACATGGTCACCCGCATCGGGCTCGACGAGCGGCTGCGCTACGTCTCTCCCTCGTCGGCCCGTGTCGTCGGCTGGCGCGCCAATCAGCTGATCGGTACGCCCGCACTTGCGGGCATTCATGAGGAGGACCGGCCGCACGTCCAGGCCATCGTCGATGCCATGAAGCGCGGCGACGCGGAGGAGGCGCGCGTCACCTATCGTAACACGCACCGGACGAACACCGAAGTCTGGCTCGAATCGACCATGCGGGTCACGCGCAAGGAAAGCGGCGTCGTCGACGGGGTGGTCGCGATCTCGCGCGACATCACTGAGCAGAAGAAGCTGGAGACCAGGCTCGAGACGCTCGCGATCGAGGACAGCCTCACCGGGCTCGCCAACCGCCGCCGCTTCGACGAACGGTTGAAGGAGGAATGGGCGCGCGCCTATCGCGACCGTTCCAGCCTCGCCTTGCTGATGATCGACGTCGACCACTTCAAGGCCTACAACGACGAATACGGTCACCCCGCGGGCGATGCCTGTCTGCGCGTGGTGGCGCAGGTCATCGCGGCCGAGATGCAGCGCGCCGGAGATCTGGCTGCGCGCTATGGCGGCGAGGAATTCGCCATGCTGCTGCCGAACACCGATGCCACGGGCTGCGCGCGGATCGGCGAGCGGATCCGCCGTGCCATCCGCGAGGCGGGCCTCGTCCACGGTACCAATCACGCGTCGGGCTGCGTCACTGCTTCGCTCGGCGGCGCGGCCTGCCGGCCGGCGCTGGAACGCACCGCCGGTGTGGGCTCGCTCATCGAGGCCGCCGATCAGGCGCTCTATGCGGCGAAGGAAGGTGGGCGCAACCGCCTGATGATGTCGGTCGAGGTGGCGCGCCTGCTGCCCAAGGCGTCAGGGCTGTAGCGCATCATCCTCAATAATGCGGCGGGGGCTCGTTGGCTGGACCCGGCGCATTCGTCTCGGCTTCCTGAAGTCGCTCGCCAAGCTCCGCGATCTTCCGCGTCAGCACGTCGATCTGTTTCCACTGCGCGGTAATCGTCTGGTTCAGCGTCTCGATCGTATCGTCCTGATAGGCGATGCGCATCTCCAGCGTGTCGATGCGCTCGCCCAGCATCTTGATGTCATTCGTCACGGTCGTGCCCCTTGTCTCGTTCGCGCAATCCGTGACCGAGCGCCACGCGCTCGTCGAACACGAAGCATTCGCCGCGCCAGCGGCTCTGCGCCTGCGGCACCTCCTCCAGATATTTGAGGATACCGCCCTTGAGGTGATAGACCTCGGCGAAGCCGCGCGCGAGCAAATGTGCGCTCGCCTTCTCGCAGCGGATGCCGCCGGTGCAGAACATTGCGATCCTGCGATGCTTTGCCGGATCGAGCTGTTTTGCGGCAAAATCCTTGAACTGGCCAAAGCTCTTGATATCGGGGTCGACCGCGCCCTCGAACGTGCCCATCGCCACCTCGAACGCGTTGCGGGTGTCGAGCACCAGCATGTCGGGCGCCGCGATCAGCGCGTTCCACTCGGCGGCGTCGACATAGGTGCCGACCTGGCGGGTCGGATCGGCGGCCTCGTCGCCGAGCGTGACGATCTCCTTCTTCAGCCGCACCTTGAGCCGGCCGAACGGCATTGCCTCCGCAGTCGAGAACTTCAATTCGAGATTGGTCAGCCGGCCGGCGAACAGGCTGCCGTGCGCGAGCTCGTGGACGAAGGCGTCGATCGCCTCGGGCGCACCCGCAATCGTGCCGTTGATGCCTTCCCGGGCGAGCAGCACGCTGCCCTTGAGCGCAAGGCTTGCGCAGAACGCGCGCAACGGCTCGCGCAGCTCGCGGTAATCGGGCAGGGCGGCGAATTGGTAGAAGGCGGCGACCTTGTGGATCATGGCGGCTCGTTTAGCAGGCAGCCGCCGCCCGGAAAACCCGCATGGCCCCGGACGGCAAAAGGTCTATACGCCCAGCGGATGGCAGCCATTTCGCTGGTATGCCAGCATTGCCCCGGCGGGCCGGAATGTGTCATGTAGGCCCGGTTTTTCCGGGATGGTGCGCCGCGCGCCCCACGGCCCAAGAGAGCCTAACGACAGCCCAACGAGAGCAAGAATTGACATGAGAAGCTTCCATTTCCCCGGCAGGTCGACCGTCCACGCCACCAACGCGATGGTGGCGACCTCGCATCCGCAGGCGTCGCTCGCCGCGATCGAGGTGCTGCGCGAGGGCGGCACGGCGGTGGACGCGGCGGTGGCGGGTTCGGCCTTGCTCGGCGTGATCGAGCCGCAATCGACCGGCATCGGCGGCGACTGCTTTGCACTGATCCAGCCGCGTGGCGAGGGCAAGATCATCGCCTATAACGGCTCCGGCCGGGCGCCGAAGGCGGCTAACGCCGACTGGTATCTCGAACGCAAGATCAACTCCGTGCCGCTGACCTCGGCGCATGCGGTCTCGATTCCCGGCGTGATCGACGCCTTCGCGACCGTGCTGCGCGATCACGGCAAGTTCGGCTTCGACCGGCTGCTGCAGCCCGCGATCAAGGCGGCCGAAGAGGGTTATGTCGTCGCGCCGCGCATCGCCTTCGACTGGAAGAACCAGTTCGAGAAACTGAAGGGTGGCACCAACACGGTGCGTTATCTGCTGCCAGGCGGCAAGCCGCCGGTGGCCGGCGACGTCATCCGCCAGGCCGAGCTCGGCAAGACGCTGCGCGCGATCGCCAAGGACGGCCGCGACGCCTTCTACAAGGGCGCGATCGCGGAAGACATGGTCGAGACGCTCAGGGGCATCGGCGGCCTGCACACGCTCGACGATTTCGCCGCGCACACCACCGAGACGACGACGCCGATCGGCACCGCGTACAAGGGCTATGACGTCTGGCAGTGCCCGCCGAACGGCCCCGGCGTCACCGCGCTGCTGATGCTCAACATCCTGTCGCGCTTCGATCTGACCAAGTTTGCTCCGCTCAGCGTCGAGCGCTTCCATCTCGAAGCCGAGGCCGCGCGCATCGCCTACATGAACCGCGAGATGCACGTCGCCGATCCCGATCACATGAAGATCGACGTTGCCGAGATGCTCGCGAAGGGCTTTGCCGACGAGTACATCAGCAAGATCCGCATGGACGGCATGCTCGACCTCCCGAACGTCGCGCCGCCGATGAATCCCTCGACCATCTACATCACGGTCGTAGACAAGGACCGCAACGTCTGCTCGTTCATCAATTCGATCGCGCATTCCTTCGGCTCGGCGATCGTCTCGAACAACACCGGCGTGCTGTTCCAGAACCGTGCCGGCGGCTTCCGCATCCAGCCCGGCCACCCCAACTGCATCGCCGGCGGCAAGCGCCCGCTGCACACGATCATGCCGAGCCTGCTCACCAAGGGCGGCCGCTCCGTGATGCCGTTCGCGGTGATGGGCGGCCAGTATCAGCCGGTCGGCCAGACCCACGTCGTCACCAACATCCTCGACTATGGCTGCGACGTGCAGGAGGCGATCGACATGCCGCGCGGCCTGCATTACGAGGGCCAGTACCAGCTCGAGGACAGCGTGCCGGCCGACATCGTCGAAGGGCTGAAGAAGCTCGGCCACAAGACCACCAGCGTGGTCGGCCCGCTCGGCGGTGCCCAGGCGATCTGGATCGACTGGGACAAGGGCACGCTCACCGGCGGTTCCGATCCGCGCAAGGACGGCTGCGCGCTCGGTTATTGATCGAGGCCCCGGGGCTGGAAACCGTACCCGCGTTGCGCTAGACACCTCCCGCCTCAAACGGAAGGTGTTCTATGCAGCGTTTCCAGCGCGCGCTCCTCGCCATCATGTCGGCACTCGCGATCACCGTGATCGGCAGCGTCTCGACATTCGTTTCCACCACGGCCTCGGCCCAGACCGCAGGAAAGACCATGACCACAGCTTCAGGATTGCAGACCATCGACAGCGTCGTCGGCACAGGCGCTTCGCCGAAGCCCGGCCAGATCTGCGTGATGCACTATACCGGCTGGCTCTACGAGAACGGCCAGAAGGGCAAGAAATTCGACTCGTCCGTCGATCGCAATGAACCGTTCGAATTCCCGATCGGCAAGGGCCGCGTCATCGCCGGCTGGGACGAGGGCGTTTCCACCATGAAGGTCGGCGGCAAGCGCACGCTGATCATCCCGCCGCAGCTCGGCTACGGTGCCCGCGGCGCCGGCGGCGTGATCCCGCCGAACGCGACGCTGATGTTCGACGTCGAATTGCTCGCAGTGAAGTGACGGCGTAGCCGTCATTCCGGGATGGTCCGAAGGACCAGACCTCAGGTGCGCAATCGCGCACCGGGGAATCCCGAGATCCCGGGTTCGCTTCGCGCCCGGGGATGACGATGAGAATGGACAAACAAAAAGACCGGCCTTACGGCCGGTCTTTTCGCATTCAGGCTTGTGCGCGTTATTCCGCCGCGCGACGTGCCGCCGCGGCCGCGCGATCAATCGCTTCCTTGGCCGCGTCCTTGGCGTCGCCCATGGCCTTCTGGCCTTTGCCCTTCACTTCCTGGACCGCGCCTTCGCCCTGAAGACGCTCGGAACCGGTGGCTTCACCGATGCCCTGCTTGGCCTTGCCGATGGCTTCGTTGGCGGTGCCCTTGACCTTGTCGCTCGTGCTACCCATGGAAACTCTCCTTGCAGTTTGCTCGCGAAGACAACCTCTGGCGGCTACGAGAGTTCCGATTTTGGTATGGCTTGATGTCGCGGCTTTGGTTAGTTTCGCCCGCACGGAACCAACAGAAAGCAAGTATCATGACCGGCCATGACCACACGCATTCCCACCATGACCACGATCATCACGACGATCGCTGGAAGCATGACGGCGTGCGCGTCATTCCCGGCAATCAGCTCGATACCAACGTGCCGTCGACAGCCGGCATGGACCGCGCGGCCGCGATCAATTTCGCGCGCGTCGGCGCGCAGAAATTGTGGGCGGGCACGGTCAGCATCAGGCCCGACGCCAAGACCGGCGCACATCACCATGGTCATCTCGAAAGCGTCATCTACGTGGTGAAGGGCAAGGCGCGGATGCGCTGGGGCGAGAGCCTGCAATTCACGGCGGAGGCCGGCCCCGGCGATTTCATCTTCGTGCCGCCCTACGTGCCGCACCAGGAGATCAACGCCAGCCCCGACGAGGTGCTGGAATGTGTGCTGGTGCGCAGCGACGGCGAGGCGGTCGCGATCAATCTCGACATCGAGCCGGTCGAGAAGCCCGAGACCGTGCTGTGGGTCGACCCGATCCATCGGGACCCCAACGAGAAGAAGTAAGGCCGAAGCCGCGCGGGGTCGGCGCGACAGAACCCCGCAACTCTGGGTGCAAAAAAATATTCGGAAGCCGTGTCGGATGGCCGTCAGGCCGTCCGTCCTTGGGCAGAACCCCGCCCAAGGAGCTTCCGATGCCCAGGATGATCTTCCTCAATCTGCCGGTGACCGACCTCAAGCGCGCGACCGCCTTTTACGAAGCGGTCGGTGCGACCCGGAACCCGCAATTCAGCGATGATACGGCGAGCTGCATGGTCTTTTCCGAGACCATCTACGCGATGCTGACGACCCACGACAAATTCCGCCAGTTCACGCCGAAGCCGATCGCCGATGCAAAGACCACGAACCAGGCGCTGTTCTGTCTGTCCGCCGACAGCCGGAACGAGGTCGACGAGATCGTCGGCAAGGCCGAGGCTGCAGGCGGGGTGGCCGATCCCAGCCCGAAGGACGAATACAGCTTCATGTACGGCCGCAGCTTCGAGGATCCGGACGGTCATATGTGGGGTGTGAACTGGCTGGACATGGCAGCCTTCGCCGCGCAGTCCGAAATGGCGAGCGCCTGATCGCAGTCCACGACCACCGAAGAGGAGCACTCTCCATGTCCAAGCTCGTACCCTGCATGTGGTTCAACGGCGATGCCGAGGAAGCCGCAAAATTCTACGTCTCGCTCGTTCCGAATTCGGAAGTAACGCACGTCCAGCGCAACGTGTCGGACAACCCCTCCGGCAGGCAAGGCTCCGTGCTCGTCGTCGAGTTCACTGTGGCGGGACAGCCTCTCGTCGCGCTCAACGGCGGGATGAAGGTGGAATACACCCACGCAATCTCGCTGATGATCCATTGCGACGATCAGGCTCAGGTTGACAGCGTGTGGGATGCTTTCCTGGCTCATGGCGGCAAGGAGCAGCAGTGCGGCTGGATCAGCGATCGCTGGGGCGTGTCCTGGCAGGTCGTGCCGAAGGTGATGTTCGACTTCCTGTCGAGTCCCGACAAGGCGGCTGCCGCACGCGCGATGCAGGCCATGATGAAGATGGTGAAGCTGGACGTGGATGTGCTGCGCCGCGCGTTCGAGGGCAAGTCGGCGGCGTGAGGCTAAGACAGGTGCAGTAGGGTGGGCAAAGGCGCTCTTGCGCCGTGCCCACCATCTGTCTCCGGTTGAGAAAAGCGGTGGGCACGCTCCGCTTTGCCCACCCTACGAGACCGTGCCCGCCGGCTAATAATTAATTCTTAGCCCCACGCCGCCGTGGATGGTGTTCCCCACCGGCTGCGGGCCCAGCGTGCCGTTGGCGAACAGGTCGACGACCCAGCCCTTTTGCACGCGGAAGCCGAGGCGGCCGCCATATTCGAACCAGCCCTGGTTGCCCATCGTCGGCACCACCAAGCCGTCGCCGGTCACGGTGGCGACGATGCCGCTGTGGCTCGCGAACGATTGCACCCAGCCGCCGTTGATATTGGTCTCGATGTTGCTGCCGAACAGATGGGTCCACTGGCCGCCGATCTTGACCAGGCTGGTGCGGTCGGTGCCGGTCGCAATCGTGGCGTCGAACGGATTGAACGCGACCGCGCTGTCGGAGTAGCCGGACACGCGCTGCCAGAGCTGCCAGACTTCGATCGAGGCCGCGACTTCGTCGCGCGGGGACACGCGGCTGATCCAGCCGGCGCGGCTGTATACGGCGTAGTTCGAAGCGTTGGTCGAGCCCGTGACGCTCACCGTCCCGAGGCTGGTGTTGTAGCTGCGGGTGTAGCGCGCCTTCTCCCACGGCGTCAGGATGGTGCCGACGTCGAAGAACGGGCGCGACGAGCCCCAGTCGGTGAAGTCATAGCGCAGAGCGAAGGCGCCGATCGGCGCGCTGGTGATGTTGTAGCCGCCCTCGTTGTATTGCGTGTAGGCGATGCCGGCGAGCAGCGACAGGTTGTTGGTCAGCTCCTTGCGGCCGTGAATGCCGGCCGAGAACGAGCCGGCCGAGCCGAACGCGCTGATGCAGTCGCTGCAATTGACCTGCTCGTTGACGCCGAGCAGCACCGTGCCGAGCACCCGGTTGGTGATCATCTGGTTGAAGCGCTGGTTGGCGAGGCCGCCGATCGAATTGCCGCTGGAATCTGCGCCGGTCGGGCCCGACGGTGGAGGCGGCGGATACGGGCTAGGCGACGGATAGGGGCTCGGCGAAGGCGAGGGCGTCGGTGTGGGGGTCGGCGTCGGGGACGGTGAATAGGTCGGGGTGGGGCTCGGACCACCGCACTCGGACTCGCACCCCGCCCCCTGGGCTGCCGCCGGACGGGCATCGAACGCGCCAAGCGCAAACGCCGCGGTTGCGGTCAGTACAGCGGCGAGGACGAAACGTCTGACGTCGAGTTTCGCCATCGTCACCGCCCGCACAGCATGCCGTCGTCCTGGACGGCGGGCGTGACGGTCGGCGAGGCGTCCGCATACTGGTTGACCGAGCACAGCCCGGCACTTGCGGCGCAGTTGGCGGCAAAGGTCCAGGGCGGCGTGTTGCTCTTGGTGATGCTGACCTTGCCGCCGGCGGAAATGATGATTGCGGTGTCGCCGGGCTGCGTGAGCTGCACGCACTGGGAGCTCGTCGTGCAGACGCTGGCGGCGCCGTCCTGGAGCACGACGACGGAGCGTCCGCGCTGCGAGAGAATGTCGAGCGTGGTGCCGCGCACGCCGATGGTCGCGAGCGGTGTCGTGATCTTGTAGGCGGTCTTCTCCGAATGTCCGGTGACGAAGCGGAATGCGCCAGTGGTCATGCGGATCGCGACGTCGCGATAGCTGTGCTCATCGTTGAAGACGGTGCGGTCGAGCTTGAGCGTCGCGCTGGGTCCGAGCGACAGATTGGTGCTGTCGGCCATGACGAAGCGCGCGGCGCTGTCGGCGCCGGTGCGCACGGTCTCATCGCGCAGCATGCTGTCGCCGACGCTGATCGGCGTCGTGGTCGCGGCCACGCGCACCACTTCTTTCTGGATCACGACGGCTTCGCCGACGCGCGTCTGCGCCTGTGCGCCAGGCGCCGCGCACAACACAGCCGATAGCAGTGCGGGGAAAAACAAGAAACGCAAATTCATCTCGCAACCGATCGATATGTCCCTGATCGTACCGGACTGCGCGCGCTTCTGATGTGGCGAAATTATCACAAGCGGCGCGGGACGTGCGTTATGCTTAGTGACAGTTGCAGCAGAATGCGTTCAATGAAAAGTGCCATTCCTATTTTTCTCCGCGGTGAAGCAGATTTGCCACGCAAAACAGCCCCACAAGCGCCGCTCGAATTGCCCGCAGCTCCAAAGGTGTCGCGGAGCGCAGTAATCGCTGTCGCGATTTTCCTGATCGCACATCTCGCGCTGCTGATCGGCCTGACTGCGCCGGAGAAATTCGTCTTCGACGAGGTGCATTACGTGCCCGCGGCGCGGCAGATGCTGGCACCCGCGATGTCGCAGCCGATGCTCAATCCGATGCATCCGCCGCTGGCCAAGGAGCTGATCGCGGCATCGATCGCGGCCTTCGGCGACAATGCGCTGGGCTGGCGCTATCCGTCGACCTTGTTCGGTGCGCTGGCGATCGTCGCGATCTATCTGTGCGGACTTGCGCTGTTCTCCGCGCAAGGGCCCGCGATCGCCGCCGCGTTGATCGCCGGCTTCAACCAGATGCTCTACGTGCAGGCGCGCATCGCCATGCTCGACATTTTCGCGCTCGGATTCGGCCTGCTCGCGATCGCCGCCTTCATGCACGGCTTTCGAAGAGAGCGCCCGCATGCGCTGTTCGCGCTCGCGGGCGTATTGTTTGGCCTCGCTGCGGCCTGCAAATGGAGCGGCCTGTTTCCGCTCGGCATCTGCATCGTCCTCGTTGCGGTCATTCGCCTGATGCAGGGCTGGCGGACGCTGTTTGCCGACGCGAAGCCCGATGACTGGTACCGTCCCGACCTCTGGCCCGATTTTCGCGTGCAGCATGCCGTGACCTGCTTCGCCGTGCTGCCGGCGCTGACGTATCTTGCCGCCTTCGTTCCGCTCTACGGAGTGTCGCTGCCGGATCTGATCGAGGCGCAGCGCCGGATATTCGCCGAAAACACCACCACCGCGATCGCCGGCCACACCTATATGAGCGCGTGGCCGTCCTGGCCGCTTCTCGCGCGGCCGGTGTGGTTCCTGTTCGACAAGACGGCGGAAGACAATGTCTCGGCGATCGTCTTCCTCGGCAATCCCCTGGTGCTGTGGCCCGCACTGCCAGCGCTCGTGGTCGTGCTGCGCGATTTCATCGTCGCCCGCCGCTGGGATGCGTTCCTGATCGCGGCGTTCTATTTCGGCTGCTGGCTTGCCTGGGCTTTGCTGCCACGCACGCTCGGCTTCATCTACTACTATCTGCCGGCCGCTAGCGTGGCGTCGCTTGCGCTGGTCTATGTGCTGCGACGGGACGGGCTGCCGCGCTGGCTGCTGTGGGCCTATGTCGGCATCGCGGCTGTCGGCTTTGCGATGATGCTGCCGGTCTCGGCGGCCTTCATCGGCACGTCGATGCAGACCTTCAACCGGCTGATGCTGTTCCAGAGCTGGATATGACATCGCCGCCTGCCGTGTGATGGCAGGCGGCGTGTTTCGCTCGGCGATGACTTCGCGATTATTTGGACGCCGTCGACTTCGCTTCCATGTTCACGACCTGGACGCGGCGGTTGATCGGGTCGGCGCCGTTGGCGGTGTCCTTCAGCTTGGTCTTGCCATAGCCGACGGCGACGAGGTCGGTGCCGTTGAGGCCGTAGTTCTGCACCAGGTACTTCTTGATGGTTTCGGCGCGACGTTCGGAGAGTCCTTGATTGTACTCTTCGCCGCCGACCGCATCGGTGTGGCCGGCGACCACGAAGGTCGAGCCCTTCAGCGTCGGATCGGACAGAGCCTTGCCGAGCGCCTGCACCGACGGCACCGAAGTCTTGGCGATGTCGGCCGAGTTGTAGTCGAACTGGATCTCCAGATCGATCTTCGGCTTGGTCGCTGCGAGCTCGGCGATCTGCTCGCGCTCGCCCGTCGAGAGCGATCGGGTCGCGCGGTTGCGCACGGTGCTCAGGAAGGTCGATTCCTTGGCCTGCGCCGCCGGGTCGGCCTGCGGACCGGTGGACAAGCCGCGGGTCGCCGGCTTCGACTTCAACGCATCCACGATCTGGTCGGCCGAGAAGGTCTTTTCGCCGGCGAAAGCCAGGCCCGCCGTCATCGACAGCGCAGCCGTGAGGGTGATCGCCTTCAGTCCAAAAAACTTATCAAAACGGGTCATTGTCGTATCCTCGCTGTTACGCCTGATGGCGATTTGATGCTGCGAGCCTAGGGCAGGTTCAAATGCCCAAATGTGATGCCGATCACATTCCAAATGGCCAAAAAGTCCCGTTGCATCTTAACGCCGGAGCCAATCGGCATCCATGGCCTGTCGCGCCAGCAGCAGTGCCCTGCCACCGGGAAGCAGCGCTGTCGCATTCGGCATCGAAAGCAGAGTGCTGAACCAACTCGCTTTCTCGGAAGAAGACCGGGCCGCCTTTCCCTGTCGGAAACGTGCGTTCATCGTTCGTCGCAAAGCGGTCGCGGCATGGCCTGCTCGCGGACAAGAAATCGGCCAGATGGGCGCCTAGCAGACCCATTCGATCGCCACCGCGAGCGAAGGGGAGCCGAGTTTCATCCTGTGCCGAGGCCAACTGACTACCAGTTCTATCGCAATGGCCCGCCGGATCGGACCGTCTCACTGGGCTCCATGCCCATCTATATCGGCGCGGCGATGATTGCCGTGGCAATCCTGCTGTCGACGCTGATCACGGGGCTAACCAGCCGCTATGTCGGCCTCGACGGTCCGAACGACGAGAACATGTGGCTGGTCGACCGCCTCACCGGCAGCGTCTATCGCTGCCAGGCGGAGGGGCGCGGCAAGGCGTCCTGCGAGCCTGACGTCGCCACCGGCAGCCTCGGTGACCGGCCCAAGGCGCACAAGGATGGCCGTTGAGGCCTTCGCCATCATGAGCAATGGCAAGATGAAGAGCGCCTGCACGCACTATATGAAGTCGCAGAAGGCCATCTCGATGAAGTAAGTGCGAGGCGCGCACGGTGCGGCCGCGTTGTCAGCAGTTGGCAGCGCGGCTTTTTCCTCGCACGACTTCTCTGCCGCCTCCCTTTTTCTCTGCGCGAATCCCGCTACATTGCCTCCTGAAATGTCACGCGCGCCCAAACCGCTTCCGATCCCCACGACACAGGCCCGGCAGATCTGGCTGCATGCCCAGCGGCTGGACGAGCGCGCGCCGTTCGGGGAGGGCGCGCAGGCGGTGGCGGATGTCATCGCTCATCTCGGCTATGTGCAGATCGACACCATCAACGTCATTGAACGCAGCCACCACCATATCCTGTTCAGCCGCATCCCGTCCTACCGCCGCACCGATCTGCGCCAGGCCCAGAGCGTCGACAGAAGCGTGTTCGAATACTGGACCCATGCACTGTCTTACGTGCCGGCGAGCGACTTCCGCTTCTTTCTGCCGGCGATGCGCGAGCACAAGCGCGAGGGGCATAAATGGTATGCCTCGGTGAAGCCGGCCGACACCCGCAAGGTGATGCGGCTCCTTCGTGCCGGTCCGCTGACGATCCGCGACATCGAGGACGACGTGCTCACCGAGAAGGAGCATTTGTGGCAGAGCCGAAAACCCTCGAAGCGCGCGTTGCAGCTCGCCTTCTACACCGGCGTTGCGACCGTCAGCGCGCGCCAGGGCATGCTCAAGACCTATGAGCTGATGACGCGGCACTTCGGCTGGGACAAGCTGCCGAAGCCGGCGTCGGCAAGGGACATCACGGCCTATCTGCTCGACCGCGCGCTTCGCTCGCAGGGCGTGGTCAGCCTGGATTCGATCTGCCACCTCGATGCGCCGAGCAAGAAGGCGGTCGCGCAGCTGATCACCTCGCGCGTGCGCCGCGGCGAGCTGGTGCCCGTTGCGATCGAAGGCGCCGGCAAGCAGGAGCATTGGGCCGCGCCTGCGGCGCTGGAGCCCGGTGAGGGCGCCTCGCCCGATCTCGTTCACATCCTCTCCCCGTTCGATCCCCTGATCATCCAGCGCAAGCGCACCAATCTCTTCTTCGGCTACAATCATCTGTTCGAGGCCTATGTGCCGAAGGCCAAGCGCAAGCTCGGCTACTTCGCGCTGCCCGTGCTGGTCGGCGACGAGATCGTCGCCGCGCTCGACCTCAAGACCGACCGGCAGGGCAAGAAACTCCTGATGCAGAAATGGACCTGGGTCGGGCAGGGCAAGAAGACGGCGGGGCGCAAGGAGCTGAAGCGCGTGATCGAGCAGGAGCTCGATCGGTTCGAGCGATTTCAATTGTCGGAGTGACAGATCGTAGGGTGGATTAGCCGAAGGCGTAATCCACCACTGTTTGTCTCTGCGGGGGCGAAGCGGTGGATTACGCTTCGCTAATCCACCCTACGCTTCCCGACGAGCCGATCGATCCAAACCCCAAACGCAATCCCGGCCGCATAGGCCACCAGATTCCACAGCGAGAAGATGCGCCCGAGCAGCAAGGCCCCGGCCGTCGTTAGCCGGAACGCGTCGAGCCAGGGCGTATGCACCAGCCGGGAGAATTCGACCGCGATCGCGATCGCCACCGCGATGGCCGCCATCCGGCTCCGCGTCAGCCGCGGCAGCACGACCCCGACCAGCAGAAACACCATCGTCGCCCACAGCAGCGAGCCGCCGTACTTCACGACGAAGGCCGGAAGCCCGAGCGGAAAGCCGTACCAGCGCAACGACAGCCCGCAGGCGATCACGACCAGCGCCAGGGCGGCGCGGATCAGCGACCGCTGTCGCGGCGCCACGGGTTTGACCGGCTGCGCCCCGCGCATTGCTTGTTCCATTGACTCTTTGCTCGTGATGCTGAAAACCGCGGATCAGCCCATAAAAGCAACAACCCCGGGGGGAAGCCATGAGCCAGACCACGACCTATGCCGGTTCCGCCGGTTCAGCCAAGTCGGAAATCGAGACCTCGACAATCCGCGCCATCTCCTGGCGCCTGATTCCGTTCCTGGTGCTGGCCTACTTCTTCTCCTATCTCGACCGCGTCAATCTCGGCTTCGCCGCGCTGACCATGAATGCGGAGCTGAAGTTCACGCCGCTGATCTTCTCCTGGGGTGCGGGCATCTTCTTCATCGGCTATTTCATTTTCGAGGTGCCGAGCAATCTGGCGCTGGAAAAGTTCGGCGCGAGCCGCTGGATCGCCCGCATCATGGTGACCTGGGGCATCATCTCGGCGCTGATGGCGCTGGTCAGCGGTGTGACGAGCTTCTACGTCCTGCGCTTCCTGCTCGGCGTCGCCGAGGCCGGCTTCTTCCCCGGCATCATCCTCTATCTCACCTACTGGTATCCGGCCGAATATCGCGCCCGCTTCCTCGCCGCCTTCGCCATCGCCGTGCCGGTCTCGACCGTGATTGGCGCGCCGATCTCGGGCCTGCTGCTCGGGCTTGACGGCGTGATGGGGCTGAAGGGCTGGCAGTGGCTGTTCATCATCGAGGGCATCCCCTCGGTGCTGCTGGGCATCGTCACCTGGTTCTACCTCACCGACAAGCCGGAGAAGGCGGACTGGCTCTCGGCCGAACAGAAGGCCTGGCTCAAGGGCAGGCTCGACTCGGAAATTGCGGCCAAGCAGGCGGTGAAGCATCTGTCGCTCGGCGAAGCGCTGTCCTCGCCCAAGGTGATCGCGCTCAGCCTGATCTATTTCGGCTTCGTCGGCGCGCTCTACGGCATGCAGTTCTGGCTGCCGCAGATCGTCAAGGCGTTCGGCCTCACCAACGCGCAGACCGGCTTCGTCACCGCGATCCCGTATCTGTTCGGCACCATCGCGATGATCCTGTGGGCACGGCATTCGGATGCGACGCGCGAGCGCGTGAAGCATGTCGGCGCGCCGCTGCTGCTGACCGCCGTCGCACTTGCCGTCTCCTCCTATCTCACCGATCCCACCATGACGATGGTGGCGCTGACGGTCGCGGCGATCGGCGTGTTCTGCTGCTTCGGCGTGTTCTGGACCCTGCCGACCGCCTGGCTCTCCGGCACGGCTGCGGCCGGCGCCATCGCGCTGATCAACTCGATCGGCAACCTCGCCGGGTTCGGCGGCCCCTATCTGATCGGCTGGGTCAAGGAAGCGACGGGGCAGACCTCGACCGGCTTGCTGGTGCTCGCGGTGCTGCCCCTGCTCGCCGGCATCCTGGTCTTCGTCGGCGGCCACGAGAGCAAGCACGAGTTCGCCGAGCAGGGGCGGTAAGGGCCGAGTGAACGGTTCCGTAGGGTGGCCAAAGCGCAGCGTGCCCACCAATAGTTCGTGGGCACGGCGCTAACGCGCCGTTGCCCACCTTACAATTGCACCTCTCTGACCTCCCCCAATCCTTACCACCCCTTAACGATCACGCTTTCCTGATGACTGACGATTATTGACTTTTATCAGTGATTAGTCGACATTCCTCTCATTGCAGTCGCAGGAGTGTCCTCCGATGTTCGTCCGCTCAGTTTTGTCCAACTATTCCAGGCTCTTGGCAGGTGTGTCGCTGGCCCTCATGGCCGCCGCCCTGGGCGGGTGCAATGACACCGTCGCTGAAAAGGCCGAGCCGCCGCGGCCGGTTCTGGTCGCCACGGCTCATTATGACTCCGAGACGCCGGAGCGCAGCTTCGTCGGCACCGTCAGGCCCCGGATCGAGAGCGATCTCGGTTTCCGCGTCGCCGGCAAGGTTGCCAAGCGCCTGGTCGAGGTCGGCCAGACGGTCGAGGTCGGCCAGCCGCTCGCGACCCTCGATGAGGTCGACCTGAAGCTCCAGGCCGAGCAGTCCGTCGCCGAGCAGACCGCTGCGACCGGTGTGCTGGCCCAGGCCGCCGCGGCCGAGCAGCGCGCCAAGGATTTGAAGGCCAAGGGCTGGACCACGGATGCCCAGATGGATTCGAGCCGTGCCGCTGCCGACGAGGCCCGCGCGCGCCTGAACCGGGCCGAGCGCTCGGTCGAGCTGACCAAGAATTCTCTTTCCTACGCGACGCTCGTTGCCGACGCCCGTGGCGTCGTCACCGCAACGCTGATCGAGCCCGGCCAGGTGGTCGCCGCGGGCCAGGCTTCGATCCGCGTCGCCCGCTTTGCCGAGAAGGAAGCGGTCGTCGCGATCCCTGAGACGCTGGTTGGACGCGCCAAGTCGGGCGTCGCCAGCGTCACTCTTTGGTCGGAGCCGGACAAGAAGTATGCGGCGAGGCTGCGCGAGATCGCGCCGGCGGCCGATCCGGCCACGCGCACCTATCTTGCAAAGTTCTCGCTGCCCGAGGCCGACGACAAGGTCGCACTCGGCATGACCGCGACGCTGACGCTGTCGGATGCCGCCACCGAGCGCGTCGCGCGGCTGCCGCTCTCGGCGCTGTTCAACGAAGGCGGCAAGCCGTCCTTCTACGTCGTCGACGACAATGGCTCCGTCACGCTGAAGCCTGTCGTGGTGAAGTCCTACGAGAGCAACGACGTCATCATTACCAGCGGTGTGGACGAGGGCGCCAAGATCGTCGCCCTCGGCGTGCAGAAGCTCGATCCGGGCCAGCGGGTGCGGATCGTCTCGTCACTGTCTTTCTAGCAAGTTCGTACGAGTCACGTCGTGTGAGGTGAGTTTCGGCCCAAGCGTAAATGCCGGGGCTGAAGCGGCGAAGCGATCCAGAACCTGCCCAGCCCCCTGGATTGCTTCGCTGCCTCGCGACGACGGTTTGAAAAGAGTGGCTGTCGTTTTTTGCAATTGATCGTCTTCCGGAGAGAGCGATGAAGCGCTTCAACCTTTCGGCCTGGGCCGTCAGTCATCCGACGCTGGTCCTGTTCCTGATGATCATACTCGGCGTCGCCGGCTTCTTCTCGTATCAGAAGCTCGGGCGAGCCGAGGATCCGTTCTTCACGGTGAAGGTGGTCAACGTCTCCGTGATCTGGCCGGGCGCGACCGCGCAGGAGATGCAGACCCAGGTCGCCGATCCCATCGAGAAGAAGATCCAGGAGCTGCCTTACTTCGAGAAGGTGCAGACTTATTCCAAGCCGGCCTTCACCGCGCTCCAGGTCACCTTCCGCGATTCCACGCCGCCGAAGGACGTGCCCTATCTCTTTTATCTCCTGCGCAAGAAGCTCGCCGACGTGCAGGGCCAGCTGCCCTCGGGGATTCTGGGACCCGTCGTCAACGACGAATTCTCCGACGTCGATTCCATCCTCTACATGATGACCGGCGACGGCGCCGACTATGCCCAGCTCAAGAAGGTCTCCGAAGGCTTCCGCCAGCGCCTGTTGAAGGTGCCGGGCGTCACCAAGGTCGACGTCTACGGCAACCAGGACGAGCGCATCTTCGTCGAATTCAGCCACGCCAAGCTCGCCACCCTCGGCATCACGCCGCAGGCGCTATTCGATTCGCTTGCCAAGCAGAACAACGTGACGCCCGCGGGCACGGTCGAGACCTCGTCGCAGCGCGTGCCGCTGCGCGTCACCGGTGCGCTCGACGGCGCCAAGGCCGTCGCCGAAACCCCGGTCGAGAGCAACGGCCGCGTGTTCCGCCTCGGCGATATCGCCACCGTCACCCACGGCTATGTCGACCCGCCGAGCTTCATCGTGCGCCAGGAAGGCAAGGCCGCGATCGGCATCGGTGTCGTCACCGCCAAGGGCGCCAACATCCTCGATCTCGGCAAGGAGGTCGAGAAGGCCACCGCTGAGTTCATGAAGGCGGTACCGCAGGGTATCGACGTCAAGCTCATCGCCGACCAGCCCAAGGTGGTCGAGCACGCCGTCGGCGAGTTCGTGCACTCCTTCATGGAAGCGCTCGTCATCGTTCTGTTCGTGTCGTTCCTGGCACTCGGCTGGCGCACCGGCATCGTGGTCGCGCTGTCGGTGCCGCTGGTGCTCGGCATCGTCTTCGTCGTCATGAACACGATGTCGCTCGATCTGCACCGCATCACGCTCGGCGCACTGATCATCGCGCTCGGTCTGCTCGTGGATGATGCCATCATCGCGGTCGAGATGATGGTGGTGAAGATGGAGCAGGGCTGGGATCGCTTCCGGGCTGCGTCCTTTGCCTGGGAATCCACTGCGTTTCCGATGCTCACGGGAACGCTGGTCACGGCCGCTGGCTTCCTCCCCATCGGCTTTGCCAATTCCGCGGTCGGCGAATATGCCGGCAGCATCTTCTGGATCGTGGCGATTGCGCTGGTCGCGTCGTGGTTCGTGGCGGTGATCTTCACGCCCTATATCGGCGTCATGCTGCTGCCCAACATCAAGGTGCATCACAATCACGATCCGCACGCGGTCTACGAGACCCGCATGTACCGCGGCCTGCGCGCCATCGTGCAATGGTGCGTCAATCACCGCATTACCGTGGTGGCCGCGACGGTCGGCGTCTTCATCGCCTCGATCGTCGGCTTCGGCCATGTCCAGCAGCAGTTCTTCCCACTGTCGGAGCGGCCCGAGCTGTTCCTCCAGCTCCGTCTGCCCGAGGGTACGGCCTTCAACGTCACCGAGAAGGCCGTCAAGAAGGCCGAGACGCTGCTCAAGGACGACAAGGACATCGAGACCTATACGTCCTATGTCGGCCAGGGCTCGCCGCGCTTCTGGCTCGGCCTCAACCCGCAGCTTCCCAACGAGGCCTTTGCCGAGATCGTCATCGTCGCCAAGGGCGTCGAGGCCCGCGAGCGCATCAAGGCCAAGATCGAGAATGCGGCTGCCGAGGGCATGCTGACCGAGGCGCGCGTGCGCGTCGACCGTTTCAATTTCGGTCCTCCGGTCGGCTTCCCCGTCCAGTTCCGCGTGATCGGCCCCGACGCCAACAAGGTGCGCGAGATCGCCTACCAGGTCCGCGACGTCATGCGGCAGAACAAGAGCGTCAAGGACGTCCAGCTCGACTGGAACGAGCAGTCGCCCTATCTCAAGCTCGTCGTCGACCAGGATCGTGCCCGCGCCATGGGCCTGACCCCGCAGGACGTCTCGCAGGCGCTGTCGATGCTGATCTCGGGCGCGCAGGTCACGACCATCCGCGACGGCATCGAGAAGGTGGCCGTGGTCGCCCGTGCGATCCCGTCCGAACGCCTCGATCTCGGCGGCGTCGGTGATCTCACCATCACCTCGCGCAACGGCGTGGCCGTGCCGCTGCAGCAGATCGCCAAGATCGAATATGCCCACGAGGAGCCGATCATGTGGCGGCGTAACCGCGACATGGCGATCACCGTGCGCTCCGACGTGGTCGACGGCGTACAGGCGCCCGACGTCACCAGCCAGATCACGCCGAAGCTGAAGGCGATCAAGGACCACCTCGAGCCGGCCTACCGGATTGAGCCGGGCGGGGCGTTCGAGGAATCCGCCAAGGGCAACGCCTCGATCTTCATCCTCTTCCCGCTGATGGTCATGGTGATGCTGACGCTGCTGATGTTCCAGCTGCAGAGCTTCTCGCGCCTGATCCTGGTGTTCCTGACCGCGCCGCTCGGCATCGTCGGCGCCTCCTTCGGGCTCAACGTCGCCAACGCCCCGTTCGGCTTCGTGGCGCTGCTCGGCCTGATCGCGCTCGCCGGCATGATCATGCGCAACACGGTCATCCTGGTCGACCAGATCGAGACCGACGTCTCGCATGGCCTGACCCGCCGAGAGGCGATTGTGGAGGCCACCGTCCGCCGCGCCCGTCCGGTGGTGCTGACGGCGCTCGCCGCGATCCTTGCCATGATCCCGCTGTCGCGCTCGGCGTTCTGGGGCCCGATGGCGATCACCATCATGGGCGGCCTGTTCGTCGCGACCTTCCTCACGCTCTTGTATCTGCCGGGCCTGTACGCCCTGTGGTTCAGGAAGAGCCTGGATGAGGCCGGTTCTGCCGAACAACCTACCGCGCCGCAGCATGGGAGCGATGAGCATTCAGCAATTCCGCTTGCTGAGGCGGCTGAATAAGTGAGAAGTAGTGCGGATTGACGAGTCCTGACAGATGACACTGGTTGCGGAACATATCGAAGGCGACACCCGGGATCGTATTCTCGAGGTGGCCGAGCGGCTGTTCCGCCAGATCGGCTACCAGAAGACCACGGTCGGGGACATCGCCAAGGAGCTCAGGATGAGCCCGGCCAATGTCTATCGCTTCTTCGAATCGAAGAAGGCGATCCATCAGTCGGTGGCGCGGGCCTTGATGGGCGAGGTCGAGCTGGAGGCGCAGCGGATCGTGGCGCGGCCCGGCCCGGTCCTTCCGCGCTTCCGCGAGCTGCTCACCACCATCCACCGCATGAACACCGAGCGCTATGTCGGCGACAACAAGTTGCATGAGATGGTCGCGATCGCGATGGAGGAGGACTGGGACGTCTGCGTCGCCCATATGGAGTGCATTGCCGGGGTGATCGGCCAGGTGATCGCGCAAGGGGTGGCCTCCGGCGAGTTCGAGGCGCCCGATTTGCAGCTGGCCTCGCTGTGCGCCTGCACCGCGATGATTCGCTTCTTCCACCCCCAGATGATCGCCCAGTGCGCCACCAAGCCGGGCCCGACCATCGATCA
The DNA here is from genome assembly GCF_024199795.1 of Bradyrhizobium sp. CCGB01. Lineage (NCBI taxonomy): Bacteria > Pseudomonadati > Pseudomonadota > Alphaproteobacteria > Hyphomicrobiales > Nitrobacteraceae > Bradyrhizobium > Bradyrhizobium sp. CCGB01. The sequence goes on from NZ_JANADK010000001.1 coordinate 2,343,152, forward strand.
GATGATCGATTTCGTCATCGCGGGTCTGTCGCCGCGCCACTGACGGAGCGGGAAGTTTCCTCCTATAAGCTGCTCCACCGTCATTCCGGGGCGGTCCGCAGGACCGAACCCGGAATCTCGAGATTCTCAGGTGCGCAAGTGCGCACCATAGTTCGATGCTTCGCATCGCCCCGGAATGACGGAAACGGAGAAGCAGCGCGTGACCGACAAAGACCTCTACTTCTACGAGCCCTCCAAGGGCCACGGCCTCAAGCACGATCCCTTCAACGCCATCATCGCGCCGCGGCCGATCGGCTGGATTTCGTCGCGTGACACCAAGGGCCACGTCAACCTCGCGCCCTACAGCTTCTTCAACGCGTTCTGCTACGTGCCCCCGATCATCGGCTTCTCCTCCACCAACTGGAAGGACTCGGTCGAGAACATCAAGCAGACCGGCGAGTTCGTCTGGAATCTCACCACAATGGACCTCGCCAAACACATGAACGCGACCGCCGCGCATGTCGGCCCCGAGGTCGACGAGTTCGAGATCGCTGGGCTCACCGCCGTGCCCGGCAAGCTCGTCAACGTGCCGCGCGTGGCTGAGAGCCCCGTCGCCTTCGAATGCAAGGTGTCCGACATCGTCCGCCTCAAGGGCGCCGACGGCAAGGAGGCCGACGCCTGGCTGACGCTCGGCGAGGTCGTGGCCGTCCACATCGACAAGGCCATGATCAAGGACGGCGTCTACCAGACCGCCGCCGCCCGGCCGATCGTCCGCGCCGGCCGCCGCGGCGATTATTTCGAGATCAAGCCGGAAAACATGTTCGAGATGGTCCGGCCGGATTAGGCCGGCCCTGTAGCCCGGATGGAGCCAACGGGGTCGGCGCGAAGCGCCGCCCGATGACAGGCTCCGCGAAATCCGGGTCATTCTTTCCAGTCGCACCGGCCCCGGATTGCGCTCCGCTCCATCCGGGCTACGGTCTTCCCAACGCTTCCCCCTCCCGGAACTGCCACCACGCCCCGGCCGTTATGGCCCCTGGGCGGCCGCCCGGCCGCGTCAATTCGCATCATTTCGCGGGCGAAGTGTTCACCTCCGCCGGCCACTTTCCGCTAAAATGCCCGATAACGCGCCGATGCACGAGGTCAGCCATGAGCTTCCGCCGCGACACCCTGACAAAGCCGATCTTCTCCTGGGCGCGCGGCGTGCTGCCGGCGATGTCCGACACCGAGCGCGAGGCGCTGGAGGCGGGCGACGTCTGGTGGGACGCCGATCTCTTCACGGGCAATCCCGACTGGTCGAAATTGCTCGGCATTCCGCCGGCTAAATTGACCCACGAGGAGCAGGCCTTCCTCAACGGCCCCGTCGATGAGCTCTGCGCCATGCTCGACGAGTGGAAGATCTTCTGGGAATGGCGCGACCTGCCGCCGGATGTCTGGCACTTCGTCAAGCGCGAAAAGTTCTTCGGCATGATCATTCCGAAGGAGTTCGGTGGCCTCGGCTTCTCGCCGTACGCGCATTCGGAAGTCGTGCGCAAGATCTCGACCCGCTCGATCGCCGCTGCGGTCACTGTGATGGTGCCGAACTCGCTCGGTCCCGGCGAGCTCCTGATGCACTTCGGCACGAAAGGGCAGCGTGAGCGCTGGCTGCCGCGTCTTGCCGATGGCCGCGACGTTCCCTGCTTCGGTCTCACCAGCCCGGAAGCCGGCTCCGATGCCGCCTCGATGGTCGACACCGGCATCATCTGCAAGGGCGAGTTCGAGGGCCGCGAGGTCACAGGCCTCAGGCTCAACTGGCACAAGCGCTACATCACGCTCGGTCCGGTCGCGACGCTGCTCGGTCTCGCCTTCAAGGCCTACGATCCCGATCATCTCGTCGGCGACCAGAAGGACCTCGGCATCACCGTGGCGCTGATCCCGACCAATCTGCCGGGCGTCGAGATCGGCCATCGCCATCTGCCGTCGATGCAGGTCTTCCAGAACGGTCCGAACCGGGGCCGCGACGTCTTCATCCCGCTCGACTATGTCATCGGCGGCAAGGAGCGGCTGGGGCAGGGCTGGAAGATGCTGATGACCGCGCTTGCGGCCGGCCGCGGCATCTCGCTGCCGTCGCTGTCGGCGGCGGGCGCCGCCTACGCCGCGCGCACCACCGGCGCCTATGCCCGCATCCGCGAGCAGTTCGGCATTTCCATCTCCAAGTTCGAGGGCGTCGAGGAGCCGCTCGCGCGCATCGTCGCGACCGCCTATCAGCTCGACGCGGCGCGCCGGCTGACCTGCGCGGCGCTGAATGCCGGCGTCCATCCCGCCGTCATCTCCGGCATCATGAAGCTGCATGCGACCGAGCGGATGCGCACCGCAGTCGACGACGCCATGGACATCCATGGCGGCAAGGCCGTGATCGACGGTCCGCAAAACTATCTCGGCAATCTCCACCGCGCCGTGCCCGTGGGCATCACGGTCGAGGGCGCCAACATCCTGACACGCAATCTCATCGTGTTTGGGCAGGGCGCGATCCGCGCGCATCCCTTTCTGCTCGACGAGATGAATGCGCTGGCTGACACAGACCGCGAACGCGGGCTCGCCGCGTTCGACAAGGCATTCTGGAAGCATGTCGGCCACAGCTTCAATACGTTGCTCCGCGCCTTCGGCCGGAGCTGGACCTTCGGCGCCTTCGCGCTTGCGCCTGATGCGGGCGACGCCACGCCATTCTATCGCCAGCTCGCGCGTTACTCCGCGGCGTTCGCGCTCTGCGCCGACATGGCGCTGCTCACGCTCGGCGGTGCGCTGAAGCGCAAGGAGATGCTGTCGGCCCGCTTTGGCGATATCCTCTCCGAACTGTACTTGCTCTCGGCCGCGCTCAAACGCTGGCAGGACGAGGGCCGCCAGAAGGAGGACTTTGCGGCGCTGGAATGGTGCATGGCGACCGGCTTCAGGACCATCGAGACCCGGCTTGCGGAAATCCTCGCCAATTTGCCCAACCGCTTTGTCGCACTCATCCTCAAGCTCGTGGTGCAACCCTTCGGCGCCCGCGTGCTCGGCCCCTCCGACCGTGTCGTGCACCAATGCGCTGGCATCGTGCTGGAGCCTTCGGCCGCGCGCGAGCGCCTCACGCCGGATCTGGCCCATGTCGACGATGACGGCGGCTTTGCCCGGCTCGAGCGCGCGTTCAAGCTGGTCGCAGGCACCGATGCCATCGCCAAGCGCATGCGCGCGGCGCATATGAGCGACTGGAAGGACGCGGTGGCCAAGGGCGTGATCACGCAGGCCGAGGGCGAGCAGCTCGCGGCGGCCCGCGAAGCCGTCACAAAAGTGATCGAGGTCGACGATTTTGCGCCGGAGGCGCTGTCGCCGATTTACAGGAAAACCGGCGACGTGCATCAGTTCTTCCAGGAACTCGGTGAACAGAGGGCGGCGAGCTGATGGCACGACCGGTTTTCATCGTCGACGGCAGCCGGACGCCGTTTCTAAAAGCGCGCTCGGGGCCGGGGCCGTTCACGCCGGTCGACCTTGCCGTGCAATGCGGCCGGCCGCTGCTGGCGCGCCAGCCGTTTGCAGCAACTGATTTCGACCAGGTCATCCTCGGCTGCGTCAACGTGATCGCGGACGAGATGAATCCGGCCCGCGTCGCGGCGCTCCGGCTCGGCATGGGCGAGGACATGGTCGCCTTCACCGTGCAGATCAATTGCGGCTCCGGCATGCAGTCGATCGACACGGCCTATCGCTACATCCGCGAGGGCCACGCCAACATGGTCCTCGCCGGCGGCACCGAGGCGCTGAGCCACGCCCCGCTGGTCTGGCCGAATTCCGGGGTGCGCTGGTTCGCCGGCCTTGCCACCGCCAAGGGCGTGGCCGCGAAGCTCGCTGCAGCCTTCAGGCTGCGTCCGCATGATCTCAAGCCGATCATCGGGCTCGAGCGCGGGCTGACCGATCCCATCACCGAGCTGAACATGGGCCAGACCGCCGAGGTCGTCGGCCATCTCTTCGGCATCACCCGCGCGCAGTCCGATGCCTATGCCGCCGAAAGCCATCGCCGGCTCGCACATGCGCAAGGCGCGGGCTTTCTCAAGGGCGAGGTCGAGACGGCGTTCTCCCGCGACGGAAAATTCTTCGACCGTGACGATGGAGTCCGCCCGGACTCGACGGCCGAGACGCTGGCAAAGCTCCGGCCGGTGTTCGAACGCCCCTGGGGCCAGGTCACCGCCGGCAATTCCTCGCAGATCACCGACGGCGCCTCCTGGGTGATCCTCGCCTCCGACGAGGCCGTGGCCAAGCACAGGCTGACGCCGAAGGCCGTCATCGTCGACAGCAACTGGGCCGCGCTCGATCCTGCTATCATGGGGCTCGGTCCGGTGATGTCGGCGACGCCGCTGCTCCAGCGCAACGACCTCACCATCCAGGACGTCGAGACCTGGGAGCTGAACGAGGCCTTTGCCACGCAGGTGCTCGGCTGTCTCGCCGCCTGGAACGACGACAAGTTCTGCCGCGAGATTTTGGGCCTCGACGGCGCGGCCGGAGAGATCGATCGCGAGAAGCTCAATGTCGACGGTGGCGCGATCTCGCTTGGCCATCCCGTCGGCACCTCCGGTAACCGCATCGTGCTGCATCTCGTCAACGCGATGAAGCGGCTCGGCACACGACGCGGAATTGCGACCGAGTGCATCGGCGGCGGGCTCGGCGGCGCCATGCTGATCGAGGCGGTGTGACCATGGACTCGAAGATCATGACCGCGCTCGGCGACCGCGTCCTGACGCTCGGGCCTCAGCCCGCGGCAGACGGCCCGTACAAGCACTTCAAGCTGACGCGCGATGCCGACGGCGTCGCCTGGCTGCTGTTCGACCGCGCCGATGCGAGCGCCAACACGCTGTCCTCCGACGTGATGGAGGAGTTCGACGCCGTGCTCGCGGCGATCGAGACCGAGCGTCCCGCCGGCCTCGTGGTCCGCTCAGCAAAACCGTCCGGCTTCATCGCCGGCGCCGACGTCAACGAATTCCGTGGCGCCAGCGATCCCGAGATGGTGGAGACACGCATCCGTGCCGCGCACGCCGTCGTCGATCATCTGGAAGCGCTAAAACTGCCGACGGTCGCCGTCATCCACGGCTTCTGCCTCGGCGGCGGGCTCGAGGTCGCGCTTGCCTGTCAGTCGCGCATCGCCATCGACGGCGCGCGCTTCGGCTTCCCCGAGGTGATGCTCGGCCTGCATCCGGGCCTCGGCGGCACCGCGCGTTTCACCGCGCTGGTCAACCCGACGCAGTCGATGGCGCTGATGCTGACCGGCCGCACCATCGATGCGCGGCGCGCCAGATCGCTCGGCCTGGTCGATACCGTGACGCAGGAGCGCCATGTCGCGCACGCGGTGAAGGATGCATTGTTCGGCCGCCTGAAGCGGGCGCGTCCCGGCTTTCTCGCGCGCGCGGCCAATTTCGGTCCCGTGCGCGGGCTTCTGGCCAAGCGCATGCGCTCGGAGGCGGCGAAGGCCGCGTCCCGCGAGCACTATCCGGCGCCCTACGCGCTGATCGATCTCTGGGAGACCCATGGCGGCAGCAAGGCTGCGATGTTGAAGGCCGAGCAGGCCTCGTTCGCCAAATTGATGGTGACGCCGACCGCGCAAAACCTGATCCGGGTGTTCTTCCTGCGCGAGCAGATGAAGAAGGCCGCAGGCCCCGGCAACACCGTCAAGCGTGTTCATGTCATCGGCGCCGGCGCGATGGGCGGCGACATCGCGGCCTGGTGCGCGGGGCAGGGGATGCGGGTCTCGCTCGCCGACATGAAGGCTGAGCCCATTGCGGGCGCGGTGAAGCGCGCCGCCGAGCTCTACGGCAAGATCATCCGCAAGCCGACCGACGTGCGTGACGCGCTCGACCGCCTGATCCCGGATATGGACGGTGAGGGCGTCCGCAACGCCGATCTCATCATCGAGGCGGTGCCTGAAAAGCTCGAGCTGAAGCAGAAGGTCTATGCCGGCCTCGAGCCGCGAATGAAGCCCGGCGCGATCCTCGCAACCAACACGTCGAGCATTCCGCTGCAGGATCTGCGCACCACGCTGGCGCGGCCGGAGCGGCTGGTCGGCCTGCATTTCTTCAACCCGGTATCGCGGCTGCAACTGGTCGAGGTCGTCAGCCACGACGGCAACGATGCGCAGGTGCTCAAGGAAGCGCTCGCCTTCGTCGGTGCGATCGACCGCCTGCCGCTGCCGGTGAAGAGCTCGCCCGGCTTCCTCGTCAACCGCGCGCTGACGCCCTACATGCTGGAAGCGATGGTGATGCTGGACGAGAAGACCGACCAGCGTTTGATCGACGCTGCGGCCGAACAGTTCGGCATGCCGATGGGGCCGATCGAGCTCGCCGACCAGGTCGGGCTCGACATCTGCCTCGACGTCGGCGACATGCTGCGCACCAGGTTCGGCGATCTCTTGCCGCCGACGCCGGCCTGGCTGCGCGAGAAGGTCGCCAAGGGCGAGCTCGGCCGCAAGACCGGCAGGGGCTTTTACGTCTGGAAGGACGGCAAGGCGGAGAAGCAACCGCTCCCCGAGACCGGCCCGCGCATCACCGACCAGATGATCGACCGCCTGGTCCTGCCGATGTCCAATGTCTGCGTCGCGGCGTTGCGCGAAGGCATCGTCGACGATCCCGATGCGGTCGACGGCGCCATGATCTTCGGCACGGGTTACGCACCGTTCCGCGGCGGCCCGCTGAATTATGCGCGCACGCGCGGCGTGGAAAATGTCGTATCCACCTTGCGCGCGCTGGCCGAACGATTCGGCGGGCGCTTTGCGCCCGATCCGGGCTGGGACAGTTTCAAGTGAGAGAGGCATGAGCGAACAAGCGAATACCGGGCCGGGCGGTGATCTCTGCATCCGCACGCTGGCCATGCCCGCCGACACCAACGCCAATGGCGACATCTTCGGTGGCTGGCTGCTCAGCCAGATGGACGTCGGCGGCGGCGTGTTCGCCTCGAAGGTCGCGAAGTCGCGCACTGTCACCGTCGCGATCGAGGCGATGAATTTTCGCAAGGCGGTCTATGTCGGCGATCTCGTCTCGGTTCACGCCCACCTCGTCCGCGTCGGGCGCACGTCGATCACTGTGCACCTGGAAGCCTGGGCGCTGCGTCGTGGAGAGCAGCATCCGTTCCTCGTCACCGACGGCAATTTCACCTACGTGTCGATCGACGAGCACGGCCGCCCGCAGGCGGTTCGCCCGACCGACACGGCGATCGCGACGTAATCCCGCGCGGCGCTTTGCCCTCTCACGAAAACTTGCAGCGCGCCAAACGCGGCGCGGCTGAGTCAACGCGTCGCGGCTTTGCCAAGAAGCAGTCATAAAACGGATGAGGTCGCCGCGTACCCATTAGCGCGTCGATTCGGGGTGGAAACCGGTTGATTTGCCCTAGGAACCAAAGGGCAGTCATGCCGTTATTTGCCCGCACTGAGGAATCAACGGGCCATGCCGGACAGCTACATCATCGAAGTTAATTCCGAGACCGCGGGCATCGTGGTTCGTGGTCACGGAGGATACTGCTTCTTCGCCTCGTCCCACCAGTTCAATCGCCTCGAAGGCCAGCTCTTCCGCAATGCGCGCGAAGCCGAGCGCGCTGCGCGCAAGCTGGTTAACGGCGACGTGAAGGAAGCGGCGTAAGCGGCTTCTGCCGGTGACTTCTGACGCGCGAAGCGTGGTCGGAATTTTTTGCAGCCCTTGATGCTGCTGACTTTTCCTTCTCCCCTTGTGGGAGAAGGTGGCGTAGGCCGCCCTCGGCGGCCGTTCTGAAGAGAGCGCCGAAGCAAAGCTTCGGCTATAGCGCCGGATGACGGGTATATTTCCGCATATTCAAATAGAAACGAGTTCGCGGAGAAATACCCCTCATCCGTCTCGCCGCTCTGCGGCGAGCCGCCCTCTCCCGCAAGGGGAGAGGGCAAGAGTCGCATCACAACTTCGTTGCGGAGCGCGACAACAGCTTCCAATCGTCGCCCTGCTTCAACCAGTTCATCAGAATATGAAGGCTGTTTGCCACTTTCTGTCCGCCGGTCATCATTTCGGCCAGCCAGTGGAAGCGCACGATCGCGACGGGGCCGACGATCTTGATGGTCGGGTCCTTGTACGTAATCGACAGGAACTCCGTCTTGCCGTCGGTGGCGTTGGCGACGAAGGCCGCCTTGTCCTCGAGGAAGCCGTTGGAGTGGCTGTAGCTCAGATCATCCGCGCACAGCGCACTGAGTGCCTTCGGGTCGGCCGCGATCTGGGCGAGACGAAATGCCTCGAGGTTTCTTGCCACCGCCTCGTGGTCCGTCGTGGCGGCATGATCGCGATTCAGTGTCATCGTATGCTCCGGTCTTGATCTTGCGCCCACTGTTGCAGCCGCACTTGATTTTGTCGAGATTCAGGTCGCAATACGCTGCATTGCGCTAGGTGACGCGATTTCTGACGCGGAAAGCGTGGTCGGAATTTTTTGCAGCCCCGATGCTGCTGCCTTCTTCTCCCCTCGGGAGAGAAGGCGGCCTATGCCGCCCTCTCCCGCAAAGGGGAGAGGGTGAGCGATCGCATCACAACTTCGTTGCGGCCCGCGACAGCAGCTTCCAGTCGTCGCCCTGCTTCTGCCAGTTCATCAGGATGTGAAGGTTGGTCGGCACTTTTTTCCCATCGGCCGCCATCTCCTGTTCCGCCACCCAGTGGAAGCGCACGATCGCAGCGGGGCCGACGACCTTGATGGTCGGGTCCTTGTATTCGATCGACAGGAATTTCGACTTGCCGTCGGTGGCGTTGGTCACGAAGGTCGCCTTGTCCTCGACCTTGCCGCTGGAATGGCTGTAACTCACATCGTCGGCGCAGAGCGCGCCGAGCGCCTTGGGATCGGCCGCGATCTGGGCAAGGCGGAAGGCCTCGACCTTTTTCGCCACGGCTTCCTCATCCGCCGAGGCTGCCAGCGCCGGTGCTGTGAGGGCGAGCGCGGAGAGAGCAAGGGTCGAGAGAGCCAGATCGCGTCGGTTGATCGTCATCGTTTCCTCCTTTTTGATCTTGTACGGAGTGTTGCAGCCGCGCGCGGCTTTGTCGAGTGTCGCGTGGTGGTCATGTCCATGCGTCATTGCGCGATCGGGGCTGCATTGATACGTGTTTCGCATTGATGCGTCGTGCATTCGGGAAAGTACGGAAATGATCGAAGGCAAAGGGCAAGCGCAGGGGCAAATGCAAGGACAAGTGCGAGGGCAAATGATGGGCAAGGCATTGCTGTTCGACATCGACGGCACGCTCGCCAACACCGACCCGCTGCACTTGAAGGCCTTCAACCAGGTGCTCGGGCCGCGCGGCCATGTGTTCGATCACGCGCGCTTCTCCAGGGAGCTGCAAGGCTTCGCCAATGCGTCGATCGGCGAGCGCTTTCTGCCCGACGAAACGGTGGAGCGGCGCGCCAAGATCCTCGGCGAGAAGGAAGAGGTCTTCCGCACGCTCGTCGCCGGGCAGATCGAGCCGCTGCCGGGCCTGATGGCGCTGCTCGACCGTGCGGATGCAGCCGGCATTCCCATGGTGGCCGTGACCAACGCGCCGCGCCTCAACGCGGAGCTGTTGCTTTCGGGCCTCGGCATCACGGCGCGGTTCAAGGCGATCGTCATCGGGGACGAGCTGCCGCACGGCAAGCCGCATCCGCTCCCGTATCAGGAAGGGTTGCGCTTCGTCGGCGCCAGCGCGCAGGCCTCGATCGCGTTCGAGGATTCCCGCTCCGGCGTGCAATCGGCTGCGGCTGCCGGCATCCCGACCATCGGGATGCGCACCAGCCTCAGCCATGCTGACCTTGTTGCCGCCGGCGCGGTCGCTTCCGTTGCTGCTTACGATGATCCGGCGCTGCTGGCGCGCCTCGCCGCTGCGATGGCGTGGTGAGAGGCTTCGTCCGTTAACCGTGATCGCCGCGCGCATTGACCGCACGCGCGAACCGCCGCACCATGCGGCATCCTGATTTGAGGCCATCGCCGTGACCGGATTGACCCATCGCCAAGCCGAGATCCTCAATATCGCGCGCGCTTCCGGCCGCGTCATGGTCGAGGAGCTCGCGCGCCGGTTCGAGGTTTCGGCGCAGACCATCCGCAAGGATCTCAACGATCTCTGCGAGCGCCGCTCGCTGACCCGCATCCATGGCGGCGCCATCATCGCCTCCGGCGTGGAAAACCTCGCCTACGAAGCGAGACGGTTCGTCGCCGCCGACGAGAAGAAGGCGATCGGCGCTGCCGCCGCCTCGCTGATCCCGAACGGCTGCTCGCTCTTCATCAACATCGGCACCACGACCGAGGAGGTCGCGAGCGCGCTGACCTCGCACGAGGATCTCCTCGTCATCACCAACAATCTCAACGTCGCGATGCTGCTCTACCGCCATCCCCGCATCGAGGTGGTGGTCGCCGGCGGCACGGTGCGGCGCGCCGACGGCGCCGTGGTCGGCTCGACCGCGACGCAGCTGATCGGCCAGTTCAAGGTCGACTACGCCATCATCGGGGCGTCCGCGATCGACGAGGAGGGCGCGCTGCTCGACTTCGACTATCGCGAGGTGCAGGTGGCGCAAGCCATCATCGCCAATGCCCGCAGCGTCATGCTGGTGGCCGACTCCACCAAGCTTCGCCGCAGCGCCCCGGTGCGCATCGCCCATATCAGCCAGATCCAGACCTTCGTGACCGACCAGGAACTGCCCGAGCGCCTCGCCACCATCTGCCACAGCAAAGGCATCGAGGTGATGGAGGCGATGCCGAAGGCCGCAGGGGATATCGAAGATTCCCCGGCCGAGACGCCGGACGCCGCGCCTGAGGGTGCACCGGTGGTCAGGCTGCGGTAGCGCGACAGCCCCCGCATCGTCATGGCCGGGCTTGACCCGGCCATCCACGCCTTTCAGCAGCACAAAGAACGTCGATGCCCCGGGACAGTCCCGGGCATGACGGTGCACGGCTGAATTGTGGCCGTCGCTCCCCCGAGGATGGCGCCTGCCTATATCCTCACCCCGCTGCCCACAAAAAATGTTCCGCTTTCACTTCCTGTCGCCCCTCTTTCATCTTGCTTTCGTTTTTCGGTGTGATCTAATCAAAAACGAAAGTAGTCGCTCGAAGGAACGAGCGGTCGCCGGGGGATGCGTCTGTTGGAGCGTATTTTCGACCTCGCCATTATCGGAGGCGGTGTTAACGGCTGCGGCATCGCGCGCGATGCGGTGGGCCGGGGCAACACGGTTTTCCTGTGCGAAATGAACGATTTGGCGAGCGGGACGTCGTCCTGGTCGACCAAGCTGGTGCACGGTGGCCTGCGCTATCTCGAATATTACGAGTTTCGCCTGGTCCGCGAGGCGCTGATCGAGCGCGAGATTCTCTGGGGCATCGCGCCCCATATCATCCGTCCCCTGCGTTTCGTTTTGCCGCATCACGCCGGCCTGCGCCCGGCCTGGCTGCTGCGCCTCGGCCTCTTTCTCTATGATCATATCGGCGGCCGTCACCTGCTGCCGGCGACGCGCTCGGTCGATCTCAGGCGTGATGAAGTCGGCCGTCCGCTGATCCCGAACCGCTACTCTCGCGCGTTCGAATATTCCGACTGCTTCGTCGATGACGCCCGTCTCGTCGTGCTCAACGCGCGCGATGCCGCCGACAAGGGCGCCGAGATCCGCACCCGCACCCGCGCGACCGACATCAAGCAGTCCGACGGCATCTGGACGGTCAGCATGGTCAACACGCTGACCGGCGAGCGGTCGTCGATCCAGGCCCGCGCGTTGATCAACGCCGGCGGCCCCTGGGTCGAGGACGTGCTCGGCCGCGGCGCCGGCGTGAACGCCAAAGCCAAGGTGCGGCTGGTGCAGGGCTCGCACATCGTGGTCAAGAAGCTCTACGACCACGACCGCGCCTACATGTTCCAGAACGCGGACGGCCGCATCATCTTCGTGATCCCGTACCAGGACGACTTCACGCTGATCGGTACGACGGACCGTGATTATGACGGCGATCCCGCCAAGGTGAAAGCGACGCCCGAGGAGATCCAGTATCTCTGCGCCGCCGCGAGCGAGTATCTGGCCAAGCCCGTGACGTCAGAGGACGTGGTCTGGACCTACTCCGGTGTGCGACCGCTTTATGACGACGGCGCCAGCGAAGCCAAGGCGGCGACGCGCGACTACGTGTTCGAGCTCGACACACCCGGCGGCGTGCCGCTGCTCTCGATCTATGGCGGCAAGATCACGACCTACCGCCGGCTCGCCGAAGAGGCGCTGGAACGGCTCGCGCCCTATCTTCGCAGTGCGAAAGCGCGCGAAGGCTGGACCGGCAAATGGCCGCTGCCCGGCGGCGACATGGGCGTGTCCGACGTCGACGGCCTGATCGCCGAGCTCCAGCGCGGCTACCCCTTCCTCAGCCACGAGCACGCCCGCCGTCTCGCCCGTGCTTACGGTACCCGCGCCATCAAGCTGCTCGGCGATGCCAAATCGGCCGCCGACCTCGGCGAGGCCTTCGGCGCGACGCTGACCGAGCGCGAGGTCCGCTACCTCATCGCCAACGAATGGGCCGTCACGGCGGACGACATCGTCTGGCGCCGCTCCAAGCTTGGCCTGCGACTATCTGCCGACGAGATCTCTGCATTGAACGACTGGATTGCAACCCACGCTGTGCCGCAAAGTCCCCTGCTGGAAGCGGGAGGCCGCTCATGAGCGTGACGCTCGATCATGTGACCCGGACCGTCGAGGGGATACCGCATATCCGCGACGTTTCGCTGACGCTCGAGAGCGGCACGCTCAACGTGCTGCTCGGGCCGACGCTGTCCGGCAAGACCTCGATCATGCGGCTGCTCGCCGGCCTCGACAAGCCGACGACGGGCAAGCTGCTGGTCAACGGCAAGGACGTCACCGGCGCCGACGTGCGCCAGCGTTCGGTCGCCATGGTCTACCAGCAGTTCATCAACTACCCCTCGCTGACCGTCTACGAGAACATCGCCTCGCCCTTGCGCGTGCAGGGCAAGCCGCGCGCGGAGATCGAACAGCGTGTTGCGGAGGCCGCAAAACTGCTGCGGCTCGAACCGTTCCTGAAGCGCACGCCGCTCCAGCTCTCCGGTGGCCAGCAGCAGCGCACCGCGATCGCGCGCGCGCTGGTGAAGGGCGCCGATCTCGTTCTGCTCGACGAGCCGCTCGCCAACCTGGACTACAAGCTTCGCGAGGAGCTGCGCGCCGAGCTGCCGCGCATCTTCGAGGCCTCCGGCGCGATCTTCGTCTATGCCACCACCGAGCCGACCGAGGCGCTGCTGCTGGGCGGCAACACGGTCTGCATGTGGGAAGGGCAGGCGCTCCAGATCGGCGAGACCGCCAACGTCTATCGCCGGCCGCAGACTCTTCGCGTCGCGCAAGTCTTTTCCGATCCGCCGCTCAATCTCGTGGGCATCGAGAAGAAGAACGGGCAGGTCGCTTATGCCGGCGGTACGGCCTCGCCGGCCTCCGGTCTCTATTCGTCGCTGGCCGACGGCGCCTATCGCGTCGGCTTTCGCGCCCACCAGCTTGCGCTCGCCAATGGCGAGGCCGACCGCCACGCCTTCCATGCCACGGTGACGGTGACCGAGATCACCGGTTCGGAGAGTTTCGTGCATCTGACCCGCGACGGATCGAACTGGGTGGCGGTGCTGCACGGCGTGCACGAGTTCGAGCCCGGCCAGACCATTGACGCCGTGCTCGATCCGAATGATGTCTTCGTGTTCGACGCGGCCGATCGCCTCGTCGCAGCGCCTGCTACCTGAGGGGGATGCGCCATGGCTCGCATTGACCTCGTCGATCTCGCCCATTCCTACGGCGGCAATGATGCGCCGCAGGAAAGCTTTGCGCTGAAGCCGGTGACCATGACCTGGCGGCAGGGCGGCGCCTATGCGCTGCTCGGGCCGTCCGGCTGCGGCAAGACCACGCTGCTCAACGTCATCTCCGGCATCATCACGCCGTCGCGGGGGAAAATCCTGTTCGACGGCGAGGACATCACACCGCTGTCAACCCAGAAGCGCAACATCGCCCAGGTGTTCCAGTTTCCGGTCATCTACGACACCATGACGGTGGGGCAGAACCTGGCGTTTCCCCTGAAGAACCGCGGCGTGCCGAAGGCCGAGATCGACAAGCGCGTCCACGAGATCGGTCGTCTGCTCGATCTCGAACCCTATCTGAACCGCAAGGCGACCCGCCTCACGGCCGATGCCAAGCAGAAGATCTCGCTCGGCCGCGGCCTCGTCCGCTCCGATGTCGCGGCCGTGCTGTTCGACGAGCCGCTGACCGTGATCGATCCCGAGCTGAAATGGCAGCTCCGCTCCAAGCTGAAGGCGCTGCATCGCGAGCTCGACCTCACGATGATCTACGTCACCCACGACCAGACCGAGGCGCTGACCTTCGCCGACACCGTCGTCGTCATGCATGACGGCCGCGTGGTGCAGAGCGGCACGCCGGCCGAGCTGTTCGACAAGCCGGCGCACACCTTCGTCGGTTACTTCATCGGCTCGCCCGGCATGAACATCCTGCCGGCGGAGGTGAGGGGACGCGAGGCCAGGGTCGACGGCCATGTCATCGCGCTCAACCGCAGCTATGACCATCTGCCTGCCGGCGCCAGGATCGAGATCGGCGTGCGTCCGGAGTTCGTCGACGCCGTCGCGCCCGCACCCGGATTGCTCACCGCGAAGATCGAGCGCATCGACGACCTCGGCCGCATCCGCTTCGCGCGCGTCCGCGTCGGCGAGGCCAAGCTCGCGGCGCGCGCACCGGCGGGCTTCACGAGTTCGGACGGGACCGCCGGACTGAAATTCGATCCGGCCCATATCCACGTCTATGCCGACAGCCTTCTGGTGGAGGGAGCCGCCTGATGGATAAGACCGTCAACCAAAAAGCCTGGTTCCTGGTGCTGCCGGTGTTCCTGGTCGTGGCCTTCTCGGCGGTGCTGCCGCTGATGACGGTCGTGAACTATTCGATGCAGGACACCTTCGGCAACAACCAATTCTTCTGGAACGGCGTCGGCTGGTTCAAGGAGCTGCTCGATCCCTCGACCGATCTCGGCGGCCGCTTCCTCGCCTCGCTCGGCCGCAATCTGTTCTTCTCCATGGTGATCCTCGCGATCGAGGTACCGCTTGGCATCGTCGTCGCGCTGTCGATGCCGCGCCAGGGCTGGACGGTCGCGGCGTGCCTCGTCATCCTCGCGCTGCCGTTGCTGATTCCGTGGAACGTGGTCGGCACGATCTGGCAGATCTTCGGCCGGCCCGACATCGGTCTGATGGGCTATGTCCTCAACGCCATGGGCTTCGACTACAATTACGTCTCCAACGACATCGACGCCTGGGTCACCGTCATCGTGATGGATGTCTGGCACTGGACCAGCCTCGTCGCGCTGCTCTGTTACGCCGGTCTGAAGTCGATCCCGGAGGCCTATTATCAGGCCGCCCAGATCGACGGCGCCTCGCGCTGGGCGGTGTTCAAGGCGATCCAGCTGCCCAAGATGAACCGCGTGCTGCTGATCGCGGTGCTGCTGCGCTTCATGGACTCGTTCATGATCTACACCGAGCCGTTCGTGGTGACGGGCGGTGGGCCCGGCAACTCCACGACCTTCGTGTCGATCGAGCTCGTCAAGATCGCGCTTGGCCAGTTCGACCTCGGCAAGGCGGCCGCGTTGTCGCTCGTTTACAACCTGATCATCCTGATCGTCTGCTGGATCTTCTACACCGTCATGACCAATGCCGGCGCCGAACGCAAAGTCCAGGCGGAGAACGAGCCGGCGACGGAGCCTAAGCCTGCAGCCGGGCTCAAGCCCGTACCCGCGCTCAAGCCAAAGGAAGGAGTGGCCTGATGCACTCGATCCCCGGCCGCCGCGTCATCATGGCGCTGTTCCTGATCTTCCTGCTGTTGCCGATCTACTGGCTCGTCAACATGAGCTTCAAGACCAACGCCGAGATCGTCTCGACGATGACGCTGTGGCCGCATGCCCCGACGCTCCAGCATTACAAGCGCATCTTCACCGATGAGAGCTGGTATTCCGGCTACATCAACTCGCTGGAATACGTCGTCCTCAACACGATCATCTCGATCTCGGTGGCGCTGCCGGCGGCCTACGCCTTCTCGCGCTACCGATTTCTCGGCGACAAGCACCTGTTCTTCTGGCTGCTGTCGAACCGCATGGCACCGGCCGCGGTCTATGCGCTGCCGTTCTTCAACCTCTATTCGGCGATCGGCCTGTTCGATACGCCCTGGGCGGTCGCGCTCGCGCACTGCATCTTCAACGTTCCGCTGGCGGTGTGGATTCTCGAAGGCTTCGTGTCCGGCGTGCCGCGCGAGATCGACGAGACCGCCTTCCTCGACGGCTATTCCTTCCCGCGCTTCTTCATCAAGATTCTGGTGCCGCTGATCGCGAGCGGCATCGGCGTCGCCGCCTTCTTCTGCTTCATGTTCTCCTGGGTCGAGCTCCTGCTCGCGCGGACGCTGACCTCGGTGCAGGCAAAGCCCATCGCGGCGATCATGACGCGTACGGTTTCGGCTGCGGGCATGGACTGGGGCCTGCTGGCGGCGGCCGGCGTGCTGACCATCATCCCGGGCGCACTCGTGATCTGGTTCGTCCGCAATTACATCGCGAGCGGTTTCGCGCTCGGTCGCGTGTAAGGAGGCATCAATGGAATCTATCGCATGGATGGCCTGGACGCTGCCGACGGCGATCTTCTTCGCCGCGCTCGCCTGCACCCTCGCGGTCATGACGTACCTCGCCGCGGTCTATCCCGAAGCCGAGCGCGTCGGCGTGCTCAGCATTCCGACGACGCGGGGCGACCGCCTGTTCATCTCCCTGATCGCGGCGGCCGTCATCCACCTTCTGTGGATCGCCTTCGCGGGCACCGACACACTCGCCACCCTGCCGATCGGCGAGGAAGGTTTTGAGATTTCGAGCCTATGGCTCGCAAGTGGGATTTCGCTGGCCACGGCCGTGCTCATTTTTCGCACGGTCTGAAGCTCGCGAAGGGACGGCCAGATCCGGGGGCAACCCGGGCCTGTATAAAATTTTGTCGCTGCAACGGAGGAACAACATGCGACAGTTTAGGAGAAGGAAAGGTCCATTGACCAAGAATAGCTTTCTGACCATGTCCAGCGCCGCCGCCATCGTAGCGGTGTCGTTCGCCGTCTCGGCGCCGGTCCGCGCCGCCGACGATGCCACGATCCAGAAGTGGATTGCGGAATTCCAGCCCTCGACGCTGTCGAAGGACGACCAGAAGAAGGAGCTGGAGTGGTTCGCGAAGGCCGCCGAACCGTTCAAGGGCATGGAGATCAACGTCGTCTCCGAGACCATCACCACCCACGAATACGAGGCGCAGACGCTCGCCAAGGCGTTCTCCGAGCTCACCGGCATCAAGCTCAAGCACGACCTCATCCAGGAAGGTGACGTCGTCGAGAAGCTGCAGACCCAGATGCAGTCCGGCAAGAACGTCTATGACGGCTGGATCAACGACTCCGACCTGATCGGCACGCACTTCCGCTACGGCCAGACCATCGCGCTGTCGGACTACATGACCGGCGAGGGCAAGGACGTCACCGACCCGATGCTCGACGTCAACGACTTCATCGGCAAGTCGTTCGGCACCGCGCCGGACGGCAAGCTCTATCAGCTGCCCGACCAGCAGTTCGCCAACCTCTACTGGTTCCGCTACGACTGGTTCACCAACCCGGACTACAAGGCCAAGTTCAAGGCCAAGTATGGCTACGAGCTCGGCGTGCCCGTGAACTGGTCCGCCTATGAAGACATCGCCGAGTTCTTCACCAACGACGTCAAGGAGATCAACGGCGTCAAGGTCTACGGCCATATGGACTATGGCAAGAAGGACCCGTCGCTCGGATGGCGTTTCACCGACGCCTGGCTGTCAATGGCCGGCAACGGTGACAAGGGCATTCCGAACGGTCTGCCGGTCGACGAATGGGGCATCCGCATGGAAGGCTGCCGTCCGGTCGGCTCGAGCGTGGAGCGCGGCGGCGACACCAACGGTCCGGCCGCGGTCTACTCGATCACCAAGTATCTGGAGTGGATGAAGAAGTATGCTCCGCCGCAGGCCCAGGGCATGACCTTCTCCGAGTCGGGTCCGGTGCCGGCTCAGGGCAACATCGCCCAGCAGATGTTCTGGTACACCGCCTTCACCGCCGACATGGTGAAGCCGGGCATCGCCGTGATGAACGCGGACGGTACGCCGAAGTGGCGTATGGCTCCGTCACCGCACGGCTCGTACTGGAAGGAAGGCATGAAGCTCGGCTACCAGGACGCCGGCTCGCTCACGCTGTTGAAGTCGACCCCGGCTGACCGCCGCAAGGCGGCCTGGCTCTATCTCCAGTTCATCGTCTCCAAGTCAGTGTCGCTGAAGAAGAGCCATGTCGGTCTCACCTTCATCCGTGAATCCGACATCTGGGACAAGTCGTTCACCGAGCGTGCGCCGAAGCTCGGCGGCCTGATCGAGTTCTACCGCTCGCCCGCGCGCGTGCAGTGGACCCCGACCGGCAACAACGTGCCTGACTATCCGAAGCTCGCGCAGCTGTGGTGGCAGAACATCGGTGATGCGTCGTCCGGTGCGAAGACGCCGCAGGCCGCGATGGATGCACTCGCGGCCGCTCAGGACTCCGTCATGGAGCGCCTCGAGAAGTCCGGCGTGCAGGGCGCCTGCGGTCCGAAGCTGCACAAGAAGGAGACGGCCGAGTACTGGTACGCCAAGGCCCAGAAGGACGGCACCATCGCTCCGCAGCGCAAGCTCGCCAACGAGAAGCCGAAGGGTGAGACGGTCGACTACGACACGCTGATCAAGTCGTGGCCGGCGTCCCCGCCCAAGCGCGCGGAAGCCAAGTAAGCGGCGCGTAGCGTCATCAAACACGAAAGGCCGGGAGCGATCCCGGCCTTTTTGTTTTGTGAGTTTAGGCACGCTGTCTCCACATCGTCATTGCGAGCGCAGCGAAGCAATCCAGAATCGTTCCGCGGAAGCAGTCTGGATTGCTTCGTCGCTACGCTCCTCGCAATGACGGAGGAGAGAGCGGAGTTTACTCCGCAGGCTCGGCCGCCAGCGTCGGGTAGTCCGTGTACCCCTTGGCGCCGCCGCCGTAGAACGTGGTCTTGTCCCAGTCGTTCAGCGCCGCGCCCTGCTTCAGCCGTTCGACCAGGTCGGGGTTGGAGATGAACGGCTTGCCGAAGGCGATGAGATCGGCCGCGTTGGCCTCCAGCACCTTGCTGGCGAGATCGAAATCGTAGCCGTTGTTGGCGATGTAGGCGCCGGCGAAGCGCTTGCGCAGGCTTGCATAGTCGAACGGTGCGATGTCGCGCGGACCGCCGGTGGCGCCTTCGACGACATGGAGATAGACCAGCTTGAGCGCGCTGAGGCCGTCGACGATGTGATCGAACAGGGCTTGCGGATTGCTGTCGGTGAGGTCGTTGGCCGGCGTCACCGGTGAGATGCGGATGCCGGTGCGCTCGGCGCCGGCTTCAGCGGCAACTGCTTTGGAGACCTCGAGCATCAGCCGCGCGCGGTTCTCGATGGAGCCGCCATAGGCATCGGTGCGCTTGTTGGCGCCGTCCCTGGCGAACTGGTCGAGCAGATAGCCGTTGGCGCCGTGGATCTCGACGCCGTCGAAGCCGGCCTCCAGCGCATTTCTAGTCGCACGCTTGAAGTCGTCGATGATTTCAGGAATTTCCGAGAGCTCGAGCGCGCGCGGCTCGGAGACGTCGGCAAAGGTGCCGTTCACGAAGGTCTTGCCCTTGGCGCGGATCGCGCTCGGCGCCACGGGGGCTGCGCCATTGGCCTGGAGATCGACATGCGAGATGCGGCCGACATGCCAGAGCTGGATGAAGATCTTGCCGCCGCGCTCATGCACACGGTCGGTGACCTTGCGCCAGCCGGCGACCTGGTCCTTTGAGTAGATGCCGGGTGTATCCTGGTAGCCCTGGCCCTGCTGTGAGATCTGGCTCGCTTCGGTGACCAGGAGGCCCGCGGACGCGCGCTGACTGTAATAGTCCGCGGCAAGCGTACCAGGTACGAACGTGCCGGGCGCGGCGCGGTTGCGCGTCAGCGGCGCCATCACGAAGCGGTTGGCCAGCGTGATCGGGCCGAGCTTGTAGGTCTCAAACAATTTGGTCGGACGGCTCATGGGAATGCTTCCAGGCGATGAGAGATGACGAACACTTGTGCATCGCGACATCGGGCGCAAGGGAGGAGCCATACGGAAAGTGCAGGCGAGCTACGCGGCAGGGCCCGCGTAGCATGATTCATGTGCAATCCCGGCCATGGCAGCAGATTTGCGCTGCCATGGCCTGCGACCCTCAGTTCGCGCCGAGGAAATCGCGCTTGCCGATCTCGACGCCGTTGTGACGCAAAATGCCGTGGGCGGTCGCGGCGTGGAAATAGAAGTTCGGCAGCGAGAACGCGCTCAGGAATTGCTGGCCCTTCATCGTGGTCGTCTTGTTGGGACCGGACGGGAAGGTGACGTCCTTGGCCTCGGCGCCCTCGAACTGCTCGGGCTTGAACGACTTCACGTAGTCGATCGTCTTGGCGAGCCGCTGCTTCAGTTCGGCGAAGGTGGTCTCGGTGTCGGGGTTGGAGGGTACATCGCTGTGGGTCAGGCGCGCGCAGCCCTTAGTGGCGAAATCGCTGACGAGCTGGATCTGCTTCGACAGCGGCAGCATGTCCGGGAAGAGCCGGGATCCCAGCAGGACGCTCGGGTCGATCTTTTTCGCCGCGCAATGCGCCTCGGCTTTAGAAAGCAGGCCGGTCAGGCTGTTCAGCATTTGCAAATAGGAAGGGACGACGGCGTCGTGGAAGGACATGTGATGCTCGCTCTCATGGTGGGAAATCTCAGGAGAAACCTGAGCCACTCACATGGGAGCCTCATGGAAAAATACAATCGCGAGAACGGCTTGTGCGGTGCGAAAATTCTACTCCGTTTGCTCGTGGTGCTATCGGCGCCACACCCCCGCTGTCATCGCCCGCCACACCCTCGGTGTCATCGCCCGGCTTGACCGGGCGATCCAGTACTCCGAGGCAGCTGTGATTGAACCGACAGGCCGCGGCGTACTGGATTCCCCGCCTTCGCGGGGAATGACGACGGATAGATTATTTACCGCACCACTGCCCCCGGCTGCGCCTGCGCTGTGCCGCCGCGCATCCGCGCCAGCAACTCCGCCGTCGGCCAGGAATCGGCGGGCAGGCCGAACTTGATCTGCATCGCCTTCACGGCGGCGCGGCTCTGCTGGCCCAGCACGCCGTCGACCTTGCCGACATTGAAGCCGGCCTGCACCAGAAGCTGCTGCAATTGCTTGAGCTCGTTGAACGGCAGTTGCGCGACCGGTTGTGTCGGCTTGCGCATCGGTGCCGCGCCCGCGATGCGGGTGGCGAGATAACCCGCGGTGGTCGAATAGATCAGCGAATTATTCCACTCGGTGTAGGCCGCGAAATTCGGGTATGCCATGAAGGCCGGCCCGTTGCGTCCCATCGGCAGCAGCACGGATGCGGCGAGATTGTCGTTCGGCAGCGGACGGCCGTCGGGATAGCTGACCCCGAGCTGCGCCCATTTCGAGCGCGGCAGCTGTACCGTGAGGTCGGTCTGATCCCACGGCAGGTTTTGCGGCACCTTGATCTCTTCCAGCCACGGCTCGCCGCGCCGCCACTTCAGGCCGTTGGCGATGTAGTTCGCGGTCGAGCCGATCACGTCGTCCTCGCTGCGCAACAGATCGCGCCGCCCGTCGCCGTCATAGTCGACGGCGTAGTTGACGTAATGCACGGGGAGGAATTGCGTCTGTCCGAGCTCGCCGGCCCAGGAGCCGACCATCTCGTCCGGATGCAGATCGCCGCGGTCGATGATCTTCAGCGCGGCGATGGTCTCGTTGACGAACATCTCCGAGCGGCGGCAGTCATAGGCCAGCGACACCAGCGATTTCAGCGTCGGCAGATTGCCCATGTTGACGCCGAAGTCGCTCTCGAGGCCCCAGAACGCTGCGATCACCGCCGGCGGCACGCCGTATTCCTTTTCCGCGCGCGCAAACGCCGCCGCATGGTTCTTGATGTGCTGCTGGCCGTTCTGCATGCGATAGGGCGCGGCCATGCGGCCGGCGAATTCGGTGAAGAGCTGGCCGAACACGCGCTGGCCGCGATCGCGGTTGACGATGCCCTGATCGTAGACAAGATACGGCGAGGCCTCCAATATCGTCCGCTGCGACACGCCGGCGGCGACAGCCTGGCTCTTCACGTCCGCCAGGAATCGATCGAAGCTCGCACCGTTATGGCAAGACGCTGCGCGCGGCGACGGCGCGGTGGCCCTGGGCGCCGCAGGCCTTGCGGGCGGCGGCGCGAACTGGGCGGAAGCGGTGGCGCAGCATGCGAAGAGCGCGACGGCCGCGATCACAAATCGGGTCTGGAGCATAAGGGTTCCGGCGGGGAGGGGAAGGCGTGGATTCGCCTGAAGTCTAGGTGAAGTGACGGCCTCAGGCCATCCTTTCCATGCCATGCCGGCGCACGGAATGCGAGCCGATCGACGCCGCGCGGCTCACCCGAACAGCCGCATCAGCAGCGCTTTGCCGACCGGGAGCGCCCTGACGCCGCGATAGGCGCGCACATATTCGCCGGCATAGAACGCCCGGATCGCATGCACGCGCGTGTCCATGCCTTCCTCGAACCGCACCGCAAATCCATCGATGGTCCGCCGCACCACGATGGCCGCGATCGCGCGGCCATAGATGCGGCATTCGATCGTGCTGCCGGGGCGGGGCGGATCGGGATCGATCAGCCGGGCGCCGGTAATCGAGATATCGGCGAGCCGCGCGAGATGCGACCTGCCGTCCTGGCGCAGCAGCACCGGCTCGTTGCGATCGAAGCGCTCCGCCTTGCGCTTGCGCGGCTGCTCGATGCAGACGAAGCAGACCACGGCGAGGATGAACGCGTTGTAGAGGCTCCAGGCCAGAGCCAGTCCGCCATAGGCGATGTTCTCGCCGCGCAGGTGCAGGATGAAGGCATAGGCGACGGCCGCGAGCGTGATGACGAGGGCACTGCCATAGAGCCGCAGCAGCGGCCATTCGACGAAACGCCTGTCGCGGTCGCCGCCTTTCGCGGTGACCTTGAATTTGTGCCCCTTCGGCCTCAACAGGCCGGCTGCCACCGCCTTGAGCACGGCGGGCGCAGCGATCAGTTGCGAGACGTCCGTCATCATCGCGAGCGAACGGCCGCGCGACAGCCAGGCCATGCTGAGACCGTGCCAGACATAGAAGGGCAGGAAGAAGCGCAACAGCTCGGTGAGGTCCGCCTGCACCGCCTTGATGCCGAACAGCAGGAACAGCCAGGGCACCACGAGGCCAGCCACCTTCGAGGTGTAAACCGCAGACCAGCTCATGAACGCATCGACCAGCGAGAGCCGGTCGATGAAGGCGAGTTTCGATTCCCGCGAGAGCGGACCGCTGCGGCCGCGGATGATCTGCATGAAACCGAGGCACCAGCGGGCGCGCTGGGTGATGTATTCCTTCAGCCCCTCCGGCGCGAGTCCGATCGTCAGCCGCTCGTTGAGATAGATCGTGGTGAGGCCGAATTCCTTCAGGCGCAGCGTGACGAGATAGTCCTCCGTCACGGAGTCGGTCGGAAAGCCGCCGATCCGCATCAGCCCGGAATAGCGAATGAGGGAGGAGGTGCCGCAGCAGAAGGCGACGCCCCAGGCGTCCTTTGCCGGCATCAGGATATCGAAGAAGAAGCGCTGCTCGTCGGGCCAGACGTCGGTCGCGGCGAGGTTGGTCTGGATCGGATCGGGATTGATGAAGTGCTGCGGTGTCTGCACCACGCCGACCGAAGCATCGTCCATGAGCGAGATGGTTCGCGCGAGGAAATCGGGCCGCGGCACGAAGTCGGCGTCGAGAATGGCGACGAAGTCCGGCTGCTCCGGAAGCGTGCCGACGTGTTTGAGCGCGTTGTTGATGTTGCCGGCCTTGGCATGGTGGTTGTCCGGCCGCGTCAGGTAATGGCAGCCGAGCTCGCTCGAAAGGCGCCGCAGCCATGGCCGCCGGCCGTCGTCCAGCACCCAGACGCGGTAATTGCCGTACGCCATGCCGGTCGCGCCGATGATGGTGCGCTCGAGGATCGACCGCTCCTCGTTGTAGGTGCAGATGAAGACGTCGATCAGCGGCGCGTGCGGATCGGTGGCGCGGCCATCGATCCGGGCCGCCTTGGTGCGGTCGATGGTCCGGCTCAGGAACAGCAGCGACAGCGCGACCGCGACGAGCGAGGCCGCTTCCAGCAGCATGAAGGGATAGCCGATCACGGCATCAGCCGTCAGATGCGGCGGTGGGAGCGTCGCCGTGACCCGCCAATGGAGATAGCGGAGCAGGAAGACCAGCGAGACGGCCGCCAGGAACGAACGCGCCATCGTGCTGTCGCGCTTCAGCAGCGGCACGATCGCCATGAACGCGCCGAGCGTGATGAGGCCGGGCGACAATGCCATCATCACAACGCGGTCTCGTGCCGGTTGAATACCACGCGGCCGGTGCGCCCCACGGTGCAGGCGTGGGACGCGGCATCGCGAGGCGCCACCGTCACGCGATAGGGCTCCTTGCTCAGCGCATCCGGATTGATGGCGAGATTGGCGGGCGCGCCGGCGGCGCCGGTCAAATTGACCACGGTGCCGGAGATCGGTGCGCCGCCGTCATTGGGCTCGAAGCTGGCGCGGTCGCCGAGCTGCAAGCGGTTGTAGACGCTCTCGGTGACGTTGGCGGTGATGACCGCGCCGCTGCAATCGAGCACCTTGAGCAGCGGTTGGCCGGCCTGCACGTCCTCGCCCGGCGAGGTCATCATCTCCCAGACGCGGCCCGCGACCGGTGTCGTGATGTTGGCTTCGGAGAGATCGGCGAAGCGGACCTCCTCGATGATGATCTCGTTGGCGAGCCAGGCGATCTCGGTGTCGGTGCGTGCAAGATCGGCCTCGAGGTCGCCGGCGCGCTGCCGCATCTCCTCCTCGCGCTGCACCGAGCTTGGCCGGTCGTTATAGCTGTCGCCGAGGAATGAGCCGTTCTGTGCCGCGGCAAGCTCGACCTTGGCGGCGTCCAGGCGCTTGCGCGCGCCGAGCTCGGTCTGCTGTGACACCGAAAGCTCGCGCGTCAGTCGCGCCAGCTCGACGGTCGAGACGTTGCCGGATTTCGCCAGCGAGGACGCGCGCTCGACGGCGGCGCTGGCTTCTTCCCGCCGCGCTCCTGCCGCTTCGATCGAGGTCTGGATCTCGGCGATGCGCGCCTCGAGCTGGAGCACGCGTCCCTCGCGGAACTGCGTGGCCTGCCGGGCCAGATCCTTTTGTGACGCCCGGGCCGAGGCGAGTTTTGCGGCAAGGCTCGGCCGCTCATTCTCCAGGCGCGACTTCTGCCGCCGCAGATCGTCGAGCCGCGTGCGATCGCCGCGCGAATTCACGACGCGCAGGACCACGGTTCCGGCCTCGAGCTTGGCCTGGTCGGCCACGCGCTGGGCGGCTGCGACGCGGCCGCCGATCGGCGTGCGCAGGGTGACGAGGCGGGAATTCAGCACCGCCTCGACGCTCGAATTCTCCCAGATCGCGCGCAGCGGCAGCCAGCCGAACACGGCAATGATGGCAAGCCCGATGGCGACCTTGGCGCCGCGCCGCAGATGCGGCCAGCGCTGCCCTGACTCCGACGCTGTCTGCGGCTCGGGCGCGTGGCTGGGCTCGTCATTGGCGAAGAGCTGCTCGTGCAGTGCCTCCTGCAATCCTTTCGCGTCGGTCTTGCTCTCATGAGCAGCGGGAGCGGATGCGGGGTCGACGGAAGCGGCGCGCGAGCGGTCCATCATGACGTCACCTTGCTGACGGAAAACCAACTGGAACCGGTCAATGCGCAAGGGCCGCGCAGCGTGCCCGGTTACCGTGCATTTTGCCGACGCTGCACTTTCCAGGTTGCTAAGCGTCCGCGGGTGTTTTTGCGCAAATCCCGCTCAAGGTTTAGCGACAGGGGAAAGGCTGGCGGCGGCCCACGCATCTGCGGCCCGGCGACGCACGAACCCTTGCAGGGGCCGGCAGCATCCATACTTCGAGGGGGCCGGCCGGAGGCTCGCCCGCGGCCGCTCCAGGAGACGGCCATGAACTACCTTCGTACCGCAATGCTGCTCGCAGGCCTCACCGCCCTGTTCATGGGCGTGGGCTACCTGATCGGCGGTGCATCCGGCGCCATGATCGCGCTCGTCATTGCCGCGGCCACCAATCTCTTCGCCTACTGGAACTCCGACCGCGCGGTGCTTTCGATGTACGGCGCGCATCAGGTCGACCGCGCCAGCGCGCCGGAACTGGTCGGGCTCGTGGCCGAGCTTGCGGGCCGCGCGGGCCTGCCGATGCCGCGCGTGTTCGTGATGGACGAGGCGCAACCCAATGCGTTTGCGACCGGGCGCAATCCCCAGAATGCTGCCGTCGCCGTCACCACCGGCCTGATGCACCAGCTCAGCCGCGAGGAGCTTGCCGGCGTCATTGCGCATGAGCTTGCCCATATCAAAAATCACGACACGCTGCTGATGACCATTACCGCGACTCTCGCGGGCGCGATCTCCATGCTGGCGCAGTTCGGCATGTTCTTCGGCGGCAATCGCAACAACAACGGCCCGGGCATCGTCGGCTCGATCCTGATGATGATCCTGGCGCCGCTCGGCGCCATGCTGGTGCAAATGGCGATCAGCCGCACGCGCGAATACGCCGCGGACAATCTCGGTGCGCGCATCGTCGGCCAGCCGATGTGGCTGGCTTCGGCGCTGGTGAAGATCGAAGGCGCCGCACATCAGGTGCCGAACTTCGAGGCGGAACGAAATCCCGCGACCGCGCACATGTTCATCATCAATCCGCTGTCGGGCCACGGCGTGGACAATCTCTTCACCACCCATCCCTCGACGCAGAACCGCATCGCAGCGCTCCAGCAGCTCGCGGCCGAGCTCGGCGCGCAGGCGGCGCCGTCGCTCGGCGCCAACGAAAACTATCCGCCGCGGAGCCCGTGGGGCCGCTCGTCCTCACGAGGTCCTTCTCCTGGTCCCTGGGGCTGACGCGGAACCGGCCGGAAATTGCGCCCGGCTTTGTGACCTGGCGCACACAGGATGGTCCCGGCCGGTGTTAACACCACGGCGAGACTGTTCCTTCGAAAGGGGATGCGTGGCCGGCCCTCTGCCTGCCACGGTCGAAGATGACCAAAGCTGCGGTACCATTGCTGATCGTCCTGGGCGTGCTCATTGGCCTGTCCACGCACACGGTCGTCAATTGCGGGGACGAGGACGAGCCCGACGTCTGCTCGGCCGTGATCGGCTTCTCGCCGCTGCGGGGATCGCTGATCGCTTTCGCCTATGAGGGGCGTGGGCGGATCGCGCTACGCCACGGCGACTTCAGGCGGGCGATCGCCGATTTCGACGAGGCCATCCATCTCAATCCCAATCGCGCCTCGCTCTATCGCGACCGGGCGGAGGCGCGCCGGCAGAACGGCGACCTGGAGCTTGCCATCGAGGATTACGACGAGGCGATCGCGCATGATCCCAGGCGCGCCGCGCCCTATCACCAGCGTGGCCTGGCGCTCGCCGCCACCGGCGATCTCGATCGCGCCATCCTGAGCTACAACACGGCGGTCCGCCTCGACCCGTCGGATGCGCAGTCCCGCCTCGACCGTGGCCTCGCATTCCTGGCCCGCGGCCAGTCCGACGACGCGCGCGCCGATTTCGAAGCCGCACTTGCACTGCCGGTCGGCAAGGACAACCGCACCCGCGATGCGGCGCGCGCAAAACTCGCCGAGCTCGCCAGTGCCGAGCCGCCCCATGTTGTCGCGCCGAGAAGGTGAGATTCCAAAGCCGCATTCGCCGATTTGCCCTCTCCCCTTGCGGGAGAGGGTGGCTCGCCGCGCAGCGGCGAGACGGGTGAGGGGTCTCCATCCTCACGAACAGTATTGCGAGTGGAGAGAACCCCTCATCCGGCGCTTCGCGCCACCTTCTCCCGCAAGGGGAGAAGGAAGAAAGTGCGCCTACTTCGCCTTCTTGGCTTTCGCCTTCTTCGCCTTGGCCTTCTTCTCAGGCTTCGCCTTCTCCACCTTCACCGCGACCGGCGTGCTGGCGGCGAGGCGCATGGCGCGGGCGTAGCTGTCGGCGACGTTGTCGGCGGACATCTGGAGCCGCTTGGCCGCAGTGGTGGCCTGCTCCATCGTGGCCTTGGCCATCATCTTGAAGCGGTCGCCGGTCTCCTTGCCCTTGGCCTTGGCCGCAAGGCCGTTGAAGCGATCCCGCCGCTCCTTGGCGCGGGTCAAAAGGCCCGTATGCAGCTGTCTGGCCAGTTGCCGGATCACGACATCCAGGTCGGCGTCCGCCATGTTGTTCTATCCTCTTCGAAAACGGTATCGATGCGGGCGGGACTATGCAGATCGGGCCCCGCCTTGGCAATTCCCGGCGGTGCGTCATCCGCAGCTTCCGGTTACCAAAACAAAAAAGCCGCGCATTTTCGCGCGGCTTTTGCGGTGGTCTGGCGCGCGAGTGCTACGCCTGCCTTACTTCAGCGAGGCAACCGGGCCGCTCGACGGTGCCGGGTCGGGGTCGAAGCCGAACACGCCGACCAGATATTTGTAATAGTCCGGCATCTTCTCCTTGAGCGCATCGCGCGACTTCGGGTCGTGGAAGTCGCTCTTGCCGGCCAGGAAGATGCTGGCGGTCACGGCAAAGAATTCCATGGGATTCTTCATCGCATAGGAGTCCTTGGGCAGCAGGTCCTTGGACTTGGCCAGGGCGTAATAGCCGATCACGCCCTTGTTGGCGTAGCCGTCCGGCAACAGCCGGGCGTGATAGGCGTGCAGCAGCTCGTGCAGCAGCACGGCCTCCTTCTCGTAGCGCATCATGTCCGGCCGCAGCATGATCACGCCGAGGCCTGAATCGACCGCGAGGTCGACGGCATTGGGATTGGTCCAGCGCTGCGTGGCATGGTCCCACACCGTCAGCGCCCGCGGCACGGGGCGTTCGACGTTCGGGGTGACGCGGCCGTAGCAGGCGGTTGCGGCGCCTTCGTCGAGGCAGGCCAGCTCGCTCGCGATGATCGGGACGGTGCGGAAGAAGCGCAGCACGCGCGGCGACAGGCCGGCGGATTCGACGACGTCGATCTGGCTCTTCAGGTTCTCGGTGAGCTTGTCGACATCCTTGCGGTCGGAATTCTCCGACAGGTCGAACATGTAGCCCCGGTAGCTCTGGAAGCCCGACGGCAGCGCCTGCGCGGCCCCGGCCGATGCGTCGAGCGATCCGGCAATGGATGGATTGGCGAAGAGCGCGCCCATAACGGTCGCGGTCAGCAGCAGCGCAACGCGCATGATGAACCCCCTGATGTCACTTCCCCCGGCAGAATAGGTCGTCGCCGTTTGCGAAAAGTGAGTGCGGCGAGACTAAGGCACCGATGTTGAGGCGTGCTTAATCGTTGGTTGCAGATCGCCGGGGCGGATTAGCGCGGGATTAACCAAGCGTGGATCGGCCGCGCGCTTCGGCGTAACATGCGGTGCGGGCAACTGGTCCGCAGGTCCAGACAGCCGGTAGGAGGATGCCATGTATGCCGCCATCCGTCAGGCCAAGGCGAAGAGCGGGAGCGCGGAAGAGCTGGCGCGCCGCATCAAGGACGGGGCCGTTCCGATCATCAGCGACGTCGACGGTTTCCGCGCCTATTACGTCGTCTATGCCGGTGACGACACGGTCACCGCGATCTCCATCTTCGACAAGTTCGAGCAGGCGGAGGAGGCGAACCGGCGCGCGATCGCCTGGATCGAGAAGGATCTGGGGCCGCTGCTGGCAGGGCATGCGAGTGCCGCTGCGGGGCCGGTGATCGTGCATACGCTGGCGTGAGGGCGGGCTGTCGCCAATCATTCAGCTGTCATTGCCCGCGAAGGCGGGCAATCCAGTACTCCGTGACAGCAGTGATTGAGCCGACGGGCCGCGGCGTACTGGATGCCCCGCCCCCCGTGCGCAATTGCGCACTAGGCGGGGCATGACAGCGGTGAGTCTCACAACTCCCGCGCATTCGAGAACGCGAAGCTCGACACCCGCCGCGTCGTCTCGTCCAAGATCAGCGTGCGCGTGATCGGCGGTTCGGCGCGCTGGGCGCAGTTTTCGCGTTCGCAGAGGCGGCAGTTGACGCCGATCGGTGTGCCCTCCGTTTTCTCCAGGTCCATGCCGGAGGCGTAGACGAGGCGGGCGGCGTGACGGATCTCGCAGCCGAGGCCGATGGCGAAGCGCGGCTGCGGCAGCGGATGCGGCGCGACGGGGCGGCGCACCATCTGCGCGATCGAGAAATAGCGCGTGCCGTCGGAGAGCTCGATCACCTGCTTGAGCAGGCGATCGGGCGTGTCGAAGGTCGAGTGCACGTTCCACAACGGACAGGTGCCGCCGAATTTCGAGAACGGGAACGTTCCGGAGGAGAAGCGTTTCGACACGTTGCCGGCATTGTCGACGCGCAAGAGGAAGAACGGAATGCCGCGCGCGTTCGGCCGTTGCAGGGTGGTGAGGCGATGGCAGACCTGCTCGAAGCCGGAATTGAAGCGCTGCGCCAGCACATGGATGTCGTAGTTGAGCGCTTCTGCCGCCGCCAGGAATGTCGGGTAGGGCATCATCACGGCGGCGGCAAAGTAATTGCCGAGCGTGATGCGGAACAGCCGCCGCGGCGCGTCGTCGAGCGGGCCGGCACGGCCGATGATGGTCTCGAGGGCTTGCGCGCATTCACCCAAGCCCAGCTGGAAGGCGAGCTGGAAGGCGCGGCCGGGCGGATCGACCAGCTCCGAGATCAGGAGCTGGCGGCGATGGCGGTCGAAACGCCTGAGCGTCTCGCGCATCACGTCGACGGGCATGATGCGGGTCTGGATCGAATGTTTTTCGCGCAGGCGCGCGGCGAGCGCGGCATAGAGCCCCTCGGCCGGCACGTTCAATTCGTCACGAAGGGTCTCCGCGGCCTGCTCCAGCTCCGGAAAATAGTTGCGATTGGCCTCGATCAGCTCGCGCACGCGCTCGACCGGATTGGCCTCATAGCGCGTGCCGACGTCGCGGTCGGCCATCTGCGCCGCGGCCAGGGTCTCGCCCTGGCGCGCCTCGGCATAGGCCGCATAGAGCCGTTGCAGCGCATGGGTGACGCCGGGGCAGAGTTCGGCGAGGTCGCGCAGTTCCTGCTTGGGAACGTCGATCTGACGGAACAGCGGGTCGGAGAAGATCTCGTTCAGCTCGGCGAAGAAGCGGTCCTCGTCGGCGGTGGCGAGGTCGCGCAAATCGAGGTCATAGGTCTCGGCCAGGCGCAGCAGGATCTGCGCCGTCACCGGGCGCTGGTTGCGCTCGATCAGATTGACGTAGCTCGGCGAGATCCCGAGCCCCTCGGCGATCTGGGTCTGCGACAACCCCAATTGCTGCCGGATCCGCCGAAAGCGCGGGCCGACGAACAGTTTCTTCCCGGACTCAGCGGGCATTGTCAGATCTCCAGAGGCGGCAAGGTCAGCATATATGACCTATATTTTTTACAAAATTTACAAAATAACATCTATTACATGTTCCGATGTTACATGACATCACCATTCGAAGACAAGCCATCTGTACGAACTTCTCTTTCTGGCGTTTAGCTCATGACACGCATTTCGCAATGCACTGTCAAAAATGTCGTGAGAAGGCTTCGCGCTTTGTCATCAGCGAAAGGATCGAACAGATGAATTATCAGCCCCGTGGCATCACCCTCCAGGGTCCGGCGTCGTACCAGAGCGAACTCGACGCGGCCCAGGCGCTCCTCGAGAAGCAGCCGACCTGGAACGGCGTGTCGGCCGAGGCCGTCGCGCGCATGCGCCTCCAGAACCGCTTCAAGACGGGCCTCGACATCGCCCGCTACACCGCGGCGCTGATGCGTGCCGATATGGCGGCCTATGACGCCGATCCCACCAAGTACACCCAGTCGCTGGGCTGCTGGCACGGCTTCATCGCCCAGCAGAAGCTGATCTCGGTCAAGAAGCATTTCGGCGGCAAGACCGATCGCCGTTACCTCTACCTGTCGGGCTGGATGATCGCGGCGCTGCGCTCCGAGTTCGGACCGCTGCCCGACCAGTCCATGCACGAGAAGACCTCGGTGCCGGCGCTGATCGAAGAGCTCTACACCTTCCTGCGTCAGGCCGACTCGCGCGAGCTCAACGACATCTTCCGCCAGCTCGACGCCGCCCGGAAGGAAGGCGACAAGGCGAAGGAGAAGTCGCTGATCGAGAAGATCGACAACTTCCAGACCCATGTCGTTCCCGTCATCGCCGACATCGACGCCGGCTTCGGCAATGCCGAGGCGACCTATCTGCTCGCCAAGAAGATGATCGAGGCGGGCGCCTGCGCGCTCCAGATCGAGAACCAGGTCTCGGACGAGAAGCAGTGCGGCCATCAGGACGGCAAGGTCACCGTGCCGCACGAGGTGTTCCTGGCGAAGATCCGCGCCTGCCGCCATGCGTTCCTCGAGCTCGGCATCGAAGACGGCGTCGTCGTGACCCGCACCGACTCGCTCGGCGCCGGCCTGACGCAGCAGATCGCGGTCAGCCACAAGCCGGGCGACATCGGCGACCAGTACAACAGCTTCCTCGATTGCGAGGAAGTCACGCCGGAGAACGCCCGCAACGGCGACGTCATCATCAACCGCAACGGCAAGATGATGCGTCCGAAGCGCCTGCCCAGCAACCTCTACCAGTTCCGCGCCGGAACGGGCGAAGACCGCTGCGTGCTCGACAGCATCACCTCGCTGCAGAACGGTGCCGACCTGCTCTGGATCGAGACCGAGAAGCCGCATATCGAGCAGATCGCCAAGATGGTCGATCGCATCCGCAAGGTCGTTCCGAACGCCAAGCTCGCCTACAACAACTCGCCGTCGTTCAACTGGACCATCAACTTCCGCTGGCAGGTCTACGACGCGATGAAGGAAGCGGGCAAGGACGTCAGCAAGTACAACCGTGCCGAGCTGATGAAGCCGGAATACGACGATACGCCGCTGGCCATCGAGGCCGACGAGCGCATCCGCACCTTCCAGGCGGATTCGGCCAAGCGCGCCGGCATCTTCCATCACCTGATCACGTTGCCGACCTATCACACGGCTGCGCTCTCGACCGACAATCTGGCGAAGGAATATTTCGGCGAGCAGGGCATGCTCGGCTACGTCAAGAACGTGCAGCGCGCCGAGATCCGTCAGGGCATCGCCTGCGCCAAGCACCAGAACATGGCCGGCTCCGACATCGGCGACGACCACAAGGAATACTTCGCGGGCGAAGCCGCCCTGAAGGCGGGCGGCGCCCACAATACGATGAACCAGTTCGGCTAAACGCAGAACGCTTGAGAGGAGAGCGACAATGACCAACAGCAATTTCTGGGTGATCGGCGGCGAGTTCGGTTCGATGAACTTCCACAAGCTCGTGGAAGGCTCTGCCCAGGTCAAAGGCCCCTTCAAGTCCCGCAAGGAAGCCGAGGACTGCTGGAGGGAAGTGTCGGAAGAGAGCCGCCACAAGGCCGGCGTCCGCTTCTCGATCGTGGAAGAGCCGTCGCGGGTCTCGGCCTGACGCCCGGCCGCCGACCTAAAATCTAAGAAGACGTCCAAGGACGGAGGGTCCCATCCGGCGCAAGCCGGGTGGGATCGTCTGTTTTTGGCACAGGCGAACCGGTTGTGGGCGGCGTAAGCCTCTGGAATTGTGGACCCTTTGCGGAGGGTGTGGTTGCTGATAGGTTAATGGCGGCAAGTGAGGACGAGGCCGACAATGTCAGAGCCCGAGACCAGCGGGACCCAGCCCAGCCAGCCGCGCCCGGTGCGGCTGCGCGATGCTCTGCTGCGCGCACGGATCGAGGCCGCCGACCGGACCGGCGTGGTCGTCGATTTGCGCGATGCGGAGCTGGCGCGGCTGGAGATCCTCAACGACGCGCTCGATCCCCTGTTCGCGCAGGTGCCCGACCAGATCGACCTGTTCGACCGCGGCATCAGCCAGGGCGATACGCCGAGACTCTGGATCGATGTCGTCGCGCACATCATGATGGGGCGCGACAAGCGGCAGTACCGCTTCGTTCAGGACACCCGCTTCGGCCGCATCGTGCTCGCCGAATCGCACGACACCGCCGTGATCGTCGAAGCCGTGACGGACTACGTCGCCCGCCGCATGATCGAGCGCGAGCATGCCATGGTGGTGTTGCCCGAGCCGAAGCCCGAGGTCGCCCCGCCGCCGCGCCGTTCGCGGGTATGGCCGTTCGTGTTCGGGTTCGTGCTCGGTGCCGCCGCGCTGTTCGGCATCGCCGTGGTTGCGGCCCTGCGGAGCTGGTGACGGTTTTTCCGTTGGTGAACTAAATCAGCCGTGCCTGCTTGATCTGCCGGATCTGAAATCCGGACCCGAGGCCCCGCACCGTCTGCTCGCAGCGCCAGCCGGCATTGTCCTTCTCGATCGTGAACAGGTTATACGCGGCCGCCGGGTAGCGCCCGTGGGCGAGCGCGGAGGCCGACGGCACGCCGATCGCGGGGATGTTGCCGTTGGGGCCCTCGAACCACATCGTCGAATGAATGTGGTCGTGCCCGTGCAGGATCAGCTCGACGCCGTGGCGCCTGATCAGTGCCAGCAGCGCGGCCGCGTCGGTCATCCGCTTCTGGCGCGTGCCGGACTTCAGGGGATGATGCACCAGCAGCACGCGGAAGACGTCCTCGGCTGCGAGGCGGTCGAGGACCGCTTCGAGGGCTGCGAGCTGATCGCGGCCGAGCGTGCCCGTCGCCATCAGCGGCAGGGTCGGCACCGCCGTGGACAGGCTGATCAGCGCGAGCGGCCCGCGCCGGCGCACGCCGGGAAAGCCGATGCGGCCGTCGTCGCCCGCAAGATAGGGTGCAAAGGTCTCGCCGAAGCGGTGAGAGGTGGCGCGCACATAGGCGTCGTGATTGCCGGGAATGGTGGTGACGCGGTCGGGCGGACCGACGCCGTCGAGCCAGGCGCGCGCCGGCGCGAACTCCGCCTCCAGCGCCAGATTGACGAGATCTCCCGTGACCGCGATGTGGTCGGGCGTCTGCGCGTGGACATCGGCAACCAGCGCGTCGAGCACCTCGCGGCGCTGGTACTTGTGGCGGTTGCGCGTCCAGTTGACATAGCCGAGAGCGCGCTTGCCCGCGAGCTCGATCAGCCGCGGCTTCGGCATTGGCGGCAGATGCGGGTCGGACAGGTGGGCGAGCGTGTAGGGAGCCAACGTGTGGTGAGTCATGGCGCGCGATTGCCTCGCTATTCGTCCGCTGTAATGGCAAGGTCGCGGGCACTGTGCAAGCGGGGCCCGGACCGGGGCCTGTTGGGAATTTTCTTGGGAGTTTTCTCGGGAGTTTGTTTGGGAGCCTGATGGGGGATCGTCTGAACGGTATCCGACGGAAATTCGAGCCGCTGCTGCGGCGGATCTTTCACGCCTATTTCCTGCTGGTCCGCGGCATGACGCTCGGCGTCCGCGCCGTGGTGCTGGATTCCGAGAACCGGGTGTTCCTGGTCAGGCACAGCTACATCGCCGGCTGGTATCTGCCCGGCGGCGGCGTCGATCTCGGCGAGACCATGGAGCAGGCGATGCGGCGCGAGCTCAAGGAGGAGGGCGATATCGATCTCACGGGTGATGCCGTGCTGCACGGTATCTTCCTCAACAACCACGTCTCCCGCCGCGACCACGTCGCGGTCTACGTCGTCAGGCAGTTCAGGCAGGATCGCCTGCCCGCGCCCAACCACGAGATCGTCGAATGCGGCTTCTTCGCGATCACGGCGCTGCCCGAGGGCACCACGCACGGGACGCGGCAACGGCTCGCGGAAGTGCTTGACGGCAAGCCGCCGACCGCGACGTGGCGCTGAAGAAATTCGGCGTTGAGCACTCAGCCGCCGTTCTGGCCGCTCTCCTTAGCCTTCATCTCCAGCGCCATCAGGCTCTGCTCCTGGATCAGCGCGCAGTTCTGCCGCTCCAGCCGGTGCAGTCGCGCCGTCATGTTGTGCATGAAGGCGAACACCACCAGGAACAGCGCGCCGAACATCACGACGAACGGAAACACGACACCGGTCAGGTGGCTGACGAGATAGGCCAGCGTCGGAAACAGCGCGAAGCCCGCGGGGATGATCGCCACCATGGACAGCATCAGGAAGTCATAGAGATCGAACTTGCCTTGCAGCGTCTTGCGCAGCAGCACCAGCATGTAGATCAGCGCAAAGGCCGAGATGACGACGACCGTCTCTGGACTCGGAAGGGCATCTGTCACGGCTGCGTCCTCAAAATGTTTGGCGCTGTGATGGGAGTGCAAATCGGAGGGGAGCTGCCCGGCGTCATCGCGATCTCACGAGACGCGCGAGCAGGATATAGCCGAGGACGCGGATCATGTAGCTCGCCGACTTCAATCCATCGATCGAGCTGGCGCCGGTCTCCCGCGCCCGCATCTCCACGGGAACCTCTTTGACCGTCAGTCCCGCGCGCATCGCCCAGGCCAGCGAGATCGGCTCCGGAAAATCCGTCGGATAGGCTTTTGCGAAGAAGGCGATGGCGGAACGATCCATCAGCCGCATGCCGCTGGTCGGATCGGTGATGCGGCCGCCGCCGCTGAACAGACCGTTGAGCGCAAGCACGATCATCCTGATGCCGGCGCGCCGCATCCGCGTCGAGCAGAAGCCGGCATGGTCGATGAAGCGGCTTCCGATGGTGATGTTGGTCGGGTCCTTGCGATGGGCGTCCAGCAGCGTCTCGATGGCGCGCGGATCATGCTGGCCGTCGCCGTCGATCTGGATGCAGAAATCGAAATCCTGACGCGCCGCGTATTTGATGCCGGTCTGCACGGCGCCGCCGATGCCGAGATTCTGCGCGAGGCGGGCGACCGGCGAGCGGCGGCTTGCCACCGCGGACGTCGCGTCAGACGAGCCGTCGTCGACAACCAGGGTGTGGTAGCCGCAGCCGGTTGCCGCGATCTCGCTCAGCAGACCGCCGACCGAGGCCTCCTCGTTGAAGCAGGGAATGATGAGCAGGATCCGTGCCGCAGCGGCCGGCGGTGCGGCGGCACCGTCCCGGTACGTGTCGGCCGAAGCCAAGTCCGTATTTATACCCGTACCCAAGCCCATGTCGGCCACGTCTGCCTCACCTCCTGACTGCCCGCCTTTGCTATACTTGCCGAGGCTTTTCCTGTACAGGCAGCGGGCCATTTCAAGCTGCGGGGGCGGCCCGGCGAATGCCGATCAGAGCTGTTAAAGTATTTTTTTCAATTGTGTTTCTGGCAATTCTGGCCAGCAACATCAGGCTGATCTCGCATTGGAACGAGAGCCGCGGCGTCTATGACGACATCTGCTATCTCAGGCAGGCGCATCTGTTCCAGCGCTTCGGCTGGCAAGGGCTCGACACCAGCCTCGCCCGTGAAACCGACGGCTATCTCGCGGCCAAGCTGCGCAGCATCGATTTTCCGAACTGGAACGAACCGACGCGGGCACCCTGCCACACCCAGACTGCCGACGGCAGCAAATGGGTGATGACGCCGCCGCCGGGCACGGGCTTCGTGCTGGCGCTGTTCCCGGAGGGGTTCCAGGTCATTCCGCTCTATATGGCGGCGAATTTCATCATCGCGGCCGTTGCGCTGTACGGGCTGTGGCGCGCGCGGGAGCCGTTGTCGTTGACATCAGCCGCGTTGTTCGGCGCGCTCTCGATCTACTTCATGATCAATCCGACCAAGGCGAGCTATTCGATGGCGCCGACCATTGTCGTCTGCGCCCTCGCAGGTCTGCTTACCGCGCGGCTGTTCGTCGACGAGGGGAGGCGCCGCGTGCTGATGGTCGCGGCCATCGGCGTCCTGCTCGGCCTGTCCGCGAGCTTCCGGATCGCGAACGTCGTTCTGTCGGCCGGCTATTTCCTGTTCTTCGGATTGTCGTTCCTGATCTGGCGTAACCGCGAGACGTTCGTGTCGGGCCTCGTGCTTGGCCTTTCGTCCCTCGTCGGGCTGTTGCCGGTGTTTGTGGCGAACCTGGTCAATTCGGGCCATCCGCTGGTCTCGGCCTATGGCGGTCAGGATACTGCGCCGCCGAGCCTCGACCCCGCCGTGCTGCTGGCCTATCTCCGCGACACCCAGTTCCCGCTGATCGTGATCGCCTGCGTCGGGACCGCGCTATTGTGGCGCTTCGCTGGCGATGATGGCGTCCGCAAACTCGCGTTGCTGGTGGCAAGCAATCTCGCGCTGAATCTGGCGTTCTTTGCCACGCATCCGGTCTTCACGCAGTATTACGTCATCCCGGCCCTGATGCTGTCGCTCTGGACGCTGCTGTTCGCGGCCGTCCTCAGCCGCGGCCCGGCACGGGAGTTTATCGCCCACGAGCCCGATGGACCGCGGCGCGCCGAGATGTTATCCCGCGTCTGACATTGACGCGTTTTCCTGACGCGAACCGGGGCCCAATTCGCTCGAAGACGCATGCTGCCATGACCGATCTCTCGCTCACCATCCTTCCTGAAGCTGCCGGCGACGCCCAGGCGATCGAGCGGCTGCACGAACGCACCTTCGGCCCCGGCCGCTTCGTGCTCAGCGCCTACCGCATCCGTGAGCACGTCGACCATCTGCTCGAACTGTCCTTCACCGCCCGCATCGGCACGCTCCTGGTCGGCTCTGTCCGGCAGTTGCCAATCCTGGTCGGCGAGACGCCGGCGCTGCTGCTCGGACCGCTCACCGTCGAGCCGCCGTTCCGCGACCGCGGCATCGGCCGTCTCCTGATGGAGCGCGCGCTGAAGGACGCGAAGGAGAAAGGTCACCGCCTGGTGCTGCTGGTCGGCGACGAGCCCTATTACAGCCGCATCGGATTCAAGCAGGTCACCAAGGGCCGCATCACCATGCCGGGCCCGGTCGACGCCGCGCGCGTCCTGGTGTTCGAGCTCGTCGACGGCGCCTTCGAGGGCGTGTCGGGACAGGTCGGTCCGGACTGGAGCAAGGCGCGGGCAGGGTAGCTACGACACTCTCTTATGGAGTTTCGACGATGCAGGTGCGTCCCGCTGAGGCCGGTGAGATCGATCATCTCGCGCAGCTGTGGCACGACACCTGGCATGGATCGCATGCCTCGCTTGCGCCGCCCGAGCTGGTCCGCCTCCGCACCCTCCCGAATTTTCGCGATCGGCTCGCGGTCATGCTTCCCAACATCAGCGTCGTCGGCCCGGCCGGCACGCCTTTGGGCTTCTGCGCCATCAGGGGCGACGAATTGTACCAGCTCTTCGTGTCGTTCGAGGCGCACGGCGCGGGTGTGGCTGCTGCACTGATCGCCGACGCCGAGGCCCGGCTCGCCGCGCGCGGTGTGGAGCTGGCGTGGCTCGCATGTGCGGTCGGCAATGCGCGCGCTGCGCGGTTCTACGAAAAGAGCGGCTGGCGCAACGCCGGCAGGTTCGTGATGTTTTCGGAGACGTCGAACGGGCCTTTCCCCAAAGACCAATGGCGCTTCGAGAAGCGGCTGGGAGCCCCGTAAGACGCGAGAATTTCCCCAACGTCGCGAGCTGATCCTGGCATCCCATTTGCTGAGCCTGCAAGAAACCGCAGCCCCGCAATTGGGTCTGTCCCAGATTGAGGCGATAACATGCAACCGACGTTCCGTTCCGACGCAGCTGCGTCCCTTCACCTCCATGCGCTCATCTCCGACCTGCGCTGGCGTATCCAGATGCTCGAGGCCGATATCCGGGACGAGGAACGCAAGGCCGGAAATGCCGATCCCGGCAGCGAAACCTATCCCATGCTTGCTTTGTCGCTGCGGGCCCGGCTGGACAATCTGCGCGCCTCGACCGCGATGCTGGAGCGGCGGTCGGAACATCCGTCCGCACGCGCGGCCTGAGCGGCTTCGACACGCTGGCACTGCGACGCGCCGAAGACGCGTCGGTCGCAACTGCACCTGCAGCCGGGGCCCTTGGGCCCCGACTGCAGCCAAAGCCGGAACTTCAAGCCTAGAACTTGAAATTGGCGAACGCCCGCACGCCGATGCCGGGCATCAGGACCTCGTCCTTGGTGTAGGACACCGAGTTGCGGATGTTCGCGTTGAGGAGATTGTTGCCGACGATGCCGGCCATCATCTCGCGCGCACCGAACCAGTTGCGGTCGAGCTTGGTCTTGTAGCTGACCTCGGCCTTCAACAAATTATAACCCGCCGTCGGCGTCTCCGCGATCACGGCGACGTCGTTCTGCGCGAAGGCGTGCAGCAGATTGACACGCATCAGCCAGTTGTCGTCGCGCCAGAACACGCCGCCGCCCATCCGCAACGGTGGAATGCGCGGCACGTTGGTGCCGTCGGTGAAGGTGGCGCGGACGAAGTCGAGCTGGTTCTCGATGCCCCAGATGCCGCCCCGGAATGCACCGACATCGCGCTGCGACTGGAACTCGCCGCCGCGGAAATTCGCATTGCGTTGCGAGTAGACCGCCTGGTTCAACTCGGCGCCCGGCGTGCCGCAGGACGCAAAATCGTCGTCGCACATCACGCCGGTGAGGCGGCGATAGATGAAATTGTCGAAGTGCGTGTAGTAGACGGTCGCCTCGAAGCGGAACGGCCCCGTCGCCTTGCGCACGCCGACCTCGACCGACTTCGCGGTCTCGATGGTGAGGTTCGGATTGCCGATGTCGAACGTCGCGGTTGCGTCATGGGCGCCGCGGGAAAACAGCTCGGCCGCCTTCGGCGCGCGCTCGACATATTGCGCGGTGATGCTGCCGACCATGCCGCCCGGCAGGTCCTGCAACAGGCCGATGCTGCCGCTCTTCGGCGTGAAGGACGGATTGCGCGCAATGCCCACCTGCGGCGTGCCGTCGGGCAGGTAATCCGCCGGGAAGTTCGGCGTCGTGCCGTGCAGCTCGACATGCTCGATGCGGCCGGCGATCTGCGCCCGCGTCGCCTCCGTGAACTTGAATTCGTTGAAGGCGTAACCGGCA
Organism: Bradyrhizobium sp. CCGB01; assembly: GCF_024199795.1. Classification (NCBI taxonomy): domain Bacteria; kingdom Pseudomonadati; phylum Pseudomonadota; class Alphaproteobacteria; order Hyphomicrobiales; family Nitrobacteraceae; genus Bradyrhizobium; species Bradyrhizobium sp. CCGB01. Next base: position 2,383,973 of record NZ_JANADK010000001.1, read on the forward strand.
ACGCGCGTGTTGTTGTTCGGGTCCCACAATCCGTTGAACAGCGTGCCGGGATTGTCCGGGCTCGGCGCGGTCAGCTCCTGATGCCCGACCTGGAAGCCCAGCGCCGTCGTCACCTCGGCGAAGCGCGCGTTGAACGGCATCAGCTGCACCTCGGTGCGGATCTCCTGCTCCTTGTTGGTGAAGGTCTGCCTGATGCCGTCGCTGTTGAGATCGGCGGGATCGGCGAGGCCGATCTCGTTGTGCCGGTAGTCGGTCGCGCCCGCCCAGAAGCGCACGGCGTCGATCGCGGCCGCGTCGGGGTGGTATTCGCCCTTGACGTTGATCTTGGTCTGGTGGCCGTCGATCCGGGTGTTGTGGTCGGCGCCGTCGATGCCGGGGATGTGGTAGAGCGAGTCGTTCTGCGTGATCGACGCGCCGATATAGCCGCCCTGGAAGAAGTAGGAGCCGCCGATCGAGGCGCCGTCCGAACGCGTCGCCGAGTTGGGCTGGCGGCCGTTCACGGGCTGCGACGGGTCGTTCAGATAGGGATAGCCGGGGATCGCATAGTCCGACGTCGTGCGGCCATAGGCGTCGGCATGGAACGCAAAATTGCCGCCGCCGGTATCGAGCAGCACGCCGCTCTCGACACCGCGATCGACCGAGCTGAACGCGGTGCGTGTTTCGGCGGTGACGCAAGGCGATGTTGCGGCCGCTGCAAGCGGCGCCTTGGTCGGCAGGCCGTAAGTCTGGAACGATGGCGCGCAGGACGGCAGCCCATCCGGAATCCGGTTGTTGGTGGCGCTGACGACGCCGCCGATCGAGGTCGAGCCGTAGCGCAAGGCCGCCGGCCCGCGCACCACCTCGATCTGGTTGGTCGCGAGCGGATCGATCGGCACGAAATGATCCTCGCCGAGATCGGACGCACCGTTCGCATTGGTGCCGTTCTCGACGATGCCGACGCGGTTGACGTCGAGGCCGCGGATGATCGGCCGGCTGGAGGCGCCGGGCGCAAAGCTCGAGCCGGTGATGCCGGGCTTGGAGAACAGGAGGTCGCCGAGCTGGCCGCCGCCCTCGCGGCGGATTTCCTCGTTCGGTACCACGGTGACGGTGGCAAACTGGTTGGTCACAATAGGCAGCACGCCCTGTTGAGCTGCGGCAGGCGCGGCCGGCGTGGCTTCCGCCGTGCGCTGCTGGCTACGCGATCGCCCGGAGCGCGCGACGCGGACCGGGCTGCGGGTCGGCACCACCCTGCGCACGATGGGGCTCGGGGCGGTCACGGTGACGGACGGGATCTCGGTCGAGGACTTAACTTGTGCAGGTTCTTGGGCGAATGCCGAGGTGGCGGCGGTGCCGAGCAGGAGCAGGCTTGCTCCACCCAGACGCTGCGCGCGTCGCAATTCAAATGACATGGTCCTGATTCCAGTCAGGCGCCGTCCGAAGGCTTTGGCGTTGATCGGTGGCGGCCTGCCGTCGCAGCGCGACGGAATTCGACTTCAACTGCTCCCGGACATTCGCCTGAAAGCGGCGAGCCGGGCGTGATCAAGCAATGTTGGAAGTCAGGACGCGGGAGGGGCGCGGGGCTGGAACGCCGTGCCGGCCGATTTCAGATGAAGGAATTCGGCATCAGTGGTGCGGTAGAGCAGGTCGATCGCCTGCGGCAGCAGCAACAGAGGTGGCGTTGCGGACACCACGGTGCCCGCCATCGCGACGACGGCGCAGATCGCGCAATTGTCCTCGCCCGGCTGCTCCCGGTCGGGGACCCCGGGTGATTGCTTCTCGACCGCGGCGCGGTCGATCGAGGCAATGCTCTTGCCGCTGTCGATCTGCTGAAGCGAGGACTGGGCGAGAGGAGCCGCCTGGGCGAACCAATGGCTATGGCCGAATGTCAGCGCGAGCTGCACCAGCATCGCGAACAACGCGAGCCGGGCGCCGTGCCTGATATTTGACCGGAACCACTTCATCTGGAAAAGCCACCCCACATCGCGAGGCACCAATCCCCTGATGCCGCGATGTTATAATGTAACATCGCCTGATCGATCAGTGGATGTCAACCGTGGTCCGACGGCTGTCGCAGACAGCCAACCCGATGTGTCGTTCCGGCAACTAGGCAGCTTGCCTGTGGCCCATCCTTCGAGACGCCCGCCTGCGGCGGGCCCTCAGGATGAGGTCGGAGTGCGTGGCTGCAATTTGGACAAGCAAAGCTGCCGCTCAGCCTCATCCTGAGGAGACGGCGAAGCGGTCGTCTCGAAGGACGAGGCGCTTGCTCAGACCCCGCCAAGCTCACATGCGATATTCCGCCTCCACAGGGCGGAGGGAACGGAGAGAGCGCTGATCGTCAGCGCCCTTCGCGCACCCACGTCGCAGCAAACGCGCCGAGCAGCAGCAGCAGTCCAATCAGGCCGGCGAAGATCGGCAGCACGCCGACGCCCTTCACCACGCTGGCGTCGCGCATCCTGACGCCCATCCAGCCGTCGCCGGCGAAGACGCTCGTCGAGCGCACCGGCACGATGCGCGGCAACTCGACGCTGCTGCCGTCGACCACGCGCACGGCGTTGCCGCCGGTCGCCTGCGTCAGCGGCTTCAGGGTGTCGGTGGTGGAGGTGACTTCCGAAAACTCCTTCGGATTGGTCGGGCCGACATTGATCAGCGCCTTCAGCGTGCCGTCGGTGGCCTGCCACAGGCCGAGCTCGCTCGCCGGCAGCCTGGCGCGCCACTCGCCGGGATCGCCGGGACTGAGCGTCAGGTCCTGCGACACGCCCGACGGCGACGTCACGCTGACCGGCTGGACGCTGTCCGACATGGTCTGGCGCACCACCACGAGGTCCTTGCCCTGCACCTGGAGGCGCAGCGCCTCTTCATCGAGGTCCGGCTGCTTCATCAGCCAGTGCGACATCCGCCTGAGCAGGTCGAGATGCGGACCGCCGCCTTCATAGCCGCGCGCCCACAGCCAGATGTGGTCGGACAGCAGCAGCGCGACGCGGCCCTCGCCGAAGCGCGACAGGAACAAGAGAGGCTTGCCGTCGACGCCGGTCATGACAGGCGGGTTGACGGCGTTGCGGGTGTCGACGGTGCGGAAGAAGCGGCTCCAGTGCGGCGGCTCGGAGGCGGAGCCTTCGAGGCCGCGCGTGACGGGATGGCGTTTGCCGATCTCGGACAGATGCGCATAGAACGGCTTCTCGGTCACGCCGACGGGCTCTGCCGGCAGCACCGAATCCAGCGGCGTGCGCCAGATGCTGGTGTTGGAGGCATAGTCGGGGCCGGCCGAGACCAGCACCGCGCCGCCCGCGCGGACGTAGCGCGCGATGTTGTCGAAATAGGCGATCGGCAGCACCCCCTGGCGGGCGTAGCGGTCGAAGATGATCAGCTGGAATTCGTTGATCTTCTGCTGGAACAGCTCGCGGGTCGGAAACGCGATCAGCGACAATTCGTTGATCGGCGTGCCGTCCTGCTTCTCCGGCGGACGCAGGATGGTGAAGTGCACGAGATCGACGCTGGCGTCGGACTTGAGCAGATTGCGCCAGGTCCGCTCGCCGGAATGCGGCTCGCCCGAGACCAGCAGCACGCGCAGCTTGTCGCGCACGCCGTCGATGGCGACGACCGCGCGGTTATTCACCGGCGTCAGCTCGCGCTCGAGCGGCGAGGCCTCGATCTCGACGATGTTCGGGCCGGCATGCTTGATATCGACGTCGACGCTCGCGCTCTGGCCGCTCGATAGCGTGCGCTCGCTCAGGACCTCGCCGTCCCTGCGGATCGTGACCTTGGCGCGTTCGCCGGTGACGCCCTGGTCGTCGAGGCGGTAGGTGATGGTCTGGCTCTGCCCGACGATGCCGAAGCGCGGCGCCGCGGTGATCGCGATGCGGCGGTCGCGCTCGTCCTTCTGCCCGGTGATCAGCGCCTGCACCGGCGCCTGGAAGCCGAGCCCGGCGGCGTTGGCCGGAATGTCGTGGACCCGGCCGTCGGTGATCAGGAATGCGCCGGCGACGCGGTCGACCGGCACGTCCGACAGTGCGGAGGCGAGGGCGCCGAACAGCTTCGTGCCGTCGGTTTCGCCGTCGGCCTGTCCGGCGTCGACGACGCGGACCTCGAGGCCCTTGATCTTCTTCAGGCTGTCGATCAGCGCTTCCTGCGCCTGCGCGGCTTCCTTGTTGCGGTTGCCGAAATTCTGGCTCGGGCTCTTGTCGACGACGACGGCGGCGACCGAGGTGAGCGGATCGCGGTCCTCGCGCGTGAACGAGGGATTAGCGAGCGCCAGCAGGAACAGTGCCAGCGCGGCCACGCGCACGGCGGCGCCGCGCGCGCGCGACACGAGCAGCACGAGCGCAACGACGACGATCGCGGCCAGCGCGAGCCACAGGACGATCGCGGGAACAAGCGGCGTGAAAGCGATGCCGTAATTCATCGGACAAACCTATCAACGTCATTCCGGGGCGATGCGAAGCATCGAACCCGGAATCTCGAGATTCCGGGTCTGGTCCTTCGGACCATCCCGGAATGACGGGGCGTGTGGCTCAAGCTCGTGACGTGCATCTCTATTGCCCCAACCGTTCGATCAGGGCCGGTGCGTGCACCTGGTCGGCCTTGTAGTTGCCGGTCAGCGTGTACATCACAATGTTGGCGCCGGCGCGGTAGGCGAATTCGCGCTGGCGGGCGTCGCCGCCGGCCATCGGCAGCATGAACTGGCCGTCGAGCCGCTGGGCCCAGGCGCCGGCCAGATCGTTCGAGGTGATGATGATCGGCGACACGCCGTCGCCGCCGCGGGCCGGCCGCTGCGCGCTGTCCTCGTCCTCGTCGCGCGGCAAGGCCTCGACCCAGGTCTGGCCGGTGCTGAAGCGGCCGGGGAAGTCGCGCAGCAAATAAAAGGTCTTGGTCAGCACGTGCTCGCGCGGCACCGGTTCGAGCTCGGGCACGTCCAGCGACGACAGGATCTCGCGCAGCGTCTGCATGGCCGGGGTCTGCGCGGCACCGTTCTCGCCCGGCGGCGCTTCGATCGCGTCGCGGGTGTCGAACAGCACGGTGCCGCCCTGCTTCATGTAGGCGTCGATCTTGTTGATGGCATCCTGCGGCGGCTTGGGCGCGCCGGGCACGATCGGCCAGTAGATCAGCGGGAAGAAGGCGAGCTCGTCGCGGCCGGGATCGATGCCGACGGGATCGCCGGCCTCGAGCGCGGTGCGCTGCGCCAGAAACTGCGTCAGCCCGGACATGCCGGCCTTGACGATGGAATCGACGTCGGCATTACCGGTGACGACATAGGCGAGGCGGGTCTGCGACACCGCCTTCATCGCGAACTCGTCGGAGGCGCTGTCGGCATGCGAGGGCGCGGGCACGAGTGACACGGCGCCTGCAAGCGCCAGCCCGAACACGATCATGGCTGTCGCGGCGCGCCGGCGCAGCAGCGCGGCGATGCCGCCGCCGAGGACCGCGACGATGATGGCATCGATCAGGAACAGCGCGAGCGCGGTCGACAGCAGCCAGCCGCGCAGGTCGCGCGGCTCGGCATTGGTGTAGGTCGCGTGCCGCGCACGCAGGCTTGCGGTGTTCAGCGCGGCGATGCGGTCGGAGGCGGCGAGCGTGTTCACGGCGAGCGGTCCTTCTGCCGGACCGTAGAAGCCGGGCGGATGATCGGGCGTGGCGCGGTCGCGATAATCCGCGGGCAACGGTTTTGCGGTGGCCGGCGGCGGCCCGAACGCGCCAAAGCCGTCGAGGATGTGCAGCGGCGCCACTGTCTCAGTGGTTGCTTCGCCGGCAACGCCAGGGCCCGGCTTGGCGGTGTAGCCGGACATGTCGACGACCCGGCGCAGCATTTCGACGAAGGTGCCCGACATCGGCAGATCCGACCAGCGCATGTCGGCGCTGACATGGAACAGGCTGACCATGCCCTTGCCGCGATGCTCGCCCGTGACGAGCGGCGTTCCGTCTTCCAGCGAGGCCCAGCTCTTGGTGGCGAGCACCGCGTCGGGCTCGGCCAGGACCTGCCGGCTGATGGTGACGTCCTTGGGGACCGCGACGCCGGCAAAGGGACCGTCGGCGGCGAAGGATGCGAGATGCTGGGGCTTCTCCCAGGTCAGGCTGCCGCCGAGGGTGCGGCCGCCCTTGCGCAGCTTGACCGGAACCAGATCGTCCTCGGCCTGCGCGAGGCGAGGGCCGGCGAACCGCACCAGCACGCCGCCCTGATCGATCCAGGCGTTGAGGCGCTCGCGGATTTCGGGGGCGACGGTCCCGACATCGGCGAGGATGATCATCGGCAGCTTCTGGTCGAGGAATTGCGTGATGCCCTGCTGCGGCGAGCCGCGGTCGGCGAGCCGCACATCGGCGAACGGTGCCAGCGCGCGGGTGAGGTAGAAGGTCGGCGCCAGCAGCGGCTGCGCGGTTTCGCTGGTCGTGCCGGTGACGATGCCGATGGCGCGGCGGCGCCAGCGCTTGTCGAGCAACTGCACCGCGCCGGCCGAGCGCTCGCCCGATATGTCGAGCCGCGTGATGTCGTTGCGCAGCTCGACCGGCAGGTCGAACGAGGCTTCGGTTTCCTTGTCCTGCGGGCCGAACGAATAACGGGCTTCGCCGATCGGCGAAGCCTTCTGGTCCAGCGCGCGCACGGTGCCTGCCGCGATGCCGCTGTCGGTGCGCAGCACCTTCACCGTCATCTTGGCGGCGGCGTTCTCGGCGGCGACCAGCGCCAGCGGGGAGGACGTGCCGCCTTCGAACACCGTCAAGCTGCGATCTCCGATGGTCTTGCCGAGGCCCTGCACGAAGTCCTCGCCGCGCCCGGTATCGACACCGTCCGAAAGCCAGGCGATCTCGCAGTCGCCGGTGGCCTTCAGGAAGCGGTCGATCGCGGTGAGGGTTTCAACGCGATCGATCGAATAGGGCTTTGGCGCGAGCTGGCGCAGCGCGACGCGCGCAGCACCCGCCGGCATCAGGGTGATGTCGCGGTTCGGCTCGGACAGCGGCACCAGCGCGATCGCGCGGCGGTCGTTGTCGGCATTGGCGATCAGCTCGTCGGCGGCCTTGACCCTGATGTCCCAGTGCGATGCGGCGCTCCAGCCGTCGTCGAACATGATCATCAGCGGCGCCTTGCTGCCGGCGAGGCCTGTTTGCGGATTCCAGATCGGGCCGGCGGCGGCGAAAATGACGAGGGCCGCAGCCAGGAGCCGCAATGCGGTCAGCCACCACGGCGTCCGCGAGGGCGTCTCTTCCCTTGGTGCGATGTCGAACAACAGGCGCGTCGGCGGAAACTCGATGCGGCGCGGCCGCGGCGGCATCACGCGCAAGAGCCACCACAGCACGGGCAGGCTGACGAGGCCGATCAGCAGCAGCGGTTCGGTGAAGGCGAGCGGCAATCCCATCATGCGGCGGGCCCCGCCTTGATCGTCGTGGTGCGGGCGCCCGACTTGCTCACCTGCATGCCGGCATGCAGGAACAGCAGGAGCTCGGCGGCGGAGCGGTCGGTCGCGTGCGTCGTGAAAAGCCAGTCGAGCTTGTTGGTCTCGGCGCGGATCTGGTCGCGGTGCAGCGCGAGCCGCGCGGTGTAATCCTGCGCCCAGCTCTCGGCGCGGCCGGCGGTGATCATGCCAAAGCCTTCCGGCTCGACGAACTCGACGCGTCCGGAATAGGGGAACGACTCTTCGGCGGGATCGACGATCTGCACCATCGTGCCGTGGGCGCCGGAGCCGGAGAGCCCTGCGAGCGTCGTCCTGATCTCCGCGATCGGCGACCAGAAATCCGACAGCACGATCGTCTCGGCGAGCGCGGCAGGGACGAAGGATGGCGGCAGGCTCAGCCGGTCGGCATCGTCATGCAGCATCGCCTGCGCCATCTTGTCGATCACGCTGCTGCTTGCGGTCGGCGCCATCAATCCGGGAATGCCGACGCGCTCGCCGCCCGCGACCAGCAGCTCGGCCAGCGCGAAGGCAACGATCAGCGTGCGCTCCAGCTTGGATTCACGCGCGGTCTTGGAGGCGAAGGCCATCGACGGCGAACGATCGGGCCAAATCCAGACCGTGTGCGACGCTTCCCATTCGAGCTCGCGGACATAGAGATGGTCGTCACGCGCTGAGCGGCGCCAGTCGACATTCTGCGACGGCTCGCCCGACACGAAGCGGCGGTATTGCCAGAAGTTCTCGCCGGAGCCGGCGCGGCGCCGTCCGTGCAGGCCGTGGATGACGTTGGCGGCGATGCGGCGGGCCTCGAGCACCAGGCGCGGCAGCGAAGCGGCGAGCGTACGGCTTTCGCCATCGGCACGTCGGATCGCAATGATCTCCTTCGCTGTGTGCCCGGTCTCTGCGGCCATCAACCGATCCGTGTCTTCAATTGCTTGATCACGTCCGGAATCGTGCGCCCCTCGGCGCGCGCCTGGAACGTCAATGCCATGCGGTGCTTCAGAATGGGTTCGGCGAGGTCGAGCACGTCGTCGACCGAAGGCGCGAGACGTCCGTCGATCAGCGCGCGGGCGCGCACGGCGAGCATGAGCGACTGGCTGGCGCGCGGGCCGGGACCCCAGGCAATGAACTTGCCGGCCTCGCCGCTGTCAGGGCCCGGACGGGCGGAACGCACCAGCGAGAGGATGGCTTCAACCACGGAATCGCCGACCGGCAGGCGGCGCACCAGCCGCTGCGCCGTGATCAGCGCATCCGCCGTCAATGATGCCTTTGCCAGCGTCTCCTCGGCGCCGGTGGTCTCGAACAGGATGCGGCGCTCGGCGTCGCGATCGGGATAATCGACGTCGATCTCCATCAGGAAACGGTCGAGCTGGGCTTCCGGCAGCGGATAGGTGCCTTCCTGCTCCAGCGGATTTTGCGTCGCGAGCACGTGGAACGGTTTCGGCAGATCATGACGCGCGCCGGCCACGGTGATGTGCTGCTCCTGCATCGCCTGCAGCAGCGCCGACTGGGTGCGCGGGCTGGCGCGGTTGATCTCGTCGGCCATCAACAGCTGCGCGAAGACGGGACCGGCGATGAAGCGGAACGAGCGTTTTCCCGCGGTGCTCTCGTCGAGCACTTCGGCGCCGAGAATATCCGACGGCATCAGGTCGGGCGTGAATTGGATGCGCTTGGCATCGAGACCGAGCGTGACGCCGAGCGTCTCGACCAGCTTGGTCTTGGCAAGGCCGGGCACGCCGATCAGCAGCGCATGGCCGCCGGAGAGGATGGTGACGAGCGTGTTCTCGATCACGCGATCCTGGCCGAAGATGACGGAGGCGATCGCCTCTTTCGCCGCGCGAATCTGGCCCGACACCTGCTCGGCCGAACGGACGATTCCGTCTTCCAGCTTCTCGACACTTTCCGCCATCCGTCAGCTCCTTAAAGTCCGCCACGCGGCTCGCTTGCGTCGTCAGATCATCACAAGTCGCACATGGGCCCTATGCTAGACTTGCAGGAAGGCCATGTATTCGTTGAATTAACCTATCCCCACCTTATCGGCTTAGGGATATGTAGGGCATCACGAAGTGGCGACCTCCGCACCGGACTATTCCGGAGTGGAACCGCGCACCCGGGTACAACGTAAACCTGCACCAATCGTGCCAAATGACAGAGTCAGGGCAAACCATGGCGAAGCAAGGGCAGAGCGCCGATCGAGGTCTAGAGGGGCTGACTGCCGCCGCCACAAGTGCAGCCAATGCCGAAGGCGCCAAAAAGGGCCTGCCTCCGGTGCATCTGTGGAATCCGCCGTTTTGCGGCGATCTCGACATCCGAATCGCATCAGATGGTACCTGGTTCTACATGGGCACGCCAATCGGCCGTCACGCCCTGGTCCGCCTGTTCTCGACCATCCTCAAGCGCGAGGGCGACAAGCATTTCCTGGTCACGCCGGTGGAGAAGGTCGGCATTCGCGTCGACGACGCGCCGTTCATGGCGGTCGAGATGCTCAGGAGCGGCGAGGACAACCATCGCGTGCTCAGCTTCCGCACCAATGTCGACGACTGGGTCACCTGCGACGCCGCGCACCGGCTGCGTTTCGAGCAGGCCAGTGACGGCGGGCTGACGCCATACCTGCATGTCCGCGCCGATCTCTGGGCCAAGGTCACCCGCGCGCTCTACTACGATCTGGTTGACATGGGTGAGGAGCGGATGGTCGATGGCCAGCCGATGTTCGGCGTCGAGTCGGCCGGCGAATTCTTCGCCATGGCCGATGCGGAGCAGGTGAGGGCCGCGCTTTGAGCAAGCTTATCCTGAAGAGCGGTCCGGTCGTGATCGGCGCGGAGGATTTCTTCGCCCGATCCAGGGCGAAGCTCGGCTTCGACGTGCCGCCCGGCCTCTACGATCCGAACGTCATCCCCGCCTCGGGCGATCCCGGCACCGACAAGATGCTCGAGATCGTCGCGCGCGAGCAGCCGGTGCGCCCCGCCGCGGTCCTGATCGCCGTGGTCGACCATCCCGAGCCGACCGTCCTGCTGACGCAGCGCTCGGCGCATCTCAACGACCACGCCGGCCAGATCGCTTTCCCCGGCGGCAAGATCGACGCGACCGATAACTCGCCGCTCGATGCGGCGCTGCGCGAGGCCGAGGAGGAGGTCGGCCTGTCCAGAGACTTCGTCGAGCCGATCGGCTATCTCGATCTCTACGGCACCGCTTTCGGCTTCCGCATCCTGCCGACGGTCGCGAGGGTCCGGCCGGGCTTCGAGCTCACCATCAACCATTCCGAGGTTGATGACGCCTTCGAGGTGCCGCTATCCTTCCTGATGAACCCGGCGAACCACCAGGTGCACAGCAAGGAATTCCGCGGCATGGAGCGCTTTTACTACGCCATGCCGTTCGCGGAGCGCTACATCTGGGGTGCGACGGCCGGAATGCTGCGTGTGCTGTATGAGCGGATCTATTCATCATGATCCGGCCGGTTCTGACCGAGATCGGAATCTTCCTCATCCCCTTTGCCGTCTATGCGTTGTTCCTGGCCGCCACGCGGTCCGGCCTGTTCGCACGATCGTCCTGGCCGGTCGCCATCGTCGCGCGCCTTGCGCTCGCCGCGATCGTGCTGGTGATCGCCGGGCTGGTCGGCCTTGCGCATTTCTCCGGCGCCGCGCCGGATTCGACCTACGTTCCCGCCCATATCGAGAACGGCCGGCTCGTGCCGGGCGTGGAAAAATAGGGGCTGGACGATGAGCGCAGAGCCGTTACTCGCCAATGCGCCCTGGCTGACCTCCGGCGGGACGGCGCGCGTCCTGGCGCTGCTCAACGCCGATGGCGAGGAAGCGCGCGTGGTCGGCGGCGCCGTGCGCAATGCGCTGCTCGGTCTCGTGCCCGGCGACATCGACATCGCCACCACGGCCTTGCCGGACGAGGTGATGCGGCGCGCCAAGGCTGCCGGCATCAAGAGCGTGCCGACCGGCATCGACCACGGCACCGTCACGCTGGTCGTCGACAGCGAGCCTTACGAGGTCACGACGCTGCGCGAGGACACCGAGACCTTCGGCCGCAAGGCCAGGGTCGCGTTCGGCCGCGACTGGGTGAGGGACGCCGAGCGGCGCGACTTCACCATGAACGGCCTGTCGGTCGATGCGACCGGTGTCGTGCATGACTATATCGGCGGCATCGCGGACGCCGCCGCGCGGCGCGTGCGCTTCATCGGCGATCCCGGCCAGCGCATCGCCGAGGATTATCTTCGTATCCTGCGCTTCTTCCGCATTCATGCCGCCTTCGGCGCCGGCGAGCCCGACCGCGACGGCTATCTCGCCTGCATCCGCGGCCGCGCGGGACTTGCGAGCCTGTCGGCCGAGCGGGTGCGCATGGAGATGCTGAAGCTGCTGGTCGCTCACGGCGCACCTGACGCCGCGGTCGCGATGGCGGATGGCGGGTTGCTGCAGGCGTTGAGCGGGGGCGTCGTCTATACCGGACCGCTGTCGGCGATGATCGCAATCGAGCGCGAGCTTGGCCTCACCGCAAGCAGCACGCGGCGGCTCGCCGCGCTGACGGTCGCCGTGACCGAAGATGCCAGGCGCGTCGCCACGCGCTTTCGCCTCTCCAACGCCGAGGCCAAGGCGCTGGATTCGATGGGGCACCGCTGGTGGCGCTTCGTCACCAAGGACGAGGCCAATGCGCGCCGGCTGCTCTACCGGCTCGGCGCGGAGCGCTATCACGATCGCGTGTTGCTCGGCTGGGCGCGAGCCGGCGGCGACGTCGGATCGTCGCGCTGGCGTGCGCTTGCCGAGCTGCCGCAGCGCTGGATTGCGCCGAAATTTCCGCTGAAAGCCGCGGACTTCATCGCGCGCGGCATGGCGGAAGGCCCTGCGCTCGGACATGTGTTGACGCTCGCCGAGGACGCTTGGCTTGCGGCGGATTTTCCCCTAGAGGAAGCCGCACTCGCTTCCATCGCCGATCAAGCTGCGGCACGCGTCAGCCGCGATGAGAGAACGTGACCATCGTCTCGGGCTTCGCCGACATCTCGGTCTTTCAGCTTCTGCTGGTTGCGTTGATGGCGTTGTTTGCTTCGATCATCGGTGGTCTCGCTGGCTACGGCACCGGCGCCCTGATGCCCTTGGTGCTGGTGCCGCTGGTCGGCGCCGAGCCCGTGGTGCCGATCATCGCGATCTCGGCGATCTTCACCAATTCGAGCCGCGCGCTCGCCTATGTCCGTTACGCCGATCGCCGCCGCGCGCTGATCGTGCTGGCCTGCGCGGCGCTGACGACCGCGCTCGGCGCCTACGGCTACACGCGCCTCACCAATGCGGGCGCCGCGCTGGTGATCGGCTCCATGCTGATCCTGAGTGTGCCGCTGCGCCGCATCCTCCGCCGCCGCCAGGTCAGGATCGGCGACACTGGCCTTGCCGCCGGCTCCGTCGGCTACGGCGTGCTGGTCGGCGGCACCTCGGGCTCCGGCGTGATCCTGCTGTCGCTGCTGATGGCCGCAGGCCTCGAAGGCGCCGCCGTGATCGCGACCGACGCGATGATCTCGCTCGGCACCGGCCTGATCAAGATCTCCGTGTTCGGCCTCGCCGGCGCGGTGAATGCGCAGGTGCTCGCCTTCGCGCTGCTGATCGGCGCGATTGCGATCCCCGGCGCGTTCCTCGCAAAAGCCTTCGTCGAGCGGATGCCGGTGCACATCCACACCGCGATCCTCGACGTCGCCGTGATCACGGGCGGGCTGGTGATGATCTCGGCGGCCGCGAAGCAGCTCATCGTAGGTAACCCGGCCCCAACTGGCCTTCGCGCCGCGATGCGGATCGAAGCTCGTCCAGGACGTGACTCCGTTGCGCTCGAGCGCAGCGCCATATGGCTACCGCCATCGCTCGAACCTTCGCAAATCACCTCGCGCTCAGCATCCGCTCGGCGGCGCGGCTGGCCGCCAACCCGATGCAATGGCTATCAACGTGCGCAGCCGAGCGCTGCCGGCGAGCCGCCGCGCGATGTGATTACCTCGACCGTGACATTGCGACCTCCCGCCTTGGCCAGGTACGATAGGCAGCGAGGATTTTGATCGGAAGAGCGCGGCGGACGTAACCGGCCTGACGATCTTGAACGGCCCCGACGTACAACATCGTCGGGGCCGTTTATTATTGTGGCGGGATCAACGATGGCTCGTGAGGCGTTCCTTCACCACGTCGACCAATCGGTCATTTGCTGCGCTGCTTCGCGCTAGCTAGCCTCTCTGCACGTTCACTTTGGGCTCCGTACAATTACGGCCGTTAGCGCTGGGTTGCGCTGCGAAACACGGGTGTTGCGACATCGACGCGCTTTCGTCCGGATTCGGCTTGCTCGAAACGGATCGTTAGCTTTCATGTGGCTAGCTGGTCGCGTGCCGATTTACCGCCGATTGCGGCACATTGGAATGGGAATGCCGGCCCCGGCTGTCCTCCCAACCTGCGGCTGGGGCCGTTTTGAACTTGCGCTGCATCGTTCAACCCGGTCCACAACCATGTTCAGAGGCATTGCTATAGCGCTGTTCGGAATGGGCATCTTTTCCCAGCTGGATCAAGCGCTCTTCTATGGCCGTAATACTGACGCCGCGCTCAAGCTTGTGCGGGAGATTGGCCGCGGCTTTGGGCTGTAAGGTTCAGCGCCGAACCTCAAGCAGGACGAGGCGCGCGCGGGATCTCCTATCGGACCCAGCATCCTTTCGCCGCGCGCCGACGCGCCTGGCAAACTTTCCTCTTTGGATTTGGTCGATCACCCATAAGCGGTCGTGACGTGGCAGCTCGACGAGCAGCAAAGCGCATCCGATACACTGTCGCGCAAAGCGCGAGATGCTCACCTCATTGGCTCAATTCGCTACCGAATGCCGGGCTGGCGTCACAGCTCTTGCGAGAGGCGTCGGCGAAATCGAAAAAGGTCAGTCAGTTATTCTAGGCCGCTCTTGAGATCAGATGCACGTGCAGCACAGGGAAAAAGGGCCACTGGCACAAACTGCATACTGGTTGGACACGGACGTTTCCTGCTTGAGTCACTGTGGCTCTTTGGTCGCAGTATTCTTCTTTTTCCCGGCAGATCGATCCTGACTGAATTTACGTGGTGAGCCCCGCCCGCTTCAAGGTTACGATGCACCAGGATTTATTCGGAGGCGACATACTTACGGAGCAGGATATGACAGCGAGAATTGCACTCGCCGCGGCGAAAAGCGGGCGGCCAATCTCAGCAAGTCGACGCAGACTCGGCATAGCCGCAAGCGTCCTGACGTCCGCCATCATGTCGTTTTCCCCTTGTGCGTTGGCCGACGAAAACGGCATCAGCTTCTGGGTCCCCGGGTTCTTTGGAAGCCTCGCGGCCACGCCGCAGCAGCCGGGTTGGTCGCTGGCGAATATCTACTACCATACCTCCGTATCCGCCGGCGCCGACGTCGCGCGTGCGCGTGAGTTCACGCTCGGCAGGGTTCCGGGCAACGTTACCCTCAACGCAAGTCTGAATTTGAACGTCAACTCCACCGGCGATCTTGGCTTTGTGATCCCGACCTATGTATTCGCGACGCCGGTGCTCGGCGGCCAGGCGTCGGTGTCCCTCCTCGCAGCCTATGGCGTCGTCGGCACCAGCCTGGCGGGGACCTTGTCGGGCGTGCTCACTGGCCCGTTCGGCAATAGCATCCCCTTCGCGCGGTCCGACACGATCAGCGACACGACATGGGGCTTTGCGGATGTGGCGCCGGTCTTCCAAATGAAATGGAACGCCGGTGTCCACAACTACATGGCCTATGTCATGGGCGGCATCCCGATTGGCGCTTACGAATCCACGCGCCTGTCAAACCTTGGCATCGGACACGGCTCGATCGACGCCGGCGGCGGTTACACCTATTTCGATCAGCAGGCCGGCCACGAGTTTTCCGGCGTGCTCGGCTTCACCTACAATTTCAAGAATCCTGCAACGCAGTATCAGAGCGGCGTCGACATGCACTTCGACTGGGGTGCATCGCAGTTCCTCTCGAAGCAGGTCCTGGTTGGCCTCGTGGGCTATGTCTACAAGGAACTCGGCTGCGACAGCGGTTCAGGTGACCGTGTCGGCTGCTTCCGGTCCCAGGTGGTTGGCGTCGGCCCCCAGATCGGATTCCTTTTTCCGGTCGGAGACATGCAGGGCTATGTCAATCTCAAGGCTTACGGCGAGTTCGCTGCGGAAAACCGGCCATCGGGCTGGAATACCTGGGTCACCTTCTCTGTCTCGCCGCCGGCGCCCGGAGCGCCTCCGACAACAAAACCCGTCGTCAGGAAATATTAGGGTCAACCAAGCGACGGCTGGTCACTAGCTCAAGCGCGATCCTGCGCCGCTGACCATGTCTGCATTTGGCAGATTTTGTTGCAAAGGTCTTTTGGCGCGACGAACGAAAGTTTTGGGGCACTGACGCGCGAAGCGCGTGACGACGTGATGAGAGCCCACGCGGAACGCGTTTGCGCGGCGATCATGCTCAAACAACAACCTCAAGCGCGATGACGATTCATCCTGATCTCATCGCGCTCGAGCCGACCTCTTACCTCTCCGGGAAGAGCAGAGACAATTCGGCTCGCAATTGCCAATTTGGCGCGCCGGTTGGACGAACGACGTTGTAATAGCCGGTTAAGTATGCGCTCACGGGCTGATCGCCGAGCTTGAAGACTCGACCAAGGCCGCCGCCGATCGGTACGGTCCACTGCTGACCCGGTGCTGCCAGCCAGTTCGAGGTGATCACTGGTGAACTTGTCAGGAACCACCCGTGCGCCATGTTGTAGTTGACAAATGGCTGCGCGAGAAACTGGTTCACGCTCTGCCGCAACGGGTCCCCACCAACTGACCACTGATTGTTGACCAGCACGCCGATCACCCAATGTCCCGGCGTTGTCAGGAAGACGGCCGTGGGACCGAACAGCACTTTTCCCTGCCCAAGAATAGGATCGGTCGCGGACGGCACCGTAAAGACGGGACCGAGGCCCCAGATCAGAGCGCCTGGATGGGTGGGGGTGAAAAAGAACTGCTGAGTAATGTCGCCAATTCCATTCGTGCTGTTGTTAAAAAACGGACTAGGTTGACTGATCACGGGCATGATGGTGCGCGAGATCACGTTCCAGTCCGCGTTGATGCGCAGCGGTATGACCGGCTGAATGTTGAGGACTTCCTGGGTCCGGTTGAACGGCCCGGCGTTGAAATTCGTATTGCTTTGGAACGGGACGCTGACGAGATCAGCGATAGGGTTCTGCGATTTCTGGGCGAGGTCTTCGTCTTGGGAAGGTTCGGCAGAATGCGCGGTTCTTGTCGGTGCGACCGTATCGGCAAGGCCGCGCTCGAATTTGTAGTTGGCGCCGAACTTCACCATTTGAAGGTCGCGGTTCAACTGGATTGGCGGGACGGTGGGCGAAGTCCAGCTTCCCAGCCCAATGTAATCGTATTCGAGTTTGAGCGTCCAATTCGGTTTGAAGCCGTACTCGACACCCACCCCAGCTAGCCAGCCGGAGCTGGTGTTGGACCCCTGCCAGGTGACGCCGGGGAAGTTCAACGAGGCATTGCTTTGCACCCAGCCGCCGCCAAGCTTGGCGTAGAGGAGCCACTTATCCTCCACAAGGCCGAAGCGGCCTGCAATCGTTCCAACCCAGTTCTGCCTCACGGTGCCGAGCGTAGGTGTCGGAAGCACGGGATGACCAAAAGTCGCCCCGTCAAAATCACCTTCCACGCCGAACAAGACATGGCCCGCCTGGAAATTATAACCTGCCTGAACACCTCCGATGAATTCGGTGGTGCCGCCATACAAATTGTTGCCTGGAATGTTCAGGCTGCCACTGCTCCAAGCCCCGCCGAGATTTGCGCCAAGATAAAATCCTGACCAATTGTACGCCGGTGAGGGAAGTGGCGGAGCCTTCACCGGCATATCCGCAGCACGCGCGGTGACACTCACGCAGATTGCAAGCAGCGCAACGTTTCCAAGGAACGGCTTCATGACGCCCCCCTAATAGGGTAACGATACTGCCGGTTTTTCCCGTCTCTGCCCCACTTAACTACGAAGCCCTTCCTTTCCTTGTCTCTCACTGGCCACACTTGCGGAAAATCGTCTTGGGCGAGACCGCGTTCAAAACAGATGCAACGGAGCGCCACATCACGTCGTCGCGAAATTAGTCCCTCATGAAAGGGGTCTTGGGAGGCCAAATGACGCAACAATTTTCGCTATTCGTAGGCACGTTCACAACCTTGCTGGCGATCATCAATCCTTTTGAGGTTTTACCTGTGTACCTCATGATGCTGTCGGGGAAGGACGACGCGGCGCACCGATCGGTTGCCCGGAGATCCTGCGTCTACGCGCTGCTCCTTTGCTTTTTCTTCCTGGTCTTTGGCGCGTTGCTGCTGCGATTGTTTGACGTGCCCCTGAGCATGGTCCGTATTGTCGGTGGATTGATCCTTATGAAGATCGGGTTTGAGCTTTTCTCTCCATCTTCATCCGGCGGGATCGCGAAACCTGCTGCGGAAGCGGACGGGACCGACGGCGCCTTTGTGCCACTGGCGATGCCGCTAATGTTCGGACCTGGCGCGATCGCCACCATCCTCGGAATGACGGCCACGATCAAAAAGTCCTCAAATGAGCTTGCTTCCTTCATGGCCATAGCCGCTGCGATCGTTGCCACAATGCTGATCACCTTCCTATGTCTCGCCTATGCAGCGAAGCTGACGCAGGCGTTGGGTCGCCTTGGAATCGACGCGGCGACGCGGATTGTTGGCTTCTTTGTCGCAGCCATGGGCGTCGGGCTGGCGTTTGATGGAGTCATCGAGGCCTTGGTGAGCCACGGCATGTCGTCGCTGCACTAGCTAGCGCGCGGCCGGTCTCTATGGTTTGATATTTCGGCTCAAATCAACCACCGGGTGCTTCGTGGCGAGCGAGCGCGTCAAGCGTCGACTGGCAGCTGTCGTAGCCGCTGACGTGGCTGGCTATTCGCGGCTGATGCACACGGATGAAGAGGCGACGCATGCCAAACTGGCCGCGCTCCTTGCGGATGGTGTCGCGCCCGCGATCACGGAACACGGGGGCCGCATCGTGAAGAACACGGGGGACGGGTTCCTGGCCGAGTTTCCGAGCGCGGTCGAAGCGGTTCGAGCTGCTTTGCAGTTCCAGACCCGCACCAGGGAGCTTACAATCGGCGAGGTCGAAGACCGGCGCATTGCTTTCCGTGTGGGCGTCAATATCGGCGACGTGATCGTCGAGCCTCATGACATCTTTGGCGACGGCGTCAACATCGCGGCACGGCTCGAGAGCATCGCAGAACCCGGCGGCATCTGCGTCTCGTCTTTTGCCTACGATCAGGTTCGCGGCAAGGTCGCGGCTGAGTTCGTCGATCTAGGCGAGCAGAACCTGAAGAACATTGACCGCCCCGTCCGCATCTACGCAGCAATATTGAAGGACGGAGCGGTCTCCGCGCCGTCCCCAGAGGCCAGGAAGCCGCTGCCGCTCCCCGACAAGCCTTCCATCGCCGTCCTGCCCTTCGAGAACATGCTGGGTGATCCCGAGCAGGAATACTTCACGGACGGCATGGTGGAGGACATCATCACCGCGCTCTCGCGGTTCAAATCGCTATTCGTCATCGCCCGCAATTCGAGCTTCACTTTCAGGGGCAAGGCTGTCGAGATCAAGCAGGTTGGACGGGAGCTCGGCGTCCGCTACGTGCTGAAAGGCAGTGTCCGAAAAGCTGGTGGCAGGGTTCGCATCGCCGGCCAACTCATCGAGGCCGCCACCGGCGCGTATCTGTGGGCTGATCAGTTTGACGGAGCTCTGGAAGACATCTTTGCGCTGCAGGATAAGGTAACATCCAACGTGGTCGCGGCACTCGAGCCGCGCCTTGTCCAGGCGGAAATCGATCGGTCGGAGCGCAAGCCGACCGAATGCCTCGACGCCGTTGACCTGTACTACCGCGCTCTCCACGCTCATCGGCGCGTGACCCGCCAAGGTTATGAAGATGCTTTGCGGCTTGCCCGGCAAGCGATTTCGCTCGATCCCAATTTTGCTGCTGCGTATGCCCTGGCGCTGGACTGCTATATTGGGCAGGAAGAGCTTGGTTTGATCACAAACGACGATGTTGCGGCCGGAGGCAAGCAATACGCTTTGCGTGCAATCGAAGTGGGAGCGGATGACGCTTTTGCGCTTGCACGGGCAGCAAACTTTTTCGGCCGCAATTTAGGGGAGGCCGGAACTGCCGCTGTGATTGTGGATCAGGCAATCGCCGTAAACCCGAATTTGTCCATAGCCTGGCGAATGCGCGGCTGGATCAGCGTTTACCTTGGTGAACACGAGAGCGCCATCGAGCAATTCGACTACGCCATGCGGCTCAATCCCCTCGATCCGGACATTTATCTTGTGGAGTCCGGACTGGCGTGGGCCAATTTCCTTTTGCGTCGCTTCGAGGTTGCCTTGTCGTGGGCTACCAAGGCGCTGGCCCATCAAAAAAACTACGTCCCGGCCATAGCGGTTGCCATGGCGAGTTACGCCATGCTGGGCCGTATTCCCGAAGCGCAGATGATGGTGACCCGTCGACGGGAAGCCGGCTTTGGCTGGACGATTTCCGGAAGTCGGAAGCGGATTGCGAAGATTTTCCGGCAGGAGGATGTTGAACTCTATATTGAAGCCTGTCGTATCGCTGGCGTGCCCATGAGATAACCGCGCCTTGGCTCACCGTCATTCGATGCGACCCGCGCAGATGGATCAGCTGGAATTTCCGATCATCATACGGCCGTTTACGGAAGAGGATGCAGAGCAGGTGCGTCTTCTATTCGTCAGGGTCAATCGGCTCCTCGCGCCTCCTCACATGGCGGAAGCGTTTGAGCAGTACATTGCAGTATCGCTGAACGAAGAAACTGGTCAGATAAGCCGGTACTACGGACGCCGGCAGGGCGGATTCTGGGTAGCCGTCGACGGCAAAAAAGTCGTTGGCATGTTTGGACTTGAACCTTCTTCATCTGCGGGGATGGAGTTGCGCCGCATGTACGTCGATCCAGAGGTTCGCCGCCGGGGTATCGCTCGCCAGATGTTGAGGTTCGCTGAAGACGAATGTCGCAAGCGCAGTTGTCCTCGGATCGATTTGAGCACCTCCGAGCTACAGCGCGAAGCACTTTCGCTCTACAGGGCCTCCGAATATCGATTGGTTCGTGAGGAGGTCGCCGTTTCACCCAGCAACAAAACCTTGGGCGGGGGCATTCGGCGCTTTCATTTCACCAAGGAGCTGTAATGTCCGAGGCGCCTTGTGGCCCTTCTGCGACATCCAGCGATGTCCGCTATCGTGCCGTTCTTGGCGAGTAGCGGACATCACGCACGCCGGAGCCGAGCACTTCGATCCAGCTCGGCTGCGGTCGGAGGAGGCGCCTACTCGTCGTCTTCATCCTCGTCTTCGTCGTCCTCTTCCTCTTCCTCTTCCTCGTCGTCTTCCTCTTCCACCTGCACGAGCGTGGCCAGCGGCAGCGTCTCGCGGAACAGGTCGCCTTCCATGCCCATCCAGAGGCAGAGCACGTCGTCCTCTTTCACTTCGGCAACCGTCAGCGGCTGGCCGCCCGATTTCAGCATCACGACATCGCCGGCTTTCAATTCCATGGATTGTCCTTTCGGGTTGATCGATCCGGAGGACGCTAGCAGGCGGTCATGACACGCTGAAAACGGGGCGACTTCATCCTGGGTCCCGCCGCAGGCGGGCGTCTCGACAGATGGCCGCAGGCGAAGACCGCTCGTGAGAAAGGCCGCGCCTGGCGATGATGGCATAGTACCCGTGTTTTGCCCGACGGGTCAAAGGATTTTCGGTAAATCCGTAGGACCTTGATTTTGCAGCAGTCGGCTACTGTGCATGGGGTTGTTTTCGGTGTTTTGGTCTTTGAGCCCCGATTACGGCTGGCTCGGCACCAGCTCGGTCAGCGAGCGGATGATGCGGTCGGGCTTGACGGACGAGCCTTCGGGCAGGCCGTCGCCATGCACGTCGATCCAGATCGCGTAGATGCCGAGACGCTGCGGCGTCACGACTTCCCATTCCAGATTGTCGCCGATCATCCAGGTGTCTTTCGCGGTGACGCCGAGCGCCTCCATCGCGTGCAGATAGGCGCGCTCCTCGGGCTTGCCGAAGCCGTGCTCGCCCTCGATCTGGATGTGATCGAAGCGATGCGTCAGCTCGAAGCGCTCGACCTTGGCACGCTGCATGTCGGCGGCGCCGTTGGTGACCAGCGCGAGCTTGACTCCATGGGCCTTGAACGCGTCGATCGCATCATGGGCGCCGGGGAAAACGAAGATTGCTTCTTCGCGATAGGTGGTGAAACGGTCGGCGATCCGATCGGCGAGATCATCGGGGAGGGCGCGATGGCCGTCGGCGGCAAGCGCGGCGAAGCCGCCTCGCACCGTGAGCCGCCGTGCCTCGCCAAGCTTCATCCGCCAGAGCGGCTCCGCGGTCGACCAGAACTGCCGCGCATAGGCCAGCACCGCGGTTGCGACCTGCGGTGGCGGCAGCGGCGCCAGCTCGTCGGCGAATTCGTTGGCGATCGTGTTCCAGGCGATCTCGGGCCGGCCATAGGCCGACAGGATGGTGTCGTCCATGTCGATCAGCATGGCGCGCGGCAGCGGCTTTGATGCGGGTTTCACAGTCATGGCCATTTCACCTCCGGCGGCAGCGACGACAGGATCGAATCCACATTGCCGCCGGTCTTGAGTCCGAAGATGGTGCCGCGGTCGTAGAGCAGGTTGAACTCGACATAGCGGCCGCGCCGGATCAATTGCTCCTCGCGATCATCAGCGGTCCAGCTCGTCGCGAAATTGCGCCGCACGATCTCAGGATAGATTTTCAGGAAGGCGCGGCCGACATCCTGGGTGAAGGCGAGGTCGGCGTCCCAGTCGCCGCTGTCGTGCCAATCGTAGAAGATGCCGCCGATGCCGCGCGCCTCTTTCCGGTGCGGCAGGTAGAAATACTCGTCGCACCATTTTTTGTACTTGTCGTAATCGGCAACCCCGTTGGGCTGCGTGCAGGCCTCCTCCATCGCGGCGTGGAAGGCGAGCGTGTCGGCATCGTCCTGCGAGCGCCGGCGGTCGAGCACCGGCGTGAGATCGGCGCCGCCGCCGAACCAGGCTTTTGTGGTGACGACGAAGCGCGTGTTCATGTGCACGGCAGGGACGTGCGGATTGCGGTGATGCGCGATCAGCGAGATGCCGGAGGCCCAGAACTTCGGGTCGTCTGCCGCGCCCGGAATCTGCGCGCGAAACTCGGGCGCGAATTCGCCGTGCACGGTCGAGCAATGCACGCCGACCTTCTCGAACAGGCGACCGGACATCATCGACATCATGCCGCCGCCGCCGGGCGCACCGGTATGATCGGTGCGCTGCCAGGGCGTGCGCTTGAAGCGGCCGGCATCCCCGGGATAGAGGCTTTGCGGCGCGTCGTCCTCCAGCCGCTCGAAGCTCGCGCAGATGTCGTCGCGCAGGCGCTCGAACCAGGCGCGGGCGCGCGTCTTGCGGTCGTCGATTGTTGAAACGTCCATATCCAATTCCCGAACGAGCCTGCCGTAGGGTGGGCAAAGGCGCCCCTGCGCCGTGCCCACCATCTTTCACCGTCATCTCGAATGGTGGGCACGCTGCGCTTTGCCCACCCTACGAGACCGAGATCGTAACTAGCCCTGCGGACCGTAGTAGGTGCAGCTCTCGTTGCAACTGTCGCGGTGGATGCTGACGCGGGTCAGCTTGCCGATATGCTGGAGCCGCTCCCAGACGAAGCGCGAGAGGTTTTCCAGCGTCGGTGTGCCCAGCGCCTCGATCTTGTTGAGGTATTTGTGGTCCAGCGTCAGCCGGACGTCCTCGATGGCGCGCTGGACGAGGCCGAGATCGACCACCATGCCGGTCGCAGGGTCGGGCGTGCCGCGCAACGTCACCTCGGCGCGGAAGGAGTGGCCGTGGATCTCTTCGCTGGCCGCACCGAACGTCGTTCCCGACAATGAATGTGCCGCCTCGAAGCGGAACGATTTGGTCAATTCCCACATCTGTTCGAAAACCAATCTATCTGATGCCGAGCGATTTATGCGTCTGCACGCTCAGCCGCCATTGCGGATGATTCAGGCAATAGTCGATCGCGCGCGCGGTGTTCTCGATGACCTCGGGGCCGTCCATTGGCTGGAGCGAGAAGCGCTCGAAGGCGAGGTCCTCGAAGGTCTCGGGCGCGGCGAGGGCCTGCGGATAGACCAGCTTCAGCTCGTGGCCGCGGCGCAGGACGAGCTCGCTGCCGCCCTTGGGGCTGACGCAGATCCAGTCGAGCCCCGCGGGCGGCTCGATGGTGCCGTTGGTCTCGACGCCGATCTCGAAGCCTCTCGCATGGAGCGCATCGACCAGCGCGGCATCGACCTGGAGCAGCGGCTCGCCGCCGGTGAGCACCACGTAGCGGTTGGCGGTGGAGGCCGCCCATTGCGCGGCGATGGTGTCGGCGAGTTCCGCGGCCGTGGCATAGCGGCCGCCGAGCGTGCCGTCGGTCCCGACGAAGTCCGTGTCGCAGAATTTGCAGGTCGCGCCCGCGCGGTCGGCCTCGCGGCCGCTCCAGAGGTTGCAGCCGGCAAAACGGCAGAACACGGACGCGCGCCCGGCATGGGCGCCTTCGCCTTGCAGGGTCAGGAAGATTTCCTTGACCGCGTAACTCAACCGTCTCTCCTCAAATTCATGGGCCGTTGGGGTTCCGGAGCTGCCGCAGTGCCTCGCCTGCGGCCATCGCCGCGGTCATGGCCACATTGAGCGACCGCAGCCCCGCCGTGATCGGGATTACCAGCCGGGCGTCCGCAGCCTCGACCACCGCCTCGGTGACGCCGGCGCTCTCGCGCCCGAATAGCAGGATGTCCGACGTCTGGTAATGAAAATCGCGGTAGTCGGTGGCCCCTTTGGTGGTGAACAGCAGCAGCCGGTAGCCTTGTGCCGCGCGCCAGTCCTCGAACCTGGTCCAGGAGTCGTGCCTGCTGAGGCTGACATGGTCGAGGTAATCCATTCCCGCCCGGCGGAACAAGCGGTCGGAGACCGGGAAGCCCGCTGGCTCGATGATATGGGCGGCGATCCCCAGACAGGCGCAGAGCCTGAGAATCGTGCCGGTGTTCTGAGCGATGTCGGGTTGGAAAAGCGCGATCTGCATGGGCTGTATCGGGGTCGGTGCGGGCCGGAAATGTCTCAATAAAACATCGCTGGCCGCGGAATTCGTGCATTGCACGCCCCCACGCCGTTAGCGGGCTTGCGCTCGCCCGGCAAGGGTGCCAATAGAACGATTCTGGACTGCTGTTTTCGCCCTTGTTTTGGTGGGGACAAGTGAAGTTCTGCCGCCGCGGGGGGCCGCGGGCGCCGGCAGATCGTTCTGGGGACCTTGGGGGCCTCCGGAGCGGTTCCGTCGGCAGCATAAGAAGAAAGGGTTGGAATCGTGACGACAGCGTCTTCGGCGGACCATCCGACACGCCGTGATTTCTTATTCGTTGCAACGGGGGCAGCTGCAGCAGTAGGGGGCGCAGCTGCGCTCTGGCCCTTCATCTCTCAAATGAATCCTGATGCGTCGACCATCGCCGCCGGTGCGCCGATCGAGGTCGATCTCAGCCCGGTCGCCGAGGGGCAGGACATCAAGGTGTTCTGGCGCGGCAAGCCGATCTACATCAGCCACCGCACCAAGAAGCAGATCGACGAGGCGCGCGCCGTCAACGTGGCGAGCCTGCCCGATCCGCAGTCCGACGAGGCCCGGGTCAAGCCCGGCCACGAGCAGTGGCTGGTCGTGATCGGTATCTGCACCCATCTCGGCTGCATCCCGATCGCCCATGAGGGCAATTACGACGGGTTCTTCTGCCCCTGCCATGGTTCGCAGTACGATTCGTCCGGCCGCATCCGCCAGGGGCCCGCGCCCGCGAACCTGCCGGTGCCGCCGTACCAGTTCGTTTCCGACACCAAAATCCAGATCGGCTGAGCTTCGGACCTTCGTCCGAAGCCTCGCGCCGTCTCGTCGTTTTATTTCCTCAGGATCGCATCATGAGCGGACCATCCGACTACCAGCCGAGCAATCCGGCCCTGCAATGGATCGAGCGGCGCCTGCCGATCATCGGCCTCGTCCATTCCTCCTTCGTCGTCTATCCCACCCCGCGCAACCTGAACTACTGGTGGACCTTCGGCGCCATTCTCTCCTTCATGCTGGGGATGCAGATCCTGACCGGCGTGGTCCTGGCGATGCACTACACGCCGCACGCCGATCTCGCCTTCAAGTCGATCGAGCTGATCGTCCGCGACGTCAATTACGGCTGGCTGCTGCGCAACATGCACGCCTGCGGCGCGTCGATGTTCTTCTTCGCGGTCTACGTCCACATGCTGCGTGGCCTCTATTACGGCTCCTACAAGGAGCCGCGCGAGGTGCTCTGGATCCTCGGCGTCATCATCTACCTCCTGATGATGGCGACGGGCTTCATGGGCTACGTGCTGCCGTGGGGCCAGATGAGCTTCTGGGGCGCCACCGTCATCACCAACCTGTTCTCCGCCATTCCTTATGTCGGCGAGAGCATCGTGACGCTGCTGTGGGGCGGCTATTCGGTCGGCAACCCGACGCTGAATCGCTTCTTCTCGCTGCACTATCTGCTGCCGTTCCTGATCGCGGGCGTCGTCGTGCTCCACGTCTGGGCGCTGCACGTCGCCGGCCAGAACAATCCTGACGGCGTCGAGCCGAAGACGGAAAAGGACACGGTGCCGTTCACGCCGCACGCGACGATCAAGGATGGCTTCGGCGTCGCCTGCTTCCTGCTGCTCTACGCCTGGTTCATCTTCTACATGCCGAACTATCTCGGCGACGCCGACAACTACATTCCGGCGAACCCGGGCGTGACCCCGCCGCACATCGTGCCGGAATGGTATTACCTGCCGTTCTACGCGATCCTGCGCTCGATCCCGAACAAGCTCGCGGGCGTCATCGGGATGTTCTCGGCGATCATCATCCTGTGCTTCCTGCCCTGGCTGGACAGCGCCCGGACGCGGTCGTCGAAGTATCGTCCGCTCGCCAAGCAGTTCTTCTGGATCTTCGTCGCGGTCTGCATCCTGCTCGGTTATCTCGGTGCGCAGCCGCCGGAAGGCATCTACGTGATCGCCGGCCGCATCCTGACGGTCTGCTACTTCGCCTACTTCCTGATCGTGTTGCCGCTGCTCTCGCGCATCGAGACGCCGCGGCCGGTGCCGAACTCGATCTCGGAGGCGATCCTGAGCAAGGGCGGCAAGGCGGTGGCTTCCGTGATGGTCGCGATCGTCGCCGCCGGCGCGCTGCTCCTCGGCAGCATGCAGGATGCGCGTGCGTCCGAAGGCAGCGACCAGCCTCCGGGCAACAAATGGTCCTTCTCGGGCCCTTTCGGTAAGTACGACCGCGGCGCGCTTCAGCGTGGTCTCAAGGTCTACAAGGAAGTCTGCGCCAGCTGCCACGGCCTGTCCTTCATCGCCTTCCGCAACCTCGCGGAAGCTGGCGGCCCCGGCTATTCGGTGGCGCAGGCGGCGGCATTTGCCTCCGACTACAAGATCAAGGACGGTCCGAACGATGCGGGTGACATGTTCGAGCGCCCGGGTCGCCCGGCGGACTACTTCCCCTCGCCATTCGCGAACGAGCAGGCCGCGCGTGCGGCGAACGGCGGCGCGGCTCCGCCCGACCTGTCGCTGATCACCAAGGCGCGCTCCTACAAGCGCGGCTTCCCGATGTTCATCTTCGACTTCTTCACCCAGTACCAGGAGCAGGGCCCGGACTACGTCTCGGCGGTGCTCCAGGGGTTTGAGGAGAAGGTGCCGGAGGGTGTGACCATCCCGGAGGGCTCCTACTACAACAAGTACTTCCCGGGTCACGCCATCAAGATGCCGAAGCCGCTCAACGACGGCCAGGTGACTTATGACGATGGCTCGCCGACCACGGTCGCGCAATATGCCAAGGACGTCACCACGTTCCTGATGTGGACCGCCGAGCCGCACATGGAAGCGCGCAAGCGCCTCGGCTTCCAGGTGTTCGTGTTCCTGATCATCTTCGCCGGCCTGATGTACTTCACCAAGAAGAAGGTCTGGGCCGACTCCCACTAAGGGCGGCGCGAGGACGAAACGAGAAACGAAGAAGCCCCCGCGAGGGGGCTTTTTTGTTGGACACGCGCGTGTGTTGTCTGGCGCGATTGCCTATCGCGCTTGCAGCGGCCAAAATACCGCCAACCTCTCCCCCAGAACTCGTCGGAGGACACCATGGGAACCGCCATCACCTTCAAGCGCCCGGACGGCAAGGACGCCTCCGGCTATCTCGCCAACGCTGCGCGCGGCAACGCGCCGGGCGTGGTCGTGATCCAGGAGTGGTGGGGGCTGTCGGACCAGATCAAGGGCCTGTGCGACCGCTTTGCCCTGGCCGGTTTCGACGCGCTGGCGCCCGATCTCTACAAGGGCAAGGTGGTGCCGTATCACGACACGGATTCCGCCAACAAGGAGATGAACTCGCTCGACTTCATGGATGCGACCACGCAGACGGTGCGCGGCGCCACGCAATACCTGTCGCGCAACGGCGCCAAGGTCGGCCTGACCGGTTTCTGCCTCGGCGGCGCCGTGACCATCATCGGCGCGACCAAGATTCCGGAGCTTGCCGCCGGCGTCGTGTTCTACGGCATCCCGCCGGAGCAGGCGGCCAAGCCCGCCGACGTCAAGATCCCGCTCCAGGCCCATTTCGCCAACAAGGACGATTGGTGCACGCCGGACCTCGTCAACGGCTTCGAAAAGGCCATGAAGGCCGCCGGCAAGTCGCTCGAGCTGTTCCGCTATGACGCCGAGCACGCCTTCGTCAACGAGCAGCGCCAGGCCGTACACGACCGCGAAGCCGCCGAGCTCGCCTGGGGCAGGGCGACGGAGTTTTTCCGGAAGCATCTGGGCTGACCGCGTCTGATCTGTGGCCCGGATTGCGCTTCGCTCGATCCGGGCTACGGCACCGTGGCCACCCTTGACGCCGTCCCCGCGCCATGGTGAGTATCCGCCCCATGAGCACCGCCGTCCGCCCAGCCCGTCTTTGGTGGCGCACCTCCTGAAGAGGTGGCCGGTGCGATTTCTTTTCTCAAAATCGTCGAAGGTCGCCCACGCAGTGCGGCGGCCTGATCGTTTGTCCTGTGTGGCGTTCCCTCGGCAAGTTTCGTAAGAGGACCCCATGAACAGGACAGTCTTTGCCCTCCCGGCCCGAAGCGAGTACGTGACCCGCGCAGGTCTCGCGATCACGCGCGTGGCCGAGCAATTCACTGGCGGCGCCAACCGGCTCGACGATCTCGTCAACCTGCTCGACCGCCGCCGCGGCGTGGTGTTGTCGTCGGGCACGACCGTGCCGGGCCGCTACGAGAGCTTCGACCTCGGCTTCTCCGACCCGCCGCTCAAGCTCGAGACATCAGGCGTCAATTTCAAGCTGGAAGCGCTGAACGAGCGCGGACAGGTGCTGATCGCCTTCCTCGCGGACGTGCTGCGCGAGCCCTGCGTCGTGATCTCCGAGAAGACCGCGTCGCGCCTTGCCGGCCATATCCTCCGCGGCGATGCCCCGGTCGAGGAAGACCAGCGCACGCGGCGTGCCAGCGTGATGTCGCTGGTGCGCGATATCGTTGCCGCCTTCTCCGCCAATGACGACGGACTGCTCGGCCTGTTCGGCGCCTTCGCCTACGATCTGGTGTTCCAGATTGAGGACCTCGTGCAGAAGCGCGCGCGCGAGCAGGACCAGCGCGACATCGTGCTCTACGTCCCCGATCGCCTGCTCGCCTACGACCGCGCCACCGGCCGCGGCGTCGTGCTTACTTACGATTTCGCGTGGAAGGGCAAGTCGACCGCGGGCCTGCCGCACGAGACCGCGGAGAGCCCGTACCTGAAGACGCCGCGCCAGGGTTTTGCCGATCACGCGCCCGGCGAATATCAAGCGACGGTCGAGACCGCGCGCGCGGCCTTTGCGCGCGGCGATTTGTTCGAGGCGGTGCCGGGGCAGCTGTTCGCCGAGCCCTGCGATCGCTCGCCGGCCGAAGTGTTCCAGCGCCTTTGCGTCATCAATCCGTCGCCCTACGGCGCGCTGATGAATCTCGGCGAGGGCGAATTCCTGGTCTCCGCCTCGCCGGAGATGTTCGTGCGCTCCGACGGACGCCGCGTCGAGACTTGTCCGATCTCGGGCACGATCGCGCGCGGCACCGATGCGATCGGCGACGCCGAGCAGATCCGCCAGCTCCTGAACTCGGAGAAGGACGAGTTCGAGCTCAACATGTGCACCGATGTCGATCGCAACGACAAGGCGCGCGTCTGCGTGCCCGGCACAATCAAGGTGTTGGCGCGCCGCCAGATCGAGACCTATTCAAAGCTGTTCCACACCGTCGACCATGTCGAGGGCATGCTGCGCCCCGGCTTCGATGCGCTCGATGCCTTCCTCACCCATGCCTGGGCCGTCACCGTGACAGGTGCGCCAAAACTGTGGGCGATGCAGTTCGTCGAGGATCATGAGCGCTCGCCGCGGCGCTGGTATGCCGGCGCGATCGGCGCGGTGAACTTCGATGGCAGCATCAACACCGGCCTCACCATCCGCACCATCCGTATGAAGGATGGCCTCGCCGAAGTGCGCGTCGGCGCCACCTGCCTGTTCGATTCTGATCCAGCCGCGGAAGACCGCGAATGCCAGGTCAAGGCCGCCGCGCTGTTCCAGGCGCTGCGCGGCGATCCGCCGAAGTCGCTCTCGACCTTCGCGCCCGATGCGACCGGTTCGGGCAAGCAGGTGCTGCTGATCGATCACGACGACAGTTTCGTGCACATGCTGGCCGACTACTTCCGCCAGGTCGGCGCCGACGTCACCGTGGTCCGCCATGTGCATGCGCTCGACATGCTCAAGCGCAAGACGTGGGATTTGCTGGTGCTGTCGCCCGGACCTGGACGCCCGGAGGATTTCGGGATCAAGAAGACCATCGACGCGGCGCTGGAGAAGAAGCTGCCGGTGTTCGGCGTCTGCTTGGGCGTGCAGGCGATCGGCGAATATTTCGGCGGCGAGCTCGGCCAGCTCACGCATCCCGCGCACGGCCGGCCCTCACGGGTGCAGGTGCGCGGCGGGCGCTTGATGCGCAATCTGCCGAACGAGATCGTCATCGGCCGCTATCACTCGCTCTTCGTCGAGCGCGACAGCATGCCGGAGGTGTTGTCCGTCACCGCCAGCACCGAGGACGGCGTCGCGATGGCGCTCGAGCACAAGACCCTGCCGGTCGCCGGCGTGCAATTCCACCCGGAATCGCTGATGTCGCTCAGTGGCGAGGTGGGACTACGTATTGTCGAGAATGCGTTCCGGCTGAATACTGAAGCCAATTGAGTGCCGTCATTGCGAGGAGCAAAACGACGAAGCAATCCAGACTGCTGCCGCGGAGAAGATCTGGATTGTTTCGCTTTGCTCGCAATGACGGTGGAAAAACCAGAGCGAGAGACTGATGACCTTTGACCACGACCTGAAGGCGAGCGTCCGCACCATCGTCGACTATCCCAAGCCGGGGATCATGTTCCGCGACATCACGACCTTGCTCGCGGATGCGCGCGCGTTCCGCCGCGCGGTCGACGAGCTCGTCAATCCCTGGGCCGGCAACAAGATCGACAAGGTCGCCGGCATGGAAGCGCGCGGCTTCATCATCGGCGGCGCGGTCGCGCACCAGCTCTCGGCCGGCTTCGTGCCGATCCGCAAGAAGGGCAAGCTGCCGCACACCACCGTGCGCATCGCCTACTCGCTCGAATATGGCATCGACGAGATGGAGATGCATGTCGACGCCATCCAGCCCGGCGAGCGCGTCATCCTGGTCGACGACCTCATCGCCACCGGCGGCACCGCGGAGGGCGCGGTGAAGCTGCTGCGCCAGATCGGCGCCAACGTCGTCGCCGCCTGCTTCATCATCGACCTGCCCGAGCTCGGCGGCGCCGCCAAGCTGCGCGCCATGGACGTGCCGGTGCGCACGCTGATGACGTTCGAGGGGCACTGAAGCCGCTGGTGGTCGTCAGATCGCCTCAGCCTTCAGCTCGTCCCGCCAATGCAGCATGCGCTCCTTCAGCAGCGCGTTCCTGACATAGGCGGTCTCCTCATCTTCCAGACGCTCGCATTCGCCGAATGTCAGTCCCGCCTCGCCATGCGCGTTCCAGGCGGCCTGGAGCGTGCGGCAGGTGTGGTTGCCCTGGCGCAGGGAGAACCAGATGCGGTTCTGGATCGTCTCGAGGTTCGGCGCCTGGCCGACCCAGGCCTCGCCTGAGGCCGCGCAGCGGACGACGTAGATGCCGGCAATGGTCTTCCGCTCCTTGTAGGCGGCGATCGCTGCTTTCCGGTCGATGGTCACGGTGGGGAGCCTTCCTGAGGGGACGCTGATGCGTCGTCTCAGTAGCGGCAGGGGGGCGCGGCGTCAATATTACCCGGGTAAAATATTTCAGGACCGCTGCAAGATCAGGCTGAGCTCGAGCTCACGGAAGGCGAGGTAGTTCCGCCGGGTCCATTGGTGCAGCTCGGTCGAGGCGTCCTTTTCCTGGCGCAGGTAGCCGGTGAAGGAGAAGTTCAGCCGGTCGATATAGGTCTTGAGGAAGCCGGGCAGCGCGGGCAGGCGGAACAGCCGGCCGCCGGCCATCGCGGCCGGCAGCTCGCCGCGCACGACGTGCTCGTTGTCCACCGTGATCAGGTTCACCCGCGGGATCTGTCCGCGCAGCATCTCATAGGCGCGGGCCGAGACGCGGTCGGTGTCGGCGACGAACAGGATCATCGGCGCGACGTGACGGCGTGCCGCTTCCTTCAGCAGCCCGATCTCGTCGGTCATCTTGAAGAACTCGTCGAAGGCGTGGAAGCCGAGGTCGATGACCTTGCCAAGTCCGTCGTCGACGATGACGCGGTCCATCAGCTGCATCTTGCCGTAGGTGTCGATGACGTCGGCGGTCTCGGTGATGTTGGGCAGATAGTCGAGCAGCGACGGCTCCTTCAGATTGACATCGAAGGCCGTGACGTTGCCGTTCTTGAGCAGCAGGAATTCGCTCAAAAGCCGCGCCAGCAGGGTCTTGCCGACCTGCGGGCGGGGCGAGCAGATGATGTAGACGGGCGTTACGGACATTGACAGCTATATCAGGCCAACTCACCGCCCAATCCAGCCGTATCAGCCCTGACCGTGCAACTATTTTTCGGTGTTGCGGGTCACCGGTTTCGACCCGACGATGTCGGTCAGCCGGATCCGGTCGAACTCGCTCCAGACGTTCGCCAGCCAGTGCCGGACATAGCCGCGCAGCACGAACGAATAGTTCGCGGCGTCGTCGTTGATGCCCTTGTTGGCGACGAATTTCAGGAACGGGACCGAGGACACCTCGACCTGCTCATAGGCCATTTCGTTGAGCTTGGGGATGGTCAGCTCGGTTGCGTCCTTGATGCGATGGAAATAGGAATTGTAGGTCGCCTGGTCCCACTGGAAGAACTGGGTGTCGTTGATGAAGTTCTTCACCAGGAAATATTTCGCGCCGGTCATGAAGCCCGCGGTCTCCGCGATCTCCTCCAGCGAGGCGATCGAGGGGCCGAGGATGTGGAACACCGCAAAGGTGATCTGGCCGGCCTTGGCGGCGTCGAGGAAGCCGATGTCGCGCAGCGAGGCCAGCGCGGGCGAGAGCAGGCCGGCGCGGACGTCGATGACGGTGACCGAAGGGCTGACAGCGTTGAGCGTGTCAAAAATCTTCATCTGGTCGGCCGTGGTCGTCATGTCGACGATCTCGGTGATGTCAGGATGGAAGCGCTTCAGGGTTCCGCGCGGCGACTCCGTGTCGAATGCGCGCGTCGGCACGTTGTTGGCGGAAAAATAATCGAGCAAGGTGCGCGACACCGTGGTCTTGCCCACGCCGCCCTTGTCCGCGCCCACCACAACCACTGCCGGCTTTGCCATTGCTGTCCCCTAACGCGCCCCCGATCGCGAGGTCGCGATCGGCCGGGCCTCAAATCGATGTTCCAAGGATGTCCCAACCCAAGGATGTCCCAAGTCTGCTGTTGGGCGCGAACATGGCAGAAACAAGGGAGAATTCAAATCCTCGGCACGCCGCTATGCCTATTCTTGGGGTTTTTCCCAATCGTTGCGAATCCGCCGCGTGGTGGAACATGACGCCTCAATGGCGGCCCCAGGGACCCATGGGATTGTCCACCGGCTTGCTGCTCGCGGTTCCGGAGGGGCTCGGCACGGGCGGCGGACTGGCCGAGCCGCCCGCATCGTCCCAGGGCCCCTGGCGCAATGGCGGCGGGTCGTCCTGCTGCTCGACCTGTGCCTCAGGCTCGTCGCCTCGTAGCCCGGCGGCGGCAGCGGGCCGGGATCATGGCCGCCGGCGAACTTGACCAGCGCGTCGACCCGGGACTGCACCGAGGGGTGGGTCGCGAACAAATCGGCAAAGCCCTCGCGCGGATTGTCGACGCAGAGTTCCATCACCGCCGAGGTCGCGCCCGGCAACTCGCCGCGGTTCTCGATCTTGCGCAGGGCCGAGATCATGGCGTCCGGATTTTTCGTCAGCTCGACGGAGCCTGCGTCGGCCAGATATTCGCGCGAACGCGACAGCGCGAGCTTGACCACTTGCGATACCAGCCAGGCCACCACGATCAGCACGACCGCGATGATGATCACGATCACCGCGCCGCCGCCGGAGCTCTTGCTGTCGCTCGATGACGAGGACGATCGCGACGATGAGGACGAGCCCGACGACCACGAGCCGCCGCCAGAGCTCCAGCGGAAATTCGTGAACAGGCGGAAGAACAATTCGCCGAAGAAGCCGACCACGCCGGCGATGATGACGGCGACGACCATGAGCTGCACGTCGCCGTTCTTGATGTGGGTCAGCTCGTGGCCCAGCACCGCCTCGACCTCCTTGTCGTTCAGCGCATTGAGGAGACCGGTGGTCACGGTGATCGAATATTGCCGCGGGTTGAGGCCGGTCGCGAACGCGTTCAGCGCCGGGCTCTCCATGATCTTCAGCTTCGGCATGGTGATGCCGCGCGAGATGCAGAGGTTTTCGAGCAGATTGTAGAGCCTCGGCTCTTCCTGCCGGGTGACGTTGTGGCCGCCGGTCACCGCGTCGATCATCGACTGGTGGAAGAAATAGGCGATCACGATCCACACCGCCGCCACGACCGTCGCAACGGGCGCGGCGACTTTCAGATCCTGGAAGGCGTGGCTCAGGTAGAAGGCGACGGTCCGGTTGCCGTCGATGAGGACTTCGGCGACCAGCGCGCCGGCATAGACCAGCACGTAGACCAGCGCGAACAGGCCGGCGAGCAGCAGCATCGAACGAAACTTGTTCGAGGCGATGTGCGTGTAGAGACCATACGCGGCCATGACGCGATGCCCTGCCGGCCTATCGGCTCAACTCAGAACTTCACCTGAGGCGTGGCCTCGACTTCGGTGCGGCTGGCGCCGAGATCGAAGAAGTCCTTCTTGGTGAAGCCGAACATGCCGGCGAACAAGGCGGCGGGCATCTGCTGGATGCCGGTGTTGTATTCCTGGACCGCGTTGTTGAAGAAACGGCGGCTCGCCGCGATCTTGTTCTCGAGGTCGGAGAGCTCGCTGGCGAGCTGCTGGAAGTTGGCGTTGGCCTTGAGGTCCGGATAGGCCTCCGACAGCGCGATCAGCCGGCCGAGCGCGCCGGAGAGCTGGTTCTCGGCGGCGGACACCTGCGCCGGCCCCTGCGCCGACATCGCCGAATTGCGCGCCTTGATGACGTCGTCGAGCGTGCCGCGCTCATGCGAGGCATAGCCCTTCACCGTCTCGACCAGGTTCGGGATCAGATCGTGGCGCTGCTTGAGCTGCACGTCGATGTCGGCAAAGGCCTGGCCGACGCGCTGGCCCAGCGCCACCAGGCGGTTGTAGGCGCTGAACGCCAGGAACACGAGGACGACGATGACGCCGAGAACGATCCAGCCGGTCGACATGGAGAACTCCTGAAGGGGGAAGAAGGCGGGCGCAGCCTAGACCAAATTGGCGCAGGATGAGAGCCCGGCGCAGGGGAGGTAAGACTTGGTCGAATGGGGCGCCATCCGAGTTCAAGGCGAAAGCGCCGGACGAGGTTAACTTTCGGACATGATGACGTCGCCCCAGCGCCAGCGCCGGGCGTTCGCGTAGGCGGCCTTGTCGCGTCGCGGGACTTTTGTGATGGCGAGGCCGCCCCCGGTGCAGAGCTTTGCCGCGATCTCGGCCTTGCCGATATCCGGCGGCGCCACCACGCGCGCGGCGCGCGTTGCGGGCGGCGCGCGGGTCAGGGCGATGTAGATGAAGCGCTCGTCCTCGAACGGCACGTCGGCGCCCTTGATCTGGCGGTGTGCTTGGGAGCGCGGCAGGCGCTGGCTGAAATGGCACCAGTCGGGCGCTGCGAGCGGGCAGGGCTTTTCGTGCGGGCACGGCGCAGCGACGTACGCACCAGCCGCGATCAGTTGCTGGCGCAGGGCGAGGATGCGGGCATAGCCGGCGGGCGTGCCGGGTTCGATCACGACCAGCGCGTGGCGTGCCTTGGCCCACATCACCTCCGCGAGCTTGCGCTGGTCGGCCTCGCCGAGCTCGCCGACGATGTAGCTGGCAACGACGAGATCGGCTTGCGAGACCTCGGCGAGGTTCGCACCGGCGTCGCCCGGCAGATAGCGGCAATCGGCCAGACGCGTGCTGTCGCGCGCCAGTTCGAGCGCGAGCCGGCTGAGCGTGGCGTTGGCATCGAGCAGCGTGAAATCCTGCAGCGAGGAGAACGCCTCCGCGGCGGCCCAGCTCGCGGTGCCCGGACCCGCGCCGACGTCGAGCAGTGTTTCCGGAGCGAGATCCGGGGCGATCTCGGTCAGCGCATTCAGGCTTGCGGCCACGGCCGCATAGGTCGCCGGCATGCGTGCCAGCGCATAGGCGAGCGCATCGGCCTCCGACTTGATCGTGCCGGAGCCGCCGCCTGCGCGGTAGGTGGTCGAGATTTTCTGCGATCGCTGCGCAGCGTCGGTGCGCGAAAAGCCCTGGAGCCTGGCGTCGAGGGCGGCTTTCAGTTCGGCGGGGAGGGTGGGAGAAATCATCATCCGCGGTCATGCCCCGCGCAGGCGGGGCATCCAGTACTCCGAGACAGTGCCGTCAACCGAGAAGCCGCGGCGTACTGGATCATCCGCCTTCGCGGATGATGACGTCAATGGGGGCGCGACGACTTCGGTCTCACGCCACGTTCTGGTCGAGGATGTCCACGGCCTCAGACAGGCTCACCGACACCAGTTGCGACACGCCGCGTTCGGCCATGGTGACGCCGAACAGGCGGTTCATCCGCGCCATCGTGATCGGGTTGTGCGTGATGATGACGAACCGCGTGTCGGTCGAGCTGGTCATCTCGTGCAGCAGGTTGCAGTACCGTTCGACGTTGTGGTCGTCGAGCGGCGCGTCGACTTCGTCCAGCACGCAGATCGGCGAAGGGTTGGTCAAGAACACGGCGAAGATCAGCGCCATCGCGGTCAGCGCCTGCTCG
Source organism: Bradyrhizobium sp. CCGB01 (assembly GCF_024199795.1). Lineage (NCBI taxonomy): Bacteria > Pseudomonadati > Pseudomonadota > Alphaproteobacteria > Hyphomicrobiales > Nitrobacteraceae > Bradyrhizobium > Bradyrhizobium sp. CCGB01. The sequence continues at coordinate 2,420,774 of NZ_JANADK010000001.1, forward strand.
CCGCCCGAGAGCAGCGACAGCGTCTGCGGCTTCTTGCCCGGGGGCTTGGCGATGATTTCGAGACCGGCTTCCAGCGGGTCGTCGCTCTCGATCAGATGCAGCGCGGCTTCGCCGCCGCCGAACAGCTCGACGAACAGGCGCTTGAAGTGGTTGTTGACGACCTCGAACGAGGTCAGGAGCCGCTCGCGCGCCTCCTTGTTGAGGCTCTGGATGCCCTGGCGCAGCCGCTTGATGGCTTCGACGAGGTCGTCGCGTTCGGTGACGAGACCGGTGTGCTGGGTCTCGACCTCGCGCAGCTCTTCCTCGGCGCGCAGGTTCACCGCGCCCAGGCGCTCGCGGTCGCGGCGCATCTTTTCGAGGTCTTCCTCGATGTCGTGCAGCGGCGGCAGCTCGGCGCCGGGCTCGAGCTCGGCGAGGCCGGCGACGGCCTGCGGCTCGACTTCGAGCATGTCGCGGATCTCGCGCTCGATGTCCTCGAGCCGGCGCCGTGCGCCTTCCATGCGCTCCTCGGCGCGGGCGGTGGCCTCGCGGGAACTCGACAGCGCTTCGAGGGTCAATTTCGCGACGCGATCGGTTTCGGCCATCGCGGTCTCCGCCGAGGCGAGCGCGTCGGCGGCCATGCGGCGGTCGTTTTCCGCGTATTCGATCTCGGTGATCAGCGCGCTGCGCTTCTCGGCGAACACGGCGGGCGCGTTTTCGAGATCGCTGCGCTCGATCGAGACCTCGGTGATACGGGTCTGGATGGTGTCGATGTGGGAAGCCGCGCTCTCCTTGCGGTTCTGCCACTCGGTGCGTTCGGCGAGGATCGCCTGCACGCGGCGGTCGGCGAGCTCGGCCTCGCGCGCCAGCGCCTGCGCCTCGGCGCGGACCTGCGCGGCCACGCGGCGATGGCCCTCGATGTCGCTGCGGACGGCGGCGAGACGGGTCTCGGTGTCCTCGCTCGACGGCAGTTCGGTGATGCCGGCCTCGGCGTATTCGTAGGCGGCCTCGGCCTCGGCGCGGTCGGCGGCGAGGCGGCTGTGCGCTTCGGACAGCGTCGCCTTGCGCGCGGCGTGGCGGCTGATCTCGCGCTCGGCGGTAGCATGGCGCTCACGCGCGACGTTCAGCTCGCGCTGCGCGGCGCGCCAGGCTTCGCGGCTGGCACCTTCGGTGCTGGCGGCCATCTGCAGCTCGGACTCGGCATTCTCCAGCGCCTGACGCTTGATCTGCGCGTCGATGCGGGCCTGCTCCAGTTCGTTCTCGATGTCGACGAGGCGGGCGCGTTCGGCGAGGCGCCGTGCGGCGCCAGTCGGGGCGTGAGCCGCCGCGACAAAGCCGTCCCAGCGCCAGACGTCGCCTTCGGGCGAGACCAGCCGCTGGCCGGTCTTGAGCTGCGAGACCAGCTCGGCACCGCGCTCGCGCGGCACCACGCCGATCTGCGCCAGGCGGCGCGCCAGCTCGGCGGGCGCCTGAACGTGGTTGGCAAGCGGCACGACGCCTTCGGGCAGCTCCGGATCGCCGTCGGTGACGCCGGCGTTGGTCCAGCGCATCGGCGCCGACGGATCGACCGGCGCGTCGAGATCGTCGCCGAGCGCGGCGCCGATTGCCTTTTCAAAACCCTTGTCGACGGTGATGCCGTCGATGATCGGCGGCCACAGATTCTTGGTCTCGCCGTTGACGATCTTGGAGATCGTGCGCGCCTCGGTGTCGAGCCGCTGCACGCGCTTGTCGGCTTCGACCAGCGGCGAGCGCGAGGATTCCAGCGTCTGGCGCGCGGCGACATGCGCGGCTTCGCTCGCCTGTGCTGCGGCTTCGGAAGCGGCCAGCGTCTGCTCGGCGGTCTCGACCGTCGCGGTCAGCTCGTCGAGATCGCCGAAACCGCCGGTCTCGGCGGCGAGCTTCTGCTCTTCCGCGGCGACATTGGCGATCTCCTGATCGAGACGGGCGAGCTTGTCGCGGTGGGTGCGGACGTTGGCCTCGAGCTGGTTGCGCTTGGCGGTGAGGTCGGCGAGCGCGGTGGTGAGCTCGGCGAACTGCTGCTCGGTTTCGGTCAGCACCGCCTCGGCTTCGCCGACGCGCTCGTCGACGCCGGAGCGCTTCTCGACGCGCGACTTGATCTCTTCCTTCAGCTCGGCGTCTTCGGTGTCGAGCCGCTGCAGCGCGACGTCGGCGTCCATGGTCTGCTGCTGGGCGCGGGAGATGTCGCCTTCGAACTGGGCGAGGCGGCGCTCGAGCTCGGCGACGCGCTCCTTGGCGCGCTCTTCCTCGCGGTCGAGCAACTCGCGGGCATTGGTGAGGCGCTGCAGCCCGGCCGCGGCGCGTGCTTCGGCATCGCGCAACGCCGGCATTTCGGCGGCGCGGATCGCCTGGATGCGGGCGGCTTCAGCCTGGTGCTGGGTGCGCTCGGCCATCTCGCGGACGGCGAGGTCATGGGTCTGGCCGGATTCGTTGACGTCGGCATGGGCGCCGATCCAGCGCAGGTGGAACAGCGTGGCTTCGGCCTTGCGGACCTTGGCCGCGACCTCGCGATAGCGCACCGCCTGGCGGGCCTGCTTCTTCAGGCCTTCCATCTGGCCTCCGAGCTGGCCGATCACGTCCTCGACGCGGGTGAGGTTGGTTTCGGCGGCCTTCAGCCGCAGCTCGGCTTCGTGGCGGCGGGCATGCAGGCCGGCAACGCCGGCGGCATCTTCCAGCACGCGGCGGCGCTGCTCGGGCTTGGCCTGGATGATCTCGCCGATCTTGCCCTGGTGGACGAGGGCCGGCGAGCGCGCGCCGGTGGCGGCGTCGGCGAACAGGATCTGCACGTCGCGGGCGCGGACGTCGCGGCCGTTGATGCGATAGACCGAGCCGGCCTCGCGCTCGATGCGGCGGGAGATTTCGAGCAGCTGGCTGTCGTTCATCGCCGCCGGCGCGGTGCGATCGGCATTGTCGATCGTCATCGTCACTTCGGCGTGGTTGCGCGCAGGACGGTTGCCGGAGCCGGCGAAGATCACCGCGTCCATGTCGGCGGCGCGCAGCGACTTGTACGAGGTCTCACCCATCGCCCAGCGCAGCGCCTCGACGAGATTCGACTTGCCGCAGCCGTTGGGGCCGACCACGCCGGTCAGGCCGGGCTCGATGACGAAGTCCGTGGGCTCAACGAAGGACTTGAAGCCGTGAAGGCGCAGGCGGGTGATTTTCATAAGCACGCATCTCTGTTGGCAGGCGCGAATCCCCCTGCCGGGACAATACCATGGAAGGCAATGTCGCTATCCGGGCGAGTCGCGCGAGGCGCCTCATGCGGCTGGACAATGGCCGCGGTGCGTCGCGAGGGCAACCGGCGAAACCCGCTTTTCCCAAGGGATTTATGCTGGGAAAGATACGGCTTTCGAGATGCGAATCAGGATCTTGACGAGCGAATCAGCTCTTGAGCAGCGGATTGATCTTCTTGGCGAACTCCTCGAACGAGGCCTCGCCCTTGATCTTCTCGCCGTTGATGAAGAAGGTCGGCGTCGAATCGACCTTCAACACGTCGCTGGCGTATTTCTGGTCGGCGGCGATCTTGTCGAGCAGCGCCTGGTCCTTCAGGCAGGCCTCGACCTGCTGCTGGGTGAGGCCGGCCTGCTTGCCGATCCGCGTCAGGGTCTCGGTGGTGTTCTTCATCACCCAGTCGCTCTGCTGGCGGAACAGCATGTCGGTGACCGCGAAGTACTTCTGCGCGTCATCCTTGGCGATGCAGCGCGACAGCATCGAGCCGGCGGCGGCTTTGATGTCGAGCGGGAACTCGCGGAAGATGTAACGCACCTTGCCGGTGTCGATGTATTCCGACTTGATCTTGGGGAACACCTGCTCGTTGAACGCTGCGCAATGCGGGCAGGTCATCGAGGCGTATTCGGTGATGGTGACGGCGGCATCCTTCGATCCGAGCGCCATGTCGGGCAGCGAGACGGGCTTTGCCACGTCGGCGGCGACCTGGGCCATGGCTTCCGAGATGAACCGCAGCGGCGAGAGCCCGGCGAGCGCGGCAAGCCCGGTCAGCGACAGCATCGTGGTGAAGGCGCGGCGGGTGATGATCAAGGTCGGCTCCCGGGATTGGCGTGGTGTCGCCCGAGGTTCCCGCCCGGGCGGCCTGTCGCTAGCTTGAAACGTCGTTTGAGGCAATGGCGAGCCGCGACAACAGGTCCAGATTAGCCCGGGAATGAGGCTCAATTTCGCTTGATGGCCGCCCCGAGGCGGGCCAGCGCCGTCTTCAATTCTTCATCTTCGATGTCTCCCAGGCTTTCGGCCACTTTGGCCACCGATTTGGGATCCGGCGGGCCGGGCCGCGCCCGCCGCCGGGGCCGCGACAGGGGGGCCTGGCGGAAGGCCAGCTTGCCGACCGCGCTCCAGCCGAAGAAGCGGTTGACCCGCTCCAGGATCACGTCGGCCGAGTGCTGGATCTCCAGCGCCATCGGCCCCTCGACCCGCAGCACCAGGGTCGCCGGCTCCTGCGGCTGGCCCTCGACCGGCCGGGGCCATTGCATCTTGAGCGGCTCGGCATGGGCCGCGATCTCCGCCCCGGCAATCTGCGCCCACCGCGTCACCAGCTCGCGCGCCGCAAACCCCTGCTTGGCATAGGCCTCGGCAAAGACGTCGTTGAGCAACAGCGACAGCGGCTTGGCGCTGATGGGACCGGGCTTGGGAGGGAATTTGGACATGGGACCCTTATAGCACTCCCCGGCGATCCACGAAGAAAGACGTGGATGCCCGCGACGCGCGCAGGCATGACGTGGAGAGGTCAGCGCGTTGCCGCTACAGTGAGAGCATGAGCCCCAGATCCGCCCTCAAGGCCAAGCCGGAACCAGTTCAGTCGGAAGCCTCGTCGCGCCCGATCGCGCTTCTGCAATGGTACGACCGCCACCGCCGCCGTCTGCCCTGGCGCGCGATGCCCGGCGAGACCTCGGACCCTTACCGTGTCTGGCTGTCGGAGATCATGCTGCAGCAGACCACGGTGAAGGCCGTCGGGCCCTATTTCGAAAAGTTCGTCGCGCGCTGGCCCGATGTCACTGCGCTGGGCCGGGCCTCGCAGGACGACGTGCTGAGGATGTGGGCCGGGCTCGGCTATTACTCGCGTGCGCGCAATCTCCATGCTTGCGCGGTTGCCGTGACGCGCGACCATGGCGGCGTGTTTCCGGACACGGAGCAGGGCCTGCGCGCGCTGCCGGGCATCGGGCCCTATACGGCGGCGGCGATCGCGGCGATCGCCTTCGACCGCCACACCATGCCGGTCGACGGCAATATCGAACGCGTGGTGTCGCGGCTCTTTGCCGTTGAAGACGAGCTCCCGCAGGCAAAGCCGCTGATCCAGCAACTGGCGGCGACACTGCTGGCGAACTCTCGCGCCGGCGACAGCGCGCAGGCGCTGATGGATCTCGGCGCCTCGATCTGCACGCCGAAGAAGCCGGCCTGCTCACTGTGCCCGTTCAACGAGGATTGCACGGCGCGTGCGCGAGCGATGCAGGAGACGTTCCCGCGCAAGGCGCCGAAGAAGAGCGGGACGTTGCGGCGCGGCGCCGCCTTCGTGGTGACGCGCGGCGACGAGCTGCTGGTTCGCTCGCGGCCCGAAAAGGGCCTGCTCGGCGGCATGACGGAAGTGCCCGGCTCGGACTGGCTCGCCGGACAGGAGGACGCGACAGCGAAGCAGCAGGCGCCGGAACTGAAGGGGCTATCGCGCTGGCAGCGCAAGCTGGGCGTCGTTACCCACGTCTTCACGCATTTTCCGCTGGAGCTGGTCGTCTACACCGCGAAGGCCGAAGCTCGCACACGCCCTCCCGAGGGCATGCGCTGGGTGCCGATCGCAACCCTTGCCGAAGAGGCGCTGCCCAACGTCATGCGCAAGGTGATCGCGCACGCGCTGGGTTGAAATCCTTACGCCGCGCGCGCGGCGCGCTCGTCCTCGGCCGGCATCAGGAAGGTGCGGTTGCGCCCGGTTTTCTTGGCGACATAGAGGCCCTGGTCGGCGCGCTCGATCACGTCCTGCACGTCGCGGTCGCTCTCGTCGAACAGCGCGAGCCCGACCGACACGGTGAGGGGAATGATGGTGTCGCCATGGCGTACCGTCGCGCCTTCGATCGATGTCCTGATGCGATCGGCGAGCAGCACGGCGGTCTCCTGGTCGATCTCGCGCAGCAGCACCACGAACTCCTCGCCGCCGAAACGGGCGGCCTTGTCGGTGGTCCGGATCGACTGATTGACGATCTCCGCGACGCGTTTGATCGCATCGTCGCCGGCGGCATGGCCATGGGTGTCGTTGATCTTCTTGAAATGATCGATGTCGATCATCAAAGTCGCCATGTTGCGCTTGTAGCGGCGGCAGAACGCGATGGCGTCGTCGGCGACGGCCAGGAAGGAGCGGCGGTTCATCAGGCCCGTCATGAAATCGGTGTCGGCGAGCTGGCGCAGCCTCAGCATGTCCTCCTGGAGCTGCATCGCATTCTCGGTCGCGCGCAGCTCGGCTTCCTTGGTGCGCTCCTCGGCAAGGCCGATCCGGCGCAGCAGCGAGCGCAGCGCGCGCGAGAGCTGCACGACCTCGGCCGAGCCGCTCTGCCGCGCCAGCATGGTCGGGCCGTGGGCGCGTCCGATGCGGTCGGCTTCCTGCGTGATGGCGATGATCGGCGCTGCGATCCTTCGCGAGACCAGCATGGCCAGCGACAGCGCGATCAGCGCGGTGACGGCACCGATCGCCAAAATCGTTTGCGCCGACGAGATCGCCGCCGCCAGCGCCACGCTCGCCGGCTGGCTCGCGGTGACGATCCAGTTCAGGCCCTGATAGTCGCGATGCCCCGTGCCGACGTGGAAGGCGGTGAGCATCTGCCGGCCGTCGGTCGTCTCGCGGAAGGCGCCGACGCCGGCCTTCAGGATGCCGGCCAGCTCGTCGCCGCTGTACCGGATGGTTTCTTTCTGCGGCCCGAGCAGGATCACGCCGCCCTTGCTGATGATCGACAGCGCCGCGTCGGCATTGTTGTCGTTGGCCTCGACGTCCTTGATCAGATTGCTGGCCCAATCCCAGTTCAGGTGCCCGCCGAGCACGCCGAGCAGCCTGCCGGAGGCATCACGCACGGGCACGGCGATGTCGACGAAGCGGTAGGGCTCGTTGTTGGCGCGCTGCGTCAGCAGCGAGGACAGCAGTACGGCCTCATGGACGTCGCCGACGGCGACTCTCTCGAGGCCCTGCTTGAACCAGGGTCGTGCGGCAACGGACTTGCCTTGCAGCAGGCCGCCGGTCGCGGCAACCACGTTGCCGTTTACGTCGGCGAAACCAATCCAGGCGAATTCGGCAAAGGAGCGCTGGAGGTCCTCCAGCGAGCTGCGCAACGCGGCCGGGTCGGCTTGCCACAGCGGCTGCATCGGCTTCAGTTCGGCAAACAGCTTCATCTCCTGCTGGCGCGTCGCCATGAAGCGGTCGAGCCGGCCGGAGGCCATCGACGCGGTTCCGGCCAGACTGCTCTCGATCAGCGCGGCAGTGTTCCTGTAGCTGATCAGCGCGGCGCCGGTCGCGAGTGTACCTACCAGCACGATGGACATCGCCGCCACCGCCGCGGCGATCTGCGTGCGCACGGTCAGATGGTCTTCGATCGCGTGCAGGCGGCTCGCTGCCTGCTGCAAGAGGGCTCGCATGGAAAGGCTCCGGTGTCACCGTCGCTCATGCCATGTGGTAGCTTCCAACCGCTTACCGGCGGATTGTCCAATTGGATCGTATTGAATCGGTCGTGAAGCCGGTTGGTTGAAGCGACCTTAAGTGCCGGCGAAATCCCGGGGGTTTCCGGGGTTCCCGGGGGATATTGCGCTGCGGCCTATCGCCTGCTGACACCAGGCTGGCAACAGACCTACGCTATGAGCCGCCGGCAACGGAGATTTGGCATGGTCAAGACCGCGCTCGACAACTTTCGCAAGCCGCCCTGCGCCGAGCTGCTCGGATGGCGTCTGCTCGATGCCCGCCCCGAGGAGGGCTGGATCAAGCTCGCCTTCGAGGGCAAGCCCGAGTTCTGCAACCCGGCGGGCTTCATCCAGGGCGGCATGCTGTCGGCCATGCTGGACGACACGATGGGACCGGCCGTCCTCGTGATGAGTGAGGGCCGCCTCTACACCACCACCATCAGCATGACCGTGAACTTTTTGAGCCCGGCCAGGCCCGGGCCGATCATTGCCGAGGCGACGGTGACGCAGCTCGGCAAGACGATTGCATTCGTCGAGGCCAAGCTGATGGCCGAAGACGGGACCGTGCTCGCCACGGCAACCGCGAGCGAGCGGCTGTTGGAGGCGGCGAGGGTGGTGCGGTGAGACGAGCACCTGTCTCTCGCTTCCTCGCCCCGTTCTTACGGGGAGAGGGCGGGTGCGGGGCAGGAAGCCTTCTCGCGTCCTTCGTCAGTTGAACACAGCCGCTTTATTGTCGACGGTCGCAGCACCGCACTGCTTGTCGCCGGCCTGAGTGATTGCGCTTAGCGCAGCGCTAAAAGATCCGCGGGAAACAAGATCAACGACCGCGTCAACAGGCGGCGTGGTGCCTTCCGCTCCAAAAAGGGCGACTAGAATGCGAGCGTCGAATTTCTTCTTGTTGAGCCTGCGAACAGTAGCCTGAATCTTGCCGGTAGATGGTTGGCCGACGTAGCAAACGCACGCCAACGACGTGTCAGTCATATCGAGCGAAACGAATTTCGACATCGACAAGGCGTCGGCCTCTTCTGCTGTCGCTGCGATACCACGGTGACGCAGCAAATAGGCCAGTACTAGCGCTGCTGCCTCGTCGAGCTTGTCGGATCCTGGAACACAGAGAATAGGAGGCGCTCCACTGCTCTCCTTGGTCAACTCGAGTTGCGCTCTTGTTTGTTCAATTGCGATGGCTGCTCCGGGGTTGGCACTCAAGTCTATGGACGGAACGCCCGTCGCTCCTGTCTCGTGGTTCAATTCCAGGTCAGCCACCAGTTCGCGGACAGTTGAAGCAATTCGATTCAATCGCTCTTCGTCGAGATGGCCTAACTGACGGTCCGCTTCCGCGAGCCTCAATCCCTCCAGTAGAATAGTGTCACAGTAGTCCTCAAGTGACGCATCTCTGAGGAAGTCATGCGCTTGTTCTGCCGCCTCGAGAGGATCAGCGGCCAGAAGCCGTTGGTAAAACAGCTGAGGCGGTTTCAACGGAGGTCGGTCGCCAAGCATGATTTCCAGGAATTTGAGCCGCTCGACATGCCGTCCCGCGACGACGAGGCATACCGTCAGAGGCGTTGCCATGACCAATCCGATCGGGCCCCAGAGCCAGGTCCAGAATGATGCAGACAGGATGACCGCGACAGGAGACAGGCCAGAACTGTGGCCATAAATCAAAGGTTCGATAACTTGTCCGGCTAGAAATTCCAGGGCCACAAACAAGAGAGCAGTCAGCACCAACATCTCCCAGCCGGAGCCAACGGCTGCAGCGAGGATAAGCGGGAATATGGCTGAGATGAGTGCACCGATATACGGCACGAACCGCAAGATCATCGCTAACAGACCCCATAGCGGAGCCGAGGGCACGCCAATGAGCTCAAGGCCTATGCCGATTGCCAATCCGAATACTGCATTGAAGATCATCTGAGTTAGAAAGAGTCTACTCAGTCGCTTGCCGGCGTCATCAAGGGCTGCGGTTGTGCGCTGAATATCTCCCGAGCCAGCGAGGCGAACGAGTCGGTTTCTAAGATCCTCGCGTTGCAGCAAGATGAAAGCCACGAAAATCACGACGACTCCGGTCGTCGTGAGTGGCGAAAGCAATGGTTCGATGATCTTGGCGAGCGTCGTCAGAGCGCCGGGGTCGGGCTGCTTGACTTCGACAGGTATCGGAATCGCTTTTCCCGGTCCTTGCTTCGCAAGACCGTTGTCCGGTTGGTCAGCCGTGTTCCCATGTTGCAGCTGCGTCCCTAATTCCTTGAGAACAGTGGATGCCTGCTCCAACGTTCCTGTACCACCGACCAAACCACGAATGCTTTCGACCTTATCGCTCAACGTCTGCTGATATTGAGGCAGTTTCGCAGCAAGGCGAGTTGCCTGCGATACCATCAGGCCGCCCAAACTGAATATGATCGCAAAACCAAAGAACACCACGACAAGAACAGAAGCGGTGCGCGGAATTCGCCAGGAATGCAGTCGTATGACAAAGGGCGCGAGTACAAAGCTCAAGAGGACCGCGAGTGCGATCGGGACGAAAATTTCACGACCTACATAAAGCGCGGCAACTATCAGCGCCGCTACGGCCATATTGACCAGCGCCGCCCCTCGTTGCTGTATTATCCTTACTTGATTGGGCTTCTCCTGCAACTGCGTAGCCCTCGCGTTTAACCGAGCCTGCACTTGTTGCGCTTCGATTGATTCAGTTCATTGCCCCAAAATTAGTCCCAAGATGCTCGCCATCGGCAGAGCCCGTACTCTGGATCGATCCCGAGGTGCACGATCGGGTTGGACAATGCATGCGTCTTACTCCTCCGGCGCGGAAGAAAGACCCTTTTCATTGAGTCACCTTGGAGCCACCTTGCGATAGATCAAGGAACCTTGCATCGGCTCCCTGCCGACTCCAGCGGACGTTCGAGGGCATCAGGACAGGTCTGTTTACGCACTTTGCCCGAGGCTGTGTCGCGCGCGCAACTTGATCGAACGGTTCTTCGACAAGATCAAGCAGTGTCGGCGCGTCGCGACCCGATGCGACAAGCTGGCGGCCAACTATCTGGCATTCGTCAAGCTTGCATCCATACGCATTTGGCTGCGTGCCAATGAGTCCGCGCCCTAACTCACGCCCCCGCCCGCTTCGCGTCTCTGCTCACAATCGCAGGCTTCGCATTCAGTGCCTCGACCTGGAAGCCCGCGACGCGCTTGTAGTTCGCGGCGATGTCCTCCAGCTCCTGCTGCGACAGCACGTCAGTGACGACGTCATAGCCGTCAGGCGCGCGCTCCTCGACGAGCTGCATCACCTGCTCAGGGCCGTTCTTGCGGTTGAGCAGGACGAGGTCAGTGGTCGCGGGACGCCGCTCGGCCTCATAGGCGAGCAGCGCTGCGGTCGTCGGGCCATGCGCAAGGATCTCGCGGGTGATGGTGCGGGCATCGAGGATCGCCTGCGAGGCGCCGTTCGAGCCGATCGGGTACATCGGATGCGCGGCGTCACCCATCAGCGTGACCTTGCCAAAGGTCCATTGCGACACCGGATCGCGGTCGACCAGCGGATATTCGTAGGCATGCGGGCAGTTCTTGATCAGGCCGGGCACGTCGAGCCAGTCGAACTGCCAGCTCTCGAACCAGGGCAGAAACTCCTCCAGCCGCGCGGTGCGGTTATAGTCCTCGCGACGCCACTGATAGGTCGGCGGCATATGGCGTTCGGCGACCCAGTTGATCAGATGGTTGCCCGCCGCATCCGGCTGCTTCGAAATCGGATAGCAGACGAATTTCAGGATCTCGTGCCCGGCCATGATCATGGTGCGGCCGGTGAGGAAGGCCTTTGACGGCGTGACGCCGCGCCAGAGGATGCGGCCGTTCCAGATCGGCGGGCCTTCATTGGGGTAGAGCTTTTCTCGCGCGGCGGAATGGATGCCGTCGGCGGCGATCATGATCGCGCCGTCGTAGGTCCCTGCGGCCTTGCCGGTCGCCCTGTCGATGAAATCGGCGCGCACGCCGTTGGCCGTCTCAGTCCAGCCGGTCAGATGATGGCTGGTCAGGATATTGTCGCGGCCGAGCCGCTCGATCGCGGTGTCGAGCAGGAGCTGCTGGAGGGTGCCGCGATGGATCGAGAATTGCGGCCATTTGTAGCCGGCTTCCAGCCCGCGCGGCTCGCTCCAGATCGGCTTGCCGTGCTTGGTGAAATAGGCGAGCTCGCGGGTGCGCACGCCGCTGGCGTCCAGCTTGTCCATCAGCCCGAGCTCGATCAGCTCGCGGACCGCATGCGGCAGCACGTTGATGCCGACGCCGAGCGGTTTCAGCGCGGCGACGCTCTCGAACACTTTTACGGGAACGCCGATTCCGTGCAGGCTGAGCGCAAGCGTCAGCCCGCCGATGCCGCCGCCGGCGATGAGTACGGTCATGACAAAACCCCTCCGATTGCAGGCGTCTTGGCACAGGGGGGCGGCGGTGGGCAACTGCGAAGAGCAACGCACGGAGAATGTCGTGCTATAGACCTCGGGGTCGACAGTCGTTAATTTCCAGCTTTCCCATGAGGTCCGACATGCTCAAGCTCTACTACGCCACCGGCACCTGCGCGCTCGCCACCTACATCACCCTGGAAGAGGCCGGCGCCGACTACACGGCCGAACGGCTGAGCTTCAAGGACAACCAGCAGAACAGCCCGGACTATCTCGCCATCAACCCCAAGGGCCGGGTCCCGGCGCTGGTGACCGATCGCGGCGTGCTGACCGAGACGCCGGCGATGCTGGCCTATATCGCGCAGACCTTGCCCAAGGCGAAGCTCGCGCCGCTCGACGATCCCTTCGACTTCGCCCAGGTGCAGTCGTTCAACTCCTATCTCTGCTCGACCGTGCACATCAACCACGCTCACAAGATGCGCGGCGCGCGCTGGGCGACGCAGGAGAGCTCGTTCGCCGACATGAAGGCGAAGGTCCCGCAGACCATGGGCGCCTGCTTCGCCCTGATCGAGCAGAAGATGTTTCGGGGGCCTTGGGTGATGGGCGATCAGTTCACGATCTGCGATCCCTATCTCTACACCCTGTCGACCTGGCTCGAAGGCGACAGCGTCGACATCAATGCCACGCCGAAGATCGCCGATCATTTCAAGCGCATGTCTGACCGACCGGCGGTGCGCAAGGTGATGGACGAGCAGAAGGCGTAACAACGCACCAGCTCTCGTAGGGTGGGCAAAGGCGCGTAGCGCCGTGCCCACCATCCTTCCAGACGACGACAAAAGTGGTGGGCACGCTTCGCTTTGCCCACCCTACGAGAGCTTGCGCTTGGCTTGCTCCAGCTCCCGTCCCGTCTCAAGCATCAGCCGCCGCAGCCAGATCGAGCCGGGGTCCATCTGTGCGCGGGTCGGGTAGAACATGAATTGCTCGTCGATCCCTGGGTCGAGCGGCGGCGTCACCGTGACGAGGCCGAGCTGCTTGGACAGGGCCGCGATCAGCCGGCGCGGCACGAAGGCAACGAGGTCGGTGCGGGCGGCGATGTGCAGGGCTTCGAGATAGCCTGAGACGACAAGCGAAATGTGCCGCTCGATGCCCTTGCTGCGCAGCCAGGGGTCGATCAGGTCCTCAGCGCCGCCACGGATGATCACACCGACATGGCGGGCGGCCAGAAAGATTTCGCGCCGCTTCAGTTTCGCCCCCATGGGGTGACCGCGCCGCACCGCCAGCGCATCGCTGTCGGTGTACAGCAGCTGGCGGTGAAAACCCTTGAATGCGTTGCCGATCGAGATCACGAGGTCGATGGTGCGGGCGAACTCGGCATGGAAGATTGCCGATCCCCGCCACGGCACGATCTCGATGCGGATGTTGGGGGCAAGACGCGTCACCTTCTCCATCAAGGGCGGCATCAACAGCTCGACCGCGAGATCCGGCATCATCAGGCGGAACTGCCGCTCGCTGCGCGCGGCGTCGAAATCATCCGGCACGAACAGCCCGCGCACCTGGTCGAGCGCCTGTGCCAGCGGCGCGCGCAGCGCCTGCGCCCGGGGTGTCAGCTCCATCCGCGCGCCGGTGCGCACCAGCAGCGGATCGCCGAAGAGGTCGCGCAGACGCTGCAGCGCGTGGCTCGCCGCCGGTTGCGACAGCCCGATCCGCATCGCCGCGCGGCTGACATTGGCCTCGCGCAGCAGTGCGTCGAGTGCGGTCAATAGATTGAGATCAAGCGAATTCAAATTCATCAGGTGAATAGATATCATATCCGTTATCGATTTGAAGAATTCTATTCCAGCGGCGATGTTCTCCGTGTTGCCAGCAAACGGAGATGCCGCCATGAACGCGAGCGCCAACAAGAAACTGATGCAGGATATTTTCGCCGCCGCCGCCAGCCCCGACCCGGCGGTGCGCGACCGCGCCCTGTTCACCGCAAGCCTTGCCGACGACGCCAGATGGGTCGTGACCGGCCAGTATTCCTGGTCGCGCACCTTCACCGGCAAGGGGTCGATCCTCAACGATCTGCACGGCTATGTCCGCACCCGTCTGCGCGACCGCACGCGCACGGTCGCCCACCGCTTCATTGCCGACGGCGACGTCGTCGTGGTGGAAGCCAAGGGCGACAATGTCACGCCCGAAGGCGTGCGCTACGACAACGACTACTGCCTCGTGTTTCAGTTCGAGGACGGCAAGATCAAGGAGATCCGCGAGTACTGCGACTCGGTGCTGACCGAGAAGGCGCTCGGTCTGTTTCCGCAAACGCCGGTGAGGGCTGCGGGCTGAGCGGGTTGAGCCGCGTCGCATGCCCGGGCCGAGCCGGTTCATCACGGCCGATGATGGTCGCGCGGGCCTGGCGGGCGCTGGTGGAGATGGTCCGTATCAGGCGCGAGCGGTCCCAGGCCCGGTATCAGCTCGCCGCCATGACCGAACGGGAGCTTCAGGATTGTGGGATGACCCGAGCGGAGATCGCGTAAGAGCTGCATAAGCCTCGCCGACGCAAATAGAGGGGGAGGGACACGGGCCGTCGCCTTGCCCGGCTTTTGGAGTGCCGGCGGAACCTTTGGGTTCCGCCGGCGTTCCTTCGCTTCCGGGGCAATCGCGCCTTCGGCATCGCGCGCGTTTGGGAATTTCATGCTGGCTGGGGCTTCGGACGTTTCGACACAAGTGGGCCGCAGCTTCCCCGGACTCCGCGAACGACTGAGAGATGCGACTGCGGCTGCGCACCGGGAGCTCGATGCGCAGCTTTCATCATTCGATCTCACCGTATTTTCCGGCTACCGCCGCTTTTTGCAGGCCAGTGCCGGCGCGCTGCTGCCGCTCGAAGCCACGCTTGTCGCTGCCGGCGTCGCCACGATGTTTCCGGACTGGCCGGAGCGGGCGCGCAGCGCAGCGATCGCGGCGGATCTCGAACGGCTCGGCAGCGCCGCGGAACCCACCGTGTCCGTGCCGCCGCTGACGCGCAGCGGCGTGCTGGGCACCATGTACGTGCTGGAGGGCTCCCGGCTCGGGGCCAAATTCCTGCTGAAGGCGGTTGCGGATGCCGCCGACCCCCGTATCGGCGAGGCTACCGGCTATCTCAGCCACGGCGCCGGCAAACGGCTCTGGCAGAGTTTCCTGTCGAAGCTTCAAAGCGAAGAGGCCTGCGACGAGGACGAGGTGATCGAGGCGGCGCACATCGCCTTCGCCGCGTTCGAGCAGGCGGCGGACCGCGCATGAACGAGGCCGTCAATCTCACCAATTGCGATCGCGAGCCGATCCACATTCCCGGCAGCGTGCAGCCGTTCGGCTTCCTGCTCACGCTGTTGTCGGATTTCACGATCTGCATGGCGTCGGACAATGCCGCCAGCTTTCTCGGCACTGACGTCGCCGACCTGCTCCAGCGGCCGCTGTCGAGCGTCATCGCCGAAGCCGCCGTCGAGACCATCCGCAGCCGCGTCGATCATCTGAGTGGTCCGGACGCGACCGAACGCCTCTTCGGGGTCGAGCTCCAGGCGGGCAAGCCGCTTTGCGACGTCGCGATCCATTTTTCCGGCGTCTATCTGGTCGTGGAGGCCGAGCCAAGCGTCATCGAGCCGGGCGTCAATTCCGGCGAGCTGGTGCGCCTGATGCTGGAGCGGATCCGCAAGACACGCGGCATGACCGAGCTCGCGCGCGAGGCGGCGCGGCAGCTCAAGGTGCTGACCGGCTTCGACCGCGTCATGGTCTATCAGTTTCACCCGGACGGATCGGGCGAGGTGATCGCGGAGGCTGCGGAAGCGGGGCTCGAACGGTTTCTCGGCCTGCATTACCCGGCCTCCGACATCCCCAGACAGGCCCGGGTTCTCTATCAGCGCAACTGGCTGCGCATCATAGCGGACATCAATGCGCAGCCAGCCGCGCTGGTGTCGACGGCGACCCACAATGCGGGGCTGCTCGATCTTTCGATGAGCGTGCTGCGCTCGGTGTCGCCGATCCACATCGAATATCTGCGCAACATGGGCGTCGGCGCCTCGATGTCGGTGTCGGTCCTGCGCGACGGCAAGCTGTGGGGCCTGTTCGCCTGCCATCATTACTCGCCGCGCCACATCTCTTTCGAGAAGCGCACGGCCTCCGAACTGTTCGGGCAGATGTTCTCCTGGATCGTGGAAGGGCGCGAGCGCGAGGGCGACGTCGCCTACGAGATGCGCGCTCACCACGTGCAGGAGCGGTTGATCGAGACCGCGGCCTCGCACGAGCACAGCCAGCGCGCCATCGTCGACTTCCTCGGCGACTATCGCGGGATGATCGACTGCGACGGCGTGGCGGTCTGGTCCGACAACAAGATCGCGCTTCAGGGCCAGACGCCGACCGAGGACGAGGTGAAGGAGCTCGTTGCCTTCATCAACCGGACCTCGCCGGGACGGATTTTCGCCAGCGCCGAGATCGCCAGGGTGTATGCCGCCGGCCAGTCCTTCCGCGACCGCGCGGCCGGTTTCCTCGCCATCCCGATCTCGCGCGCCCCGCGCGATTGTCTGATCTTCTTCCGGCGCGAGGTCGTGCGTTCGGTGAACTGGGCCGGTGCGCCCGAAAAGGTCTACGACGAAGGCCCGAACGGTCCGCGCCTGACGCCGCGCAAGAGCTTTGAGCTCTGGCAGGAAACGGTGGCGGGCCAGTCGAAACCGTGGTCCTCCGCCGACATCCGCATCGCGGAGAGCCTGCGGGTGACGCTGCTCGAGGTGATCCTGCAACTGTCCGATCTCGCCGCGCGCGAGCGGCGCGGCGCGCAGGAGCGGCAGGAGCTGATGATCGCCGAGCTCAATCACCGCGTCCGCAACATCCTGAGCCTCGTCCGCGCTCTGGTGGCGCAGAGCAAGGACACAGCGGCCAGCGTCGAGGAATTCGCCGGCGTGCTCGGCGGCCGCATCCAGGCCCTGGCGCGGGCCCACGACCAGATCACCAATCTGAACTGGGCGCCCGTCGCACTGCGCTCGCTGCTCGAATCCGAGGCCGGCGCCTATCTGGGCGCGCGCGCAGACCGGGTCAGGATGGGCGGCCCCGACGTGGCGCTCGATCCCAAGGCGTTCGCAACGCTGGCCCTCGTCGTGCACGAGATGATGACCAATTCCGCCAAATACGGCGCGCTCGCCGATTCCACCGGCAGCGTCGAGGTCGCGTGGCGCCTCGATCCGTCGTCGAGCCTCGTCATCGACTGGAAGGAGAGCGGCGGTCCCCCGGTGCAGCCGCCGTCGCGGCGCGGCTTCGGAACCACGATCATCGAGCGCTCCGTCCCGTTCGACCTCAAGGGCGAGGCCGAAATCCGCTTCGACCTGCTGGGGGTGCAAGCGACGTTCATCATTCCCCCCAACTTCGTCGAACTCGTGCCATCAATCGCAGGAGCCGCCATGCGCGTCGAAGAGCAGCAATCGTCCCGTTCGCGGATTTCCGACACGGCCCTGATCGTCGAGGACAATCTGATCATCGCGATGGCCGCGGAGGTCATCCTGCTCGACCTCGGTGCCCGCCACGTCGATACTGCCGCGACCGTCGACCAGGCGCTGCGTGCGATCGAGCGCACGCGCCCGGGCTTTGCCCTGCTCGACCTCAATCTCGGCAACGAGAGCAGCATCAAGGTGGCGCAGAAGCTGATGGAGATCGGCGTGCCCTTCGTGTTCGCGACCGGCTATGGCGAGCGCGCGCCGATCCCGGCGGAGCTGGCCGCCGCGCCGGTGATCCAGAAGCCCTACACACTGGAAGTGGTCGAGAACGCGCTCGGCAAATTGACGCAGGCGGGCGACTGACAAACATTCAACGGCGCGACGTTTGCAGCCGGCTGCATGCCGCGCGCGGCTGTGCGCCACATCCTTGCGCAACTGCATAGAAGATCAGCAGATTTTGTATGCGCCTCATGACGTGTGCGCGAAAATTTGGAAGGTTCAATTAACGAGTGTCCCCCATTGTGTCGCAGTGCAGCGTGAGTCGCTCGAGGAGTGACGCGCGGCTGCCGGGGGTGGCCGCGACGATCGCCGGATGAGTTCGTCCGCCCGAATTCACATGCATCCGGGTGGACAGTGGGAATGCCGAAATTTCGTTTGCGGATCAGGGGACGCCTGTACGCAGGCTTCATGGCCCTGGTGGCGGTCGGTCTCGTGATGGCGGTGGTTGCCGTCTGGAATTTGTGGGCGGTCCAGGATCAGGTCGGAAGGCAATCGGCGCTTTCGGACAGCACCGCGCGGGTGCTGGAGATCTCGACCCATCTCCAGGCCATCCAGCGCGCCAACCTGCGCTACATCTACGATGCCAGCGAACCCGCAATGAAGGAGGCCGCCGAGCGGGAGACCGCGGCGATCGAGCTGTTGCAGGTCGGCGCCAAAGGCACAGCCTCCGAGGAGCGGCGGAAGCTCTACAACGATCTGATCGCCGACATCGGCAAAATGCGAAGCCTGCGTGACAATCTCGGCGACGCCGTCAACGAGGCGCGAACGGGCAAGGCGACGTTGCTGCCGAGCGGGGACGAGCTGACCGTCAAGATGAACAAGCTGACCGACGTGGCGCGCGCAGCCGTCGACGAAGACACCGCGGCCCTCGTCGCGGACCTCGAATCCAGGCTGCTTCTCGTTCAAATCGCAAACTGGCGTTTCCTGGCCCTGCGCGACACCAAGGGGCCCGCCAACTTCAGGACCAATGTGGACCGGGCGTCGCAGCGGCTCGCGGCGATCGAAAAGAGCCCGCAGGCCGCGGAACTGCGAACCACGCTCGCGCCGGTGAAGACCTCGCTCGGAATCTACAAATCCGCGTTCGAGACGACGTCGGCCGCGATGCTCCAGGCCGACGAGATCTACCACAAGAACCTCGCGCCCCTCATCGTGGAGAGCATCGCCAAGCTCAAGATCGCTGAAACCGCCTTGAAGAAGGACTACCGGGACTCGCGCGCCAATGCCGAAGCGGTGATCGCGGGAACGACGTCCATCCAGGAGCTCGCCGGCGGCCTTGCCATCCTGTTCGGCGGCATCGTCGCGTTCCTGATCGCCCGCAGCATCGTCGGTCCCCTGACCTCGATGACGCGCGCCATGGGGCTGCTCGCCGGCGGCAATCTCGCGGTTGAGATTCCCGGCCGCGGCAAGGCCGACGAGATCGGCGACATGGCCAAGGCGATCGAGGTGTTCAAGACCAACATGCTCGACACCGAACGCCTGCGCGGCGAGCAGAGCGAGCTCGAGGCGCGGCAGGCCGAGAGCCGCAAGGCCGATATGGTCAGGCTTGCCGACCAGTTCGAGCAGGCGGTCGGCGAGATCGTCGATACCGTGTCGTCGGCATCGAGCGAGCTGGAGGCCTCGGCCGGCACGCTGACGGCGACCGCGACGCGTGCGCAGGACCTGTCGACCGAGGTGGCATCCGCCTCACAGGAGGCTACAGCCAACGTCCAGGCGGTTGCCTCGGCGACGGAGGAACTCTCGTCCTCGGTCACGGAGATCGCCCGCCAGGTGCAGGAATCCGCCCGTATTGCCAACGAAGCGGTCGGTCAGGCGAGCCGGACCAACGAACGCGTCGGCGAGCTGTCCAAGGCGGCCGCGCGCATCGGCGACGTGGTCGAGCTGATCAGCACGATTGCCGGCCAGACCAACCTTCTGGCGCTGAACGCCACCATCGAGGCCGCGCGCGCCGGCGAGGCCGGCCGCGGCTTTGCGGTGGTCGCCTCCGAAGTGAAGGCGCTGGCCGAGCAGACCGCGAAAGCGACCGGCGAGATCGGCCAGCAGATTTCGAGCATCCAGGCCGCGACCGAGCAGTCGGTCGGGTCGATCCGGGAGATCAGCGGCACCATCGAGCGGCTGTCGGAGATTTCGTCGGCGGTTGCCGCCGCCGTCGAAGAGCAGGGCGCGGCGACGCAGGACATCTCCCGCAACGTCCAGCAGGCCGCCCATGGCACGCAGCGCGTCTCGACCAATATCGGTGACGTCCAGCGCGGCGCCTCCGAGACCGGCTCGGCCTCCTCGCAGGTGCTCTCGGCGGCTCGCTCGCTGTCGGCTGACAGCAACCGCTTGAAGCAGGAAGTCGCCAAATTCCTGAACTCGGTCCACGCCGCATAAAAGCAAAAGGCCACGCGCATGCGCGTGGCCTTCAAATCGCGGTGTGGCGCGATCAGGCGACCTTGGTCGTCATGTGCTTGAACATGTTGGCGCGCGCCTCGTCGTCCATCTCGGCCTTGAAGGTGAACTTGTCCTTCAGGGCGATCGCGCGCGCGGCCGCGGGCCGCGCCGAGATCTCGTCCACCAGCCGCTTCACGTTCGGGTATCGCGCAAAGGCGTCGTCGCCGAGCTTGAACGGCACCATCCGCGCCCAGCCCCACAGCGCCATGTCGACGATCGAATAGCTGTCGCCGACCATGTAGCGACGGCCTTCGAGGTGAGCGTCGAGAATCTTGTAGTGGCGATCGGTCTCGTACTGGTAGCGGTTATGGGCGTAGTCGTGGTTCTGGTCCTTCGGCGCGAAATGCTTGAAGTGCACGGCCTGGCCAGAATAGGGCCCGACGCCGGTGGCGATGAACATCAGCCATGACAGCGTCTCGCCGCGAATATTTGCGGCGGGCAGAAACTTGCCGGTCTTCTCGGCGAGATAAAGCAGGATGGCGTTCGAATCGAACACGATCGTGCCGCCGTCGTCGATCGCCGGCACCTTGGCGTTCGGATTGATCTTCAGATAGTCCGGCGTGAACTGCTCGCCCTTGCGGGTGTCGACCTTCACCGGCTCGAAGGGCAGGCCGGTCTCTTCGAGATAAAGCGCGACCTTGGTCGGGTTCGGCGAGCCGTTGAAATAGAATTTGAGCATCGATCATCTCCCCAGTGTTGTTGGCCAGAGCGAAACAAGAGCGAAAGCGGGTTGTTGTCGTGAGCGAACGCAGCGTCACTGGCGCTGACGGCTTCTCTTGCCTGAACCTCGTCGAGGAGGGCAACCGGCGAGTTTGCCGGGCGGTATCTGCGCGGCACGCAGATCAGCCGGCGTAACAAAGGCCGATCGCAGCCGTAAGGATCATCGCCGCGCCGACCGCTTCCAGCCGCAGCCCGAGCCGCGTCGCGATGTGCATGTCGGAGGCCCGCGCCTTGCGCTCCGATCCGCGCGCGTAGCCGTGCACGATCACGTCGTGATTGAAATTGTCGTGAGCCTCGTTGCTGCTGGCGAGCCCGACGCAGATCACGAGCACGCCGAACAGGGCGAGCCCGAAAAATCCCAGCAGCGCGATCAGGAACATCGGAAACATGCCGAGCAGGAAGATCGGCAGCAGCGGCACCAGCAGCAATGTCTCGGACTGTCGTCGCATTGGAGGACCGGTCGGGACGGGACTGATAGGGGAAATCTAGTCCTGACTGCGGCGGCGTTCAAGACGCAGTAGGGTGGGCAAAGCGAAGCGTGCCCACCAACGCTGTATCCGCTGGGAAAGATTCGGTGGGCACGGCGCTTTGCGCCTTTGCCCACCCTACAAGACTACGACGTGGAGCTGGAGCTTACCCCGCCGCCATGCCGGCGCGGATCTCGGCGCGGAGCTCGTCGATCAGCTTGAGACCCTTCTTGGTCTCGACATGCCAGAACGTCCAGCCGTTGCAGGCTTGCGCCCCTTGCGCCACGGCGCCGATGCGGTGGATCGAGCCGACCTTGTCGCCCAGCATGATGGCGCCGTCGGCGCGCACGAGTGCGCCGAGCTTCTTCTTGGCATCGAACAGCTTCGTGCCTGGCATGATCATGCCACGCTCGATCAGCTCGGAGAACGCGACCCGCGGCGCTTCGCGCGCGGTCATGAACGGGGCGAGGCTTTCTTCCGGCAGCGGCTCGACCGCCGCGATGCGCGCTTCGGCTGCCTTGGCGTAGGTCTTGTCGCGCTCGAAACCGATATAGGATCGGCCGAGGCGCTTTGCGACCGCGCCGGTGGTGCCGGTGCCGTTGAACGGATCGATCACGAGATCGCCGGGCTTCGACGACGACAGCAGCACGCGCGCGAGCAGGCCTTCCGGCTTCTGCGTCGGATGCACTTTCTTGCCATCGGCGCCCTTGAGGCGTTCCTCGCCGGTGCAGAGCGGGATCAGCCAGTCGGACCGTGCCTGCACGTCCTCGTTGGCCGCCTTCAGTGCCTCGTAGTTGAACGTATAGCCCTTGGCCTTCTCGTCGCGCGCGGCCCAGATCATGGTCTCGTGCGCGTTGGTGAAGCGGCGGCCGCGGAAATTCGGCATCGGGTTGGACTTGCGCCAGACGATGTCGTTCAGGAGCCAGAAGCCGAGGTCCTGCATGATCGCGCCGACGCGGAAGATGTTGTGATAGGAGCCGATCACCCAGATCGTCGCCGACGGCTTCATCGCGCGACGGGCGGCAAGCAGCCAGGCGCGGGTGAAATCGTCATAGGCGGAGAACGAATCGAACTTGTCCCATTCGTCGTCGACGGCATCGACATGGGATTCGTCGGGGCGCTTGAGATCGCCCTTGAGCTGGAGATTGTAGGGCGGATCGGCGAACACGAGATCGACCGAACCAGCCTGAAGCTTCGACATCTCGGCGACGCAATCGCCGAGGACGATGCTGTGCGAGGGAGACTCAAAATTTGTGCGGGGCGCCCTTGCAGACGCCCCGCGACGCGACACTACCATGACTCAAGAACTCTGACTCAGGCGACGCTGTCGGCGACGCGGGACCAAACAACCGACTGACCGTTACAATGAAGCGGCAAAGTAAAAATCGACTTAACCCGCCGTTTTCGTGAGCAGACCTCGCATCTTGCATTGAGCGCGTTTCGCTTCGCGCATTCGCCGCGTTTTCCAGTGTATTTCGTATTTCTTCGCGTTGCGGGAGCAGTCAGGTCGCCAAATTTCTCTCGGAAAAAATTGCACGACCCCCGGAAAAAATTGCTGGCATCGACATGCTGTCGCACTAGGCAATTTTTGCCGGCCACGATATTGATAAGTGCAACGGAAATTTTACGTATGTGGCGCGTTGAGCTTTCGCGCATCCGCGCGCCAAGAACCGCCATCCGGGACCTTAAGGGAAAGCCGCCATGCGTTACGATGACTTTCGCCGCAGCGACGACGTCGAGGATCGTCGCGATGACGGTGGTGGCATGGGCGGCGGCGGAGGCGGGTTCGGCCTGCCGATGGGCGGCGGCGGCCTTGGCATCGGTACCATCATCGTGCTCGGCCTGGTCGGCTATGCCTTCGGCATCGATCCGCGCATCCTGATCGGCGGCGCCGAAATCCTTACCGGCGGCGGCCAGGCACCGTCCTACCAGACCGATCGTCAGTCGACCTCGGCCAAGCGCGGCGCGCCGACCGACGAGGTCGGCAGCATGATCGCCGGCATTCTCGGCGAGATCGACGACCGCTGGAGCGAGATCTTCCAGGCCAGCGGCCAGAACTATACCGGTCCGAAGGTCGTGCTGTTCCGCAACGCCACCAATGGCGGCCGCTGCGGCATGGCGCAGTCGGCGATGGGCCCGTTCTATTGTCCGCCGGACCGCACCATCTTCCTCGACACCGCCTTCTTCCGCGAGGTCGAGACACGCTTCCGCGGCTGCTCCGGCAAGTCCGCCTGCAACTTCACCACCGCCTACATCATTGCCCATGAGGCCGGCCATCACATCCAGAACCTGCTCGGCATCATTCCGCGCGTGACGCGGCTGCAGCAGCAGGCCGGCAGCAAGGCCGAGGCCAATGCGCTGCAGGTCAAGGTCGAATTGCAGGCCGACTGCCTGTCCGGCGTCTGGGTCAACCGCGAGGCGAAAAAGCGTCCGAACTTCCTCGAGCCCGGCGACATCGACGCCGCGTTGACCACGGCGAGCGCGATCGGCGACGATACGCTGCAGCGCCAGGCCACGGGACGCGTCGTGCCCGATTCCTTCACCCACGGCTCGGCGGCGCAACGCAAGCAGTGGTTCATGACCGGCTACCAGCAGGGCACGGTCCAGGCCTGCAACACGTTCGGCGGCGGGCAGATGTAAGGTGGTGGTGGCGTCATCCTGAGGTGCTCGCCCTTGCGAGCCTGGAAGGATGGCGGGGCTCCGGCTCATCCTTCGAGGCGCGCTCGCGTGCACCTCAGGATGACGTCGGTGGGCGGATAGAAGGTGCGGTTCAATGGCCTCCATCGACGAAACAAAACAGTTCATCCCGCTCAACATCGCGGTGCTCACCGTCTCCGACACGCGCGCGCTCGCGGATGATAAATCCGGCCAGACGCTCGCCGACCGCCTGACCGCCGCCGGCCATCATCTGGCCGCGCGCGAGATCGTCACCGACGACGTCGAGGCGATCCGTGCCGTCATCCGCCGCTGGATTGCGGACGCCGGCATCGACGTCGTCATCACCACCGGCGGCACCGGTTTTACCGGCCGCGACGTCACGCCGGAGGCGATCGAGCCGCTGTTCGAGAAACGCATGGACGGTTTCTCGATCGCCTTCCACATGCTGAGCCACGCCAAGATCGGGACCTCGACGATCCAGAGCCGCGCCACCGCGGGCGTGACCGGCGCGACCTACATCTTCTGCCTGCCCGGCTCGCCCGGCGCCTGCCGCGATGGCTGGGACGGCATCCTCAAGGCCCAGCTCGACTACCGCACGCGCCCCTGCAATTTCGTCGAGATCATGCCGCGGCTCGACGAGCATCTGCGCCGGCCGAAGGCGCAAGGCGCGACGGTGTAGGCACGGATAACTCCGCAACGTCTTTCCACACGGTCAGTCTCGTAGGGTGGGCAAAGCGAAGCGTGCCCACGAGTTCTATCGCAATTCTGGATCGGTGGGCACGGCGCCAACGCGCCTTTGCCCACCCTACGATTCCAGGCTCGCGGAGAGAGACCCCTCACCCTGACGAGCCTGTGTCTACCGGCGTCGCTGCCCTCTCCCACAAGGGGCGAGGGCACATTCATGCGCATCCCGCATGCTGCGAGATCGTCAGAGATCACGCTCCCACGTCTCGCCGACCAGGTCGGCACCGAAGCTGTGGTGTTTCTCTTCCTTCACGAGCTTGAAGCCGGCGGACTGGTAGATGCCGCGTGCGGCGACCAGGATGCTCTGGGTCCACAGCGTCATCTTGCTGTAGCCCCTCTCGCGTGCGCCCTGGATGCATTGCTCGACCAGCGCGCGGCCGACGCCGAGCCCCCGGGCTTTCTTCTCCACCTGCAACAGGCGCAGCTTGGCGATCTCGTCAGTGGCCTTGACCAGAAAGATCGAGCCAACCGGCTCGCCACCCACTTCCGCGATCCAGCAGTGCTCGCGTGCGGCGTCGTAATTCTTGATGAACTGTGCGCAGATCTCGGCGACCAGCGCCTCGTAGCTGATGTCCCAGTTGTAGTCCGCAGCATAGGCGGCCGCTTGCTTGGAGATGACCCAGCCCATGTCGCCGATGCGATGGCTGCGCAGCAGGACAGACGCGGGCTGCTTTTGACGTGGCTCCAGCACGGTCTCGATGGTCGCCATCGCCTGTGTGAGCCGCGTGGCATCGCCGGCTGAAAGCCGAGCCAGCATTGCGGCGACCTCGTTTTGCGAACCCAGATTCAGCTTGGCGAAGGTTTGGCGGCCCTTGGCGGTGAGGCTGAGCTGGTATTGCCTGCGATCTGCGGGCAGGGGCCTTCGCGTGATCAGCCCCTTTTCGTCGAAGCTTTGGACGATGCGGCTGAGATAGCCGGCGTCGAGACCAAGCTCGTTTCCGATCTCTTTTGCCGCAAGGTCGTCGCGATGCGCGAGTTCATAGAGCACGCGGGCCTCGCTGAGCGAGAACGGGCTCTGGCCAAGATGCTGGTCGAGCACACCAAGCTTGCGGGTATAGAAGCGGTTGAAGGCGCGAACCGCTGCGATCTGGTCGTCGGTACCGTCGAATGTCATTGGGTCACCTCGATACTTGCCATTGTCAAATAATTATTTGACTTTGGCAAGTATTTGGTGGCCTCAGCCGACCATGACGATCCGGCTGCGCAGCATGGTCCGGGACGAACGGCCGAGCCGCCGGAGCAGCCGCGCCTCGGAGCGGCGGGCCTGGGGCGGGTAGCCGCCGATCCGGTCGTAATGATCGCGCGCGATCAAAAGTCCCTGATCGCCGAGCGGACCGACGAGCTTGCGCGTCACGGCGCGGAGGAGGTCGCGGATTCCGGTATCCGCGTAAGGCGAGCGCGCATAGCGGAACACCGCCGCACGATCCCGGCCGCTGGTCGCGACGGTGTGGATGAACTGGGTGGTCTCGTCGATCCAGCCGGTTTCCAGCACGGCGCCGGCGGGGAGGAACATCAGCCAGGGCGACCGGGCCTGAAGCGCGCCGGCGGCGAGCGCAGCGCCCTGCGAGGATCCCTCGAAGCCGATGAATCGGCAGCCTGCAACGTCCGCAACGCGCTCGATGACGCCGTTGCGGGTGCCGTCGACCAGCAGCACTTCGCGGATGACGCCCGCGGCGGCACCGGGTACCAGCGCGGCGAGAGTTGCGACCGCCGTCTGCTCGACGCCTTCGGTCGGAATGATGACGCTCAGCATGATTGAGGCTTCAGTGTCTGCACTTCGGGAGAAGCGTAGCTCGTTATGAATGTGTCATAAACACGCGGCGCTGCCGAGTGCAACTTTTTGGCAGCGCTACGGTCAGCGATGGTAAACCCCGGGAGGCCTATCGCAGCCGAATGTGTTGCGCGCGAGGTGGTCATATTGCCGAATGTTTCGGCGTATCTTGTTGTCGTGAGCTTCAAACGGGGGCTTTCTCCGCCGGTATGATCGGGGCGAGGACGGCATTTTTCCGCAAGGCTGCACGGGCAGTCTGACACAGACCTTACGGTGGGAAAAACGTGCAACCGCGCACCGCGCAAAGTGAGATAGTCCAGTGACCGCCGATCAACTTCCCGTTGGCACGACGCCGACATCGCCGAAGCCGGACGGTGCGCCGACCTTGCGGATCCGCGCCGTGATGCTGGGCGAACGCATCAATCCCTCGGGGCTCGAGCTGGGTGCGCCGGTCTCCTCGACGCCGGCCGCCTTCCGCGTCCATGCCGGCCTTGCCGTGATCTTCCGCTACGGCGTTGTGGTGCTGATCGGCCTGCTCCCCTCGGAGGAGAAGGTGCTGATCGACAGCCTGAAATCCCGCGTCATCGGCGAGCTCAGCCCCTTTGAAGAGGAGATCGCGCAAGCGCAGCTCTGCAAGGATGAAAGCACCGAAGCGATCCAGCCGGGCGGGCCGATCAATCTCTCGAAGTTTTCCGACGAGCGGCTGCTGCTGATCGCGGATGCACTGGCCAAGAGCACGTCGCTGGCGCGCGACGAACGCCGCGTCGCTGCGGTGTTCGACGTTATCGAGCCTTTTGCGCGCGAGCTTGCCGAGAAAGGCCGCACCTCGCGCCGGCGCAAGGGCATCCTCCAGCTCATCGGCAACGCGCTGCTGGTCCAGCAGCGCGTCGCCGGCCGCGTCGCGGTTGCCGAAAAGCCCGATGCGCTCTGGGAGAAGCCGCAGCTCGACCGGCTCTATGCGCGTCTCGAAGACGAGTACGAACTGAAGGAGCGTCTCGACACGCTCGAGCGCAAGCTCACGGTTGTTGCGGAGACGGCCGATGCGCTGACCGACATCATCGACACCCAGCGTTCGTTGCGGCTCGAAATCGCGGTGGTCGTGCTGATTTTGATCGAAGTCGCGATCGGCTGTATCCAGATCTTTGCCGGGATTCACTGAGTTCAGCAGGCGAGATGCGCATGACTGTGCCCTCGCCCCTTGTGGGAGAGGGCAGCGCCGCAGGTAGACACGAACTCATTAGGGTGAGGGGTCCCTCTCCGCATACTCATCTGCAGATGTGACCGCAGACAGAACCCCTCATCCGGCGCTTCGCGCCACCTTCTCCCACAAGGGGAGAAGGGAAGATGCACCCGCCAACCGCGTCTCATCTCTTTCGCAGCACCGCCGCGCAATGCCGCGCGATTGTCAACTCCTCATTCGTTGGGATGACCAGCACATCGACAGCACCGCCGCTGCCGCTGATCCGCTCGCGTCCCCCGTTATTCGCAGCGGCATCGATGCGCACGCCAAGCCAGCCGAGACGCTCGCCGATTGCTCCACGGATGTCCGCAGCATGCTCGCCAATGCCACCGGTGAAGACCAGGCCGTCCAGCCCGCCAAGCGTGGTCGCCATCACCGCAACCTGCTGCGCCGCGCGGAAGGTGAAGAGATCGACCGCCTCGCGCGCCGCGGCCTCACTGCTTGCGAGCAGTGCGCGCATGTCCGCCGAGATCCCGGAGACGCCGAGCAGGCCGGACTCGTGATAGAGCAGGTGCTCGATGTGCTCGACGGACATCTTCTCGTGCTGTTGCAGATAGAGCAGGACGCCGGGATCGATCGTGCCGCAGCGGGTGCCCATCACTAGGCCGTCGAGCGGCGTCAGTCCCATCGTGGTGTCGACGCTGCGGCCATCGCGCAAGCCGCACAGGCTCGCGCCATTGCCGAGATGCGCGATCACGGTGTGCTTCGAGGCGAGCTCCGGCGCGATTTCGGCGAGGCGGCCCGCGACATATTCGAAGGAGAGTCCGTGGAACCCATAGCGCCGGATGCCGCGCTCCTCGAAGCGCCGCGGGATCGCGAAGCGGCTCGCGGGCGGCTCAATGCTGTGGTGGAAGGCGGTGTCGAAGCAGGCAATCTGCGTCAGGTCGGGCTTGATCGTCCTGATGGTCCGGACCGGCGCCAGGCAACGCGGCTGGTGCAGCGGCGCCAGCGGCGTCAGCGCCTCCAGTCTCGCGTAGACGTCGTCCGTCAGCGTCACCGGCCCGGAATAGT
The DNA here is from genome assembly GCF_024199795.1 of Bradyrhizobium sp. CCGB01. Lineage (NCBI taxonomy): Bacteria > Pseudomonadati > Pseudomonadota > Alphaproteobacteria > Hyphomicrobiales > Nitrobacteraceae > Bradyrhizobium > Bradyrhizobium sp. CCGB01. The sequence continues at coordinate 2,449,555 of NZ_JANADK010000001.1, forward strand.
CCGGGCCGCCATGAACGATGCGGTGACCCACGGCGCGCAAGCGCTGATCGCCAAAGCGGTCCTTTATGAAGCCGAGCACGTCGGCGAGCAGGTGACCTCCGCTCGCGTCCGCCGTCTCCCTCCGTGTCTCGAACAGGTCCTCGCCCGCGGGGCTCCTTACCACGAGCCGCGGTTTCGCCTCATGCTCGTCGAGGAGGCCCTTGCAGAGCAGGGCCGGCTCGGTCGCTGCAATGTCGAACAGGCCGAACTTGATGCTCGACGAGCCCGCGTTGAGGACGAGGACCGACGCGGTCATGAGGTCAACCGGTCTTGCCCGGCCAGACCCAGTCGCGCACCGCAGGCATGTCCTCACCATGCTCGCGAACGTAACGCGAATGCTCGATCAGTCTGTCGCGGAACTGCTGCTTGACCTGTGCGGCCTTGGCCGCAAGCCCCGGCACGCGCTCGATCGCCTCGATCGCGAGGTGATAGCGGTCGAGCCCGTTGAGCACGACCATGTCGAACGGCGTCGTCGTGGTACCTTCCTCGGCAAAGCCACGCACATGCATGCCGGCATGGTTGGTACGGTTATAGGTGAGACGGTGGATCAAATAAGGATAGCCGTGATAGGCGAAGATCACGGGCCTGTCTGATGTGAACAGGCCGTCGAAGTCGCGGTCGGAAAGGCCGTGCGGATGCTGCTCCCGGGGTTGCAGCGTCATGAGGTCGACGACGTTGACGACGCGGATCTTCAGGTCAGGCAGCGCCTTGCGCAGCAGGTCGACGGCGGCGAGCGTTTCCAGGGTCGGCACGTCGCCGGCGCAGGCCATCACCACGTCGGGCTCGCCGTTGGCGTCTTCGTTGCCGGCCCAGGTCCAGATGCCGATGCCGGCATCGCAATGCGTGGCCGCTTCCTGCATCGACAGCCATTGCGGCGACGGCTGCTTGCCGGCGACGATGACGTTGATGCGGTTGTAAGTGCGCAGACAGTGGTCGGCGATCCACAACAGTGTGTTGGCGTCGGGCGGGAAGTAGATGCGGACGATGTCGGCCTTCTTGTTGGCGACGAGATCGACGAAGCCGGGATCCTGATGGCTGAAGCCGTTATGGTCCTGCCGCCAGACATGCGAGGTCAGGAGATAGTTGAGCGAAGCGATCGGGCGGCGCCACGGCAGATGCCGCGTGACCTTCAGCCATTTGGCATGCTGGTTGAACATGGAATCCACGATGTGGATGAAGGCCTCGTAGCAGGAGAAGAAGCCGTGGCGGCCGGTGAGCAGGTAGCCCTCGAGCCAGCCCTGGCAGAGATGCTCGCTCAGCACCTCCATGACGCGGCCGTCCTGTGCGAGATGCACGTCGTAGGATTCGATCGGCTCCATCCAGACGCGCTCGGTGGCCTCGAACACCGCGTCGAGCCGGTTCGACGCGGTCTCGTCCGGACCCATGATGCGGAAGTTGCGCTCTTGCGCGTTGAGACGGATGACGTCGCGCAGGAATTTGCCGAGCTCGCGCGTCGCTTCCCCGGTCACGCCGCCGGGCTGCGGCACCTCCACGGCGAAGCTGCGGAAGTCCGGCAGCTTCAGCTCCTTCTTCAACAGACCGCCATTGGCGTGCGGATTGGCGCCCATGCGGCGGCTGCCGTCGGGCGCCAGCGCCTGTAGCTCGGGGATGAGCGCGCCGTTCTTGTCGAACAGCTTGTCCGGCTCGTAGCTGCGCATCCAGTCTTCGAGCACCTTCAGATGCGCCGGGTTCTCGCGGCAGCTCGCAACGGGCACCTGATGCGCGCGCCAGAAACCCTCGACCTTCTTGCCGTCGACCTCCTTCGGGCCGGTCCATCCCTTCGGGCTGCGCAGCACGATCATCGGCCAGCGCGGCCGTTCGGCGGTCTTGCGCCCGTCGCGAGCGTGCTGCTGGATCGAGCGGATGCTGGCAAGCGCGACGTCGAGCGCGTCCGCCATGGCCTGGTGCATCAATCCGGGATCGTCGCCCTCGACGAACAGCGGCTCGTGCCCGAACCCGCGGAAAAGGTCGCGGACCTCCTCGTCGCGCATCCGCCCGAGCACCGTCGGGTTGGCGATCTTGTAGCCGTTGAGATGCAGGATCGGCAGCACCGCCCCGTCATGGGCGGGATTGAGGAACTTGTTGGAGTGCCAGGACGCCGCGAGCGGACCGGTCTCGGCCTCGCCGTCGCCGACGACGCAGGCGACGATCAGGTCGGGGTTGTCGAATGCGGCGCCATAAGCGTGCACCAGCGCGTAGCCGAGCTCGCCGCCTTCGTGGATCGAGCCCGGCGTTTCCGGCGCGGCGTGGCTCGGAATGCCGCCGGGGAAGGAGAACTGTCTGAACAGCTTGCGCAATCCGTCCGCGTTGCGCGCGATATCAGGATAGATCTCGCTGTAGCTGCCTTCGAGATAGGTGTTCGCCACCATGCCCGGCCCGCCATGGCCGGGGCCGCAGACATAGAGCACGCTGACGTCGAGCGCGCGGATGACACGGTTGAGATGGGCGTAGATGAAGTTGAGACCGGGTGTCGTGCCCCAATGTCCGAGCAAACGCGGCTTGATGTGCTCGGGCCGCAACGGCTCGCGCAGCAGCGGATTGTCGAGCAGATAGATTTGCCCGACGGAGAGGTAGTTGGCGGCGCGCCAATAGCGATCGAGCAGATCGAGGTCGTTGCTCGCCGCACGCGATTTTTGTTGACTTGTCATGTTCATGCCGACCTTCACCCAGCGATTGTCACCAACTGTGTTCCGCGACGATTGATCCCTGTCCGGCATCGAACCGGATTGCCGCGACGGCCATGTTGCGTGAGGTCAAAGGACCGAGCCCGAAATTTGGGCGGCTACTGCGCATGGGGTTGTTCCCACGTTTTTTGTTTGTGTTCTTGATTTGTTCCTTTGGCGTGCTATCTTGGCTTCATGAGTCCAGCATCCTCTCATGCTCTCAAGCACCCGCCGGTCACGGCGCCCTCCGAGCCGGCGGGTGCGGACTCTGATTTTCCCGCCGATTTTCCAGAACTTGGCGTCGCCATCGACCGCGCGCGCAGGCGAGGGCGGGGCGCTCAATCCAATGCCAGCGGCCGCTTTGAAGCCGAGGCGCGCGTCGCCTTCGACGATGGCTGGCAGAGCCTGGAGGAGCTGCCGCCGTTCAAGACCAGTGTCGGCGTCGACACCTCGCGCAAGGTGATCACCCGCAACGAGTCCCCCGACATCGGCTTCGACCGCTCGATCAATCCCTATCGCGGCTGCGAGCACGGCTGCGTCTACTGCTTCGCGCGGCCGACGCATGCCTATCTCGGCCTGTCGCCGGGGCTCGACTTCGAGTCCAAGCTGTTCGTCAAGCCCGAGGCGCCGGCGCTGCTCGAGAAGGAGCTCGCCGCGCCAGGCTACGAGCCGCGGATGATCGCGATCGGCACCAACACCGATCCCTATCAGCCGATCGAGCGCGAGCGCAAAATCATGCGCGGCATTCTCGAAGTGCTGGAGCGCGCCAGCCATCCCGTCGGCATCGTCACCAAGTCGGCGCTGGTGGTGCGCGACATCGACATTCTCGCGCGCATGGCCAAGCGCAACCTCGCCAAGGTCGCGATCTCGGTCACCTCGCTCGATCCGAAACTCGCGCGCACCATGGAGCCGCGGGCTTCGACGCCGCCGAAGCGGCTGGAGGCGCTGAAGCAGCTTTCGGAGGCCGGCATTCCGACCACCGTGATGGTCGCGCCTGTCATCCCCGCGCTGAACGATTCCGAGATCGAGCGCATTCTCGACGCAGCAGCCCATGCCGGCGTCAAGGAAGCCTCCTACGTGCTGCTGCGGCTGCCGCTGGAGGTGCGCGATCTCTTCCGCGAATGGCTGATGGCCAATTATCCGGACCGCTATCGCCACGTCTTCACACTGATCCGCGACATGCGCGGCGGCCGCGATTACGATGCGAAATGGGGCGAGCGGATGAAGGGCACGGGACCGATGGCCTGGACCATCGGCCGCCGCTTCGAGATCGCCTGCGACAGGCTTGGTCTGAACAAGCGGCGCTCGAAGCTGACGACGGATCACTTTGCAAGGCCGAAGCGGAACGGCGATCAGCTCAGCCTGTTCTGATCGGGAAGTGGAAGAGGCGTTGCATGAGCAAGGAACTCACTGTGCCGGTGCCGCGGCTCACCGTCATCACCCTCGGCGTGAGCGACATTCGCGCCAGCATCGCCTTTTATGACGCGCTGGGTTTCTCGCGCCGGCTGAAGGCGACCGGCGAGGCCGTCGCGTTCTACGATACCGGAGGCCCGGTGCTCGCCCTGTTTCACTGGGACAAGCTCGCGGCAGACGCCAAGCTGCCTGACGATCCGAGGCCGACGACATTCCGCGGCATGACGCTCGCATGGAACTGCGCCACGCGCGACGAGGTCGATGCGGTGCTGGCCTTCGCGCTCGGCAAGGGCGCGAAGCTGCTGAAAGCGGCGCATGAGACCGATTACGGCGGTTATTCCGGCTATTTCGCCGATCCCGACGGCCATCCCTGGGAGGTCGTGGTCGCGCCGGGCATCGAGGTCGGTGAGGACCGGCGGGTGCATCTGGCCGAGTAGGGCTCGTCTGAATAACGGGAATTGCGAGGGGTTCCCGGTTGCGCCGGCCGGGCTGCTTGCGCACGATCCCGGCCATGATTCGGGACAAGTCCGCCAAGAAGCCGGCCAAAGACGCGCCAAAGAAGGACGCCGCAAGGAAGGCAGCGCCCGCGAAGGCGGCCAAGCCTCCCGCCATCAAGGCCCCGGCCGGCAGGAAAGGTATCATCGCGATTGCGCCGCCGAGCTTTCGCCGCGAGCGCGCGCTGATCAAACGCGGGGTCTGGCCGGTCGCTGGCTGCGACGAGGCCGGCCGCGGGCCGCTCGCCGGACCCGTGGTGGCCGCCGCGGTGATTCTCGACCCGGACCGCATTCCGCGCGGCATCGACGATTCCAAGCGCCTGACGGCCGAGGAGCGGGAAAGGCTATTCGACAAGATCTGCGCCACCGCGCAGGTCTCGGTTGCCGTCGCCTCGCGCTCCCGGATCGACCGCGACAACATCCTGCGTGCCTCGCTGTGGGCGCTGAAGCGCGCCGTGGTGGCGCTGCCCGATTCGCCGCGCCACGTGTTCGTCGATGGCCGCGATCGGCTCGACACCGCCTGCGACTGCGAGGCCGTGATCGGCGGCGACGGCATCGTCCTGTCGATCGCCGCGGCCTCGATCATCGCCAAGGTGACGCGGGACCGCCTGATGTGCGCGCTGGCGCAGGACTGCCCCGGCTATGGCTTCGAGCAGCACAAGGGCTATGCCGTTCCCGAGCACCTCGACGCGCTCGACCGCCTCGGTCCGACCGTCCACCACCGCAGCTTCTTCGCCCCCGTCGCCGCCGCCCGCGCCAAGCACATGCCCTGGACGATCGAGCCGGTCCGGGACTTGTTTGCCGTCACCGAGATGGAAGTGCAGGTGGAAGCGGCCGTCGAATTCGATGCTTCCGCGAACCTCTAGGGCAGACTGTCGTTGCCACAACGCGTGACGCACTTTATCAAAACAGATGTGAGCGAATAGGGCCGGCTGGACGAGTTGGCTGCATCTTTCGGACGTTGCATGCGGTTTACCTCCCTGGTCATCGAGCTCATTCGCGCCCAGCCGCGGCTGATCGTGTGGATCGCCGTGCTGCTCCAGGCCGCGATGTGGCTGTTCGTGGCGCTGGTGTTTTATCGCAGCCCGCCCGGCACGCTGGCGACGCTGCTCGCGTTCGGCCGCGAATACCAGGTCGGCACTGATCTCGGCCCGCCCTTGCCGATCTGGCTTGCCGACATCGCCTACCGCGCCGCCGGCGGCCACGTGTTCGGCGTCTATGTGCTCGCCCAGCTCTGCGAGATCGCGACCTTCGTCGCGCTTTATCATCTCTCCCGCGCCGTGGTCGGCTCACAGCAGGCGGTGCTGGCCGTGCTGCTGACCATGACGGTGCTGGCCTTCTCCTCGCCCGCGCTCGACTTCGGCCCGCTGGTGCTGGCGCGGCCGCTCTGGGCGCTGCTGCTGCTGCACTCCTGGCAGATCATCGGCCAGCGCCGCGGCAACGCCTGGTTCGCCTGGTCGATCGAGGCCGGCCTGTTGCTGCTGACGACACCCGCGGCGATCTTCCTCCTGCTGCTGCTCGTGGTCTTCGCGATCTCGACCGCCGGCGGCCGCCGCACATTGCGCGCGCTCGATCCGCTGTTCGCGCTGATCGTCGTCGCGGTGCTGGCGCTGCCCTACGCGGTCTGGCTGATGCGCGCCGAGACGCTGGTCCTGCCGACGTTGCCGCAAGTCGCCGAGTTGAACGCTCGCGCGCTGCACGCGGCCTGGCTGCTTGGCGGGCTCGTGCTCGGGGCCGCGGCGATCCCGGCGTTGACCTTCCTCAACACCGGCCTTTTCGTCGCCAAGGGCGAGGAGGCACCGATCATCTACCGCCCGCCGGTCGCGCCGCTGGCGCGCAATTTTGTCTATTTCTTCGCGCTGGCGCCTGCGCTCGGCGCGGTGCTGATCTCCGGCGTGCTCGGGCTCGATGCCGTCGTCGGCGGCGCCGGCGTCGTGCTGGTGATGTCGGGCCTTGCCGTCGTCGTGACGGCGGGCGACCTCATCGCGATGCGCCGCGCCCGGATGCTGCGGACGGTGTGGGCTGCCGCCGTGGCGGCACCCGCAGCCGGCGTCGTGCTTGCCGTCCTGTTCCTGCCCTGGACCGGCGCCAATGAGATCGCGACCTCGATGCCGGCGCGCGCGATTTCGGACTTCTTCGACGAGAGCTTTGCCCGCCGCACCAACCATCGCCTGCGCGCGGTCGCCGGCGAGACCCAGCTTGCGAGCCTGATCACGTTGCATTCCGGCCGGCCGCATCTCTTCATCGATGCCCAGCCCGCGCGCACCCCGTGGATGAGCCAGTCCAAATTCGCCGAGACCGGCGGCGTCGTGGTCTGGCGCGCCTCCGATACCGCCGGCACGCCGCCGCCCGAAATCCTCGCGCGCTTCCCCGGCATCGTGCCGGAGGTGCCGCGCGCCTTCGAATGGCTCGTCACCGGCCGCCAGCAGCTGCTGCGCATCGGCTGGGCGATCGTGCGGCCAAAGGGAACGTGAATTGTAGGGTGGGCAAAGCGAAGCGTGCCCACCACCTCTATCGCTACGCGGGATAGGCTTGATGGTGGGCACGGCGCTTCGCGCCTTTGCGCACCCTACGACAGCTCTCTATCCCGCCAGCACCTTCGCGATCGCCCGCAGATCCTGCCAGGCCAGCCGCTTGTACGACGGCGAGCGCAACAGATAGGCCGGATGGAACGTCGGTAGCGCGCGGATAGTGCGCTGGCCGGTCTCGTACTCGAACCAGCGCCCGCGGGTGCGCATGATGCCTTCGCGCGTCGACAGCAGCGTCTGCGTCGAGGGATTGCCGAGCGTCACCAGCACGTCGGGATTCACCAGCTCGATCTGGCGCTGGATGAATGGCATGCACACCTGGGTCTCCTGCGGCGTCGGCGTCCGGTTGCCCGGCGGCCGCCAGGGAATCACGTTGGCGATGTAGGCGGTGGTGCGGTTGAGGCCGATGGCTCCTATCATCAGATCGAGCAGCTTGCCGCTGCGCCCGACGAAGGGCAGCCCCTCGATGTCCTCGTCGCGGCCCGGCGCCTCGCCGACGAACATGATGCGCGCCTGCGGATTGCCGTCGGCGAACACCAGCCGTGTCGCGGTGTGCTTCAGCGCGCAGCCTTCGAAGCCCTGCATCAGCTCGCGTAGCGCCTCGAGCGTCGGCGCGGTGCGTGCGGCCTCGCGTGCGGAGGCGATGGCGACGTCGGGCGCGGGTGCGGCCTCGCCGCGCATCACCGCCGGCGCGGAGACGGGTCGCGGCGCCTCGACCGGAGGGGCCGCGCGCGGGGCCGGCGGCGGAGCGTCCAATTCCGCCAGGCGGTCGATCGGTTCCTCCGCGAGCGCGCAATCGACCCCGGCCTCCAGATAGAAGGCGAGAAGCTCTCGGACGGTGGGTGCGGGTTCGGGTATCATTTTGGAAAGTCAGACTATTAGTTCATCTTAAGGTGCCTTGCATCCCAGCGAAATGCATTTCCGTGGTTGTCCTGCCCGGAAAAATCGGAAACAAGGGGGCGCAAACGACCTTAGAACGTCTCAAGGGCTGAGATCAGATGAGCACCGAAGAACTGCCTCCGCGCGAATCCATGGAATTCGACGTCGTCATCGTCGGCGCCGGCCCCTCGGGCCTCGCCGCGGCGATCCGGCTGAAGCAGCTCAACGCCGATCTCAACGTCGTCGTGGTCGAGAAGGGTTCCGAGGTCGGCGCGCACATTCTCTCCGGTGCGGTGATCGATCCGATCTCGCTCGACAAGTTGATCCCGGACTGGCGCGAGGATGCCGACTGTCCGCTGAAGACCCAGGTCAAGGACGACCACTTCTACTGGATGTTCGGCGACAACCGCATCAAGCTGCCGGGCTTCGCGATGCCGCCGCTGATGAGCAATCATCACTGCTACATCGGTTCGCTCGGCAATGTCTGCCGCTGGCTCGCGCCGAAGGCGGAAGCGCTCGGCGTCGAGATCTATCCGGGTTTTGCCGCAGCCGAAGTGCTCTATGACGACAAGGGCGCGGTGCGGGGCATCGCGACCGGCGACATGGGTATCGCCAGGGATGGCACGCACAAGGACTCCTACACCCGCGGCATGGAGCTGCTCGGCAAGTACACGCTGTTCGCCGAAGGCGCGCGCGGCTCGCTGTCGAAGCAGCTGATCGCGAAGTATCAGCTCGACGCCAAGAGCGAACCGCCGAAGTTCGGCATCGGCCTGAAGGAAGTCTGGCAGATCGATCCGGCCAAGCACAAGAAGGGCCTGATCCAGCACTCGTTCGGCTGGCCGCTCAACAACTCTACCGGCGGCGGCTCGTTTCTCTATCACTACGACGACAACCGCGTCGCGGTCGGCTTCGTCGTGCATCTCAACTACGACGATCCGTATCTGTCGCCGTTCGATGAATTCCAGCGCTTCAAGACCCATCCCTCGATCCGCGACGTGTTCGAAGGCGGCAAGCGTCTCGCCTATGGCGCGCGCGCCATCACCGAAGGCGGCTACCAATCGGTGCCGCGGCTGACCTTCCCGGGCGGCGCGCTGGTCGGCTGCGCGGCCGGCTTCGTCAACGTCCCCCGCATCAAGGGCGTCCACAACGCGATGGGCACCGGCATGCTCGCGGCCGAGCATCTCGCCGCCGCGCTCGCCGAAGGTCGTGCCAATGACGAGGTCGTCGCCTACGAGAACGCCTGGCGCGATTCCGCGGTCGGCAAGGACCTTTTCAGGATCCGCAACGTCAAGCCGCTGTGGTCGAAGTTCGGCACCTTCCTCGGCGTGCCCCTTGGCGCAATCGACATGTGGACCAATCAGCTGTTCGGCATCTCGCTGTTCGGCACGCTGTCGCATGCCAAGCCCGATCGTGCCACGCTCGATCCGGCCAAGAGCCACGCGCCGAAGAACTACCCGAAGCCGGACGGCAAAATCTCCTTCGACAAGCTTTCGTCGGTATTCCTGTCCAACACCAACCATGAGGAGGACCAGCCGGTCCATCTGAAGGTCGCGGACATGAACCTGCAGAAGACCTCGGAGCACGACGTCTTCGCCGGTCCCTCGAACCGCTATTGTCCGGCCGGCGTCTACGAGTGGGTCGAGGAAGGCGCGAGCCCGCGCTACCAGATCAACGCCCAGAATTGCGTCCACTGCAAAACCTGCGACGTGAAGGACCCCAACGGCAATATCACCTGGGTTCCCCCCGAAGGCGGTGGCGGCCCGAACTACGAGGCGATGTAAGCCGGGACAATTGGACCGGGGCGATCAAGCCGGGGCCGATGCGACATGCCCCCCGGCATTGTGACGCACGTTCGCGTGAGAACCGGGCCGCGGTGAGGGTCCCCGGCCACGATAAGGCCATACTGGCAGCGTCTTGGGGCGTTGTCGGCCGATTTGGGACGCGCGGAGGGGATCGCATGCCCGAATCCTTGCGGCGAAGCGCCAAAAGCGGCATTGTCGGCCCGACGGTTCCGGGTCCCGATGCCACCGGCCGCGTTCGCATGCGATACGGCCTTCTGCTGCAAACCCAGGCACTACCAACTCAAGGCGAGCCCTGATGTTCTCAAATCGTTTCAACCGCTGGACTGTTGCCGCCATCGCCCTCATGGGCACCGCGATCGCGACGGTCCCCGGCGCGGTCCTGGCGCAGACGCCGGACCATCCGTCCGACACGGCGGCGCAGTTTCCGACCCGGAACGATCTGAAGTCGCTCACCGGCGCCGGCAGCTATCTCGCCGCCCGCCACGCCAGCGTCGAACGCGACGCGGCCTCCGCCGCCGCCTTCTACCGCTCGGCGCTCCGCACCGATCCGAAGAACAACGAACTGCTCGACCGCGCCTTCATCTCGTCGGTTGCCGACGGCGACATCGACGAGGCCGTCAAGCTCGCCGAGCGCATCCTCACCATCGACAAGACCAACCGCGTCGCGCGTCTCGTCGTCGGGGTGCACGATCTCAAGATGAAGAAATACGCGACCGCGCAAACCAACATCAACCAGTCGATCCGCGGTCCGATCACCGATCTCGTCGCCACGCTGCTGTCGGGCTGGGCCGCCTATGGTGCGGGCGATGCCAAGGGCGGTGTCGCCACCATCGACAAGCTCGCCGGTCCGGAATGGTATCCGCTGTTCAAGGACCTCCATGCCGGCATGATCCTCGAGCTCTCCGGCAAGGAGAAGGACGCCGGCACCCGCTTCGAGCGCGCCTACAAGCTCGACGATTCCATGCTGCGCGTCACCGAGGCCTATGCGCGCTGGCTGTCGCGCAACAAGGACTCGGCGGCCGCGACCGCCGTCTACCAGGCTTTCGACAAGAAGCTCGCCCGCCATCCGCTGATCGTGGAAGGCCTGCGCGACACCAAGGCCGGCAAGAAGATGCCGCCGCTCGCCGACTCCGCGCAAGCCGGTGCCGCCGAAGCGCTGTACGGCATCGGCGCCACGCTGACCCGCCGCGGCGGCGAGGATCTGGCGCTGGTCTATCTCCAGCTCTCGCTCTATCTTCAGCCGACCCATCCGCTGGCGCTGCTCTCGCTCGCCGATCTCTATGAATCGGTGAAGCGGCCGCAGATGGCGATCAAGGTTTACGAGCGCGTGCCGGCGACCTCGCCGTTGAAGCGCAATGCGCAGATCCAGCTCGCCATCGATCTCGACTCCGCCGACCGCACCGACGAGGCGATCAAGATCCTCAAGGGCGTCACATCAGACGATTCCAAGGATCTCGAAGCCATCATGGCGCTCGGCAACATCGAGCGCGGCCGCAAGAAGTTCGGCGATTGCGGTGCGACCTATTCGCGGGGCATCGAGGTGCTGCCTGCCGGCAACGACAAGGCCAACAGCGTCTGGTACTATTATCGCGGCATCTGCGAGGAGCGCTCCAAGGAATGGAGCAAGGCCGAGGCCGACATGAAGAAGGCGCTCGAGCTCCAGCCTGACCAGCCGCACGTCCTCAACTATCTCGGCTATTCCTGGATCGACCAGGGCATCAATCTCGACGAAGGCATGAAGATGATCAAGCGCGCCGTCGAGCAGCGTCCCGACGACGGCTACATCGTCGACTCCCTCGGCTGGGCTTACTACCGCATAGGCAATTACGAAGAGGCGGTGAAGAACCTCGAGCGCGCGATCGACCTCAAGCCCGAGGATCCCACCATCAACGATCACCTCGGCGACGCCTATTGGCGCGTTGGCCGCACGCTGGAAGCCAAATTCCAGTGGGCGCACGCCCGCGATCTCAAGCCCGAGCCGGATGAGCTCCCGAAGATCGAGGCCAAGATCGCCAACGGTCTCACCGAGGACAATTCGAACTCTTCGGCGGCGCAGGCCGAGAAGAAGAAGGACGACGGCAAGGGCGGCTGATCCGCATGACCCGGAAAAGCGTGTAGCGGTTTTCCGGCAAGATCATGCGCGACTAACAAGTGAGTTCTGGGGGCGTGGCGTCAATGCCGGCGTTGGTTGAAGAAGGACGGGCGAAGGTCAATTTGAGCCTTCGCGTCGTGGGTCGTCGTGCCGACGGCTATCATGATCTCGAAAGCGTGGTCGCGTTTGCCGATTGCGCCGACAGGCTCACGCTCGAGCCGGGCGGTGAGTTGAAGCTCGCCACCACTGGGCCGCTGGCCGCCGCCTGCGGCGACACCGCGGATAATCTCGTGTTCAAGGCGGCCAAGCTTCTGGCCGAGGCCGTGCCGAGCCTGAAGCTGGGCGCCTTCGCGCTCGACAAGGTGCTGCCTGTTGCCGCCGGCATCGGCGGCGGCTCGGCCGATGCCGCGGCGGCGCTGCGGCTGCTCGCGCGTCTCAACAATCTGTCGCTCGATGATCCGCGCTTGCAGAAGGTCGCGCTCGCGACCGGCGCCGACGTGCCGGTGTGCCTGTTCTCGCGTGCCTGCGACATGACCGGTGTCGGCGAGCAGCTGCTGCCGCTCGCGCTGCCGAGCATGCCCTGCGTGATGGTCAATCCGCGCGTGCCGGTCGCAACCAAGGACGTGTTCAAGGAGTTGGGCCTGCGCAACGGCGAATTGCTGGTTGGTGCCACATCGGTCCTCGGAGCTCCGGCCTGGCCGGAAGAGGGTGGATCGATTGCCGATTGGGTCGACGTCCTCGAAAACGTACCCAACGATCTCGAAGCGCCTGCGCTGCGGATCGAGCCCGTGATCGGCGAGGTGCTGAACGCCTTGCGCGACTCCGCCGGCGTCAAGCTCGCCCGCATGTCCGGCTCGGGTGCGACGTGCTTTGCGGTCTATGGCGCAGCGAACGAAGCGCATGCCGCGGCCGAAAAGATCCGGCGGGATCACTCCGGCTGGTGGGTTCATGCGGGGACGCTGAGCTAAGCGCGACTGTCGTAGCTGCGACACTGCCGTAGGGTGGGCAAAGGCGCGATAGCGTCGTGCCCACCATGCATCCAGGTCGTGTGATCGAAGTGGTGGACACGCTTCGCTTTGCCCACCCTACGGCGGTTGAGCTAGCCGTTGCTTTCGTCGGCCAGTCCGAGAAACTTTCGGATCTCTCCCACTACCTCTTGCGGCTTGTCATGCTGCAGCCAGTGTCCGGCCCCGGCGATGGTCTCGACGCGCGCCTGCGGGAATTAGCGCTCCAGGCCTGCCGCCCTCGCGCCGGCCAGAAAGCTTTCACCGGCGTTCAGCAGCAGCGTCGGGCAGGTGATGCGCGACCACAGCGCGACGTGGTCGTCCGGCCAGAGCCGGTGCGGCGCACTGGCGCGCTGATAGGGATCGAACTTCCAGCTGTAGGTGCCGTCCTCGTTCTGCCGCGCGCCGTGGGTGGCGAGGTGCAGCGCGAGCTCGCGGGACAGCCGCTTGTTGTGAAGCACCATCTGCGCGGCCGCGTCCGCGAGGGTCGAATAGCGGCGCGGCGTGCGGTCGTGCAGTTTGTCGAGCTGGCCGACCCATTTGCCGATGCGCTCATGCGCCGGCGGCTTTGGCGTATCCGGCAGCATCGTCACGCCGTCGAGCACGACCAGCTTCGAGACCAGCTCGGGGAATGAGCCTGAAAAGATCAGGCTCACCATGCCGCCCATCGAATGGCCGATGAGGGTCACCTGAGGCGCTGCGATGGAACGGACGAGCTGTGCGAGGTCGTACACATACTCCGTCAGCGCGTAGCTGCCGCCCTTGGTCCAGTCGGAATCGCCATGACCGCGCAGGTCGGGCGCGATCACGTGAAAATGCGGTTGCAGCGACCGGGCAATGACGTCCCAGCTCCGGCAGTGATCGCGGCCGCCGTGGACCAGGATGGCGACGGGCAAGCCGTCATTGCCCCAGTCGGCATAGTGCAGCCGCAGGCCGTGTGACTCATAGAAGCGGCTTTGCGGGGTGCTATCCATTTGCCGGCCGGCGCGCCAGCGCGAGAGAGAGGCCGAGGCCCGCGATGAAGACGCCGGACCCTTGGGTGAGACGCCGCATCAGATGCGGCCGTCCAATCAGCTGCGTGCGCGTTGCAGTTGCCATCAGCACCACGACGACATCGGCGAGCGTGTTCAGGATCACCGAGATCGCGCCGAGCACGATGAATTGCAGCGTGGGGCTCGGTCCCGCGGGATCGAGAAACTGCGGAATGAAGGCGAGGAAGAATGCGGCGGTCTTCGGGTTCAACGCCTCGACCAGTACGCCGTCGCGGAATGCGCGCCTGTCGCCGACGGGCTCGCTCTCCAGCGACAACGCGCGGCCGGCACTGCGGAAGGTCTTGATGCCGAGCCAGACCAGGTAGAGCGCGCCGATGAATTTTACGGCGGCAAACAGCTCGGCGCTGGCAAGGATGATCGCGGAGATGCCGAGGCTGCCCGCGACGACATGAACCAGCCCGCCCAGCGCCGTGCCCGCGGTCGAGGCAAAACCGCTGGCGCGCCCTTCGGATAAGGTCCGTGCCGCGACGTAGAAAATGCCGGGGCCGGGAACGGCGGCGATGAGACAGGCTGCGGCCAGGAACAGCCAGAAATTCGTTTCGATCATCCCGTTTTGGTAACGAAGCTTGCCGCGATTGCAAGGCCTCTTGTCTAGCCGATCCGGCGGAAGATCACGCTGGCATTCACCCCGCCAAAGCCGAAGCCGTTGGAGATCGCGTTGAGCATCGGCATCGGCCGCGCGCTGCCTGCGACGATGTCGATGCCGTCAGCGCCCGGATCGGGGTTTTCGAGATTGAGTGTCGGCGGCGCGACCTGGTCGCGCAGGGCAAGGACGGTGAAGATCGCCTCGAGGCCGCCGGCGGCACCGAGCAGATGGCCGGTGGCCGATTTGGTCGCGCTCACGGCAATGTTCCGGTTGCGGCCGAACAGCGCGGCGATGGCGCCGAGCTCGCTCTCGTCGCCGGCCGGCGTCGAGGTTGCATGCGCATTGAGGTGCTGCAAATCCGCGGGCGCAAGCTTCGCCTGCCGGAGCGCGATCTCCATCGCACGGCGGGCGCCGTCACCGTCTGGCGGACCGGACGTCATGTGATAGGCATCCGCCGTCGTGCCGTAGCCGATGATCTCGGCGATCGGCGCGGCGCCGCGCGCCAGCGCATGCTCCAGCTCCTCGATCACCAGGATGCCGGCGCCTTCGCCCATGACAAATCCCTCGCGGTCGCGATCGAACGGGCGGGAGGCGCGCGCGGGCTCGTCGTTGAAGGAGCTCGACAGCGCGCGGGCCGCGGCGAAACCGCCGAGGCTGACGATGTCGATGCAGGCCTCCGCGCCGCCGCAGATCGCGACATCGGCCTCGCCGGCGCGGATCATGCGCGCGGCATCGCCGATCGCCTGGACGCCGGCGGCGCAGGCGGTGACGGGCGTACCCAGCGCGCCCTTGTAGCCGTATTTGATCGAGACGTGGCCGGCGGCGAGATTGGCGAGGAACGAGGGGATGGTGAACGGCGAGAGCCTGCGCGCGCCGCGCTGCTCGGTGATGCGCACGGCCTCCGCCATCGCGGGGAAGCCGCCGACGCCGGAAGCGATGATCGTCGCGGTCCGTTCCAGCGCTGCTGCGTCCTCTGGCGCCCATTTGGCCTGCGCGACGGCCTCTGCGCTGGCGAGCAGCGCGAACAGGATGAAGCGGTCCATCTTGCGCTGGTCTTTTGGCGCGGCCGCCTGTGCCGGATCGAAACCGCCTTCGGCATCGTCGGCTTTGTCGGGCACGAGACCGGCGATGCGCGCCGGCAGCGCCTGCGCCCATTCGCGCAGGGGCCGCAGCCCGCTTTGACCAGCGAGCAAACGCCGCCAGGACAATTCCACACCGCAGCCGAGCGGCGATACTGCGCCCATGCCTGTCACGACGATACGACGCATGTCAGTCTCCAGCCGGCGCGACGGCCGGGTTCATGGCCTTGAGCGAAGCGAGCCGCGCGCGCATCCCGCGGCTGGCGCGGGGACCCGGGACGACGACCGCATTGGCGAGGGTGATCGGGCGCATGTCGGCGGCATCGACCACGACCGGATCGAACGGGCGAACATCGCTCCGGTTCGCCAGCACGATGGATTCGCCCTTGGGCGCGAGATGCTTGTTGCCCCAGGCCAGCAGCGCCACGACCACGGGAAAGAAATCCCGCGCCTTCTCCGTCAGCACATATTCGTAACGCGGCGGGCGTTCGCAGTAACGGCGGCGGACGAACATGCCGCTCTCGGTGAGATGGGCAAGGCGCCGCGACAGGATGTTCGGCGCGATGCCGAGGCTTTGCTGGAACTCGTCGAACTTCGTCGCGCCCTGGAAGGCATCCCGCAGGATCAGGATGCTCCACCATTCGCCGACCGTCTCCACGGCGCGGCCGACCGGACATTCCAGGATGGAAGGGGATTTGGGCTGCATGGCGGGAAGGTAGGGAAGTAACTTGCAAAATGCAAGTTACTTGGCGAGCCGTAGTGGGAGAGGGGGAGCGGGCCGAAGGGCCATGAAGGCGAGGCCGCAATTGAAGGTGTCGCTGCCTTTTAGCGGGAGGTTGGCGAACGATGGCGGGGCGCCATACTCCGTCATTGCGAGCGCAGCGAAGCAATCCAGAGTCTTGCCGTGGAGGCAGACTGGATTGCTTCGTTGCGCTTGCAATGACGCGTGTTGATGCAGTCGGGCGCTATTTCATCGGCCTTCGCCGGGACGACGCCGATGATGTGAAGAGCACTTGTGCTCTAAGCGCGAAAGCCTAGTGCGACCGTGCCAGGCAGAACGCCACCACCTGCTCCAGCGCGCTCTTCATCGGCGAGGACGGGAACAGCGCCAGCGCGTCGACGGCCATGGCGCCGTAGTGCTGGGCGCGGCTGAGCGTGTCCTCGAGGGCGCGGTGCTTGTTCATCAGGCCGATGGCGTGGTCGAGGTCGGCATCGCCGATCTCGCCGCGCTCCAGCGCGCGGATCCAGAACGCGCGCTCGGTGTCGTTGCCGCGGCGGAAGGCGAGCACCACCGGAAGCGTGATCTTGCCCTCGCGGAAATCGTCGCCGGTGTTCTTGCCGAGCTTGGCGCTCTTGCCGCCATAGTCGAGCACGTCGTCGACGAGCTGGAAGGCGATGCCGAGATTCATGCCGACCGAGCGGCAGGCGGTCTGCTCCGCCTTCGGGCGGTTGGCGATGACGGGGCCGACCTCGCAGGCGGCGGCAAACAGCTCGGCGGTCTTGCCGCGGATCACGGCGAGATATTCGTCCTCGGTGGTCGCGGTGTTCTTGGCGGCTGCAAGCTGCATCACCTCGCCCTCGGCGATGGTGGCGGCCGCGGCGGAGAGGATGTCGAGCGCACGGAGCGAACCGACCTCGACCATCATGCGGAACGCCTGGCCGAGCAGGAAGTCCCCGACCAGCACGCTCGCCTCGTTGCCCCAGAGCATGCGCGCCGACAGCTTGCCGCGGCGCATCTCGCTCTCGTCGACCACGTCGTCATGGAGCAGGGTCGCGGTATGCATGAACTCGACGGAGGCGGCGAGCTTGATGTGACCGTCGCCGGCGTAACCGGCGAGATTGGCCATGGCGAGCGTCAGCATCGGCCGCAGGCGCTTGCCGCCGGAGGAGATCAGATGGTTGGCGACCTCCGGGATCATGGTCACGTCCGAACCGGTCCGCGACAGGATCGTGGCGTTGACGCGCTCCATGTCGGGCGCGACAAGGGCAACCAGCTCTTCGATCGACGCGCCGGGAGTTTCGAAAGGTACGATGACGGCCACGCCGGTCTCCAATATTTGCCCCGGAAGGGCTATTCTGATGGAAATACAATAGAAACTGGCGACGGATGCGGCAAGTGCTGCGGAACCATTGACATTTGCCTTCAAACCCCTTTCAGGCAGGAGATCTGTGTTTTGCGTGAACTGGTTCGAACCAACGATATGGTGCTGGTGTCGGCGATCGGCGCGCTGCTCGACGGCGCCAACATCCATCATCTGGTGCTGGACCAGAACATGAGCATCATCGAGGGCTCGCTCGGCATTTTGCCGCGGCGGATCCTGGTCCATGAGGACGACGCCCAGGAAGCCAGGGAACTGCTCACCGAGGCCGGCCTCAGCCACGAACTGCGCGGCGATGAGTGACGCCTCGGCAGTCATTACCGAGGACGCCTTTCTCGGCGGCCGGTTGCTGCTGAGGCAGAAGCGGTCCGGCCACCGTGCCGGGCATGACGCCATCTTGCTCGCGGCGGCGACGGAAGCGCGGGCGGGCGACCGCGTGGTCGATCTCGGCGCCGGCATCGGCACCGCCGGGCTGGCGCTCGGCCGGCGCGTCGCCGGTATCGGGCTAAGCCTGATCGAGATCGATCCGGAGCTGGCGGAGCTCGCGCGCGCCAATGCGGCAGCGAATGGAATTGCCGCCGAGACGATCGTGCTCGACGTCACGGCGGACGCGCGGGCGTTTGCGGCAGACGGGCTGCTGCCCGACAGCGTCGACGTGGTGCTGATGAACCCGCCCTTCAACGATCCCGCACGCCATCGCGGCTCGCCCGATCGGATGCGCCACACCGCGCATGTGGCGACGGAAGAGACGCTGAATGCATGGGTGCATGCGGCGCGGCGCATCCTCCGATCGAATGGCGCGCTGACATTGATCTGGCGTGCCGATGGGGTCGGCGAGGTTCTGGCAGCGCTGTCACGCGGCTTCGGCAGCCTGTCGATCCTGCCGGTTCACGGCGAGGCGGGACGGCCCGCGATCCGCGTGCTGGTGCGCGCGGTCAAAGGGGGGCGGGCTCCGACGCGACTGCTGCCGGGCCTGATGCTCAACGACGAGTCAGGCGTGCCCAAAAATCAGGTCACAGAAATTCTGGAGGGGAGAGCGGTGTTGCCGCTGGCCGAGCTGTGACCGCTTACTGCGGAAGCGATTCCGACTGCTGCTCTTGCGGGGTCGTCAGGCGGATCGCCATGAACAGCGCACCGATCAGCAGCATCAGCAGATAGATTTTCATGGTGTTCTCCGCTGCCTCATTGCAGCCTCCCAACGGGAAATCTGCAAAACACGTTCCGGGCACTTCCAATGACAGTCGCGTGATAAGAAATGGTTAAGCAGAGGTAACGGCATGGCCGAACAATTGAACGATCGTGAGGGTTCCGGCCTGGCCGACAAGCTCATGCAATATCTGCCGGCGCGATTCCGTCCCGGCACGGCGGTGGTGCCGGTGGTGCGGCTGTCCGGGGTGATCGGCGCGGTGACGCCGCTGCGCCCGGGCATGTCGCTTGCGGGTGTCGCGCGGGTGCTGGAGCGGGCGTTTTCGTATCGGAACGCCAAGGCGGTGGCGCTGGTGATCAACTCGCCCGGCGGCTCGCCGGTCCAGTCGCGCCAGATCTATCTGCGCATCAAGCAGCTTGCGGCGGAGAAGAAGCTGCCGGTGCTGGTGTTCGTCGAGGACGTCGCGGCCTCCGGCGGCTACATGATCGCCTGCGCCGGCGACGAGATCATCTGCGATCCGTCCTCCATCCTCGGCTCGATCGGCGTGGTCGGCGGCAGCTTTGGTTTCCAGGAGGCGATCAAGCGGCTCGGCATCGAGCGGCGGCTCTACACCGCCGGCTCGCACAAGGCGATGCTCGACCCGTTCCTGCCGGAGAACCCCGACGATGTCGGCAAGCTGAAGGCGATCCAGCGCGAGATCCACCAGATCTTCATTGCGTTGGTGAAGGAGAGCCGCGGCGCGCGCCTCAAGGGCACCGACGACACGCTGTTCACGGGGGAATACTGGGCCGGCGAGAGTTCGATCGCGCTCGGGCTCGCCGACAGCATCGGCGATCTCCGCTCAACTCTTCGTGCCCGCTACGGCGAGAAGGTTCTCACCCCCGTGATTGCTCAGCCGACCGGTTTGCTGTCCGGCCTTATAGGGCGGAAATCGGCCGGCGCGGGGCAGCTTTCGGCCATGGAATCAATGGCCGGCCTGCCGGACGATCTGATCTCGGCGGTCGAGACGCGGGCGATTTGGGCAAAATTCGGGTTCTAGGCCGTGGCCTCCCGCGCCATTTGGTCCGCGCCGAGCCAATTGCGGCGCGGCTCGGTCTGCGCAAGAATGTGCGTGGGGGCTGAGCACTTAACAAGGATCGACCGATGCCGCCGTTCGTCGCTTTCGCGGGCGTCCTGGGCGGGCTTGCCGTGGTCCGCTGGGCCTACAAGACCGCTGTCCGGATCAACCAGGAGCTGGAGGAGATGCGCTTGTCGCGCGTCGCCGAGGCCGCCCATATGGGGACCATCCAGACGCTGAAACGTGACCCCGTGACTGGGGCTTACCGGCCGGGATAGCCGGCGCCAAGAGTGGGCAAAGGCGCTCTTGCGCCGTGCCCACCATTCCCTTCCGCAATCGTGGTGACGATGGTGGGCACGCTTCGCTTTGCCCACCTGACCGGACCGTCCCGCCTGGCCCGAATCCGCCCCCCTTTGCCTTGATTCCCGTCCCAGCCGTCGATACGGTCCCGCGCGATTCAAAACCCCCCGCGAGAGCCTGATCTGACGATGGACGACTCATTGCCCGCCCATATGCGCCCGGAACGCTCGTTCCAGGGCTTCATCCTCGCGCTCCAGCGGTTCTGGGCCGAGCAGGGCTGCGTGATCCTGCAGCCCTACGACATGGAGATGGGCGCGGGGACCTTCCATCCGGCGACGACGCTGCGCGCGCTCGGCCCGAAGCCGTGGAACGCGGCCTATGTGCAGCCCTCGCGCCGGCCCAAGGACGGCCGCTACGGCGAGAATCCGAACCGGATGCAGCATTATTACCAGTTTCAGGTGATCATGAAGCCGTCGCCGCCGAACCTGCAGGAGCTGTACCTGAAGTCGCTCGCGGCGATCGGCATCGACTCCGCCGTGCACGACATCCGCTTCGTCGAGGACGACTGGGAGAGCCCGACGCTGGGCGCCTGGGGCCTCGGTTGGGAGTGCTGGTGCGACGGCATGGAAGTGAGCCAGTTCACCTATTTCCAGCAGGTCGCGGGCTTCGAATGCGCGCCGGTCGCGGGCGAGCTCACCTACGGGCTCGAGCGCCTCGCGATGTATGTGCAGGGCGTCGACCGCGTCTACGACCTCAACTTCAACGGCCGCGACGGCGACGCCAAGGTCACCTATGGCGACGTCTTCCTGCAGGCCGAGCGGGAATATTCGAAGCACAATTTCGAAGTCGCCGACACCGCGATGCTGTTCGAGCAGTTCAAGATGGCGGAGGCGGCCTGCAGGAAATACCTCGACGCCGGTTGGAAGGACGATAAGCGCGAGGCGCATCTGATGGCGCTGCCCGCTTACGACCAGTGCATCAAGGCGAGCCATGTCTTCAACCTCTTGGACGCGCGCGGCGTGATCTCGGTGACGGAGCGCCAGAGCTACATCTTGCGTGTGCGCGAATTGGCAAAAGCCTGCGGCGAGGCCTGGATCCATACTGAAGCGGGCGGAGCGGCCTGATGCCCGAACTTTTGCTTGAACTGTTCTCGGAAGAAATCCCCGCGCGCATGCAGGCCAAGGCGGCCGACGATCTGCGCCGCATGGTCACCGACAAGCTCGTGGCCGAAGGTCTCGTCTATGAGGGTGCGAAGGCATTCGCGACGCCGCGCCGCCTTGCGCTCACCGTGCACGGAATCCCCGTGCGCCAGCCCGATTTGAAGACCGAGCGCCGCGGACCGAAAGTCGGCGCGCCCGATGCGGCCGTGCAGGGCTTTCTGAAAGCCACAGGCCTGAAATCGCTGGATGAAGCCAAGATCCAGCGCGACCCGAAGGGTGATTTCTACATCGGCTTGATCGAGAAAGCCGGCCGCGACGCGATCGACGTGCTTGCGGAAATCCTGCCCGTCATCATCCGCACCTTCCCCTGGCCGAAATCGATGCGCTGGGGCGCGCGCTCGGGCAAGCCGGGCTCGCTGAGCTGGGTGCGTCCGCTGCATGCGATCACCGCGACTTTCGGGCCGGAGACGGAAGAGCCGGATGTCGTCAAGTTCGAAGTCGACGGCATCGAGACCGGCCAGACCACTTACGGCCATCGCTTCATGGCACCGGCGGCGATCAACGTGCGCCGCTTCGAGGACTATGAGACGAAGCTGAAGGCGGCAAGAGTCATCCTCGATCCGCAGGCGCGCAAGGACATCATCTTTGCCGACGCCAAGGAGCTGACCTTCGCGCAGGGCTTCGAGCTGGTCGAGGATCAGGTGCTGCTCGACGAGGTTTCCGGCCTCGTCGAATGGCCCGTCGTCATGATGGGATCGTTCGAAGCCGAATATCTCGCGATCCCGGAAGAGGTGATCCGCGCCACCATCCGCAACAACCAGAAATGCTTTGTGGTCAGGGATGCGAAGACGGGCAAGCTGACCAACAAGTTCGTCCTCACCGCAAATATCGAGGCTGCCGACGGCGGCAAGGTCATCGTATCAGGCAACGAGCGCGTGATCCGTCCGCGCTTGTCGGATGCGAAGTTCTTCTACGAGACCGATCTCAAAACGAAGCTCGAGGATCGGCTGCCGAAGTTCGATCAGATCGTGTTCCACGAAAAGCTGGGTACGCAGGCGGAGCGCATCAAGCGCATTGAGCGCCTCGCCGCCGAGATCGCGCCGCTGGTGGGCGCGGATGTCGCTAAGGCGACGCGCGCCGCGCATCTCGCGAAGGCGGATCTGCTGACCGAAGTCGTCGGCGAATTCCCGGAGGTGCAGGGCCTGATGGGCAAGTACTACGCGTTGGCCCAGGGCGAGGACGCGTCCGTCGCCGCGGCCTGCGAGGAGCACTACAAGCCGCAAGGTCCCACGGATCGCGTGCCAACCGATCCGGTCAGCGTTGCGGTGGCGCTTGCAGACAAGCTCGACACGCTCGTCGGCTTCTGGGCGATCGACGAGAAGCCGACCGGCAGCAAGGACCCGTATGCGCTGCGGCGTGCGGCGCTCGGCGTGATCCGGCTGATCGCTGAGAATAATTTGCGTTTGTCGCTCATGAAGGTTGCGGCGTCCGCACTCGCCGGCTTGTCGGTGAAGTCGGCCGATGCTTCGAGGCTTCCAGGCGATCTGCTCGCCTTCTTCGCCGATCGTCTCAAGGTGCAGCTCCGCGAGCAGGGCGCTCGGCACGATCTCGTCGATGCCGTGTTCGCGCTCGGCGGCCAGGACGATCTCTTGATGATCGTGCGCCGTGTCGAAGCGCTCGGAAAATTCCTCGACAGCGACGACGGCAAGAACCTGCTTGCCGGCACCAAGCGCGCCAGTAACATCCTTTCGATCGAGGAGAAGAAGGATAAGCGTAGCTTCGCCGGTTCGCCGGATGCCGCGCTCTACAGCCTCGACGAGGAAAAGGCGCTGGCGAAGGCGATCGGCGAGGTGCAGGTGGAAGCGAGCGCCGCCGTCGCCAGGGAGGACTTTGCGGCTGCGATGAGCGCGATGGCAAAGCTGCGTCCGCCGGTCGATGCGTTCTTCGACAAGGTGCGCGTCAACGACGACGATGCGAAGGTGCGCGAGAACCGCCTGAAGCTGCTCAACGAGATCCGCAGCGCCACGCGCGCGGTCGCGGATTTCTCAAAGATCCAGGATTGAGGCGCGCTCGCGCGGCAACATCACTGTCATTCCGGGGCGATGCGAAGCATCGAACCCGGAATCTCGAGATTCCGGGTTCACGCTTCGCGCGCCCCGGAATGACGGCCAAAAAAAGCCCCGCCCGGCGGGGGGATACCGGGCGGGGCCTGATGTCCGATTAACACTGCTCGCGCCAGCCTGATTGAAGTGACGCGCCGGACATCGAGTTGGACTGATTAGTTCATCATCTCGCTAGTCCATCACCTCGACGATGCGTCGCGAGCGCGGCTCGACCAGCACGGTTTCGCCGTTCACGACGGTGTAGCGATAGGTGGTGGCGCCGAAACGTTGCGGCACGTCATAATAGGTGATGCCGGTCTCGGGTAACGTAGAGCCGACCACCACGCGATCCGGGATACGGAAGGCCGGCACACGTTGTTCGACGACATATTCGCGGAAGGCCGGCCGCTGATCGACCGCAATTGTAGGGCTGCTGTCGACCACGACGGGCGCGCGTCCCACCGTGACACCGCTTTGCGCCTGCGCCGCGACGGGCGAGCCAATCGCGGCCGCGAGCGCTGCAAGAGCAAGAATCCTGTTCCGCATGGACAACTCCTTCGAGAAGGTTTTCGGGAAGCGCCACTGGCGCGACCGGTTGCCAATGCTGCGACGCGCACGATGTTCCGGAAAATGCCCTGCCGCATTCGCGGCATTTTCGGGCAGTTTTCGCGAAGGGGGGAACCCAGGCGGCGCTTGTGCGTCTCTACCCGCGGAACCCGGTCCGCTATGATCTGGCCGCGATTCGCCTTAACGCACAGAAAGACAATTCATGCACATCACCGTCGCCCACATCTCGCCGCTTCTGTCGCTGCTTGCGGGCGTGCTTATCCTGATCATGCCGCGCCTGCTGAACCTGATCGTCGCCATCTTCCTCATCATAAATGGTGCGATCGGGCTCGGATTGTTGAAGTGGCTCCATCTCTAGGCCTTCATTTTCCGGAACTCTTCGACTTGCGCGGGCCCTCCCAAAGTGGTGTAAGGCCCGCGATTTCCCCTTCCTCTCGCAGGTTGTGTGCAAGCTATGGCCAAAGCCGCCTCGAAGCCTAAGAAAATACCAGCGAAATCAAAGTCCTCCGCCGCCGCGAAAGCTGCGCCGCCAGCCCGCAAGGCGCTGGCCAAGAGCGCGCCGAAGCCGGTCGCCAAGGCAGCTAAGAAGGCCGGAGCCAAGCCGGCCGCAAAGCCCGCCGCCAAAGTCGCTGCAAAGGCCGTGACCAAGCCGGTCGCGCCGAAGCCCGCGGCAAAGAAGGCGGCGCCTGTGGCGGCCAAGGCCGGCAAATGGGTGTTCACCTTCGGGGACGGCAAGGCCGAGGGCCGCTCGGAAATGCGCGACCTGCTCGGCGGCAAGGGCGCCAACCTCGCCGAGATGGCCAATCTCGGCCTGCCGGTGCCTCCGGGTTTCACCGTTCCGACCTCGGTCTGCACCTATTTCTACGCGCACGACAAGTCCTACCCGAAGGAGTTGCAGTCGCAGGTTGAGAAGGCGCTCGACTATGTCGGCAAGTTGACCGGCAAGGTGTTCGGCGATTCGAAGAACCCGTTGCTCGTCTCCGTGCGCTCCGGCGCGCGCGCCTCGATGCCGGGCATGATGGACACCGTGCTCAACCTCGGCCTCAACGACGAGACCGTCGAAGCGCTGTCAGAACTGTCGGGCGACCGCCGCTTCGCCTATGACAGCTATCGCCGCTTCATCACGATGTATTCGGACGTGGTGCTCGGCTTCGAGCATCATCACTTCGAGGAAATCCTCGACACCTTCAAGGACAGCCAGGGCTATACGCTCGATACGGACCTCACCGCCGAGGACTGGGTCGGTCTGGTCGGCAAGTACAAGGACGCGGTCGCGCGCGAGACCGGCAAGGAATTCCCGCAGGACCCGCACGACCAGCTCTGGGGTGCGATCGGCGCGGTGTTCTCATCCTGGATGAACGCGCGCGCGGTGACCTATCGCAAGCTGCACGACATTCCGGAATCCTGGGGCACCGCGGTCAACGTACAGGCCATGGTGTTCGGCAACATGGGCGAGACGTCGGCGACCGGCGTTGCCTTCACCCGCAATCCCTCGACCGGCGAGAGCAAGCTCTACGGCGAATTCCTGATCAACGCGCAAGGCGAGGACGTGGTGGCGGGCATCCGCACGCCGCAGGACATCACCGAGGAAGCGCGCAAGGAATCCGGCTCCGACAAGGCCTCGATGGAAGCGGCGATGCCGGAAGCCTTCAAGGAGCTGACGCGGATCTACACGCTGCTCGAGAAGCACTACCGCGACATGCAGGACATGGAGTTCACGGTCGAGCAGGGCAAGCTGTGGATGCTCCAGACCCGCGGCGGCAAGCGCACCGCCAAGGCGGCCTTGCGCATCGCGGTCGAGCTCGCCAATGAAGGCCTGATCTCGAAGAAAGAAGCGGTGACGCGGATCGATCCTGCCTCGCTCGACCAGCTGCTGCATCCGACCATCGACCCCGACGCCAAGCGCGACGTCATCGCGACCGGCCTGCCGGCCTCGCCGGGTGCGGCCTCCGGCGAGATCGTGTTCTCCTCGGACGAGGCGGCCAAGCTTCAGGGCGACGGACGCAAGGTCATTCTGGTCCGCATCGAGACCAGCCCGGAAGACATCCACGGCATGCACGCCGCCGAAGGCATCCTGACCACCCGCGGCGGCATGAC